>NZ_JBVKBG010000001.1:0-1478453 GCF_055657265.1 Streptomyces sp. NPDC107575 | reverse complement strand
GCGCACTCCCCCACCGACACCACCGTCGGCATCGACAACGCCGCCGAAATCTTCCAAGAAGCCCGCCACCCCCGCAGCTTCATCTCCCTCGAAGGCGCCGACCACCTCCTCACCGCACGCGGACAGGCCCAACGCGCCGCACACATCATCAGCGCCTGGACCGACCAATACCTCGACCAACCACACCCCTAACCACACGGTCCCGCGCCGCCGTGTGAACGTCTGTGCTGGTGCAGAGCACCGGCCGGCCCTCGCGAGGAGGTGGGCGGGCTCCGCCGCCGCATGACGTGAACGCAGTCACACACCCTCAAATACCGGTTCCGGCCAGCCAGCACCGCCAGCGCCGCCGGACGCGGCGCGGCGGCAGGCCACCGTCTTTGTCCCGGGGGGCATCAGCCTTCGTGGCCAGTGGCGCGGCATCGCCACCCGTGACAAGCAGACGGCCACGATCTCCTCGTCACGGGCGGCTTCCTGTGACCCGCCCGGTGGTCCGGGCTAGCCTCCGGGAAGGGGTTCGGGGTAGCGCTTGAGGACCTGGGCCGGTTGGTCTTCGTCGGTGGGCCAGAGCACCACGTGGTAGCGGTCCTCGCCTTCCAGGGCGTCCTCGGAGAGGATGTTCAGGTCGTGGGAGTAGATGCGCACGGCGTAGTTCCCGGGGGTGAGGGGGATGCGGGGGATCGTGTCGCGGGTGTCCTGCATGGAGACCAGCAGACGTCCGGAGGGGAGCGCGAGGCCGGCCTGTGTGACGTGATCGGCTTGCTGCAGTTCGGTGTCGTCGGCCGGGGGTGTGCGGCGTACGTCGACGGTGACGGGCACGGTGAAGGGGCGGGCGGCTCCGATGGCGACGATGGCGGGCGTCGTGTTGATCCAGTGCTCGGCCAGCGTGTCGAACCAGGCAAGTTCGGGCTCGCCCAGGCGGGCGTCGTCGTCCTGGATCAGCAGGGTGGAGTCATCGGCGAGGACGGCGAGTTCGTGGCGGGAGAGCAGGCCGGGGTCGCCGGGCGGCGGGGTGGCGGTCATCTGGACTTGGGCTCCGTCGGGCAGTGAGTGAACGGTCTGAGCCAGTGGGCCGCGGATGCGCATGCACTGGGCGGCTTCTTTGGCGACGAGGTTGTGGTCCTCATAGGCGCCCCCGAGGGTGAAGAAGTGCCGGGGGATCAGGCGTTGGTCGTGCGGGAGGGGGCCGTGTTGGTCCTGCCAGCGGGCGGCGAAGGCATACGTTCCGTGCACGTCGGGGTCGGCCAGGAGCCACTGCGCCCAGTCCTCCAGGCTGTCGCCGATCAGGGTGCGTTCTCGCGCCCCAGGCCGCTGGCCGAGGAGGTGCGTCACGCCCTGGCCAGCATCGGCCTGCCGGGATCGGATGCCAGCGAGCGTGACCGCGCCCATGGCGTCGTCATCACCGACGCGGAGGACGGCGCCGTGTTCGTGGAGTGGTTCACCTCCCGCGCTCTGCGCGAGACGGCGGCCACCGAGCAGCGTGAGGCCATCGTCGAGGGCCCTGCGGCCCTTCTACACCGGGACGGCCGGCGCACCATGCATGAGGCCATCGCCGTCGTGTTGCGCGGGTACGGCAGCCTCAAGACCGACGTCCAAGGAGACCAGGGGGTGTTGGCCACGCGCCTGCCCGTTCTCCCGGCGCCCGAGCCCGCCCCGGGGGGCCTGCCGCTCAGCGTGGGTGAGGTGCTTTCCGAGGCACCCTCGCCGATGCGCGGATTCCTCACGGACCAGGACGAGACCGACGACCAGTAGGTCCGCGCCCGGCCGGACACGGAACACGGCACGCCGACATGCCCCGCCGGTTGCTGCCAGGTGGCCACGCAGCACGACTGCCGCGGAAGGTGCGGTTGCCCTGGAGCGGAAGCGGCATGCGGCGTCGAGCCGCCCCGGAACGGGATGCCACACCCGCTGGAAGTCGTGTGCCCTCACCGGCGCAGTCCAGCAGCCCCTGCTGGTGTGCTCCCTCAGGCACCGATGAGGGCATCGTTTCGGGCGGACGTACGGAAGGGGGGCCGGCCCCGAACGGGCCGGCCCCCCGATCACCTCGAGTCGTCTCGGGTGCCTACAGCGACGGCAGCGTCTCCGCCGGGGACACACCCGGCAGCGTCGGCAGCTTGGGCAGGCCCTTCAGGTCGGGCGCCGGCAGGTCGCCACCGAGCACGATCGCCACCACCACATTGACCGTGCCGGTAAGGGTCGCCTGCAGCGCGGCGGCGGTCGCCTTCGCATCCCCCGCCGCGGAGGCCTTCACCAGGGCGTCCACCTTGGCCTGCAGGTCCGCCGCCGCCTTCACGACGAGGTCGGCGCCGGGGGCCTGCGCGCGGGCGCCCGGTGCAGCCGCCTTGTCAGTCGCGGCCTTCGCGTCCGCCGTCAGGCCGTCCAACGCCTTCTTGACGTCGGCCACGTGCTTGGTGGCCTCGTCCTTGGGCAGCTTGCCGTCCGGGGCCTTGAGCACGCCCGCGACGAGGTCGGTCACCGGCTGCAGGACGGCGCCCGCTCCGGCCAGTGCCGCATTCTGCTTCGCCAGCGCCTCCGCGCCCGGGAGCGGGGCGGCGGATGCGCTGTGGGCCGGCGAGTCCGTGACGGCAGAGAAGGCCGGGCCGGCCGGGCCGGCCACGCCGAGGGCGAGGGCACCGCACAGCGTGGTGGAAG
The DNA here is from genome assembly GCF_055657265.1 of Streptomyces sp. NPDC107575. NCBI lineage: Bacteria > Bacillati > Actinomycetota > Actinomycetes > Kitasatosporales > Streptomycetaceae > Streptomyces > Streptomyces sp. NPDC107575. The sequence continues at coordinate 1,475,804 of NZ_JBVKBG010000001.1, read as the reverse complement.
CAACAAGACCGGCTTTCCGGGAAATACGCATGGTCTACCTTTTCGCGGTTGTCGAGTGGTACTCCTCGGCAACCGTGCGAGGGACGCATACCGTACGCAATCGGAACAACACGTTCGGTCGCGTCCACCCAGCCCAGCAACAGGCCCCTGACCTCGCACATTCCGGAACCGCTGGGCGTGTCGCAGGTGCCTCCAAACGGGGGTCCCCTCCGCCTCTCACCAGCCATGCGCCGGTCCCGCCCCACGAGGGGCCGGGCGCCGCACGCCGAGCCGCTCTCCCACAGGAGATCGCCGCGGGTTAGTGAAAGCACATCGATCTGCTCAAGGCACTCCCCGCCGCTATGGCCGACCAACACCTTCACGGGCATCCGCGCCCATGGCGGATCGAGCTCGACGTCTCGTGGGCGGACGGTGCCCTCACAGCGGTCACGGACCGTTCGCTCGCCGGCCGCTGGTCCCCGCTGCGGTACCGCGCGGCCTCAGGTCCGCGTAGCGATGCCCTAGGGCGCCACGGCATGCCATGACGGGAGGCTTCGCGTGGTCGAGAACTGATCCTGCTCACGGCGTCGTTCGGTGTTGCGCCCCGACCCGATCGCAGACGCGTGGCCGGTGCCGTGGCCTTGCGGTGCGGCGTGTGGTTGTAGTGCGCTACGCCTCATGAGGAATGTGAGGAAGAAAGGCGTTACCACGCTGGGCGCCCTGCTGTTGGCGGTGCCCCTTCTCGTCGCCGCGCCGTTACCGTCGGCGGCCGGCGCGGACAGGTCACTGGGTGTCGACCTCGACACCGTGACGATCCCGCAACTGCAGGCGCGCATGGCGAAAGGCTCGCTGACCTCGTCGGCGCTGACCACCGCCTATCTGCAGCGGATCAGAACCGTCGACCCCAAGATCCACGCGGTGCTGCGCACCGACCCGACGGCGCTGCGGCAGGCCGCCGCCAGCGACGACCGACATCGGCGCGGCGCCGTCCGCGGCCCTCTCGACGGCATCCCCGTGCTGATCAAGGACAACGTGAACACCCGGGGGCTGTCCTCCACGGCCGGATCGCTGGCGCTGGCCGGGAAGCCGCCCCGTGCCGACGCCGACCTGGTGGCCCGGCTCAGGAAGGCCGGGGCGGTCGTCCTCGGCAAGACCAACCTCTCCGAATGGGCCAACTTCCGTGCGGCCAAGCCGACGTCGGGGTGGTCGGCAGTCGGTGGGCAGACCAACAACCCGTACGTCCTGGACCGCAACCCGTGCGGGTCCTCCTCCGGTTCGGCCGCGGCGCTCGCCGCATCGCTGGCCCAGGTGGCGATCGGCACCGAGACGGACGGCTCGATCGTGTGCCCCGCCGGCATGAACGGGGTCGTCGGCCACAAGCCCAGTCTCGGACTGGTCAGCCAGGACGGCGTGGTGCCGATCTCCGCCGAGCAGGACACCGCAGGCCCCATGGCCCGCAACGTCACCGACACCGCGCTCACCCTGTCCGTGATACGAGGTGACGTCGACGAGTACTCCCGTGGCTCGGCCGGTCCCACGGACGACGTCCTGCCTCGGCACGGCGGCCTTCGCGGCATGCGGATCGGTCTGTGGCGGCTGCCGTCGCTCGGGTCCGACGTCGACGCCTTGATGACCCGTACGGCGAAGAAGCTGCGCGCGGCCGGCGCCGAGGTCGTCGAGGTCACGCCGCCGTATCAGAAGCGGCTCGCCGAGCTCGAATTCCCGGCACTGCTCAGCGAATTCCACCGGGACATCGACACCTACCTCTCCACCCGCGAAGGGCCGCAGGATCTCGCTGAACTCATCGAGTTCAACCGCACCCACCGCCAAGAGCAGACGTGCTTTGCCGGACAGGAGTTGTTCGAGCAGGCCCTCACCGCGCCGTCGACCACCGACCCTGATTACCTGGCCATGCGGGCGGCGTTGAAGGACCTGTCCCGGCGTTCCATCGACGAGACCATGGCCGCCCACCGCCTCGACGCCATCGCCTCGCCCACCAATCCGCCCGCGTGGACGACCGACTGCGCGCGAGGAGACAACGACGTGATCCCGTCGTCCACCCCGGCGGCCGTCTCCGGATACCCGTCCCTTTCGGTGCCCGCAGGTTTCGTGGGTGAGTTGCCCGTCGGCATCCTACTGATGGCCGGGGACCACCAGGACGGCGAGCTGCTGTCGCTGGGCGCGTCGATGGAGTCCCGCCTCGCCGCCTGGCGCGCACCGCGATACCTGCCGTCCGTGGGCGGCGACGACAGCGGGTGACCTGGGCCCGAAACCGTCGACACCCGGCCCCGACCAACGGGCCGGGTGTCGGCAGAGCGGGACGGACTCGGTTCGCTTGGGCACCAGTGTCCGACGGGCTACCGGTCCCTCCCGCGGGCGTGCAGTTCCAGGGGCAGCGGGGCAGCCATGCAACACCGAGGAGTACGTTTCCGCCCCCCCTCCGCCCACCCACACATCGCCGGGCGGCCGCGTCGTTCACCGTCGCCACGAACCGCCGAATAACGGGCAAAACACCACTAAATATACTTTTTGTCGTTCCATATGTGCATGCCCCGTTCTCGTAGTCGGCTACTGGATGCACCCGCGCCCCGGTTCAGCGTGATCGTCCCCGCACATCTGGTACAGGCGTACCTCCACGCCTGCCTCGACTCGGTGCTCGGCCAGTCCTGCACGGACCTGGAACTGATCGCCGTCGACGATGCCTCACCGGACGCCTGCGGCGAGATCCTCGACTCGTACGCGGCGCGTGACCCGCGTGTCACGGTCGTCCACCTCCCGGAGAACGTCGGCCTCGGTCCGGCCCGCAACGCCGGGCTCGCGCGGGCGCGCGGCGAGTACGTCGTCTTCCTCGACAGTGACGACACCCTCACCCCCGGATCGCTCGCCGCCATCGCCGGCCGGCTCAAGGAGACAGGCGACCCGGACGTCCTGATCTACGACTACGCCCGTGCGCACTGGGACGGCAGCCTCCTGCGCAATCAGCACGCGCAGCTGCTGGACCAGTCGGGCCCGCAGCCCTTCGCCCTGGCGGACCGTCCCGCGCTCATGCGCCTGCTGATGGTCGTCTGGAACAAGGCATACCGGCGCGAGTTCCTCGCCGACTGTGGCCTGACCTTCCACCCCGGGTACTACGAGGACACCCCCTGGACCTATCCGGCACTGATGGCCGCGGGTTCCGTCGCGACCCTCGACCGGGTCTGCGTCCACTACCGGCAGCGCCGCCAGGGCAACATCCTGTCGACGGTCAGTACGAGGCACTTCGACGTCTTCGACCAGTACGACCGAGTCTTCGCGTTCCTCGACGCGCACCCCGAACTGGACGAGCAGTGGCGGCGCGTCCTCTTTCGCCGGATGATCGACCACTTCTGCACGATCTTCACCACCCGTGGCCGGCTGCCGCGCGGCAGCCGTGCCAAGTTCCTCCGCCGTGCCCGCGGCCACTACGTCCGCTACCGCACCCCGGGCGGCCCGGTGCCGGCCCCCACCCGGCTGCGGCACGGTCTCGTACGCCTGGGCTCGCATCGCGTGTATCTCGTCATCTCAGGGACGCGCAAGGCCCGTGCGCACGCCCTGCGCCATCTCAGACGCGCCGCCCGAGCGGTGCATGGTGCGGCGCTGCAGACCCACTACCGCATCCAGTGCCGGCTGCCCGTCAAGGACGATCTCGCGGTTTTCTCCGCCTACTGGAACCGCGGTTACTCCTGCAGCCCCGCGGCGATCGAGTCCAAGGTGCGCGAACTGGTCCCCTCGATGCGTACGGCCTGGGTCGCGCACCCCGCCTACGCCCATACCGTGCCGACCGGGACGGACCGTCTGGTCCCCGGCACGTTCTCCTACTGGTCGGCTCTTGCCCGCGCGAAGTACCTGGTCAACAACGTCAACTTCGACCGCAGGCTGCGCAAGCGCCCCGGTCAGATCCTGCTGCAGACACACCACGGCACACCCCTGAAGAAGATGGGCCTCGATCTGCAGGAACACCCGGCGGCGGGCGGCGGCATGGACTTCGCGGCCCTCATGGAGAACGCCGACAAATGGGACTACAGCATCTCGGCGAACCGGCATTCGACCCTCACCTGGGAACGGGTCTATCCAGCCGGTTACACCACTCTTGAATACGGCAACCCGCGAAACGACGTCTTCGTGACGGCGACCGAGGCGGACCGCGGCCGCACCCGCGAGCTCCTCGGCGTCGACGGCGACGCGACGGTCCTCCTGTACGCCCCCACCCACCGCGACTACCAGCGCACCCAGACACCACGCCTGGACCTCGCCCGCCTCGCGCGCGCCCTGGGCCCGTCGTACGTCGTGCTCTCCCGCACCCACTATCTGGCGACCATGGCCGAGAACGCCACGGAACCCCACCCGCGTGTGATCGACGTGTCGCAGCACGCCGCGGTCGAGGAACTCTGCCTGGCCTCCGACGTGCTGGTCACCGACTACTCGTCCCTGATGTTCGACTACGCGGCCCTGGACCGCCCGATCGTCCTGATCACGGACGACCACCTGGCCTACGAGGCCGCCCGCGGCACCTACTTCGACATTCGCACCTTCCCGCCGGGTCCGGTCGCCCGAACCCAGGACGGATTGATCGACATCTTCGCCACTGGGCACTGGAACGGCTCCCGCTCCGCCCAACTCCGCACCGCCTTCCGCGCACGCTTCTGCCCGCACCACGACGGACATGCCACGGAGCGGGTGGTGCGCAGGGTGTTCCTGGGAGAGACGCCTGAGCCTTCGCAGCCGCCGCCACCGAGCCCTGTGCAGCACGCACCGCGATACGACTCCCCCACCACGGACGAGCGCTCGGACCGCTCCCGACCGTCCCCAGCAACACCACCGGCATCCTCATGAGGAAGAACTGATGAAACTCTTCAAGGCCCCCGCAAAGCCGCAGGCTGCCAAGCCGGCCGAGCCGACACAACCGACGCAGCCGGTGCTCAGCGCCGCCGACACCGAGCAGATCCTGCGTTCGCTCCAGCAGCAGACCAAGACGCTGACCGCCGCGCTCACGGGCATCCGCAAGCAACTCGAGCACCAGCCTTACGTGGTGGCCGAGTTGATGCGCCGCTACGACCACCTCATCGACGGCGACATGCCCATGCCGGTGCTGGGCGCCAACTGGGCCGCGATCGCCCCGACGGTCCTGTTCATCGTCGACGAGGTGATGGGCCGGCCGGCCCGGCGCACCATGCTGGAGTGCGGCTCCGGTGCGTCGACCCTGTGGACGGCGGCGGCGCTGCGCAAGTGCGGCGAGGGGCACGTGACCTCCATCGAGCACGACCGGGCCTTCGCCGAGGTGACCCGGCAACGGCTCGCGGACCACGGCCTGGAGTCGTGGGCGACGGTCGTCGACGCTCCCCTGGTCGACACCGAGGTGCCGGGCCTCGGCACACAGCCGTGGTACGACCTGTCCGGCCTCGGTGACGTGACCGATGTCGACCTGCTCTTCATCGACGGGCCGCCGCGCCCGACGGCGCCGCTCGCCCGCTACCCCGCACTGCCGCAACTGCTGCCGCGGCTGGCCAAGGGCGCCCTTGTCGTCCTGGACGACACCAACCGCAAGGTCGAGCGGGACATCAGCAAGATGTGGGCGGCCGAGGGCACCTTCGACCGGCGTGTCACCTTCGTCAAGGACGTGGCCCGCTCCACCGTGCTCCAACTCGACTGACCGGACGTGAGGTCCGGACGGGCGGACCTCGCCGGCGCGTCATGGCGCCCGAACGTCCCAGAGCCCCGAACGTCAAGGACAGGACAGCAATGCGTATCTCGGTGATCGGCTGTGGCCACCTCGGAGCCCCTCACGCCGCCGCCATGGCGGAGCTCGGGCACGACGTGATCGGCGTCGAACTCAACCCGGCCACCTGCCGGATCCTTCAGAGCGGGCGCGGCCCCTTCTTCGAGAAGGGCCTCGACGACCTGCTCGAAAAGTACGTGCCCACCGGCCGCCTCCGTTTCACGGACGACCTCATGGAGGCCGCGGACTTCGCCGACCTGCACTTCATCGCGGTCGGCACCCCGTTGAGCGAGGACGGCCGCAGCTACGACATGGAGCAGGTCTTCGGCGCGGTCGGCGCGCTGGCCCCGCTGCTCACCCGCCCCTGCACCATCGTCGGCAAGTCCACCGTGACGGTCGGCACCGTCGCACGTGTTCGGGACATCATCGAGGAACATGCCGTGGACGGCGTCGACCTGGTGTGGAACCCGGAGTTCCTGCGCGAGGGGCACGCGGTCGAGGACACGCTCCACCCCGACCGAATCGTCGCCGGGGTGTCCAGTGCCGAGGCCCAGAAGGCGATCGAGGCGGTGTACGCGCCGATCCTGGCGCGCGGGGACGTGGAGCTGATCGTGACCGAACCGGCGACGGCCGAGATCATCAAGTCGGCGGCCAACTCCTTCCTCGCCACGAAGATTTCGTTCATCAACGCGATGGCCGAGGTGTGCGCGCTCGCCGGAGCGGACGTGAAGACCGTCGCCCACGGCATCGGGATCGACCACCGGATCGGGCACGCTGGCATGCGACCCGGCATCGGTTACGGCGGTGGCTGTCTGCCCAAGGACCTGCGGGCCTTCACGCACCGCATCGACGAAATCGGGGCCACGAACGCGGTCGCGCTGCTGCGGGCCGTCGAGGGCGTCAACCGGGGACGTGTGGAGGCGGCGGTCGACCTCGTGGCGGAGGCGGCCGGGAGCAGGGGGCTGGCCGGTGTGCGCATCGCGTTCCTCGGCGCGGCCTTCAAGGCGGGAACGAGTGACGTCCGCAATTCCCCGGCCCTCGAACTGGCCCGCCGACTGCGGGAAGCCGGTGCCCACCCGGTCGTCCACGACCCCGAGGCGTTGGAGACGGCCCGGCGGCTGCACCCCGAGCACACCTATGCCGACACCCTCGCCGAGGCCCTGGACGGGGCCGAGGTCACCGTCCTGGCAACCGAGTGGCCCCAGTTCAGCGAGGACCCCGAACTCCCGGCCTCGGCCGCCCCTGCGGTGGCCGGGCGCCGGCTGGTGGATGTCCGCACCTGCGTCGACCCGCTCGACTGGGTCGCGGCGGGTTGGACGGTGTGGCAGCTCGGGCGGCCGGTGCGCTCCGCAGCGCACTGAACGGTCCGGTGGCACGACGAGCGGGGCGTCGTGCCACCGGACCGGCGTCGTCTCGCCGGATCATTTCCCGAAGACGATGTCCAGGACGTGCGACATCCGGATGTCGTAGACGTGCCCCGGCTTGGCCACGCCTTCGGCGCGGTCGTACTTCCAGCCGTTGTTCACGCCCTGGTAGTGGCGATGGTGGATCTGTTCGTTGCGCTCGATTCCCGCACCGACGACGCTGTGCACGCGCCACTGCGTGGTCTGCCAGTCCACCATGTCCGGCAGGACCGTCCACTTCACGGTCGTCGTGCCCCGCGCCCGATGCCGGTAGTCGACGAAGCGTCGCTGCCGCAGCGGGTTCATGGGCTCGGGTGTCGCCTTGGCGATCCAGTGCCCCTCGTAGGTCACGGCGCCGACCTCCGACTCCGCCACGTGGTCGAAGACCGGACGCGCGTCGTTGGTGAGAACCAGTTCGTCGATGTCGGCATTGATGACACCGGCCGCCCTGGTCAGATAGCGAAACCTGCCGTGCTCCAGCAGAGAGTACTGGCAGTAGTCGGAATCCCAGACATTGTTCGGTCCGGCGTTCGGTCCCCAGGGGAATTTCCAGTCCACGACGACCGCGGTCGTGATCCCGTCGACCGAGGCGATGACGTCGGCGACGTCGCGGGGCGAGTACCGGGTGGAATTGTTGTCGTAGAAAACGACCCCGGTCACGCCGTGCACGATGTGGTAATACTGCAGAAAATCCCTGATCCAGACGAGATCGTTGTCCTTGGATTTCGTAATGATCGTCCGCTGTCCGGCGAACAGCTCGGAATCGTCGGGCGCGATGACCGTACTGAACTTCGTGCCGCCCACATCGAGTGTCAGATGCCGGCCGGGAGGGGCGTCGACGATCCGTGACCGTTGGGTGCGGCCCCAGTCGCTCAGGGAGAGCTTTCCGGCGACGTCACCGCCATCCACGCGCCAGTCGGCCTTTTCGAGTTCGGCCCGGAGATTGTGCATCGGCGGCCCCGAGAGCCAGACGTCGTCGCCCTGCCGGAACGCGTCGTAGAGCAAGGTTCGACTGTCGTACTTCTCCAGGTAGTCGGGTTGCCGGTCCTCGGGCTTGCGCGGCGGCTCACGGCGGAGCGCGCCGTCGGCCGGCAGGGTCATTCCGGTCGGCTGTACGACCTTGACGGTCTTCTCCTGGGGCCCGCCGGCCGCACGCCGCAGGTCCCACGACTCCCGGGCCCGGCGAATCGGCTGGAGGAATTCCTCGAGCGTGAACGGACCCGCCCTGCGGGAGGGGCGGCCGTTCTCCGACTCCAGTTGGGCGACCCGGTGCTTGAGTTCCGCGATCTCCGACCGCAAGGTGTCGGCAGGATCCGCTGCGCGAAATGCACTGGCTTGTTCGACGGCTTCGGTCGCCATCTTCCACTCCCGTTCACGGAGCACCGTCTCGGCGCACCCAATCTCACCGGACCGAAAGGCCCCGGCGAATTCCGCTCGACTGATCGGACAGCATATATCCGGGCGGACATCTCGACTTCTCCGCACCGCCGTACCGGCTATTCGCATGTGGCGGTGCGCGTCACACCTCCCCGGCCTGCTCCAGCATTCGGTCGACGACCCGGGCGGCGGCCTTTCCGTCGTCCAGGTCGCAGAACAGGTGCTGGAAGCGCGCGAACCGGTCCTGGTGCGCGATGTGCACCTTCTCGATGTCACGGATCGCGTCGATCAACTCCGCCGAGGTGCGCAGCAGCGGCCCCGGGGAGTCGGCCTCGAAGTCGAAGTAGAAGCCGCGCAGGGTGTCCCGGTAGTGATCCAGGTCGTACGTGAAGAACAGCATCGGCCGCCCGAGGTGCGCGTAGTCGAACATCACCGAGGAGTAGTCCGTGACCAGGAGGTCGGCGACCAGGTAGAGGTCGGCGATGTCCGGGTACTCGGAGACGTCCCACATGAAGCCGTCGCCGGCCTGCGGGACGACGTCGACGATGTTGGAATGGCGGCGGATCAGCAGGACGTGGTCCTCGCCGAGCCGTTCGCGGGCATCGGCCAGGTCGATGCGCAGGTCGAACTTGAACTGGCCGGCGCTGTGGGCGCTGTCGTCCCGCCATGTGGGGGCGTAGAGCACGACCTTCTTGCCGTCGGGCAGGCCGAGTCGGCGGCGGACACGGGTGGCCCTCGCGTCCCGGTCGGGGGCGTGCAGCCGGTCGTTGCGGGGGTATCCGGCCTCGAGGATCTCGCCGCGGTAGGAGAAGGCGCGGCGCAGGATCGGGGTGGAGAAGCGGTTGGAGGAGACCAGCAGGCTCCAGTTGACCACTTCGCGCACGAGCCGGTTGTGGTACTCGCGGTCGAAGCGCGGGGTCGCGATGTCGTGGCCGATCTGCTTCAGCATGGTGCCGTGCCAGGTCTGGACGACGACCTGGCCGCGGCGGCGCTCGAACCAGTCGGGCAGGTGTCCGTTGGTGACGATGTAGCGGCTGGTGGCCAGGGCCTCGAACCACTCGCGGCCCCACATGCGCACCTTCTCCAGGCCGTCGGGCAGTTCGACCTGCCCGTCGCGGACGACCCACAGGTGCCGCAACCGCGTCCCACGGCGGGTCAGTTCCTCGTGCATGGCGCGTGGGCTGTCGGAACACTGCTTGCCGTTGTAACTGAAGTAGCAGACCTGGTCGCGCAGGGGTTCGTTCTGACGCATCGTTGCGTAGACCTGTTCGCGCAACTGGAGCTGGCGGTACGGGCCGCGCTCGTCGTCGCCCAGTTCGGAGCGGCAGTTGAGCTGCGGGAAGTCCTCCCACCGGTTCTCCAGCCAGTACCGCCGGCCCCTCAGTTCGCTGTGCAGGGGGAACTGGGACAAGGCGAGGCGGTCGATGACGAAGGCGGTCCGCGGTTCGCCGGCCTCGCCCACGAGGAAGAAGTTCCACCGGCCGGCCTTCAGGGGCAGGCCGCCTCCCGCCCCGCCCATGACGGACGGGTCGAAGGAGGCGGTGAAGGTGCCGTCGGGGCGCCAGTCGATTCGGCCGGGACGCTCGTCGGAGCGGCCGCGGGCGCGCAGTACCAGCTCTCTGCCGATGTCCAGCAGGCTCGCCCGGCCGGAGAAGACCATCTTTCCGTCGAGTTCGGCGACACGGTCGATGATTGCGCGCCGCGCCCTGCTGGTGATCTTCAGGTAGCCGTTGGCCCCGGCCGTGACGGCGATCTCGGCGCCCTCGCCGGCCGCCCCGAACTCCTCGGACAGGTCGGTGGTCAGGTCCGCGAGACCTTCGCGGACCACCGTGGAGAAGCGGCGTTCCGAACCCTGCTCATCGGTGGCGACCCATTCGGTGCTCCAGCGGCGCTTGCCGGGGCGGGTGCCGCCTCCGTCCGTGTCGACGAACAGGGCGACCTCCGCGAGCGGGACGGTGACGGCGAGCGCGTCGCCCCGTCTACGGCCGGCCACCTCGGCCGGGTAGTCCATGCGGTCGCCGGTGGCGCGATTGGTCAGCCGCAGTGACATGCGCTCGTCCGGGCGCAGCTCGGTGCGGAGTTCACCCTCCACTCGCAGTGTGCCGCCGTCGAACCGGCGCTCCGTGATGAGTGCGCGGACCCGCTCGACACGGATCTTCAGGGCGCTGCGGACGCTGTGGGGCACGATGCGGTGGTCGGCGTCCACCCAGTGCACAGGCGGGTAGTTGGCGGCTGCGCCGCCGCGTGTCCACACCGCGCCCCTGCGGAACAGGCCGGCCGCGTAGACGTGGATGCCGACGTGCCACAGCCCCTCCTGCCAGACACCGTGTCTGCGGAAACGCTCGGGGTCGATCTCGACGCGCCATCCGGCCCAGTCGTAGTTGTGCGACTTCTGGCCCGAGTCGGTGGTGGCGAGCGGATGGTGGACGTTGGCGGTGGGCAGCAGGGTGCGGCGTCGGCTGCCGTCCCGCTTGAGCTGAACCGCCTTGACGCTGCTGCGGCGGGTCGCCAGGTCGATCCGGCTGATCCAGGCATCGCCCTCGAGGACGAGCTTGCCGCCGTCCCATTCCGCGGTGCGCAGCGGTGAGCGCAGTGACAGCTCCTTGTCGATGCGCAGTGCCGGCTTGGGCAGCGCGAAGCCCCGGTCGGTGAGCGGAGTGAACTCGGCGTACTTGCGGCGCCGTCCGGTGATGGGCACCCGGTCCCAGCGCTGCCGGGAGGCGAGCAGTTCGAGCAGTTCGTCCAGGGCGTGCTTGCGCACCAGAATCCATTGCACCCGCAGTTCCGTGGGCAGGGCGAGGATGAGTTTCGGGTCGATCTGGTCGAGGAACCGGTTGGCCTCGCACAGGAATGCCTCGCGGTACTCGGCGTCGCCGTCGGGCAGGACGCGCAGGAAGATGCGGAGGTCGTCCCGCAGCGCCCGGCCGTCGTACTCCCGCTTGAACGCCTCGGCCCGGGGGTCCTGCAGGGTGGCGAGGAAGGAGCTGACGGCGAGGACTCCGGCGACGCGGTCGCGGACGGACTTCGGCTCCGTACGGCGCTGGGTGATCGAGGGAGCGGCCCAGCTCTCGCGCAACCGCCAGTAGTAGACCGGGTCGCCGACGATGTCGACCGCCTCGGCGCGGTAGTAGGCGGGCAGTACGACGGGCGTGTCCTCGTACAGCACGCCCACCGGGAAGGAGAAGCCGTATCGGTCCCAGAAGCTGCGTCGGTAGACCTTGTTGCAGGCGATCCGGTCGGCGATCAGCCGCGGGTCGTCGGCGATGTGCACCCGGCGGCGGGCCTCGCCGGAGAGCATCCGCATCTGGCCCGCCTGCCAGATCTTCTCGCCCCGCAAGTGGTGCACGTTCCCCGTGGCGAAGTCGGAGCCGGACTCGTCGAGGCTGCCGACCATCGTCCGGTAGGCGTCGGGCGGTACGACGTCGTCGCTGTCGACGAAGGCGAGGTACTCGCTCGACGGGGAGACGTGCGCGACGCCGGTGTTGCGCGCCGCGCCCAGCCCGGCGTTCTCCTTGCGTACGAGGCGGAAGCGCCCGTCGCGGGCCGCGTACTCGGCGGCGATGGCGGCCGAGCCGTCCGGTGAGCCGTCGTCGACCATGACGACCTCGAGGTCCTTCATGCTCTGCGCGGCCAAGGAGTCCAGGCAGGCGGGCAGGTACTCCTCCACGTCGTAGATGGGGACGATGACACTGAGGCGGGTGTTCATCGGGCTCGTTCTTCCTTCGCTGCCGACGGGTGCGGGGTACCGGAGCCCACACCTGCGGGCCGGGTGGGAGCGGGTGGGGCGGGGCGCTGGTCGAGCGGGGTCACCGGCACCGGGGTGGTGTCGTCGAGGAACACCCGGCGCACGACGCGTTCGGCGGCGCGGCCGTCGTCGAACGGGCAGAAGCGGCGGCGGAATTCGGCTCGCAGGGCGGTGGTCTCGGGGCTGTTCCAGACCCCTTCGGTGAGCAGCCCCTCCAGGTCGTCCTGGGTGCGGGCGACGGCACCGGGCGGGTCCTGCAGCAGGTCGAAGTAGGTGCCGCGGACGGCGGAGTAGGTCTCCCAGTCGTCCGCGTAGATCACGATCGGCCGGTCGAGGACCGCGTAGTCGAACATCGCGGAGGAGTAGTCGGTGATCATTCCGTCGGCGGCCAGGTACAGGGTCTCCACCGTGGGGTGTGCGCTGACGTCCTTGATGCGGCCGCTGCCGCGCAGCGTGCGGTACTCCGGGGCGGAGCTGTAGAAGTAGTGGCCGCGCACGAGCAGGACGGTGTCGGGGCCGAGGACTTCCGCGAGTCGGGCGAGGTCGAGCCGGGGCACGAAGGTGCCTTCGTACTCGCGGTGCGTCGGCATGTAGAGCAACGCGGTCGTCCCCTCGGCGATCCCCAACTCCCGTCGCGCCCAGTCCACTTCGGTGGCGCTCGCGCGGGCGAGCACGTCATTGCGCGGGTAGCCGGTCTCGAGGGTGGTGTGGGCCGTGGGGTAGGCCCGTTCCCAGACGGCCGTGGAGAAGGCGTTGGAGGAGAGGCCGTAGTCCCAGCGGTCGCAGCGCCTGAGCATCGCGTCGAAGTCCATGTCGGTGGAGGCCGGGTAGCGCCGCTGGTCCACGCCCATGGTCTTCAGTGGGGTGCCGTGGTGCGTCTGGACGTGGATCTGCTCCGCGCGTTTCACCACGGAGCCGGCGAAGTTGACGTCGTTGACGAAGTACTTGGCACGGGCCATGACCGACCAGTAGGCGCGCGAGCCGACCCGTACGTACGCGGTGCCGTCCGGGACCCGGTCCACGCAGTCCGGCCGGAGCAGCCAGACGCGGCGGATGTGCGGGGCGAGCCGAGTGAGCCGTTCGGCGATCGCGGCAGGGTTCCCGGTGACTCCGCGGCTCCAGTACGAGGAGAAGACCGCGATGTCGTTCTCGACGGGTCGGCACAGTTCGGCCCGATAGTGGGCGGCCATCGCGGCCCGCTTGACGCCGTGGACCACGTCTGCGGCCCGGCGCCGCGCGGCTCGTGTTCCGCGGACCGTCTCGTGCAGTCCGCGCATGGCCAGGTGGAGGTCCTGTTCGAGCAGCGCGTAGCGGTGGCCGCGCCTGCCGCCCGGCCGCCGGTGGCCGTCGGGTCGGCGCGTCCGGTAGTGGCGGGCGGCCTCGTGGAAGAACTCCGCCTTGTCCTTCTCGGGCAGCCGGCCGGGCTTGGTGTAGATGGTGAGGTAGTGGTCGACCATCTTCTCGAACAGCCGCCCCCGCCAGGGTTCGAGCGCCGGGTGGGCGTCGAGGTGCGCGAACAGCAGGTCGTACTGACCGAAGACATCGAAGTGCTTGCGGCTGGTGGTGCTCAGGATGTTCCCGCCCTGGCGGCGCTGGCGGTACTCGATGCAGGCCCGGTCGAGGACGGCGATCCGTTCGGCCGTGATCAGCGCGGTGAACGTCCACGGGACGTCCTCGTAGTAGCCGGCGGCGAAGGTGAAGCCGTGCTGGTCGATAAATGCGCGCCGGTAGGCCTTGTTCCAGACGACCTGCAGCAGGTCGAGCAGTCCGGGCCGGTCCGCGAGCCGGACGACGTCGGGCCCCTCCTCGCCGAGGAGATGGGCGACGCTGCTCGGGCGTCGGCTGTCGTCCCAGTAGGTGCGCGTGTAGTCGAAGACGAGGAGGTCGGGGTCGGCGGTGGCGTCCAGACGAGCTGCCATCGCGGCCAGGGCGCCGGGGGCCAGGGTGTCGTCGCCGTCGAGAAAGACGACGTAGTCGCCGACGGCCTGTTCGAGGCCGGCATTGCGTGCGCGCCCCAGGCCCACGTTCCGCTCGAGGTGTACGGGCCGCACGCGATGGTCGGTCGTCGCGAATTCGTCGATGATGGCGCCACAGGTGTCGGGCGAGCAGTCGTCGACGGCGATCAACTCGAAGTCCCCGCATTCCTGCGCCACCACCGAGTCCAGGCATTCGCGCAGGTAGCCCTGCACGCGATAGACGGGGACCACGATGCTGAAACGCGGCATGGGCGGCGGCTCCTATCTGTCTACTGTCGGGCGACTATATGTCCATCAAGGAACAAATGCGCACATTAGACCACATAGGGTTTTTCGATTCACGGAGTCGTGTTCACCTGGATCGGCTAACCAGAGAGACCGCGACAGGCATACGGCGTGATCGTGGAGCCATGCCCCTCTGGTACCGAAGACACCGCAGCCCTCACCCCCCTGGCACCCAGCACCTGGATCACACCGAACCGAGCCGTGCCGCCGTCCTCGAACACGACCTTCTGGGTATCGAACCCGAACCGGGAACGCCGGGAGCGCACGCCGTCGCTCTGGCCCGGCCTGTCGACCAGGACACGTGCCCGCACGAGGACGTCATGGACGTCGTCGCCCTCGGTCAGGCGCGCCCGACCGGGATGTGCGCGGGCTGCGACGCCGACGTCGTGGAAAGCGACGAAGGCCTCTGGGACGGCTCCTGAAATGGACGACGGGGAATTCCCGTCCGCACACCTGTCACACCCCGCAGCCGCTTCCAGCACGCAGGCCGGAGGCGGCACATCGGCCGGGCCGGAACCGGCCCGCCCCCGTCACACCGCGAGGATGCCGCCGTCCACCGCCACATGGCTCCCCGTGGCGAACGACGAACGGTCGCTCAGCAGCCACAGTGCCGCCTCCGCCACCTCCTTCGGCTCCGCCATCCGCTTCTGGATCTGGCGCGCCACGAATGCCTCCTCCAGCGCCGGCTCGGCCTCCACGGCCGCGGTGATCATTTCCGTTCTCGTGGTGCCCACCACAAGGGAATTCACGCGGATGCCGTGCGCTCCGTATTCCGCGGCCGCAGCCTTCGTCAGGCCGAGAACGGCATGCTTGGCCGCGACATAGGGTGTTGGCGCACCGGTGGCGATCAGGCCCGCCGAACTGGCCGTGTTGACGATCGAGCCGCGGCCCGCGGAGAGCATGACGGGGATCTGGCGACGCAGACAGTTCCACGTCCCCCGGACATTGACCTCCATGATCTGCTCGAAGTCCTCTTCCGGCAGTTCGTGCAACGGGCCGAACACGGAACCGGCGTATCCCGCATTGTTGAAGGCGCCGTCCAGGCCCCCGAAGTGCTCGACGGCCATGGCCACCGCACGCTCGACGTCCTCCGCCCGTGCCACGTCACCGACGCTCCAGGCCGCCCGCCCGCCGGACGCCTCGATCTCCTGGGCGAGACCTGCGAGCCGGTCTTCGCGGCGCGCCATGAGGACGACGGACGCCCCCTCGTCGGCGAACAAGCGTGCAGCGGCCGCTCCGATACCGCTCGACGCGCCGGTGATCATGACGGTCCTGCCGGTCAGCAGGCCGGCGCCGTCCGCCGGAGATATTCGATCGTTCATGGCGCCGAGTAAACCGAATGACGACCTGACACACCACCACAATGAACCAACCATCAGGCGGCGCAGCCGAGTTGATCTGCATCCTGGGTCGACGGACGGCGACGGCTCCCCCGCCTCCCTCTCTCTGCTCGCCCCGGCCCGGTGTACCCACCGAGCCTCCAGGTGTCTACGGTGGTCCCGAGGTTGGTAAGACCCCAGGGAGACGCAGGGCCTGAAGGGTCGACAGGAGACGGGTGGAGTGCGGGGCATGGGGGACGAGCGGGCGGGCGGCGTCGAGGGCGGGCGGGTGATCGCCGGGCGGTATCGCGTCGTCGGGCGGCTCGGCAGTGGCGGGATGGGCACGGTGTGGCGGGCCGTCGACGAGCGGCTGGGGCGCGAGGTCGCCGTCAAGGAGCTGCGGACGTTCGACGGTGTCGACGGGCCGGACCCCGGCGAGCAGCGGTTGCGGATGCAGCGCGAGGCGCGGGCCGCCGCGCGGGTGCGGCATCACGGGGTCGTCGCCGTGCACGATGTCACCGAGCACGAGGGTCGTCCCGTGATCGTCATGGAGTGCGTCGACGGAGAGTCGCTGCAGGGGGTGTTGCAGCGGCGTGGCCCGCTTGATCCGCTCGAGGCGGCCCGGATCGGCGCCCAGGTGATGGACGCGCTCGCGGCCGCGCATCGCGCCGGGGTGTGGCATCGGGACGTCAAGCCCAGCAACATCCTGCTCGAGCACGGTGGCCGGGTCGTGCTCACGGACTTCGGGATCGCCGCGCTGCAGGAGCCGGGCGACGGCGCCGCCACCCGGATCACGCGCAGTGGCGAGCTCGTCGGTTCCCTCGACTACCTCGCGCCCGAGCAGGCTCGCGGCGGCGAGGTGGGGCCCGCCGCGGACGTATGGGCGCTGGGTGCCTCGTTGTACTCGGCCGTCGAGGGAGCGCCACCGTTCCGGCGCGCCTCCACCTGGTCGACCATCACCGCCATCGTCACCGAGCCGTTGCCCGAGCCCCGGCAGGCCGGGCCGCTGGCGCCCGCGCTCACCGAGCTGCTGGACAAGGATCCCGCGCTGCGGGCCGACGCCGTGCGCGCCGCGCAGTTGTTGCGGGCCACCGCCGCGGGCGAGCCGCTGCCGCCTCCGTCGCCCGACACCGTGCGGCTGCATCGCCGGGAGGGGGAGCGGCCGATTCCGGGTGGCGGTTCCGGTGGCTTCGGCGCCGGGGCGTTCCCCGCGCCCGTCTCCCCGCCGCCTCCCGGGCCGCCGACCGTCACCGCTCAGCGTGGCACCTCCCGCCGGCGTGGGGCCGTCGCCGCCGTGGTGGCTGCGGCGCTGCTCGTAGGCGGCGGCGTGACGTACCTGGTGACCAGTCAGGGCAGCGGCGACGCGAGCGGAAGCGCGGCGGGGCCTGCCGCCGGCGACACCCCGTCGGCCTCGTCGTCCACGCACTCCTCGTCCCCTTCGTCGTCCGCCAGTCCCTCTCCTTCGAGTCCCGCCGAGGACTCCCCCAGCGCCTCCGCGAGCGACGCCTCCTCCCCCGCCTGCACACGCATCGGCGGCGGCAAGTCCAACTGCCGCGTGTGGCGGACCGCCACCTCGTACGACTCCCGGCACCGCCCCGTCGGCACCATCCACCCGGGCACCAACTACTTCTACTGCCAGGCCAAGCTCACGCAGCGGGAGAGGTACGGCGAGTGGACCAATGTCTGGTGGGCGAAGACCGATGACGACTCCGGCAACGCCGGTGTGTTCGTCAGCGATGTCTACCTCAAGGGCGGCCGGAACGATCAGCCCGTGCCGGGGCTTGCGGTGTGCTGAGCGGCCCAGCCCCCGTCGGCGCGCACGCCCTCTATGAGGTACTCCCGTTGGTCATAGACTCGGTGCGTGACGAACGACGATTCCGCATTCGCAGCACTGGGCGCACTGGGTGACCCCGTACGCCGCCGCCTCTATCGCCACGTCGCCGCCCAGCCGGACGACGTAGGGCGTGACGCGGCCGCGGAGGCGGTCGGGGTGTCCCGGTCGCTGGCCGCGTTCCACCTGGACAAGCTGGTCGAGGCGGGGCTGTTGACCGCGTCGTCGCGGCGGCTGTCCGGGCGCACTGGGCCGGGTGCCGGTCGGCCGGCGAAGGTGTACCGGCGCGCCGAGGGTGAGCACTCCGTGTCCGTTCCGCCCCGGTCCTACGACTCCGTCGGCCACCTGCTGGCCTCGACCGTGGAGAACGCGGGCCTGGACCGGGAGTTGCAGGAGGCGGCCCGGGCCGCGGGCGCCGCGCAGCCGGACATCGACGCCGACGACCTGGTCGACGCCTTGGCGGAGCGCGGCTACCAGCCCTATTGGGACGAGGGGACGCTGCGCCTTCGCAACTGCCCCTTCCATGCGCTGGCCGAGGAGTTCCCCGCCCTGATCTGCGGGATGAACCTCGCACTGCTGGAGGGGATTGCGCCCGCGACGTGGCAACCGGCCATGGACCCGTGCCCGGGCGGATGCTGCGTGGCGCTCTCCCGGAGTTCCGACTGAGCCGCCCGCGGACACCCTGGGCGGCTTCTAAAACAAATGAACGTTGACTATAGAAGCGGGCTCGGCCATGCTGGGCCCATGACTGGCTTTCAGCTCGCACAGGTCAACATCGGCCGCCTCGTCGCCCCGCTCACCGGACCCGAACTCGCCGACTTCGTCGCACAGCTTCCCGAGATCAACGCACTCGCCGACGACAGCCCCGGATTCGTGTGGCGCATGGTCGACGACGCCGGGGAGGACGCGACCGGGTTCCGTCCCGACGACGCCGACGACATGATCCTGATCAACTGCTCGGTCTGGGAGTCGGTCGAGGCGCTGCGGACGTTCACGTACCACAGTGATCATCTGCGGGTGCTGAGCCGCCGCCGTGAGTGGTTCCAGCGCATGGCCGAGGCGCACCAGGCGCTGTGGTGGGTGCCGGCCGGTCACCGTCCGAGCGTCGCGGAGGCGATGGAGCGGGTCGCGCTGATCCGTCAACACGGGCCGGGGCCCGAGGCGTTCACCTTCCGTGCCCCCTTCCCGGCGCCGGTCGCGACGGCCGGGCGGTGACACGGATCCGACCGTCCCCCTCCTCCTGCGGGCGGGTCCCTCAGCCCGACATCTCCGTCAGCATCCGCCACCCAGGGGCGTAGCGCCCGTGCAGGACGAGGGACGCGGCGCCCACCGCGCCTGCCGTCTCGCCGATGAGGCTGGGTTCGACGGTCACCCCGCCCAGCGCGCGGGCCACCGACGTCGTGTTGACGACCCTGTCGATCTCCTCGCCGAGCAGCTGCTCCACGCCGACCAGCGCCTCGCCGCCCAGCACGACCCGGCTCACGTCGAGCAGCGCCACGGCGCCGCGCACCGCCTGCCCCATCCGGCGACCCGCGAGGCGCACCACGTCGCAGGCCGCTTCGTCCCCGGCGCGTGCCGCGCGCCGTAGCAGTTTCCAGTCGGCGCGGACCGTGTCGCGGGTGCCGCTGAGTCCCATGCGGCGGGCTGCGGTCTCCCCGTGTCGCGTGTACAGGTCTTCGACCAGGGCGGCGGGGTTGCAGTAGGGGCCGAGACAGCCGTTGCTTCCGCAGTCGCAGCGGCGGTCTCCGGGCTCGGACTGGGCGTGGCCGATCTCCCCCGCGTTGCCCGAGTCGCCGCGCAGGACGTGGCTCCCCAGCATGACCCCCGCCCCGATCCCCGCCCCCATGTACAGATACAGAAACCCGTCCGCGCGCTCCTCCCCGCCGATCCAGCGCTCGCCGATCGCCGCGGCCGTCGCGTCGTTGTCCATCGCCACCGGCATGCCGGTCTCTTGCGCGAACATGTCAAGCAGGGGTACGCGTCGCCAACCGTCGAAGTTCGGCGGGTCGACGACCGCGCCCGCCTGCGCGTCGATGGGGCCCGGCGCCGCGATCCCGAGGCCCAGCAGCCGGCTGCGGTCGATCGCGGCGCGCCCGGGCAGTCGCAGCGCCGCGCGTGCCACCCGGTCGACCACCTGTGCGGGGTCGCTGGGGCGCGGCAGCGCGAAGCGGCGGCTGAGCAGTACGGATCCGGCGAGGTCGCACAGGACGATCACGGCGGCGTCCGGGTCGAGGTGCACCCCGAGGGCGTAGGCGCCGTCGGCGCGCGGGGTGAGCAGGGTGCGGCGCTTGCCTCCGCTGGAGGGGGCGTGCCCCGACTCGGCGATCAGGCCCTCGTCGAGCAGGCGGCGTACGACGTTCGAGACGGTCTGGTTGGTGAGGCCGGTCAGCGGGCCCAACTCGACGCGGCTCACCGGCCCTTTGGTGCGGATGGCGGCCAGGACGACGGCCTGGTTGTAGCCGCCGACCCTGGGCAGGTTGGTGCCGCTGCGCGCCATGGCGCTCCCTCCTTCGGGCAAGTCCGTCGCGGCGGCCCCACCAACTCGTGGCCGGCGCACCGGGTTCCGGCGTCGAGATTATGCAGCAGGCGTTGACTTAGTCCATCCATTGGATTTAGGTAATCGCCAACGCATCACGCACCACCGCGCACCACGCCCGCACCACCGGAGGCTTCCGCATCGCCGTCCGGCCGGAGCACCGCAACACCTCTGGTACCGCCTGCAGTTGAGCGCCCCACGCCGGGCGCCGAGCCGCCACCTCCTGGAGGAACCCCTTGCGCAAGAAACTCTTCGCCGCCCTCGCGGTCACCATCGCGACAACGTTGTCCGCAACCGCTTGCGGTGGTTCCGGATCCTCCGCCGGAGGCGACTCGATCAAGGTCGTCTACTGGCAGCACCTGGACCAGAACGACCACAAGCAGCAGAAATTCCTGGCCTCGATGAAGAAGTCGTTCGAGAAGGCCCACCCGGGCAAGAAGGTCCAGATCGTTCCGGTCACAGCCTCGGAGAACGACTACTACACGAAGATCCAACTGATGATGCGCTCACCCTCGACCGCGCCCGACCTGGTCTACGAGGACACCGCGCTCATCAACTCCGACATCGCCAGCGGCTACCTCAAGCCACTCGACGAGTACGTCGGGAAGTGGGCCGACTGGGGCAAGTTCGCGAAGGCCGCGAAGGCCGCGGTCTCCTCCCCCACCGACGGCAAGACGTACGGCGTTCCGGACGACACCGACACCCGCGGCATCTGGTACAACGAGAAGCTGCTGAAGAAGGCGGGCATCAAGACGCCCTGGCAGCCGAAGAGTTGGCAGGACCTCCTCGACACCGCGCGCACGCTGAAGAAGAAGCTGCCGGGTGTCATCCCGATGAACCTGTACACCGGTCAGGCCGGTGGCGAGCAGTCCACCATGCAGGGCTTCGAGATGCTGCTGTACGGGACCGATGCCGCCGGCGACTCCCTGTACGACGCCAAGAAGAAGAAGTGGATCGTCGGCTCGCAGGGCTTCAAGGACGCCCTGAAGTTCGTGCACACCGTGTACGACGAGGATCTGGGGCTCGACAAGTCCACCGCACTCGGCCCGAACGCGGGGACCGAGGTCGGCACCAAGCTGCTGCCGAAGAGCAAGATCGCCATGAACATCGACGGTTCGTGGATGGCCAACAACTGGCTGAAGACCGGGCCGAGTCCGTGGCCCGAATGGTCGAAGACGATGAAGCCCGCCGCCATGCCGACCCAGAACGGCCAGGCGCCCGGCAAGGTCAGCATGTCGGGCGGCTGGGCCTGGTCGATCCCGTCGAAGGCCAAGAACCCCGATCTGGCCTGGCAGTTCGTCAAGGCGATCAAGAACAAGGACAACTCGGTGAAGTGGAACATCATCGAGTCCACGACCGCCGTGCGCACCGACGTCGCCGCCGACCCGAAATACCTGGGCGCCACGCCGACCAACAAGTTCTTCACCGACCTGGTGAAGTACACCCACTTCCGTCCCGCGCTGCCGAAGTACCCGCAGGTCTCGAACGCCATCACCAAGGCCATGGAGTCCGTGACCACCAAGCAGGCCTCGGTGAGCGAGGCCGCCAAGACCTATGACCAGGATCTGGCCACGGCCGTCGGCCCCGACGCCACCGTCAAGGGCGCCCGATGAAGTCCGCCGTCGCCACCGCCGGTGCCGCCGCCCCCGGTGGGCGCGCGGCCGGCCGCACCGCCGCGAGTCGGTCTCTCCTGCGCGGCATGCCGATGCTGCCGTCGATCGTCCTGCTGGCCGTGTTCCTCGCCGGACCGATCCTGTACTGCGTCTACGACGCGTTCACCGACGCCCAGTTGACCGGCGCCGCCGAGACGAACTTCGTCGGCCTGGACAACTTCACGCGGGCGCTCGACGATCCGAACTTCCTCAACGCCCTGTGGCTGACCCTGGTGTTCGTCGTCGGCTCCGCCGTCATCGGGCAGAACACCCTCGGGCTGAGCCTCGCGGTGCTGGCCGAGAAGGCCACCAAGCCGCTGCGCACACTCACCAACGGTGTCGTGATCGCCGCCTGGGTGTTGCCCGAGGTCGTCGCCGGGTACCTGATGTACGCGTTCTTCTACAAGCAGGGCGCGCTCAACGACGTCCTCGGCCTCCTGGGCCTGCCGCAGCAGAACTGGCTGTACACGCTGCCGATCCTCGCGGTGTGTCTCGCCAATGTGTGGCGCGGCACCGCGTTCTCGATGATGGTCTACTCGGCCGCGCTCAACGAGGTGCCGCGCGAGCTGGTCGAGGCCGCGGAGATGGATGGCGCCGGTGTGTGGCACCGGCTGTGGCACGTGACGCTGCCGGTCATCCGCCGGACCATCATGACGAACCTGATGCTGATCACCCTGCAGACCCTCTCCGTCTTCGGGCTGATCTACGCCATGACCCGCGGTGGCCCCGGCAACAAGAGCCAGACCCTGCCGGTGTTCATGTACCAGCAGGCGTTCCAGAACAGCATGATCGGCTACGGCACGGCGATCGCGCTGGTGCTGCTGGTCGTGGGCGCGCTGTTCTCCGTCGTGTATCTGAAGCTGCTCAAGGTGGAGGAGGACTGATGGCCACCACCGATCTGCTGCCCGCCGCCGAGGCCGGCCGCGCCGACGGCGGCGCCCGCCCCTCCGCCGAGACGGGCACGGCACGCCGCCGGATCCGTCCCGGACGTGTCGCCGTCAATGTCGTCCTGCTGGTGATCAGCCTGCTGTTCGTGCTGCCGCTGGTGTGGATGGTGTTCGCGTCGTTCAGCTCGACGGCCAGCTTCGAGCTGAGCGTGCCCTCGCCGCCGACGCTGGACAACTTCCACGCGATCATGAACGCCGAGACGACGTACCGGCCGCTGCTCAACGGGCTGCTGCTGTGCGGCGGGGCGACCCTGCTGTGCGTGGTCACGTCGATCCTGGCCGCGTACCCGCTCTCGCGCTACCGCTCCCGGCTGCGCCGCCCGTTCCTGTACACCGTGCTGTTCACCACCGGGCTGCCCATCACCGCCGTGATGATCCCCGTGTACAGCATGTTCGTGCAGGTCGAGCTGATTGACTCGATGTTCGCGACGACGCTGTTCCTGGCGGCCTCGGCGCTGCCGATCGGGATCTGGCTGATGAAGAACTTCATGGACGGTGTGCCCATCGTCCTGGAGGAGGCGGCGCGGATCGACGGCGCGAACGCCATGCAGTCGCTCGGCCGTGTGGTGCTGCCGCTGATGTGGCCGGGTGTCACCGTCGTCACCGTGTTCACCTTCATCAGCATGTGGGGCAACTTCTTCGTGCCGTTCGTGCTGCTCCTGTCGCCGGAGAAGCTGCCGGCGTCGGTGAGTGTGTTCACGTTCCTCAGCGCCCATGACCAGACGCAGTACGGGCAGCTGGCCGCGTTCTCCCTCGTGTACACGCTGCCCGTGGTGATGCTGTACCTGCTGCTGACCCGCAAGCTGGGCGGCGGGTTCGCCCTCGGCGGTGCCCTCAAGGGCTGAGTCCGCACCCTCGGGGCGGAACAACTCCCGCCTCGCGCAGTCCTGTTCAACGCTCTTCGAAAGGTGTTCTGTGCACTCCGACCGCGACATCGTCCAGCACCGCCTGCGGCGCGTCCTCGACGAACGCATCCGGCCCGCCGTCCACGCCACCTCCGTCCCCCTGGAGATCGGGATCTGGCAGGTGCCCGGCGAGCCGGTGCCGGTGGCCGAGGGCCTGGCCGCCGACTACCGCCCCGTGGAAGTGGGGGCCTCCTGGGGTCCCGCCTGGACCACCAGCTGGTTCAAGGTCAGCGGCCGCGTCCCCGAGGAGTGGGCCGGCCGCCGCGTCGAGGCCGTCGTCGACCTCGGCTTCGGCACCACCGAGCCGGGCTTCTCCGCCGAGGGCCTGGCGTACCGGCCCGACGGCACGGCCGTGAAGGCCCTCAACCCGCGCAACACGTGGCTGCCGGTGGCCGAAACGGCCGTCGGTGGCGAGGAGTTCGTGTGCTACGTCGAGGCGGCCGCGAACCCGCTCGTCATGCACTCGGGGCCCGAGGACCGCACCTTCGCCATCACACCGCTGGGCGGCCGTGCCCCGTGGCTGGACGAGGAGGGTGCCTCGAACGGTGAGCCGATCTACCGGCTGCGCCGCCTCGAGCTGGCCGTCTTCGACGCCGAGGTGTACGACCTCGTCCATGACATGGAGGTCCTCGACCAGCTGATGCGGGAGCTGCCCGAGCAGTCGCCGCGCCGCTGGCAGATCCTGCGAGCCCTGTCCTCGGCGCTCGACGCCGTGGACCTCCAGGACATCAGCGGCACCGCGGCCGCCGCCCGCGAGGTCCTCGCCCCGGCCCTCGCCGCCTCGGCCACCGAGGGTGAGCACCGCATCTCGGCGATCGGGCACGCCCACATCGACACCGCCTGGCTGTGGCCGCTGCGCGAGACGGTGCGCAAGGTCGCGCGCACCGTGTCCAACGTCACCCAACTGATGGACGAGCACCCGGAGTTCCGCTTCGTGATGTCCCAGGCGCAGCAGCTGGCCTGGCTCAAGGAGCACCGGCCCGAGGTGTACGAGCGGGCCCAGGAGAAGGCGAAGACGGGGCAGTTCGTGCCGACGGGCAGCCTGTGGGTGGAGCCGGACACCAACATCACGGGCGGCGAGGCGCTGGCCCGGCAGTTCATCCACGGCAAGCGGTTCTATCTCGACGAGTTCGGGGTCGAGACCGAGGACATGTGGCTGCCGGACACCTTCGGCTACAACGCGGCGATGCCGCAGCTGATGAAGCTGGCGGGGGTGCGCTGGTTCCTCACGCAGAAGATCTCGTGGAACACCACGAACAAGTTCCCCCACCACACGTTCTGGTGGGAGGGCATCGACGGCACCCGCATCTTCAGTCACTTCCCGCCGGTCGACACGTACAACAGCGATCTGTCGGGCGCCGAGGTGGCACACAGTGTGCGCAACTTCCAGGACAAGGGCGCGGCGAACCGTTCGCTCGCCCCGTTCGGCTACGGCGACGGTGGTGGCGGTCCCACCCGGGAGATGCTGGCGCGTGCCGAGCGGCTGGCGGACCTTGAGGGTTCGGCGCGGGTCGAGATCGAGAAGCCGGGCGACTTCTTCGCGAAGGCGCTCGAGGAGTACCCGGACGCGCCGGTGTGGGTGGGCGAGCTGTACCTGGAGTTCCACCGGGGCACGCTGACCAGTCAGATCGCGACCAAGCAGGGCAACCGGCGCAGCGAACACCTGCTGCGCGAGGCCGAGTTGTGGGCGGCGACGGCGGCGGTGCGCACGGGGGCGGCGTACCCGTACGAGGCGATCGACCGGCTGTGGAAGACGGTGCTGCTGCACCAGTTCCACGACATCCTGCCGGGTACGTCGATCGCCTGGGTGCACCGGGAGGCCGAGGAGACGTACCGTCAGGTCGCGGCCGAGCTCGGCGAGTTGATCGAGTCGGCTCAGACCGCGCTGGCGGGGCCGGCCGCCGAGGACGGCTCGCGGGTCGTCTTCAACGCCGCTCCGCACGCCCGCGCGGGCGCCGCCGCCCTGGGCGCGACGGTGCGCCGCGAACCGGTGGCGGTCACGGTCGACCCGCAGCCGCGCGACGGCGGGTACGTCCTGGACAACGGCCTGGTCCGGATCGTGATCGACGACCGCGGCCTGGTCACCTCGGCGTACGACATCGAGGGCGGGCGTGAGGCGCTGCCGCCGGGCGCGGTGGCCAACCTGCTGCAGCTGCACCAGGACTTCCCGAACCAGTGGGACGCCTGGGACCTGGACGCCTTCTACCGCAACACCGTCACGGATCTGACGGCGGCGGAGTCGGTGACCGTCGTGGACGGCGGCGTCCGCGTGGTGCGTGTCTTCGGTGACTCGCGCATCGAGCAGACCCTCGCGCTGGCGCCGGGGGCCCGCCGCCTGGACGTCGACACGGTCCTCGACTGGCACGAGACGGAGAAGCTGCTCAAGGCGGCGTTCCCGCTGGACGTGCGGGCCGGGCACTCCACGGCGCAGGTGCCGTTCGGGCACGTCGAGCGGCCCACGCACACCAACACCAGCTGGGACGCCGCGAAGTTCGAGGTGTGCGCGCACCGGTTCCTGCACGTCGGCGAGCGGGACTGGGGCGCGGCCCTGGTCAACGACTCGACGTACGGGCACGACGTCACGCGTGACGTCCGCGAGGACGGCGGCACCACCACGACGGTCCGCCTCTCTCTGGCCCGCGCGCCGCGCTTTCCCGACCCCGACACCGACCAGGGCACGCACCGGCTGCGGTACGCCCTGCTGATCGGCGCGGACGTCGACGACGCGGTCCGCGAGGGCTACCACCTCAACCTGCCGGAGCGGACGGTGTCCGGCTCGGCGGAGGTGGCGCCGCTGGTGGCCGTCGACAACCCGGCGGTGGTGGTCGAGACGGTCAAGCTCGCCGACGACCGCTCGGGCGATGTCGTGGTCCGCCTGTACGAGTCCCAGGGCGCCCGCGCCACCGCGCTGCTCTCCCCCGGCTTCCGCCTCGCGTCGGCGACGGCCACGGACCTGTTGGAGCGCCCGCGCGCCGCCGACGAGCCCGCGTGCGAGGTCACGGACGACGGGGTCCGGCTGCGGCTGCGGCCGTTCCAGATCCTGACGGTGCGGTTGGCGGCCCGGCGGGACTGAGGACGCGCCATGTGCGACGGGGCCCCGCGGGAGTGTCCGCGGGGCCCCTTTCCTTACGAACACTCGACGACCAGGAGGTCACTCGACATGGAGGACAACGACCGTCAGGCCCACAGCCGTCGCGGCATGCTCAAGGCCTCGGTGACCGTGGTCGGCGCGGCGCTCGGCGGGTCGGCCGCCGGCGTGGGAAGTGCCGCCGCCGCACCCGCGCCCGAGCGGTTCCCGCGCGGGCCGGCGACCTTCCCGATGGGGCCGTTCACCAAGAGCGCGGCGAATCCGATTCTGCGGCCCGAGCCGTCGCACGAGTGGGAGTCGCTGTACCTGTACAACCCGTGCGCCCTCGTGGTGGGCGGCAGGATCGCCCTGCTGTACCGGGCGCAGAACAAGGCGAAGAGGTCCAGCATCGGGCTGGCCTGGAGCGACGACGGCATCACGTTCCAGCGCAGGGCCGAACCGGTGCTCACACCGAGCGAGCCGTACGAGCTGCCCGGCGGGTGCGAGGATCCGCGGGTGGTGCACGTCGGTGACACCTTCTACATGACGTACACCGGGTACGACGGGACGAGCGCGCTGCTGTGCCTGGCGACGTCGAAGGACCTGGTGCACTGGGAGAAGCACGGCCCGCTCTTCCCCGAGCTGCACGACCCGATCCATGGTGACAAGCCGTGGAACAAGTCGGGTGCCATCCTCAGCACACCCGTCGACGGCACGTACTGGATGTACTTCGGTGAGTCCAATGTGTTCTGGGCGCGCTCGAAGGATCTGATCCACTGGGAGACCGTCGGGAACGAGGACCCGGTGGCGAAGCCCGTGCACGCCTGGGAGGGGTCCCTGATCGAGCCGGGACCGCCGCCGCTGCGCACCGACGACGGACACATCCTGCTCGTCTACAACGCCCGCTCGGACGGCAAGGGCGGGTACACCAAGGGCCAGTACTCCACCGGTCAGCTCCTCATCGACCCGGCCGACCCGACCAAGGCGGTGGCCAGGCTGGAGCGCCCGTTCCTGGTGCCGACGTCGGCGGACGAGCAGGACGGCCAGGTCAATCATGTGGTGTTCACCGAGGGCTTGGTGAGGTTCCGCGACGCCTGGTTCCTGTACTACGGCATGGCGGACTCGGTGCTGGGGGTCGCGGTGTGGCGGCCCGGGCGAGCGGGCTGAGCGGTTCGCACCCTCAGGCGGCCTCGCGGTCGGTCCTTCTGGTCGCGTTCGCTTCCGGGTCGCTCTGACGGTCGCCCCGGACGAGACGGAGGTGACTCAGTCGATGGTCACCGGATCCTGGGCGGGACACACCACCCATCCGGTCTTCTATGCGGTCCATGCCGAGCAAGAGGAGTCCCATGGCCGGCAGGAGCAAAAGAGCCACGATCAGCATCGGTGGCTTCCTTTCCTCGACTTCTCACTTTTCGCCTGCCCCGCGCACGGACCTCCATGAGCGCGATGATGTGATGATTCCGTAACGCTATGGATTGCCGCTGATATCGCTATCTGGGCGATTTTCCGGGATGGGTGGACCCACACTCCGGCCCACGCACCGCATGTGATGCGTGGGCCGGAGTTCGGTCGGGGGGCCGGTCAGTGGGTCGCGCCGAGTTCCGCGTCCTCCATGCGGGACTCCTCTCGCGCCTCCTCGATGTTCTCCAGCACGCGCTCGCGCGGCAGTTGCACCCGAAGGGCCAGCAGGTAGACGAGCGCGGTGAGCGCGAGGTTGGCGACGAAGCCCCAGCCGAGGCCGATCCAGCCGAGGCCGCCGTCGTAGTCGCCGATCCAGCTGATCACGGCGAGGCCAATCAGCCACGGCAGTACCCAGCTGGCGCCCGACCTCCAGTCCATGCCCGGGGCGTGCCCCTTGTCGAGCACCTGGAAGACGGCCAGCAGGACGAAGCCGATGCAGATCGTGAGGAACAGCTTGTAGTTGGTGTTCCAGCCCGCCCAGTACACGATCAGGTTCGCCGAGTAGAGGCCGAGGAACGGGATGATGTCACCACCGGGAATCCGGTATGGCCTCTCGTGCTCCGGGATCTGACGGCGCATCACGGCGAGGACGAGCGGCCCCGAGCCGAAGGACAGGACGGTGGCCGAGGTGATGAAGCCGACCAGCTCCTGCCAGCTCGGGAAGGGCAGGAAGACAATGAGCCCGAGGACGAACGTCACGGCCAGGCTGACCAGCGGCGCCCCCTTGGGCGTCGTCTTGGCGAGGCCCGCGGGCGCGTTGCGGTTGCGGGCCATGGCGTAGGAGATGCGGGCCGTGACGGTGGTGTAGATGAGGCCGGTGTCGGCCGGTGAGATCACCGCGTCGACGTAGAGGATGTACGCGAGCCAGCCGAGGCCGATGGCGCTGGAGATGGCGGCGAGCGGGCCGAAGTCGTTGGCGAAGGCCAGGTTGAGCCAGCCGTGCGAGTGCTGCAGGTCGCTCTCGGGGACCGCGCCGAGGAAGGCGATTTCGAGGAGCACGTAGATCAGGCCGGTGAGCAGGACGGAGCCGATGACGGCGAACGGGACGTTGCGCCGCGGATTGTCGGTCTCGCCCGCGAGTTCCACTCCTTGGCGAAATCCCAGGAAGGAGAAGGTGATGCCCGCGGTGGAGATCGCCGTGAAGATGCCCTTGGCGCCGCCGGGCGCGAACCCGCCGTATTCGGTGGCCCCGAGGTTGTGCGCGTGGAACGCGGTCACGAAGAACGCCACGACCACCAGCGCGATGGCCAGCAGTTTCCACCACACGAGGACGTTGTTGACGCGGGCGAACCAGCGGATGCCGTAATAGTTGAGGAGCACGAAGAAGGCCATGGCGACGACCGCGACGGCATAGCCGAGGGTGGTCAGTGTGTAGGCGCCGTTGGCCTCGTGGAAATCGGTGAAGTGCGCCCATTTCGTGGCGTATTGGAGGGCGCCCTCGACCTCGATGGGGGCCACCGTCGCGGCCGCGATCCAGGTGATCCAGCCCATGGTGTAGCTGGCGAAGGAGCCGAAGGAGAGGTGGGGAAAGCGCACCACTCCCCCGGACACCGGGAACATGGTTCCCAGTTCGGCGAAGCAGAGCCCGATGAGGAGAATCATCACGGCGGCTATCGCCCACGAGAATATGGAGGCGGGCCCGGCAATCTTCGCGGCGTTCAACGCGCCGAAGAGCCAGCCGGACCCGATGATGGATCCCACGCCCGCGAAAAGCAGGCTGATGCGACCCATGTCTCTGCGTAGCGCTGTTCGTTGCTCCGAGGACTTCCCCGAAGACTCAGTCAGCGTGGCCATCACCACATCCGTCCCTGATCTGCGGCCCACTCTTTCGAGGTCGCTCGCTTGATCTGCTACTGGGCGGCCGTCTGCCCTGCCCGCCGAGATCCATGCAGCATGAATCTTGTTTTGCCAAATGATGGGCGGGACAAGGGTGTTGATTGATGTGGTGATGGCCCGGGCGTCAGCTGTCCTTGACGGGCGCCGCCTCCTTGGACATGTTCACGGGCGCCGCGTCCTTCGTCGTGCTCACGGGCGCCGCTCCGGGTTCCTCGCCGTTCATCACCCGCTTCGCGGTGACCCGGTCCAGGGCCCCCTCCCAGCGGGACACCGCGAACACCGCCACGCAGTTGCCCAGCAGGTTGGTGGCGACGCGCATCGAGTCCATGATCCGGTCGACGCCGAGCAGCAGCGCGACGGCGGCGGCCGGGATGACACCGAGCGCGGAAGCGGTCGCGGACAGCGCGAGGAACGCCGAACCGGGCACACCTGCCATGCCCTTGCTGGTCAGCATGAGCACGAGGACGACCGTGACCTGCTGTCCGAGGGTGAGGTCGACGCCGACGGCCTGGGCGATGAAGAGAGTGCCGATGGAGAGGTAGATCGAGGCGCCGTCGAGGTTGAAGGAGTACCCGGTCGGCAGGACGAGCCCGACCGCGTCGTCCCGGCAGCCCGCCGCGCGCAGCTTCTGCATCATCCGCGGCATCACGGTCTCACTGGATCCGGTGCCGAGGGCGAGCAGCAGTTCCTCGCGGGTGTAGCGGACGAACTTCCACAGGCTGAGCCCGGTGACCGCCTTGAGGGCGAGGCCGAGCAGCAGCAGGAAGAGCAGGGCGACGCCGTAGCAGACGGCGATGAGCTTTCCGTACGTCGACATCGCACCCACGCCGTACTCGCCGACGAGGTGGGCGGTGGCACCGAAGACCGCGAGCGGGGCGAGCTTCATGATGTAGCCGACGATGGTGAACACGACGTCCTGGGCCTGCTCGATGAAGGGCAGGATCTGCGGGACCTTGCTCTGACCGAGGTGGAGCAGCGCGGCGCCCACGAGGCAGGCCAGGACGAGGACTTGGAGCAGGGAGTTCTCGGCGAAGGCGCCGACGGCGCTGTCGGGGAGCGACTCCAGGATGAACTGGGCGGTGGACGGGAGGTGCCCGCCGCCGGTCTGCTCGTCGACCGCGCCCTTGTCGAGGGTGGCGGGGTCGACGTTCATGCCGGCGCCGGGCGCCAGGATATTGCCGGCGAGCAGCCCGATGACGAGGGCGACGGTGGTGGCGACCTCGAACCAGATGAGCGCCTTGACGCCGATCCTGCCGAAGGCCTTGAGGTCACCGGCCTTGGTGATGCCCGCGACGACGACGCAGAACACCAGGGGCGCGATCATCGCCTTGATGAGCCGGACGAAGCCGTCGCCGAGGGGCTGCAGGGCCGATCCGGCGTCCGGCCACAGGCGTCCCACGAGGACGCCGAGCAGCAGGGCGAGCAGTACTTGAGCGAAGAGACTGGTGCGCAGGAGACGGCCTGCGCGGCGTGCGATGTTTCCGTTGGCGTGCGCCATGGGGCACTCCTACATGGGCGGACATTCTGCATCGCGGAAGATCAATTCCGCGATGCATCACTATCGTTGACGCCCTACCGGCACGGAAGACCTCGGATCGGCCCGATTGCAGATCTTGGAGGTTGCTCCCGAACACACGCACGAACGGCAGGTTCAACGGCTGCTCGGCAGGCGCTCAACTGCCCTTTCGCAGGCTGATGTAGGGCTCGAACGCGTCCAGGAGCAGCTCGCGCATCCGCGCCGCGTCCATGTCGCCCGTGCCCGCGAGGACCTGGATGGCCAGGCCGTCGACGAGGCCGGTGAAGCGCGCGGCCAGCGCCTGCGCGTCGACACCCTCGGCCATGCCCTCGCGCTGGCAGGTGCGCACCAGGTCGAGGACGACGCCGCGCCAGCGGGCGTACACACCGCGCTGGCCGTCGCGCAGGCTCGGGTCGAGGATCGCCTCGTTCCACGACTGCACCCACACCGACCACTCGTCGGCGTCCTCCTCGGTGGTCGTCAGCTGCACCTCGATCAGCCGGCGCAGCTTCTCGACGGTGGTGTCGGCGGTCGCGAACTCGGCGTCCAGGCGCGTGTGGAAGCGGTCGGCGTAGAAGACGAGCGCGGCGCGCAGGGCGTCGTCCTTCGTCGGGAAGTGGTAGTGCACGGTGCCGGTGCTGGTGCCGCAGGCCTCGGCGATGTCCGCGACCCGCACCTTGTGGAAGCCGCGGCGGGCGATGAGCCGGGCCGTGGCCTCCAGGATCTGCGTGCGGCGCAGTTCGGCGTCCACGGCGTCGGCGCGCCTGCGGGTGACCTGCGCGCCGTTCGCTCCGTTGCGGGGCGCGGGCGGCCGTCCGACACCGGTCCGCAGATAGCGCTGCGACACCTTCCCGACCTGGGCGATGGCGGCGATCTCGACGTCCCGCAACCGGCGGTTGCCGCGCAGCGCCTTGGACAGGGCGGTGGGGTCCATGCCGACGCGGCCCGCGAACTCCCGCTGGCTCATGGGTGCGCACAGCACGACCTGGCGGGCCCGCTCGACGAGCGTCTCCTCGCCCTCGCTGTCGGGGCCCATGCCGGATCAGCCTTCCGCTTGCGCCGAGAGTGACGTGATGACTTCGTCGGCGGCGCGCACTCCCGAGGAGAGGGCGCCGTCGATGTAGCCGTTCCACACACTAGCCGTCTCGGTGCCGGCCCAGTGCAGCGTCCCGGTGGGTGTGCGCCAGCCGCGCCGCGCGTATCCGGTCCAGGCCCCGGGCGTCGCGTACGCCTCGTATCCGCCGCGTGCGTACGGGTCCTGGGACCAGTTCTTCTCGGTGTAGTCGAGGGGGCGGGCCGCTCCGTCCCCGACGACGCGGGCGAGGCTCGCGAGGGCGGCCTCGCGGCGGGCGGCATCGTCGAGGCGGCTCCAGTCGCCGAGCCGGTCGCCGTAGACGAAGCCGACGAGCACGCCCTGCGCGGCGTCCGGCGGGGAGTTGTCGAAGACGACGCCGAGCGGCCCGTCGTCGTACAGCGTGGCGATGCCGGACAGTCCCGCCGCGCGCCAGAACGGGGTGTCGTACACGGCGTGGACCTTGGCGACACGGCCCATCGGGCTGTGCGAGAGCCAGCCCTCCCTGCTCACCGGCAGCGCCGGGGCGAAGGACACGGCGCGGACCGCGGGCGGCGGGAGCGCGACGACCGCCCGGCGGGCCTCGTACACGGTGTCGGCGGTGTGGACGCGCACGCCGTCCGTGTCGTGCTCGATGCGGCGGACCGGGGAGCCGAGGCGGATCCGGTCGCCGAGGAGTTCGGCGACCGCGCGGGCCGGTCCCGCGGCGCCGGTGACGAAGCGGCTGTCCTGGGCGCAGCCGCCGGTCTCCATGAGCTGCTCCCAGCCGCCGGCGGCGGCGACGTAGAAGAGCACGTGGAACAGTGAGATCTCGTACGGCTCCGCGCACCACACTCCCTGGACGGCGAGCGCGAGCCGGCGCAGTGCGTCCGGGTCGTCGGTGTGCGCGCGGAAGTAGGACTGCGCGGTCTGCGCGTCCCATTCGGCGAAGCCGGGGGTGCGCCAGGGCGCGGTGGTGTCCACGGTCTTGGCGAGGGTGTCGAGGGCCTCGGTGATGTGTGTGTACGCGGGGATGCCGGGTCCGTCGGCGGGTGCCGCCCCGAGGTAGGGGACGGTGGTGCCGTCCTGCCACACCTCGATGTGCTTTCCGGTCTCCCAGGTCGGGAAGGTGGCGCAGCCGAAGCGGGTGGCGAGGGCGTGCAGCCGGGTCTGGGTGGGGCCGATCCACTGTCCGCCGTGGTCGATGCGCAGGCCGCCGGCGCGGGACTCGGTGAGCACCCGGCCGCCGACCCGGTCCGCCGCCTCGACGACGGCGAAGTCGATGTCGTGGTCGTGGAGTTGGAGGGCCGCGGCGAGTCCCGCGTAGCCGCCGCCGACGATGACGACCTCGGTCTCGACCAGGTTCATTTCGGTCTGTTCCCACATGACAGGAGAGCATCTCGCAAGACTGACCCCTCAGTCAATGTTGCGGTGACTGGCGTCCCGAACCCTTGACATGCCGGGCGCCGAGCGCATCATTGACCATCGCGTCAGAATTGCGATCCTCCTACCCCGACAGGGAGTTCGACCATGCCGGACGTCCCACGCACCACGGCCGAAGCATCTTCCGGCGACGCACCCCGCCCGGGCCTGCGCGCCAACGCGCTCGGGATGACGACGAGCCTGATCCTGTCGGTCGCGTCGGCCGCGCCCGCGTACAGCCTCGCGGCGACGCTCGCGTTCATCGTGGCGTTCGTCGGCTTCCAGGCGCCGTCGATCGTCGTGCTGGCCTTCGTGCCGATCCTGTTCGTGTCCTTCGGCTACGCGGCCCTCAACCGTCAGGAGCCCGACTGCGGCACGATCTTCACCTGGGCGAGCCGGGTGCTCGGCCCGCGTGTCGGGTTCATGGGCGGCTGGGCCATCATCGCCTCGTTCGTGCTGGTCCTCGCCAGCCTGGCGCAGGTCGCGGGCCAGTACGTGTTCATCCTCTGCGGCGCCGAGGGCATCGGCGCGGATCCGTCGAGCCCCTGGGTGCTCCTGGTGGGGCTCGGCTGGATCGGCCTGATGAGCGCCGTCTGCTACCGCGGCATCGAGGTGGCGGCGGCCGTGCAACGCGCCCTGCTGTTCCTGGAGTTCGGGATG
Organism: Streptomyces sp. NPDC107575; assembly: GCF_055657265.1. Taxonomy (NCBI): domain Bacteria; kingdom Bacillati; phylum Actinomycetota; class Actinomycetes; order Kitasatosporales; family Streptomycetaceae; genus Streptomyces; species Streptomyces sp. NPDC107575. The sequence goes on along the minus strand of NZ_JBVKBG010000001.1, from coordinate 1,441,102 downwards.
CTGGTCGTCCTCTCCGTGGTCGCGCTGGTGCGTGTCTACGGCGGGGCCGCGGGGCCGGGCGCACACCATCCGCGGCTGTCGTGGCTGAACCCCTTCGAGATCCCGTCGCCGAGCGCGTTCGTCAGCGGGCTGGTGCTGATGCTGTTCATCTACTGGGGCTGGGAGACGGCGCTCACCGTCAACGAGGAGACCACCGACCGGCACCGCACACCGGGCCGGGCCGCCGCCTGGTCGACGCTGACACTCCTCGGGCTGTACCTGGTGGCCACCATCGCAACGCTGGCCTTCGCCGGCATCGGCACGACGGGCATCGGACTCGGCAATCCCGACAACTTCGGCGACGTGTTCTCCGCCATCGGCCGTGCCGTCTTCGGCGACAGCGGCCTCGGGTCCTTCCTGTGGCATCTGCTGGTCCTGATGGTCCTGTCGTCGGCGGCGGCCTCGACCGAGACGACGGTCCTGACGCTGGGCCGCACGATGCTGGCGATGGGCCGGCGCGGCGCCGCCCCGCGGGCGCTCGCGAAGGTGCATCCGCGGTACGCGATCCCGCAGTACGGCACCATCGCCACCGGGCTCGCGGGAGCGGTCTGCTACATCGTCATGAACTTCCTCAGCGACGGCCAGGTGATCGGTGACGCGGTGTCGTCCTGCGGCTTGATGATCGCGTTCTACTACGGGCTCACCGGCCTTACCTCGGCCTGGGCGTACCGGGGTCAATGGCGGCGCAGTGCCGGGGATCTGTGGCTGCGGGTCGTGCTGCCCGCGATCGGCGGCCTGGTGCTGCTGGCGGCCGGGCTGTGGAGCCTGCGCAACGACTGGGACCCGGCGAACAGCTACACCTCGTGGACGCTGCCGTTCGCGCCGCACTGGCACATCGGTGGTGTCTTCCTCATCGGCGTCGGCACGCTGCTCCTGGGCTGGCTGCTGATGCTCGTCCGCGCACGTGTGGCCCCGGAGTTCTTCGACCGCACGGCCACGGCCCGCCGGGACGAGCAGGCTCCCGCCGCTCCCCCGCACGAGGCCGTCCCGCGCTGACACCCCGAACGGCCGCACCTTCGTCCACCGATCGACCGTCGACAGAGGAGCCCGTCATGCCCCTCCCCGTGCCCGACCCGTCGGGACTGACCGAAGAACAGCAGGAGTTCGTCCGCCTCGCCCGCGACTTCGCGGCCACGGAGATCCGACCGCGTGCCCGCGCGGTCGACGACGCCGCCGTCGAGCCACCGCTCGACCTGTGGAAGAAGGCCGCGGCGGCTGGACTGACGGACTTCATGATCCCGGCCGAGTACGGCGGGGGTGGTGTCACCGACCTGGCCACCCAGGCACTCGTCCAGGAGGAGCTGTGCCACGGTGACATCGGCATCGGCAATCTGCTCACGTCGAACGGCTTCTTCGCCGCCCCGGTCCTCGAACTCGGCAGCGCCGCGCAGAAGGAGCGGTGGCTGCGCCCGCTGACCTCGCCGACCCCGCCGTTGACCGCGCTCGCCGTCACGGAGCCCGACCACGGCTCGGACGCCGCGGGCATCCGCACGCGTGCGGTGCGCGAGGGCGACCACTACGTGCTCAGCGGGCAGAAGACATGGATCTCCAACGCCCCGTACGCGAGCCGGTTCGTGGTGTTCGCGACGGTCGATCCGGGGCTCCGTTCCCGCGGTGTCACGGCGTTCGTCGTCGAGCGGGACGCGGCGGGGCTCTCCGTCGGCCGGCCGATGCGCAAGATGGGGCAGCGGGCCGTCGTCAACGCGGAGGTGTTCCTCGACGGCGTACGGGTCCCGGTCGCCGACCGGCTCGGCGAGGAAGGGGCGGGCTTCTCCGGGCTCATGCGGACCTTCGACGCCTCCCGGATCCTGATCGGCGCGTCCTGCACCGGACTGTGCCGGGCGGCGCTCGACCTGGCGGTGCGCTACGCGCGCGAGCGGGTGCAGTTCGGCGTGCCGATCATCGAGCACCAGTCGGTGGCCTTCCGGCTCGCCGACATGTCGACCCGCGCGGACACCGCACACCTGGTGACGATGCGCGCGGCGCGCCTGCACGACCGGGGTCTCAAGGTGACCTCCGAGGCGGCGACGGCGAAGCTGGTCGGCTCGGAGAACGCCATGTTCGCCACGTGGGCCGCCGTGCAGACACTCGGCGGCAACGGCTACTCGCAGGAGTTCCTCGCCGAGAAGTGGATGCGGGACGCCAAACTGGAGGAGATCGAGGAAGGCACCTCCGACATCCAGCGCCTCATCATCTCCCGTGCGCTCGCGGCATCATGACGACCCGTCGGACGCTCGACGTGTTCCGCGCACCGCGTTCCGTCGCCGTGGTCGGCGCCACCGACAATCCCGCCAAGTGGGGCCACTGGCTCGCGCGCGGGGCACTGGCCGGGCGGCATCGGCGCCGGGTGCACCTCGTCAACGCGCGGGGCGCGAGGGTCCTCGGGCAGCCGAGCCACCCGTCCCTCGACGCCCTGCCCGAGGTGCCCGAGCTGGTCGCCTTCGCCGTGCCCGCGGCCTCGCTCGCCGCCGGAGTCCACCGCGCGGTCGGTCTCGGGGCCCCGGGGCTGCTCGCCGTCACCTCGGGCGTCGAGGACCCCGCCGCGCTCGCCCGCACCGTCAGGGCCGGCGGCTCCCGTCTGGTGGGTCCGAACTGTCTGGGCCTGTACGACGCGGCGGCCGAACTGGAGCTGGCCTGGGGCCGGTTCACCGCGGGCTCGCTCGCGGTCGTCTCGCAGAGCGGTCAGGTCGGCCTCGAGATCGCCCAGTTGGCCGCGGCGGCCGGTGTCGGAGTCTCGCGGTTCGTCTCCGTGGGCAGCCAGCTCGACGTCGGCGCCGCCGAGGTGCTCGCCGATCTCGTCGACCACGACACCACCCGCGCCGTCGCCCTTTACCTGGAGAGTTACGGCGACGGTGGGCCGCTCCTCGACGCGCTCGCCGCGCTGCGCGAGGCGGGCAAACCGGTGCTGCTGCTCACCGTCGGTGCCAGCACGGCGGCGCGCCAGGCCGCCCGCTCGCACACCGGCGCCATGACCTCCTCGCTCGACGTGGTGGACGCGGCCTGCCGTGCGGTCGGGGCCGTACGCGTCGACACCCCGGCCCACCTCGTCGACACCGCGCATCTGGTGCTCCGGGCGGGCCCTGTCCGCGGGCCGCGTGTGGCGTGGCGGACAGCGGTGGGCAGGGCGCCGTGGCCGCGGACACCGCCGCGCGGCTCGGCCTGGAGGTCACCGAGTTTCCGTCCTCCGTGCGGCAGGACCTCGGGTGTCATCTGCCGCCGGGCGCCGGGCGGGCGAACCCCGTCGACCTCGACGGCGCGGGCGAGCGCGACCTGTCGACGTATGTCTCGGTCCCGGCCTGTCTGGCGGATGCGTCGGTCGCCGACGCGGTGGTGCTCAGTGGGTACTTCGGCAGCTACGGGCGGGACATCCCCGCGCAGGCGTCGGCGGAGTCGGACGTGGCACGTGCGCTCGGACGCCTCGCCGTGGACAGAGGACTACCGGTCGTCGTGCACTCCATGGCCGAACACACCTCGACGCTGCGAAAGTTGGAGGCATCGGGTGTGCCGACGTTCACCGATGTCGAGCGGGCGCTGCGGGCCGTCGCCACGGCGCACCGGCTGCACCGGCAGCCTCTGCGCACAGCGCCACGCCCGGCGCCGGGCGTGGCCCCCGTCGGCACGGGATACCTGGCGGCCCGCCGCCTGCTGGGCGAGGCAGGTGTGCCGTTCCCCCGGGCGGCGGGAATCCCGCCGGACACGCGTGACCCGGTGGCCGCGGCGGGCGCCCTCTCCGCCCCCGTGGTGCTCAAGGCCGACTGGCTGGAGCACAAGACCGAGCACGGAGGTGTGGCGACCGGGCTGTGGGACCCCGGCGCGGTGCGGGCCGCGTACCTCGACATGGTCGAGCGCCTCGGCCCGCACCGCTACGTGGTCGAGGAGATGGACCGGCGTCCGGACGTCGTGGAGGTGCTCGTCGCCGCCCGCCGCGACACGTCGTTCGGCCCGGTCGTGGTGGTCGGGGCGGGCGGCGTCCGCGCCGAGCTCTCCCGCGACCTGGCCCTCGAACTCGCGCCCTGTTCACGGGCCACCGCACACGCCATGGTGCGCGGCCTGCGGATGGCGCCCCTGCTGCACGGTTGGCGCGGTGGCCGCCCCGCCGACCTGGAGGCCCTGGTGGACATCGTCGTCGCCGTGTCCGAGGTGCTCGCCTCCCGGGAGGACATCACCGAGGTCGAGCTCAACCCGGTGCGTCTCGCTCCGGACGGTGCGCTCGCCGTGGATGCCGTCGTCCTTGCCGCCGGGTCCCACGGGGGCGGGACAGCGTAGGGTGAGGCCCGCTTCGACCGCACGGCATCGCAGGAGTCACCCTTGTCCGCTTCCCTCACCGATCTGCTGGAAGACGCGCCTGTCGTCGCGAGCGTGAAGGACGAGGCGGGGCTCAAGGCGGTGCTGCGCTCGGACTGCAAGGTCGTCTTCCTGCTGTACGGCTCGCTGCTCGACCTGCCGGAGATCGTCGCCCGGCTCAAGGACGACGGGCGGACCGTGCTGGTCAATGTCGACCTGGTGGAAGGCTTCTCCGGCAAAGACGTCGTCGTGCGGTACGTGAAGGAGCGGACGGCGGCGGACGGGATCCTCAGCTCGAAGGCGTTCATGGTGCGGGCGGCCCGGGAGGCGGGGCTCTTCGCCGTGCACCGGTTCTTCCTCATCGACTCGATGTCGTACCGCAATCTCGTGCCGCAGCTGCGGTCGTCGAAGGCGGACTGCGTCGAGATCCTGCCCGGCTGCATGCCGCGGGTCATCGAGTGGGTCGTGAACGACATCGAGGTGCCGCTCATCGCGGGCGGGCTCGTCTGCGACCGCGACGACGTGTTCGCGGCACTGAAGGCGGGCGCCACCGCCATCGCCTCGTCCAATACCGAGGTCTGGGAGATGTAGCCGGCACGGACCGGCGGTGAACAACCCTTGACACTCTCGCCCGGGTCGATCTAGGTTTGCTTCCCGAGCCCCGGAAAGGGCTCCCACAATCACATATCGGCACCCGCCCCACGGCAGGTGCAGTTACTAGAGACCAGAGAACAGTAACTCCTCAGCGATTGAGGGTTGCTGTTCTTTTTTTGTGCCGTTTTTCGCACCCACAACGAGGTGGTCCGTGACCAGAGCGCGTAAATGGACGGGATTTCTGATCCTGTCGATGTCGTGCGGCATCATCTTCCAAGTCGCCTACATTCGGTTCGTGTTTCTCGGCGCGACGGCCGAGGCGCTCCACCTTTCGTCGCAGGACTACGGCAACATCATCTCCGTGTTCGGTTTCGTGGCGATGGTGATGTACTTCGTGGGCGGCTGGTTCGCCGACAAGTTCTCACCGAAGCTGCTGGTCGCGGTGGGTCTCGCCGGGACCGGCGTGCTCGATCTGTATCTGGCGCAGGCACCGGGGTACGGCGGCACGCTCGTCGCGCACGTTCTCATGGCGGTGATGGGGATGGGGCTCTACTGGCCCGCTCTCGTCAAGGCCATCGGGATGCTCGGCGAGACCTCCGAGCAGGGGCGGCTCTTCGGATTCCTGGAGGGGATGCGCGGCGTCACGTCGACCATTGTCGGATTCGTCGGCACCGCGCTCGTGACGGGCGCGGTGAGCGAGGCGGCGGGCGTCATCTGGGTCATTCGGATCTATGGAATTCTCGCCTTCGTGTTCGCCGCGCTCGTCTGGTTCCTGGTGCGGGACGACAAGGAGAAACTGGCCGCTCTCGGCTCCAGCACCGTCACGTTGAAGCAGCTGTGGCGGGCCGCGAAGAACAAATACACGTGGCTCATCGGCATCACCGTCATGCTGATGTACTGCTTCTACACGACGCTCGGCTATTTCTCGCCGTTGCTCGAATACCGTTTCGGGATCGCGGCCGGTCTCATCGGTGTCATCGGTGTCGTGCGCACGTACGTGTTCCAGTTCGTGGCGGGTCCCGCGGGCGGGGTGGTCGTGGACAAGGTCACCAAGTCGTCGCCGCGGTTCCTGCGCTGGATGTTCGCGGGCTGCGCGGTCGTCGCCGCCGTGTTCCTCGTCCTGCCGCACGAGGCCGTCTTCGGGTGGGTCGCGGTGGCCCTGATGTTCCTGCTGTGCCTGTTCGTGTTCGCCAGCCGTGGTGTGTACTTCGCGACCGTCGGCGAGGTGGAGATCCCCGAGAACGAGCGCGGTGGTGTCATCGGCCTGGTCTCCGGCATCGCCTTCCTGCCCGACGCGTTCCTGCCGTCGCTGTGCGCCTGGTGGATCGGCGACCCGGCCGCGAGCCCCGCGGTGCCCGAGCGTGGCGGCGGCTACACCACGATGTTCGGCTTCCTGCTGGCCGCGGCGCTGCTCGGCCTGCTGTTCACCACCCTCACCACCCGTACCCGCCGCCGGGAGCTCGCCGCCCGCGCCGCGTGGCCGGCCGCCACGCAGGCGGCCACCGACTCCCCCGCTCCCGCGCTCTGAGGAAGGCCCTCGACTTCATGGACATCACCGACTTCCACCGCGACTTCTTCTCCCTCGACGGCAAGAACGCCATCGTCACCGGCGGCAACACCGGCCTCGGCCAGGCGTTCTCGCTCGCCCTCGCCAAGGCGGGCGCCAATGTCTTCGTGCCCTCCTTCGCCGACGACGACGGCACGACCCGCAAGCTCATCGAGGGCGAGGGCCGGCGGATGGAGTTCCTGGAGGCCGACCTGACGGCGCCGGGTGTACCGCGCCGTGTCATCGAGGGGTGTGCGGAGGCCTTCGGCTCGGTCGACATCCTGGTGAACTCGGCCGGCATCTGCCATCTCGCGGGCGTCGAGGAGTTCGGCCGCGACGAGTGGGACCCGATGATCGGCGTCAATCTCACCGCCCCGTTCGAACTGAGCCGCGAGGCGACCCGCTTCATGATCCCGCAGCGCTCGGGGAAGATCATCAACATCGCGTCGATGTTCTCCTTCCTCGGCGGGCAGATGTCCCCCGCGTACGCGGCCACCAAGCACGGCATCGCGGGCTTCACCAAGGCGTACTGCGACGAGCTGGCCCAGCACAACATCCAGGTCAACGCCATCGCACCCGGCTACTTCGCCACGAAGATCACCGAGCGGACGCGGGCGAACCCGGAGACGAACCAGCGGGTCCTCGACCACATTCCGGCGGGCCGCTGGGGCGATGTGGCCGACCTGATGGGGACGACGGTCTTCCTCGCGTCCCGGGCGTCGGACTACGTGAACGGCCATGTGCTGCCCGTCGACGGAGGCTATTTGGTCCGCTGAGCAGACGCCCGTACCACTCCCTCCCCCACCGCACATCGCTCCACGCACCACCCGAGACAGAGGTATCTCCCATGGCCAAGTCGCTCTCGAAGCTCAGCCGTCAGGACATCGTCGACCGGCTGACCGCGCTCCTCGGCGCCGGACAGATCGTCACCGACGAGCAGCAGCTCAAGGAGGCGAGCGTCGACCGGTTCAAGAAGTACCAGTCCGTCCACGGCATCTACGACGGCCCGATCCCCGCCGCGATCGTCAACGCCCGCTCCACCGAGGACGTCTCGAAGGTGCTCGCCTTCGCCGACGAGCACCGCGTCAACATCGTCGCCCGCACCGGCCGCACCGGCACCGAGGGCGGTCTGGAGACGGCCGTCGAGGACACCATCGTGCTCGACGGTTCGGGTCTCGACGGCATCGTCGCGATCGACGCCGAGAACATGCGGGCCACCGTCCAGTGCGGGGTGCCTCTGCAGGTGCTCGAGGACACGCTGCGCGAGCGGGGCCTGACCACGGGGCACTCGCCGCAGTCGAAGCCGCTGGCCCAGTACGGCGGCCTCGTCTCGACGCGGTCCATCGGCCAGTTCTCGACCCTGTACGGGGCCATCGAGGACATGGTCGTCGGCCTGGAGGCGGTGTTCCCCGACGGTTCGGTGACGCGCATCAAGAACGTGCCACGCCGTGCGGCGGGCCCGGACATCCGGCACATCGTCATCGGCAACGAGGGCGCGCTGTGCTACATCACCGAGGTCACCGTCAAGGTCTTCAAGTACCAGCCGGAGAACAACGAGTTCCACGGCTTCCTCGTCGACGACATGGCGACCGGCATCGCCGCGATCCGCGAGGTCGTCACGAACGGCTTCAGCCCGTCCGTGGTCCGTGTCTACTCCCCCGAGGACGCCCGCCAGCACTTCTCGCACTTCTACGACGGCAAGGTCGTCGTGGTGTTCGTCGCCGAGGGCCCGCGCGGCCTGGTGCGCGCCACCAGCGAGGAGATCGAGCGCGTGATGGCTCAGCACCGGCACACCAAGGTCGACCCGCGGCTGATCGAGGCCTGGTTCGACAACCTCAACTGGGGCCCGGACAAGATCGAGGCCGAGAAGCAGGTGATGCTGGCGAAGGCCGAACTCGGCTACACCACCGAGGTGTCGGTGGACTGGTCGCGCACGGTCGAGCTGTACGAGAACGTCATCGCGCGCATCCAGGAGGAGTTCCCGGCCGCCGACGACCTGGTGATGCTGGGTGCGCACTCCTCGCACAGCTACCAGACGGGCACGAACCTGTACTTCGTCTACGACTACGTGATCAACTGCGAGCCGCGCGAGGAGATCGGGAAGTACCACATCCCGCTCAACGCCATCATCGTGGAGGAGGCCCTGAAGGTGGGCGGCTCGATGGTCCACCACCATGGTGTCGGCAAGTACCGCGCCCCGTGGACGACGCGGGAGCACGGCAGCGCGTACCCGATCCTGGCCAAGCTCAAGGAGACCTTCGACCCGAACGGGATCATGAACAAGGGCACCATCTTCCCGCTGGACGCCTGAGCGCTCCCCCTCGGTGGGGGGCGGGCTCCTGACCGCCCCCCACCCCCCCACCTCATCTCCCCCGACCGGCCGCAACCCCCAACGGAGTGGGCATGCCCAGCACCCGACCGCGCTACTTCGTGGCGATCGACAACGGATCGCAGTCGACGAAGGTCACCGTCTTCGACCAGCACGGCCGCGCCGTGAGCGAGGGACGCCAGAGCCTGCGCCCCTACGCGACGCCGCGCCCCGGCGTGGTCGAGCATCCCGAGGACGACCTGTGGACGTCGATCGGCGCGGCGAGCCGCCGGGCACTGGCCGCGTTTCCCGGGGACACGGCGGACATCGTGGGCGTGGGCCTGTGCACGATCCGGTTCTGCCGGGCGGTCCTGAAGGCCGACGGCAGCCTCGCGCAGCCGGTCATGAGCTGGATGGACAAGCGGGTCTCGCGCCCGTACGAGCACACGGACCCGGCCGCCACACATGTCACCACGTCGTCCGGCTACCTCACACACCGGATGACCGGGGAGCTGCGTGACACGGCGGCGAACTACGCGGGCATGTGGCCTCTGGACCCGGACACCTGGCGGTGGACGGAGGACGAGGCGGAGCTCGCCAAGTACGGGATTCCGCGGACGATGCTGTTCGACCTGGTGCTGCCGGGCGAGGTGCTCGGGGCGCTCACCGCGGAGGCTGCCGCCCACACCGGCATCCCGGCCGGGCTCCCGGTGGTGGCGACGGCCAACGACAAGGCCGTGGAGGCGCTCGGCTGCGGGCTGCGCGGCGCGGACACGCTGCTGGTCTCGCTCGGCACGTACGTCGCCGGCATGACGACGGGGCCGCGCAACGTCCCCGACGCGAGCGGGTTCTGGACCAACTACGCCGCCACGCCGCACGCGTACCTGTACGAGAGCGACGGTGTGCGGCGCGGCATGTGGACGGTCAGCTGGTACCGCGACCTGCTGGGCGAGGAGGCGGTCACCAAGGCGCGCGCAGCCGGTGTCCCGGTGGAGGACCACCTCAACGCGGAGGCCGCGAAGGTACCGGCGGGCAGCGAGGGGCTGCTCACCGTCCTCGACTGGCTGGCGCCCACCGACGCCCCGTACCGCAAGGGCGGCATCCTCGGCTTCGACGGCCGCCAGGGCAGGTACCACATCTACCGCTCGATCCTCGAGGCACTCGCGCTGACCGTGCACGAGGCGGGCGAGCGGATGGCGGGCGAACTGGGCACGGAGTACCGGCAGTTGATCGTGTCGGGCGGTGGCTCGCACTCGGATCTGCTGATGCAGATCTTCGCGGACGTTTTCGGTGTCCCGGCCCGCCGTTCGGAGGCGGACAGCGCGGCGGGGCTCGGCGCGGCCGTCTGCGCGGCGGTCGGTCTGGGCGTGCACCCCGACTTCGACAGCGCGGTCGCGGCGATGGTGCGGCCGGGCGAGGAGTTCACCCCGGACCCGGCACACCACGCGCTGTACCAGCGGCTCGCGGCGGTGCACCGGGACGTACGGGGACACACCGACGGCATCTACCGGCGGCTGCGGGACATCACGGGGTGAGCTGGGCCGACGGCTCGGCCGGCGCCGGGCGCTGCGCCACGTCCTGCGGGTAGATCATGCGGTCCGGGATCCGGTGCCGTTCGCGGCGGGACAGGAACCAGTAGAGGACTCCCGGCAGGGTCAGACCCACGATCCACGAGATGTCCGCGCCGCCGAGCGGGGCGATGAAGGGGCCGGTGAACAGGTCCGTCGCCATGAACGGGAGTTGGACGACCAGGCCCACTCCGTACGACACCAGGGCGGGCGCCCGCCAGGAACCGTAGCGGCCGTCGGGGTCGTTGAGGGCCGGGATGTCGTAGCGCTCCTTCGCGACCAGGTAGTAGTCGGCGAGGTTCACCGCGCTCCACGGGGTGAAGAAGGCCAGCACGATGAGCAGGAACGTCGAGAACGTGTTGAGGAAGTCGCCGCGCCCGGCGAGGGCCAGGGCGGCGCCCACCACGATGATCGCGGCGATGTAGCCGACCCGCCCGCGCGGCGAGAGCCGGTGGGGCACCGCGCCCCGACGCCGCATCCCGGTCACACTCGTCACGGTCGACATGAACGCGCCGTACGTGTTGAGGACGGTGACGGTCAGTTTGCCGAGGGCGATGACGAAGTAGAGCAGCGCCGCCATCAGGCCCGCCCCGCCGAGTGACACCACGTACGTCACCTCGTGGCCGACGAAGGCCTCCCCCGCGGCCGCCGCGGCAAGGGCTCCGAAGGCCATCGACCACTGGGCGCCGAGCGCGGTCCCGGCCAGCGTCCAGCCGAACGTCGCGCGGGCCGAGGTCGAGCGCGGAAGGTAGCGCGAGTAGTCGGCGACGTACGGGCCGAACGACAGCTGCCAGGACGCGGAGAGTGAGACGGCGAGCAGGAAGGCGGGCAGGGCGAAGCTGTGGTCGGCGAGGACCGTGCCCATGTCGTCGTGCTGCAGGAGGCGCACGCCGAGGTAGACGAACGCCACGCCGCACACCACGCCGGCGAGACGGCCCAGGAATGGATGAGACGGTAACCGACGGCGGCGGCCACCGCGGTGACCACCGTGAAGATGAGGATGCCCGCGACGGGCCCCAGGTGGGTCAGTTCGCCGACCGCCTCGCCCGCGAGGACGGTGCCGCTCGCGGTGCAGCCGATGAACATGAACACCGCGAGGACCAGGGGCACCACGGCGCCGCGGACCCCGAACTGAGCCCGCGAGGAGATCATTTGCGGGAGGCCGAGCCGGGGGCCCTGCGCGGAGTGCAGGGCCATCACCGCGCCGCCGAGCAGGTTGCCGACGAGGAGTCCGATGACCGCCCAGAACGCGGTCGCACCGAGGACGACCGCGAGGGCGCCGGTGACGACGGCCGTGATCTGCAGGTTCGCGCCCACCCACAGGGTGAACTGGCTGAACGCGGTGCCGTGGCGTTCCTCGTCGGGCACCACGTCGATCGAGCGCGACTCGACCAGGCCGCCCGAGGGTTGCTCCTGCGCTGTCGGCATCGCGTCACCGGCCTTCGTGTGCCGCGAGCACCGTGCCGATGGCCGCGACGAGCCCGCGCAGTTCCTCGTCAGTGGTGATGAACGGCGGGCTGATCTGCACGGTGTTGCCGCGCAGCGGGCGGGTGACGAAGCCGAGCTCGACGAGTTCGTCGGTGACCGCCTCCGCGTTGATGTCGTCGACGAGGGCGACACCGCCGAGCAGGCCCGCGACCCGTGTCTCGACGACGGACTCCCGGGTGTTCAGGACCCGCAGTTCGTCGGCGAGGACCTGCTCGAGCTCTGCGACCCGGGGCACCAGCTTCTCCTCGTCGAGGATGTCGAGGTTGCGCAGGGCCACGGCGCAGGCGGTGGCGTGCCCGGAGTAGGTGGCGCCGTGCCGGAACATGGGTGTGTCGTCCGCGTCCCGGTAGAACGGCTGCCAGATGTGCGGGGCGACGAGGACACCGCCGAGTGGTGCGTAGCCGGAGGTGACGCCCTTGGCGAAGGTGATCAGGTCGGGTGTGAGGCCGTAGCGCTGTGTCGCGAACATGTGGCCCGTGCGCCCGAAGCCGGTGATCACCTCGTCGATGATCAGCAGGATGTCGTGCTCGCGGCAGATGCGTTGCAGGCCTTCGAGGTAGCCGGGCGCGGGCACGATGACACCACCGGTGCCCTGGACGGGTTCGGCGACGATCGCCGCGATGCGTTCCGGGCCGATCTCCCGGACGGTGCGTTCGACCGCGTCGATGTCGTCCGTGGACACGCGCGCGGTCTCCGGGACCAGGGAATCGGTGCCGTAGCCGGTCCTGTTGAAGTCCAGGCCCGCGATGCTCGTGCCGTAGGCGTGCAGGCCGTGGTAGGCGAACTCGCGGCTGAGGATCATGGTCTTGTCCGCGCGGCCCTCGCGCTGCCAGTGCCTGCGGGCGAGCTTGCAGGCGACGTCGATGGCGTCGCTTCCGCCGCTGTTGAGGATGACCTTGGGGTCGTCGATGGGCGACAGGGCGGCGAGGCGTTCACCGAGGGCGACGGCGCGGTCGTTCAGGTAGCGGCCGAAGACGTGGTACGTCTCCAGGCGGCGCATCTGGTCGTGGGCGGCGTCGGCGAGTTCGGGGCGCGCATGGCCGACATTGGCGTGCCACAGTCCGGCGGTGCCGTCGAAGAGGCGGCGGCCGTCGGTGCTGAACAGGTAGCTGCCCTCGGCGCGTTCGATGATCAGCTGGCGTCCGAGGACGGATGGGAGGTGGGCCTGCGCGCTCCACAGCGCAGGGCCGGGCAGGACGGGCGGGTTCTCCTGGGCCATGGGGTTCTCCGTGAGAGGTGGGGGGCGGTTCAGTGTGTGGTGGAGCCGTGTCGCCGGGACCGTACGAGCACGTAGGTGACGAGGATCGCGGCCAGGCTCAGGACGCTCAGGTAGAGCTGCGAGCGGGCGTCGGGGACCAGGAGCATGGAGCTGAGGACCACGATGATGGCCGCGAGGGTGGCCCAGCTCAGGTACGGGTAGCCCCACATGCGCAGCTTGAGCCGGTCGGGAGCCTCGCGCTCCAGCTGCCGCCGCATGCGCAACTGCGAGCCGGCGATGATCGCGTAGACGAACAGGCCGACGGCGCCCGCCGAGTTGATGATGAAGTTGAAGATCGTGTCCGGGGCGACGTAGCTCATGGCGACGGCCACGTACCCGACGGACGTGCAGGCCAGGATGGCCTTCCATGGCGTGCCCTTGCGGCTGCGGTGGGCGACCCAGCGCGGCGCCCACCGGTTGCGCTGGAGGGCGAAGAGCATGCGGGAGGCCGTGTAGAGACCGGAGTTGAGCACGGAGAGGACGGAGGTGAGGACCACGACGTTGATGACGGTCGTCGCCGCGGGGACGCCCATCTTGCCGAAGGCCGCCGCGTACGGGCTGGTCTCGACCGGGATCCGGTCCCACGGCGTCATCATCACCAGCAGCGTGACGGACCCGACGTAGAAGATGATGACGCGCCACACCGTGGAGGAGGTCGCCTTCACGACGGACTTCACCGGGTTGTCGGACTCGGCGGCGGCGATCGTGACGATCTCGGTGCCGACGTAGGAGAAGATCACGAGGACGACACCGTGCAGGATGGCCGAGAGGCCGTTGGGGGCGAAGCCGTCGAGCGCGACATTGCCCACGGACAGGGTGGCGTCCGGCCACAGCCCCAGGGCGAAGAGGGTGCCCGCGACGAGGAACACGACGATGGTGACGACCTTGATGGAGGCCAGCCAGAACTCGGTCTCGCCGAAGGAGCGGGTCGACACCAGGTTCGTGGCCGTCAGCAGTGTCATGAGGATGAGCGAGAGAGTCCACTGCGGGACACCGGGTATCCACAGCATCAGCAGCTTGGCGCCCGCGACCGCCTCGAAGGCGACGACGCCGACCCAGAAATACCAGTACAGCCAGCCGATGGTGTATCCGGCCCAGCCGCCCAGCGAGGTGCGGGCGTACTCCATGAACGAGCCGAGGGTCGGCGAGGCGGTCGCCATCTCGCCCAGCATCCGCATGACGAGGATGACCAGGACGCCGCCGAGGGCATAGGACAGGATGCTGGCCGGTCCCACGGTGTGGATGACGGCGCCGCTGCCGACGAAGAGGCTGGCGCCGACGATGCCGCCGAGGGCGATCATCCGGACGTGACGCTGCCTGAGCGTGCGGGGCGCGTCGGAGGGCGGCCGCTGCTCCGGAGCCGTGCCGTCACCCGGATCGATCCTGTCGTTCTCGCGAGTTGTCCGCACTGTTGAGGGCCCTCCTGCCGCATCGGTTCAGTGGGTCACGCAGGCGACGGGCCGTGATCGGCCGAAGCAGTGCGCAACTGTAGAACAGTTCTACTGTCCGGCACCAGGGGTCGCGGGATGGCTACGATGACGCCCATGACCGCACTTGAAGGGCTGGTGGCCCAGCGAACCACGACCGCGCAGCAGATCGCTGACGGTCTGTCGGAGCGGATCCTCGCCGGGTCCTTCCGGCCGGGCGAGCGGCTGCGCGAGAGCGCCATCGCCGCCGAGCTCGGCATCGCCCGCAACACGGTGCGCGAGGCCGTCCGGCTCCTCGAGCACGGCGGACTGATCCGGTTCCAGGCCAACCGCGGGGCGGTGGTCATCTCCCCCACGCCCCGCAGCGTCGACGAGCTCTACACGGCGCGCGAGCACCTGGAGGCGGCGGCGCTCGCGGCGCCCCTCGACACGGCCCAACTCGCCTCCGTCGAGGCGGCGTACGAGGACCTCGTCACGGTCACGGCCTCATTGCGGCGCGCCGACATCGTGGCCGCGGACCTGGCCTTCCACGGGGCGATCGTGGCGACGCTCGGCAACGCGCGCCTCGACGCGTTCTACGCCGGACTCACCCGTGAACTGCGCTTCTACCTCATGGCGTTGTCGGCCCACGAGCGGGAGAACGAGAACCCGCGCAGGCTGCTCGGCGAGCACGAACCGCTGATGGCGGCGATCCGCGCGGGCGACGCGGAGCGCGCGCAGCGGGAGGCACGGCATCACATCGCGTCGAACGCGGCGCGGGTGCAGGAAATCCTGGCGGCGTCCTTCGAGGGGTGAGCGGCGGGGCGCGCTCAGGGCTCCAACGGCTCCGGTTCGCCCCCGCTGGACTCCCGCACCTCCAGCCAGTGCGGTGCCACATGCACCTCGAACGGTGGGGGCTCCTCCGCGCGGACCCGGTTGACCAGGCACTTCACCGCCAGTGCGGCGATCGCCGACTTGTCGGGGACCACCGAGGTCAGCGACGGGGTGCCGTAGCGGGCCTCCTCCGAGCCGTCGACGCCGGCCAGGGCCACGTCGTCCGGGGTGGTCAGGCCCGCCTCGTGCAGGGCGCGGCGGGCGCCGACGGCCAGGAGGTCGCTGAAGCAGAAGACGGCGTCCGGGCGCCGATCCGCGGGGAGTTCGGTCAGGGCGCGCATCGCCTGGAGGCCGTTGCGGCGGTCGAATTCCTTGATCTGGGGGGCGAGGCGCGGGTCGTAGGTCAGGCCCGCGTCGTGCAGCGCCCGCTGGAAGCCCTCCAGGCGCTGGCGGCTGGTCGCGGAGCCGGCCTTGTCGACGCCGATCGCGGCGATGCGGGTGCGGCCGAGGCCCACGAGGTGTGCGGTGGCCTCGCGGGCGGCCGCCACGTTGTCGATGAGGACATGGTCCGCCACCACCCGGTCGCCTTCGTAGCTGCGCTCGCCGAGGAGGACGAGGGGGAACTGGTCGGTGACGGGGGCCAGTTCGTCCGGTGAGACGTGCAGCGGCGAGAGGATCACACCGTCGAGGAGGGATGCCCCGACGCCCGTCGCGAGGCGGAGCTCCTCCTTGGTGTCACCGAGGGTCTCCTCGATGAGGACGGTGAAGCCGAGGGCGGCGGCCTCCGTGCGCACATGGTGGGCGAGTTCCGCGAAGTAGGGCGTCGCCAGGTCCGGCACGGCGAGCGCGATCAGGCCGCTGCGCCCGGTCCGCAGCCGGCGGGCCGAGGGGTTCGGCCGGTATCCCAGCTCCCGCACGGCGCGCATCACGCGGGTCCGCGTCGCTTCCGACACCCGCGGCGCGTCCCTTACAACGTTGGAAACAGTTTTGATCGACACCCCCGCCCGCTCGGCGACGTCCTTGAGCGTCACTGCTGCCACCACCCGACTCCCCTCACCTGGTTCTCCCCGATTATGCATGCGGCAGACCACCGTTCACAGCCCCGGACCCGGCCCGAGTTCCTTCGCGTCAGAGGGTTGACCGCGGTGACACCCACTGGTTACAACGTTGGAATCCGTCGCCGTCGATGCGCACCGCAGCACCTGCGCGCCACCCACGGTGCCCCACACGCCTGCCTCACCGAGAGGTCACCTGGCCCCGCCGCCCCTCACCCGTCCCTCCCTTTCTGGAAGGCCCCCCATGCCCGAACCCCGAAGCGGCCCGCGCCACCGCCCCAGCCGCCGGGCCGTCCTGACCACCGCGGCCGCCGGGGTCGGTGCCGCGCTGGCCGGTACGTTGTCCGGCTGTTCCACCGCGAGCGGCGGCACGTCGCGCGGTGTCACCCTCAGGTTCTCCTGGTGGGGCAATGACGACCGTGCCGCGCGCACCGAGAAGGCGGTGCGCCTCTTCGAGAAGGAGCACCCCGGCGTCACCGTCCGCACGTCCAACGGCGAATTCGGCGCGTACCTGCAGAAGTTGGCGACGCAGGCCGCGGGCGGCGGCATCCCCGACGTGGTGCAGCTCGACTACCGGCAGGTGTCCCAGTACGCCGGCGGCGACGCGCTGATGTCACTGGACGACGTCATCGAGCGCGGCACCGTCGACACGTCCGACATGGACCACAGCTTCCTGCGCACCGGCACGTACCGGGGCGGCCAGTACGCCCTGCCGATGGGCCGCGGCATCACCGGATTCGCCTACGACTCGAAGATCTTCAAGCAGGCCGGGATCGGCACGCCCCGCCCGGACTGGACCTGGCAGGAGTGGGCCGAGGCCAACAGGAAGGTCACCGCGCTCGGCCTGAAGTCCCCCGACGGCCGTCCGCTGCGCGGCGCCAACGACGGCGGCGGCAACGAGGACATCTTCGAGGACTGGCTGCGCAGCCGCGGCCGCAAGCTCTACAAGAGCCAGACGGAACTCGCCTTCACCGAGGACGACCTCACCGAGTTCTGGACGCTCTACGACCGCCTCCGCAAGGACGGCGCCATCGCCGAGCCCCGTGACACCGTGCAGGCCACGAACACCGAAATGTCCCCGATGGGCCGCCGTCTCGCCGCGTCCGACTTCACGTGGGACGCCCCCTTCCCCGGCTATGTCGACCTGCTCGGCGACCAGGTGCACTACGCGCCCGTGCCCACGACCGACGGCAGGCAGGGCGCGTACTTCAAGCCGAGCATGCTCCTCGGGATCGGCGCGCACACCCACCACCCCAAGGAGGCCGCGCAGTTGGTGGACTTCCTGCTCAACGACAAACGCGCGGGCGACATCCTCGGGTTCTCCCGGTCCACCCCGCCCAACCGGACGATCGCGGCCCGCGTCGGCAGGACACTGGAGGGCGCCGAGCTGGAGATCTTCCGGTACGCGCAGACCATGGAGAAGTACGGCCTCGACGCGCCGCCGACCGCGCCGCCGCCCGCCGACCTGGCGATCCAGCCCACCTTCACGCGCGTGCACCAACGCATGATCTACGGCCGGGCCACACCCCGGCAGGCGGCACGCGAACTCATCGACGAGGCCAACAAGGAGCTGAGGTCATGAGCGCACTCACCACCAAGGCGCCCGCCCCCGCACGCCCGAATTCCGAGGGGCCGGCGGCCGGCGGCCGGATCCGTCGGGTGCGCGAGAAGCAGTGGCCCGCCTATGTGTTCCTCTCGCCGTGGATGATCGGCGCGGTCGTCCTGACGCTCGTCCCGATGGCCGTGTCGCTGTATCTGTCGTTCACGGACTACAACTTGTTCGACCCGCCGAAGTGGATCGGGCTGCGCAACTACGCCGACATGCTCACCGACGACCCCCGCTACTGGCGGTCGGTCGGCACCACGATGCTGTACGTCGTCGTGGCCGTCCCGTTGAAGCTGGGCCTCGCCCTCGGTGTGGCCATGCTCCTGAAGAACCTCAGCCGGGGCCGGGCCTTCTACCGCTCGGCGTTCTACGCCCCGTCGCTGCTCGGGGCGAGCATGTCCATCGCCCTGGTGTGGCGGGCCCTGTTCAACGACGGCGGGACGATCTCCCGCGCCCTCGACACCATCGGCATCCACACGGGCGGCTGGGTCGGCAACGCCGATCTGTCGGTGTACGTGATCGTGCTACTGACGGTGTGGCAGTTCGGCGCGCCCATGGTCATCTTCCTGGCGGGTCTTCAGCAGATCTCGCCCGATCTGTACGAGGCGGCGGCACTGGACGGGGCGGGCCGCTGGCGGCAGTTCGTCTCGGTGACCGTGCCGATGCTCTCCCCGGTCGTCTTCTTCAACCTGGTCCTCGAAGTCATCAACTCCTTCCAGGTGTTCACCCCCGCGTTCGCCGTCAGCGGCGGCGAGGGCGGGCCCGCGGACTCGACGCTGTTCTACACGCTGTACCTGTACGAGCGCGGTTTCACGGCCTCGCACATGGGCTACGCCTCGGCGATGGCCTGGCTGCTGCTGATCGCGATCGGCGTGGTCACCCTGATCCTCTTCCGGACGTCCCGGTCCTGGGTCTTCTACGCCGATGACAACGAGGGGGCAGCCCGATGAACATCGCCGCGAAGCGGTGGGTGCCGCACACCGTCGCCGCCGTGTGCCTGCTGGTGCTGCTGTACCCGCTGGCCTGGCTGCTCGCCACGTCGCTGAAGCCGGCCGACGAGGTCATCGCGAGCCTCGACCTGTGGCCGAGCCATCTGGAGTGGGGCAACTACACGACCGCCCTCGAAGGTGTGTCGGGCATTCCGGTGAGCCGGCTGCTCGGCAACTCCCTGTTGATCGCCGGGGGTTCCGTCCTCGGCAACGTGCTGTCCTGCTCGCTGGCCGCGTACGCCTTCGCGCGGCTGCGGTTCCGGATGAGCAGGCCGATGTTCGGCTTCATGGTGGCGACGCTGATGCTGCCGCACCACGTCGTGCTGATCCCGCAGTACATCATCTTCAACCGGCTCGGCCTCACGGACACGTTCTGGCCGCTGATCCTGCCGAAGTTCCTGGCCACCGAGGCGTTCTTCGTGTTCCTCATCGTGCAGTTCATGCGGGGCATTCCGCGGGATCTGGAGGAGTCGGCGCGGATCGACGGCTGCGGTCCCTTCCGCACCTACTGGGCGATCACGCTGCCGCTCAGCCGTCCGGCGCTGATCACCACGGCCATCTTCACGTTCATCTGGACGTGGAACGACTTCTTCACGCAGATGATCTATCTGTTCTCGCCGGAGAAGTCGACGATCACCCTCGCCCTGCGCAGCTTCGTCGACCAGGGCAGCACCTCCGCGTACGGGCCGATGTTCGCCATGTCGGTGATCTCCGTGCTGCCGATCGTGCTGTTCTTCTTCGTCTTCCAACGCTATCTCGTCCAGGGCATGGCGACCTCCGGACTGAAGGGCTGAGACACCATGACGCACACACCTGTCGCGCCCCGGGGCGCGGGACGGCAACGCCGGGAGCCCGGTGAGGTGTTCAGCGGCGGCTTCTCGCTCTTCGCGGACATGCTGCTTGTCGGCCTGCTGACCAGCGTCGCCTGTCTGCCCGTGGTCACGGCGCCGGCCGCCTTCTCCGCGGCGTCGGCGACCCTGCGGGGGACAGCGCGCAGCGGCGTCCAGATCAGTGTCCGCGGGTACGTCGGCGAGCTGCGCGCTCGGCTCGGCGCGAGGGCCTTGCTGGCCGGGTTCGTCCCGCCGCTCTTCGCCCTGCTCCTGTTCCTCGACAGCCGGCTGGTCGGCAGCGGACTGCCGGGAGCCCGGGTCCTGGCACCCGCACTGCTGCTGCTCGCTCTGGGCGCGGCCGTGGTGGGGCTGCGGGCCACGGCGCTGGAGGAGCCGCACCGGCTGTCCGCGCGCGAAGGGCTCGTCCGCTCCCTGGCCGATCCGCGCGGCAGCCTGCTCCTCGCGGGCGCCGTCGTCCTGGCCGCGCTCCTCGCGTGGGCGATGCCGATGCTCGTCCCGCTGCTGCCAGGACCGCTGGCATTCGCCGCGACGGCCGTCGACCTCCGCTCCCCCACCGGCCGGCCCGCACCCTGACACCCCGAACAGCGCACCCCACCACCGGAGTTCTCCTTGTCTCACACCCACCTCGACGTCGCAGGACACCCCCGGCCGCAGCTCGTCCGGGACCCCGACTGGCACGACCTCTGCGGTCCGTGGCGGTTCGCCCGGGACGACGCCGACCGCGGCCGCTCGGAGCGCTGGATGGATCCGGACGTCACCGCGCCGTACACCGACGTGGTGACCGTGCCCTACCCGCCCGAGTCCGAGGCGTCGGGGGTGCGCGACCCCGGCTTCCACCCCGTGCTCTGGTACCGGCGCACGATCGACGTCACCCGGCCCGCCGCGGGCCGCCGCCTGCTGGTGCACTTCGGCGCGGTCGACCACCGGGCGGAGGTCTGGGTGGACGGCCGCCTGGTCGGCCGCCACGAGGGCGGTCACACCGGCTTCACCTGCGATGTCACCGACGTCCTCGACCGGGACGGCGCCCACGTCGTCGTGGTGCGCGCCGAGGACCAGCCGCTCGACGTCACGCAGCCGCGCGGCAAGCAGGACTGGCACCGCGACCCGCACGTCATCTGGTACCACCGCACCTCCGGGATCTGGCAGCCCGTGTGGCTGGAGGAGGTGCCCGAGCTGCATGTGACGACGCTGCACTGGACTCCCGACGTCGCGAACGCCCGCGTACGGTGCCGGGTGCGCCTGAGCCGGTGGCCCGCGTCGCCCGTGCGAGTGTCGGTGCGTCTCACGCTGGGCGAGCGTGTCCTCGCCGACCAGCGGACCCTCGCCGACGGGCAGGAGACGACGTTCGACATCGCGGTGCCCGCGCTGCGCAACGGCCAGGACCTGGACGGTGTGCTGTGGAGCCCCGAGCGCCCGCACCTCGTGGACGCGACGGTCGAGGCGGCCGAGGCGCGGGACGGCGCGGCCGTCGACCGTGTGTCGTCGTACCTCGGGCTGCGCGACATCGGCTGGGACGACGGGCTCTTCCTCCTCAACCACAAGCCGTACTTCCTGCGGCTGGCGCTGCAGCAGGGTTACTGGCCGGGCTCGCACCTCGCGGCGTCGGCGGACGAGCTGCGCCGGGAGGCCGAACTCGCCAAGGAGATCGGCCTCAACGGGCTGCGCATCCACCAGAAGATCGAGGATCCGCGCTTCCTGTACTGGGCGGACCGGCTCGGCCTCGTGCTGTGGGGCGAGATGCCGTCGGCGTACGCGTTCGGCGCGACCACCGTCGAGCGGGTGGTCGCCGAGTGGACGGAGGCGGTCTCGCGCGATCTGAGTCACCCCTCGATCGTCGCCTGGGTGCCCCTCAACGAGTCCTGGTCCGTGCCGAATCCGGCGCTCGTCCCCGAACAGCGCCACTTCATGGACGCCCTGTACCACCTGACCAAGGCCCTCGACCCCTCCCGGCCCGCCGTCTCCAACGACGGCTGGGAGATCTCCGCCGCCGACATGTGGGGCGTGCACGACTACACGCAGCGCGCCGATGTGCTCCGCGAACGCTACGGCCACGCGTCGCTGCGCCAGGGCGGGTTCACCGAGCGGTGGCCCGGTGTCCGCCGCCTCACGCTGGACGGCGTGCGCCACGAGGGGCAGCCCGTGGTCCTCAGCGAGTTCGGCGGCGCCACCTTCGAACCGGCCGAGGGCGCCGAGTGGTTCGGCTACGACACCGTCGCCACCGAGAAGGACTTCGCCGAGCGGCTGTCCTCGCTGGTGGGGGCCGCCGTGGACTCGGGGCTCGCCGGATTCTGCTACACCCAGTTCACCGACACCGAGCAGGAGGTCAACGGCCTGCTCACGGCGGACCGCACACCGAAGATCCCCGTGCCGGAACTCCGCGCGATCCTCACCCGGACCCGCCGCTGACCTCGGTGACGGCCGGTGTGTGCCCGCGGACGCCACGTCGTCGGCGGGCACACACCGGTCATCTCGCCCTCCTCGCCCGACCGTTGACGCCTGCGGGCCAGGAATCGAATACTGACCCCCTGCTACTTGACAACGTTGTCTCGTGATTCGCGAAAGAGGTCCCGCCCATGCCGCACCTTCACCGCCGCAGATTCCTGCAGGCCGTCGGCCTCACCGGCGCCATGGCCGCCCTCCCGGCCCTCACCGGGGCGAACCCGGCGCGGGCGGCGGGCCGTTCGTCCGCTCCCCCGGACGACATCGCGGCCATCTACCACCGGGTGCTGCTCGACCACACCCGCTGGTCCGAGACCCAGTGGGACGCCGCGCTCGGCCACTACACGGCGAAGGACTTCGGTTTCGCCGTCGTGCTCGGCAACGCGGTCCTGCTGACGCAGGGCACGTACGACGGCGACCGGGCCGGCATCGACCGGGACACCCTCAAGGCGCGCACGCTCGCCACCCTCCGGCACTTCGCGGCGTCGAACCGGCTCACGGGCGGCACCGAGTGGGGCCGCAAGCTGTTCTTCGACACCACCTTCCAGTCGTACTTCGTGCTCGCCGCGCGCCTCCTGTGGGACGACCTCGACGCCACGACGCGCGACCGGATCGACACCATCACGCGCGAACAGGCCGCGTACACCACGTCCTTGGGAACCGGCGACGACCCCGACTCGGGCGACTGGACGCCGAACGGGCTCAAGGGCGGCCACGTCGGTGACACCAAGCTGGAGGAGATGGGCCTGTACGCGCAGACCCTCGCGCCCGCCCTGGCCTGGGCCACCGACGACCCGCGCCACTCCGACTGGGACTCCGGCTACGGCACATGGTCGCGCAACGAGGCCGGGCTTCCGCCCGCCGACCTCGCCAACCCCGCGCTCGTGGACGGGGTGCGTGTCTCGCGCAACACCGCGCGGAACCTGTACGACACGTTCATCGTCGAGAACCACGGCTCCTTCGGCCCGCACTACCAGGAGGAGCTGTGGCGCACCTCGGGGCGGAACGCCGCGCACTTCCTGGCGGCGGGCCGGCCGCTGCCCGAGGTGCTGACGAAGCAGCCGAACGCCGAGCCGCTGTGGCGCACGCTCCTCGGTGTCATGAGCGACGCCGGTGAGCCGTTGATGCCGATGGTGAACGACCGCGAGCATCTGTACGGCCGGGATGTCATCCCGCTGGCATTCTTCGCGCAGGTGGTGGGCGACCGGGCCGCCGCGCGCGCCGAGCAGGCGCTGGCCGAGCGGCTCGAGGCCTACCAGAAGTATCCGCCGGAGCACCGCCTCGCCAAGTTCTCCGGGGAGCCGAAGTACGAGCCGGAGGCACGCGCCGAGCTGGCCATCAGCTATCTATTGCATGTGTGGGCGGCGGCGGAGGGACGCGAACCGGTCCGCCCGTACTCGCAGGAGGAGTTGTTCGCCCACGCGTCCGGGGTCACGGACTTCGGCGCAGGGCCCGGTCTCGTCTCGCACCAGACACGATCCGCGTGGGCGGGCGCCGTCAGCAAGCCCGGCTTCGTCAAGTTCGCCTGGCAGCCGGCGCACGACGACTGGCTGTTCAAGCTGAGCGGCGCGACCCCGATGTTCCTGCCCTCCTCCAAGGGCAAGGTGTCCCGCCGCTCGGTGCGGCTCTACGAGTCCCTGCGCGACGGCTTCGACGGCAGCGCGAGCGTCCTCCGACTCGACGGCGGCTACGCGGGGTTCGCCACGCTCCCGACAGGCTCGGTGGTCTACGCGACGAACGGGACCGGCGCGGGCGAGGGCCACCTGGAGATCCACAACCTCACGATGCCGGGCATGGCGGGCCTCGACGGGTCGCGCACGTACCGTTTCGAGGAGGGCAGCGCGACCGTGCGGGCCGGGGATGGGTCCGGGGGCCCGACGGCGCGCGTCGACACGGTCGATGTGCCGCGCACGGCGGTGCGGCACATCCGGATGCTCGGGGTGCGGCCCGATCCGACGTACGGGTACTCGCTGTTCGCCCTGGAGGTACGCGACGGCGCGGACGGCGCGGATCTCGCGCGCGGCGGGACGGCGACCGCGTCGTCGAGCGAGTCGGGCAAGGAGCCGGGCCTGGCCGTCGACGGTGACGCGACGACCCGCTGGGCCGTCTCCAAGGCCGACCGTCCGCGCGCGGACAGCTGGCTCGCGGTGGACCTCGGCGCGACGCACGACGTTGACCGGGTGACATTGCGCTGGGAGGCCGCCGCGGGCCGCGCCTACCGAATCCAGGGCTCGACGGACGGCGAGACGTGGGACGACCTCGCCACCTGGCCGGAGCCGGACGTGAGCAGCCGGGGCGGCTGGCTCGACATCGACGGCAGGGCCGGGCTCGTCGTCCGTGGTGGCAAGCACCCGATCGCGGTGTACGGAGACACCATCACGGCGGCGGACGGCCCGGCGGCGCCCGTGGTGGTCGAGGGCTTCGCGGACTCGTCGGCGAGCGCCCTGCGCGCGCTGGCCCGCAAGCCCTCCGCCACGACAGAGTCCGATGAGGTGCAAGTAGCCCTCACCGACGGCCACTTGAGCCTGTTCAATCTGTCGGGCGGGCGCGTCACCACCACGGTCGAGGTCCCGCAGTCGGGTGGCCGTCGCACGGTCTTCCAAGGCGACCAGAGCGTCACCGACGACGGTGTCACCTACCGGGCGGACCTCGACGCGGCGGAGGCGGCACTGCTCGCTCCCCGGTTCACGCTGGCTCCGCTGCCGGGCCAGAGGCTGCCCGCCGGTCTGCGCGTCCGTGTGGTCGACGGCGCCACCCTCCGGCTCTCCGGCGCCACGTGCCAGGTCCGCGTCGAGGCGCAGGGACGCGGTGCTGTCGCCACGGTGTCCCGTGCGCGGGAGACGACGCTGCACCTCCCCGGCGCCACCGCCTTCCCATTGGACGACCGCGCGCTCGGCCGGACCGTCTTCCCGACCAGCCCGCTGCCCGAGGGCATGTCCGACCCGGCCGCGGCGTTGGACGGCGACCGCGGCACATCGTGGCGTCCTGGGCCCGGTGGGCGACTGGTCGTCGACCTCGGCGAAGCGGTCGCGCTGCGCAGCGTGGAGGCCGAGTGGACGGTCGGCGGAGCGCCCGCCGCCGAGGTGGAACTCAGTGCCGACGGGATCGACTACCGGGTCGCGGGCCGCCTCGACGGCAAGCGCCCGGACCGGACGCTGTCTCTCGACTCGGCCACGGCCCGCTACGTCGCGTTCAAGGTGACCGGCGAACGGGCCACGGACGCCCGGCTGGTGCGGCTGTCCGTGCGCTGACCTGCGTACCGCCGCCGCTTGAGGAACCCGGTCACCCGCGTGCGGCCGGGTTCCTCGGCGTACCTGAAGGCGGGCCAAGACGGACTCAAGGCGGGCTCAACGGGCCTGCCCAGCCGACTCGTTGCACCTCGGAAATCTCCGCACAACCCCTTGACCCCACCCGGGCAGCGCCCGCACAGTACCCGTTAATGCGCATTACCTAATACGCATTACCAACCACGGACACCCGAGGAGCGGCAGGCGTGGAGCAACCCAGGAAGCGGGCGAAGCCGGGACGTGCCCCCGCTCCGGCGGGCCGGAAGTCCCGTCCCCGGCAGGCCGAGGTGGCGCGGCTAGCCGGTGTCTCGCAGGCGACCGTCTCGCTGGTCCTGAACGCCCGCCGCGACGGCAAGGGCGCGACGATCTCCGAGGAGACGCGGCAGCGGGTCCTCGACGCGGCGCGCAGCCTCGGCTACGTCCCCGACCCCGCCGCCCGCCGTCTGGCGGCCGCCCGCAACAACCTGCTCGGCGTCTTCAGCTTCACGTCGACGTTCCCGACGGATGTGCAGCACTCGTACTACCCGTTCCTGGTGGGCGTGGAGCAGGAGGCCGCGGCGCGCGGCTACGACCTGGTCCTGTTCACCGCCTCCAGCGGTGGCGGTCCTGACGCGCTCAGCCGGGTGCGACTCGCCGACGGCTGTCTCTTCCTCGGCCGGCATGTGCCGCGCGCCGAACTGAAGCGGCTCGTCGCCGACGGGTTCCCGGTCGTGCACCTCGGCCGCCGGGAGGAGTTGGAGGGGCTCGCCTGGGTGGGCGCCGACTACGTGAGCGCGAGCCGTGACGTGGTGGCACACCTCGCCGGTTTGGGGCATCGCCGCATCGTGCTCGTGCGCGAGGACGACGACGCCCCCGCCTCCACGGACCGTCAGCAGGGTTTCCTCGACGGGCTCGACGAGGCTGGGATCGCGGGCGGCCCCGACGCCGTGCTGCGGTGCGCCGATCCGGCGTCCGAGGTGACGGCCGAGCGGGTCCGGGAACTGGTCGCCGGCGGTGTCACCGCGTTCGTGGCGGAGGAGACGGACACCGGGGCCGCGTGGCAGGCCCTGAAGGCTGCGGTGGCGGAGGCCGGACTCTCGTGTCCCGGTGATGTCTCCCTCGCTCTGCTCGGCAGCCCGCCGCCGGAGCTGGCCGAGGGGCCCGTCCCGACAGGCTTCGACGTGCCACGGCACGAGTTGGGCGCGGCGGCGGTGCGCCTGCTGTCCGCCCAGGTGGCCGGCGAGCAGGCGGACGAGCCGTTGGTGGCCTGCGAGTTCCGGGCCGGGGCGACGGCCGGACCGGCGCCACGCCCCTGAACCGCACACACGCATCAGCACACCCATACACAGCGACACGAACAGCACGAAGGAGTCATGTGTTTCCCGAACCGGAGATCCTCATCGTCGGCGGCGGCCTCGGTGGTGTCGCCGCGGCGCTTGCCGCCTGCCGCGCCGGGCGCCGTGTGGTGCTCACCGAGGAGACCGACTGGATCGGCGGGCAGCTCACCGCGCAGGCCGTGCCGCCGGACGAGCACCCGTGGGTGGAGCAGTTCGGCACGACTGCCTCGTACCGGGCGCTGCGGGAGGGCATCCGCGCGTACTACCGGCAGTGGTATCCGCTGCGCGGCGAGGCGCTCGCGCTGCCCGAGTTCAATCCAGGCGCGGGCCGGGTCAGCAAACTGTGCCATGAGCCGCGGATCGCGCTCGCCGTCCTGGAGGGGATGCTCGCGCCGCACCGGGCGAGCGGTCTGCTGACCGTTCTGACGGAGCACAAGGCGGTGTCCGCCGAGTCGGACAACGATGTCATCACCGCGGTCTCCGTACGGGATCTGCGCACCGGCGTCGTCCGCGGGTTCACCGCTCCGTATGTCATCGACGCCACCGAGACCGGCGAGCT
This sequence comes from Streptomyces sp. NPDC107575, assembly GCF_055657265.1. NCBI lineage: Bacteria > Bacillati > Actinomycetota > Actinomycetes > Kitasatosporales > Streptomycetaceae > Streptomyces > Streptomyces sp. NPDC107575. Next base: position 1,413,675 of record NZ_JBVKBG010000001.1, on the reverse strand, counting down.
GCTCGCCCTCGCGGACGTCGAGCACGCCAACGGGGCCGAGGCGCAGGCGGAGTTCGGGGAGCCGCACGCGCCGGCCGAGGCGCAGCCGGAGAACCAGCAGGGCATCACGGTGTGCTTCGCGCTCTCGCACCACGGGGGCGAGGACCACACCATCGAACGGCCCGAGGACTACGATTTCTGGCGCTCGTACCGGCCGGACTTCTGGCCGGGCCCGCTGCTCGGCTTCGATGCCCCCGACCCGCGCAGCCTGGAGGCGGTCCCCCGCACCTTCGTGCCGAACCCGGAGCTCGATCCGCTCGCCGTGAGCGCCGACCAGAGCGCGGACGCCGGTGACAAGGAGCTGTGGGGCTTCCGCCGGATCCTCGCCCGCAAGCTGCACCGGCCGGGCGCCTTCGACTCGGACATCACGCTCGTCAACTGGCCGCTGAACGACTACTGGTTGAAGCCGTACATCGGACAGGAGGCCGAAGCGCTGCGCGAGGCACGGCAGTTGTCGCTGTCCGTCCTGTACTGGCTGCAGACCGAGGCCCCCCGTCCCGACGGCGGCACCGGCTTCCCGGGTCTGCGCATCCGCCCCGACGTGACCGGCACGGCCGACGGCCTCGCAAAGGCGCCGTACGTGCGCGAGTCCCGCCGCATCAAGGCGGTGACGACGGTCGTGGAGCAGGACGTCTCCATCGATGTCGTCGGCCCGTACGGCAGGACGCGCTACCGGGACTCGGTCGGTGTCGGCGGTTACCGCATCGACCTGCACCCTTCGACGGGCGGTGACAACTACATCGACGTCGGCTCGGTGCCGTTCGAGATCCCGCTGGGCGCGCTGGTGCCCCGCCGGGTGCGCAATCTGCTGCCCGCCGGCAAGAACATCGGCACCACCCACATCACCAACGGCTGTTACCGGCTGCACCCGGTGGAGTGGAACATCGGCGAGATCGCGGGTGCGCTGGCCGCGCACTGCCTGGCCGAGGACGTGTCCCCGCACCAGGTGCAGGCGGAGGACAAGCGGTTCGACGAGTTCGGGCGGCTGCTCGACCGGGCGGGCGTGCAGCGGCACTGGCCCGACGTGCGCGGCTACTGACCTTCCATCCAGCAGGCGAACGCACAAGGAGGTGCGTACGACATGAGCACACGGATACGCGTCGGGATCGACGTGGGCGGCACGTTCACGGACGCCGTGGCCGTCAACGCCGCGACGCTCGACCTGGTGGGCCAGGTGAAGGTGCCCACGAGCCATCATCACGAGGACGGGGTCGCGCACGGCATCGTGCAGGCCCTCGACCGATTGCTCGCCCAGGTCGACCGCACCCCCGCCGATGTCACCTTCCTGGCGCACGGCACGACGCAGGCCACGAACGCGCTCCTGGAGGGCGACGTGGCGACGGTCGGGCTCGTCGGCATCGGCACCGGAGCGGGAGCGGTGCTCACCCGGCGGCTCGCCGCGCTCGGCAAGCTGGACCTCACACCGGGCAAGAAGCTGCCGCTCGCGTACGCGCACGTCCCGGACCCGTTCGACGCCGACGCGGTGCGGGCCGCGGTGACCCGCGTACTGGAGGAGGGCGCCGAAGTCCTCGTCGCCACCGAGCCGTTCGGCGTCGACCGGCCCGACGGGGAGCAGGCCGTGCTCGACGCGGCACGGCCGTCCGGTCTGCCGATGGCGGCGGCGCACGAGATCACGTCGCTGTACGGGCTGCACAAGCGGACGCGGACAGCAGTGGTGAACGCGGCGATCCTGCCGCGGATGCTGGCGACCGCGGAACTCGTCGACTCCTCGATCACCAAGGCGGGGGTGAGCGCGCCGCTGATGGTGATGCGCTGCGACGGCGGTGTCATGTCGCTCGCCGAGATGCGCCGCAGGCCGCTGCTCACGGTCCTGTCGGGTCCGGCGGCCGGGGTCGCGGGCGCGCTGATGCAGGAGCGGATCAGCGAGGGCGTGTTCCTGGAGACGGGTGGCACGTCGACCGACATCAGTGTGGTGCGGCGCGGCAAGGTAGCGGTGCGGCACGCGACGATCCTCGGCAAGACCTCGTATCTGAACGCGCTCGATGTGCGCACCGTCGGCGTCGGTGGTGGCTCCATGGTGCGGCTCGGAGACGGGAAGGTGGCGGGTGTCGGGCCGCGCAGCGCGCACATCGCGGGCCTGCCCTACGCGTGTTTCGCGACATTGGACGAGCTGCGGGACGCGAAGCTCGCCACGGTGGCGCCGATGGACGGCGATCCTGCCGACCATGTCGTACTGGACGCTGCGGGCGGCCGGTTCGCGCTCACGATGACGTGCGCGGCGAACGCGCTCGGCCGTGTGCCCGAGGGCGACTTCGCGCGCTGCGACCAGGAGGTGGCACGGGCGGCACTGGCGCCGCTGGCCGCCCGGCTCGGCACCGACGTGGCGGGCGCGGCGCGTGCCGTGCTCGACGCGGGCGCGGCGCAGGTGCGGGCCGTCGTGGACGCGATGGTCAAGGACTACCGGCTCGACCGCGACACCGCCGTCCTGGTCGGCGGGGGCGGCGGCGCCGCGTCCGTCACCCCGCACCTCGCGGCAACCTGCGACATGGAGGGGCGCATCGCCCGGCACAACGAGGTGATCAGCCCGATCGGCGTGGCCCTCGCGCTGGTGCGTGAGCAGGTCGAGCGGATCGTGCCCGGCGCCACGCAGGAGCAGATCCTCGCCGTGCGCGCCGAGGCCGAGCGGGCGGTGGTCGCGCAGGGCGCCGCGGCCGATGGTGTCGAGGTCGAGGTCACCGTCGACCCGCAGACCAGCACCGTGCGGGCCGTCGCCACCGGCGCCACCGAGCTGCGCACGCAGGACCGGGCGCACCGGGCCGACGACACGGAGCGGCTGCGCGCGGCCGCCACCAGCCTCAAGGCGCAGCAGGCGCAGGTCGACGTGCTGGCGTGCACCGACGCGTACACCGTGTACGGCACCGAGGTGAAGCGCCGCCTCCGGCCCGCGCGGCGGCCGGTGCGGGTCGTGGACGCGGACGGTGTCGTGCGGCTCGGGGCGCCGGACGCCCGGGTGGAGACGACGACCGTGGGCGCGGCCGGCGAGACGCTCGCGGCGCTGGTGCGGGACGCCACCTCGTACGGGGACGGCGGGACGCGGGCGCCCGCAGTGCGGCTGCTCGTCGGCGGCCGGATCGCCGATCTGTCGGGGGTGCTCGAACCGGGCGCGCTGCTCGCCCTCGCGCGCAGCGAGTTGCGGTCGCGCGCGGCCGACGAGCCGGTGGTGGCGGTCGTGGAGTCCCGCGCATGAGCGGCGGCGCCGACCGGGACCACGACCTGGACCTGGCGGTACGGCTGCTCGCCGGCACCCCGACACACGAGGGCCGGGACCTTCTCCTGCTACGCCAATGGGCGCTCGCCGCCGAGGAGTTCGGGGCGCGTCTGGCGCCCGATGTCATGAGCGCGCGGATCGTCGAACACCAGGACGGCGGACTCGCCGAGGGTCTCCTGGCCCGCTACCGGTCCCGGCCCGCTCAGATCGAGCTGTACATCGACACCATCGAGCGCGCCGAACGACTCGTCGACGAGCGGGGCTGGCGCTCCTGGTTCCCCGAGGGCTCGGTGCGGGCGGCGGCGCTCGCCCACGAGCGGGCCCACGAACATCTCCACCACGCGCGCGTGCGGGCCGAGTTCAAGCGGGCGCTCGGCCACACGGCGCTGCGGCTCGGACGACGCCGCGTGTACGCACACGTCGCGGGCGCCGACGAACTGGCCGCGCACGCCTACGCCCGCGTCGCCTGCGGCCTGGGCCGCAGCCCCCTGCTGCTCACGGAGGCCCTGGCTGTCGCCGTGACACCTCCCGACAGAGCCGTACACCCCTACAGAGCCGTACACCCCGACAGAAGCGAGAAGTGACATGGGTGTCGTCATCCTGCTCGTCATGGCGGCCGGAGTCGCCGCCATGCTGAGCCGCAAGCTCCCCACCGCGTTCGCGCTCGTACTGCTCGCCGTGGTGATCGCCTTCCTCGCGGGCGCCCCGCTCACCGGCAAGAACAGCGTTCTGGACACGGTCCTCCAGGAAGGTGCCCCGGCGCTCGCCTCGACGATGATCGCGATCCTGCTCGGCTCGTGGCTGGGCAAGCTCCTGGAGGAGACCGGCATCGCGGGCACACTGGTCCGCAAGATCGTCGAATTCGGCGGTGACCGGCCGGTGTTCGTGGCGCTCGGTGTGCTGGCCGTGTCAGCGCTCGTGGGCACCGTGACCGGGTCCGCGCCCGCGGCGATGCTCGCCGGGCTCATCGGGATCCCGGCGATGATCGCGGTGGGTGTCCCGAAGGTGACGGCCGCCGGGACGATCCTCATGGGCATCGCCGTGGGCATCCCCTTCGAGCTGCCGGTGTGGCAGTTCTTCTCCACCGCCCTCGACCTGCCGATCCCGACGGTACGCGGCTTCATGGTGAAGCTGTTCCCGTTCGCGCTGGTGGCGGCCCTCGCCTACGTACTGATCGAGTCGCGGCGGCGCGGCGTGGAGCACACGTGGTCGCTGCGCTCGCTGCAGGACCGGCCGCGGGCCCGCGCGCGCAAGCCGCTGGGCGACGCCCCGTGGTACGCACTGCTAACACCGGTCGTGCCGCTGGTCCTGGCCCTCGGCTTCGAACTGGCCATCATTCCCTCGCTGTTGGCGGGTGTGCTGTACGCGCTGGTGACGACGACACGGCCGCGCGAGATGAACCGCCGACTGCTGCGCACCCTGTACGGCGGCTTCGAGGTGGCCGCCCCGCCGATCACCCTGTTCGTGGCGATCGGCATCCTGCTCGCCGCGGTGAATCTGCCCGGCGCGGTCGACGCGCTCGAACCGCTGGTGAAGGCCGTCAGCCCGCAGAACGCGGTGCTGTTCGTGCTCGTCTTCACCGTGCTCGTGCCGCTGTGCCTGTACCGCGGGCCGCTCAATGTGTTCGGCCTCGGCGCCGGCATCGCGGGCGTCCTCATCGCCACGGGTGTCTACCCGGCCGTCGCCGTCCTCGGCATGACCACTTCGTACAACCAGGTCTTCGGCGTCGCCGACCCGACCAGCACCCAGACGGTGTGGAGCGCCCAGTACGCGGGGGTCTCACCGCAGCAGGTGATGGTGCGCACTCTGCCGTACGTGTGGGCGGTGGCGCTCGGCGGACTGTGCGTCACGGCCGCGACCTACCTCTGACATCAACGCAACTTGAGGAGCTGACCATGCACCGTCGTACGTTCCTGCGCGCCGCTGCCGTCACGGGCCCCGCCGTGGCCCTCGGCGGGCTCCCGGCCCTTCCTGCCGCGGCCGCGCCGGGCGGCTTCCCCGACTACACGTACGTGCGCACGCTGCTCTCCCCCGCCGATCTGAAGTACAACCCGACGGGCGAGATCATCTTCCCGACCGTGCGCGGCGTGTACGACAAGTTGGCTTCGCCGCTCGGCCGTTACTACCTCTACTACGCCCCGCACGACGCGCCCGGCGGGATCTGCCTCGCGTACGGGGACTCGCTGGAGGGCCCGTTCACCGAGTACCCGGACAACCCGATCGTGTCGAACGACTGGTCGCCGCACTACTCGGTCAGCCATGTCTCCTCGCCGCACGTGATCTGGATGCCCCAGCACCGGGAGTTCTGGCTCTACTTCCACGGCGAGAACACCACGACGCGGCTCGCCCGCTCGAAGGACGGCATCCACTTCACGTACGACAAGGTGGTCCTGTCGACGTCGATGATGCCGACGGGCACGACCGAGACCTCGTACGCCCGGGTCTTCGCACATGAGCTTCCGGCGCGCGGCGCCCACTACGTGATGCTGTTCATGCTGAACAACACGACCAACCACCGTGACATCTGCTGGGGTTGGTCGGCCGACGGCCGAGGCTGGACGTTCGACCAGACACCGCTCGTGCGGCACTCGGACGTCGATGCGGTCAATGTGGGCGGCCCGCACCTGCTCACGCGCGGCGGCTCCGCCTTCGTCGTCTACAACAAGGACAAGGAGAGCGGCGGCGACCTCATGATCACGGAGGTCGGCGCCGACTTCTCGCTCCGCAAGCACCTCGGCGTCTTCTACGACTCGGGGGCCGCCGCCCCGGAGAACGGCCGGGCGGCCGCCCCCTCGTTCGGCACCCGGAGCGGGGTGCCGTACATGGTGTACGAGGCCGGGGAGCGGCTCGCCGGGGCGATCGCGGTGGCCCGCGGCTGACCCGGGTCAGTCGCTCGCGGGGGCGGCGGCCGGGGTGTCCCGCGGGGACGCCGCCGGTGCCGCCTTCGCCCGGCGCCACGGGCCGCGGAAGAGCAGCGACGCCGGGACGAACACGGCCATGCAGCACGCGCAGACGACCAGCCAGGCGCGCCAGCCGTCGGATTCGACGACGCGGGGCACGACGAGGAGCACCACCACTCCCATCGCCTTGGTGAGGAAGGTGAACACACCCCAGGCGGTGCCCTGCAGGCGCGGGTCGACGTCCTCGGCGTTCTCCGAGAAGTTCGCCATCCACGGCCCGTAGGCGCAGCCCATCACCCCGCCGAGGAGCGCCCCGGTGACGGCGATGTGCAGGTGCGAGACGTCCTCGCGGCCGACGAGGCCCGCCAGGTACGCGGTGAGGAGCACGCTCACCACCGTGCCTCCCACGCAGAACGGCTTGCGCAGTTGCAGCCGGTCGGAGAGCCGTCCGGAGACGACGAGCGTGAGGATGTTCAGCGTCCAGAACGCCGCCATGATCTTCGAGGCGGTCGCGGCGTCGAGGTGGAAGCTCTCGGCGAGCATGGTCTGCCCGTACACGACAAGGGTCACGTACAGCACCAGCCAGCACGCGATGCCGACGACATGGGCCCAGATGTTCCGGTGCGCGAACAGGTCCCGGGCGCGGGCGGGCTTGGTGTGGTCCGCCCGCCCGAGGGTCTCGCGCTCGGACTGCACGATACGGGCGCGCAGTTCGGGCGAGAGGTCCGCGATGTTGAAGGCGATCACCACCGACAGCACGAGGGACACCGAGCCCATGATGACGAACTGGGAGCGCCACGAGTCGTCGAACAGCGGCAGCGTGGTGCTGGCGACCGCCGCGGCCAGGAAGCTCGCCCCGACCGGGCCCCAGGTCCAGAAGCCGAAGGCCTGGGCGCGGCCCATCCGCGGCGAGAAGTCCCGCACGAGCGGCGCGGTGCCCGCCATGGCCATGCCGTCGACGACCGACAACACGGCGCGGACGGCGAGGAGCTGTCCGGCCGAGTGGACCGTCGTCATCAGGAAGCAGCAGCCCGCGGTGAGCATCAACAGCGGCACGATGAGCCGCACCCGGCCCACGGTGTCGGTGAGCCGCCCGCCGACCATCGACGCGATGGCACCGGCGACGAGCGCGAGGGCGGAGACACCGCCGTAGGTGGTCAGCGAGATGTCCAGGTCGTCGAGGAGCAGGGGCACCACGGGTGCGATCTGGCCCTCGTAGGAGGCGATGAGGACGGCGAGGACCGCCATCGACAGGATGCGCATCCGCTGTCGGGAGTCCGGGTACTCGTCGAGCTCGCGCACCTGGAAGAGCCGGATGCGCGGGCGCCGCCCGGTCACTCGCCGATCCCGCCGAGTCGTACGTGCCCCTTGATGAGGTTGCGGGCGATGGTGCGCTTCTGGATCTCGTCGGTGCCCTCGAAGATGCGCAGCAGGCGCAGCTCGCGGTACCAGCGCTCGATGGGCAGTTCCTTGGTGTAGCCCATGCCGCCGTGGATCTGCAGGACGCGGTCGACGACCTGGTTGGCCATCACCGCGCCGTTGAGCTTGGCGATGGAGGAGGCGTGCCGGGCGTCCATGCCCTGCTGGGCGCGCCAGGCCGCGTACAGGGTGAGCCACTTCGCGGACTCGATCTCGACCTGGGAGTCGGCGATGTGCCACTGAATGGCCTGGTAGTCGGCGATGGGCCGGCCCATCGAGTGCCGCTGGCGGGCGTAGTCGACGCCCATCTGGAGCATGCGCTCGGCGGAGCCGATGGCCCGGGCGGGGATGAGGTAGCGGCCCTGGCCGATCCACTGCATGGCGAGCTGGAAACCCCTACCGACCTCGCCGAGGACGTTGCGGCCGGGGACGCGCACCTCGTCGAAGACGAGCGCGGCCGGGCCCCACTCGCCCATGGTCTCGATCGGTTCGGACTTCCAGCCCATGTCACGGTCGACGAGGAAGCAGGTGACCCCGCCGTCGGCGCCCTTGTCCGGGTCGGTGACCGCGAACACCATCACGAAGTCGGCCTCGTTGCCACCGGTGATGAAGGTCTTCTCGCCGGTGATCAGCCAGTCGTCGCCGTCGCGGACGGCGCGGCTGCGGATGTTGCGGGCGTCGGAGCCCGCGCCGGGTTCGGTGATGGCAAAGCAGGAGCGGCGCTCACCCTCGATGGTGGGCAGCAGGTACTGCCGCTTCTGCTCCTCGTCGCAGGCGTAGAGGATGTTGTCGGCGCTGCCGCCGAAGCTGAACGGGACAAAGGTGCGGCCCATCTCCATCGCGATGATCGCGGACATGACGGCGCCGAGGTTCATCCCGCCGTACTCCTCCGGGGTGTTCACACCCCAGAAGCCCGACCTGCGGGCCTTGGCGCGGAGCTCGGCGACGACTTCGGGTTCGACACCCCGCTGACCGGCCCGTTCGTTGCGCAACACGTCCTGCTCCAGCGGCATCACCTCCTTGGTGATGAACGCGCGGACGGTGTCCCTGATCTGACGTTCCTCGGTGGACAGCGAGAAGTCGACCATGGAAGTGCCCCCTCAATCCGTGAACGGGAAGCCCGGGAATCCTGGAACGGGAATCTAGGAATGTGTTCAAGTTGCCCGTGGCCCGCCGGTCGGTCAAGAGGTCGGAACGAGTTCAACCGGGCTTCTGGCGCGGAGAATTGGCTGATTCTAAAATTCGGTTCGGTACGGGAGCGGGATCGACAACGGGTGCGCAGGGGGTGACGACCGGATGACACGCAAGGCGGAGCGGATCGCGGCCAAGGACAACGCCTGGCAGTGGAGCCGCACGGAGCAGACCCGCCGGAACCTCCTCGACGCCGCCCGCGAGGTCTTCTGCGAGCAGGGGTTCACCGATACGGCGATCGTCGCGGTGGTGCGCAGGGCCGGCTCCAGCGTCGGCAGTCTCTACCACCACTTCGGTGGCAAGACGGAGCTGTTCGTGGCGCTGTGGGAGGACTACGAGGACTCGCGCGAGCGCGAGGCGGCCGAGGCGGTGGCCGCGGCGCGGGCGGCGGGCGAGAGCGATCCGCTGGAGCTGTTCCTCGTCGGCACCCGCAGCTTCCTGGAGGGCTGCTGGCGGCGGCGCGACCTGATCGAGCTGTGGATGGACGGCGACGGGCCGCCAGGCTTCGAGTTGATGCGCCGGGCGCGGGGCCGTGAGTGGATCCGGCAGAACTCGGTGCTGCTCGAAGCGGGCAGCGAACCGGTGGACCGGCTCGTGGTCGGCGTCCTCACGTCCGTCATCGGGGAGGCGGGCCGGGAGATCGGCACGTGTGCGCGCAAGCGGGACGCGGACGCGATCTGTCACGCCACGCTCGCCCTCATCCGCAGGCTGGACCCGCTGCACATCGATCCGCTCCGGATCGCCGACCCCCGTATGCACCGACGTACGACGCACTGAAAGGAACACACGTGGCACAGACCGAGGACGAGGCGCCCTACTTCACGCGGAACGAGGACACGGCCGATGCCGCGGGCTCCGCGGAGACCTTCGTGCCCGAGTCGCACGCGCGCGGCTGGTGGGCGCCCGGCACGGTGCACGGCCGGCTCCTGGGCGGACTCCTCGCGCGCTCCCTCGAGCGCGAACACGCCGAGGAGGGGCTGCACTTCGCGCGGCTCACCGTCGATCTGTTCCGCACCGCGCCGTTCGCCCCGGTCGGTGTCACGACGCAGCGGGTCCGCGACGGGCGGCGGATCCGCGTCGCCGACGCCATCGCGCACGGCGCCGACGGCAGGCCGCTGGCGCGGGCCAGTGCCGTCCTGCTGCGCACCGCCGCACCGCCGCCCGGGCACATTCCCGCGACCGGCCAGTGGGACGCGCCGCCGGCCCAGGAGCTGCTGGCGCCGCACGGGCGCACCCAGTTCCTGCGGTTCGACGAGGAGCTGCGGCCCGTACGGGAGTGGAGCGGCGATCAGCGGCGGCGCTCCTGGATGCGCGATGCCCGGCCGCTGGTGGGCGGGGAGGCCCTGTCGCCGCTGGTCCGCGCCGCGCTGGCCGCCGACACGGCGAGCCCCCTCGCGCACGCGGGCGACGCCGGTCTGCGCTACATCAACGCCGACTACACCCTGTCCCTGAGCCGGCTCCCGCTCAGCGACGAGATCGGCCTGGAGGCCACGGGGCACACGGCCGAGGACGGCATCGCCGTCGGGCACTGCACGCTGTACGACGCGGCGGGCCCGATCGGCTACTGCACGACGACGGCGCTCGCGAACCCCGCGCCGGAGCACTGACCGCCGCTACAGTCCCTGCACTTGCGCGTACGAGAGTGTGTCGCCGGTGGGCCGCCGTCCGTCGCGAACGGCCCGCGCGGTGGCCACGGCCTCGCCGAGCGCCCGCCGGTAGAGCAGCGAGCCGAGGCTGACGCGGCGGACGCCGAGCGCGGCGAGTTCGTCGAGGGTCGGCCCGGTCGGCGAGTAGAGGATGTTGAGGGGCAGCTCGAAGCGGGAGGCGAGGGCGCGGATCCGGTCGGGCTCGGCGAGGCCGGGCACGAACAGGCCGTCGGCGCCTGCCTGTTGGTACGCGGTGAGGCGCCGCACCGTCTCCTCGTCGCCGGTGTGCCCGCCCAGCCAGTACGTGTCGGTGCGGGCGTTGACGAACAGATCCGGGACGGCCGCCTTGACCGCCGCGATCTTCGCGGCATGCCGGTCGACCGGGCTGAGGGTGCCGTCCGCGCGCCCGTCCTCCAGGTTGATCCCGACGGCGCCCGCGGCACTCAACTGGCGTGCGAGGCCGGCGACTTCCTCCGGATCGTCGCTGAACCCGCCCTCCATGTCGACGGTGAACAGGAGCGAGGTGCGTCCGAGGGCGCGGGCCAGGGCGAGGGTCGCGTCGGCGGTGGCACCCGCGCCGTCCGGGAGCCCGGCCGCGGCGGCCACGCCGAGGCTGGTGGTTCCGACGGCCTCGAAGCCCTCGCCCGCGAGCGCGGCGGCGGAGGCGCGGTCCCAGGCGTTCGGCAGCAGCAGCGGGGTGGCTCCCCGGTGCAGGTCGGCGAAGCGGGTGGGGCGGCGGTGCGCGAGGGCGCCCGCGGCCAGCGCCATGGCGTGGTCCCGGCCGGGACAGACGCGCGGCGGCGCCCCGAAGGCGAGCGGCTCGTCGGTGTCCGTGGGGGCGGCGGCCGTGGCGTCGAGGAGGACGAGGTCCCCGGCGGCGATGTCCCGACCGGCGACGCGGGTGTCGCGGGCGGCGACGCGGCGCAGGACGCGGACGGGCGGGTCGTCGCGCAGCGTGTCGCGGAGCAGCCGCTCGACGGGACGGGCGTCGGCGGGGGCGGCGTCGGCGTGCCGCACCAGGGCGGCGGTCGCGTCACGCGCCTGGACGAGGAGACAGATGCGGGCGGCAGCGAACTCTGCGGTGTCCGGGGCACATTCGAGGTGCGGGCGACCTCGGCTCTCCTCCTGCTCATGCGCCGGCGGGGTCAACAGCTCCACCAACTGCGCCACCGCCGCGTCGGCCTCCGGGTCCTCGCCGCCGAAGTAGACGGGCGCCACCGCTCCGACCGCCTTCGCCACGGCGTCGGGCTCGCGGTAGCCCAGGGCCTCGGCGAGGGTTCTCACCACGTGCGGGGCCGCGGCCTCGGACTCGGGCCACCGGGCGGCCGCCGCCCGCAGCCGCGCCACGTCGAGGCGGGCCAGTTCGGTCTCCACGAGCGCGCGGCGCCGCGCGTGCCGCGCCCCCGAGTCGAACCGGGGCACCGAGGCCCGCAGCCAGGCCATGGACGCGCCCTCCTTCCCCTCGGGGGCCGCGGGCGGCTCCGGTACCAGGTCCGGGTCGGCCAGCGCCGCACGCACGTCCTCGTAGCGGGCGATCTCATGCACGGTTCGGTTCATGCCACCGACGCTAGGCGCGGAACGCTTCGGGACCCGCCGAAACGTCCTCGCAGGCCGGGCAATGCCGCGGACGCTACGCTCGGCCGATGTACTCGACCGAGCTCTCCCGGCACGTGAACGCGCCCCGTGCCGCCGTCTACCGGGCGCTCATCGACGCGGACGCCGTCGCGCACTGGCGGGTGCCCGTCGGCATGACCAGCCAGGTGCACGAGTTCGACGCCCGCGAGGGCGGCAGGTTCCGCGTCTCGCTCACCTACGACGCGCCGACCGAGACCGGCAAGTCGGCCTCGCACACCGACACGTACCACGGCCATTTCGCGCGGCTCGTGCCCGACGAGCAGGTGGTCGAGGTGCTCGCCTTCGAGTCCGCCGACCCCGCGCTGCGCACGACGATGACGATGACCACCACGCTCACTGACGCGGACGGTGGGACCGAGGTGCGGATGCTGCACGAGGGGATCCCCGACGTCGTGCCCGCCGACCAGAACGAGACGGGCACGCGGATGGCGCTGGAGAACCTCGCCCGGCTCGTGGAGACGGACCCCCGGTTCGGCGGCTGAGTCCGGCCACCGGCCGGTCCCCCACTACACCTGGTGCGTACCGCGCAAGGCCGCGTCGAGGGTGCTCATCAGGTGTGCCACGCGCGCCTTTCCTCGCGGCGCCTCGGGGTACCGGCTCAGCACGTCGATGACGACCGGGGTGGCGCGCCGCCCGGCCTGCTCAATGGCCCGCTCCCCCACGTCCGGGTCACCGCCCTCGGCCAGCTCGGCCACGCGGGCCGCGCAGGCGGTGGCCCGCAGGATGTGGCCGACCTGCGTGGCCTTCGCGATCGGGTGCAGATACGCGGCGGAGGCGGCGTCACCGGCGGCACGCGCGGCGAGGCGCACGGCTTCGGTCTCCGCCTCCGCGGCGGCCCGGTGCGCGTCGAGCGCGGTCACCCGCTGCGACCGGGACCGGTTCGCGCCGTTCACGAACTCCCACGCGGCGTCGACGGCCGCGCGGGGCCGCGGGTCGTCCGGCGCCGCCGCCTCGAACACGGGGAGCACCTGCTCGGCGCTCTCCACAGCGAACCGTGCGACCGCGCGCAGCTCGTCCATGGTCAGGTCGAAGTCCCCGGTCACGGTCGTCGTCGCCATGGCCCGATCCTCTCACCGCGCCGCGATGGGGCCCCAAGCCCCGGCGGGGTCGGGCCCTTCGCCCCTGTCGGCGGCCCGGCCGCCTGGGCGACGGTATGAGGTCGGGAGAGGAATGCCCGTGTGCACCGCAGCGCGCACCCGCCTCCCCCAGCAGCCCGCCGCACGCACCGCCACCGGTCCGGGCCGGCCCCTCCACGGAAAGGTTCCTCACCGATGGCCACGCGCGAAGGACGACGGCTCCCACTGCCCGGACGGAACCCGGACAAGCCTCGCCGCAGGGCCGAACGCACCCGTAAGCAGCGCATCGGCCGCCGGGCCCTCTGGGCCGTCGCGCTCCTCCTGGTCGTCTGCCTCGGCGCGGCCGGCTGCGCGTACTGGCGCCTGGACCACAACGTGTCCGGCATCGACCTGTCCCAGGTGCTGACCGACGCCGACGACTCCGGCGAGATGAACATCCTCGTCATCGGTTCGGACTCCCGCTCCGGCGACAACGGCGACCACGCCGGTGGTGACACCGGTGGCACCTCACGCTCGGACACCACGGCCGTCGTGCACATCAACGAGGACCACACCGAGGCCGAGACCGTGTGGATCCCGCGCGACACCCTCGTCGACATCCCCGCGTGCACCGACGGCGACGGGGACGCGGTGCCCGCGCGGCAGGACGCCATGTTCAACTCGGCGTACAGCGAGGGCGGCCCGGAGTGCACGGTGAAGACCGTGGAGCACATGTCGGGTCTCGAGCTGAACCACTATGTGGAGCTCGACTTCTCCGGGTTCGTGCAGTTCATCGACGACATCGGCGGTGTCACCGTCACCACGACCGAGGACATCGACGACCCGGACAGCGGCTTCGACGAGCCGGCCGGCACCCATCACCTCGACGGCGACGAGGCCCTCGCCTTCGTGCGCACCCGGCACGGGGTCGGCGACGGCTCGGACCTGGACCGCATCACCCTGGAACAGCAGATGGCGACCGCCGTGATCGACCAGGTGAAGGGCCTCGACCTGGTCGCGCACCCGAAGAAGGCCTACGACCTCGCGTCCGATCTGACGAAGTCCCTGACCACGGACACCGGTCTGGACTCCGTGAGCTCCCTCCTGGGCCTCGGCAAGAGCCTGACCGGTATCGGGGCCGACGACGTCACCCAGGTGACCCTGCCCACCGAGACCGCCCCCAGCGACCCCAACCGTGTCGCCCCCAAGGAGCCGGACACGGGCCAGGTCTGGGACGCGCTCAAGAACGACCGACCCATCCCATCCTCGGTCGTGCACGGTCAGCGGGAGAACCCGGCGAACTCCTCGACGGCGAACTCCTCCGCGTCCAAGTGACGCGTGCCGGTGTCACACCTCAAGGCCGCAGCTGACGCGTCGTCACCCGTCGCAGCATCCGCAGGAACTCCTCCCGCTCCTCCGCCGTGAGCACGTCGAGCAGCTGGTCGCTCACGTCCGTGACGCCGGGCGCCAGGCGCGTCACCAGGCGACGGCCGCTCTCCGTGATGCGGACGAGTTTGCGGCGGCGGTCGCGTTCGTCCTTCTCGAGCTCCAGCAGGCCCCTGCCGCGCAGTCGCTCCAGGAGCGGGGCGGCCGTCGACTTGTCGAGGTGGGCCAGGGTGCCGAGCGTGCCCTGATCCATGTCGCCGTGCAGGTCGAGCAGGCTCAGGACGGTGAACTGCGGTCCGGTGAGGTCCTGGTGGACCTGCTCGTACCAGAGCCGCGTGTGCAGCTGGTTGAGCTGGCGGGCGAGCGGCCCGAGCCCGTCGAGTGCTGCTTCGAGGGCCTCGGCGTGCGCGCTCTCGCGGGACGACGGACGGGGCATCGGTGGGGACCCTCCCTTGATTAGGACGTACACGTACTTTACCGTGAGGAAGGTAGGACGTGTACGTAATAACTGTGTGTGATGAAGCAAGGGGTCTGTCATGACGCAACGCGGCAGCGCGCTCAACTTCCGTGACTTCGTGGAGGAGTTGATCGAGACGGGCGACGCGGTCGACATCCGTCAACCGGTCAGCCCCACCCTTGAGGTCGGCGCCATCACGCGGCGCGTGTACGAGACGCGCGGCCCCGCCCCCTTGTTCAGCAACCTCACCGAGGGTGCGCCCGGGCACCGCGTCCTCGGCGCTCCGGCCGGTCTCACCGGCCGTGCGGACGGTGCGTACGGCCGGCTCGCCGCGCACTTCGGACTGCCCCGCGAGACGACGCCGCGCGAACTGCTGGAGCGGCTCATCTCCGCGATGCACGCCGATCCCCTCGCCCCGCGCGTCGTGGCCGACGGCCCCTGCAAGGAGAACCTGCTGACGGGCGAGGACGTCGACCTCACCCGCTTCCCCGTCCCGCTCCTGCACGCCGAGGACGGCGGGCGGTACTTCGGGACGTACGGCTTCCATGTCGTGCGCACACCGGACGGGAGGTGGACCAGTTGGTCCGTCAGCCGCACCATGCTGCACGGTCCGCGCACACTCGTCGGCCCCGCGATGCCGCAGCAGCACCTCGGAATGATCCACCAGATGTGGCGCGAGCGGGGCGAGCCCACCCCCTGGGCCATGGTCCTCGGGGCGCCGCCCGCCGCGCTCGCGGCCGCGGGCATGCCGCTGCCCGCCGAGGTGAACGAGGACGGATACGTGGGCGCCCTCGCCGGCAGCCCCGTCGACGTCGTCCGCACCGAGCTGCACGACCTGCACGTGCCCGCCAACTCCGAGATCGTGCTCGAAGGTTGGATCAGCCCGGACGAGACCGCCCCCGAGGGGCCGATGGGCGAGTACCACGGCTACTCGTTCGCTGCGAGCAAGCAGCAGCCCGTCTTCCACGTGGAGACCGTCACCCACCGCGACGACCCGATCCTGCCGGTGTGCGTGGCGGGTCTGCCGCCGGAGGAGAACCACACCATCTGGGGCACGATGATCTCGGCGACCAGCCTGGACCTGCTGCGCTCCAGCGGGCTTCCCGTCTCCATGGCCTGGTGCTCGTACGAGGCCGCGACGTGCTGGATCGCCGTCGCGGTCGACATCGAGCGGCTGGCAGGAATGGCGATGAGCGAGCGCCGGCTGGCCGACGCCGTCGCCGAGGTGCTGTTCGGCTCGCACACCGGCTGGCTGGTCCCGAAGGTGATCCTGGTCGCCGACGACATCGACGTCACCGACATCGACCAGCTGGTGTGGGCGATGGCGACGCGCTACCACCCCGGCACCGGCGAGTACGTCTACCCGGAGGCACCGGGCATTCCGATGGTCCCGTACCTCACCCCGGAGGAGGCCCGCGCGGGCCGCGGCGGCAAGGCCGTCATCAGTTGCCTGCTCCCCTCCCAACTGGCGGGTGCCGCACCGGGGATCACGGCGTCGTTCCGGAATTCGTACCCCG
This sequence comes from Streptomyces sp. NPDC107575, assembly GCF_055657265.1. Lineage (NCBI taxonomy): Bacteria > Bacillati > Actinomycetota > Actinomycetes > Kitasatosporales > Streptomycetaceae > Streptomyces > Streptomyces sp. NPDC107575. The sequence continues at coordinate 1,397,201 of NZ_JBVKBG010000001.1, read as the reverse complement.
AGGATGTGCGGCGGAGTGTCGTCGAGAAGTGGGCGGAGTACGGCTTCCGGAACTGAGCGACTCGGCGGCGCGCGCGTACGCGTGCACCAGTGGGCGGCGGTCGTCGGCGCGCCGGGCCAGGACGAAGCGGCTGGGCGAGACGCCGTGGACGGGGCGGGTGACGACGCCGCCGAGGGTGACCAGCGGCGCGTTGCCCGCCGCGAGCAGCACGACACCCAGTTCCGCGGCGAGCGCCTCGTACGTCTCCTCGGTGCTGGCCACCTCCGCGCCGACGACCGCGGGTTTCCCGCCGCGGGCCTCGGTGGCGAGCCAGTAGTCCCGCAGCGGTCCGGCGCTTTCGGGCAGCGCGAGGAACGGCTCGTCGAGGAGGTCGGCGAAGTCGACGCTCTCGCGTGCGGCCAGCGGGTGCGTCTCGGCCATGGCGACCAGGCGGGGTTCCTCGGCGACCGGCACCCACCGGTAGCGCTCCTGCTCGGGCAGCGGCAGCCAGACGAACGCGACGTCGCTCGTGCCGTCGGCGAGACCCGCGGTCGAGTCGTCCCAGGTCACCTGCCGGACCCTCAGCCGGGTGCCGGGATGCTCGGCGGTGAACCGGGAGCGGATCGCGGGCAGCATTCCACCACGACCCGGGCTCGTGCTCATCCCCACCACGAGGGCCGTCGCCCGCTCGGCCATCACCTTGGCGACCGTCTCCCGGGCGGCCTCCCACTCGGCGACCAGCCGGCGGGCGTGCGGCAGCAGCGCGGCACCGACCTCGGTCAGCCGGACGGCACGTCGGTCGCGCTCGAACAGCGCGGCCCCCACCTGCTTCTCCAGCATCCTGATCTGCTTGCTCAGCGCGGGCTGCGAGACGTACAGCCGCTCGGCCGCACGCGTGAAGTGGAGCTCCTCGGCCACCGCGGTGAAGTACCTCAGGTCCCGCCCATGAACGTCCATAACCATCGGCTATCACGGCAGATCTTGGACGGGCAACTGGATTGCCCAGCAAGGTGGTTCGCGAACGGGCCGCCGACAGCGGCGGCCCGCAGGGCGGAGGGGAACACCATGAACAGGGTTTGGCTGGTCACGGGTGCGAGCAGCGGTTTCGGCCGGGCGATCACCGAGGCGGCGGTGGCCGCGGGCGATGTCGTGGTGGCCGCCGCCCGGCGTACCGCGCCGCTCGACGATCTGGTCGCCGCGCACCCGGACCAGGTCGAGACGCTGGCCCTCGATGTCACCGCGATCGACGACGTGCAGGCCGCGGTCGACGGCGTGGCCGCCCGGCACGGCCGGATCGACGTGCTGGTCAACAACGCGGGCCGCGGCATGGTCGGGGCGGTCGAGGAGGCCACCGACGCGGAGCTGCGGGACCTGATGGACCTGCACTTCTTCGGGCCGGCCGCACTCACCCGTGCCGTACTGCCGCACATGCGCCGTCGCGGCTCGGGAACCATCGTCCAACTCACCAGCATGGGCGGCCGGTTCGCGTTCGCCGGGGTCGGCGCGTACTGCGCCACCAAGTTCGCCCTGGAGGGGCTCTCCGAGGCGCTGGCCGCCGAGGTCGCGCCGCTCGGCATCCGGGTGCTGATCGTCGAACCCGGCGCGTTCCGCACGGGCTTCGCCGGTTCCGCCGATCTCACGCCCGTGTCGACGCTGGACGCGTACCAGGACACCGTGGGCCCCGTCCTGTCCGCGCTGCCGGGCGGCAGCGGCCGGGAGCCGGGCGATCCGGCGAAGGCCGCGGCCGCGATCCTGACCGCCGTGGACGCCGACGAGGCCCCGCTGCGCCTGCCGCTCGGCAACGACGCCGTCGACGGAATCACCGCCCAACTGGACGGTTCGCGCGCCGAGTTGGCCACCTGGGAGAAGCTCGCCCGGTCCACCGACTTCGACGCCTGACGACCTACGTCGCGGGACCTCAGCGCACGACGTCGAAGACGTTCTTCTGCAGCCCGTTCGCGTACGCCTCGTGCTCGACGAGCTTCAGGTGCTGGGTGTCCTTGTCTGTGGCGCTGAACAGTCGCTTGCCCGCCCCGAGCAGCAACGGGAAGACCAGCAGGTGGTAGCGGTCGATGAGGCCCGCGTCCGACAGGTTCTGATTGAGGGTGGCGCTGCCGTGCATGATGATCGGGCCGCCCTCGGTCTCCTTCAGCGCGGCGACCTCGTCGAGCGAGCGCAGGATGGTCGTCTCGCCCCAGTCGGACACCAGGTCGCCGGACTTGAGGGTGGTGGACACGACGTACTTGGGCATCGGCTTGTACTCGGCGAACTCCTCCATGCCCGGCCACACGGGGCTGAACGCCTCGTAGCTGACCCGGCCGAGCAGCATCGCGGTGGCCTCGGTCTGTTCCCGGCCCTTGATCTCGAACGCCTCGGGCACGAAGTCGACACCCTTGAACGTCCACCCGGAGTTGCGGTACCCGGACTCTCCGCCCGGCGCCTCCATGACTCCGTCGAGGGACACGAAGGCCGTGCTGATCAGCGTACGCATGTCGGATCTCCCTGGTTCTTCACTCGTCACCGGTCGGCTCTTGCACCAACTAACACCCATGGACCGGCGGATGTGGCAGAACTCATCGGTATACGGCGGGTCGCTGACACGAATCGGTCGGCCGGTCACCTCCGCGTCGACTCGCGCTCCCTCAAATGCGCCCGTGTGATGCGCGGGGCGACCGGCTCCGCGCCCGCGATCAGGGCCTGAAGGATGTCCAGAAGCGCGCCCGAGCTGCCGACGGGGTCCAGTTCGAGCGCGGAGATGGTGGGACGCGCGTTGCGGGAGTGCTCGGAGTCGGAACCGGCGGCCACCATCACCCGGCCGGGGACCTCGACGCCCTGGGCGATGAGGCCCTCCTGGACGCCCGCCGCGTGCCGGCCCGTCAGGCAGAAGACGGCGTCGGGCAGGCCGTCTGCCGCGATCCGGCGGGCGAGTTCGACTCCGCCCTCGACGCCCGCGCGCTCAGCGAGTTCGTAGAGGCGGGCGGGCGTGTTCCGCTCCGCACACCATGACGCATAGGCCTCTTCGTGCTCGTCGTTCCAGGCGTTCGCGTCGGTGCCGCGGACGAGGGCGATACTGCGCGCGCCCCTGGCCGCCAGGTGGTCGAGGACCAGGCGCGCCGAGGCCGCGTCGTCCTCCGACGCCCAGTACGGGAAGTCGGGGCGTCCGGGCGCGCTGCCGTAGGTGACGTAGGGGATGCCGCGCCTGTCGAGCAGGGCGATGACCGGGTCGTCGCGGTGCGGGTTGGTGACGATGTAGCCGTCCATGGAGAACGTCAGCGGTGGGACCGGCGCCCGCGTCAGGTCGGGTACGAGCATCAGGCTCAGACCGCGGGCCAGGGCCTGGGAGGCGGCGGCGCCGACGAACTTCTCGAAGACGTCGACACCCTCGGGCTTGTAGTCGCCGAGCGCGTCGAGGGAGCGGAGCACGAGGCCGACCGCGCCCATCGTGGAGCTGCGCATGCCGCGGGCGAGGGCGTCCGCCGCGTAGCCCATCTCGTCGGCGACCTCGCGGATGTGCTCGCGGGTGGCGGCGCTGAGCGTGCCCTTGCCGTTGAGGGCGTGCGAGACGGCGGTGATGGACACACCGGCCCTGCGCGCCACGTCCTTGATGGTGATGCCCTGGGTGCGCGCCACTCCGCCGCCCCTCCGTATCCCTCTGGTCAATCGTTCCGACCAGGCATTGTATAAAACGTTTTACCTTCCTACCGTGAGCGGCGCCGCACCGACACATGGCCCTGTGGGCCCGGAAGGAACACCCGTGGATCTGCACACCCTGACCACCGACACGGTCGACCCGCGCGAGCGCGGCGCGCTGCTCGGCGGCCGGTTCGGCGACGAGACACGCCGCGTGAGCGCGCTGTACCTGGACCACTTCGCCGCGCTCGGCCTGCCCGCGGAGCGCGTGCGCGAGCTCGCCGAGCGCAGCCACGAGGCGCTGCGCCAGTGGGCTCCGGGGCTCGCCGAGGAGTCGGACGCGTGCGCCGACGCGGCGGGCGTCGAGCGCTGGCAGGTCGCCGCCGTCGGTGCCCGCACGGAGATCCTCGCGGTGTGTCCGCCGGCCGGCGAGGGCGAGTGCTCGACGGCCGTGTACGCGCCCGGGGGCACGGCCCCGCAGACCGTGCAGACGTGGGACTGGCACGAACTCCTCGTCCCCGACGCCCTGTTGCACGAGCTGACGCCTGCGGCCGGCCGCACGGTGAAGCTGTTCACCGAGTTCGGCGCCCCGGCCAAGATCGGGGTGAACGGCGCGGGCCTCGGCGTGCACTTCAACATCCTCTTCCACCGCGCCGACGGCGAGGGCGGCGGTGTCCCCGTGCACGCGGTCGCGCGCCGGATCCTCGACGAGGCCGACACCCTCGACCAGGCCGTGGAGATCGCCCGTTCGGCGCGGGTGACCGCCTCCACCTCGCTCACCGTCGTCACCGCCGAGGGGGCCGCGAGCCTCGAACTGTCCCCGCGCGGCCTCGCCGTGGTGCGACCGGGCGAGGACGGCTGGCTGCTGCACACCAACCACTTCCTCGACCCGGAACTGGCGGACGGTGATGTGTGCCCCGGTGACTCGTCGACGGCCGAGCGGTTCGCCCATCTGCGGGCGGTCCGCGCCGCGCTGCCGGGCCTGACGCCCGCCGAGCGGGCCTCGGCGCTGTGCGGGAGCGAGGGCGCGGGCGCCGTCGTGTGCATGCGGCCGGACGCCGCGAAGCCCCTCCACGAGCAGTGGGGCACCCTCTTCACCGTCGGTCTCGACGTCGCGGGCGGCGCGCTCGACTACGCGGTCGGCACCCCGGCCACCGCCGCCGCTCAGGGCTTCAGCCGCTTCTGACACCGCCCGCTCCCCCGCCGCCCTCCAAGGATCAGCGATGACACAGACCGTCAGACCGCGCTCGCCACAGCGGGCCGACTCCCTGAGCGTGACCCGTACGTTCTTCATCTCCGGCTTCGGCACCGCGCTCGAGTTCTACGACTTCATCATCTACGGGCTCGCCGCAGCCCTCGTCTTCCCCAAGGTGTTCTTCCCCAGCTTCGATCCCACGGTGGGCACCCTCGTCGCGTTCGCGGCGTTCGGCAGCGGCTTCGTCGCGCGCCCGCTCGGGGGCATCGTCATCGGGCACTTCGGCGACCGGATCGGCCGCAAGGCGATGCTCGTGCTCACCCTGCTGGTGATGGGTTCCAGTACGTTCCTCATCGGCTGCCTGCCCACGTACGGCACCCTCGGCGTCGCCGCGCCGGTCCTACTCGTCGCCCTCCGCCTCGTCCAGGGCTTCGCCGCAGGAGGCGAGTGGGGCGGGGCCTCCCTGTTCGGCATCGAGAACGCGCCCGAACACCGCCGCGGGCTGTGGGGCAGTTTCACCAGCGCGGGCATCGGCATCGGCAGCCTCTTCGGGACCGGTGTCTTCACGCTGGTGACCCTGCTCCCCCAGCAGGCGCTGGAGAGTTGGGCCTGGCGGGTGCCGTTCTGGCTGGGCGGTCTTCTGGTCCTCGTCGGTGTCGTGGCCCGCTCCCGGATGCCGCAGGAGGAGCGCCGCACCGAGCACGCGCCGCGCGTACCGATCCTGGACGCCGTGAAGCGGCACCCGCGTCAGATGCTGCTCGCCATCGGCGTCGCCTTCGGCTACAACACCCTCGCCTACATCGGCTCGATCTTCACCGTCACGTACGCGGAGGAACGCGGCTACAGCCACACCCAGTCGCTGCTTCTCCAGGTCGCCGGGTCCGTCGCCTTCATGGTCGCGGTGCCCGTCATGGCGCTGGTCTCCGACCGGTTCGGCCGCAAGCCCGTGGTGATCCTCGGGACCCTCGCGTACGGCGCCTTCTTCTTCGCGTACTTCCCGATGGTGGACGGGCACGTGCTGCTGCTGGCCACGCTCGCGTACGTGGTGGTGAACGTGCTGATGGCGGCGCCCCAGGGCTGCATCCCGGCATTCCTCGGCGAGCAGTTCTCCGCCGCCACCCGCTACTCGTCGATCTCCGCCACGTACCAGGTCGGCGCGGCGCTCGGCGGCGGCACGGCCGCGACGACGGCGACCGCGCTGCTGATCGCCTTCGACGGGAACCCCATCGGCGTCGGGCTCTACTCCGCGGCGGCCGCGCTCGTCCTGGCGCTGTGCGCGTGGGGGCTGCGGGAGACGTTCCGGGTGCCGACGGCCGAGCTCGGCGAGCGGCAGGAAACGCACGTCAACTGAGTTCCGTTGAGCCCTTGCCAAACATTCCGCGCACCTGATCTCATGCTCAGCGATTGCCAACAGTCCAGTTGTTGACAATAGACAACTTGCGATCAGCGGAAGGCGCACCGCCATGGCTCCTCTCTCGCACCAACCGTCCGACGGCGACGGCGGCGGCGGGCGTCCGCCGGTCCCGCCGAGGACCCTTCGCCGCGTCGTGGCCGCCGCCGCCATGGGCAACGCCATCGAGTGGTTCGACTACGGGATCTACGGCTATCTCGCGGTCCACGTCGGCCGCGCGTTCTTCCCCTCCGGCGACTCGCTGTCGCAGATGCTCTCCACGTTCGGTGTGCTCGCGGTGTCGTTCGCGGTGCGGCCCTTCGGCGGGATGGTGTTCGGGCCGCTCGGCGACCGCATCGGCCGGCAGCGGGTGCTGGTCCTGACGCTGTCCCTGATGTCGCTGGCCACCTTCGCGATCGGCGTGCTGCCCACGTACGCGACAGCCGGGGTGGCGGCGCCGCTCCTGCTCGTGCTGTGCCGGATGGTGCAGGGCTTCTCCACCGGTGGCGAGTACGGGGGCGCCGCCACGTTCATGGCGGAGTACGCGCCCGACCGGCGGCGCGGATTCTTCGGCGCGTTCCTGGAGTTCGGCACGCTGATCGGTCTGACGTCGGGCGCCGCGCTCGCCACGTTCGTGTCCACCGCGGTCGATCCGGCGACGGTCGACGCGTGGGCCTGGCGGGTGCCGTTCCTGGTGGCGTTGCCGCTGGGCGCGATCGGCCTGTATCTGCGGATGCGGCTCGAGGACACCCCGGTGTTCCAGGAGATGGCCGAGCGCGAGGCGACGTCGAAGGTGCCGCGCCGCGAGACGCTGCGGCACTGGCGCATGATCGGCATCCTGATGGCCTTCACGCTGCTCCTGAACGTGACCGACTACGCGCTTCTCACCTACATGCCCACGTACTTGAAGTCGGTCCTCGGCATCGGTGACCTGGCGAGCGATGTCGTGCCGATGACCGTGATGGTGGCGATGATGGTGGTCATCCTGCCGATCGGCGCGCTCACCGACCGGGTCGGCCGCAAGCCGGTCGTGCTCACGTCCTGCGTGGGCTCGCTCGTCCTGTCCGTGCCTGCGGTGTGGTTGATCGGCCAGGGCTCGACCGCCGCCACCGTGGCGGGAGTCGCGGTGCTCGGGCTGCTCCTGGTCATGCTGCAGGCCTCGGTGGCCTCCACGCTGCCCGCGCTCTTCCCGGCCCATGTCCGCTACAGCGCCTTCGCGATCGGCTACAACTGCGCCACGTCCCTGTTCGGCGGCACGGCGCCGCTGGCCATCACGGCGCTGATCGCATCGACCGGGGACCATCTGGTGCCGGGCTACTACATGGCGGCGGCCGCGCTGCTGGTCCTGGTGCCGCTGATCCGGATGCCGGAGACGGCGGGCCGGTCGCTGCGCGCCGAGGTGCCTGCGGAGGCGGGGGTCCCGGTCCGGTCGTGAACGCCGCCCCCGGCGTACGGGGGAAAGCTGTGGGGCCGCCGAGGGCGGCCCCACAGTCATGTCGCCGACCGGGACCGGTCAGTCGGCGCGGCGCGCCCTCAGCGCGTCCCTCAGGAGTTCCGCGAGATGGCGCGGGCGGCGGTCGGAGAGTTGGGTGATCTGGGTGCGGCAGCTGTAGCCGTCGGCGAGGACCACCGTGTCGTCGGCGGCCTCGCGCAGGGCCGGGAGGAGCGCCTGTTCGCCGACCGCGACCGACACGTCGTAGTGGCCTTCCTCGAACCCGAAGTTGCCGGCCAGGCCGCAGCAGCCGGAGTCGAGGCGCCCGCTGTCCACGCCGACGCGGGCGAGCACCCGGTCGTCCGCCTTGCTGCCGAGGGTGGCGTGCTGGTGGCAGTGGGTCTGGGTCAGGGCGGTGACGTCGTCGAGCCGGCCGAAGTCGACGTCGGGGGCGCGCTGGTCGAGGAGTTCGGCGAGGGTCATGGTCTGGTCGGCGAGCCGCTTCGCGCGCGGGTCGTCCGGGAACAGCTCCGTGGCGTCCGTACGGAACAGGGACGTGCAGCTGGGCTCCAGGCCGATGAGCGGCATGCCCTCCTGGAGGTACGGGTCGACGGCCTTGAGGGTGCGTTCCAGGACCTTCTTGGCCATGTCGAGCTGGCCCGTGGTGTGCCAGGTCAGTCCGCAGCACAGGCGGTCGGGCGGCAGCACCACTTCGAAGCCCGCGTGTTCGAGGACGAGGACCGCCGCGCGGCCGACCTCGGGCGACATGAACTCGGTGAAGGTGTCGGGCCAGAGGAGGACCTTGCCGCGGCTGCCGGGGGACGGCACGTTCCGGCGCTTCTTGTAGCTCGTGCGGAAGCGGCGTCCCGCGAAGGGCGGGACCGGGCGCTCGGGAGCGATGCCGCCCGCCTTCTTGAGGAGGGACACCGCCTTCTTGTTGCGGGTCACCGCGTTGACGAGGCCGGGTGCGAGGCCCGCTAGGTGGGACCAGACGGGCAGCCAGCCGAGTGCGTAGTGGGAGGCGGGGCGGCGCTTGCCCTTGTAGTGGTGGTACAGGAACTCCGCCTTGTAGGAGGCCATGTCGACGCCCACCGGGCAGTCGCTCTTGCAGCCCTTGCAGGACAGGCACAGGTCGAGGGCCTCGGCGGCCTCCTCGGACTGCCAGCCGTCGGTGATGACGTCGCCCTGGACCATTTCGTAGAGCACGCGTGCGCGCCCGCGCGTGGAGTCCTTCTCGTCCCCGGTGGCGCGGTAGCTCGGACACATCACGCCGCCGGACGCCGTACGGCACTTGGCGATGCCGACGCAGCGGCGCAGCGCCTTGGTGAGGTCGCCGTCGTCCTCGGCGAGCGCGAGCGTCGTGGTGAGCTGGAGCGTGGGGCGGTGGCCCGCGGTGATGCGCAGGCGTTCGTCGGCGGGGCGCGGGTGGACGAGGATGCCGGGGTTGAGCCGGTTCTCCGGGTCCCAGACCGCCTTGAACTCGCCGAACGCCTCCATCGCCTCCTCGCTGTAGACCAGCGGCAGGAACTCGGCGCGGGCCTGCCCGTCGCCGTGTTCGCCGGAGAGCGTGCCGCCGTGGCGGGCGACGAGTTCGGCGGCGTCCTTCATGAACGTACGGAAGATCCGCACTCCTTCGGCCGTCGCGTGGTCGAAGTCGATGCGGATGTGCACGCAGCCCTCGCCGAAGTGGCCGTACGGGGTGCCCTGGAGGCCGTGCGACTCCAGCAGAGCGGCCAGGTCGCGCAGATAGTCGCCGAGGTGTTCGACGGGCACGGCGGAGTCCTCCCAGCCGGGCCAGGCCTCGGAGCCGTCGGGGGCGCGGGTGGCGAGGCCCGAGCTGTCCTCGCGGATGCGCCAGAGGGCCGCCTGTTCCTTGGGGTCCTGGACGAGGCGTACGTCGACGGCGCCGGTGTCCTTCAACAGGGCCTCGGCGCGGGCCCGTTCGGCCTCCGGGTCGGGCGTCGTGTCCGCGTGGCCGAACTCGCACAGCAGCCAGCCCGCGCCCTCGGGGAGCATCTCCTCGGGGCGGGCGTCGGGGACGTTGCGGCGCAGCGCCGCGACCTGGTCGCCGCCGAGGCCCTCGCAGGCGATGGGTTCGTGGCGCAGGACGTGGCGTGCGGCGTCGCCCGCGGCGGGCAGGTCGGAGAAGCCGAGGGCCACGAGGGTGCGGCGGGCCGGGAGGTCGACGAGCTTGATGGTCGCCGACACGACGACGGCGCAGGTGCCTTCGGTGCCGACCAGCGCCGCCGCGAGGTCGAAGCCCTTCTCCGGGAGGAGGTGTTCGAGGCTGTAGCCGGAGACCTGGCGGCGGAAGCGGCCGAACTCCGTGCGCAGCATGGCCAGATGCCGGTCGCGCAGGTCCCGCAGGCGGGCGTGGATCTCGCCGGTGCGCCCGCCCTCGTCTATGACCTGCTGCAACTCGTCGGCGTCGAGGGAGCGCAGCCGGATGCGTTCGCCGTCGTAGGTGAGGACCTCGAGTTCGACGATGTTGTCGGCGGTGCGGCCCCAGGCCACCGAGTGGGTGCCGCAGGCGTTGTTGCCGATCATGCCGCCGATGGTGCAGCGGGCGTGCGTGGAGGGGTCGGGGCCGAAGCGCAGGCCGTGCGGTTTGCAGGCGTCCTGGAGGCGGTCGAGGACGACGCCGGGTTCGACGCGGGCGGTGTGTGCCTCGGCGTCGATGTCGAGGATGCGGTTCAGTGACCGGGACGTGTCGATGACGACTCCGTCGCCGACGGCCTGTCCCGCGATGGAGGTGCCCGCGCCGCGCAGGGTGACGGCGACGTCGAGTCCGTGGCAGGCGGCGAGCGCCGCCGCCAACTCGTCCGTGTCGGCGGGCAGTACGACGGCCGCGGGCACCTGCCGGTACACGGAGGCGTCCTGTGCGTACTCGGCGCGCCGCCGCTTCCCGAAGGCGACCTCGCCGTGCGGCACGGCCTCCCGCAGCGCGCGCTCCAGCTTCGCCGGGTCGGGCGCGTCGGGGCGGGGCGCGGCGGATCCGGTGGTGGCGACGGGGGCGGACATGGTGGCTCCTTCGGGCGGGCGGGGTGGTGCTGCTGCTGGAGGTGAGCGTCTCAAGATCGCTGCGGCGGGGTGGCGGAATTGCGGCATCGCGGGGCCATGCGGGCCTTGGGGCGGGTGCTGCCCGCGCCGGGTGCCGCCCTCTGCCCTCCCGTTCCGGCCAAGGTGGGCGGCCCAAGTGCCCGCAGCGACGGCGGCCGCCCGGTCGCTCACGGGCCGGCCGCCGCGCCGGGGAAGCACGTCGCCCCGGCGCGGCGGGGCCGGCCGGGGCGACGACGGCACCCGGGGCCGCGTCGGAACGCCGCCCCGGTTCCCACCGGAGGTGTCAGCCGAGGACCGCCGCGACGGACTCGCGCCACAGCCGCAGGCCCTCGTCGATGTCCTCGCCGTTCACGACGAGCGGCGGGATCATCCGGACGACCTGGCCCTGCGTCCCGCAGGTGAGCAGCAGCAGTCCGCGCTCGGACGCGGCGGCGTGCACGCGGGCGGCGGTGGCGCCGTCCGGCTCGCCGTCGGCGGTGACGAACTCGATGCCCGCCATCAGGCCGAGGCCCCGCACGTCGCCGATGCCTCCCTGGCCGCCCACCGGGTAGGACTCGGCGACCTCGCGCAGGCCGGCGAAGAGCTGCGCCCCGCGCTCCGCGGCGTTCTCGACGAGCTTCTCCTCCTGGATGACGTCGAGCGTGGCGATGGCGGCGGCGCACGCCACGGCGTTGCCGCCGTACGTGCCGCCCTGCGAGCCGGGCCAGGCCTTGGCCATGAGGTCCTTGGACGCGGCGATCGCGGACAGCGGGAAGCCGCTGGCCAGGCCCTTGGCGGTGACGATGATGTCGGGCTTGCCGTCGAAGTGGTCGTGGCCCCAGAACCTGCCGGTGCGGCCGAACCCGGTCTGCACCTCGTCGATGATCAGCAGGATGCCGTGCCGGTCGGCGCGCTCGCGCAGGCCGCGCAGGAAGGCCGTGTTCGCGGGAACGTAGCCGCCCTCGCCGAGGACCGGCTCCACGATGAACGCGGCGGTGTCGGCGGGCGTGGTGACGGTGGCGAGCAGCTGGTCCAGCTCGCGCAGCGCGAACTTGGTCGCGGTCTCCTCGTCCCAGCCGTAGTAGAAGCAGTTGGGGAACGGCGCGAGCGCGACGCCCGACATCAGCGGGCCGTAGCCGGAGCGGAACTTGGTGGCCGACGTGGTCATCGACGCGGCGGCGAGCGTACGGCCGTGGAAGCCACCCTGGAAGGCGACGATGTTGGGCCGACCGGTGGCCTGCTTGGCGAGGCGCATCGCGGCCTCGACGGCCTCGGAACCAGAGTTGACGAAGAAGAGCGAGTCCAGTCCGTTCGGCAGCACCTCGCCCAGGCGCGCGCTGAGCGTGCGCAGCGGCTTGTGCATCACCGTCGTGTACTGGCCGTGGATGAGCTTGCCGACCTGCTCCTGCGCGGCGGCCACGACCTTCGGGTGGCAGTGCCCGGTGGACGTGACGCCGATGCCGGCGGTGAAGTCCAGGTGGGCGCGGCCGGACTCGTCGTAGAGACGGACACCCTCGCCGCGTTCGGCCAGGACGGGGGTGGCCTGCTTGAGGACGGGGGACAAGGCACTCATGGACGGCTCCTCGCTCGGTGACCGTAGTACTTCACGGATCTTCTACGGAGATCAACATCGGGCTGCGTCGTAGGATTGTCAACAACCTACACTCATGCAAGCATGCAATTCCGCGGCTGTCCACGAGTGAGCCGGGCCGGGAGTTCCAAAACCACGGGAGTCGAAGTGAGTGCAGTGACCGAACAGCAGACAGACCGCGAGCGGGCCGTCGTCGCGTCCGTGCCCGACGGACTGTTCATCGGCGGCAGCTGGCGCCCGGCGGCCTCCGGCGCGACCTTCGGCGTCGAGGACCCCTCGGTCGCCCGTGAGCTGCGCACCGTGGCCGACGCAGGCGCCGAGGACGCGCGCGCCGCGGCCGAGGCGGCGGGCGCCGCGCAGGAGTCCTGGGCGGCCACCGCACCCCGTGAGCGCAGTGAGATCCTGCGCCGCGCGTTCGAGCTGATCATGCAGCGCCAGGACGAGCTGGCCCTCCTGATGACCCTCGAAATGGGCAAGCCGCTCGCGGAGGCGCGCGGCGAGGTGGCGTACGCCGCCGAGTTCTTCCGCTGGTTCGCCGAGGAGGCCGTCCGGATCGAGGGCGGCTACCAGGCCTCCCCCGACGGCAAGGACCGCTTCGTCGTGATGAAGCGCCCGGTGGGACCGGTCCTGCTGATCACGCCGTGGAACTTCCCGCTCGCCATGGGCACCCGCAAGATCGGCCCGGCGATCGCGGCCGGCTGCACCATGATCATCAAGCCCGCCGAGCAGACGCCGCTGACGATGCTGAAGCTCGCCGAGATCATGACCGAGGCGGGCGTGCCCGCGGGTGTCCTGAACGTGCTCACGACGTCCCGCCCCGGCGAGGTCGTCGAGCCGCTGCTGCGCGGCGGGACCATCCGCAAGCTGTCGTTCACGGGGTCGACGGCGGTGGGCCGCCTGCTCATCGAGCAGAGCGCTCAGCACGTGCTGCGGGTGTCGCTGGAGCTGGGTGGCAACGCGCCGTTCATCGTGTGCGAGGACGCCGACCTGGACAAGGCCGTCGAGGGCGCGATGGCCGCGAAGATGCGCAACATCGGCGAGGCGTGCACGGCCGCGAACCGCCTGTACGTGCACGAGTCGGTGGCCGCCGAGTTCGCCGAGAAGCTCTCCGCCCGGATGGCCGCGCTCGCGGTCGGCCGCGGCACCGAGGACGGCGTCACGGTCGGCCCGCTGATCGACGAGGACGGCCGCGGCAAGGTCGAGGAGCTGGTCGCCGACGCCGTCGAGCGCGGAGCGAAGGTCCTCACCGGCGGCGAGCGCGCGGAGGGCGAGGGCTACTTCTACACCCCGACCGTCCTCACCGGCGTCTCCCCCGACTCCGCCCTGATGAGCCAGGAGATCTTCGGCCCGGTCGCCCCGATCCTGACCTTCACGGACGAGGACGAGGTCGTCGCCGCGGCCAACGACACGGAGTACGGCCTGGTCTCCTACCTGTTCACGGAGAACCTGGAGCGCGCGTTCCGGCTGTCCGAGCGCCTGGAGACCGGCATGGTCGGCCTCAACAAGGGCGTCGTCTCCAACCCCGCGGCCCCCTTCGGCGGCGTGAAGGCCTCGGGCCTCGGCCGTGAGGGCGGCCGGGTCGGCATCGACGAATTCCTGGAGACGCGCTACCTGGCGATGCCGCTCGGCTGACAGGCGGGCACCAACCGACCTACCGTCCACATACGTTGATCACCGATCAGACCGGAGCGACGACACCCATGGACCGTTTCATCGAGGTCTCCCTGCCCAAGCGCGGCGTCACCGCCACCGCGAAGCTGCTCGACGACCGCGCCCCGATCACCTGCGAGGCGATCTGGAACGCCCTGCCGCTGGGCAGCGACGTCTACCACGCGAAGTACGCGCGCAACGAGATCTACACGCTCGTGCCCGCCTTCGCCCCGCAGGAGCCCCCGCTGGAGAATCCGACGATCACACCGATCCCCGGCGACCTGTGCTACTTCACGTTCTCCAACACCCAGATGAGCACGGCCTCCTACGGCTACGAGGCCGCTGCCGAACAGCAGGGCAACCAGGCGGCGCACGCGGAGCGCGACATCGTCGTCGACCTCGCCCTCTTCTACGAGCGCAACAACCTTCTGATCAACGGCGACCAGGGCTGGGTCCCCGGCATCGTCTGGGGCACGATCACCGAGGGCCTCGACCGTCTCGCGGAGGCCTGCCAGGACCTGTGGCGGGCGGGGGCTGTCGGCGAGTCGCTGCAGTTCAAGCGGGCGGAGTGAACCAGTAGGTTGAGCGACGAGGGGCGGGCCGGTTCTCCGGCCCGCCCCTCGTTCGTGCATGGCGCCGTATTGTGCCGCAGTCGTCCCGGCGGAGCAGCCGGACTTCCGCCCGGCGGAAGGGTTTTCGGGGCCGGGCCCGCCGGTGGGTCGGTCCGGCGTGCCAGCGCATTACTTTCACGTCACATCCACTGCCTGTGCGGATGCGGTGACGCGCGGTGTACGTAGCCTCCCGTCAACTGTTGCTGATCTTCGGGAGGTTGGTCGACCGTGGCTCTCACACGCCGTACTTTCGTCAAGCGGAGCGGCCTCGTCGCCGCCGGGACCGCGTTCGCCGGGGCGGGCGGCTCGGTCGTGGCAGCGCCGGGTGCGGCGGCCGCGGGGAGGCGCGCGGCGGTCACGGTGACCGGGATGACCAATGGCTCCGCCGCGCTCTCGCCCGACGGCCGCACCGTCGTGTTCGACCTGCTCAATACGTTGTGGACGGTGCCGGCCGAGGGCGGTGACGCCGAGCGGCTCATCAGTGACGCGCTGGAGGCCGTCGAGCCGGACTACTCGCCCGATGGCCGGCACATCGTGTTCTCCGCCTACACCGGCGGCACCTTCCAGCTGTGGGTCGTCGGCTCCGACGGCCGCGGGCTGCGCCGACTCACCGACGGCGACGACGACCACCGCGAACCCCGTTGGTCCCCCGACGGCACGCGGATCGCCTGCGCCGTCGAGACCGGCAGCCGCTACGCCGTGCACGTACTGTCCGCCGACGGTGGCGAGCGCCGGGTGTGGACGGAGAGCAACGCGCAGGAGGCGCAGCCGGCGTGGGCGCCCGACGGCGAGGCCATCGTGTTCACCTCCGGCACCGGCAGCGCGCCGCAGTCGATCGAGCGGGTCGGGTCCGACGGCGCCCGCAAGGTCCTCGCGAAGGTGGACTCCGGCTTCGTCGCCGGTCCTTCCCTCTCCCCCGACGGCAAGCGGCTCGCCTACGTGCATCTGACCAGCGACGGAACCGCCGTGGTCGTGGACGGCGACGTGGTGTCGCGCTCGGACGAGGACGTCTTCCCGCTGCCGGTCCGCTGGATCGGCGCGGACGAGCTGCTCTACACCGCGGACGGGAGGATCCGCCGCCGCGCGCTCGGCACGAAGGGGCCGAAGGACATCCCGTTCACGGCCTCCGTGCAAGTGCCCGCCGTCGAGGAGCGCCCCGCGCCCAGGGACTTCGACTCCACCGCCGCCCGGCCCGTGCGCGGTGTCGTGGGGCCCGAACTCTCCCCGGACGGCAAGCGCGTGGTGTTCGCCGCGCTCGGCGACATCTGGGTGATGCGGCGCGGCGGCCGGCCCGAGGCCGTGGTCTCCGACGGACGCCACAACACCTCGCCCACCTGGTCGCCCGACGGCGACTCCGTCGTGTACGTCAGCGACCGCTCCGGTACCCAGGAGCTGTGGCGGTGCACCCTCGCCGACGGTGCCACCCGCCGCCTGACCGACGTGGGCGGCGCGACCCTGCCTGCGGTCAGCCACGACGGTGCGGCCGTCGCCTTCGTCGCCGACGCGAGCGTGCACACCCTCGACGTGAAGAGCGGCGCCGTCCGCAAGGTCGTCGGGCCGCTCAACTCGCCCGGCCGCCCCTCCTTCACCGCCGACGGCAGCCGGGTGTCGGTGGCGGCGCTCGCGCCGGTCACCGCGCGCTTCCGCGAGGGCTACAACCGGGTCCTCACCGTCGAACTGGCCACCGGCGAGGCGCGGTACAGCGACCCGGTGCCCGGTTCCTCGCTGGCCAACCGGGAGTACGCGGGCCCGGTGTACTCCCGGGACGGAAAGCACCTGGCCTGCGTCGTCGACGGCACGCTGCGCGTGGTGCCGGTGGACGCGGCCGGGCTGCCCGCGGGCAAGGCCCGCACGGTGAACGGCGAGAGCGCCGACTTCCCGTCCTTCAGCGGCGATTCGCGTGCGCTGCTGTACCTGTCCGCGGGCCGACTGCGGATCGCGGACGCGCGCGGCGGACGCGGCGCCGCGGTGCCCCTGGACCTGACGTGGCGTCCGGCGAGGCCGACCGGGCGCACGGTGGTGCGCGTCGGCGCGCTGTGGGACGGCACCGGCTCCCGGCTCCGCCACGACGTCGAGATCGTCCTCGACGGGGACCGCATCGCCGCGATCGAGAAGTCCGGCACGACGGCGGTGCGCGCCGGGGACAAGGTCGTGAAGGCCGGCGGGCTGACCGCGATTCCCGGCATGATCGCCGCGCACGAGCACGGGCCGTGGCAGCTCGACGCGACGTCCCGGCTGTGGCTGGCGTTCGGCATCACCTCGCTGCGCTCGCCGGGCAGCGGCCACTACCACCTGGTGGAGGCGAAGGAGGCCGTGGAGTCCGGGCGGCGGGTGGGGCCGCGCGTCTTCACCGCCGGTGAACTGATCGACGGATCGCGGGTGTACTACTCCTCCGCCCGGCCCGTGACCGACCGCGAGCAGCTGCGGCGCGAGCTGGACAAGCACGAGGTGCTCGGGCACGACCTGGTGAAGACGTACGTCAGGCTGCCCTACGCCCTGCAGGCGGAGGCCGTCGCGGGCGCCCACCGGATCGGCCTGCCCGCCACCTCGCACTACCTGTTCGGCCCGCTGGCGCTCGGGGCCGACGGCGTCGAGCACTTGGGAGGCACCAGCCGCTACGGCCGCCGCCAGAAGGAGACCCACCTCGGACACTCCTACGACGACGTCACGGCCCCGCTGATCGCGTCCGGCATGCCGATCACCCCGACGCTCGGCCTCTCCGGGCTCGGCCTGTCGAGCGTGCGGGCGGCGCTGTACCGGTTCGCGGGGTGGGCCCTGGACGACCCGCGCCTGAAGGCGCTGCTGCCCTCGGCGTCGTACGACGAGTTCCGCGACGGCGTACGGGCCGCGCAGGCCGAGGAGCCCACGGCCGAACTCGGGTTCGTCGCCCGGCACGGTGAGACCGTGCGGCGTCTGATCGAGGGCGGGGCGCACGTCCATGTCGGCACGGACAGTCCCCTGGTGCCCCCGGCGGTCTACTACCACCTCAATGTACAGGCCATGGTCCGGTACGGGGTCTCCCCGGCCGACGCGCTGCGTTCGGCGACCGCGGAGGGCGCCCGCACGCTCGGGGTGACGGAGCATCTGGGCACGATCGAGGCGGGCAAGTTGGCCGACCTGGTGCTGGTGGAGGGCGATCCGCTGAAGGACGTCACGGCCGCGGCGGCGGTCCGCTCGGTGGTCACCGGGGGCGTGGTGCACGACGTGTCCGACCTGGTCGCGGCGGAGGCTTCGGCGACCCCGTCGGCGGCGCCGCGGAGTGCCTCCGCCGAGGACGTGCCACAGAGCCCCGTTCTCGAGCGGTACTGGTGGCACCGGCCGGAGCACGCGGTGCACGGCTGCTGCTGATGCGCCGTCAGCAGTCGAAGACCGACCAGCAGATGTCGTTGCGCAGCCGCTGATCGTCCAGGACGAGTGCGCGAATGGCGCGGGGCAGCCGGTCCCGCTGCCAGCGGCACTCGTCCCGGCCGGCGGCCTCTGCCTCGGCCTTCGGCGCCGCCTCCCGGACCGCCCTGATCGCGTACGCCGCGGCGCCCAGCTCGTGCGCGGCGACGTGCGCGACCACGGCGGCCTGCCCCGCCGCGAACGCCGCGTGCCGGGCCGGTCCCGTGAGCACCCGCGCCGCCGCCATCGCGTGGCCGCCCGCCGCACGGGAGTCGGACATCCTGATCTCGCCGCGCGTCCACACCCGGACCTGCTCGATGGCCTCACGGGGACGCGGATCGGCCGGCTCCACCGCCTCGAACAGCGGCAGCACGTGCTCGGCGCAGTCGGCCGCCCACAGGGCCAGAAGGTGATGGTCGTCGTCGGTGAGCGTCCCGCCGCGGCGCAGCGTGATGAACCGGGGGTCGCGGATCGTGGGCGGGATCACGGGGCAACATTACGGCGACCCTCGGCAGGACCGGCAAGTGCCCTGTGGGGCACCCACCCCGCACGCCCCTCGGCGTTCTCGCACCAGCTCCACCCCGACGCGGGATCGTCCTCGACCACGGCCAGTTCGTCGCCGGCGGTCACGGACAGCTCTTGCGCGTTGTAGGCGTGCAGAACCGCCGCCGTCGGGCGGTTCTCGTCCAGGTACCGCTCCGGCACCCACCCGGACCCGGCCTCCGTCGTGACGAACACAAAGGCCGGCCAGGTGGTGTCGCGCTCCCCCTCAGCCGACCGGCGCCGTGCCCACCACCCCGGAGCCGCGCAGCGCGGCGTGCAGGACCGCCGACGCGCGCAGCACCAGCTCGTCGCCGTGGCGCGCGGCGACCAGCTGCGCGCCCACGGGCAGGCCCGCGCTGGTGACGCCACAGGGCACCGTGGAGGCGGGCTGCTGCGTGAGGTTGAAGGGGTACGTGAACGGGGTCCAGCCCGTCCAGCGCTTGTGGCCGCTGCCGGCCGGCACCTCGACGCCCGCCTCGAACGCCGGGATGGGCACCGCCGGCGTCAGCAGCAGGTCGTACGTCTCGTGGAAGCGCCCCATGCGCACGCCGAGCGCCATGCGCGTGTCGACGGCGCTCAGGTAGTCGAGCGCGCTCTTCGCGGCGCCCTCGCGGCACGCCTCCTGGAGCCCGGCGTCCAGCTGGGCGAACTGCTCGGCGCCCAGGTGTTCGACGACCTTCGCGGCCCCGGAGAACCACAGCGTGTGGTACGCCTCCACGGGGTCGCTGAAACCGGGGTCGGCCTCCTCGACGTCCGCCCCGAGGTCGGCCAGGAGCCGGGCGACGGCGGCGACGCGCTCGGCGACCTGCGGGTCCACGGGGGCGCCCGCGAGGGTCGGGGCGTAGGCGATGCGCAGTCCGCGCAGGGAGCCGTCGGCGAGGGCCTCGGTGACGGCTCCGCGGTAGCCGCGCAGCGGCGCGTCGAGGGCCGACCAGTCGCGGCTGTCGAAGCCGGTGACGGCGTCCATGAGGAGGGCCGCGTCCTCCACGGTGCGGGTCATGGGGCCCGCGTGGGCGAGCGTGCCGAAGGGGCTGGCCGGGTAGAGCGGGATCCGCCCGTACGTGGGCTTCATGCCGAAGATGCCGCAGAACGCGGCGGGGATCCGCACCGAGCCGCCGCCGTCCGTGCCGATGGACAGCGGGGCCATGCCCGCCGCGACGGCCGACGCGCTGCCGCCGGACGAGCCGCCCGCGGTGGTCGACGGGTCCCACGGGTTGCGGGTGACACCGGTCAGCGGGTTGTCGGTGACGCCCTTCCAGCCGAACTCCGGCGTCGTCGTCTTGCCGACGAACACGGCGCCGTGTTCCCGCATCCGGGCGACGCACGGCGCGTCCTCGTCCCAGTCGCGGTCGGCCGGGATGGTCAGTGAGCCGCGCAGCGTGGGGTGGCCCTTGGTCAGCATCAGGTCCTTGATGGACGTCGGCACGCCGTCGAGGAGGCCGAGGGGCTCGCCGCGCCGCCGCCGCTCCTCGCTCGCCCTCGCCTGCGAGAGCGCCTCGTCCCGGTCGACCAGGCAGAACGCGTTGAGCCCGCCGTCGACGGCCTCGATGCGGTCGAGCACGGAGAGCGTGGCCTCGACCGGGGACAGGTCGCCGCTCTCGTAGGCTGCGAGGAGTTCGGTGGCGGTCAGCGCGTAGGGCTCCTGGGGAGCCGGGGTGCTCGCGTCGGGCGTGGCGGTCGCGTCGGTGGTGCTGGTCATCGGGAGCCCTCCTCTGCTGCGGCCCGCGGGGCGTCCGCGACCGGTACGTAACCCAGTTCCTTGTCCACGACGTTGCGCAACGGGCGGCCCGCCCGCCACCGCGCGAAGTTGTCGGCGAAGACCTCGGCGAGGTCGTCGAGCCAGGTGTCGGTGTCGGCCGACATGTGCGGGGAGACCAGCAGGTTCGGGGCGTCCCACAGCGGGTTGTCGGCGGGCAGCGGCTCCTCGCGGAACACGTCGAGCGCCGCGCCACCCAGTTGGCCCTCCTCCAGGGCGGCGAGGAGGTCCTTCTCGACGACCATCGGGCCGCGCCCCACGTTGATGAAGCGGGCGCCGCGCTTCATGCGGGCGAAGGTGGCCTCGTCGAACAGGTCCTGCGTCTGCTCGGTGAGCGGCGCCGCGCAGACCACCCAGTCGGCGCGGGCGAGCAGGGCGTCGAGCTCGTCGAAGGCGTGCACCGTGCCGACCTCGGGGTCGCCCTCCCTGCGGGTGCGTCCGACCAGCTCGGTGTCGATGCCGAGGGCGCGCAGGGTGCGGACGACGGCGCGGCCGATGGGTCCGCCGCCGAGCACGACGGCGCGCGTTCCCCAGACGCGCTGGGTGACGCGGTGCCGCCAGACGTGGTCGCGCTGGCGGTCGTAGGTGCCGGCGAAGTCCTTCGCGAGGGCGATGATCTGGCCCGCGACGTACTCGGCGATGGGCTGTTCGAAGACGCCGCGCGAGTTCGTCAGGATCGCTTCGGAGTCGCGCAGGGCGGGGAACATCAGCCGGTCGACTCCGGCGCTCGCGGTGTGCACCCAGCGCGGGCCGCCCCGTTCGGGCCAGGCGCCGGGCAGCGCCTCGGTGCCGAACTCCCACACCAACAGCGCGTCGGCGTGCGGGAGTTCGGCGGCGAGCCGGTCCTCGGGGATGCAGACGAGCTCGGCGTGGGCGGCCACCTCCTCCAGGCCGTTCGGCCGGTGGTCGGCGAGCACCAGAACGCGGGATTTCTCGGTCTTCGGCACGGCGGTCCTTCGGGTCGCGCGAGAAATTCGGCGACGGTTGGAGCGGACGGTATGCGAGGTGCGGTACGAGGGTTGACCATGGAGGGACGAAGCCCCGCGAGGGCTGGGGAAGGGCCATCCCCTGGGCTGATTTCCCCGGCTCTTTACCGAGGCTTTCACCACGACGAACGAGCCGCCCCGCGTAGGGGATTGACACGCTAAGCAGCCGATCTTTACGTTGTCAACAATCTACAGGCGAACCGCGGGCCTACTCTGCTACCCAAGGGTCGCTCGGCAAAACAACTCCCCTCCGCACCACCTGCCATCACACGTCCACCTCAGGCGTACGGACCGCGGCTCGTACGCGTGCAGCCACGAAGGGGCCCTGCATTGGACATCACGACCTTCGGCGGACCCGTCCCGCAGCTCGGCATCGGCGTAGTCGCCCCGTTCGACTTCGCGCTCGATCGCGAGCTGTGGCGCTGGACCCCCGAGGAGATCTCCCTCCACCTGACCCGCACCCCGTACGTTCCCGTGGAGGTCAGCGTGGACATGGCTCGCTTGATCAGCGAGCACGAGACCCTGCACAACGCCGTCATGGCGCTCGACGCGGTACGCCCCGCGTCCTTCGCGTACGCCTGCACATCCGGCAGCTTCGTCGGCGGCACCGCGCACGAACGCGCGATGTGCGTCTCCATGAGCGGAGCCGGCCGCGGCGTGCCGTCCGTGACCACGTCCGGGGCGCTGCTCGAGGCCCTCGGCGAGCTGGGCGCGCGCCGGGTCAGCGTCATCACGCCGTACACGGCGTCCCTGACGGACTCGCTCGCCGACTTCCTGGGCGAGGCGGACGTGGACGTGGTCGGGCGCCAGTACATGGGCCTGACCGGGGAGATCTGGAAGGTCGGCTACCGCAACGTCGTGGAACTGGCCCGCTCGGCCGATCTGACGCACGCGGACTGCCTCTTCATCAGCTGCACCAACCTGGCCACGTACGACGTGATCCCGCAGCTGGAGGCGGAGCTGAGGATCCCGGTGATCTCCGCGAACCAGGTCACGATGTGGTCCGCGCTGCGGCACGCGGGCGCCCGCGCGGCGGGTGACTACCAGTCGCTGATCGACCCGGCGGCCCGCGCGGCGCTCGCGCCCTATCAAGGGCGGGGCATCGCTCCCCCGCCGTCCGCCGCCGCGGCGGCCGTCGTGCGGGAGGCCGCCGACTGGGAGCAGATCGCCGCGCCCGAGGCGACCGCGGCCGCTCCCCCGGACGAACCGGCCGCGGACCTCGACCTCGGCTGAGCAGGCCCCTGAGCAGCGCCACACCGTGGCGCTCCCGCTCTTCACACTGTCAACAATCTACATTTGACCGGATCCCCGGTACACTGCCTGCACGAAAGGACGTCAGACGTATGAGCGAGATGACCACCCGAGTCGGGTTCCTGTACCCCGGTTACTCCGCAGAGGACGACTACCCGCGCCTCGAGCGGATGATCGGCGGCGGCGCCCGGCTCACGCTCGTCCACACGGACATCGGCGTGGACGCGCACCGGGTGGACGACCTCCTCGAGATGGGGTCCACGCACCGTCTCAAGGCGGCGCTCGGTGAGCTGCTCGCCCAGCCGCAGGACGTGGTGATCTGGGCGTGCACCAGCGCCAGCTTCATCTTCGGCCCCGAGGGCGCCCGCAAGCAGGTCGCCGAGCTCGCGGAGGCGGCGGGCCTTCCGGTCGAGCGGGCCTCCTCGACGTCCTTCGCGTTCGCGCACGCCGTCCAGGCGCTCGGGGTGCGCCGCCTGGCGATCGCCGCGACGTACCCGGACGACGTGGCGGGCTACTTCGTCCGGTTCCTCGAGCACCACGGCGCCGAGGTCGTCTCGGTGTCGGGGCAGGGCATCATCACCGCCGCCGAGGTCGGCACGCTGGGCCGCGAGCAGGTCATCGAGCTGGCGCGGGAGAACGACCACCCGGACGCCGAGGCGATCCTGCTGCCGGACACGGCGCTGCACAGCGCCGCCTGGCTCGACGACCTGGAGGAGGCCGTCGGCAAGCCCGTCCTGACGGCCAACCAGGTCACCGCCTGGGAGGGCCTGCGGCTCGCGGGCGACGAGACGCCCCGCGAGGGTCTCGGCTCGCTGTTCCGGCTCTCCCGTACTCCCCATTCCCCGACACCCGCGACCGCCTGAGGCGGCGGCCGCGCCGATCAGAGGACCGAACTGAATATGGCCACTGCGAAGACACTGCGACCGGTCAAGCGTGAACCCGCGGCGACCGTCATCGCCGCCCAGCTCACCGAAGCGATCATGGACGGCACCCTGGCGCCCGGTACCCAGCTGGGCGAGGCCGAGCTGGCCGGCCAGCTCGGCGTGAGCCGGGGCCCGCTGCGCGAGGCGCTGCAACGCCTCGTGCAGCAGGGCATCGCCGTCAGCGCACCGCATCGCGGCGTCTTCGTGACCCGGCTCGACGAGGACGACGTGCGCGACATCTATCTGGCGCGCACGGCCATGGAGTCCGCGGCCTGCCGCCTCGTGCTGCAGCAGGACCCGCAGGCCACGGCGGACCATCTGGAGAAGGCGCACCGGCGGATGGAGTCGGCGGCGCGGCGTGGCAACGACGCGGCGCTGAGCGCCGCCGACATGGACTTCCACCAGGTGCTCGTCGCGGAGTCCGGCAGCCCGCGCCTGCAGCGCATCGCGCAGACCCTGTTCGTGGAGACGCGGATGTGCCTGTCGGTCCTCACCGACGACCACCCCGACCCGGACGCGCTGGTCGAGGAGCACGCGGAGCTGATCGAGGCGATGCGCGCGGAGGACGAGGAGCGCCTCCTCACGCTCCTCGACGCGCACATGCAGGACGCCGTCAACCGGCTCACCGGCGGGGCCGTGCAGGCGGCGGCCGAGCCGGACGCGGTGGCGGGCTGACCGCAGCACCACATGCGAGGAGGGCCCCGGCGACGTGTCGCCGGGGCCCTCCTCGTGTACGCGTGCATGCCCGGCCGCCTGTCGGAAATCCGTGAATCCGGGCACCCCCGCATCGGTTTTCCGGGGTTCGGCGACCCTGGCTGGCCTCGATGCCGCCCGAGGACGGAGGGTGCTCCAGGTCGGAAAGTCGAGCGCGGCGCACTGCGTCGCAGGAGAGGGTCTTCGTGAACGTGGCGACAACGGCGAACGGAACACAGGAGCGGCGGGCCGTCACCCTCGTCATGGCCTGTGTCGGGGTGTTCGTCGCCTATCTGCCGGTGACCTCCGTGTCGGTGAGTCTGCCGGCGATCCAGCGCGCGCTGGGCGCGTCGACGTCCGAGCTGTCCTGGGTGTCCGACGCGTTCGTCCTGCCGATGGCGGCGCTCATCCTGACGGCGGGCGTGTTCGGCGATGTGCACGGGCGCAAGAAGGTGTTCCAGGCGGGCCTGGCGTTCACCGCCGTCGGCGCCGCGACGGCGCTGTGCGCGCAGTCGGTCGAGGTGGTGTGGATCGGCCAGGCGCTGGCCGGGATCGGCGCGGCGGCCCTGCTGCCGACGACGCTGGCGATGATCAGCCAGGCGGTGCCGGACCCGCGTGAACGCGGCAAGTTCGTCGGCCTGTGGGCCTCGTCCCTGATGGGCGCGCTCGCGGTCGGCCCGCTGATCTCGGGCGTGATCCTGGCGCACCAGGAGTGGCGCTGGATCTATCTGCCGTCCATACCCGTGGCGCTGCTCGCCATGGCGGTCGCCGCCCGCCTGGTGACGGACTCCCGCGCCCCGCACGCCCGGGCGCTCGACTGGCCGGGGCAGATCACCGCCACGGTCGCGATCACGGCGCTCGTGTACGGGGTGATCGAGGGCGGCGCCGGGTCCTTCACGGACACCCGTGTGCTGGTGGCTCTCGGGCTCGCCGTGGTCGGCCTGATCGCCTTCGTTGTCTTCGAGCGGCGCAGCGCCAGTCCGATGCTCGACCTGAAGCTCTTCCGCAGCGCGGGGTTCAGCGCGACGAGCCTGATCGCGATGATCACCTTCATGGGGCTCATCGGCTTCTTCTTCGTGCTGAGCCTCTACTTCGGGATGGTGCAGCAGCTCGACACCCTCGACGCCGGGTACCGGCTGCTGATGGTGACCGGGGTGTGCTTCTTCGTCGGGCCGCTGGCCGGGCGTGTGATGCACCGGATCTCTCCGCGCGTGCTGATCAGCGTCGGTCTGCTGTGCGCGGCGGGCGCGCTGTTCTCGCTGACGTCGCTGACCGCCGACACCTCGTTCGGCCCGATGGCCTGGCGCCTCGCCCTGCTGGGGCTCGGCATGGGGCTCGTCGTCACCCCGATGACGGCGACGGCCGTGTCGTCCGTGCCGCACCACCTGGCGGGCATGGCCGCGGCGGGCAACAACGCGCTGCGGCAGGTGGGCGGCGCGCTCGGTCCCGCGATCCTCGGCGCGCTCCTCACGTCGAAGTCGACGGGGGCGCTGGGCGAGCACCTGGCCGACGCCGGGGTCACCGGGTCCGCGGCGGAGCGGATCGTCGGTGCGGCCGAGGCGCAGGGGCTCGGGGCGGTCGCCCAGCTGGACCTCGGGGCGCAGCGGGGGCGGGCGCTCGGCGCGCTGTCCGAGTCGTTCCTCGACGGGATGCAGCTGTGCCTGATCGTGGCCGGTTCGCTGGCGGTGCTCGCGGCCCTTGTCGGCGCGGTGTTCCTGCGGCGCCCGAAGCCTGCGGCCCCCGCTCCTGAGCCGGTCGAAGCGGTGGACACCGCTGGGCCCGCCCTGTCCGGCACCGTCCGCGACGCCGCGGGCGCCGGCCTCGCGGGTGCCGTGCTCACCCTCATCTCGCCCACGGGCCGGCAGCTCGCGCGCGCCGTCGCCGGAGCGGAAGGGCACTACCGCCTGGGCGTTCCCGGTCCCGGCGCCCACGTGCTGATCACGACGGCGGACGGCCACCACCCGCACGCGACGAACCTCGTCCTCGCCGACCGGCCGACCGAGCACGACATCGTGCTCTCCGGCGCGGGCAGCATGACCGGCAAGGTCGTCGGCGCGGACGACGACCTCCCCGTCGCGCACGCCGTCGTCACGGTGACGGACGCCCGCGGCGACGTCCTGGCCACCGGCGTCACCGACGCCTCGGGGAGCTACGTCTTCGGGGACATCACCGAGGGCGAGATCACGATCTCCGTGACCGCCGAAGGGTTCCGGCCCACCGCGATCGCCGCGCGGGCCTCCGCGTCCGCCACCGTCCAGCCGGACATCGCGCTGCGGCCCGGCGTCCGCCTCGAAGGCCGGATCCGTACGAAGGCGGAGCTGCGGCCGCTGTCGGACGCGCGCGTGACGCTCCTGGACGCGGCCGGGAACGTGGTGGGTACCTCGACCACCGGCTCGGACGGCGCGTACGCCTTCGGTGATCTGGACGCGGGCGAGTACTCGCTGGTCGCCAGCGGCTACCCGGCCTCGACGCGGACGGTGTCCGTGAACGGCCGGGCGGTGGAGGCCCTCGACCTGGACCTGGCACACCCGCAGGGCTGAGGGAAGGCAAGGGCGACGAGCCCGGGACCGCGTCAGGAGGCGGTCCCGGGCTCACGCGTTTCGCGAGGGTGCGGCTGCGTTCGCGCAGGTGTCGCGGATCTCGGGAAGGTGCCGCCGCCCGCCTCCCCTCCCAGCTCCTTTACGATCACGCGTAGGCCCATACGTCACGACACCGCCCACCGGAGCCGCACGTGCTCGACGCACTCGACCTGCAGTTGCTGCAGGCGCTGCAGCTCGACGGGCGGGCCCCGTTCAGCCGGATCGCGGCCGTCCTCGGCGTCTCCGACCAGACCGTCGCCCGGCGCTTTCGCCGGCTGCGCCAGAGCGTGGGCCTGCGGGTCATCGGTGTCACCGACGAGGCGCTGCTCGGGCGCAGCAGCTGGCTGGTCCGGCTGCGCTGCGCCCCGGACGGCGCGGAGCAGCTGGCGGGGGCGCTCGCGCGGCGGCCCGACACGTCGTACGTGGGGCTGCTCTCCGGCGGCACGGAAGTGCTGTGCTCGATCAAGCCGCGCGGCGGCCAGGAGGACGAGCTGCTCCTGGCCCGGCTCCAGCGCACGCCCCTCGTCACCTCCGCGACCGCGCAGTGCGTGCTGCACCCCTTCTACGGCGGTCCGGTCGGCTGGCTCAACAAGATCAACGCGCTGGACGCGGAGCAGGAGGCGGCGCTGCGGGCGCCGGCCGCCGAACCGTCGGCTCCCCCGCCGGTCCCCGACGAGGTCGACGAGACGCTCCTCGCGCTGCTCCGCCGGGACGGCCGGGTGGCGCTCACCGAGCTCCAGGCGGCCACCGGCCAGTCGGAGTCGGTCGTCAAGCGCCGCCTGGACCGGCTGCGGGCGAGCGGCGTCCTCTACTTCGACGTGCAGCACACCCACGAACTGCTCGGCCGCTCGGTCATGGCGGCGCTGTGGCTCACCGTCACCCCCTCCGCGCTCGCCTCCGTGGGCGAGTCGCTCGCCGGGCACCCGGAGGTGCGGTTCGCGGCGGCGGTGACCGGGACGGCCGGGGTGTTCGCCGCGACGGTGCACCGCGACACCCGCGAGCTGTACACGTACGTGAGCGAGGGCATCGGAGCGCTCTCCGGCGTGCGGTCCGTGGAGAGCGCCCTGTTCGTGCGCCAGGTCAAGCAGCTCACGTACGAGCCGGGGCGCTGACCTCCCGCGTGGTGTGCCCGCCGACGGTGACCAGCACGAGGCAGCCGAGGGCGACGAGGGCGATCCCGGCGAGCATCACCGAGTAGGGCAGCCAGGCCGACAGCGTCGCGAGGACGGTGGGCAGCAGGAACCCGGCGTAGGCGAGCGTGTAGTAGATGCCGGTCAGGCCCGCGAGGTCGTCGGGGCCCGCCATCCGCTGGATCTCCAGGAGTCCGGAGACGACGGCGATGCCGTATCCGGCGCCGAGCGCGACGGCGGCGGCCCCCGCCAGCCAGGGCGACAGGACGGCGGCGTTGACGGCGCACAGCACCGTGCCGAGCAGCATGACGGACATGGCCGCGACCGGCGCCCGCCCGCCGCTCGAACCCTTGCGGCCGTCGAGCCACTTGGCCAGTGGCTGCACGGCGGCGCCGGTGCCCAGGGTCAGCACCGTGAGCGCGGTCGCGTAGGCGAGGCCCCAGTGCCCGACCTTGTTGTCGACGAGTTGGGGCATGACCGCGTAGGCGAGTCCGGCGGCGCCGAACACCCACGGCGCCATCGGGAGGACCACCCAGCGGAAGCGGCGCCGGGCGGGCGCGGGGATCCGCAGGTCCGCGGCGAGTGCGCGGAGCAGCTCCCGGAGCGAGCCCGCCGCGCCGCGCACCGCGCTCCGTGTCTCGGGGATGCGCAGCAGGAGCACGGGGACCGCGGCGGTGAGCGCGATGTGGACGACGTACGGCGTGATCATCGGCCAGGGGCCCCACTGGGCCAGGGCGCCGGCGACGCCCGCACCGAGGCCGAAGCCGGCGGTCTGGCACAGGGAGGCGCGGCGTGCGGCGGCGCCGGCGTCCGCCCCGGTCGAGAGTTCCTTGACCCAGCTGCTGCCGACCGCCATGGCGATGCCGACGGCGACGCCGGTCATCAGACGGCCCACGTAGATGGGCCAGGCGCTGTGTTCGCCGAAGCACAGGACGAGGCTCGCGAGGATGGAGGCGACGGTCCCGGCGATCATCACCGGTCGTCGTCCGCGCCGGTCGGATATCGGCCCGGCGAGCAGCAGGCCGGGGACCAGGCCGACGACGTAGGCGCCGAGGAAGGCGTCGACGCTGAGCGTCGAATAGCCGCCCAGCTCGCGGTACATGAGCAGGAGCGGCGTGAACTGGTTGCCGCCCCAGCCGCAGACGAACATCGCCGCGGCGACGGTCCGCCACTGGCCGGGCCGGACGAGAGCGGCCGCCGGGTCGGCGGGCTGCTTGGTGGTGTGCGTGTCGAGCATCGTGAGGGCAGGGCACTTTCAGGGGTGGGGGTTGTTCAGTGCTGGGGGCCGTGCGTCGCGGCGAGGTGGGCGCGCAGGGCTTCCGCGAACGCGGCGCCGTCCCGGGCTCCGAGGTGGTCGAGCAGCGCCTCGTGCTCGTCGGCGAGGCCGGGCAGCCGCTCGGGGCGGTGGCCGAGCGCGGAGACGCTCATGCGGCGCTGCCGGTCGCCGAGGGTCTCGTAGAAGCGGGCGGCGATCGCGTTCCCCGAGGCCTCGACGACGCCCCGGTGAAAGGCCTCGTCGGCGACGGCGAAGGCACGTACGTCTCCTTCGGTCGCCAACTCCCGCTGCCGACCGATCAGTTCACGCAGCCGCTCCTCGTCCTCGGCGGCGAGCCCGGCGCGCGCGATGCGTTCGGCGGCGGACTGCTCGACGGCCTGCCGCATCTCCAGCACGTCCGCCGCTTCCCCCGGCGGTACGGGCACGACGACGGCGCCGCGCTTGGGATGCAGCGTCAGCAGCTCCTCGGACTCGAGCCGCAGGAACGCCTCCCGCACGGGGGTCCGGCTCACCTGCACGCGCTCGGCGATCTCCCCCTCGCTGATGAGACTGCCACCGGGCAGCTCACCGGTGAGGATCAGCTCCTTGGTGACGGCGTAGACCGTGGTGGCCGCCGACGTCGGTTTCGTCTGGTGTGGCTGGGTCCGGGGCATGCCTGGACCCTAGCAGGCATAGATACAAGCTTGTATCTATGCCCCCCGCTCCCCTGATTCAGGCCGCCCGCTCCAGGCAGTCCTCCACCACATGCTTGTCGAGCGCCGCCCGCACCAGCGCCGCCGACAGTTCGGCCCGCGGGGTGTCGCCCGCGAGGCGGGTCAGGGTGGTGGGGTTCTTCGGGAGGCCGAGGCGTTCCGCGCCCTGGAGGGTCTTGGCGTCGAGCACCGGGGCGTACTCCGGCCAGATGTCCTGGACCTCGCGCAGGAAGATGCTCGCTCCGGTGGGGCCGAGGCCGGGGGTTTCGCGCAGGAGGGCGCGGATCCTCTTCTCGTCGCCGTCGGCCTCCTCGCGCATCGTGCGCAGGTCTCCGCCCCAGCGGTCCAGCAGCAGTTCTGCGCCCTCGCCGAGTTGGGTGGCGGTGCGTTCGTCGTAGCGCCGGTAGCCGCCCTCCCCCAGTGCGTCGACGCGCTGCTGCCAGGTCGCGTCGGCCATGCGGCGCGGGTCGCGCAGGCCCGCGTCGTACAGGGCGCGGGTCGTGGCCACCGCGACCGAGGCGCGGATGCGGGCGCTGAGCAGGCTCGCGAGGACGAGTGTGCGGTAGAGGGGTTTTGGGGTGTTCTTGAGGCGGATGCCCGCCTCGGCCGCGTAGGTCCTGCCCTCGGTGGCGAGGAGTTCGCGCAGCACCTTCTGGTCGCTTGCCATGGTTACGTGTGCTCCCTGACGACGTCGGTCGGGTCCTTGTCGTCCCGCAGTCCCTGGTAGCGGGGGTGGCGCAGCATGCCGTCACGGGTCCATTCGGAGAACTCGATCTGTGCGACGAGGCGTGGCCGCGCCCAGTGCGCGGTGCGTTCGGCGACGCGGTCGGTGAACGGCGAGCGGGGCTGCTGGAGTTCGTCGAGCTGTTCGCGCAGGGCGAGGAGGGTGCGGCGGTCGAAGCCGGTGCCGACCTTGCCCGCGTAGCGCAGCCGGTCGCCCTCGTAGTAGCCGATCAGTAGCGCCCCGATGCCCTCTCTGCTGCCGGTGGGCTCGGTGAAGCCGCCGACGACGAACTCCTGGCCGTGGGCGCACTTCAGCTTCAGCCAGTCGCCGGAGCGGCGCGGCTGGTACGTGCTGTCGGCCCGCTTGGCGATGAGTCCCTCCCAGCCGCGCTTGCAGGCGTCGGCGAGGAGTTCGGCGCCGCCCTCGTTGCGGTGGGTGCTGAAGCGGAGGGGGTCGGTGAAGGTGAGCGCCTTGCGGAGCAGGGACTTGCGGGTGCGCAGGGGAAGGCGGCGGACATCCGTGCCGTCGACGCGCAGCAGGTCGAAGACGTAGTACTTCACCGCTACGTCGCTGGCCGCGACGTCCCGGGGTCTGGTCAGTCCCATGCGCTGCTGGAGGCGGGAGAAGTCGGTGCGGCCGTGCGCGTACGCGACGATCTCGCCGTCGACGGTGAAGTCCGCGGCGTCCTGCGCGTCGAGGGCCTCGACGATCTCGGGGTACGTGGCGTCGAGGCGGCGCCCGGAGCGGGAGCGGATCGTGGTGCGGCCGTTCTCGCGGACGGCGAGGACGCGGATGCCGTCCAGCTTCCGTTCGAAGATCCAGCCCTTCGCGAACTCGCGGCGGTCGCTGAGCGTCGCCAGCATCGGGGAGGCGGCGAGTTCCACGCCAGGCGCCGCGTCGCGGACGCGTTTCTCCAGTTCGGGCGGGAGGGTGTCGAGGAGTCCTGTCATGTGTCGTCGCCGCCCTCGGCCTCCTCGGCGACCTGGCGCAGGGTGCGGCCGCTGCGGGCCGAGCGGGCGCGGCGGGGGTCGGGGGTGCCGCCGCTGCCGCCGGATCCCTCGCGGACGAGGAGCCAGGTGGGTTTGTCCTCGCGGCCCTTGAAGCGGGTGAGCGCGTAGCGGCCGCGCAGCTTCTCGCCGTGCAGGTCGAACGTGGCGTGACCGTTCTCCAGCGCCTCGTCGAACGGCACGGGCCGCTTCTTCCTGTCGTGAGCGGCCGGGCTGTAGGTGCCCTGGTCCCAGACGATGACGGTGCCGCCGCCGTACTCGTCGTGCGGGATCACCCCCTCGAAGTCGCGGTAGTCGAGGGGGTGGTCCTCGGTGGGGAGGGCGAGCCGTTTGTCGTGGGGATCGGTGGAGGGCCCCTTCGGGATCGACCAGGACTTGAGGACGCCGTCGACCTCGAGGCGGAAGTCGAAGTGCATGGTGCTCGCGTCGTGGATCTGGACCACGAACACCGGTTCGTCGTTGTCCCTGTCCGTGCCCTGTTCGCCGGACGGCTCTTCGGTCGCGTCGAAGTTCCGTTTGCCGCGATAGGTGCTCAGCCGGTCCTTCCCGCTCACGGCCGCTCCCTTCGGTCGGGGCCGTTCCTGTTCCGGGGCGGCCGGGTACCCGTGATCGTCACGGGCACACGGCCGCCGTGGCCGTTCAGGCCGCGGACGCCTCGTCGGCGATGGTGCGCTCCTCGCCGGAGGGGTGGGTGAGCTGGTGGACCAGTGCGGCGATGACGCCGCCGACCAGGGGCGCCACGATGAACAGCCAGAGCTGGGACAGCGCGTCGCCGCCGGCGAAGATCGCCGGGCCGAGGCTGCGCGCCGGGTTGACCGACGTGCCCGTGAGCGGGATGCCGACCAGGTGGATCACGGCGAGGGCGATGCCGATGGGCAGTCCGTCGAAGCCGACCACGGCCACGCGGTGGGTCACGGCGAGCACCACGAACACGAGAAGGAAGGTGAGGACGACCTCGGCGAGGAACGCGCCGCCGACGTTGATGTGCACGTCGGAGCGGTCGCCATAGCCGTTGGAGCCGAACGCCCCCTTCGTCTGGAGACCCGGCACCTGCTTGGCGAGCAGGAACAGCAGGGCGGCGCCGACGATGCCGCCGACGAACTGGGCGATCCAGTAGCGGACGGCGGTCGCCACGTCGATGCGGCGGGCGCAGAGCATGCCCAGCGTCACGGCCGGGTTGACGTGGCAGCCGGAGATCGGGCCGAGGGCGTACGCCAGGGCGAGCAGCGTGAAGCCGAAGGCGAGGGCGATGCCGAGGGTGCCGATGAACTGGGCTCCCAGGACCGCTGATCCGACGGCGAAGAACACCAGCAGCAACGTGCCGAGGAATTCCGAAACGAGAGCTCTCGTCTGCATCTCCTGCATCTCCACCACCTCGAAAGTACGGTCAGTTACTTGCGAGGCTCACGTACCTTGCCGGTCGGCGCAGAGCGAGGCGGTTTGAATACCGCCGTACGGGTGAAAGGTGCGGGTCAGTCGCTGCCCCACGCCTCCAGGAGTACGTCGACGACGGCGTCGAGGTCGGCGTCCGCCAGGTCGTCGAAGGCGCCGGAGTGCCGGGCGAGGAGCACGCCGGCGACCGAGGCGACCAGGACGTCGGCGCGCAGCCCGGGCCGGTCGCGGCCCTCGCGGGTGAAGCGGGCGCGCAGGGGTTCGACGAGCCGGGCCTGGAGGGCGGCGCGGGCGGCGTCCTGCGCGGCCTGGTCGCTGGAGGACTGCACGGCGACACGCAGCAGTGGCACGGGGCCGCGCCGCTCCGCGCGTGCGGCGACCTCGCGCAGGCGGGGCCCGGTGAGGAGGTCGTCCGGCACGGTGTCGCCGTGTTCGGCGTGCAGCACCTCCACGTAGAGCAGGGCCTTGCTGCCGAAGTAGCGGGAGATGAGGGCGGCGTCGACGCCGGCGCGTTCGCCGATCTCGCGGATGGTGGTGCGGTCGTAGCCGCGCTCGGAGAACAGTTCGGTCGCCGCCCGCAGCAGCGCCTCGCGGCTGCGGGCGCTGTTGCGGCGCCGGTCGGGGGCCTCGCCGGTCATGTGCGGCTCGGTTCGGTGCGGGCCTCGGCGGGACCGCCCGCCGCGACGAGCGAGGGACGCGGGCGGGCGCCGCCCCGGGTGAGGGCGACGGCGATGACGCCCGTCGCGAGGAACGCGGCGCAGCCGACGAGTCCCGCGTTGCGGTAGCCGTCGTCGGTGGGGAGGGCCGCGCCGAGCGGGGTGGAGGCCTGGAGGACGACGGCGCTGAGCGCGCTGCCGGTCGAGTAGCCGATGTACTTCACGACCTGATTGAAACTCATCGCGCTGCCGGTCTCCGCCGCGGGCACGCCGCCGACGATGAGGCCGGGCGTGACGGCGAACGTGACACCGACACCGAGTCCGGCGAGCGCCATCATCGCGCCGATGCCCCACAGGCTGGAGCGGGCGAGCAGGAAGCAGACGAGCGAGCCGAGCGAGAGCAGGCAGCCGAGCGGCAGCATCCGGGCGGGCGTCGCGGCGCGGCCCATCGCCCGTACCAGGCGCCCTGTGACGAGGCTGGCCGCGGAGAACGGCACGAGCAGCAGGCCGGTCACGACGATGGAGGCGCCGAAGCCGTAGCCGCCGGACTCGGGGGTCTGCACGTACCGGGTCACCAGGGAAATCAGCAGATACGTGCCGACGCCGCCGACCATGGTGGTCAGGTTGGCGACCAGGACGCCGCGGTCCTTGACGAGGCGGACGCGTACGAGGGGGTGCGTGGAGCGCAGCGAGTGGGCGATCCATCCGGCGAGGAGCACCACCGCCGCGACCGCGAGGGCCAGCAGGCGTGCGGAGAGCCAGCCCCACCGCTCCCCCTCGGCGAGCGCGAGGAGCAGGGCCGCCATGCCGCCCGCGAGCAGCAGCGCGCCGGGCACGTCCATCGGGGTGCTCGGCCGGTGCGGGGGCTTGGGCACCACGATCAGCGCGGCGAGGAACGCGGCGGCCGCCGTGCCGAGCGCGAACCAGAATCCGGCGTACATGCCGAGGTACTCGGCGAAGAGCCCGGTGATCGGGTAGCCGAGGCCGATGCCCGCCGCGGTGGTCAGCGACAGCGTCGTCACCGCGCCGCGTGCCTTGTGGGGCGGCAGCGCGTCGCGCGCGGTGGCGATGGCCAGCGGGACCAGGCCCATGCCGACGCCCTGCAGCGCCCGGCCGACCAGGAGGCAGGCGAATCCGACCGGCAGCGCCGCGAGCAGGCTGCCGACAAAGACGGCGGCGAGCCCGCCGAGGATGACGCGCTTTCGGTGCGGACCGTCGCCGAGGCGTCCCATGACGGGGGTCGCGATGGCGCCGACCAGCATCGTGACCGTCAGTGCCCACTGCGCGGTGGAGACGGCGACATGGTCCTCGGCGGCGATGGTGGGGATCAGCGGCGCGCCGAGGCTGCTGACGACGGCCACCAGCATCCCGAGGCTGACCAGGACCGGCACGAGCGCGCGGGGGTGGCGGAGCGGCGGAGCGGTGCTGGGCGCGGGCACTGATACGGAGGGCTGCAAGGTCTTCCCGTTCATGTCATCAAGCGATGTCATCGCATGATGACACGGTGACCTGCACTTCTCTGCCCTCGAAGGGCCTTCGGTGGCCGACCTCACATGCCGGTGACCGGGAGTTCCACGGTGACGCGCAGCCCGCCGGAGGGGCGCGGAGAGAGGGTGAGGGTGCCGTCGTGGGCACGGGTGATGGACTGGACGATGGCGAGGCCCAGGCCGACACCCTGGTGGTCGGCGCGGACCCGCTCGGTGCCGCGCTGGAAGGGTTCGGTGAGGGTGGCGACCAGGTCCGGGGACAGCGTGTCGCCCGTGTTCTCGACCGTGAGCACCGCCGTGCCGGGGCGGACGCCGGTGGTGATCCGCACGGTGCCCCGCTCGGGCAGGTTGTGGACGATCGCGTTGTGCACGAGGTTCGTGGCCAGTTGCAGCAGGAGGGGCTGTGATCCGGACGCGCGGGCGATGTCGCCGCGGGTTTCGAGGGTGACGCCGCTCTTCTCCGCCAGCGGGAGGAGCGTTTCGACGGCCTCCTCCGCCAGGAGGGAGAGGTCGACGTCCTCGCGGGTGAAGGCGCGCTGTTCGGCGCGGCTGAGCAGGAGCAGCGCCTCGGTGAGGTCGATCGCCCGGGTGTTGACGGCGCTGAGCCGGTCGACGAGTTCCTCGGTGTCGCGGTCGGGGTCTGCGCGGGCCACGTCGAGGAGCGACTTCGAGACGGCGAGCGGGGTGCGCAGCTCGTGGGAGGCGTTGGCGGCGAAGCGGCGCTGCTCGGCGACGTGCGCTTCGAGCCGCGTGAGCATGGTGTCGAAGGCGTCGGCGAGTTCACGGAACTCGTCCTGACGGCCGGGCAGCCGGATGCGGTGGGAGAGCGCCCCGGTCGCGGCCGTGCGGGTGGCGTCGGTGATGCGGTTCAAGGGGGCGAGCATGCGGCCGGCGAGGAGCCATCCTCCCAGGAGGCCGAACACCAGGAGGAACACCATGACCCCGGCGGCCAGCGGGGCGAACCCGCGCACGAAGGTGGTGCCCGGAGTCGCTCGCCAGGCTCCCTGCTCATTGGTCTGCAGCCACCCCTCTCGGACGAAGAAGAACCCCACGGCGGCGAGCAGCAGGCCACCGGCGAGCATGAGGAATCCGGCGTAGCTCAGGGTGAGCTTGAGGCGGGCGCTCGGCCCGCGCTTCCTAGGCACGGCCTTGGCCCTCGTCCTGCGGGCGCACATCGATGCGGTAGCCCACGCCCGGCACGGTGGCGATGATCCACGGCTCGCCGAGCCGCTTGCGCAGCGCGGAGACGGTGATACGGACGGCGTTGGTGAACGGGTCGGCGTGCGCGTCCCACGCGCGCTCCAGAAGTTCCTCCGCGCTGACCACCCCGCCCTCCGCGGCCACGAGGACTTCGAGTACCGCGAACTGCTTCCTGGTCAGGGCGACGAACCGGCCGTCGCGGTAGACCTCCCTGCGGAACGGGTCGAGGCGCACGCCCGCGATCTCCCGCACGGGCGGCCGGCTGTGGCCGCGTCTGCGGTCGAGGGCCCGGAGCCTGAGCACGAGTTCCTGGAGCTCGAACGGCTTCGTCAGGTAGTCGTCTGCGCCGAGTTCGAACCCCGAGGCTTTGTCGTCGATGCGGTCGGCCGCGGTCAGCATGAGGATCGGCATCCCACTGCCCGAGGCCACGATGCGGCCCGCGATCTCGTCTCCGGTCGGCCCGGGGATGTCGCGGTCGAGGACGGCGATGTCGTACGTATTGACGCTCAGCAGGTCCCAGGCGGTGTCCCCGTCCCCCGCGATGTCGGCGGCGATCGCCTCCAGGCGCAGCCCGTCGCGCACGGCCTCCGCCAGATACCGCTCGTCCTCCACAATCAGCACTCGCATGCCCTTCACGCTACGAGTCGGCGTGTATCGGCGGCATATCGAAAAACGCAGACGTTGTGGCAACATCGCCCCGCCTTGACTGGCGGCATGACACGCACACCCATGACGCGTCGGACGCGTCCGCTGCTCCTCCTCATCGGCCTCGTCGTCGCCGCGGCAGTGATCGCCACGGTCCTCGGTATTCGGTCGCCCAGGATCTCGTCGGCCTCGCCGCCGACGAAGGCTCCCCCGACGCCCTCGTCCGCCTCGGTGCCCTCACCGATGGCATCGCGCGAGCGCGGCGGGCAGAACGCGGTGGGCGAGGCCGACGGCGTGGTTCCCGACGGCGTGACGGTCTTCGACGACACGACCCCGGCCGTCGGCAGGCTCGACCCGGACCTGCTCAAGACCCTGCGCCGGGCGGCGACGGACGCCTCCGACGACGGCGTCACGTTCTACGTCAACAGCGGCTGGCGCTCCCCCGAGTACCAGAACCGGCTGCTCGACGAGGCGGTGTCGAAGTACGGCTCCGAGGCCGAGGCCGCCCAATGGGTGGCCACCGCCGACACCTCACCGCACGTGTCCGGCGACGCGGTCGACCTCGGCCGCTCCGAGGCGACGGCGTGGCTGTCCGAGCACGGCGCCCCGTACGGGCTCTGCCAGATCTACGGCAACGAGCCCTGGCACTACGAACTCCGGCCCCAGGCCGCCGATCACGGCTGCCCGGCCCCCTACGCCGACCCCACCGAGGACCCGAGGATGCAGAAGTGACCGACAACAAGCGCGTACGAATGCCCCGGTCGCTCCGTGCCCTCTCCCGGCCCGGCCCCTGGAGGCGCGGGAGGCTGCTCGCCGCCCTCGCCCTGCTGCTCGGGCTGCTTCTGCTGCTGCACGCGCGGATCACGGACCGCGGGGGCCTCGGCAGTCTGGTGGACACCTTCCTGCCGTGGTTCGGGCTGTTGGTGCCGGTGCTGCTGATAGGAGCGCTGTGGCGGCGGTCGGCGTCTGCGGTGGTGGCCGTGGTGCTGCCGGCCGTGGTGTGGACGGGCCTCTTCGGCGGTGTCCTCGGCGACAAGGCGCAGGCCTCCGACAGTGACCTCACCGTCGTCAGTCACAACGTCGGGGCCGACAACCGCGATCCGGCGGGCACGGCCCGCGACCTGGCGGCCTCCGGGGCCGATGTGCTCGCGCTCGAGGAGATCACGGAGCAGGCCCGGGGCACGTACGAGAAGGCGTTGGCCGAGGCGTATCCGCACCACACGGTGCAGGGGACGGTCGGGCTGTGGAGCAGGCTGCCGCTGTCGGACACCGGGCCGGTCGACCTCCAGCAGGACGTCGGGCCGCTGGGCGCCACCAAGTCGGCCGCCGAGAAGCTGCCCTCCAACCGGGCGCTGCGGGCGACCGTGACCACGGACGACGGGCCGGTGGCGGTGTACGTGGCCCACCTTGGCTCGGTGCGCGTGATGCCGCGGGGTGGCTTCTGGACGGACAGCCGGGACCGCAACGCGCGGGCTCTTGCCGAGGCGATCGCGGCCGAGGACAGCAGGCGGGTGGTGCTGCTCGGCGACCTCAACGGCTCCACGGACGACCGGGCCCTGGACGGCCTCACCTCGCGGTTGCACTCGGCCCAGGAGGAGGCGGGCGACGGCTTCGGCTTCAGTTATCCGGCGGACTTCCCGGTGGTGCGCATCGACCAGATCCTGGTCCGGGGCGTCACGGCGGACCGCTCCTGGGTGCTGCCCGCGACGGGCAGCGACCACCGGCCGGTGGCGGCGGGGCTCAGTTGGTAGGCAACGGCGAGTGCCGGGCCCCACGAGGAGGGCCCGGCACTGAAGTGGCCGCTTCGGAGCGGCCGTCCCGGCCTGTCGGCGCGACCCGAGGACCAGCCGGGAGGCTCGTGTCCCCCGTACGAGGGTCAGTTGGCCAGCGCGTCGATCAGCGCCTTGGTGACGTCCTCGGTGGTGGCGGTGCCGCCGACGTCGCGGGTGAGGGTCCCGGCGCCGGTGACGGTCTCGATGGCCTTGTTGAGGCGGGCCGCCTGGTCGGGCAGGCCGAAGTGCTCCAGCATCAGCGCGGCGCTGCCGACCGCGCCGATCGGGTTGGCGAGGCCCTGCCCGGCGATGTCCGGGGCCGAGCCGTGGACCGGCTCGAACATGCTCGGGAAGCGCCGCTCGGGGTTGAGGTTGGCGCTGGCCGCGAGGCCGAGGCTGCCCGCGAGCGCGCTGCCCAAGTCGGAGAGGATGTCGGCGTTGAGGTTGGAGGCGACGACGACGGACAGGTCCTCGGGCTTGAGCACGAACTTCGCCGACATGGCGTCGACCAGCACGCTCTCCGTCTCCACGTCCGGGTACTCGGCGGCCACCCGCTTGAACACGTCGTCCCACAGCACCATCCCGTACTGCTGGGCGTTGGACTTGGTGACCGAGGAGACCTTGCGGCGCGTGCGGGTGCGGGCCAGGTCGAAGGCGAAGCGGATGATGCGCTCGCAGCCCACCTCGGTGAACAGCGAGGACTGGACGGCCACTTCACCGCCGGGGCCGCGCCCGGACAGATTGCGGCCGCCGAGGCCCGCGTACTCGCCCTCGCTGTTCTCGCGGACGACGACCCAGTCGAGCTCGGTGTCGTCGGCCTTGCGCAGCGGACTGAGCACGCCGGGCAGGAAGTGCACGGGGCGGACGTTCGCCCACTGGTCGAAGTTCTGGCAGATCTTCAGGCGCAGGCCCCACAGGCTGACGTCGTCGGGCACGGAGGGCCAGCCGACCGCGCCGAAGTAGATGGCATCGAAGTCCTTGAGCTGGTCGAGGCCGTCGTCGGCCATCATCTTGCCGGTGCGGGCGTAGTACTCGCAGCCCCAGTCGAACTCCTGCCAGTCGAAGGCGAAGGACCCGTCGGAGCCGGCGGCGAGGGCGTCCAGGACGGCGCGGCCCGCCGCCACGACCTCGGAGCCGACACCGTCGGCGGGGATGGCGGCGATACGGAAGGTGCGGGTCTCGGACACGAGGGCCTCCAGGAAGTGCGGGAACGCCCGTGCTCAAGAGCGCCTGGCCGGGCGGCGGTTGGTGTGTTCCCGAGTCAACCGGCCGGTTCGCGGGGCGTCCAAGACATGCTTCCGATGCGACACATAGGCGCGGCTGATGGGTGCCGCGCCCGGTCGAGGAGCTGTTACGTCGACGGGGTCCGCGCCCGGCGTTCCGCGAGCGAGCGGGTCAGTTCCAGGAAGGCGCGTGCCCCGGGCGTCAGATGCGCGGGCAGGCTGATCATCGCGACGTGCAGATGGGCGGTCGGGACGAGCGAGGCGACCGCGAGGCCGCAGCGGCGGGCGAGGCGGGTCCAGGCGGCGGGCAGCACGGCGACGCCCACGCCGGTGAGCACGAGCGGGAGGATGGAGGTGCGGTGGTCGACGACGGCGACGATCTCGGTGTCCCCGCCGCGGGCGGTGATGTCGTCGACGATGCCGCGCATGAGGCTGCCGGGGCGGGACGCGATCAGCTTGTGGCCTGCGAGGTCCTGGGGGTGCAGCACGGCGCCGTCGGCGAAGGGCCCGTCGGCCGCGCCCACGACGACGAAGGGCTGCTCCTCCACGGGCAGCATGTCGATGCCGGGCGCGGTCACCGGTTTGTCGGCGCCGAGCAGCCCCAGCTCGCAGGCGCCGCTGCGGACGAGTTCGACGGCCTCTTCCGGGGTGAAGGCGGCGCGGGTGCTGATGGTGACGTCGGGGTGCAGTTGGGCGAAGCGGTGGATCAGCGTGGCCATCGGTTCGATGCCCGGTGAGGGCATGGTGGCCACTTCCACGGTGCCGCTGCCGAGGCCGGTGAGGGCGGCGGCCCGTTCGCGTACGGCGGCCAGGTCGCGCAGCACGCGGCGGCTCGGTTCCAAGAGTTCGGCGCCCGCCTCGCTGAGGACGACGCCGCGGCCCATCCGGTGGAAGAGCGAGACACCGAGGTCCGCCTCCAGGTTGGCCATCGCCTGGGACAACGACGGCTGCGCCACGTGGAGCGCGGCGGCGGCCCTGCTGAAGCCACCGTGCTCCACGATGGCGAGAAAGTACTGCAGTTGCCGCGCGTCCATTCTGCCTCCTCCGCCTGCTGCCATAAGGGCAACCTATCGACAGGTCGACAGGTCGCCCTCGCGGGGAGTGCGCGCGGCCGGGGACTCAGACCGCCGGTGGGGCGGGCGCGGGCACCGGCTTCTGAACGGGCACCGTCGTCGCCTCGGCCGGGGCGGCCTCGGGCAGCGCCTCGACCCGCTCCCCCGCGAGGACGCGGCGGGCCCGCTCCAGGTCGAGGGCGTTCTCCCAGCGGGCGACGACGAGGGTGGCCACGGCGTTTCCGCAGAAGTTGACCAGGGCCCGGCACTCGGACATGAACTTGTCGATGCCGAAGATCAGCATGATGCCCGCGGCGGGCACATGCCCGACGGTCGACAGGGTCGCGGTCAGCGCGATGAACCCACCACCGGCGACTCCGGCGGCACCCTTGGAGGTCAGCAGCATGACGGCCAGCAGGCCGAGTTGCTGGCCGAGGGAGAGCGTGGTGTCGGTGGCCTGGGCGATGTAGAGGGTGGCGAGGGACAGATAGACCGCGGCGCCGTCGAGGTTGAAGCTGTAGCCGGTCGGCACCACCAGGCCGACCGTCGGCCGGTCGACGCCCATGAACTGCAGCTTGCGCATCAGCCCCGGCAGCGCGGGCTCGGCCGTGGAGGTGCCGAGGACGAGGAGCAGCTCCTCCTTGAAGTGGCGCAGGAGTTGGAAGAGGTTCAGCTTCACGTACAGCGACAGGACGGCGCCGAGGACCACGACGACGAACACGATGGACGTGACGTAGAACAGCAGGATCAGCGAGCCGAGGCTGGTCAGCGTGGACAGGCCGAACTTGCCGATCGCGAAGGCCATCGCGCCGAAGGCACCCACCGGGGCCGCCTTCATCACGAACGACAGGACCTTGAAGACCACCTCGGTGAGACGGTTGACGGACGCGATGATCGGCTCGCCGACCGGGCCGACCATCTTCAGCGCGATCCCGAAGATCACGGCGAGGAAGATGACCTGGAGGATGTCTCCTTCGACGAACGCGCCGAAGAAGCTGTCGGGGACCAGGTTGGTGAGGAACTCCCACCAGTGCTGCTGCTCGCCCTGCTGGACGTACTGGCTCGCGTCGCCCGAGGTGTGCAGGCCGCCGACATCCGCGTGCACGCCCTCACCGAGCGGGAACAGGTTGATGGCGAGGAGGCCGAAGCCGAGCGCCACGATCGTGCCGACCTGGAAGTAGACGAGCGCCTTGACGCCCGTGCGGCCCACCTTCTTGAGGTCGGCCACGCCCGCGATGCCGCCGATGATGGTCAGGAAGACGATCGGCCCGATCAGCATCTTCATCGCCGCGACGAAGGTCGTGCCGACCGGTTCCATCGCCGTGCCCAGGTCGGGCCACCGCCAGCCGATCACGATGCCGACGACGATCGCCGCCAGCACCTGCACATAGAGCTGCCGGTACCACGGTGTGGCCTTCACCACTGGGGTGGCGCCTTGGGCGGCGTCCGGGGCATGCGTCATTGCAACCTCCATCCGGGCACGGCTGGGATCCGCGGCGCCGGGCCCGTCCGGCGCCGCCCCAACTACCGCGCCAGTGAAGCGGTTTGCGTGCGCGGAGATCCACGACCAAAAATCGATGCCCCGGATAGGTGGCGCCTATGACCCCGGTGGCAGCTGCACCGTCATGATCAGGTGGCAGGTTCCCTCGCCCGCGCCCCGGTAGGTGTGCGCGGCGTCCCCGTCGAAGGTGGCGGTCTGTCCGGCCGCCACGGAGTGCTCCGCGCCGTCGACGACGAGGGTCATGCACCCGCCGGTGACACTCACCGTCTCGATGACGCCGGCCTGGTGGGGGTGGCTGGGATACTCCTCGCCCGGTTCGAGGCGCCAGCGCCAGACCTCGACCGGGGAGGCGCCCGTGGTCGTCAGCATGAGCCGGGCCTCGCCGCCCCGCTCCCCCGCCCACAGCGGCATGACGTCGTCGGACGACACGACCCGCACGCGCCCCTCGGCCGGCCCCTCAAGCAGGGCCGACACCGAGACACCAAGGGTGTCGGCGAGCCGGACGAGGGTGGCGAAATTCGGATTGCCCTGCGCCTTCTCCAGGCCGACCAGGGCACCCTTGCTGACCTTGGCGCGGCGGCCGAGCTCGTCCAGGGAGAGGCCCGCGCGCGAGCGGGCCGTCCTGACGTTGTGCGCGAGCGTGCGCAGGGCTGCCTCTGTCTCGGTCACCTG
This sequence comes from Streptomyces sp. NPDC107575, assembly GCF_055657265.1. NCBI lineage: Bacteria > Bacillati > Actinomycetota > Actinomycetes > Kitasatosporales > Streptomycetaceae > Streptomyces > Streptomyces sp. NPDC107575. The sequence goes on along the minus strand of NZ_JBVKBG010000001.1, from coordinate 1,354,140 downwards.
ACCACCTTCCGCTTCACCACCGACTGGCCAGTGGAATGTACCGCGCGGTCGTTCGGTTGACACATCACGGTCGGTTCACTGTACGGTTTGGTCGTTCCACTGAAGCATGAAGAGGGCAAGGAAGAATTTCGTGATCGCTCTGCTGCTGGCCCTGGGCAGCTCTCTCGCCTACGGGTGCGCCGACTTCCTCGGCGGCCTCGGCGCCCGGAAGGCCCATGTGCTGCGCACCGTGATGGTCGCGGCGCCCGCCAGCCTCGCCGTCGAGCTGCTGCTGTGGCCGTTCCTCGGCGCCTCGTTCAGCTCGGCCGCCGTGGGCTGGGGCGTGGCCTCCGGTGTCGCCTCGGCCGCCGCGTTCGCGCTGCTGTACAAGACCCTCGCCATCGGGCCGATGAACGTGCTGTCCCCCGTGACGGCGCTGGTGTCCGCCGCGCTGCCGGTCTCCGTGGGGCTGCTGCAGGGCGAGCACCTCGCCACGGCGGGGCTCGTCGGGCTGCCGCTCGCGCTCGTCGCCGTGGTCCTGGTCAGCGCCGGGAGCGGCACCGGCGCCTCCCGCCCCTCGCGCACGGCGCTGCTGCTCGCCTTCGGGGCGGGCGCGGCCATCGCGCTGCAGCTGGTCTGTCTGCACCAGGCCCCTTCGGACAGTGGCGTGGCACCGCTGATCGTCGGCAGGGCGGTGTCGTCGCTCGTCACGCTGGGCGCGGCAGGCGTCCTGTACAAGCGGCTCGGCGCGGAGAAGCCCGCGTACGGGATCTCGGCGGCGGCCGGGGTGCTCGACTCGATCGCCAATCTGCTGTTCCTGCTGGCGGCGCGCAGCGGAGACCTCGCGGTCGTCGCCGTGATCACCGCCCTCTACCCGGCCGGTACGGTGCTGCTCGCGCGCGGCGTACTGGCGGAACGGATCCACCGGGGGCAGCTGGTGGGTCTCGGCACGGCCGCCGTCGCCGTCAGCCTCCTCGCCCTCACCTGACCCCTCTCACGCAAGAACAGATACGGAGTCCCGATGCCCGCCTTCCATCTCACCCCCGCCGTCGCCGAGGCCTTCCCCGGCACCCGGATCGCCGTGGTGACCGCCACCGGCCTGCGCGGCCACGAGCCATGGCCCGCGACCGTCACGGCCGTCACGAACCTGGAGCGCGAGCTGGCCGACGGGTCCTGGCAGCCCGCGGACGAGTCCGATCCCCGCATCGAGGCGTGGCACACCGCGTACCGCTCCTTCGGCACCAACCCGCGCCGCATCCGGCCCAGCGTCGACGCCCTCGGCCGCCGCATGGCGAAGAAGGGCGCACTGCCGCGCATCAACCCGGCGGTCGACTCGTACAACGCCGTCTCCGTGCGCCACGGTCTGCCCGCCGGAGCCTTCGACCTCGACCATGTCACCGGCGACGTGGTGGAGATCCGTTACGCGGACGGCACCGAGGAGTTCACCCCACTCGGCGAGCCCGACACCGTCGAGCACCCCAAGCCCGGCGAGGTCATCTACGCCGACACGACCGGCGTGCTGACCCGGCACTGGAACCACCGCGACGCCCAGCGCACCTGTGTCACCGAGGACTCGACGCGGGTGGCGTTCCTGATGGAGACCGTGCGCGCGGACCGCGACGGACACTTGTTGAAGGCGGCGGCCGAGGAGCTGCGCGACCTGCTCGCGCCGCATGCGGAGCAGGTCACCGTCGACTACGTGGGTCAGCCCGAATAGACCACACGGAACCCCGTGTTGCCCGACGTGCTGTCCGCCGTGTTGGAGGTGCGGGCGGCCACGCGGTAGCGGTTGCAGTACGAGTGGTGGCACAGGTACGAGCCGCCGCGCATGACCCGGGTGTTCGGGTCGCCGCCCGCCTCCCACAGATCGGCGTTCCACTCCCACACATTGCCCGCGACGTTGTACAGGCCGTACCCGTTCGCCTGGAACGCGTGGACGGGGGCCGTGCCCTGGTAGCCGTCCTCGGCGGTGTTCTTGGTGGGGAAGGTGCCCTGCCAGATGTTGCACATGTGCTCGCCGCCCGGGGTGAGTTCGTCGCCCCAGGCGTAGCGGGCCTGGTCGAGGCCGCCGCGCGCGGCGTACTCCCACTCGGCCTCGGTGGGCAGCCGGCCGCCCGCCCACGTCGCGAAGGCGACGGCGTCCGCCCAGCCGACGTGTGTGACGGGGTGGTCCCAGCGGCCTTCGAGGTCGCTGCCGGGGCCCTCCGGGGTGCGCCAGGTCGCGCCCTCCACGCCGCACCACCACGGGGTGGCGTCGGGGCGCGGCGAGATCTTGCGCAGGTGGCCGGGCAGGAACTTGGCGAAGACGTAGCTCCAGCCGAAGCGTTCAGCCTCGGTGCGGTGTCCGGTGGCCTCGACGAACGCGGCGAAGCGGGCGGTGGTGACGGCGTAGGCGTCGATGGCGAAGGCCTTCACGCGCACGGAACGCACCGGCCCTTCGGCGTCCCCGGGGTTGGCGTCCGCGTCCTCGCTGCCCATGCGGAAGGTGCCGCCGGGCAGGTCGATACGGGTGTCGTAGGCCGGTTCGTCGCGGGGCGTGAGGGCGAGGGCGACCGGCCCCCCGGCCGTGACCTCGGGGCCGCCTTCACGCGAGGGCGAGCAGCAGCTCTTCACGCCACGCCCTCCGACTCGAACGCGGACAGCGTCGTGTCGTAGTCGGTCGGCACGTCGTACATCGGTGTCATCCAGTGGTAGAAGTTGTCGCCGCGGTCGCGCAGCAGGTGGTAAAGGCGGTGCATCAACTGCGTGCGCACCTCGCGCAGTTCGGGGTGCTCGTACCGGTTCTGCAGCTCGTCCGGGTCGGCCTGGAGGTCGTACAGCTCGTTGTGGGACTCGGGGTTCACGACGAGCTTGTAGCGGCGGGTGCGCAGCATGCGCTGAGGGTACGGGAAGTGGTGGCCGTGGTACTCGGCGAGGTGGTGCTCGTCCCATTCGGGGTGCTCGCCGCGGGCGATCGGGAGCAGGCTGCGGCTGTCGACGGCCGGAGCGGCGTCGGCGCCGGCCAGTTCCAGGATGGTCGCCGTGTAGTCGGTGAGGGAGACGAACTCGTCGCGGACCTGCCCCGCCGCGCCGCCGGGGACGCGGAGCAGACCGGGGATCCGGTAGATGTCCTCGTACATGGCGGGGCCCTTGTCGTGCAGGCGGTGGGCGCCGGTGAACTCGCCGTGGTCGGCGGTGAAGCAGACGGCGGTGCGCCCGTCGAGGCCGAGGTCGCGCACGGCCGCCATGATGCGGCCGATCTGCTCGTCGATGAGGGTGACATAGCCCCAATAGGCGGCTATCAGCTTGCGGCTGTCCTCGAGGGGCATCGTGTCGAAGGCCCACAGCTGGCTGTAGTTGCTCTGCACCGGCGGCTTGTTGGCGAACGTCTCGGCCATGGACGCGGGCAGTTCGACGAGTTCCGGGTCGTACATGTCGAAGTACTCGTTCGGCAGGATGTACGGCAGGTGCGGGCCGAAGAAGTGGGTGGCGAGGAAGAACGGGTTGCCCTCGCCGCCGCGCTCGTCCTCGGCGAACCGGCGCAGCATCTCGATGGTGCGGGTGGCGAGGTAGTACTCGAAGGTGGCCTCGACGGGCTGGTGGAGGCGGGCGGCGAGGAGGTTGCCGGGGCTGCCGTTGGGGGTGGTGCCGCGCATCCGGTCGCTGATCGCGTACTCGGGAAGGCCGCGCTCCTTGAGGTACGCCAGGTAGTCGGGGTGGTCGACCGGGTTGTGCCAGCCCTCCAGGTTCGGCCCCTCGAAGCCGTAGTCGGCGGCGGTGCGCTGCACACCGCCGTGCCACTTGCCCATCAGGCCGAGGTTGTAGCCGTCTCCCTTGAGCTGCTCGGCGAAGGTGAACTGGCCGTCGGAGAGATCCTCCAAGTACCCGACATTGCGCTCGTAGTTGGCGAGCAGCTTGTGCCGGAAGGGTGCCGCGCCGGTCAGGAGGCTGGCGCGGGCCGGGGTGCAGATCGCGGTGGGTGTGTAGCAGCTGTCGAAGCGGGTGCCCTCGGCGGCGATCCGGTCGAGGTTCGGAGTGCGCACGTGCGGGTTGCCGTAGGCACCGAGGGTGTCGACCCGGTGCTGGTCGGTCATCAGGAAGAGCATGTTGTGGCGCACGGCGGTGCCTTTCGGATCGTACGAGGGGGTGTTTCGGGTCAGGACAGGTGCTACGAGGCGCGGGTGGCGGCGGCCTCGTCGGGGGCCGCCGTGTCCGCCGTCGCGTACCCCGCGAGCAGCGGTGACTCGTGGAAGACCAGGGCGAGGGCGCCGAGGGCGCCGGAGCGCTCGCCGAGCACGCCCTGCACGAGTTCCACTCCACGGTGGACGCGGGTCGCGGTGTAGCGGCGGAAAGCGTCCTCGACGGGACGGAGGAAGCCGGGGCCGAGGTCGGCGACCTCGCCGCCGAGCACGATGCGGCGCGGGTTGGCGGTGCTGGAGGCGGCGGCGAGCGCGCGTCCGACGGCGAGCGCGGCGCGTTCGACGACCGCGCGCTCGGTGTCGGACCCGGCCGCGAACGCCTCCGTGAACCGCTCCCAGCTGCGCCGCCCGGCCGCCCGCAGCAGCGCGGGCACGGCGGCGACCTGCTCCAGACAGCCGTGTCCGCCGCACCAGCAGTGCGGCCCTTCGGCGTCGACGCTGATGTGCCCGATCTCGCCGGCGGCGCCCTGCGCGCCCCGGAACAGCAGGCCTCCGGCGACGAGCCCGCCGCCGATGCCGTACGACAGCGTGAGGTGCAGGGCGTCGCCGGATCCGCGGGCCGCGCCCCAGATGGCCTCGCCGAGTGCGGCGAGCCGCGTGTTGTTGTCGGCGAGGACCGGCACCTCAAGGGCATCGGAGACCGCGTCGGCGACCGTCTGCCGGCGGTCCGTGGTGTCTCCGGGGCCCGGTGTGCCGATGCCGACGCCGCCGAGTCCGGCGAGGTCGATGCCCTCGTGGGCGGCGAGCTCGCGCAGCAGGTCGAGGGCGGCGGCCGCCTGGTCGCGGGCTCCGGAGCGCTGCGCGTGATGGGTGCCGGCGAAGGCGGTCACCTCGTGCGCCGCGTTGGCGATCGCGACCGTGATGCGCTCGCGGCCCACCTCGATGCCGACCGCCTGGGCGGAGCGCGGGTTGAGCGTGAGCCGGTGCACCGGGCGGCCGCGGCCCGAGGGCGGGCCCGCGGGCTCCTCCGTGACGACGCCGTCGGCGAGCAGCTGCCCGACGATGCCGGAGAGCGTCGTGCGCGAGAGCCCCGTGGCGGTGGCCACGTCGGCCCTGCTGCTGGGGCCCTGCCTGCGCAGCACCTGGAGGACGCGCTCCACGTTCCCGTACCGCAACTGGCGCAGCACGGTGGGGTTCTTGACCACTGCCATGGGTCGGATACTCCCCCGCCCCGCGCATTTACGTCAAGACTCACGACAGAAATCAAAACCGCTGGTCGTTACCCCTTGATTTTCGTCGGAGTGTTGACGCTAATGATGCGGAGCCGACCAGCAAGGGAGCTCGTCATGCCTGCCGTCACCAGGACCTCGGTGTCTGATGCACCGAGCGCGGACGTCCGATCGCGCCGCACGCTTCTGCTCTATCTCTGCGGCGCCTTCGGCGGTCTGCTGTCCGGGTACGACATGGGGATCGTGGCGGGTGCCCAGCTGTTCCTCACCCGCGACCTGGGGCTGAGCGCCTGGATGCAGGGGGCGTTCGTCAGCTCGCTGATGATCGGCGCCATCGCCGGGTGCTTCGCGGCGGGCCCGGCGACCGACCGCTGGGGGCGTCGTCCGGTCATGCTCGGCACGGCCGTGGTCTTCGGCGCGGGCGCGCTGGGCATGGCAGTGGCCACGGGTCCGTGGATCCTCATCGCCTTTCGGGTCGTCACGGGTGTGGCCGTCGGGCTGTCCTCGTCCGTGATCCCCAGCTATCTCTCCGAGCTGGCGCCGACCGCCATCCGCGGCCGGGTGTCGACGCTCAACCAGATGATGATCGCGGTCGGCATCTTCGTGTCGTACCTCATCTCCTATCTGCTGTCCGACGCGGGCGCCTGGCGCTGGATGCTGGGGCTCGCGCTCGTCCCGGCCGCCGTGCTGTTCGCAGGGATGTGGACGCAGCCGGAGACGCCGCGCTGGCTCGTCGCGCACGGCCGCGAGGACGAGGCCCGCACCGTGCTCCTTCGCCTGCACACCGAGGAGGAGGCCGACGCCGAGCTCGCGGACATCCGCGCCGCCGCGCACGGATCGCACGAGCGCCGGGGCCGCCTGCGGGAGTTGTTCGCCGACCGCCGGGTGCGGCGCGGCCTCTGCATCGCCGTCGCGATGGCGGTGATCCAACAGGTCATCGGCTCCAACACGATCGTCTTCTACGCGCCGACGATCCTGAAGGCGGCCGGTTTCGGAGACTCCGCCGCGCTGCTGAACAGCGTGGGGCTCGGCGTCCTCTCGATCGTCACGACGTTCGTGACCGGACGTCTCGTCGACCGGGTGGGCCGCAAGCCGCTGCTGCTCACGGGGCTCGTCCTGATGATCGTCAGCATGAGCACGCTGTGCGCGGTGTTCTCGCTCGGGCTGCTGCACCAGACGCTCGGGCAGGTCGCGGCCGTCGCGAGCCTCGCCGTCTTCAAGGTGGCCTACTCGCTGAGCTGGGCGCCGCTGCTGTGGGTGATGCTGCCGGAGCTGTTCCCGCTGCGGGTGCGCAGCGTCGGTGTGAGTGTCGGCTCGGGCACCAACTGGGCCGCGAACTTCGCCGTCTCGCTGGTCTTCCCCGTGCTGCTCACGGCCGGGGCGGGCGCCGCCTTCGCGCTCTTCGCGGGGATCTGCGTCCTCGCGTTCGCGTTCACGGCGGCGTTCGTCCGGGAGACGGCGGGCCAGTCCCTGGAGACGCTGGAGCGCGCGGCCGCCTGAGCGTTCACATCCGGGCTTGTACGAGGGCGTGGGCGCCGCTGACCCGCCACTTCTGGTGCGGTTCGGCGGCGTCCAGCGCGTCCTGGGTGGCTGCTGTGATGCCCGTGATCACGTCGCACTTGAGCGTGCGCAGCGCGACCACGGGGGTCGGCCAGTACGTGGTGCGGTCGGCGAACGGCGTGGTGGGCTCCCACATGCGGTCGCCCACCAGGCGCCGGTAGTTGAGGTCTCCCTTGAGCACGGTGAGCGTCGTCTCCGCGAACTCGGCGCGCAGGTCGTCGGGCATGTCCGCGTAGGGCAGCGGCGCGCAGGAGAAGGGGTGTGCGCGCAGGGCGATCCGGCCGTCCCCCAGCGCGGCCCAGATCCGCCCGCCGGCCTCGGCCGCCGCGCCGCCGGCCCGGTACAGCCGCCGCACGCAGTCGACGACATCGGCCGTCATGGCGTCCGAGACGTAGTACGGGTACGGCTTGAGCTGCACGGTCACGCGCGCCACGCGCCCGTGTGCGAGGAGGTGGTCGACGAGCAGCAGGTCGGCGAGGAGTTCACGTCCCGCGTTGTCGGCGACGAGGCTCAGCGTGGCGTCGCCGCCCCGCGGCAGCGCGGCCCAGAACGCCTCGGAGTCGTCGGCGACGAGCTGGGTGTCCGCGCCCGGTTCGGCGCCGTCGGCGGTGACGCGGAAGCCGAGGTCGGCGCGGTTGCCCCAGAGCGACCCGAGCAGCAGCCCGCGCTCCTGCTCGGCCAGGGACACCGAGGCGAGCCAGTCCACGGCGCCCAGCTCGGCATCGGCCTCGGGGCTGTCGAGCTCGGCCCGCTTGAACGGCTGGAAGGGATCGACGCCCCGCCACGACCCTTGCCCGAAGTAGCCGACGGCGTCGAGGAGTTGGCGGTAGAAGTAGCTCTCCGCCCACAGGAACGGCGCGTCGAACCACGACGCCCCGAACCATTCGCTCCCCCACGCGTCCCAGCGCTCGCGGTCGTGCGCCCCCTCGCCCAGCGGCTCGATCACGCCGCCCGCCGTGTTCCGCAGCAGCGCGTCCAGGGCGCGGTGCTGCTCGGGTCCGTACGGGAAGGCGGCACGCACCTTCTCGATGAGCGCGGGGTGCCGCTCGGCGAGGACGCTGCGGGCGAAGGAGCCGGGCACGTTGCCGTGGATGACGGGGGCGGGCTGGGTGTCGGGCATGGGTGGCGGGCTCCTGCGTGGTGGGGCGGGCCTTCGACCCTAGCCGTAGTGCACGAGGGTCGTCGGCACCACGGCGCGTCGCGCGGCGGCGGGTGTGCCGCCCTGCTTGCCGCCTGCCTCGGCGCGCTCGCCGAGGCGTGAGACGAGCAACCGGCCCGCCTCCTTGCCGAGTTCGTCGCTGTCGTACGCGGCGATGGTCAGCGGCAGGCCGAGGACGTCGGCGAGTTCGAAGTCGTCGAAACCCGCGAGCGCTGTAGGGGCCCCGGCGGCTCTGATGGCGCGAAAGGCGCCGATCGTGTTGCGGTTGTTGGAGCAGAACAGCGCGGTCGGCGGCTCGGGAAGCGCCAGCAGCTCGGCGGCGGCGCGCGTCGCCTCGGCGGTCTGCTGCTGACCGAGGCGTACGTGCTGCGGCTCGGGCTCGATGCCCGCCTCGGCGAGCGCGTCGGTGAAGCCGCGCAGTCGTTCCCCGCCCGTGTAGACGGCGGGCGGGGAGCCCAGGAAGCCGATGCGGCGGTGTCCCGCGCCGAGGAGTTCCCGGGTGACGGTACGTGCCCCGCCGTGGTCGTCGACGAGGACGCAGTCGGCGTCGAAGCCGTTCGGGGGGCGGCTCGCGACGACGACGGGCACGCCACCGGCCGCGGCGGCGGCGAGATGGCGCTGGTCGTCGTCGGCGGGCACCACAATGATGCCGTCGACGCGGCGGGCCACGAGGTCCTCGACGAGCTCGCGTTCGCTGTCGACGTCGTGTCCCGTGTTGCCGATGACGGTCTTGAGGCCGTGCCCGCCGACGACGGCGTCGACGCCGAGGGCGAGCCGTGAGTAGAAGGGGTTGGCGAGGTTGGTGACGACGAGTCCGACGAGTCCGGTGCCGCTGCCCAGGCGCAGGCTGCGCGCCATCTCGTTGCGCCGGTAGCCGAGTTCGGCGGCCGCCGTGCGCACCCGCTCGGCGGTGGCGGGCAGCACCTTGGGGTCGTCGCGCAGCACACGCGAGACCGTCATGGCGCTGACCCGCGCCCGCTGTGCGACGTCCCGCACCGTGGGACGCGGATCCTTGGCGGCGCCGGACGTGCCCAATGTCTCCCCCTTGCCCGTCTGGGTGGCCGCTACCACCCCGGCCCTGTTCGGTTCGTGTGCCGGGCCGCGACCGCGCGCGCCGCGCCCAGCAGCGCCGCGTCACCGGCGAGGGCGGCGGGGCGCATCGCACGAGTATGCCGCGTGGGAGGCCGCCCGCTCACGTCGGCCGCGTCGGGCGTCCAGCCGCCCTTGGCGAGACCCGTGTGCAGCGCCGGTGCGACCAGGTCCCAGGAGCCCGCCATGGAGCCGCCGACGACGAGGGCGGTCGCATCGAACGCGGCGAGGCGCGGGCCGAGGACGGCGCCCAGGGTCCCGAACGCCTTGTCCAGGACGCGGCGGGCATGCCGTTCCCCGGCGCGGGCCCGGTCCGCGATGTCGCGCACGTCGACACCCTGTTCGCCGTACCGGGCGACGAGGGCACGGCGGGACACCGATTCCTCCAGCGGTCCGCCGTCGACGGTGGTCAGGTCCATGCGCCCCTCGGGCGGCACTCCGGGGCCGTGGTCGAGGATGCGGCCGTCCGCGAGGAAGGCCGAGCCGACCCCGGTGCCGAGGGTGATGCCCACGACGCGGGAGTGCCCAGCGGCGGCCCCCGCGGAGCACTCCCCCAGCAGGAACGCGTGCGCGTCGTTGAGGAAGGCGATGCCGCCGGGTCGCCGTGCCATGCCGTCGAGCAGCGCGGCCCGCACGTCCACCCCGTACAGGGCCTCGAACTTGCCGACGCCCGCGAAGAGTCCGATGCCGCGCGCGTAGTCGAAGGGGCCGGGCAGGGCCATGCCCCAGGTGGTTCCCGCAGGGGCGTGCAGTGCGTCGGCGCAGCGGCACACCGCGCCGAGGATGTCCTCGGCGCGGGCGCCCGGGTCGAGCGGCCGGTGGGTGCGCCGCTCGACCCCGCCGCCTGCCGGGTCGACGAGGCCGGCGGTGACATGGGTGCCGCCGACCTCGATGACCGGGATCACCGGACGAGCGCCTTCACGACCCGTACGGGACCTCCGTCGGCCGCACGGAGGCGGTAGCGGCCGACGGCGGCGGGCACGGTGAGTGTCTCCGCGTGGGCCAGTTCGTGGGTGTCACCGGCCTCGGTGTGCAGGGTCACGCCGTCGCCCTCCACCACGTTCAGTACGTGGAAGCGCCCCGCGGTGTCGTCATCGGCTTCGGCGGCCGGGTCGAGCGTGTACCTCCTGACCTCGTAGAACATCTCGTCGAGCGCGCCGAGCACCTCCTCGCGCCAGCCGTCGCCCTCGCGCAAGGTGCGCGGCCGCTGCACGAGGTCGCGAGCCACGGCCTCGCCGCGCCGGGTGGTGTCGAGGTTGGCGAAGCCGTGTTCGTACGGGAGGGGGCGGGGGTTGCCGTCCGAGTCGGGCCTCAGCCAGTCGTAGAAGCGCAGGCTGTACAGGTACGGGGTGGCGCTGATCTCCAGGACGAGGTTGCCTGCGCCGCTGGCGTGCGGGGTGCCGGCGGGGATGAGGAACAGCTGGCCCTGTTCGGCGGGGAAGGCGTGGACGTGGTCCTCGATGTCCATGGGTGTGCCCTGGGCGACCGCCGCCTCGACCTGCTTGCGGAAGGCGTCGATGTCGATGTCCTCGCGCAGACCGAGGAACACCTTGGTGTCGGGGCTGCCGAGGGTCATGTAGTAGGTCTCGTGCTGGGTGTAGTGCCAGCCGAACTTCTCCCGCATGTACGTCTCTTGGGGGTGGCAGTGCAGGGAGAGATTGCCGCCGCCGACGGTGTCGAGGTAGTCGAAGCGGATCGGGAACGAGGTGCCGAAGCGGGCGTGGACCCCCGCGCCGAGGACACGGTCCGGCTCCAGTGCGCACATCAGCTGGAACGGCACCTCGACCTGTGCCTGCGGGCCCGTTCCGACGAGGATGCCCGCCTCGGGTGCGATGAGTTCGTAGCCGAGCGCCGTGTTGCGGGCCTCGGGGTTGAAACCGAGTTCACGCTGCGCCCAATGACCGCCCCACGGCGTCGAGTTGAAGAACGGGCGGGTGCGCACGGGCTGTCGGGCGAGTGCCGCGCAGGTCGCGCGCAGGCCGGGGCCGTCGAGCCAGGTCGGGTTGCCGGGGTCCTGGAGGTCGAGCCAGCCGTCGACGCGGGGGGCGAGGGTGTCGCGGTGCCGGTCGAGCATGGGCCAGTCGGTGTAGAACAGCCGCCGCAGGTCCGGCTTCTCGTGCGGGAGGCCGAGGTTCGTGCCGGGGGTGCCCGCGACCGCGGCCGCCTCCGCGTACCGCTTGGGCACGTCGGCGTACCAGAGCAGGTCGTGGTCGACGAGCGCGGCGCCCGGCCCGTAGACGACGAGAACTCCCTCGGTGGGGACTTGGAGTGTGGGCAGCGCCTCGAAGAGGTCGTCGAGCGGGTTCTCGGCGAGCCTGCGGAAGTAGGGGTCGTCCGCGCCTTCCGGGTGGCCGACGCGGGCGCGGATCCGCGCGGGTGGCGCGTAGTGGTTCCGTACGTCGACGAGGATGGCGCCCGACAGGTGTGCGGCGAGCGCGTCCCAGTCGGCGGACGGCGCTCCGTCGATCGCCAATACGGCGGGTGCCGACGGGAGTTGAGCCGCCACCCGCTCCCAGCCGGCGGCGAGGACGGCGTCGGGAGCGGGGGCGTAACGCGGGTCGTGCCGGTACACAGAGTCTCCTTTACGCAGAGGTGCGCGGTGTCGCCGTCGTCAGCGCCGGAACAGCACGGCGACGGTGCCGAACGCGGGGATGTCGACCGTCACCTCGCCGTCCGCCGTCGCCAGCTCCTCCCCCGCCCGCCCGTGGTAGTCGGCCACCCGCGCCGAGGTGACGGGGAACAGTGCGCGCACCGGGCAGGCGACGGGTTCCTCGGCGAAGGACTGCAGGCGCAGCAGCACGGCTCCTTCGGCGTCCGGGGTGGTGGCGCCGACGAGTCGTACGCGCGGGTCGCCGACGGTCGCGAAGGCGAGCTGGTCGGCGGCGTCCGCGCTGACGGCGCCGCGGGCCCGCACCGCGTGCAGCGGTCGCGCGGTACCCGCGGCGGTGCGCGGGCCGAGCCCCGCGACGTCGGCGCCTGTGGCGCAGGACAGCGAGTACCGGAAGGTGAACTCGAAGGCCTGCTCGCTGGGGAAGTTGGTGTCCCACAGGTTGTTGTGGATCCACGAGTGGATGGTGGCGGGTTCGTCGTGGTCCATCGTCTTCGGGAACGGTGCGTACGGCAGGGCGATGTTGCCGAACTGGACGAGCGGCGCGTCCTGCGTGGCCCAGCCGACGGCGAGATCGTCCTCCTGGAGCGTCACCCAGCGGCGCACGGCCCGCATGTGCAGGGCGGAGCCGGGGACCACAGGGAGGTCGGTGCCGGTGGCGCCGCCCGAGGCCTCCATCCGCACGGTGGGTGTCTCGAAGGCGAAGGGGAACGCGAAGTAGGCGCTCTCCTTGCCGAGGGTGGCGTCCTTGTCGACCTGGTTCTCGATGTCGAGGCGGCCGATGCCGTGCGGCAGGGTGAGCGTGGTGCGCACCCGGTTGGCGCCCGGCGGGCGGGTCTCGTACGTGAGGGTCTCGGCGGTGGCCGTGGTGCGTCGGGCGATGAGCGCGGCGGGTGGGGCCACGGAGCGGTTGCCGAGGTGTTCCAGGCGGTCGGAGGCGGTGGTGCGGCTCGAGTTGTGGTTGAAGCCTCCGGACGTGGTGTAGCTGTCGTGGATGTAGGCGTTGAAGCCGGTGATGGCGTCGGCGCGGACGAGTTCGCGGCCGGTCGACTTCTCGACGACGGAGGCGATGCAGGCGCGGGCCAGGTCGACGCGGACGGCGAGGTGCTCGTTCTCCAGGACCAGCGGGTGCGGGTGGGCGTGGGCCGCGGCGGCGGTGTCGGCCGGATTCTCGCGCTCGCTGCCGCCGGTGGGGTTCCAGCCGGTGGCGGCCTTCACGGAGGTCGCCTCCTGCCCGGTGTCCGCCGAGGTGTCGGCGGCGCGGACGTCGACGCGTACGGACCCGGCGGCGGGCACGTCGTCGACGCGGACGAGCAGGAAGCGGCCCGCGTCGCGGTGCTCCTCGTTGACCTGCGCCCGCTCCTCGTGCGTCAACTGGGCGCCGGTGCGGGCGTCGTGGACGGTCACGGCCTGTTCGAGCGGGACGCTGGACTCCGGGAGGAAGATCTCGGCGACCTCGGTGCGCGGCCAGGAGCAGGTGTTCACCACGTGGTACGCGGCCGGGGTGCCGGCGGGCCGGGCGAGGCGCTGGCCGAGGCGGGCGTTCGCGCGGTTGAGGAGGGACTGGCCGTCGTCGCGGGCGCGCACGGCCTGGCCGTACTTCCAGTGCCACTGCTGCTCGCCGGAGTGTCCGTGGTCGTGGCCGTGGGTCCAGGGGTCGCCCGCGCCCCAGGTGTGCTCGTCGAAGAGGGACACGGCCTCGTACACACCAGCCGAGTCACGTGTGTCGTCGGCCGCGCCCTGGGCGCCGAGGACGCCCGCGAAGGTGCCAAGTGTCTGCGCGTCGGCGACGACGGACTGGGCGGTGCGGGCCATCGACAGCGGGTGGGCGCCGGAGCCGACGCCGTCGACCCACCAGTCCGTCCAGTCGCCCTCGAAGGTCTGGATCTCGTCGCCGAGCCGGGCCTCCGCGTCGGTGAAGAAGTCCTCGTTGCGGGACAGGCGCAGCTGCGGGTAGGCCCAGGTCTCGTTCCAGCGGCGCACGGTGTCGGCGATGACGCGGCGGGGCGGCGCGTTGTCGCCGAACTTGCCCTGCACGCGCAGGTGCAGGACGTCCCACGGGTAGGGCTCGCGCTTGATCTCCTTCTCGTCCATGGCCCAGCCGAAGACACCACCGCGGTACGGGTAGGGGTGGGAGGCGAGCGAGGTGAGGTAGGCGGGCAGCAGGTCGTCCACCGAGGAGTAGTCGGTGTCGAAGCCGAGCAGCGGGCCCTCCATGTAGGCGAGGCCGTGCGGGGTGTCGGTCATCCAGACGAGCACGCTGTTGCCGCTGGGCGCCTGCCAGCGGAACAGGCGCGGCAGCTTCTCGCCGCCGACGAGGTGGGGCACTGAGCGGCCGGCCCAGTTGTGCGCCACGGACAGGTACTTGACACCTGCTGCGCTGAGCGCGTCGACCATGCCGACGACGTGGCCGGGCACATCGGTCTGCATGGCCGAGGTGAACTCGACGCCGTGCTCGTCGCGGACCTGGTGGGCGAGGCGCAGCAGTTCGTGCAGCTCGTCGGTGGAGCAGGTCTCGCTGTGCAGGTTGAACGGCAGGGCGGTCAGCTCGATGCGGCCCTCCTGCACCCGCCGCACGAACTCCTTGACCTGCTCGGCGGGGCGGGCCTCGGCCCACTGCTGGAAGGAGAGCAGCGACTCGACACACCAGCGGAACCGGGACTCGGGTTCCCAGTCGTCGGTGGCCTGCGTCAGTTCCAGGCAGGAGTCGAGGAACGAGAGGTGTTCGGCGAGGACGCGGCCCTGCGGGTCGGTGTAGCCGATGTCGAGGTGCGAGTGGTGGACGAGGTGGATGGTCCACTCGCGCTGCGGGGTGAGGGTGACGTCGATGCCGTCCTCACCCGTCGACACCACGGTGATCCGCTGCGCGGTGTCGACGGCGGGCAGCAGCAGGCGCACGGAGCCGTTGGGCCCCGCGATGCGCTCGGCGGGCAGGGCCGCCCCGGTCTCGGTGCGTACGGCCAGTTCGGCCGGGATCGCGCCGCCGTTCACCGCCTCCACGCGCAGCGACTGCAGCAGTCCGCCGCCCTCCGCGCGGCGCATCAGCGGCTCGACAGTGAGCCTCAAGGGGCTGCCGGACAGGCTGCCTTCGGCGCTCACGACGGAGCCGCGCAGGCTCTCCCGGATGCGGTCGTTGTCCCAGTCGGTGGTGCGGACGAGGGCCCGTGTGGTCATGCGGACTTCTCCAACTCTGGGTGCGGGTGCGGGGGTTCAGCGGGTGGCGGCGGTGACACCGCGCAGGAACAGGCCGCGGAACGTCAGGAAGACGACGAGGGTGGGCAGCGAGACGATGAGCGCGCCGGCCAGGATGACGGGCGGCCCGGACGAGGCGTAGGCGTTGTTGAGGCTGGTGAGGGCGGCCATCACCGGCTGGACGTCGGGGGTGCGGCTCAGCGTGATGCCGAACAGCAGGTCGTTCCAGACGGCGGTGAACTGGAAGATGAACGCGGCCGCGAGGCTCGAGCCCATCAGCGGCACATGGATGCGCCAGAAGATCCGCCGGAACGAGGCGCCGTCGAGCATCGCGGCCTCGGTGACCTCGGGCGGCATCGTGGTCATCTGGTTGCGGATAAGGAAGAAGGCGAAGGGGATCGACCACGCCACGTAGATCAGCATGAGGCCGAGCCGGGTGTCGTAGAGGTTGCCGTCGGCGTACATGCCGAACAGCGGGGCGAGGAACATCTGCAGCGGGAAGAGGGTCCCCGAGTAGATGAGCCAGAACCAGAACGCGGGCCTCGGGATGGGCAGTACCACCACGGCGAAGGCGGCCATGGCGGCGACGAGGACGGCGGCCGCGCCGCACACCACCGCGTACATGAGGGAGCCCGCGAAGCTCGCGCCGATGCCGGCCTCGCTCCAGGCGGTCACGAGGTTGTCCCACAGCGCGAAGCCGTTCGGCGTCCACTGCGCGTTGCCGGTGTACGAGGCCACGGGGGTCAGCGCGTTCACGACCAGCAGATACAGCGGGACCAGCCAGAGCAGGACGCAGCCGGCGACGAAGAGATTGCGGAAGGTCTTTCCCACGGGTGTCACTCCTTGTCGGACGGCTCGGGTCAGCGCGGGGACGTCTCGGGCATCTGGCGGCGCAGATACAGCCACGAGGACGCGACGACGATGACGGACAGGACGAGGGCGATCGCGGAGCCGTAGCCGATGTGGAAGAGCCGGAAGGCCTCGCGGTACATGGTCAGCGCGAGGGTCTCGGAGGAGCGGGCCGGGCCGCCCTGGGTGAGGACCCAGATCATGTCGAAGGCCTTGAGACTGTTGACGATGGCCATGCCGACCACCACGACGGTCACGGACCGCAGTTGGGGCAGGGTGATGTGCCGGAACATCCGCCAGCCGCGCGCCCCGTCGAGCTCGGCGGCCTCGACGGTCTCGCGCGGGATGGCGCGCAGGCCGATGGCGAAGAGGACGACGTTGAGCCCCGTGGCCTGCCAGGTGCTGGCCACGATCATGGAGAGGGTGTTCTGCGGCCACTCCAGGAGCCAGGGCTGGGCGAGGGAACCGAGGCCGATGGCATCGAGGACCTGGTTGAGGGAGCCCTCCGAGGTGAGGATGAACTTCCACAGCACGGCGGTCGCGGCGCCGGAGACCGCGTACGGCAGCACGACGACGGTCTGCGCGATCAGCCCGAAGCGCATCCGGTGCGTGGCCACGGCGATGGCGAGTCCGGCGAGCACCGGGAGGAGCAGAGTGCCCACCACCCACATCAGGGTGTTGAGCAGCGAGCGGCCGAAGATGGGGTCGTCGGCGAGCCGCGTGAAGTTGTCGAGGCCTGTGAAGTGGCTGGTGAAGCCGTTGTCCTCGAAGAAGCTGCCGTAGATGCTGCGCAGGAACGGATAGACGAGGAGCACGCCCACGAACAGCAGGGCGGGCAGGGCCCACGGGATCCCGGAGAGCGGCCCGCCGAGCCGGCCGGTGTGCTTCCGGCCGCCGCCCGCCTGATGGGGTGTGCGGATGGGGATCCGGCGGCGGGGCGGTGCCACCTTGGTGGCTTCGACGGGTGCGGTCGTCGTGCGCACGGTCTCGGTCATGCCGCCTCCGCCTCCCGCCACACCGGCCATGCCTCGTCGGCGCGGCCCTGCATGGTGCGCAGCACCGACCGGTACGAGGACGGGTTGATGAGGGCTGCGGCGAGGTCGTCGACGGTGGACTCGACGAGTTCGGGCGGGCCCAGCTCCCAGAAGCGGTTGAGCTTGCGGGCCTTCGTCTCGCGCACGGTGCGGGTGACACCGTCGATGGTCACGTTCGCGGGCGGGACGGCCGGGTTGGGGCAGCCGTCCTGGAGGGCGTGCGAGAAGGCCTTCATGACCTGGGGGTGGGTCCAGGCGCCCGCGGCACGCAGCGCCTCCGCACGGTCGGGCCCGCGGACGGTGCACACGAGGGCGCTGGTCTCGAAGACGACGGCGGGGCGGACACGGGTGTTCTGCATCGGCAGCACGAACGCGTCGACGTTCTTGCCGGGCTTGCCGCCGACGCCCGCGAAGGTGCCGAGGAGCCAGGAGCCGCAGGCCACCATGCCGACCTTGCCGTGCACCACGCGCGCGGCGGCCATGGAGTGCTCCATGTCCAGGGACGTGAACCAGTGCTTGTCGGCGAACGATCCGATGGTGCGCATGGCCTGCTGGGCGGGCTCGTCGGTGTAGCGGGCGCGGCCGTTGAGCAGGTCCTCGTAGAACCGCGGGTTCTGCCGGGTGAGGATCTCCTGGAACCAGATGAACGCGGGCCAGCGGCCGGCCGTCGTCGCGTGCAGCGGTGTGATGCCCGCGCGCTTGAGGCGGTCGGCGGCGTGCAGGAACTCGTCCCAGGTCTCCGGCTTCTTCAGGCCGTTGGCCCGGAAGACCTCCGGGTTGTAGAAGAACACGTAGTACGCGAGGTTCATCGGCAGTCCGTAGACACGGCCGCGGTAGCTGAGCGCGGACCGCAGCGCCGGGTCGGCCCAGCCCCTGCGGACGGCGCCCGCCCAGTGGTCGGAGAGGTCCTCGATGCCTCCGGTGCGGGCGAGGTCCTGGAGCCGGTAGCCGGACCAGTACTTGAGCATGTCCGGCGTCTTGTTGGTGCGCAGCGAGGACTTGACGACCTGCTCGAAGGACTCCAGGGACGGGATGACCTCGGGCACGAGCCGGATGCCGTCGACCTTGCGCATGGCCTCGCCCGCCGCCTTGATCGGCGGCGCCCACGTCGGGTTGTCCCCGTGCAGCGCCACCTTCCCGGGAGGCTGCCCGGCGGCGGTCCCGCACCCCGTGAGCAACGGCGCCGACGCGGCGGCGACGACACCGGCGGCCCCCGCCCGCAGCACGGCACGCCGACCGGGCTGCGCGGCTGGACGACGGTCGGGACCGAAAAACGTTTGACGGCCTGTCATGGGGCGGCTCCCTCAGGCGGGCAAGATCGTGTTATCGATAACACGCGATGCCGGGAGCATGGCGCTTGGATGTCGGGGGCGTCAATGGGCGCGGCGGGGCGAATCTTTGGGTGGGGGTGTGACGTGGGGTTCCGGCGCGGAATCACGGGGAGCGGGCGGCCCGGCCCGCACCTCCGCGCCGTCCGACAACTCCCCCGAGGCGACGCGACTGTTGCGGCGTCCCCACACTCCGTAGATCACCAGGCCCACCGCCATCCACGCCAGGAACCGCACCCAGGTGATCAGCGGCAGGCTGCCGACGAGGAGCAGACACAGCAGCAGTGCGACGACGGGGACGACCGGGACCCACGGTGTGCGGAAGCCGCGCGGCAGGTCGGGGCGGGTGCGGCGCAGGTACATCACGCCGACACAGACGACCACGAAGGACGTCAGCATGCCGATGTTGCCGAGTTCGGCGAGGTCCTGGATGGGCAGGACCGCCGTCATGAACGCGACCAGCAGGCCGAGCGTCCAGGTGATGCGGCGCGGGCTGCGCGTGACCGGATGGACGTGGGAGAACCACTCGGGCAGAAGCCGGTCGCGGCTCATCGCGAGGAAGACCCGGCTCTGCCCGAGCAGCATGATCATGACGACGGTGGTGAGCCCGCAGATGGCACCGATGCCGACAACCCGCACCGCCCAGTCCGCGCCGACGGAGGCGAGCGCCGCGGTCACGGGGGCGCCCGTGTTCAGGTGCGGGTAGTCGCGCATACCGGTGATGACGAGCGACACGGCGACGTAGAGGGTGGCACACACCGCCACGGTCGCCATCAGGGCGATGGGGAGCGTGCGTTGGGGCCGCTTGGCCTCTTCCGCGTTGCTGGCCATGATGTCGAATCCGGAGTACGCGCCGAAGACGATCGCCCCGCCGGTGAGGATGCCGGCGAAGCCGAACGTGGCGTTGGTGCTGATGCCGGCCCAGCCGAGCAGCGGCTGCTCCCAGAAGTCGCCGTCACCGCCCGGCGGGCGCGAATCGGGGATGAACGGCGACCAGTTGGCGACGTCGATGTGGAACACGCCGACGCACAGGAATACGACGATCGCGGCCAGCTTGACCAGCGTCATGACGGTGTTGACGCGGGCGGTCGTGCGGACGCCGGAGGCCAGGATCGCGGTGAGCGCGAGGATGATCAGGACGGCCGGTACGTTGACCACCGCGTCGGGCCCGACGATCGACGACGGCAGATGCACACCGAACGTGGCAAGGAAGTCGGCGACATACTGCGCCCATCCACTCGCCACCGCCCCCGCGCCCATCGTCATGTCGAGGATCAGGTCCCAGCCGATCAGCCACGCCACCAGCTCGCCGAGCGAGACGTACGCGAAGGTGTACGCGCTGCGGCGACCGGCACGGTGGAGGCGAACTCCATGTAGCAGAGCGCCACCAGGGCGGAGGCGAGCGCTCCGAGCAGGTAGGACAGGGCGATGGCGGGACCCGCGTAGTTGGCGGCCGCGGTGCCGGTGAGCACGAAGATGCCCGCGCCGATGGTGACACCGATGCCCATCATGGTGAGCTGGAGCGGCCCCAGGGAACGGGCGAGACGGGTGGTGGGTCGTTCGGCGTCCCGAAGGGTCGCCTCGATGGATTTGGTGCGCACGCAGACTGACCCTTCGGGATCGGGACGTGGATTACGCGGCAGCCGCCGCCAGTGCCTGTGGCAGGTGGTCGGCCAGGTGGGCGTAGTCCTTGCGGTCGTTGTAGAGGTGGGCGGACAGGCGGAGGAATCCTCGGCCGTTCCAGGTCGTGACCGCCGTTTCGCAGCCGATCGTGTCGGCGAGGTGGCGGCCCAGCGCGTGGGCCCCGTCCTGGTCGGCCGCCACACCCTCGGGCAGCGGGACGAGTCGCATGGCGGGGGCCGGGCTGCCGCCGACCGGGGCCGTGTCCACGTCCAGGGCCTCCGCGAGCAAGTGTTGGGCTTCCAATGACAGTTCGGTCATGTGGTGGCGCGCCGCGTCCCAGCCGAACTCCTCCTCGATGAAGTTCAGGGAGCGTGGCGCCGCGAGCCACGGGGCGAGGTCCACCGTGCCCTGCTGGTCGAAGCGCTCGGGGAAGGGGTAGGGCGCGCCCCAGGAGTCGGTCAGCGGGTGCAGCCGTTGCGCCCGGTCGCCGCGGGCCACGAGGGCCGCCGTGCCGCGGGGCGCGCAGGGCCACTTGTGCAGGTTGCCCACCCAGAAGTCGGCCTCGCCCGCGTCGGCGAGGGGGTCGGCGAGCATGCCCGGCGCGTGCGCCCCGTCGACCAGGACCAGGGCACCCGCCGCATGGGCGTGCGCGGCAATCTCGGCGACCGGGAAGAGGCGGGCGGTGGCCGAGGTGATCTGGTCGACGACCACGAGGGAGGTCGGCGCGCCGGTGCCCCCGAGGGCGTCGGCGAAGAGCGCGGCGATCTGAGCGGGTGTCGCGTCGAGCGGGATGTGCAGGGTGCGTACGTGCGCGCCCGCCCGCTCGGCGGCCCGTGTCACCCCCATGGTGACGGCGCCGTAGGAGTGGTCCGTCAGCAGCACCTCGCTGCCCGCGGCGAGTTCGAGGGACCCCAGGACCGTGCTGATCCCGGCGCTCGCGTTGGGCACGAGTGCCACGGTGTCCGGGGCGACGCGCAGGTACCGGGCGATCTCGGTGCGGGCCCGTGCCACGCGCTCCGGGAGTCCGCGGAACCACCGGCACGGGTTGGTCTCCATCTCCGTGCGCAGCGCCCGCAGCTCGTCGAGGGTGACACGGGGCACGGCGCCGAAGGAGCCGTGGTTGAGGTGGCGGACGTCGGGGTCGAGCGCCCAGGCGTCGAGGGGGTGAGAAGACATGTCACTCCGCGAGTCATCCGATGACTGTGTCCGATCGAGTGGTACCCGCAGGACCGTAGGCGGTAAATTGCTCGCTGAACAGGGGCAGTTGTGAATCGTGGAAATCTTCCGCGTGAGCTGATGGCGGATTCATCCGATGACTCCGCGTTGCGTGAATCCTCGGACGACGCAAGGACAAGGGACAGGACGATGACGGCCACCGACACCGCCGCAGCCGGGCTGCGGGCGATGATCGCGAGCGGGGAGCTGGCGCCGGGCGCGCAGCTGCCGCCTGAGCCCGACCTGTGCGCCCGGCTCGGGGTGTCACGCGGCTCGTTGCGCGAGGCGGTGCGCTCGCTCGCGGCGCTCGGGATGCTCGAACCCCGGCACGGCGCGGGCACGTTCGTCTCCGCGCTCCGTCCCGCGCACATGCTGGCGGGCTTCGCCGCGATGGTCGACGTCCTGCCCCTCGACGGCATCCTGGAACTCTTCGACACGCGCCGCGCGGTGGAGTGCCAGGCGGCCGCACTGGCAGCGGCCCGCGCCGACGGGCGGGTGATCGCGCGGCTGCGCGAGCTGCAGGCGCGGCTGAGCGCGACCGAGGACGAGCAGGAACTCCACGACCTGGACCACGAGTTCCACACCACGATCTGCGCGGCCTCAGGAAACGAGACCCTGGCCGCGCTCGCCGGCGTCCTGCGCTCCCGGGGCCGACACTACAACGTGTACGGCTCCGCGCAGGGTGCCGCCGTCCGCGCCGCCAGCGACCAGGGCCACGAGGCGCTCATCGACGCACTGGCCGCCCACGACCCCACAGCGGCGGCAGCGGCGGCGGGCGCGCACCTCACCCGGACGGAGCGGTGGCTGCGGCAGCTGCGCCCTGCGCCGGAACCGGGCTGACCCAGACCGGGTTGGAGACGGCGAGCGATGAAGCGTGCGAGCGATTGCACGAGGCCCAGAAGTACGGGTCGTCGCTGGAGGCGTGCAGTTCGGCGCGGTAGGGGCCGGGCAGCGGGCGCGGGTCGCTGACGCGGATGCGCGCGGGCCCCTCGGCCGGCACCGGTTCCATGTGCCAGAGCAGTCCGCCGCGCAGGATGAACAGCACGGCGGGGCGAGGTGTGTCGATCTCCACGTCGAGGTGGACGGCCCCGCCCGGGGGTACGGACACGGTCCCGCCCATCCCGCACTCCCCCGCGTCGGTCCGGGCGGAGAGCCGCAGCCCGGCCCCGCGCGACACGTACGCCTCCCCCGCCCGCAGCCCGCCGAGGATGCCCTCGCGGCTGCGCTCGGCCCGCACGACGGTGGTGACCTGGCCGAGCCGATGTTCGGGCTTCTGGGGGTGGTGGCAGTCGGTGCCTGCGACGCCGGTGATGCGGTGCCCCGAGGCGAGGAGCCGGTCCCACAGGCCGACGGCCGCGTCGTTGTTGGCGCCCTGCCCGAAGTTGTCGATCTCCAGGAGGTCGACGTCGTCCCAGGTGTGGTCGTCCCTGCGCCACGCCTGGCGGCCGCTGAAGGGGTGGTTGACCCCCACGAGCCCGTCCTGGGCATGCACCTCGCGGGCGGCGTCGGCGAAGTCCCAGCCGTCGGCGTCGACGTAGGTACCGGGCCAGCGGGACAGGCCGTGCAGGTTGGCGTGGCCGAAGTGGGAGGTCAGCTCGATGGAGCGGAGGAGGACGAGGCCGTCGGCGGCACCTTGCTCCTCCAGGCGCGCGAGTTCCGCCCAGTGACTCGACGTAAAGTGGTCGCTGACGGCGAGGAAGTCGAGCCCTGCGGCGCGGGCGGCCTCCAGGAGGGCGGGAAGCTCGGCGGAGCCGTCGCTGTGCAGGGAGTGCGAGTGGAGCTCGCCGCGGAGCCAGGTGGGAGGCGCCTGCGGGACCGGCGCCGTCGTCTCGACCCGTCGGCGGCTGGGGCGTGCTGGGACAGGAGAGCCCTCGTCCCCCACGTACACCCGCAGCTCGTAACTCCCGCCCTGCGTGAACCGGTCGAGGTCGATGCGGATGGTCCACTCCCCGGCGGGCAGCGGCCCTTCATGGCACCCGAGGTCGGCGTGCCGCTCCCCCACTTCGAAGGACAGCCGGCGGGGCCCGGGGTCGCCGGGGCACTGCACGTGTCCGCGCAGGAACCCGGCGGGGTCGAGGGCGGCCGCGTAGAGCTGGAAGCAGTCGGTGACCTTCTCGAAGTCCAACTCGACCCGGAGCGTGCCGACGCCCTCCGGGAGGGCGAGGACACGGTCCAGATACTGCTCCGTGATCGACGCGGGGTCGATGGTGCGGGTCTCCCGCAGAACACGGCGGCTGCTCACCCGGCCTCCTTGAAGCGCACCACGAGCCGCACCGGCCGGGCCACTCCCCCGGTCCGCGCAGACTCGCTCACCAACTTGCAAGAACGTGCGCATAGTTGAGCACGCTTACTCGCAACGCGCCAGCGCGTGCGCAGGATTGCTCGGCGGACCGGGTGAGGGGGCCGACCGTCACGACGAGGCAGCGACCTCCCGGATCAGCGGCTCGAACACCCGCCGCACGTACGCGTCGAACGGCGCCGACAGGGCGCCGTCGATGACCCGGTCCACACCGTGCTCCGCCGCGAACTTCTTGAGCGCCACGCGGGATTCGGGCTCCACTCCCCCACCGATGATCAGGACGCCGAAGGCCCCGGTCGCCAAGAGGTCCCGCGCCTCGCCGTCCGTGCTCACCCCCTCCGCCTCGAAGCCGTCGGCGTGCAGCGTGGACAGCACCTCGGTCACCCTGGCGGGCGTCCTTCCCAGTACGAGTGTCTTCATGGGGCGAACCTAGAAGCTCAATCGGACTTGAGGTCAAGCCCCGATTCCGCCCGTGCGCGGCGGCGCCTGCGCAGGGCCGCGTAGGACGCCAGGACGACCACGACCGTCAGCAGGCTGGCGGCGAAGTCCGCGCGGGTCGCCGGGAGGATCGCCATCGCGGCGATGACGACGACCATCGCGCCGATCGTGAACCAGCTCAGGTACGGGTAGCCCCACATCTTCAGGGTCAGGGAATCGGGGTCCTCGCGCTCCAAACGCTTGCGGAGGCGGAGTTGGGAGAGGGCGACCAGGAGGTAGACGAAGAGGGCGACCGCTCCGTACGAGTGCACGATGAAGGAGAAGACCGTGTCCGGGGAGACGTACGCGAAGACCACGGCCACATAGCCGAGGACCGTGGCGAGGAGGATGGCGCGGCGCGGGACCCCGCTGCGGCTCAGCTTGGTGAGGCCGCGGGGTGCCTCGCCCTCACGGGTGAGCGCGAAGACGATCCGGGACGCCGAGTACAGGCCGGCGTTGAGCGAGGAGAGGACCGCGATCAGGATCAGGATGCGCATCAGGGTGTCCGCGCCCGGGATACCGATTTCCTGGAGGGCCGCGATGTACGGGCCGCCGTTCAGCTTGTCCGAGCTCCACGGGACGATCGCGACGACCAGGAAGATCGAGCCCACGTAGAAGAGCAGGACGCGCAGGACGACGGAGCGGGTGGCGCGGGCGACGTTGCGGCCGGGTTCGGCGGACTCGGCCGCGGCGAGGGCGGCGATCTCGGCTCCGGTGAAGAAGCCGACCGCCGGGATGACCGAGGTCAGTACCGGTCCCAGGCCCATCGGCAGGAAGCCGCCGTGCGCGGTCAGGTTGTCGACGCCGCCCGCGTCGTGCGCGCCGGGCCACAGGCCGACGACGAAGACGAGGCCCACGACCAGGAACACCGTGATCGCGGCGACCTTGATCGACGAGAACCAGTACTCGAACTCGCCGAAGGTCTTCACCGACAGCATGTTGACCGCGGTCAGGATCAGCATCAGGGCGAGGCTGATCGTCCAGAGCGGGAGGCCGGGGAGCCAGGCGCGGACGAGTTCGGCGCCCGCGACCGCTTCGAGGGCCACGACGTTGACCCAGAAGTACCAGTACAGCCAGCCGATGGTGAAGCTGCCCATGGGGCCGAGGGCCAGGCGGGCGTAGGCGTGGAAGGAGCCGACGGCGGGGCGGGCCACCGCCATCTCGCCGAGCATCCGCATCACGAGGATGACCAGGCCGCCGGCGAGCGCGAAGGAGATCACAGCGGCGGGCCCGGTGTCCTGGATGACGACGCGGCTGCCGACGAAGAGTCCGGCGCCGATGACACCGCCGATCGCGATCAGGGTCATGTGGCGCTGTTTGAGGGCGCTGCGCAGTCCGGGGCCGCCGGAGGGCTCGGTCGTGCCGTCGTCGCCCCGCAGGGTTCTGTCGCTGGTGTCCGTCACGTCCGCCTCTTTCCTACGTCTGGCGTGGGCCCGCCCGGCGGCGCCGCGACGTGATGATCATGCGGCGCCGACGGACAGTCTTGGCACACCCGAAGGCCCGGTCGGGTGTGTTCAACGAACCGTTCACACGGTCGAAACGAACAACGTCTCAGGTCACGGCACGGGCGACCGAGGCCACCATCTCGTCGACGCCTTCGAGGAGTTCGTCGAGCACCGCCCGGTCCGCGACCAGCGGCGGAGCGACCATCAGCATCGTGGCGCCGCGGTCGTCGGGCCGCAGGATCACCCCGGTGCGGCGCATCGCGTCCGGGAGGACCTCGCGCAGGATCCGCGTCGACTGCTCCTCGGTCAGCTCACGGCCGCTGTCCCGGTCGGCGGTGAACTCGACCGCGTAGAAGAAGCCGGTGCCGCGGACGTCGGCGACGACCGGGTGGCGCGCGGCGATCTCGTCGAGTCCGGCCCGGAGCGTGGGGCCGAGGTCCCGTACGTTGCCGGGGATGTCCTCGTCGCGCATGGCGCCGATGTTGGCGACGGCGACGGCCGTGGACACCGGGTGTCCGCCCCAGGTCGCGCCGTGCGTGAAGGTGCCGCCGAGCGGCGAGTCGTACAGGCCGCGCACCAGGGGTTCGCGGACGATGGCGCCGCCGAGCGGGGCGTACCCCGAGGTGGCCCCCTTGGCGAAGGTGATCAGGTCGGGGACGACGCCCTCGGCGGCGCTGCCGAACCAGTGGCCGAGCCGGCCGAAGGAGCAGATGACCTCGTCGGCGACGAGCAGGATGCCGTGCTCGTCGCAGATGCGGCGCAGTTCGCGCCAGTAGCCCTCGGGTGGGACGAGGGCGCCGCGGCCGTTCTGCACGGGTTCGGCGAAGACCGCGGCGATCGTCTCCGGGCCCTCCTCGGCGATGGCCTGCTCGATCGCGCGGACGCAGTCGAGTTCCGCCGCCGGGCCGCAATCCCCGGTGAATCCAAGGGTGTTGGGGACATGCCGGATGCCCGGGAGCAGCGGGCCGAAGGGGTCGCGGATCTTGGCCAGGCCGGTCACGGACAGGGCGCCGAGGGTGACACCGTGGTACGCCATCGAGCGGCTGATGATCTTCGTGCGTTGCGGCTGTCCCTGCGAGCGGTGGTACTGGCGGGCGAACTTGATCGCCGTCTCGACCGCCTCCGAACCGGAGTTGACGAAGTACGTCACGTCCAGGTCCCCGGGGGCGAGTTCGGCGATCAGGCTCGCCGCCTCGATGGCCGGCGGGTGGGCCGCTCCCCAGTTGGTGGAGTACGCGAGGGTCTCCATCTGCTTGGCACCGGCGGCCACCACGTCGCCGCGGCCGTGGCCGATGTTCACGCAGAACAGGCCGGAGAGGCCGTCGAGGTGGCGCCTGCCCTCGTCGTCGTAGAGGTGGCAGCCCTCGCCACGGACGTAGACCGGCGGCGGGGTGTCGTACCAGCTGTCCTTGCGGGTGAAGTGCGGGCCGAGGTGGCGCTGGGCCTTGGCACGCAGGGTGGGGTCCTGGGGCACGGTGCGCTCCTTCGCAGTCACGTTCGCGGTCACAGCAGGGCTTGATCTACGTCGACGTGCTTCATGTCGTGGGCCTCGGCCACCGGCCGGTAGGTGAGCCGTCCGCCGAGCGTGTTGATGCCCCGCTTCAGCGCGGGGTCGGTCGCCGCCGCGGCGCGCAGCCCGTGGTCGGCGACGGCCTGGACGTACGGCAGCGTGGCGTTGGTGAGGGCGTGGGTCGAGGTGTGCGGCACGGCGCCGGGCATGTTCGCCACGCAGTAGAAGAGGGTGTCGTGGACGCGGTACACGGGGTCGGCGTGGGTGGTGGGCCGGGTGTCCTCGAAGCAGCCGCCCTGGTCGACGGAGATGTCGACGAGCACGGCGCCGGGCTTCATACGGGCGACGAGGTCATTGCTCACGAGGCGGGGTGCCTTGGCGCCGGGGACGAGGACGGCGCCGATCACCAGGTCGGCCTCGAGCACGGCCTGTTCGAGGGCGAGCCGGTTCGAGGCGAGGGTCGTGATGCGGCCCTGGTACATCCGGTCGGCGGCGCGCAGTTTGTTCAGGTCGGTGTCGAGCAGCACGACGTCCGCCCACATGCCGGTGGCGACGGCGACCGCGTTCATGCCCGCGACGCCGGCGCCGATGACGACGACGCGGGCCGGGCGGGTGCCGGAGACACCACCGGTCAGGACGCCGCGCCCGCCGCCGCCCCGCATCAGGTGGTAGGAACCGACCTGCGGCGCGAGCCGGCCCGCGACCTCGGACATCGGGAAGAGCAGCGGCAGCGAGCCGTCCACCGCCTGCACCGTCTCGTAGGCGACGCCCGTGGTGCCCGCGTCGAGCAGCGCCCGGGTGCAGGCACGGGACGCGGCGAGGTGCAGGTAGGTGAAGAGGACCTGGTCGGGGCGGAGCCGGTGGTACTCCTCGGCCACCGGCTCCTTCACCTTGAGGACCAGGTCGGCGTCGGCCCATACGTCGTCGGCCCGCGGCAGGACGCGGGCGCCGGCCTCCGCGTAGTCGGCGTCGGGCAGCGCGGAACCGGCTCCCGCGTCCGCTTCGACGGTGACGGTGTGGCCGTGTGCGGTCAGTTCGTGGACCCCCGCCGGGGTCAGGGCGACGCGGAACTCGTTGTTCTTGACTTCCCGCGGAATACCGATCCTCACGGTTCGACTCCCCTCTGGTCCGGCGCCGACGGCGGCGCGGACGCGGTGCGACAGGCGTGATCTTGCGCGCTCGACACGAGTTGGGGTGGAGGCTGCGACATCTGGGCAGAGCCTGCTGAGTGGGTGGCGCCTGTCGGGCACTCTCGTGCGCCGGGGCCACCACGGCTACCGTGCCGAACGAGGCGGCGACCGCAACAGGTCCAGTTGCGTGCACGCTGAGGGTGCCAGGCCGACGGCGAGACGGAGGCGGTACATGCCACGTACGTTGATCGAGATCGAGCGGGGCCGCGGGGAGCCGCTGTACCGGCAGGTGCGGCAGGCCATCGAGCACGGCATCGCGTCGGGGCGCCTCGACGCGGGCGGCCGGCTGCCGTCCTCGCGGCTGCTGGCCCAGGAGCTGGGGGTGTCCCGGAACACGGTCACCGCCGCGTACGAGGAGCTGGTGGCCGAGGGGTTCGTGGAGAGCCGGGCCCGGTCCGGCCTTTTCGTCAACCCGCGGATGCCGCAGCGCCCCGAGCCGGACCCCGAACCTCCGCACGAGCACGGCTTCGACTGGTCGGGGCGGCTGCGCGGGCGGGAAGGGGACCGGCTTCCGCACATCGAGAAGCACCATGACTGGGCGCGCTACCCGTACCCCTTTCCGGCCGGGCAGGTCGACACGCGGGCCTTCCCGGCGCGTGCCTGGGCGCGTGCCCTGAACCGGGCGCTCGACCGGCCGCACGCCGCCTGGTCGTTGCAGGACTGCGTGGCGGACGACGATCCCTTGCTGGTGGAGATGGTCCGTTCGCATCTGCTGCCCGCACGCGGTGTGGCGGTGGGGGCGGACGAGGTACTGATCACCATCGGCTCGCAGCAGGGCCTCGATCTGCTGGGGCGGGCGCTGCTCGGGCCCGACTCGGTGGCCGCCGTGGAGGACCCCGGGTATCTGGACGCGCGGCACATCTTCCTGCGCGCCGGGGCGCGGCTGCACCCGCTGCCGGTCGACGCGGACGGGCTGCGCCCGCCGGGCACCCTGCGCGGCGTCGACCTGCTTCACGTGACACCGAGTCACCACCACCCGACGAATGTGACGTTGGGCCCGAAGCGACGGAGTGCGCTGCTGGCGGCTGCCAGGGAGGCGGGCACCGTCGTCGTGGAGGACGACTACGACAGCGAGTTCCGCTACGCGGGCAGTCCGACGCCCGCGCTCAAGTCGCAGGACACCACGGGGCAGGTGGTGTACCTGGGCACGTTCTCCAAGTTCCTGGCGCCCGGCCTCAGGCTGGGCTATCTCGTCGGGTCCGCCGAACTCGTCGCACACCTGCGGGAGTTGCGCCGCTATTCGGTGCGCCACCCGTCCGGGCATCTCCAGCGGGCGCTCGGCCTCATGATCGAGTCGGGCGACTACCAGTGGGCGGTGCGGCGCAGCCGGGCGCGGCTCGGGAGGAAGTGGCGGCTCATGCGGGACGCGGTGAACGCGTCGCTGCCGTGGCCGAGTTCACCGGCGCCGGGCGGGGTGAGCCTGTGGATGTCGGGGCCCGAGGGGCTCGACTGCCGGGAGCTGGTGCGGCGTGCGCGCGAGCGGGGTGTGCTGATCGAGCGCGGTGACATCTTCTTCCTTCAGGGCCCGGACCGGGATGCGCTGCGGCACTTCCGGGTCGGGTTCGCGGCGCCGCGGGCCGATGTCATCGAGCCGGGGATCGCGATCCTGGGCGATGTGGTCCGGGAGTTGCTGCCGCCGCAGTAGGACCCGGCCCGCCCGCCTCACTCCGCCTCGATGCGCGCGATCCGCTCGGCCGCCCGCCGCAGCACCGGCACCAGCTGCACGGCCCGCTCCACGTCGACCCGCACCGCGGGCGCCTGGAGGGCCACGCACTGGCGCACCCGGGACACGGACGGGTCGTCGCCCGGGCGGCGGGGCACGGGCACGGCGGCACACACCAGGCCGGGCAGGAACTCCTCGTCGTCCAGGGCGAATCCGTCCCTGCGCACCTGCTCCAGCTCGGCCTCCAGGGCGTCGGGGTCGGTGCGGGTGCGCGCGGTGAACGCCTTGAGCGGGGCCGCGGTGAGGATCTTGCGGCGCTGGGCGGCGGGCAGGAACGCGAGGATCAGCTTGCCGCTGGCGCTGCAGTGCACCGGGACGCGGGAGCCGGGCCGCAGGGCGAACCGCAGCGGTTCCGGGGTCTCGACGCGGTCGAGGTAGACGACCTCAGGACCGGCCGGCGCGGTCAGATTGCAGGTCTCGCCGATCTCGTCGACGAGGTGGCGCAGCACCGCGTGCCGCGCCGCGTGGTGGGTGCCGTGGGTGAGCAGGTCCTCGGCGAACGCGCGAAGGCGGCCGCCCGCGCCGTAGCGGCGGCCGTCACCCTGCCGGTCGAGGAGGCCCGCGCCCTCCAGCTGCTGCAGCATCCGGTGCACGGTCGGCTTGGGCAGGCCGGTCTCGGCGACCAGTTCGGTCAGGGTGACCAGGCGGTCGGTGCGGGCGATGTGTTCCAGCAGGGCGAACAGGCGCAGGGCCGGGGTTCCGTCCTCCATGTGCACCATCCTCAACTCTCCTGCGGTGGCTGCGAGTTGCTGAGCCCCTGAACGTAGCAGCACGTCCCGGATTTCGGTACGCACGGTTGACGCTGCCGAGACGCCCGCTCTACGGTCCTCGACGTGTCCCGCTTTTGGGAACACCGCGTACCGGATCCCGGAACCCGCTCTCCCCCACCGAACATGCGCCACCCCGCACAGGCACCGACAGCACGTCGAAGGGTGGAAACTCCATGACCAGCAGTGCGCCCCAACCGCAGTTCACGACCGAGGACGGCCGTCAGGTGGCCGCCGGCGTGCAACGGATGACCCCGTCCGAGTCCTTCGTGGAGACCCTGGTCTCGCACGGCGTCAAGGACATCTTCGGCATCATGGGCTCGGCCTTCATGGACGCGATGGACATCTTCGCGCCGGCCGGCATCCAGCTGATCCCGGTCGTGCACGAGCAGGGCGCGGGCCACATGGCGGACGGCTACGCGCGGGCCAGCGGCCGGCACGGCGTGGTGATCGGCCAGAACGGGCCGGGCATCTCGAACTGCGTCACGGCCATCGCGGCCGCCTACTGGGCGCACTCCCCCGTCGTCATCGTCACGCCCGAGGCGGGCACGATGGGCATGGGCCTCGGCGGCTTCCAGGAGACCAACCAGCTGCCGATGTTCGAGGAGTTCACCAAGTACCAGGCGCACGTGAACAATCCGCGCCGGATGGCGGAGCTGACGGGCCGCGCCTTCGACCGCGCGATGAGCGAGATGGGCCCGACGCAGCTCAACATCCCGCGCGACCACTTCTACGGGGACATCGAGGCCGAGATCCCGCGCCCGTCACGGCTCGACCGGGGCCCCGGCGGCGAGCGCAGCCTGGAGGAGGCGGCGCGACTGCTGGCCGAGGCCGAGTTCCCGGTCATCATCTCCGGTGGCGGCGTGGTCATGGGCGACGCGGTCGAGCAGGCGAAGGCGCTGGCCGAGCGGCTCGGTGCGCCGGTCGTCAACTCGTACCAGCACAACGACTCGTTCCCCGCGAGCCACCCGCTGTGGTGCGGGCCGCTCGGCTATCAGGGTTCCAAGGCGGGCATGAAGCTGCTCGCGCAGGCCGATGTGGTGGTCGCCCTCGGCACCCGGCTCGGCCCGTTCGGCACGCTGCCGCAGTACGGGATGGAGTACTGGCCCAAGGACGCCAAGATCATCCAGATCGACGCGGACCACCGCATGCTGGGCCTCGTCAAGAAGATCGAGGTCGGGATCTGCGGCGACGCGGGCGCCGCCGCGCAGTCGCTCGTGCAGCGGCTCGACGGGCGTGACCTCGTCTGCGAGCAGACCCGCGCCCGGCGTTCGGCGACCATCCGGGCGGAGAAGGACGCTTGGGAGAAGGAGCTGGACGGCTGGATCCACGAGACGGACCCGTACAGCCTCGACATGATCGCCGAGCAGGACGGCGAGGACGGTTCGTGGCTGCACCCGCGCCAGGTGCTGCGCGAGCTGGAGAAGGCGCTGCCCGAGCGGGTGATGGTCTCGACCGACATCGGGAACATCAACTCGATCGCCCACAGCTATCTCCGCTTCGAGGAACCGCGCTCGTTCTTCGCCCCGATGTCCTTCGGCAACTGCGGCTACGCGCTGCCGACGATCATCGGCGCCAAGCTGGCCGCGCCCGAGCGCCCGGCGGTCGCCTACGCGGGCGACGGCGCGTGGGGCATGAGCATGGGCGAGATCATGACGGCGGTGCGCCACGACATCCCGGTCACCGCCGTGGTGTTCCACAACCGGCAGTGGGGCGCCGAGAAGAAGAACCAGGTCGACTTCTACGACCGCCGGTTCGTCGCGGGCGAGCTGGAGAGCGAGTCCTTCGCCGGGATCGCCCGCGCGATGGGCGCCGACGGTGTGATCGTCGACCGGCTCGAGGACGTCGGCCCCGCGCTGAGCAAGGCGGTCGCGGCGCAGATGGACGAGGGGCGCACCACGGTCATCGAGGTCATGACCACCCGTGAGCTGGGCGACCCGTTCCGCCGCGACGCCCTGTCGAAGCCGGTCAGGCACCTGCACAAGTACCAGGACTATGTCTGACCGGTGCAGGACTACGTCCGATCGCTGTACGAGCACGTCCGGGGCGCCCGCGGTCGGTGCGGGCGCCCCGTCCCCCGTCCCCCGTCCCTCTCCCCTGGTGGTGATATCCGTGCCGAGCCCGCTCCCCCGCCCCGCCGATCCCCTGCACGCCGCCGACACGATCCTGTACGGCGGCACCGTGCGCACCCTGGACCGCGCCGGGCACACCGGCACGGCCCTCGCGGCCCGCGACGGCAAGGTGCTCGCCGTCGGCTCGGACGCCGACATCCTGACCCTCGCCGGGCCCGCGACCGCGCTGCGCGATCTGCGGGGCCAGTGCGCGGTGCCCGGGTTCATCGAGACCCACAACCACCCCACGTTCTTCGGTCTGACCCTCGCCGCCGAGGTCGACGCGGGCAGTCCGCCGAACGACCGGATCGCCGACATCGTGGCCCGCGTCGAGCAGGCCGCCGGGCACACCGAGCGGGGCGAGTGGATCCGCGGCTACCGCTACGACGACACGCTCCTGGCCGACGACCGGCATCCCACCCGCACCGACCTGGACCCGGTCTCGCCGGATCATCCGGTGTGTCTGCAGCACATCTCGGGCCACTTCTGCGTGCTCAACTCGGCGGCCCTCGGGCGCCTGGGCATCAGCCGGGACACCCCCGACCCGGTCGGCGGCGCCATCGTGCGCGACGCGAAGGGCGAGCCGACCGGCGTGCTCGCGGAGACCGCCGCGTTCGCCGCGTACGCGGGCATGCCACACCCGGGCATCGACGACCTCGCCGACGCGCTCGGCCGGGCCGGCGACGCGTACCTCGCGGCGGGTGTCACCACCGTGCACGACACCGGGCTCGGTCTGATGGGCGGCCCCGGCGAACTGGACGCCTACCGCAGGGCCCGGCTCACCGGCCGCTTCCGCAACCGCGTCCAGGCGTACCTCGTACAGGACCTGTTCCCGGAGCTGGCCGAGGGCCGCCTCAGTCCGGTCGAGTCCGCCGTCGCGGGGCTCGGCGACGACGCGTTCCGGGTGGCCGGCGTCAAGATGTGGGCGGACGGCTCGATCCAGGGCCTGACCGGGTGCGTCTCGGACGGCTACGCGTGCGCCCCGGACAAGCACGGGCTGCTGATCTTCCCGCCGGACGACCTGTCCCGGCGGATCGCGACGCTGCACGAGGCGGGCTGGCAGGTCGCCGTGCACGGCAACGGCGACGGCGCGATCCAGGCCATCCTGGACGCGTACGAGAAGTTGGGCCTGGACCCGGAGTCCGCGGACCGGCGTCACCGTATCGAGCACTGCCAGATGGCGGGCGAGCGGCAGTTGGCGGACATGGCGCGGGCAGGGGTGCACGCCTCGTTCTTCGTCAAGCACGTCTACTACTGGGGCGACCGGCACCGCGACCGCTTCCTCGGCGCCGAACGGGCCTCCCGTATCAACCCGTTGGCCTCGGCCCGCCGCCACGGTGTCACCTTCGGCCTGCACTCGGACACGCCCGTGGTGCCGGTGCCGCCGCTGGAGGGCATGTGGTGCGCGGTCGACCGGATGACCCGCGATGGCCATCAACTGGGGCCCGAGCAGCGGGTCGACGCGGAGACGGCGCTGCGGGCCTACACCAGCGAGGCCGCGAAGCTGGCCTTCGAGGAGGACCGCAAGGGCACCCTGGAGCCGGGCAAGCTGGCCGATGTCACGGTCCTGTCCGAGGACCCGACGGCCGGTGGCGAGCGCAGCCTGCGCGATCTGACGGTCGAGGCGACGGTCATCGGCGGCGACGTCGTCTGGGAGCGAACTCCCGGAGGCACGCGATGAGTTCACCGCCGACCGAACCCCGCCGACTGCCGCGCAGCCTGTGGCTGGGCCTCGGCGTCCCCTCGTTCGCACTCCTCGTCGTCATGCCGCTGCTCGCGAACACGGACGTGTACGTGGCGGGCGTCCCGCTGCTGTTCCTGTGGGTGTTCGCCTGCTTCCCTCTGACCAGCCTGTGCCTGTACCTGGCGTGGCGGATGGATCAGAAGCACTACCCCGAGGACACACCGAACCCCTCGGAAGAGGTGTCCCGATGATCGCAGGCGTCTTCTTCGTCATCATGGTGCTGTCGGTCCTCGTGGCGTTCAGCGCACGGCGTGGCATCCGCAAGGTGTCCATCAGCGAGTACCTGGTCGGCGGCCGCTCGTTCCCGCCGTGGCTGCTGTACTTCCTCGCGGTCGGCGAGGTCTACAGCATCGGCACGATGATCGGCTTCCCGGCCGGCATCTACGCCAAGGGCGCCAGCTACGGCGTCTGGTTCCTCGGCTACATCCTGCTGGCCTATCCGCTCGGCTACTACGTGGCGCCGCTGATCTGGCGGGCCGGTGTCCGCTACGACGCGATGACCATCCCGGACGTCTTCGGCCGCCACTTCCGCAGCCGCGGCCTCGAACTCATCACGGCGTTCGCCCTGTTGGTGGCGCTTGTGCCGTGGGGCCAGTACCAGTTCATCGGCATGCAGGTGGTGCTGACGGCACTTGGGCTGCCGATCACGCCGGTGCAGGCGGTGATCCTCGCGGGCGTGATGGCGTTCCTGTACGTCGCCGTGTCCGGGGTGCGGTCCCCGGCGTTCGTGTCCATCCTCAAGGACGGGCTCATGGTGCTGGGCGTGGTGGCGGCGGGGGTCGCCGCGCTCGTGGCGGGCGGCGGCGTCGAGGCGGTCACCGATCCGGCGGCCGTGCCGCGCGCGCAGGTCACGATGGCGGGCAGCCCGATGGTGTTCGCGCTGACCACCATCGTCTTCCAGGCGGTCACCTTCTATCTGGGCTTCTCCGCGGGCTACATCTTCACCGCGCGCTCCGAGCGGGCCATCAAGTCCTCGACGGTGTGGATGCCGTCGTACATGCTGATGTACCCGTTCCTGGTGGCCACGGCCTACTTCGCGTACACGGCCGGCAAGCATGTCGCCGATCCCAACACGGTGTTCATGGACGTCGTCCGAGATGTGCTGCCGAACTGGCTGGTGGGTGTGGTCGCGGGCGGCGCGGGCCTGTCCGGGGTCCTGGTGCTCGCGGTGACGGCGCTGTCGATCGGCGGCATCGTCTCCCGCAATCTGGCGCCGAACCTGCGCCCGGAGGCCCAGCGCCGGTGGACGACGCTGGCCGTCGCGGTGTTCCTCGTCGCGGCCGCCGTGCTGACGCTGACCGCGTCGTCGCTGATGCTGACCGTGCTCAACCTGACGTACTACCTGCTGGGTCAGCTGATCCCCGGCTGGTTCGCCCTGCTGTTCTTCCGTCGGGTGCGGGCGTGGGCGGTGGCGACCGGCATGATCGCGGGTGTCGCCGCGTCCCTGGTGCTGTACGTGGTGGAACCCGACCTCGGCGGGGTCAACGCGGGCCTGCTGACGGTGGTGTTGAACGCGGTCCTCACCTTAGGCCTCAGCGCTCTCGTCACGTCCCGGCCGTGTGTCACCGAGCCGCCGCTGGTGTCGGTGCCCGCGCCCCGGCCGAGCGCGCCGGACACCCCGGACGAGGAGGCGGCGGCCGTGCGCTGACAGCCGCGGATCTCCCGGTGCGGCGCCCGCAGGCCTCTCGCGGGAGGCATACCGGCGCGCCCACCGGGACAGGGATCCCTCGGCCCCTGCCCCTCGACCGCACAAGGAGTTCCCGATGCCGCTCGCGCCCTTC
Organism: Streptomyces sp. NPDC107575; assembly: GCF_055657265.1. Classification (NCBI taxonomy): domain Bacteria; kingdom Bacillati; phylum Actinomycetota; class Actinomycetes; order Kitasatosporales; family Streptomycetaceae; genus Streptomyces; species Streptomyces sp. NPDC107575. The sequence continues at coordinate 1,318,110 of NZ_JBVKBG010000001.1, read as the reverse complement.
CATCTCGCCATTCCGGTCGACGATCTCGCGGCCGCCCGCGACTTCTACGGCAAGGTGCTCGGCTTCGCCGAGGGCCGCTCGGACACCCGGTGGATCGACTGGAACTTCGGGGGCCACCAAGTGGTCACCCATCAGGTCGGCGACGGAACACCGCGCGAGCGGCGCGCGGGCACCAACCCGGTCGACGGGCACGAGGTACCGGTGCCGCACTTCGGCCTGGTGCTGCCGGTGCCGGAGTTCCAGCGCCTCGCGGACCGGCTCACCGCCGCCGGCACGGACTTCGTGATCGAGCCCTACGTACGGTTCCAGGGCGAGCCGGGCGAGCAGTGGACAATGTTCTTCCTCGACCCGGCGGGCAACGCCCTGGAGTTCAAGGCCTTCGCCGACCTTGAGCAGCTGTTCGCTGTGTGAGGCGGTTAGCCTGCCACCTGCGGCGATACCCTTCGCCCCCCCTTTCCGCCCGACGAAAGAGCCGTGACACATGAGCACCACCGCCCGCGCCACCGTGCAGCACGAGGACGAGCGCACGCGGGTCACCCGCTGGGACTTCGAGCCGGGGCAGAGCACCGGCCGCCACGTCCACGAGTACGACTACGTGGTGGTCCCGGTGACGGACGGCCAGACCGATGTCATCACCCCGGACGGCACGGTCACGCGCAACGAGCTGGTCTCGGGGCGCTCCTACGCGCGGTCGGCGGGCAGCGAGCACGAGGTCGTCAACGCGGGGCAGGCCCCGCTGGCGTTCGTGGAGGTCGAGCGGAAGTAACGCCGCGGGGTCACACCTTGCGTCCCACCCCGCACATCGCCGCCTCGACCGCCGCGTCCTCCGGCCGCGGCGCGTCCGGGTCCGGGCGCCAGGCCGAGGTGTGCACGACTCCCGGCTCCACGAGGTCGAGGCCGTCGAAGAACGCGGCGATCCGCTCCGGTGACCGCAGGTGATAGGTGTGCACCGACTGCTCGTTGTAGCCGGCGACGGCCCTGTTCAGCGCGTCGTTGGTGTTCGTGCCGTCGGTCAGGGCGACGTAGCTGCCGGACGGAAGCGCGTCGAGCAGCGCGGCCACCACCTCCGCGGGGCGGTCCTCGTCGGACAGCTGCCCCATGATGCTGAGCAGGGTCAGCCCGATCGGCCGGTCGAAGTCCAGGGTCTCGCGCGCCTGGGCCAGGATCCGCTCCGGATCCCGCACATCGGCGTCCAGATAGGCGCAGGCCCCCTCGGGCGTGCTGGTGAGCAGGGCCCGCGCGTGGGTCAGCACCAGCGGGTCGTTGTCGACGTACACGATCCGGCTGTCCGGGGCGATGCGCTGTGCGACCTCGTGCGTGTTGTCGGCCGTGGGCAGTCCTGTGCCGATGTCGAGGAACTGCCGGACGCCCGCCTCGCCCGCCAGGAACCGCACGGCGCGCACGAGGAACTGCCGCTGCAGTCGCGCGACGGTGGCGAACTCGGGGAACGTGGCGAGGATGGCCTCGCCGACCTCGCTGTCGACGGGGTAGTTGTCCTTGCCGCCCAGCAGGTAGTTCCACACCCGGGCGGAGTGCGGTCGGTCGGTCTGCAGCCTGTCGCGGAGTTCGCCATGCGTGTGATCCATGGCCTCAGCTTCACACACAACACGCCGGGTGCGCCGATGAGTTCGGGCTCCGCGCGCGGTCTGCATCAGTATCACCACCGCATCGCCACCGCGTGCCACCCGAGGAGGACTTTCCGTGATCGACCTGAAGCCGGCCTGCGGCCGGATGACCGAGGTACTGACCGGCGTGACCGACGAGCAGCTGTCCGGGTCCACCCCCTGCCCCGATTACACGGTGCGTGAGCTGATCGCCCACGTCGACGACGCGGCGCGGGCCTTCACCGGCTTCGCCCGCAAGGAGGCGCCCGTGCCCGCGGAGCCGGGCGACCGGCGGGAGAGCGCGCTGAAGAGCGTGCGGGCGCTCGGCGACGCCTGGGACGACCCGGCCGCCTGGCACGGCGAGTCGGAGGGACCGGGGATCACGCTGACGAACGAGGAGTGGGGCAAGGTCGCGCTCACCGAGATGGTGGTGCACGGCTGGGACCTCGCCCGGGCCACCGGCCAGGCCTTCGACCTGCCCGAGGAGACGCTGCGCGCCTGCCACGACCACGTCTCGGGGTTCCTGACCGAGGCGGCGCCGCCGGCGTGGGGAGCGCCGGTCGAGACACCCGCCGACGCGCCGCTGATCGACCGCATCGTGGGCCGCACGGGGCGCCGCCCCTGAACCACCCCCTGGGCCGCGAGGCATGCGCCTCTGGCACACCCCGAAACCTCACCGTGCACTCTGCACAGCCACCCGCGTCCCACCGGGCACTGCGCCCACCCCGCCCGTGCGGCGGCCGCCGTAGCGTGCGGGCAACCGCAGTCGCTTGGAGGTTCGATGGCCGCCGCACGCGCCGTCGGGGTGGACGATCACGCCCTGACCAGAGTGCCCAGCACCGCCCGCTACAGCTGGTGGTCCGTAGCCCTGCAGCGTTTCGGGCAGATCTCCGGGCTCAGCCAGTTCGTGCTCGGCGCGACGCTGGGTTTCGGGATGGACTTCTGGACGGCGTTCTGGGCGCTCACGCTCGGTTCGGTGATCGTCGAGGTGCTCTCGATCTTCGTGGGGATCATCGGCGTAAGGGAAGGGCTTCCGACGTCCGTGCTCGCGCGCTGGACCGGGTTCGGGCGCATCGGGTCCTCGCTGATCGGGCTCGCCATCGCGCTCAGCCTCATCGGCTGGTTCGGCATCCAGTCCGCGATATCGGCCGACGCGCTCGCCGGGCTGATCGGGGTGTTCCCCGCGCCCGTGTGGTCGGTCCTGTTCGGGCTCGGTGTGACGGCCGTCGTGCTGTGGGGCTTCGGCTCCATGAACTGGGCGGCGTACGTCACCGTGCCCGCGTTCCTGCTGCTCGTCGGCTGGTCCACGGTGCACGAGCTGATGCGGTACGACATCGGGCACCTCGTCGCCTCCGCGCCGCCCGGCCCGCAGCTCTCCCTGGTCCAGGGCACGACGCTCGTCGCGGGAGGTGCCATCGCGGGCGCCATCATCACGCCCGACATGACCCGCTTCAACCGCACCACCGGCGACGTCGTCAAGCAGACCGTGGTGGGTATCTCGCTCGGTGAGTACGTGGTCGGGCTCGCCGGTGTGCTGCTCGCGCACGCCACCCGCTCCGCCGACGTGACCGCCATCGCCGTGTCCTCGGTCGGCTGGGTCGGCACGCTCGTCGTCATCATGGGCGCGCTGAAGATCAACGACTGGAACCTGTACAGCTCGGGGCTCGGCGTCGTGAACTTCATCGAGTCCGTCTTCGGCCGCAAGGTGAACCGCGCGACCGTCACCGTCCTCCTCGGTGTCGTCGGCAGCCTGCTCGCGGCCGCCGGCATCCTCGACCGGTTCGCCGACTTCCTGACGCTGCTCGGCGTCGCCTTCCCGCCCATCGCCGGCGTGATGATCGCCGAGTATTTCGTGGTCAAGCGGTGGCGCGGCGACCTGGAGGCCTCGCGGGCCGCGGGCACGCTGCCCGCGACGGCGCCGACCTGGGTCCCGGCGACGATCGTCGTGTGGGTGCTCGCCTTCTGCGTCGGCGAGTTCGTCGACTGGGGCCTGCCCAGCATCAACTCGGTCGTCTTCGCGTTCGTCGCCTACGTCGTCCTGGGCCGGCTCGGCCTGGTCCGCGGTGTCGGTGTGTCCCGCGACATGGGAGCCGGTGCGCCGGTGTCCGATGGGGAGCGGGGCGAAGCGACCGAGGACGACTCTCCCGCCTCCCAGACCCCTCACGTCTCCGCCGCCTCCAGCGGCGCCTCCCGCTAAGGAGCCAGTTCCGTGCGTATCGGAATCGATGTCGGCGGCACCAACACCGACGCCGTCTTGCTCGAAGGACCGCGGGTGCTCGCCACCACCAAGTCCGCGACCAGCCAGGACGTCACGTCGGGCATCGTGTCCGCGCTGGAGGCGCTGCGCGCGCAGCACGCCTTCGACCCGGCGGCGGTCGGCGCCGTGATGATCGGCACCACCCACTTCCTGAACGCGCTCGTCGAGGCCCGGGGACTCGCCCCGACGGCGGCGCTCCGTCTCGGCCTGCCCGCGACGTCCGCGCTGCCCCCGTTCGTGGACTGGCCGGAGCGCCTGACGCGGGCGGTGGCCGGACGGCCGTACCTGGCGCACGGCGGGCACGAGTTCGACGGGCGGAAGATCGCCGACCTGGACGAGGACGAGCTGCGCCGGCACGCCGCCGACATGGCCGCGCACGGCGTCAGGTCCGTGGCGATCTCCTCGGTGTTCTCGCCGGTCAGCGACGAGTTCGAGGTGCGTGCGGCGGAGATCCTGCAAGCCGAGCTGGGCCCGGACGTGGCCCTGTCCCTGTCCCACGAGATCGGCCGCATCGGCCTCCTGGAGCGGGAGAACGCGACCGCCGTGAACGCGGCGCTGCGCGAGCTGGCCGCGGGGATCGTCGACGGCCTCGCCGGTGCCGTCGCCGGGTTCGGCATCACCGCTCCGCTCTACCTGAGCCAGAACGACGGCACGCTGATGGACCTGGAGTACGCGCGCCGCTACCCGGTCGCCACCTTCGCCTCGGGCCCGACGAACTCGATGCGCGGCGCCGCGGTGCTGTCCGGCCTCGACACCTGCGCGGTCGTCGACGTCGGCGGCACGACGAGCGATGTCGGCGTGCTCACGCAGGGCTTCCCGCGCGAGGCGGGGACGGCCGTGGACGTGGCGGGGGTGCGCACCAACTTCCGGATGCCCGACGTGCACAGCATCGGCATCGGCGGCGGTTCCCTGGTCGTCGAGGACGGCGGCCGGGTCACGGTGGGACCGCGTTCGGTCGGCTACCGGCTCACCGACGACGCCCTGGTGTTCGGCGGCTCCACGCTCACCGCCACCGACGTCGCGGTCGCGGCGGGGCTCACCGACATCGGCGACCGCTCGGCCGTCGCCCACCTGGACGCGCGCATGGTCAAGGAGGCGCTGGACACGATCGCCGCCGACGTGGCGCGCGCTGTCGAGTCGATGCGGACCTCGCCCGAGCCGCTGCCGGTGGTCGCGGTGGGCGGCGGTTCCGTCCTGCTCCCCGACACCCTCCCCGGCTCCGGCACGGTGCACCGCCCCGACCATTTCGCGGTCGCGAACGCGATCGGCGCGGCCATCGCGCAGGTGGGCGGCGAGGTCGACCGGGTCTACGCGATCGACGCGGGGCGCCGCGAGAGCGTGCTCGACGAGGCGCGCCAGGAGGCGGTCGACCGGGCCGTGGCGGCCGGTGCGAACCCCTCCGGGGTGCGGATCGTCGAGTTCGACGAGGTCCCCGTCCCCTACCTGCCCGGCAACGCCACCCGCATCCGCTGCAAGGCCGTGGGCGACCTGCAACAGGTCGGCTGAGCCCCGCCCCCACCCACGTAAGGAGAGCACGAGCACATGAGCTGGACCCTGGGCCCCGAGCAGCTGGACGACCTGGCGCGCGGCGCCGCCATCCTCGGCACCGGAGGCGGCGGCGATCCCACCATCGGCCGCCTGCTGGTGCGCGAGGCGATGCGCGAGCACGGTCCCGTGACCGTCCTCGACCCGGACGAGGTCGCCGACGAGGCGTTCGTCGTCCCGGTCGCGAACATGGGCGCGCCGACCGTGATGGTCGAGAAGCTGCCGGGCGCCGACGAGCCGGTGGCCGCGCTGCGCGCCCTGGAGACGTTCACCGGACGCAAGGCCGACGCGACGATGCCCATCGAGTGCGGCGGCAGCAACTCGCTGATCCCGCTGATCGTCGCGGCCCGCACCGGACTCCCGGTCGTCGACGCGGACGGCATGGGCCGCGCCTTCCCCGAACTCCAGATGGAGACCTTCCACGTCTACGGGATCCCGGCCTCGCCGCTCGCGATGGCCGGCGAACACGGCGAGACCTGCGTGTTCGACACCGGCGAGGACACCAAGCGCCTGGAGGACCTGGCGCGCCGCGTCACGGTCGGGCTCGGCGGCGGCGCCGCGATCGCCGAGTACTCGATGACCGGGGAGCAGCTCAAGCGCACCGCGGTCCCGCGCACGCTCTCCCTCGCGCTGGCGCTCGGCCGGGCGGTCCGTGAGGCGCGCGAGGCGCACCGCGACCCGGTGGAGGCGCTCGGCGAGGCGGTGGAGGGCGCGATCTACGGTCACCTGCGGGTGCTGTTCCGCGGCAAGGTGACCGACGTGGAGCGGCGCACGGAGGGCGGTTTCGCGCGGGGCCGCGCCACGTTCGCGGCGTTCGAGGGCGACTCGGCGCTCGAACTCCGTTTCCAGAACGAGCACTTGGCGGCGCTGCGCGACGGCGAGCCGATCTGCGTGGTCCCGGACCTGGTGTGCGTCCTGGAGGCGGACACGGGCGAACCCATCACGACGGAGGCGCTCCGCTACGGCCAGCGGGTCACGGTGATCGGCATCGCGGCCCCCGACATCATGCGGACACCGGAGGCCCTGGAGGTCTTCGGGCCCTCCTGCTTCGGCCTCCCGTACGAGTTCCACCCGGTGGAGGAGATACTGCCAGCGTCCTGCTGATGGCCGTCTGCGGCGAGTGGGCATAACAAGCCCCTGCGGCGATTGAGCAGCGGGGTCCGGGGCAGAGCCCCGAGACGCAGGGACCGGCCCACGCTGCGACAATCGTCGACGTGCCACAAACGATCACCTCCGCCGACGTCGACCCCCTGGTCACCGGCGTGAACGTCCTCGGCTGCGGCGGAGGCGGCGACGCCGCGGCCTTCGCGTCGATGCTGCGCCGCGCCCTGGGCGAAACCGGCACGGTGACCTGGCACGAACCTGACCCCCACGACCCCGTGACCGTCCCGGTCGGCGTCGTGGGCGCGGTGAACGTCCTGAGCGAGAAGCTCCCGAACGGCCAGGAGTTCCGCGAGGCGATCACCGCGGTCACCCGCTGGACCGGCAGCCCCGCCCCCGACGCCCTGATGGCCGTGGAGGCCGGCGGCCCCAACGCCCTCACGGTGCTGCTTGCCGCGCTCGACCTCGGCCTCCCCGTCGTCGACGTCGACCTGATGGGCCGCGCCCTGCCCCGGCTCGACCAACTCAGCTGGGCGGTGCGCGGCCTCCCGGTCACCCCGTGCGCGCTGGCCGAACCGGGCGGCCAGATCCTGGTGGTGGACCGTACGGACGCCCGCGGCCTGGAACGCACGGTCCGCGGCTTCCTGGCGGCGGCGGGCGGCTGGGCCGCGCTCGCGCTCGCCCCGGTGCGGCTGAGCGAGGTGCGCGATGCCTGCGTGGACGGCTCCCTCACCCGCGCCCTCGCCCTGGGCCGCGCGCACGCCGCACTCCCGCACCGCCCGGACACGGACACCGTGGAGACCGCGCTCGGCTGCAGGGTGCTCGCGGCGGGCCGGATCCGGGAGGTCGCGCGCAGTGAGGGCGGCCCCGGCTTCGGCCGCGGCAGCGTCACGGTCACCGATGCCGCGTCCGGCGCGGTCGTCCGCCTGGAGACCGAGAACGAGATCCTGCTGGCCCTGCGCGACGGCGAGGTCGCGGCGACCGTTCCCGACGTCATCTGCCTTCTGGACCGCCGCACGGCGCTGCCCCTCGCCATCGACCGGGTCCGTCCCGGCCAGGAGGTCGTCGCGGCGACGCTCCCGGGCCCGGGGTTCTGGCGGCGGCCCGACACGGAGCCGTATGTGTCGCCCCGCGCGTTCGGCCTGGACTCGGAGGTCGTCGGCTTCGAGGCGGCCAGGCCATGACCGGTACCGGCCGAAGCGGCTCCTCCGCCGGTGTCCCCCTGTCCGCGATGCTGGCCCACCCCTCGTGGCACGACGTCGCCCTCCTCGCGGGCCCCGAGGACGCCCGCGTCGTCCACCACCCCGTAGCAGCAAAGGACTTGGCGCACCCGCTCCCCGAGGAGTCCGCCGACCGGCTGCTGGTGCTGCTCGGTGGGGCCGACCGCGGTGACTGGCGGCTGGACGCGCTGCTGCGGCGTGCGCACGGCGCGGGTGTCGCGGCGCTCCTTGTGCCGGGAGTGTCGGCGCTGCGCATGTCGTCGGCGCTGCTCGCCGAGCGGCTGCGGCTGCCCGTCCTCGGCTCGCCCGACCCGCTCGCCGCGTACCTCGCCCTGGAGCGCATGACCGCCGAACCGGGGCTGCTGCGCGCCGAATCGGCGCTGCGCACCGCGCAGGTGTGCGCCCGCGCGGACGAGTCGGTGGACGCGCTGCTCACCGACCTGGGCACGCTGCTGCACCGCCCGGTCGCCCTGCTCACCGCGGACGCCCGACATCTGGCGGGCGACCCGGCGACCGTGGACCCCGCCGAACAGGACACCGTGGCCCACCAGTTGACCGGGCCGCCACTCCCCCGCCCGCTCGACCTCCCCGGCGGCGCCCGCCTCCTCACCCACCCCGTCGGCACCGGACGCACCCGGCCCCGGCTCGCCGTGCGCCTGCCCGCCCGACTGGCCCCCGAGGCGGACGCGGTGGCGGCCGCCCTGGAGGTGGCGTCGGGCGCCGTGCGGGAACGGCTTGCGCTGCGCCGGCTCGACCTGGAGCGCAGCGCCCGTCACCGCACCTCCCTGCTCGGCGAGTTGCTGCGCCCGGCGGGCGGCGAGATCCCGGACGCGGTGCGCCGCCACGCGGTCGAGTTCGGCTGGCGCCTCGACGGCTGGCACACCGGCATCCGCATCGGCACGGGGCCTGACGTGGACGTGGCGGGCCTGCGCACCGAGGTCACCGACGCGTTCGCGGCGGAGCGGCTCGCCGCGCAGGTCGTCGAGCAGGGCGACGGCTGGTCCGCCTGGACCAGCGCCGACCAGGAGCCGTCGACCAGCGACATCGAGCGGCACGCCGCCGCCGTGCGCCGCGTGCAGCGCCGCCTGCCGGAGGTGGTGCACGCGTACGTGGGGGTGGGCCGCGCCCATCCGGGTCCGGCAGGCATCGCCCGCAGCCTGGGCGAGGCGGCCGACGCGGCGCGTCTGGCGCAGGGCCGGGAGACCAGCGGACGCTTCTTCCACGTCGACCGTCTCGGCCTCGCCCAGCTGCTCCTCGCCTGGACCCGCACGGACACCTTCCAGCCCGCGGCCCGCTCCCTGCTCGAACCGCTCTCCGGCGAGCCCGGCGACCTGGTGCGCACCCTCACGGCGTATCTCGACGCGGAGTCCTCCACGGCCGAGACGGCCGCGGTCCTCGGTGTGCACCGCAATACGGTCGCGGCCCGCATCGCCCGCGTACAGCAGCTCCTGAGCGTGGATCTCGCGGATCCGGACGAGCGTCTGGCCCTGCATCTGGCGTGCCGGACGGCCGTCGACGAACGTGTCGAGCCGAGCGGGAGCAAGTAGGACACGATCCGACCTATTTGCTGATTACTGTGACGGCACCGAACAGCAAGCGGGCACTCCCGCGTGAGAGGCGGACACCATGACCAGCAACGAGTCGACCAGCAACGCCCCCACCGTCACCGGCGAGCGCGCCGACCTTCTGGAGGCGCTGGCCAAGCAGCGGTACTTCCTGACCTTCACCACGCGGGACCTGACGGACGACCAGGCGCGGCAGCGGACGACGGCGAGCGAGCTGTGTCTCGGAGGTCTGATCAAGCACGTCACCGGCGTGGAGCGGGGCTGGGTCGGCTTCATGCTCGAAGGCCCTTCCGCCATGCCGGACTTCACAGCGATGACCGAGGAGGACTGGGCCGCCCGGGAGGCCGACTTCCAATTGCTGCCCGACGAGACGCTGGCCGGTGTGCTGGCCGAGTACGAGAAGGCCGCCGCCAGGACCGACGAGCTGGTGACGACCCTGCCCGATCTGGACCGCAGGTGGCCGCTGCCCAAGGCTCCCTGGAACGAGCCGGGCGCGGAGTGGTCCGTGCGTCGCGTACTGATGCACATCGTCGCGGAGACCGCGCAGCACGCGGGCCACGCCGACATCATCCGCGAGTCCCTGGACGGCTCGAAGAGCATGGGCTGAGCGCGGGCTCAGCCGAGGTCGAGCACCGCCCTCCCGACGACCTCTCCGGCGCGCAACCGTCGTACCGCCTCGGCGAGTTGATCCATCCCGTACCGCTCGTACGGGAGGGTCAGCGCGCCGGACGCGAGGTCCGGGAGGAGGCGGTCGACCTCGGCGGCCACCTCGGGGCCGCGGTGGATCATGTTGACGGGCAGCAGGGCGACGTCCGCGAGGAGGAAGTCCGCGAGGTCGACGGTGAGTTCGCGGCCCGCCGTGTAGCCGATGAGGGCGGCGCGTCCGCCGGGGCGGACGAGGGCGAGGGCGTCACGCAGGACGGCGCCGCCGACGGTGTCGATCAGCACGTCGACCGTGCCGCCGACGGTCTCCGGCGAGAGGTCGGCGGCGAGGACCGCCTTCGCGGCGCCGGGGACATGGGCGAGCTTGGCCTCCCGGCCGACGACGCCGATCACCTCGGCCCCTGCGCGCTCGGCGAGCTGCACCGCCATGGCGCCGACGGCGCCGGAGGCCCCGGTGACGAGGACCCGCTCGCCCGCCTCGATCCGGCCCACGGGGTGCACGGCGGACCACGCGGTGCCGACGGGCGAGAAGTAGCTGCACGCGAGCGTGGCGTCGATGCCCTCGGGCATGACCTCGACGGCGCCGTCGGGCACGAGGACGTGCTGCGCCCAGGCGCCCTCGCGGCTGAGGCCGAGCCCTTCGCCGCGCACCCGGACGAGGGCGCCCTCGGGGTGCACGGCGGAGGCGAGGACGACGCCACTGCCCTCGGTGCCGGGGGCGGCGGGCAGCTCGGGCAGGATGCCGAACTGCCCGTCGAGCACGTTCAGGTCCAGGTGTGCGACGGTCGCCGCCTTCATCCGGACGAGGGTGTGTCCGGGGGCCGGCGCGGGGACGGGCCGTTCCACGAGCCGCGGCGGCACACCGAACTCCTCGAGCAGCAGGGCCCGCGAGACGGGGGTGGCCGCTGAGTCCTGTGCGCTCGCGGGCTCGTTGCTCATTCCTGCACTCCGTACTTCCGTGTGGGGGAGGTATCGCTCCGGTACCCGGAGGATCGATGATGTCCGCCATGACATCACGTCCGCACACCTCCGCCTCCACCGACCTGATCGCCTCGCTCGCCGACGGTTCGCTCCGGGTGGTCGATCTCACCGCACCGCTGTCGTCCGGGACGCCGATCCTGCCGCTGCCCGAGCCGATGCACCCGATACCCCGCTTCGAGCTGGAGAAGCTCAACGACTGGGACGACCCGGGCGAGATCTCCTTCCAGAACCACATCCACACCGGCGAGCACGTGGGCACCCACTTCGACGCCCCGGTGCACTGGTCGTCCGGCCGTGACCTGGAGGACGTGGGCAGTGTGCCGGCGGCGCGGCTCGTCGGGCCCGCCGCGGTCGTGGACAGGTCGGCCGAGTGTGCCAAGGACCCGGACCATCTGCTCAGGCTCGACGAGCTCAAGGCGTGGGAGCGGGAGCACGGCGCGCTGCCCGAGGGCGGCTGGCTGGTGTACCGGACCGGCTGGGACACCCGCTCCGACGACCAGGCCGCCTTCCTCAACGCCGACGAGAACGGCCCGCACACGCCGGGCCTGACCGCGGAGTGCGCCCGTTACCTGGCCGAGGAGACCGGCATCGTGGGGATCGGCGTGGAGACCGTCGGCACGGACGCGGGTCAGGCGTTCCGCTTCGAACCACCTTTCCCCGTGCACCACTTCATGCTCGGCAACGGTAAGTACGGCGTGACGCAGTTGCGGGGCGTCGGGGAGCTGCCGCCGGTCGGCGCGGTGCTCGTGGTCGCTCCGCTGCGCATCGTCGGCGGCTCCGGCAGCCCCACGCGAGTCCTGGCGCTCGTGCCCGCCGCGGAAGGCAAGTGAGCATGCTCGTACGGGAAGCCATCGGCCGTGAGCTCCACCGGCTCGGTGTGCGCACCGCGTTCGGCGTGGTGGGCAGCGGGAATTTTCATGTCACGGGCGCGCTCGTGGCCGCGGGCGCGCGCTTCGTCGCGGCGCGGCACGAGGGCGGCGCGGCGGTCATGGCGGACGCCCATGCCCGCACCAGTGGCGAGGTCACCGTCCTCACGGTGCACCAGGGCTGCGGCTACACCAACTCCCTGACCGGGGTGGCCGAGGCCGCGAAGAGCCGCACTCCGCTGCTGGTCGTCACGGCGGAGGCGACGGAGCGGACCTCGAACTTCCACGTCGACCAGCCGGCCGTCGCCGAGGGGGTCGGGGCGGTGTCGGCGCGGGTCCGCTCCCCACGCACGGCGCTCGACGACGTGACCCGGGCGTTCCGGCTGTGCGCCGAGGAGCGCCGCACGGTGGTCCTCAACGTTCCCATCGACGTACAGGACGAAGTGCTGCCGGAGGACGCGGTGGCGCCTCGGCGTCGCCCGGCGCCCGGCCTGCCGCGCCCGGCCGCCGCCGATACGGAGGCCTTCGCCGAGCTGCTGCGGCGCGCCGAACGCCCGGTGTTCGTGGCCGGTCGCGGTGCCCGTTCCGGCGAGGCCGGAGAGGCGATCGCGGCGCTGGCCGACCGTACGGGCGCGCTGCTCGCGACGTCGGCGGTGGCGCGCGGGCTGTTCAACGGGCAGCCGGGCGAGGAGTGGTGCCTGGATGTTGCGGGCGGCTTCTCCACGCCGCTGGCCGCCGAGCTCATCTCGGGCGCGGACCTGATCGTGGGCTGGGGCTGCGCGCTGAACATGTGGACCATGCGGCACGGGCGCCTCATCTCGGACACCGCCACGGTGGTCCAGGTGGACGTCGACCGCGACGCCCTCGGCCGCACCCGCGACATCGACCTGGGCCTGTGGGCCGGTGTCACGGAGACGGCGCTCGACGTCGCCGCGCTCCTTACGGACGGTCCGGCCACGACCGGCTACCGCACGCCGGACGTCGCCAAGCGCCTGGCCGTGGAGGGGAGTTGGCCCCGGGTCCCGTTCGAGGACGGTTCGGGCGACGGCCGCATCGATCCCCGTACGCTCACGCTGGAGCTGGGCGGCATGCTTCCGGCCGAGCGCACGGTCGCCGTCGACTCGGGCAACTTCATGGGCTACCCGAGCATGTACCTCGACGTGCCCGACCAGTACGGACTGTGCTTCACGCAGGCGTTCCAGTCGATCGGCCTCGGCCTGTCCACGGCGATCGGGGCGGCGCTCGCCCGGCCCGATCGCCTTCCGGTGGCGGCGTGCGGCGACGGCGGATTCCTCATGGGCGTCTCGGAGTTGGAGACGGCCGTGCGCCTCGGCCTGCCCCTCCTGGTGGTGGTCTACAACGACGCCATGTACGGGGCGGAGGTCCACCACTTCGGCCACCCCGGAGAGGCGGCGGACCTGTCCACGGTCACGTTCCCCGACACCGACATCGCGGCGCTCGCCCGCGGACACGGCTGCGCGGCCCTGACGGTGACGGCGCCCGAGGATCTGGCCCCGCTCGCCGACTGGCTCGCCGCCCCTGACCGGCCGATGGTGATCGACGCCAAGACGACGCGTGACGAGGGCGCTTGGTGGCTGCAGGAGGCGTTCGGCCACTGACCGCCCGCCCGGCCGTCGCGATAAGGGCAACGGTGACCCCCGCCGGAAATCGGGTGCGAACATCGGCGGGGGTCACCCACGAGAAAGCACGGCTCCCCTTCACGCGCTTCCTCGCCCGTTCCGTCCGACGACGCCGCGGGACCGCGGGAGGAAGCCCCGGTCGGCACACTTCGGACGGAGTACCACAGTCGCGTTGTCGGCGATGCGACTGTGGCGTCTACAGTCAAGTTGCCCGGGGACCAGGGGCGTTGAAGAGGGTAACCCCCTTCGGCGCATCCAAACGTATGGCACATGCCAGTGGCGTCTCAAGACCATCTTTGCGTCGTCACCCGGACCCGGCGGCCGAAACCCGCAGCAGGTCCGTGAGCGCGCGGGCCGCGGCGCTCGGCGGACGGTCGGCCGGGGTCGCGAGGTACAGCGTCCAGCCGAGGTCCGCGTCCGTCACCGGAAGCACGGTCAGGCCGTGTGCGGTGTCGGCGAGGAAGCGCGGCACCAGGGCCACGCCCAGGCCCGCCCTGACGTAATCGGCGCTGGTCGCGAGGTCGGTGATCTCGATGGTGACGTGCCGCGGGACGCCCGCCGCGGCGAAGGCACGGTCGGCGACGGACCGGTTGCCGTACCCCACCGGGCAGTCGATGAACCGCAGCCCGGCCAGTTCCCGGATCGCCACGCTGTCCCGCCCGGCGAGCGGATGCCCGGCCGGCACCACGAGGTCGAGCGTCGAGCCGGCCAGGGGCGTCAGCTCGACCTCGGCGGGGCTTGCCCCGGGCAGGGAGACGAGGGCCAGGTCGAGGCGGCGCTCGGCGAGCGCCGTGAGATGCCCCTGGGAGCCGGTCGGCGCGACGGTGATCTGCACCTGGACGCCGGGGTGCCTGCGGTGGAACTCGCCCAGCAGGCCCGGCAGGTCGATGAGCCGGATCGAGGTGAGCGTGCCGAGCCGCAGGGTGCCGCGCAGCGCGCCCCGCACCTCGGCCACGGCGTCGGCGGCGTCGCGCGCGGCGTCGAGGACGATCCGGGCGCGCGGCAGCAGTGCCCGGCCCTCGTCGGTGAGCAGCACCCGCTTGGAGTTGCGGTCGAGGAGGCGCGCGTCCAGTTCGCGCTCCAGCGTTTTGACCGCCGCGGAGACCGCGGACTGGACGATGTGCAAACGGGCCGCCGCGCGGGTGAAGTTCTGCTCCTCGGCGACCGCCACGAAGTACTCGAGATGCCGTAGTTCCACTCGTCGACCATCGCATCAATCATCTGTGATCGCGATCGTTGCGAGCTGGAAGATTCGTTGGACGTGATGGCTGCGCGGGCGGAGAGTGGGACGTGCCCGCCCGCACCCCCTCCAGCCGAACGGACCCTGCCGCATGGCCACGCCGACGCGCGTCCGCACCTCGCCGCCCTCCCCCACCACCCGGCCCGCCCCGGGTCGCCGCCACGGCATCGGCTTCTGGACCGTGGCGCTCGCCTTCCTCACGTCGATGGCGTTCTCGACGGTGCCCACCCCGCTGTACCCGCTGTACCAGGAGCGGGACGGCTTCTCGACCTTCATGGTGACCGTCGTCTTCGCCGTGTACGCGGTGGGCGTGATGGTCAGCCTGATGCTGGCCGGTCACGTGTCGGACTGGGTGGGGCGCAAGAGGATCCTGCTGCCGGCGCTCGGCCTAGAGTTCGTCGCCGCCCTGCTGTTCCTGTCGAGCCCGGCGCTGCCGGTGCTGCTCGTCGCCCGGTTCGTGAGCGGGCTTGGCATCGGCATGCTCAGCGCGACGGCCACCGCCCACCTCGCCGAACTGCACGCCGCGCACCGTCCCGGCGCGTCCCCGCAGCGCTTCGAGACGGTGGCGACGGCCGCCAACATCGGCGGGCTCGGCCTCGGCCCGCTGGTGTCCGGCCTTCTCGCGCAGTACGTGACGGGTCCGCTGCGGCTGCCGTATCTCGTGTTCACCGTCCTCCTCGTGGCCGTGGCGGTGGCCGTGTCCCGCACCCCGGAGACGGTGCGCGAGCTGCCGGTCAGGCCGAAGTACCGGCCGCAGCGGGTGAGCGCCGACCACGGCGACCGGGCCGGGTATGTGGCGGCGGCCGCCGCCGCGTTCGCGTCGTTCGCGGTGTTCGGCCTGTTCTCGTCGATCGCCGCCGGGTTCGTGGCGCATTCCCTGCACCGCCCCTCGCACCTGCTGGCCGGGGCGATCTCGTTCCTGGTGTTCGGGGGCGCGGCCCTCGCGCAGATCCTCACCAACCGCCTCGCGCCGCGCACGAAGTCGATGCTGGGGCTCGTCGCGCAGGGCGCGGGCTTCCTCACGCTCGTGGCCGGGATGCACACGGCCGACCTCGCGACGTTCCTGGTGGGCGGCGCGGTCGCGGGCGTCGGGGCGGGGCTGCTGTTCAAGGCGGCGGTCGGGGCCGTGGTCGCGATGGCGGCGCCCGCCCGGCGCGGCGAGGCGCTCGCGGGCCTGTTCCTGGTCGCCTATCTGGGGCTGAGCGGACCGGCCGTCGCCCTCGGCCTCGCCACGCTCCGGCTCACGGCGACCTCGGCGATGACCTGGTTCGCCGTGGCGATCCTCGCCCTGTTGGCGACGGTCGCCGTTCTCAACCGCCGCTCGCACGGCGGGCGTTGAGCGAAGCCGCCGACACACCCCCGGCGCGCGGCGGCACAGCGACGCAGATCACATCGGGCAACCTCTTGACGCCTCCACGTTCAAACCGGTTTAGTCAACGCCGTTCGGCCGTTCAAACCGGTTTGAACATCCATCCGGAGGCCACCCCCGAGGAGCCCTGTACGCCATGGCCCGCAAGCCCACCATCGCGGACGTCGCACGCCACGCCGGGGTCTCCCGCGCCACGGTCTCCTTCGCCCTCAACGACCGCCCGGGCATCGCGGAGGACACCAAGGCCCGCGTGCTCGCGGCGGCCGCCGACCTGGGGTGGACCCCGAGCCGCCAGGCCCGCGCCCTCTCGCTCGGCAAGGCGGGGGCGTTCGGCCTCGTTCTGACCCGCGATCCGGAGCAGATCGGGGCGGACCTCTTCTTCCCGGCGTTCATCGCCGGCGTCGAGGCCGTCATCGGGCAGCGCGGCGACGGCCTGATGGTGCACGTGACCACGCCAGAGCAGGAGCAGGGCGTGTACGAACGGCTCGCGGCCGAACGCCAGGTGGACGGGGTGCTCCTGACCGACCTGCGGCACGACGACCCGCGCCCCCCGCTGATGCGCCGGCTCGGACTGCCCGCCGTGGTGGTGGGCCAGCCCGAGTGGGGCGGCGGCCTGCCCACGGTGAGCCTCGACGACGAGCCCGCCTACTCCGCCGCGGTCCGCCGCCTCGCCGAGCTCGGCCACCGTCGCATCGCGCACGTCGAGGGCCCCCACGAGTTCCGGCACGCGCACCGGCGCCGCCTCGCCTGGGAGCAGGCGCTGCGCGACCTCGGCCTGCCCGAGGGACCGGTGCTGCCCGGCGGGTTCAGCGCCGAGGGCGGCGCGCGGGCCACCCGCGAGCTGCTCGCGCTCGACACCCCGCCGACCGCGATCGTCTACGGCAACGACCTGGCCGCGATGGCCGGGCTCTCGGTCGCCCAGGAGCTGGGCGTCCCCGTGCCCGAGCGCCTCTCGGTGGTCGGTTACGACGACGCGCCCCTGACCCGCTACAGCTATCCGCCGCTCTCCTCGGCCCGGGCCGACGCCCGCGGCTGGGGCGAGGCCGCGGCCCGTGCCCTGGACGCGGTGCTCGCCGGGGACGAGGGGGCGGCGCACGTGGCACTGCCGCCCGCCGAGTTCGTCCCGCGCGCGTCCATCGGCCCCGCGCCGCGCGACTGAGCCACCGGGGCTCCACCAGACTTCGGCCGCGCCCGGCGCGGACCGGCAATTGCGCACGGCGACGAGGCCGCGCGTGAACAGTTCGGAGATCATCATGCTGAGGAGAACGGCGTCCGCGCTGCTCGTGCTCGCTCTCGCGGGTACGGCGACAGCCTGCGGCCGGGCCGCCCCCGACGCGACCGTCGCCGCCGACGCGCACGGCCCCATCACGGTCTGGCTGTCCAACAACGCCCAAGAGGTGCGGTGGGGCAGGCAGATGGTGGCGGCGTGGAACGAACGCCATCCCGATCAGCACGTCACGGCCCAGCAGATCCCCGCGGGCAAGACGTCCGAGGAGGCGATCAGCGCCTCGATCATCGCGGGCACGAGCGCCTGTCTGGCCTTCAACACCTCGCCTGCCGCGGTGCCGACCTTCCAGAAGCAGAACGGGCTCGTGCCGCTCGACGACTTCCCCGGCGGCAGGTCGTACGTGACCAAGCGCAGCGGCGGCCTCGCCGAGCAGTACGCCTCGCCGGACGGGAAGTTCTACCAGCTGCCCTGGAAGAGCAACCCGGTGATGATCCTCTACAACAAGAAGCTGTTCAAGAAGGCGGGCCTCGACCCGGAGCACCCGAAGCTCGCCACGTACGAGGAGTTCCTGGAGACCTCCCGGACGCTGGTGCGCAGCGGCGCCGCGAAGGCGGCGATCTGGCCGTCGCCGTCCAGTGACTTCTTCCAGCCCTGGTACGACTTCTATCCCGCGTTCGCCGCGCAGACCGGCGGCAAGCAGCTGATCGAGGACGGCAGGCCGACGTTCGACTCGGCGGCGGGCCGCCAGGTCGCCGCGTTCTGGCGCAAGCTCTACGCGCAGAAGCTGGCCCCGCAGGAGGCGTATCCGGGCGACGCGCTCAACGACGGGAAGGCCGCGATGGCCACCGTCGGACCGTGGGCGATCTCCGCGTACAAGAACAGCGTGGACATCGGTGTCGCGCCGGTGCCGACCGCCGAGGGCGGCTCGGGCAAGCACTCGTTCAGCGACGAGAAGTCGGTGTCGATGTTCAGCGCGTGCGAGAACCGGGGCACGGCCTGGGACCTGCTGAGGTTCGCGACGTCGAGCGCGCAGGACGGGAAGTTCCTGGAGACGACCGGCCAGATGCCGATGCGCGAGGACCTGACCACGCGCTACGCGGACTACTTCACGAAGCACCCCACGTACAAGGCGTTCGCCGACCAGGCGGAGCGTGTCGTCGAGGTGCCGAACGTGCCCGGTTCGGTGGACATCTGGCAGGCCTTCCGCGACGAGTGGACGAAGTCGGTCGTCTTCGGCCGCGAGTCCACGGACACCGGCCTGCGCAACGCCTCCTCCGAGATCACCGACCTGCTGCACGAGTACGGAGACCGGTCATGAGCGCCCCCAAGGCCCACCTGCGGGCACGCGTCGGAGCGCTGTTCGTGTCGCCGTACGTGCTGTTCCTGCTCGTGGTCTTCGCGATCCCGCTGGTCTACACGGTGTGGATGTCCTTCCACCGCTTCTACTTCACGGCTCCCGGCACGGACGTGGACGCGCCGTGGGTGGGGCTGTCCAACTACAAGGACGTGTTCACCGACCCGGTGGTCGGCCAGGCGTTCCTGAACATCCTGATCTTCCTGGTCATCAACGTGCCGCTGACCGTGGGCCTCTCGCTGGTCCTGGCCTCCGCGCTCAACGCGAAGATGCGCGGGCGGGCGTTCTTCCGCGCCGCGTTCTACCTCCCGTACGTGACCGCGAGCGTCGCGCTCGTCGCCGTGTGGCAGTTCCTCTTCGGCCAGGACGGCTTCGTCAACCATCTGCTCGGCTCGCACGCCCCGGACCCGTCGTGGCTGGTCAACTCGCATCTCGCGATGCCGATGATCGCCGTCTTCGTGACCTGGAAGCAGCTCGGCTTCTTCGTGATGCTCTACCTGGCCGCGCTGCAGAACGTCGGCAAGGAGCTGTACGAGGCGTCCGCCATGGACGGCGCGGGCAAGGTGCGGCAGTTCTTCTCGGTGACCGTGCCGGGCGTGCGGCCCGCCACGACTCTGGTCGTCATCTACGCGATCATCACCGGCGCCAACATGTTCAGCGAGCCCTACCTGCTGACCGGGGGCGGCGGCCCGGACCACGCGTCCACGTCGCCGGTGCTGCTGATGTACCAGAAGGGCATCGAGCAGGGGCATCCCGATGTCGCGGCCGCGCTCGGCGTGGTCCTCATCGCCTTCGTCATGGTCGTCTCGCTCGCCGCCCGCAAGCTCACCGAGAGGGGCAACTGACATGAGGCTCACCGGTGGCAAGGCCCTGCGCTACGTACTGCTGTCGCTCGGCGCGGTCGTCTTCCTCTTCCCCTTCTACTACATGGTCGTCGGCTCGCTCCGGAAGGTCACGGCCGGCGATCTGTCGGCGGCCGTCCCCTCCGGCCTCACCGGCGCCAACTACGCGGCCATCAACAGCACGATCTCGCTGGGCCGTTCGCTGCTGAACTCCGGGATCATGACGATCGGCGTCCTCGTCTGCACCCTGGTGTTCGGGGTGCTCGCCGGGTACGCGCTCGCCGTGCTGAGATTCCGCGGCAAGGGCGCGGTGTTCGGCGCGCTGCTGCTGGTGCAGATGATCCCGTTCCAGCTGCTCACGCTGCCGCTGTACGTACTCGTGGTCCGCGACTACGGGCTCGGCGACAACTACCTCGGCATGATCCTGCCGTTCGCGATCAACTCCACGGCCGTCTTCCTGTTCCGGCAGTTCTTCTCGCAGATGCCGCAGTCGCTCTTCGAGGCGGCGCGCATCGACGGCGCGAGCGAGCTGCGGATCCTGTGGCGGATCGCGCTGCCGATGGCCAAGCCGGCCATCCTGACCGCGCTGCTCCTGACGTTCATCGGGCCGTGGAACGAGTTCCTGTGGCCGTTCCTCGTCACCAAGAACGCCGACATGCAGCCCCTCGCCGTCTCCCTGGCGAGCTTCCTCTCCAACCTTCAGGGCACGGTCGCCAACCCGGCCGGCGCCCTGCTGGCCGGGGCCTGCGTCCTGGCCGTCCCCGCGGTGGTCCTGTTCCTCGTGTTCCAGCGCCACTTCACCTCCACCGACATCGACTCCGCTACCAAGGGCTGAACCGACACATGAGCACCACCAACGACACCGTCACCATCCCGTACCGCATGGTCCGCAAGGGCGTCGTCATGTCCCCGCTGGCCGGAGAGGTGAACGAGGTCGAGGGCGTCCTGAACCCGGCCGCCGGCCGCACCCCCGACGGCAAGCTGCACCTCCTGCCGCGCCTCGTCGCGGAGGGCAACGTCTCCCGCGTCGGCCTCGCCGAGGTCACCTTCGACGACAGCGGCGTCCCGAACGGCGTCGAGCGCCGCGGCGTCGTCCTGGCCCCCGACGAGGGCTGGGAGCGCGGCAAGAACAACGCCGGCGTCGAAGACCCCCGCATCACCTGGGTCCCCTCGCTCGGCAAGCACGTCATGTCCTACGTCGCCTACGGCCCGCTCGGCCCGAAGCCCGCCCTCGCCGTCTCCGAGAACCTCACCGACTGGACGCGCCTCGGCCCCATCCAGTTCGCGTACCAGGCCGACCTGGACACCGACCTCAACCTCTTCCCGAACAAGGACGTCGTCCACTTCCCCGAGCCGGTCCCGGCCCCCGACGGCGAGCTGTCGTACGCGATGCTGCACCGCCCGATGTGGGACCTCGGCTGGTTCCGCGAGGGCGAGGGCGTGCACCTGCCGGCCGGTGTCACCGACGAGCGGCCCGGCATCTGGATCAGCTACGTGCCGGTGAAGGAGGTCGAAGCCGACATCCGCGCCCTCGTCCGCCCCCGGCAGCACACGCTCGTGGCCCTGTCGGAGTACGAGTGGGAGTCGCTGAAGATCGGCGGCGGTCCGGCGCCGATCCGGGTGCCCGAGGGCTGGCTCCTCATCCACCACGGTGTCTCCGGCTCCATCGAGGACCCGTGGGCGCAGAACCAGAAGGTGTCGTACGCGGCCGGCGCGATGATCCTCAACCCGGCCGACCCGTCGAAGATCCTCGCCCGCTCCGACACCCCCCTGATGGCGCCCGAGACCGAGGAGGAGATCTCCGGCACGGTGCCGAACGTCGTCTTCCCGACGGCGATCGAGGAGATCGACGGCGAGCTGTACGTCTTCTACGGCATGGCCGACGCGCACATCGGCGTGGCCCTCCTGGAGCGCACCGCATGACCGCCGGCGCCCCGCTCGGTATCGGTCTGGTGGGCTGCGGCGGCTTCGCGGAGTTCGTCCTGGACGCGGTCGCCGGCCTGCCGGGCCTGCGCCTGGCGGCGGTCGCCGACCCCTCGCGCGAGCGCGCCGCCGCGCTCGCCGGGCGGCACGGTGTCCCGGCGCTCGGCTCCCTGGACGAGCTGTTGGAGAGGGACGACGTGGCGGCCGTGCTGATCGCGACGCCGCCCGCCACCCATGCCGCGATGGCCACCGAGGCGCTGCGTGCGGGGCGCCATGTCTTCTGCGAGAAGCCCCTCGCGACCACGACCGAGGACGCGGCGTCCGTCGCCGACGAGGCGCGCCGCGCCGGCCGCGTCCTGGTCGTGGACCACGTGCTGCGCTACAACCCGCTGCTGCGGGCCGTGCGGCGGCTGACGGACCGGGGCCTGCTCTCGCCGGTCCGCCGGTTCCTGTTCGAGAACGACGCCGCCGACGAGGACCTCGGGCCCGACCACTGGTTCTGGGACTCGGCGCACTCTGGTGGCATCTTCGTCGAGCACGGCGTGCACTTCTTCGACGCGGCGCGGGAGCTGCTCGGCTCGGACCCGGTGAGCGTGCGGGCCACGGCGGTGGCGCGGCCCGGCGGACCGGTCGACATGGTGAGCGCGGATGTCGTGCACCCCGGCGGCGTCCTCGCCTCGCACCTGCACTCCTTCACCCACGCGCACCGCGCGGAGCGGCAACTCATGCGCCTGGACCACGGGTTCGAGGAGACGCGGATCACCGGCTGGATCCCGGCGTACGCGGAGATCTCGGCGTGGACCGACGAGGCGGGCGCCCGCCGCTGGGAGCAACTGCCGCTCCAGATCGAGCCGTTGTTGTCGGTCGACGGTTTCGTGCCGCACGGCGACGAGCAGCTCACGGTCCACGTCGAACGCGACGCGGGGCCCTGCGCACCCGCCCGCGGGCGCGGCGAGGAGCGCACCGCGCCGCACCATGTGCACGCCGTCGTCGACCTCGGCGGCGAGGCCCGCAAGCCGTACGTGTACGCGCAGAGCGTGCGCGCCGCGATGGCCGACCTCGTACGGGCGGTGCGCGAGGGCACCCCGCCGGCGGCGGACGCCCTCAGTGGCTTCGGCGCGGTGGCGGTCGCCGAGGCGGCCACGGTCGCCGCCGCGACGGGCCGCGAACAGCCGGTCCTCCCCACCTCCCGGTGGGCTTCGGAAGGGTCCTTCGCATGAGCTGGTGGCAGGACATGGTCTGCTACGAGGTGTACCCGCGGGCCTTCGCCGACTCGAACGGCGACGGCATCGGGGACCTGCCCGGACTGACCGAACGCCTCGAACACATCAAGGATCTGGGCGCGGACGCGGTGTGGTGCACGCCGTTCTATCCGTCGCCGCTGGCCGACGGCGGCTACGACATCGCCGACTACATGGGGGTCGCCCCGGACCTGGGCACGACCGCCGACGTCGACGAGCTGACCGCCCGGGCTCACGCGCTGGGCCTGAAGTTCATCGTGGACCTCGTCCCGAACCACACCTCCGACCGGCACCCCTGGTTCCTGGACGCGCTGGCGGCAGGGCCTGGGTCCGTCGAGCGGGAGATGTACCTGTTCAGGGACGGCCGGGGCGCGGACGGTGAACTGCCGCCCAACGACTGGCAGTCGGCGTTCGGCGGCCCCGCCTGGACGCGGGTCGCGGACGGCGAGTGGTACTGCCACCTGCACGCCGCCGAGCAGCCGGACCTCGACTGGCGCAACCCGAAGGTGCGCGACGCCTTCGCGGACGTGCTGCGCCACTGGCTGGACCGGGGCGTGGACGGCTTCCGGGTGGACGTGGCGCACGCCCTGTTCAAGGCGGAAGGCCTGCCCGACGCGGGCCCGGGCCAGCACGCCGACCCGCTGCGCAACCACCTCATGCCCTATTACGACCAGGAGGAACTGCACCCGCTCTACCGCGAGTGGCGCACCCTCCTCGACACCCACCCCGCGCCGCCGGGCGCGGTCGAGCCCGAGGACCGGGTGATGGTCGCGGAGTCGGCGGTCTTCGACCCGGCACGGCTCGCCCGCTACATCCGCCCCGACGAGATGCACCAGGCCTTCAACTTCGCCTTCCTGGAGGCCGCCTGGGATGCGAAGGAACTGCGCGAGGTCATCGACGGTTCGTTCGCGGTGCCCGGCTCCGCGGTGACCTGGCTGCTCTCCAGCCATGACGCACCCCGGCCGGTGACGCGGTACGGCTCCTCGGCCCGCGCCCGGGCGGCCGCGCTCCTGATGCTGGCGCTGCCCGGATCCGCGTACCTCTACCAGGGCGAGGAACTGGGCCTCCCCCAGGCGTTCGTGCCGGACGACCGGATCCTCGACCCGCTGTGGGAACGCTCCGGGCACACCGAGCGCGGCCGCGACGGCGCGCGCGTCCCGCTCCCCTGGTCCGGCACGGCGGCGCCCTACGGATTCAGCGGCGCGACCGCCGAGGCGACCTGGCTGCCCCAGCCCGACGACTGGGCGCCGCTCACGGTGGCCGCGCAGCAGGCGGACCCGGGCTCGACGCTCGCCCTGTACCGGCGGGCGCTGCGGCTGCGCCGTATCCATCCGGCACCGGATCCCGCGGCGCCCCCGCAGTGGCTCTCCGCGCCCGGGTCACCCCACCTCGCGTTCCGCCGCGGGAACGTGGTGTGCGTGGTGAACCTTGCCGAGGAGCCGCTCCACCTCTCCACCCTCGGCCTGACCGGCCCTCCGCTCCTCACGAGCGGCCCGCTCTCGGCGGGCGCACTGCCGCGGGACACCGCGGCGTGGCTGGTGTCCCCGGCCTGACCGCCTGCGGCGCCGCCGTGCCCGGCCACGACCGGACCTGACTCAGCCGGTCGTGGCGGGCACGGCGACCCCGCCCCGGGCCCGCCACACCACCGGCCAGCCGACCGCGACCACCGCGAGCACGACCGCCTGCCCGGTCCCGAGGCCCTCGGACACCGACGGGCCCTGGCCCACGACCAGCAGGCCCGCCACCACGAGGGCCGGCGCCACCGCTCCCGCCGTCCACCGCCACCCCCGGCCGGAGGCCAGGGCGCACACCGCCGCGGTGAGCAGGATCAGCGCGACGACGACGCCGAGCAGCATCCGCGCCGGCCCCGGCAGGGCGCCGTCCGCGTCGGCCACCGCCCTGCCGAGCACGGCCGCGAGCGCCGCCACTGACCCCGCGAACAGACAGTGCAGTGGCAGCACCAGATGCACCGCGAGCGCCTCCGGGACCAGCAGCGGCAGCCCGTGCGCGCCGCCGAGCAGCGCCAGCGCCCACACGAGGACCAGGATGGCGAAGGCGCCGACGGCGACGATCCGCACCGACCCGTTCCACTCCGCCTCCCCGGCCGCGTCGACCGACTGGACGAGCCCCTCGCCGAGAACGATGAGCACGAACAGGCCGAGGCGTTCCGAGAGATGCGTGAGGTCCGCGGTCACCAGCTCGGGCTTCATCAGGGCCCGACGGCCGCGCTCGCCGATGCCGCGGGCGGGACGTCCGGCGTCACTCCTGCGTTCCTCCTGTTCAAGGCGGCGCCGCACGCGTTCCTTGCCCTGGGCCCAGCGCTCGTCGACCGCCTCCTGCATCACACTCCGCGAGACCCGCACCATCACGAACACGTCGACGGCGAGGCCCAGCGCCCACAGCCACAGACGGGCGTCCCCGCCGACCCACAGCGACACGATCCACGGCACGAGGCCCGCGCCGAGCTGCAGGATCGGCAGATCGGCGACGACCTTCCCCGGCTGGTTCGCCGCACGCGAGGCGATGAGGCGCACCACCACGTAGGCGAGGGCGAACGCGAACGCCTTCTCGTCCGACTCCCGCACCCCCGGCACGGCCGCGGCCATCACGGCCATCCCGAACATGGCGACGATGACGACGAGGGTGCGCGCCCGGTCCTGGGCCACGTTCCCGTACATCGTGAACATCACCCACGTGAACCAGAACGCCAGGAACAGCAGGCCGTACTCGCCGAGCTCCGACCACGTCGGCCCGGTGTGCAGCAGATGGGCCAGCTGCCCCACCCCCGCGACGACGATCAGGTCGAAGAACAGTTCCAGCCAAGAGGCGTGGCGTTCGGGGACGGGTTCGTCCACTGTGTCGAGAGTTTCCGGCATGGCGGAATTATCCACATAAAACAGCACACTTGACGTGGAGTGCGGCCCACCGTTCCCGCCCACGCGTCCTGGCATGTGCCAGCAGCGAGGTCCGTCCCCGGCGCGGCAGCCATGGCCAGATCTTCACGGAGCGAGTTCTCCGGATTGATGAATCCGCTGACCAGACAGGGCAGTTGACGTATGGTCACCCAATGGACGGAGCGCAGTGGTTGGCCTCCTGTCACCGGAAGCCGAGCGAGGCATATGCCGCGTGGGAGCAGTCGCCGTTTCTGGCGAGGCTCCCGGCGGGACACGGCTGGGACGCCCTGCGCGTGCAGCAGCCGCTCGGACTGACGGTGCTGTGGGAGCTGGGCGAGGAGGCGGACGCCGTACCGGTGCTCGAGGAGCACGCCAAGCCACGGCCGGTGTTCTACATCCTCACGCACCCCGAGGCGGGCGCTTCGGCCTGGCCCGAGACGGAGGACGTCCGGATGCTCACCGCGGGCGAGGACCTGTCGATGCCCTCCCCCGACGCCGACGGCATCACGGGCGTGCGCCACCACTCGTTCCTGTGGCGCACCCCGCCGGACGGCAGCGGCAGGCTGGTCGACCCCGAGCTCCTGCGCACCGCCCTCAAGTCCGCCCTCGACCCCGGCCGGCAGGCCGAGCGGATAAGGGCGGCGCGCGCCGTCTTCTGGGCGAGCAAGCGGCACAGCCACTGAGCACCCGCCCCTGGGCACCCGCGCGGTGAGCCACGGAGACGGACAACTGTACTGTGCACAGATATCAGTTGTTCCAGGGAGGATGATCCGCCATCGCCACCAGCAAGACAGTGCAGATTCCCACCGCGGACGGCCGGGCCGACGCATTCGTCGCCTTCCCCGACGACGGCGCGCGGCACCCGGGCGTCCTGCTCTACATGGACGCCTTCGGCGTGCGGCCCGTGATCGAGGAGCTGGCCCGCGAGCTGGCCGGGCACGGCTACTACGTGCTCGTGCCCAACGTCTACTACCGGCACGGTGCCTCGCCCGTCGTCGAGCTTCCCGAGCACATCAGCGAGGAGAACCGGCCTGAGATCTTCGGCAAGCTGATGCCGCTGCTCCAGGAGCACTCCGCCGAGCGCGTCCTGCGCGACGCCGAGGCCTACGTCGAGTTCCTCTCGGCCCAGCCCGAGGTCACCGAAGGGCCCATCGGCACCACCGGCTACTGCATGGGCGCCGCCCTCGCGCTGCGCACCGCGGCGGCCCACCCCGACAAGGTCGGCGCCGTCGCCGGGTTCCACCCCGGCATGCTCGTCACCGACGCCCCCGACAGCGCGCACCTCTCGGCCGACAAGGTCGCCGCCCGCGTGCACCTGGGCCTCGCCGAGGGCGACCTGGGCCCCGAGGCGGTCGACGAGCTCAACAAGGCCTTCGAGGCCGCCGGTGTCGAGCACTCCATCGAGCTCTACCCCGGCAGTGTGCACGGCTTCACCATGGCCGACACCTCCGCCTTCTCCGCGGAGGCCCTCGCGCGTCACTGGGACCGGCTGCTGCCGCTCCTCGACGGCGCGCTGCGGGCCGGCTGAGCACTGCGCGGGGTACGGGCGTCGCCCCCGTACCCCGCGCACCGGGTCAGTACCCCTCCGCCGATCCCAGGTACTGCTCCGCGAACGCCGTCGCCGCCGCCCGCGAGGTGAACAGGCGCCGCAGCCGGGCCAGCGTCGTGCCGGTGCGGAACGGGTCGCCGAACGACGCGCCGTGGTAGACCTCGGACAGCCACTGCGAGAACTCCTGGTAGTCCCAGACGCGCCGCAGACATGCCTCGCTGTATCCGTCGAGGCCACTGCCGTCGCCCGACGCGTGCGCCACGATCGCGTCCGCGAGGAGGAACGCGTCGTGCAGGGCGAGGTTGAGGCCCTTGGCCGCGATGGGGGCGACGAGGTGGGCGGCGTCCCCGGCCAGGAAGAGCCGCCCGTACGTCATGGGTTCGGTGACGTAGTCGTGCATGTCGAGGACGCGCTTCTCGATCAACTCGCCCTCGGTCAAGGGCTTTGCGCCGTCCGCGGCGAGGCGCCGGCGCAGCTGCGTCCACACCCGTTCGTGCGACCAGCCGTCGGGGTCGTCGCCGGGCGAGCACTGCAGGTAGTAGCGGGTGACCTCGGGACTGCGCGGCATCTGGCCGGCGAAGCCCTCCGCGTGCATGCCGAACAGCACGCGGTCCGCGGACGGCGGCGCCTGGGCGAGCAGCGCCAGCCAGCCGATGCCGTAGTCGTGCCGCGCGACACGCACCCGGTCGGCGGGGATCGCCTCGCGCGTCGCCCCGCGGGCACCGTCGCACCCGGCGACGAACTCGCAGTGCAGTACGCGCCGTTGGCCGGTGTCGCCGCATGTGTACGAGACGGAGGGGCGCTCTCCCTCCAGGTCGTGCAGGCGGATGTCGCGGACGCCGAAGCGGATGTCCCCGCCGCGCACGTCGGCGTACTCGCGCACGAGGTCGGTCACGAGCAGCGGCTGGGGGTACACGAAGTGGTGGTGTCCGGTCAGGTCGGTGTAGCCGAAGCGGTGCCGCTCAGCGGCGAAGCGGAACTCGCAGGCCGTGTGCCGCTCCGCGTGCTCGAGCAGCCGCGTGGCGAGGCCGCGCCGGTCGAGGGCGCGAACCGCCCACTCCTCGATGACACCGGCCCGTGGCCGCCGCTCGATGAAGGTACGGGTCTCGCACTCCAGGACCACGCAGTCGACGCCCGCGGCCCGCAGGATGTTCCCGACGGTGAGTCCGGCGGGCCCCGCGCCGATGATCACCACCGAACTCCGTTGCGACAGCGTCGAGTTGGGCCGGGTCTCCGCGTCGGTCATGCGGCCCATTATGGGGTCAGGTGACGTCTCCGCGGTCCACCGTCTCCGCGCCCTCCAGCGGCGCCCGCTCCAGGAAGGCCACCGCGTCGGGCTCGCGCTCGCGCAGGCGCCGGAAGCCGGCGGCGGTGAGGGTGCGGCAGCGGGTGTCGCGTTCGGCGAGGACCTTGCGGGTGCGGCGGGGCGGGAAGTCGGCGGGGGTGAGGGCCGCGCCGGGACCCGCCGACCAGGTGCGGCGCGTCGTCACGGTGTCGGCGGCGTCGGCGCACACGGCGAGGCGCCCGGACTCGACGTACCAGAGGACGATCCGGTCGAGCGGCGCGGCCTGCGGCGGCGCGACGGACTCGCCCGCCGCGAGATCGAGGGTGTCGAAGGCCTCCGCCAGGGCTGCGCGAAGGCCGGTGTCGGCCGCGCCGAACAGGTCGCAGTCGGCGAGCGGCACCGGGATCTCCGGGTCGAGCCCGATCCCGGTGAGCAGCTCGTCCTCGCAGGCCTCCAGGGCCCGGCCGAGGTCGGGGAACTCGTCCGTGGTCCGGCTCATGGCCTGCCGCTCGTCCGGGTCGGCGAGGACCATCCGCAGGTCGCGGGCGCGCAGCTCCTCGCCGAGTCCGCGCAGCAGGTCGGCGGCGACCGGTTCGATGCGGCCGACGCGGGTGAGGTCGAGCACGAACCAGCCGACCGCGTCCGGGAGGTCGAGGGCGGCCCGCAGGGTCTGTTCGGCGGTGGCGAAGTCGAGGTCGCCCTGGAGGACGTGGACGCGGATCCGCTCGGCGCGGGCGTCGAGCGCGGCGCGCTGGGCGCGGGTGCGGTGCCGCAGGGAGCGCAGCGGGGTGGGGTGCAGGGAGCGGGGCGGCAGCGGCCTGCGCTCGGGGGCCGTGGCCCGCATAAGGTGCAGCCCGAACTGGTCGGAGATCAGGTGGCAGGCGGCGATGCCGCGCACGCTGTTGCCCTTCTCCTCCAGCGGCGGACTGAACACACCGATGCCGAACTGGCTCGGCAGCGCGACCCCGATCCCGCCGGACACCCCGCTCTTGGCGGGCATGCCGACGCGCAGCATCCACTGGCCCGACGCGTCGTACATGCCGCAGGTGGCCATGACGGCGAGGACGTGCTGGGCGTGCCGGCTCGCGACGACACGTTCACCGGTGACCGGGTTGATGCCGCCGCCCGCGAGCGTCGCGTGCATCACGGCGAGGTCGTCGCAGGTGACGAGGACGGAGCACTGGCGGAAGTAGACGGCGAGCTCCGCCTCCACGTCGCCGGTGAGCGAACCGGCGTTGTGCATGAGGTAGGCGAGGGCGCGGTTGCGGTCGCCGGTGGCGCATTCGGAGGCGTACACGGCCTCGTCGACGGTGAGGGGTCGCCCCGCGAAGGCGCTGAGCCCGTCGAGGATGCGGTCGAAGCGGGCCTTCGGGGTGTCGCCCGAGACGAGCGAACTGGTCACGATGGCACCGGCGTTGACCATCGGGTTCGGCGGCCGTCCTGTGCCGGGTTCGAGGCGGATCGAGTTGAAGGCCTCGCCGCTCGGCTCGGCGCCGACCCGGGCCAGGACGTTCTCCAGGCCGTGGTCGGCGAGCGCGAGCGCGAACACGAAGGGCTTCGACACGGACTGCGCGGTGAAGCGGACGTCCGTGTCCCCGCTCCCGTAGACCCGCCCGTCGAGGGTGCACAGGCTGAGGCCGAACAGGCGCGGGTCGACGCGGCCCAGCTCCGGGATGTACGAGGCGGGCTCGCCGTCGTTCAGATCGCGCAGCCGCAGCCGCACGCCGTCGAGGAGTGCGGTCAGCGGATCGTGTACGGAGGCTTCCGGCTCGTGTCCCATCCCGTCCATCGAAGCCCATCAGGTGCCGCGCTGCCTGTCGAAAACCGCTGTTTCCCGTCCGGCCGAGGCAGCAGAGTGAGCGCATGACCGACACCGATCGCAAGAACGATCTCCTGCGCTACCTCCAGGACGCCCGCGACGCCCTGCTGTGGAAGCTCGACGGCCTGTCCGAGTACGACGTGCGGCGCCCGCTCACCCCGACGGGCACGAATCTGCTGGGCCTGCTCAAGCATCTGGCCGGGGTGGAGCTCGGCTACCTCTGCGACACCTTCGGCCGGGCGCACGACGAGCCGCTGCCCGACCTCACGGACGCCGCGGACGAGAACGCCGACATGTACGCGACCGCCGACGAGTCCCGCGAGGAGATCGTCGAGCGCTACCGGCGCGCCTGGGCGCTCGCGGACGCCTCGGTCCGGGAGCTGTCCCTGGACACCGTCGGCACCGTCCCGTGGTGGCCGAAGGAGCGGGGCCAGGTCACGCTCCACCACGCCCTCGTCCGGGTCCTGTCCGACACGCAGCGCCACGCGGGGCAGGCCGACATCCTCCGCGAGGGCCTCGACGGCCTGGTCGGCTACCGCCAGGACAACGACAGCCTGCCCCCGCTGGACTGGGAGCGGCACCACGCGCGCCTGGAGGAGATCGCGGCACGCTTCAAGAGCTAGCGTGCTGCGCCGCGAGCCGGACCGGTGCGTTCTGCGCCCCGTAGCCCTCGTAGCCGTCCTCGCGCTGGGCCAGTTCGAAGAAGACCCGGCCCACCGTGCGGGTGTAGCAGTGTCGGAAGGTGCCACGGTCGTCGCGGTCGTAGAGGATGCCGAGTTCCTGGTAGGTCTCCAGCTCGCCGGGGGCGAACTCGAAGCGCGCGGCCAGGTCGTCGTAGTAGTTGCCCGGCATCGGCAGCAGGTCCCCGCCCGCTTCGCGGAAGCGGCGGGCGGCCGCGACGACGTCGCTGGTGGCGAGGGCGATGTGCTGGGCGCGGTCCTGGTCCTCGCCGGGTCCCGGGCCCGCGCCGAGGGCGATGCGGACGGCGCCGTCGGCGGTGGCGACGGCGCGGCTGCGCAGCAGCCCGTACGGGTCGGCGACGTCGACGCTGGCCCGTGGTTCGAGGCCGAGCACGCTGCGGTGGAACAGGGCGGCCTCGTCGAACTGGTGCCAGGGCTGGGTGAGCTGGAGGTGGTCGACGCCGGTGACGTCGGTCTCGGCGGGCCGCTCGCCCGTGGGCTCGAAGTCCCGGATCCAGCTGGGCAGTTCGGGGCGGTCGGTGGCGCAGAAGAAGAGTTCGGTGCCGTCGGGCGCGGCGACCGCGTCGAGGAGTACGTCGCCGGTGCCGCGGCGGCGCGGCAGCACAGGGGCGAGCAGCGCCTCGGCGCGGCGGGCGGCGGCGGCCGGGTCGGGGGACTCCAGGCCGACGGCGGCGAGGACGGTACCGTCGCGGCGGGCGGCGGGCCCGGTGTTGAGCAGCACGCGGGCCTCGCCCTGCTCCCACAGATCGACCGGCTTGCCGCGGTGGCGTCCGGTGCGGGTGAAGCCGAGGGCGGCGAGGAGGTCGGCGGCCGGGGCGACGTCGGGGGTGACGAGCTCCGTGAAGGCGACGCCGGTGGGCACGACCGGAGCGGGCAACTCGCCCTGTCCCACGACGTCCTGCACACCCACGGCTTCCTGGAGGGCGAGCAGCGAGCGCAGCGCGTCCACGGCGGCGGGCCCCGCCTCTGCCTGCCGGAACACATCGTTGAAGATCTCCAGGGACAGCGGTCCCCGGTACCCGGCGCGCAGCACGTGCCGCAGCAGGCCCGCGACGTCGAGGTCGCCCTGGCCGGGGAAGCAGCGGTAGTGGCGGCTCCAGCGCAGCACGTCCATGTCGAGCAGCGGGGCGTCGGCGAGCTGCAGGAAGAAGATCTTGTCGCCGGGGATGTCCTCGATGCCTTCGAGGTCCTTGCCCTCGGTGCCGCGGGCGAGGATGTGGAAGCTGTCGAGACAGGTGCCGAGCGCCGGGTGGTCGGCGGCCTCGACGATGCGCCAGGCGTGGTCGTACGTGTTGACGTGGCGGCCCCAGGCGAGCGCCTCGTAGGCGACGCGGACCCCGAAGTCGTCCGCCCGCTCGGCGAGCCGGCGCAGCTGGTCGGCGGCGAGCGCGTCGTCACCGACGGAGAGCGGCGAGACGCTGGAGCACACCAGGACCGTGTCGGTGCCGAGGCGCTGCATGACCCGGAACTTGTGCTCGGCGCGCCGCAGGTTCTGCGCGAACACGTCCTCGGGCACGGCCTCCATGTCGCGCATCGGCTGGTACAGGTCGATGCTCAGGCCGAGGTCGGCGCAGCGGTCGCGGACGTCCTCAGGGGTGAGGGGGCTGGCAAGCAGGTCGTTCTCGAAGATCTCGACGCCGTCGAAGCCCGCGCGGGCGGCGGCGGTGAGCTTCTCGGTGAGCGATCCGCTGAGCGAGACGGTGGCGATGGAGTTCCGCACGGGGCTCCTTCCGGAGGGGGGGCGGGTTGGCGGGGTGGGGCGGCGGCGGGGGGTTTAAAAGATCGGGGCTCTGCCCCGTACCCCGCTGCTCAATCGCCGCAGGGGCTTGATTTGCTCAATCGGCGCGGAGGCTTGATACAGCTGCTCGCGGCGCCGCCTCCGCGCCCGCCAGTTCGGCGAAGTGGGTGAGCATGCGGGGCGCGTCCGGCTCGCGGCCGGTGAAGAGGCGGAACGCGTCGACGGCCTGGAAGACGGCCATGCCGCCGCCGTCGAGGACGGCGCAGCCGAGGTCGCGGGCGGTGCGGACGAGTTCGGTCTCCAGGGGCCGGTAGACGACCTCGGCGACCCACAGGCCGGGGTGCAGCAGCTCGGCGGGGAACGGGAGGCCGGGGTGGGCGGCCATGCCGGTGGGGGTGGCGTGCACGATGCCGTCGGCCTCGGCGAGGTGCGCGGCGAGCGCGTCGGGCCCGGCGGGCACCGCGCGGCCCTCGCCGAAGTGCCGGTTCAGGGCGGCGGCGAGGGCGGCGGCCCGCTCGGGCAGCGCGTCGACGAGCACGATGCGGCCGGCGCCCAGGGTGAGGACCGCGTGCGCGACGGCTGCGCCCGCTCCCCCGGCGCCGAGCTGGACGACGCGCTCCATGCGGGCCTCGGGCAGCCCCCGGGCGAAGGAGGCGGCGAAGCCGGTGACGTCGGTGTTGTGGCCGATGGCACGGCCGCCGTCGAAGACCACGGTGTTGACCGCGCCGAGCGCCGCGGCCTGCGGCGACAGTTCGTCGAGGTGCTCGATGACGAGCTGCTTGCAGGGGTGCGTGACGTTCAGGCCGTCGAATCCGACGGTGCGGGCGGCGCGCAGCAGCTCCCCCACGTTCTCGGGCCGGATGCCGAGTTCGCCGATGTCGAGCCGCCGGTACAGATACCGCAGGCCCTGCCGGTCGGCCTCCCGCTCGTGCAGGGCCGGGGAGAGCGAGGGGCCGATGCCCTCGCCGATCAGACCGACGAGATAAGAGTCCTGGGGAAGGTCCTGTGGCACGGGGGTCCTCCTGGCCGAGCGGCGAGCTAATGTACGAACTGGTTCGTTACTCATATCAAGTCCGAGGCCCTCCTGGGAAGGGACTGATCGGAACCGGCTCCGGCGCGGCTCCTACAATCGCCGGATGACCACTGTCGAAGAGCCGGCCCCCCGCCAGGGACGCATCCGCGACGCGGCCCGCACCAAGGCCGAGATCCTCAAGGTCGCCACGGAGGAGTTCGCCCGCGCCGGGTACACGGGCGCCCGCGTCGACGAGATCGCGGCCCGCACCCGCACCACGAAGCGGATGATCTACTACTACTTCGGCGGCAAGGAGCAGCTCTTCACGGCCGTCCTGGAGCGCAGCTACGCGGTGATCCGGCACGCGGAGCGGGACCTGGACGTCGAGGACCTCGACCCGGTCGCCGCGATCCGCCGGCTCGCCGAGCTGACCTTCGACCACCACGAGCAGCACCCGGACTTCATCCGCCTGGTGAGCATCGAGAACATTCACGACGCCGAGCACATCACGGCGTCGGAGACGATCGGCTCGCTCAACTCGCCGGCGATCGACGTGATCTCCCGGATTCTCGAAGCGGGCCGGGCGGAGGGCGTCTTCACGGCGGACGTGGACGCGGTGGATCTGCACGCGATGATCAGCTCGTTCTGCTTCTTCCGGGTCTCCAACCGCTCCACGTTCGGCGCCCTGTTCGGCCGCGACCTGACGGCCCAGGACCGCCGCGAGCACTACCGCACGATGCTGGGCGACATGGTGATCGCGTACCTGACGGGGAGCGGCGACAAGCGCTGATCGGCACATACGTCCTCGTCGCAACCTCTTGACAGGCGGGAAACACGGGCGCAACATCGCTGGCCATCAGCTACTAACTATCCAGTGGGTTAATTAACCCGGCCGACTCCGGTCCGCCGGGTTGGTCCGCCCAGCCCTCAAGGAGCCCGCGTGTCCGTCCCCGCAGCATCACCGCGCGCACCACAGGGCCAGCCCCGCAAGGCGGCATTCGCCGCCTGGAGCGGCAGCGCCCTCGAGTACTACGACTTCTTCATCTACGGCAGCGCCGCGGCACTCGTCTTCCCGAAGGTGTTCTTCGACGAGTCCGATCCGGCCGACGCCACCCTGCTCTCGCTCGCCACGTTCGGTGTCGCGTACGCCGCGCGGCCCGTCGGCGCGTTCTTCCTCGGCCACATCGGCGACCGCCTGGGCCGCCGCAAGATCATGGTGTTCACGGTCGTCCTGATGGGCCTGTCGACGTTCCTCATCGGCTGTCTGCCCACCCGCGAACAGGTCGG
Organism: Streptomyces sp. NPDC107575; assembly: GCF_055657265.1. Classification (NCBI taxonomy): domain Bacteria; kingdom Bacillati; phylum Actinomycetota; class Actinomycetes; order Kitasatosporales; family Streptomycetaceae; genus Streptomyces; species Streptomyces sp. NPDC107575. The sequence continues at coordinate 1,283,186 of NZ_JBVKBG010000001.1, read as the reverse complement.
CGGATTCGCGCCGTTGCTGCTCGTGCTGTGCCGCATCCTGCAGGGCATCTCGGCCGCCGGCGAGCAGTCGAGCGCCGGCTCGATGACCTTGGAACACGCGCCGGAGGACCGGCGCGCCTACTTCACAAGTTTCACCCTCAACGGAACCCAGGCCGGGCAACTCCTCGCCACCATCGTCTTCCTGCCGATCGCGGCGCTGCCCGAGGACCAGCTCCTTTCCTGGGGCTGGCGCATCCCGTTCTGGCTGAGCCTCGGCGTCGCCGTCGCGGGCTACGTCATCCGGCGCTCGCTCGACGAGACGCCCGAGTTCGCCCGCAAGGCGGAGTCCGGCGAGGTCGCCAAGATGCCGCTCGCGGTGCTCTTCCGCGACCACTGGGCGGACGTGCTGCGCGTCATCGGCGGCGCTCTCGTCGCCTCCGTGAGCACGATCTTCACCGTGTGGGCCCTGTCGTACGCGACGAGCGACTCGGTCGGCATGGACCGCTCCGCGATGCTGTGGGTCGGCGCACTCGCCAACCTCGTGGCGCTCGCCGCGATCCCCCTGTGGGCGCGCCTCGCCGACCGCATCGGACGGCGGCCCGTGTTCCTGACGGGTGCGGCGGGCAGCGCGCTGCTGATGTTCGGCTACCTGTGGGCGATCTCCACGGGCTCGTACGTGCTGACGTTCGTGCTCGGCATCCTGGCGTTCGGTGTCGTCTACAGCGCGGCCAACGCGGTGTGGCCCGCCTTCTACGGCGAGATGTTCCCGACCCGCGTGCGGCTCTCGGGCATGGCGATCGGCACCCAGATCGGCTTCGCCATCTCCGGCTTCGCGGTGACGTTCGCGGCACAGATCGCGGGCCCGGGCGGCGACAACTGGGGCGCGGTGGGCCTGTTCACGGCGGCGCTGTGCGTGCTGCCGGTGGTGGTGGGCCTCACGGCGCGCGAGACGGCGAAGGTGCCGACCGCGCAGCTGGGCGAGCGCGGCACCGACAGCGCCCCGCTCAAGGAGGCTCCGGGCGCGGCGGTCTGACCGCGTCCGCCGCCGGCGCCGGGCCTCACGGAGTGGGGGTCCGGCGCTCTCCTGTGCCGATGCCCGCCTTGTGCGCGGCGCCGTGCAGCATCTTGAGGGCCACCAGGAGCACCCCGATGTCGTCGAGGTAGATCGGGTCGGGCAGCAGGTCGACCGGGGAGATCGTGTAGGCGACCGCGGCCCAGAACAGCGCCTTGTTGTGCAGCGGGATGCCGGCGTCGACGAGCAGGCGGCGCGCCTTGAACACCCGGACCAGGAGCACCGCGGCGGCCACCAGCATCGCGACCGCCGCGACCGTGACGAGAACGATCCACGCGGTGCTGTCCATACCGGTCCCCCTGGGGCGAAAGTGCGAGACGTCCCAGGCTACGGGGTACGGACCAGAGCCTGTCCCACGTGCGACGTGCGGCTCGCCGGGCGAGGATGTGATCCGAACACACAAGCGGTGCTCGTGAGGAGGAGGGGTCTGCGGTGCTGATCTACGTGGCGATGATCCTCGGCGGGATCGGCGTGGTCTGCATAGGCATCACGGCGCGGCGGATGGTGACGGGGAACGTCGCCCTCGGCCCGCCGATCCTGGCGCTGGTGACGGCGTTCGCCGCGGCCGCGCTGATGCTGACGGCGACGGCCCTCGGCCAGTGACCGGGGCCCGCGCCCGGGCCCGTAGGGGACCTCAGGTCTCGTCGTCCACCACGTGCATCGCGGCCTCCTCCGCCGATGCCGCTCCCCCGCCGTAGCCCGCGTCCCGGGCCAGCATGTCCTTCTCGGCGTCCTCGTGGGCACCCTCGTCCGGTGCGATCAGGCGGCCCGCGCGTCGCGCTCCCACCTCCGAGTCCAGTGGTTCGCCCTCGCCCTCGCGCAGATCGCCCACGCCGTCGCCGTCCTCCTCACCGGACTCCAGCGCCTCGTAGGCGTCGACGACGGGGTCGGGGCGCTCCTCCGCGAGGCGCTCGTCGAGCGTCTCGCCCGCCAGTCGCTCCGCCGCCGTGTTGCCGCTGTGCTCGACGGCCAGTGGGCGCTCGGGCGGCGACCATCCCTCGTCGTACGGGTCCACGCCGCGATCGTTGAGGGTGTCCTCGACCTCGAGGATGCCCTCGTCGTCGCGCACGTCAGGGCCCGAGGGCTGATACACCTCGTCGCCCATGGCCGAGTCGTCGCTGCGCTCGGTCATGCCGCGTCACCTCGCCTCCGTGCTCCGTGTCACACCTCCAGCGTGCACCAGTCCGCGCCGCCCGGCCGCTTCGGGGAGCCACGCGCGCGTGCGCGAGGATGCGCCCGCACGCCGGAGCTGTCGCGCCGACACCACCGGTTCGGGGACAGAACCGTCCCCCATGGGGCGGGGATGACGGCCGAATGCTCGAGCCCGGCGGCAATGACGGGAAGAGACCCTTTGTCCGGGTTCATCACTCTCGGTCCGCGAATGGTCACCATCCGCGTCCATCCACCACCTGTCCCACCGATCCGACGGAACGAGGTCGTCGCATGCGCCGCACCGGATTCCTCTCTCTCGCCGCCGCCCCGCTCCTGGCCTTCGCGCCCCTGGCCCAGCCGGCCCAGGCACTGACCGTCACGGAGCCCGCGGCGGACTCCGTGCACAGCGCGGGCGCCAGCATGTTCGTCACCTGGAACAACCCCACCGGCCAGAAGCTGGACATGTGGCTCGTGCGGGGCGACGCCTCCCGCGTCGCGCAGCTCGCGTCGAGGCTGACCGCGGCGCCACGCAGCGAGACGTCCACCGTCCTGCCGAACGTGCCGTCCGGCGACGGCTACGCGATCGAGCTGCAGAGCCGCGACGGCGCGGCACGCGGCTTCAGCCCCTCGTTCGCGGTGGGCTGACCGCCTCCGGCTCCTTCACCCGTGCGGGCAGCGGCAGCACCCCGACGACGAGCCCGGCGGCCGCCGCGAGCGCGCCGGTGGCGACGACACCCGGCCAGCCGCCCGCACTCCACGCCACGGTGCCGACCAGCGAGCCGAGGCCGATGCCGAGAAAGCGCAGCGTGAAGTACACGGTGTTGAGGCGGCTGTGCACGGCCGGGTCGAGGGTGAACAGGACGGTCTGGCAGACGGCCTGGCCGCCCCACACGCCGACGTCGAGGACGATCACGCCGACGACGAGCGCCGGCAGCGAGCCGCCCCCGGCGGGCAGCAGCACCAGCCAGCCGACCAGCACGAGCGCGGTCAGCAGGGCGATCGCCCCGCGCCTGCCGAGCCGTTCCGCGCTCCGGCCCGCGTACGGCGAGGCGAGCGCGCTCACGGCGGCGACGAGGCCGAACATCCCGGCGGCCGTGGAGCCGAGCCCGTACGTGTCCGTGACCAGGAAGGTCAGCGTCGTCCAGAACGCGCCGAACGCGATCCCGACCAGCGCCCCGGACAGCACGACGCGCGCCACGAGCGGCTGCCGGGCGAGGCCGGGCAGCGAGCGGAGCACCGCCCTGTACGAGCCGGTGGCGCGTCCCGGCACCCTGGGCAGCCTGCGGGCGAGCACGCCCATGAGCGCCAGCGTGAGCAGGCAGGACGCGACGTACACGGTCCGCCACCCGGCCGGCTCGGCGAGGGCGCCCGCGTACGCGCGCGAGGCGAGCACCCCGACGAGCAGTCCGCCCTGCACCGCGCCGACGGTGCGCCCGCGGCCCGGCCCGCCGTCGGCGAGGGCGACGGCGAGCGGCGTGATCAGTTGCGGCACCGGTGAGCACAGCCCGACGACGAAGCTCGCCACCACGAGGAAGGCCGCCGACGGGGCGAGCGCGCAGGCCGCGAGGGCGACGGCGCAGGCCGTGCCGAGGGCGAGGACGATGCGGCGCCTGTCGTGGCTGTCGCCGGCCGGGACGACCAGCAGGATGCCGAGCGCGTAGCCGAGCTGGGTGGCGGTCGGCACCGCGCCCAGCGCGTCGGGGGACGTGCCGAGCGAGTCGGCGACCGGGCCGAGGATCGGCTGGCAGAGATAGACGTTCGCGGCGGTGACGGCGCAGGTGACCGCGAGAAGGGCCGTCGGGGCTTGAGTTCTGGGAGGTACGGCGTTCACATACCGCGACGTTAGGCCGCCGGTCGATGGCACACTTTCGTGGTCAAGCCAATATCTGTCGAGAGTGCGCCATGTACGGAAAGAGCGAGGACCGCGAGGACTACCAGGACGTGCCGCGGCCCCTGGCGGCGATGGCCCGTGACCTGGCCGACGGGCACCACATCCCGCCGCACCACCACCGCCGCGCGCAGTTGATCTACGGCACCACGGGCGCCATCACCGTCACCACCGGGCACGGCTCCTGGGTCGTGCCCGCCACCCGCGGGGCTTGGATCCCGGGCGGGCTCACGCACGCGATGACCTGCGCGGGAGCAGTGGCGATGCGCACGCTCTACATCGCGACCGACGCCGCAGTGAACCTGCCCCGCGAGCCCACCGTCGTCTCGGTCTCCCCGCTGCTCCGTGAGCTGATCGACGAGGCGACCCGGATCCCGGTGGAGTACGACCGCGCGGGCCGCGACGGCGTCCTGATGAACCTGCTGCTGCACGAACTCGCCCCGCACCCGGTGCCCGCGCTGCATCTGCCGACGCCGAAGGACCCGCACCTGGACGTGCTGTGCGCGGCGATCCGGGAGCGCCCGGACGAGCGCTGGACGACGGGGCAGGCGGCCGCGTACGCGCACCTCAGCAGGCGCAGTCTGCAGCGCCGGTTCGCCGCCGCGACGGGAATGAGCCTGGCCCGCTGGGTTCAGCAGGCCAGGCTCATCCACGCGGTGACGCTGCTCGCCCGGGGCGTGCCCGTCACGACGGTCTCGGGCGCGGTCGGCTACGCGACGCCCAGCGCGTTCACGGCGATGTTCCGCCGCGCGCTGGGCACGCGGCCGACGACGTACTTCACGTGAGCACGTGCGGCCGCGTCACCTGAGCACATGCGCGTACGTCACTTGAGCGCGACCAGCGACGCCAGGCCCATCAGGCCGACGAGGACGCCGCCGCACAGGCCGACGCAGCGCGCCTTCAGGCGTTCGTAGCGCGTCTCGTACTCGGTGCGCAGCTCCGCGGCCCGCGCCACGATCTGCCCGAGGGCGGCCTTGTGGAAGACGAGGCGCTCCTCGACGAAGACGCGCCGCACCTCCTCGCGCTGCGCCCCGGTGAGCCAGTCGAGCCGGTCGGTGAACGCCTCGGCCTGCGCATGGGCCTCGGTGACCTTCGAGTTCCACAGCAGATAGCCCTCCATCTGCTGGATTCCCGCGCTCACGTCGTGCTCGGTGCTGCTCATGCGGATGCGTCCTCGTGCCGGTTCTCGGCGTGGTCGAGGGCGGCGACGCCGGGGTGGTGCAGGTCGAACGCCGGGGACTCGGAGCGGACGCGGGGCAGCGTGAGGAAGTTGTGCCGCGGCGGCGGGCACGAGGTGGCCCACTCCAGGGAGCGGCCGTAGCCCCACGGGTCGTCGACCTCGATCTTCTTGCCGTACTTGCCGGTCTTCCAGACGTTGTAGAAGAACGGCAGCATCGACAGGCCGAGCAGGAACGCGGAGATCGACGAGATGGTGTTGAGCGCGGTGAAGCCGTCGGCCGCGAGGTAGTCCGCGTAGCGGCGCGGCATGCCCTCGACGCCCAGCCAGTGCTGCACCAGGAACGTGCCGTGGAAGCCCACGAACAGCGTCCAGAAGGTGATCTTGCCGAGCCGTTCGTCGAGCATCTTGCCGGTCATCTTCGGCCACCAGAAGTGGAAGCCGGCGAACATCGCGAAGACCACGGTGCCGAACACCACGTAGTGGAAGTGCGCCACCACGAAGTACGAGTCCGAGATGTGGAAGTCGAGCGGCGGCGCGGCCAGGATGACACCGGTCAGGCCGCCGAACAGGAAGGTCACGAGGAAGCCCACCGACCACAGCATCGGTGTCTCGAAGGACAGCGACCCCTTCCACATCGTTCCGATCCAGTTGAAGAACTTCACGCCCGTTGGCACGGCGATCAGGAACGTCATGAAGGAGAAGAACGGGAGCAGTACCCCGCCGGTGACGTACATGTGGTGCGCCCACACCGTGATGGACAGACCGGCGATCGCGATGGTGGCGCCCACCAGGCCCGAGTAGCCGAAGATCGGCTTGCGCGAGAAGACCGGGATGACCTCGGAGACGATGCCGAAGAACGGCAGGGCGATGATGTACACCTCCGGGTGGCCGAAGAACCAGAAGAGGTGCTGCCACAGCAGCGCGCCGCCGTTGGCCGCGTCGAAGACGTGCGCTCCGAACTTGCGGTCCGCCTCCAGGGCGAACAGCGCGGCGGCCAGAACCGGGAAGGCCAGCAGGACCAGCACACCGGTCAGCAGCACGTTCCACGTGAAGATCGGCATCCGGAACATCGTCATGCCGGGCATGCGCATGCAGATGATGGTGGTGATGAAGTTGACCGAGCCGAGGATGGTGCCGAAGCCGGAGAAGGCCAGGCCCATGATGCCGAGGTCGGCGCCGATGCTCGTGGTGTGGATCGCGTCCGACAGCGGCGCGTACATGAACCAGCCGAAGTCCGGGCCGCCCTGCGGGGTGAGCAGCGCGCCGGCCGCGATCAGCGAGCCGAACAGGTACAGCCAGTAGGCGAACATGTTCAGCCGCGGGAACGCGACGTCGGGGGCGCCGATCTGCAGGGGCATGATCCAGTTCGCGAAGCCGGAGAAGAGAGGCGTCGCGAACATCAGGAGCATGATCAGGCCGTGCATGGTGAAGGCCTGGTTGAACTGTTCGTTCGACAGGATCTGCATGCCGGGGCGGGCCAGTTCGGCGCGCATGAAGAGCGCCATGATGCCGCCGACGCAGAAGAACGCGAACGAAGTGATGAGATACAGCGAGCCGATGGTCTTGTGGTCGGTGGTGGTGAGCCACTTCACCACCACCGCACCGGGCTGCCGCGCGTGCGCGGTCTCCGAATCCGGTGCCTCGGCGCTCGCCGCCGCGCTCTCCAGGGACGTCATCAGGTAGTCGCTTCCTTGGCCGGTGTACAGGACACGACCACGACTAGCGGACGACGGCGCGGGAAGCGGGGACACGCGCGCCCGCGCGTCCCCGGTTCCCTCGAATGCAGCAGCGAACGCGGCAGCGAGCCGTCAGTGCGACAGTCGGATGTCGTGCTGTACGGCGCCCAACGGGTCCTCCACGCTGATCAGTTCGGCGCGCGGGGTGTGCCGGGAGGCGGAGATCACGAGGGTGTGGGTGCCCGTGGGCAGCCCCTCCACCGTGTAACTCCCCTGGTTCACCGCGGCCTTGGCGAGCCGCTTGCCGCGGGCGCTGATCACGGTGATCCAGGCGGGGCAGCCCTCGGGGTGCTCGGCGCACTCCACCCGGCCGGTGAGGCGGGCCCGGCTCGCGGGAGCCGGTTCGCGACGCTGCTGCTGCGGCGCGCGGGGAGCCTGCGGCTTCGGCCGGGGCTCGGGAACCGTCCGGGGTTGCGCCTGCGGCTCAGGACGCGGTTCGCCCCAGGCGGCCATCACGGCACGGGTGCGGCGCTGCATGGGCGAGGCGGGCCGCTGTGCGGCGCCGTTGCCGGTGGCGACGGGCAGGCCCGCCTGCTCGGCGTACGCGGCCAGGGTCTCGTCGAGGGCGTCGAGCTCGCGCAGCGCGGTGTGCAGGCGCTGGGCGCGCTGCCCCGACCTGGCGGGGGCGAGTTCGGCGCGCAGCTCCCGCAGCAGCGGGCTCACCCTGCGGTACGTGCCCTCGGGCTCGCCGGTCGCGAAGAACCGGTCGAGTTCCTTGAGCGACGCGGTGACCGTGGCGGTGACGAGGCGGGCGCGCTCGACGAGCCGCGGCGGCAGGTCCACGTCTATGTCGGCGGCCGAGGCCAGGGCGCGGGCGTGGCCCGTCGCGGAGGTCAGCAGGGCGACGCGGTGCTCGGCGGCCGGGCCGCTGACGCCGACCGGCATCCGGACGAGCGGCTTGGCGACGGCCTGGACCTGGAGCAGTGCGGCGTCCACGGCGCGGGCGGCGCCGCGCAGCCGGACCGGGTTGTCGGGCTGCGTCCAGCGCTGCTCGACCTGCGCGACGACCTGGGCGAGTACGTCGACGTAGCCGCGCTCGGCCTCCTGGACGACGGTGCGGCGGGCCAGCGGGAAGATCAGGGCGGCGCAGGCGGTGGCGACGAGGACGCCGATGCCGTTGTCCAGGAGCCGTTCCCCGAGGAGGTGGTCCATGCCGCTCTCGGGCGTGGTCATGGCGTACAGCTGGCACAGGGCGACGACGAGGCCGACGACCCAGCAGGCGTAGGCGCGGGCCATGCCCCAGGCGCCGAAGGTGAGCCCGGCGACGATCACCGTGAGCGTCCAGTAGACGTGCCCCTGCCCGATGAGGTGGACCAGGAGGATGCCGAGGACGGCGCCGACGACGGTGCCGACCATGCGGTGGCCGAACTTGCGCAGCCGCTCGTGCGTGGTGTTGGTGCCGAACAGCGTGATCATCACGCCGACCAGGCCCCAGTAGAAGCGGTGCGGGTCGATGGCGTCGGAGATCGGGACGACGATCGCGGCGGCCACCGCGGCGTGCGCGGGGACCCGGATGTACGGGATGGCGCGGCGCCAGCCGGACTCGGTGGCCCCGGCGAGGACGCGGCGGGTGGGGCCCGCCGAGCCGGGCAGCTTGTTGTTCTCCAGGGCGACGGTCGGCTTGAACGGCACCTCGGCCTTGCCCGCGACGGCGCTCGCGCCGAGCGTGAGCCAGTTGTGCAGGGCGCGGGCGAGGGAGTCGAGGAGGTGGCCGACGCGGCGCGCGAGCACCGCGGCCTCCACGTCCTCGGTGGAGGCGTCCGGGTCGGCGAGGACCGCCTCGGCCCGCTCCTGGATGTGGGCGGCCGCCGGCTGCAGGCCCTCGGCCTCCCGTATCGGGGTGTCGCGGGCCAGCACGAGGCCGACGGCGAGCGCCTCGCGCAGCTGCTCGGGGACGGGCAGCCGGGTCAGCTCCTGGACGGCCTGGCCGATGCCGCGCAGCGCGAGCTCGGCGTCGAAGAGGTGCCGGTGCAGGAGTTCGGCGGCGTCCGGGTCGGCGGCGACCTCGGGCTGGGCGAGGCGGCCGTCGATGGTCACGGTGGTGATGTTGAGACGGCGCAGCGAGCGGCTCATGCGGCGCACGGCCCGCTCCTGGTCGGCGTCGGGGTCGACGGCGTCCACGGCGGCGTCGGCGACGCGCCGCGCCTCGACGACGAAGGCGCGCTGGGTGCGCAGCAGGTCCTCGCGGGGCATCGGGTAGCAGAGGATCAACCGCGTCACGAGCACGGCCGCGGCGGACACGAGCGCGACGGCGAACGCCTTGCCGACGAGCGCGACAGGGATGCCCGCGAGCATGCCGACCATCATGCCGTTGAACAGCATCATGCCGGTGACCAGCGGAATCGCCCCGAACCTGGCGAGCAGGAAGGTGACGGCGAGGGCCGCGACCATCAGCACCATCTGGGGTACGCGCTTGCCGTTCATGGTCGCGCACAGCCACAGTGCGGCGGTGTACGGGAACGGCATCCACAGGATGGCGCGGGCGAGGCGGTCCCAGGTGTTCTCGGCGACCGCGAAGGCGCTCATCAGGCCCATCATCCCGGCGACCATCATGCCGATCATGTCGGGGATGCCGAGCGCCTCGGCCATCGCGTAGCCGACGGTGAGCGCGGTGACCATGGCGACGAGGGTGCGCCAGCCGGTCTGCAGCTGTCCGAGTCCGGGGTCGGCCGCGAGGACCCAGTCCCACCATCTGCGGGGTCCTGCGACCCGATGGGGTGCGAGGTCGGCCCCCGGTGGGGCGTCGCTCGTGGCGGTGTGCTGGTCCGGCAGGGTGCCCGGGGTGGTCAACTGGCCTCCGATTCCATGGCGTTCAACAAGATGTTCAGTGCGTCCCGCGCGGTGGACACCGCGCGCTCCGGGTCGTCGACGGCGCCGCCCTCGAGCGCGCTCAGCAGGGCGGCGGCCATCCGCTGCCGTCCCGCCTCGAGCAAGGCGCGCCCCTCGGGGGTCAGCGAGGTCTCGACGGCGCGCCGGTCGTCCTCGCAGCGCCGCCGCTCGACGAGCCCGGCCTCCCCCAGCTTCTGGAGGAGCACGGTGACGCGCGGCTGCGCCATACCGGTGCGGGCGGCGAGTCCGGTCACCCGGCACGGCCCGCCGTCCAGCGCGTCGAGCAGGGCGATCTGGCTCCGCGTGAGCCCGAACTCGCCTTCCCTGAACAGGGATTGACCGAGCTGGGCGATCCCCCGCAGGAGCCCTCGGGCGGCGTCCTCGATGCGCTGGGCGTCGGCGGTGCCGACGGACCCCGGAGATAGATGCATATGGAAAGAATATACATGAGCCTTACATGCAGCTCGCCCCCGCCCCGGGCTCACGGCCTCATGGATCCCCTGCCCCGGCGAAATGGGGCCCGCGCCCGATGGGTTTCCCCCGTCGCCCCGGCCAGGGTGGACGGTGACCGGACCGGCGACGGCCCGGCATCCGGCACATCCACCCAGAGAAGAGGGGCCACCACCGTGTCGCTCGACGCCGCCAGCACCCGACCCCACCCCGAGCACCCCACCGCCGACGAGTCCCGGCGGCGCCTCGAACACGCCCGCCGCACCAGCCTCACGCAACTCCAGACCCTGACCGACGACGGCCACACGGACGAGCAGCTGACGTCCGCGCAGAAGACCGCGGTCGAGCAGACCCTCCAGGAGATCGACGCCGCCTTCGCCCGCATCGAGGACGGCACCTACGGCACGTGCCAGAACTGCCGCACCCCCGTCCCCGAGGAGCGGCTCGAAATCCTTCCCTACACCCGGTACTGCGTCGGCTGCCGGCGCCGCACCGCCACCTGAGCGCGGCCGCGCTCCCCATCAGTTCCTGTCCCTCCCGCCCTGCCCCAAGGGGTGAAGTGGTGAACCACCAAACCGTCGGCGATCCCGGCACACGTATGTCGCTCCAGGACCTCACGGCCCTCCGGGACGACCTCCACGAACAGCGGCGTTTCCGCGAGGACCAGCTCCGCCGGCTCACAGCGGCCACTGCCCGCAACGGGCGGCCGACGCAGCGGCACTCCCCCGCACACACCCAGGTCGACGACACGCTCGCGGACTGTGCCCGGATGGTCCTCAACGACGTGGATGCGGCCCTCGACCGCATCGCCGAGGGGCGCTACGGCCACTGCCACCGCTGCGAGCGGCCCATCGAGCGCGACCGCCTCGTGATCGTGCCGCAGGCCCGCTACTGCGCCCGCTGCCAGCAGGCCCCGGAGGCCGGCCGATGACACCGCTGCGGCACCGGGCCCGGTTCCGGCAGCGCAGCGGCATCGCCCTCGACATGGGCAGCGCCCGCACGCGCGCGTGGATCACCGGGCGGGGGCTGGTCCTCGACGTGCCGACCGTGACCTTCCCCGGCACGGGCGCCATCCATCCCGTCCAGCGCGGCACCATCGTCGACGTCCCCGGCGCAGCCCGCATGCTGGAGCGGCTCCTCGCACACCGGCTGCCCCGCTTCGCCCGCCCGCTCGTCATGGTGGCCGCGCCGGTCCTGGACGGGTTCGCCTACCGCGCGCAGGCGCACACCGCCGTCCAGGCACTGCGTCCGGGCGGTGTGTCGACGATCCCCACGGCGCGCGCCATCGCGCACGCGGCGGGCGCCGACACGTCCCGGCCCCTGCTCGTGATCGACATCGGCGCGCACCTCACCGAGGTGGTCCTGCTGTCCGACGGCGCCGTCCACGACGCGCGCCGCACCGCGCTGGGCACCGAGGACATGCGCAACCAGACCGCGCCCGCCTCACGCATCGGCGAGGCCCTCGCCGACATGACGGCCTCGATGCTCCGCCAGGACAGCACGTCGCTCACGCTCGACGCACTGACCCGGGGCCCGCTGCTCGCGGGCGGCGGTGCGCTGCACCCCGAGATCACCCACCGCCTCGCCGACCAGCTGCACGTGCCGCTCCGTACCGTGCCCGCGCCGCACACCGCCGCCGTCCGCGGCGCGGCGAAACTCCTGGAGGCCGCGCACACCAAGCTCGGCGCGACGCACTCCGACCGGCGAGAGCGACGGGATCCGCCGCGCTAGCGCGGCACGCGTCTCGACTCCCGCCACCAGGAAGGAGGCATCATGTCCGGCGAGGTCCCTCAGGACCAGCCACCGCCCGACCCCGGTCCCGTACGCCTGTGGCGGTGGCGGCGCAATCCGCTGCGCCGGCCCAGCGACCGGCTGCAGGCGTGGGTCACGCTCGCCCTCGCAGTCGCCGTGCTGACCACCGCACCCGCCGCCATGTTCGCGGCGGGTGACAGCGCCCAGCGCCATTACCGCAGCACCGCCCAGCACGAGGCACTCACCCGAACCCAGCACCCCGCCACGCTCACCCACGACGCCCCGCGCCATCCAGAACCGGGATCGGACGAAGCGAAGGAGGCCCGCTACCCGGTCCCCGTCCGTTACACCGACCCGCGAGGGCAGGCACGGACCGGGACCACCGATGTCCAACCAGGGCTGCCGGCAGGCCGCACCGTCCTGGTCTGGACCGACCCGGAGGGCAGGATCACCCGGCCCCCGCTGACCACGGACCAGATCCGCAACCACACCATGGGCTGGGCACTCCTCGCCTTCCTCACCGTCCCGCTCACCGGCCTCGCGGTCCACGCCACCGTCACCCGGCTCGTCCACCGCCACAACCTCGCGCAGTGGGACACGGACTGGGCCCGCACCGCACCCCGATGGAACGCACACCCTTGACCGTCAGTGCCGCGACGGAGGCGTCACCAGGGATCAGACCCCCAAGGGCACTTCCTTGCCTGCCAGTTGGGCGCGGATACCGTCGTTCGTGACGGTGATGTCGCGCAGGCGCAGGTCGCCGGGCATGTCCTTGGGCAGCTGCGCCGAGAACTCCATCTTCTGTGCGACCTTCGGCTCCTGCAGCTTCTGCAGGCCCTCGATCAGCGACGGGTCGATGCCCGCGGGCTTCAGCAGCTCGGGGTGATCGGCCAGCGCGTCCAGGGCGCCGCCCTTCATGAGCTTGCCGGGCAGGAGCCGCTGCCCCGTGGCCTGTTCGGTCCCGCGCTCGTCCATCTTGTCGACGGTGGGCCCGGCCAGTTGCAGGCCGCCGCCCTTGCCCGGGGTGTAGGTGAGCAGGCCCGGCACGACGATCCGGGTGTCCTCGACGGACAGCGCCAGGCCCCGGTCCCCGGTCCGCACCAGATGGGCGCGGCCCCGGATCTTGGCCTGCTTCCCGGCCACCGGCAGGTCGCCCTTGGCCTGCACCGTGTTGTGCCGCTTCCCCGGGGCCAACGTCACCTGGGACGCGCCGACTTCGCGGTTGAGGTCGTCGAAGGACAGGAACACGTCGCCGCGCACCTTGCTCAGGACCGCGCCCTTGACGGACGAGGGAAGGCTGCCGACGATCCGGATGTCGTCGACCGAACCCTTCACCTGCGCGACCGAGACGGGCCCCGCGGGCACGTGGGGCACGTTGACCTCGACGTGGTCGATATTGCCCATGACGACCTGACCCAGGAACGGGAAGCTGTCGATGTGCACCTCGGGCTCGGCGTGCAGCTTCAGCGATTCCTGCACCTTCTTGGCCGCCACGTTCTCCGCGTAGAGCACCGCCCAGCGGTCCCCCAGCGCGAGGAACGCCAGCACCACGACCAAGGACGCCGTCACCTTCACCGCCGTACGGGCGGGCGAACGGAGCACTCTGCGCGCCTCGCGCCGACGGGCCCTGCGGGCCTTGCGGTCCGAGGGGGCGCCTGAGTCATCAGGAGGTGCAGCCTGGTCGTCGGAGGAGCGGGTGCCCGGGATGTGGGCCGTGGTGTCTTGGGGAGGGCCGTTCTCAATCACCGCCACATACGAACACACGACCGCGCCCACGCCCAAGTCCCGGCAGCAGCAAGGCTGCCGCACCGGTCCACCACCCCCAGGGCTCGTGTCCCACCCGTGAAGATTGCGTATCGAACCCGCGCCTGCCCCGAGGGCCCGCAGCTCACGATGCTTACCTGCCGAGGTACGGCCGACCAGCCGGCGCACGACGGAACGCGAGAACGGGGAGCGACACCATGGCCAACCTCCACTTGAAGACACTCAAGTGCGTCGAGACAGAGGACTGGGTCGGCCACGACGACCCCCAACTCGCCGTGAACGGCCAGAACATCCTGCTCCCGAGCATGAGCGGGGGCCAGAAGTACGCCATCGACGAGTACCACGCCTTCGACGGCGAGGTCACGATCACGCTCCACGAGGCCGACGGCCTTCCGGGCGACGGCGACGACCTCCTCGGCTCGCACACACTGACCGAGGAAGGCAGCGGCATCCTCAACTTCACGAAGGACGGCGCCAACTACCAGCTGTCCTACACCCTCACCCGGTCCTGACACCCCGCTGAAGCGTCTACCCCTGCGCGGGCGCGACCAGGTGGCGGCCGCGCTGGGCGCGGTGCCCGGTGTCCGTGAGCAGGCGGCCGTTCGTCTCCGGCGCCCAGGCGTACGCGGTCACACCCCCGATGAGGGAGACCACGCCCATGGCGGCCATGCACCAGCCGAGGCCGAGGTGTTCCAGGCCGAGCGGGAGGAGGAAGGTGCCGATGGCCGCGCCGATCCGGCTCGCGGCGGAGGCGAGACCCACGCCCGAGGTGCGGATCGCGGTCGGGAAGACCTCTTCGGGATAGACGCCCGGCAGGATGCTCATGATCCCGTACGAGAAGAGGTACCCGAAGAAGCAGGCCGTGCCCGCCCACAGCGGCAGCCGGTGGCCGAGGGCGACCAGGAAGAGCGCGAGCGCACAGCCGAACATGGGCCAGATCAGGATCTTGCGCCGGCCCACCTTGTCGACCAGGTACCAGCCGGTGACGGCGCCGACGAGCGCGATGATCGTGCCGAGCAGTGCCCCGGCCAGCGCCGACTCGCCCATGCCGATGGCGGTGAGGACGGTCGGCTGGAAGAACGTCAGGGCGAAGTAGGGCAGCACGATGCATATCCAGAACGTGCACACGAAGACGGTGCGCAGGATGTAGTCCCGGGAGAAGAGCATCGAGTAGCGGGTGTCCTCGGCCTGTTCGGCGTGGATGTCGGCGGTGTCGGCGTCGAGTTCATGCGGGCCTTCCGCGGCTGGCGGTCGCGGTGCGCCGAAGGACTGGTTCAGGACCGCGAGCGCCTCCTCGCGGCGCCCCTTCGACATCAGCCAGCGCGGGGACTCCGGCAGTCCGTGCCGCAGCATCAGACAGATGACCGCGGGTACGGCGCTGGCGGCGAGCGTGATGTTCCAGGCGGAAGGCCACTGGGTGTTGATCAGGTAGCCGATGAGGTACGCCACGACGTAGCCGACGTTCCACAGGATCTCGAGGACGCCGAGGTAGTTGCCGCGTCGTGCGCGTGGCGCGAATTCGGCGAGCAGCGGGGAGCCGATCGAGTAGTCGGCGCCCACCGCGAGGCCCATCACCAGGCCGAGGACCATGACCTGCCAGGGGGCGGTCACGAAGAACATGAGCACGGCGCTGGCGAGGAACACCGACAGGTCGATCGTGAACATCGGGCGGCGGCCGACCCGGTCGGTCAGATAGCCGAGGAAGAGGCCGCCGAAGAAGGTGCCGACGAGCGTCGAGGACGAGATGAGCGTGGCCCAGGTGAGGGTGACACCGATTTCGCGGGACATCGCGCTGCCGGCCAGCGCGGAGGCGACGGAGGCGAACACGAACCCGTCGATGAACATGCCTCCGCCGGTGGCCGCGGTCAGCCGCCACAGGAAGCGGCGGTGGTCTCGGCCGCCGCCTTGGGGGCGGGGCAACTTCTCGGCTGTGTGCGCGGCTTGAGACGACAAGACGGCGTGCGTCCTTCCCTGTGCGGCCGCCGGGTCGCCCCGGCCACCCAGTTATGTGTAGGACGCACGTGCCCGGAAGCGGCGGGGGCATTCCTGGGCTTCACGGGATCTCCGCGAGACGGTCCTCAACGCACCCAGCGGGGGCAGGGCACATGAGGTCGAACACACACAGAGCGACCTAGGACGCTGCCCTTGTCTCAGCCGGCGTCCGTCAGTTCCAGCGCCAGGCGCGAGGCCACCGAGTCCGCGAGCGCCTTCGCGGCATCCTCCCCGAGCCGCGCCGCGTGTGCGTGGGCACGCACCAGGTCACGTACGGCGTCGAGTTGCGCCGCGGAGCGGCAGCGGAGCTCGGGAGGGGCCTGGGGCGGGCGGCGGAACAACTGGCTCAGGAGCGGCTTGTGGCGGGCGGTGGTCCCGCGGGCCGCTTCGTCCAGCGCCAGCCACACCACCGGGGTGACGGGCGCGGTGACATCCACGTGGCCGCATTCGAGCGCCGCCCCGTCCTCGACGCGCCGCTCGAACAGACGGGTCACCCGGCCTTCGTCCAGGTTCGCCAGTTTGTCGAGCAACAGGACCTCGTCCGGCGCCACCTCGGCGACCACGTCCCGCACCACGTCACGCACCCTCGCGCCCACGACGGCCCTCCCGGTCCGACCAGGACACCATGGTGCCCCGCCGCACTCGCCTCCGTCAGGACGAGTTCACGCCGGTCCTGTACGGGTCCCGACCCGGGCGCACCGCCTCCTCGTACAGGGCCCTGGACAGCTCGATGCCCGGGATGAACCGGGTGTCGGAGTTCGTCATGGCACCACTGTGCTGCACGCCCCTGCGGCCCGGGGCCCTCCAAGGCGCGAGGGCGTCGCGGCGGTCACCGCAGCGCGGAACCCGAGCCCGCGTCCGCGTCCCGGTCGCCCAACGTGTCGGCCGACCAGCGTGCGACCTCTTCGAGGGCGGCGGCGACGTCATCGTGCACGCCGAGCGGCAGCCGGTCCGCCCCCGCCGCACGCAGCACGGTCTGTTCGGCGGCGTCCGCGACGACCGCCAGCGCGCCGCCGCCCGCCGCCATGGCCAGGCCCGCCTCGACGAACTCCGTCGCCCCGTCGGCGTCGCAGTGTTCGGCGTCCTGGAAGTCCACCACCAGGCCGGACTGGCCCGTGACGTCCAGGCGTCCCATCAGCGCGCCCAGCTCCGCCGCGGCATCGGCATCGAACCGGCCCACGACCTGTACGACCAGGACACCTCCGTCCTCCCACCGCACAGGGAACCGAACCCGAGCCTGCCCCATAACCGTCCCTTCAGCCGACGAGGCGCCTTTTCCCCTCGCAGCGCCCCGGCGGCGCACCTACCCCCTCCCCGTCACTCCACGCATACCGAAGTCCGGCCCTGCGCCGCTCCCCCGGCACACCGGCCCCATCATGCCCCCGCGGACGCGCTTTCGCGCGCACCGCGGTCGCGGCCACCGGCGCGTTCCCGCTGATCAGGGCGTCCGCGGTGCGGTTCGAGCGGGGCGCGACTGGTGTAGACCCTTGTGCCGCCCAGGTGCCGCGGCCAGGATCGGCCGAGCTGGATACCCGTCCTGGGCCAACCGAGATCGGGGCCGCAGCCGCCTTCGCCGCGCCCAGCCCCGCCAGAGCCGTCGACAACGATGGGGACCCCACTGTGCGTAGGGTCTCCGCCATGGCTCTTCGACCGGTTCAGGTGAACATCAAGGCTCTCGACGACGCGCTCGTGGGGCGGTTCTGGGCGGACGCGCTCGGCTGGGGTGTGTCCAGTGAGGCGCCCGGGGTGACCAATGTGGAGCCCGGGGGCGGCTTCGTGTGGCCGGATGCGAGTGCCTTGTGCATCGACGTGGTCACCGTCCCGCACGCCAAGACGGCGACGAAGAACCGTGTGCACATCGACCTGGCGACCGTCTCCGTCGCTCACCAGGCGGAGACGGTCGCACGGCTGACGGAGCTCGGGGCGACGCCCCTCGACATCGGCCAGGGCGACGTGCCGTGGACCGTGCTCGCCGATCCCGAGGGCAACGAGTTCTGTGTGCTGGAGCCCCGGGAGGTCTACCGGGACACCGGGACGATCGCGGCCGTGGTGGTCGACTGCGACGACCCGCGGGCCATGGCCCGGTTCTGGGGTGCGGCGACGGACTGGACCGTGCACCAAGTGACCGACGAGCAGGCGGTGTTGCGGTCCTCCACGGGCGTCGGACCGTATCTCGAGTTTCTGCGTTCGGCCGACGGCAAGACCGTGGAGGACCGCGTGCACATCGATCTGCTGCCGTACGCCGGTGACGACAAGGAGGCGGAGGTCGACCGCCTGAGGGCCCTTGGCGCCACCGACATCGACCTGGGTCAGGGCGACGTCCCGTGGACGTGTCTCACCGACCCCGAGGGCCACGACTTCTGCGTCCTCGGGCGCGGCTGACCGTCCCGCCCTCACACCTCCGGCGCGTCCCCGAAGTCCGGGATCTCCAGGCGCGTCCCGCCCTGGCGCGCCGAGTCGTGGGCGACGATGCCCGGCAGTGTGTAACGCGCGGCCACCCACGCGTTCACCGAGGGCAGCGTGCGGGTGTTGACCGCGGTCACGAAGTCGTCCACCAGGAAGTGGTGGCTGCCCTCGTGCCCGTTGGGCATGTTGTCGTAGACGCGCGGCAGCCGGGAGCGGTCGTGGACGGGGGCCGAGCCCGAGGTGAACGCGGCGCGCAGGGCGGGCGCGATCTTCTCGAGCGACGGGTCGTCCGGGCTCAACGAGGGCTTGGGTTCGAGGAGTTCGGTGATGTCCCGCACCCCCTTCTTGTCCTGCCAGAAGCTGACCGTGGCGAGCTGCTCCATGCTGGCGTCGGTGCCGAAGAACCGGAAGCGCGACTCCCTGATGTGCGAGGGGTAGCCGACCCGCCGGAACTCGTTCGTACGGAACGAGCCGCCGCCGGCGACCTCGAACAGCGCGGTGGCGTTGGAGATGTCATTGCCGAACTGGCTGACCTCGGTGTCGAAGACACCGTCACCGCGCTCGTCCTTCACACCGATCGCCGAGACACTGACGGCGTGCGTCCGCCACGCGCCGAGCACACCGCCGACGGCGTGCGTCGGGTAGAGCAGCGGCGGGTAGCTCGCGGTCTCCTTCCACCGCTCCCCTCCGCTGTACTGGTACGCCTCGTAGAAGCCGAGGTCCATGTCGTGGACGTAGTCGCCCTCCGCGTAGAAGAGCCGCCCGAAGGCCCCGTCGGCGATCTGGTTGCGGGCGTGCACGGTGGCCGGGTTGTACTCGCTGGTCTCGCCCATCATGTAGGTGAGCCCGGTGCGGCGAACGGCGTCGATGATGGCGGCGATCTCGTCGCGCGTGATGGCCATCGGGACGGCCGAGTAGACGTGCTTACCGGCGTCGAGTCCCTGCAGGACGAGCGGGCCGTGGGTCCAGCGCTGCGTGAAGACGGCGACGGCGTCGATGTCGGGCGACTCCAGCATCGCCTCGTACGAGGGGAAGGTACCGGCGAGGCCCTCCTTGGCGGCGAGTTGCTCCGCCCGCTCCGGCAGCAGGTCGGTGACATGGACGGCGTCGACGCCGGGATGGGCGAGAAACAGTTTGGCGAAGCCGCCGGCGAACTGTCCGGCGCCGACGATGCCGAGGGTGAACGTCATGTGCGCATGCCTTTCGGTACGTGCTGCGGGGTCACAGGTCTCACTGGTCGAGCAGGAGGTTGATCTGGTCGTTGGTCTCGTCGAGGCCGCTCGCGGGGGCCCCGTTGCCGTAGATGTCCTGCATGGCGGGGTGCATGAGGCCGTACACGTCGGCGGCGTAGTTGGTGATCGGGAAGGAGAAGGTGCGGTAGTGCCCGCGGTCGTCGACCGGGGTGGTGAAGGCCGAGGTGTCGATGCCCTTCTTCTTGTAGGCGGCGACTGCGGTGTCGGTGCCGGAGCGTGTCGCGGGGAAGACGATTCCGTACGTGCCGACCGTCCTCTGGCAGTCGGCGGAGGCCAGGTAGGACACCCACTTCTTGGCGCCGGCCTTGTTGCGTGCGCCCTTGGTGACGGAGTCGGCGAGGCCGTTCATCATGGTGGCGCGCTTGCCGGTCGGGCCGGTGGGGTTGCGGACCGTCCCGAAGTCGGTGCCCTTGAATCCGGCGTAGGTGGAGAGCATCCAGGCGCCGTCGAAGGCGGTGGCGGCGCGGCCGGCCGCGAACTGGGCGTTGGGCTGGTTGAGTCCGGCGTTCCAGTCGGTGAAGGGCGCCAGATACCCCTTCTTCGCGAGACCGAAGTACCACTCGACGACGGACTGGAAGGTCTTGTCGCCGTACCGGTACGTCTCGCCCCAGCGCTTCTTGTCCGTGTAGGACCAGCCGGCCGAGCCGGTGAACGGACTCCAGGTGGTCTGTCCGTCGCCGTCCCCTCCCCCGTTGGTGGCGAGCCCGTACGTCTTGACGTGGTGTTTGTCGAAGCCGGGTTCGTCGCCGCGCTTGCCGTTCCTGTCGACGGTGAGGTGGGCGATGGTCTTCTCGAAGGTGCCGCCGTCCTTGGGGTTCCAGTTCAGGGAGTCGAGGTCCTTCGCGGAGAGATCGGCGTCGGCGAGCATCTTCTTGTTGTAGAAGAGCGAGACGGTGTCCCAGTCCTTCGGCGCGCCGTAGCGGTGGCCGTCCTGCGCGACCCAGTTCGCGGCGAGGCCCGGCTGGTAGTCGGCGTCCTTGATGCCGAGGTCGTCGAGGGGTTCGAGGACCTCCAGGTCGGCGAACTGGCCGAACTTCTGGATGTGGTTGGTGAAGACGTCCGGTTCGGTGCCGGAGATGAAGCTCGCCGTGAGCTTGGTCCAGTAGTCCTCCCAGCCGATCTGGGTGAAGCGCACGTCCAGGCCCGGGTTCTTCTTTTCGAAGTCCTTGGCGCAGGCCTCGTAGGCGGGCAGCTGGTTGGCGTCCCACAGCCAGTACGTGACGGTTCTCGACGAGCGGGCTCCCGGGTCGCCTCCCGCGCATCCGGTGAGCGACAGCGCCAGCGCCCCGGTCAGCGCGACGAGCGTACGAAATCGCATCCGGTGCCTCCTACTTGAGTCCGGTGAAGCTGATGGAGCTGACGATGCGGCGGGCGAACACCCCGAAGAGCAGCAGCATCGGGAGCGCCGCGATGAGGGTCGCCGCCATCAGCCCGGACCAGTCGAAGCCGGACTGCGGGGTCTGCGCGCGGAACATCGCGAGGGCGACGGTGAGGACGCGGGAGCTGTCGCTGTACGACACCATCAGCGGCCAGAAGTAGTCGTTCCAGGAGGTGATGTAGGTGAGGACGGCGAGGGTGATGACGGGGGTGGACGCCATGGGCAGCAGCACCCGGAAGAAGATCCGGACGCGCCCCGCGCCGTCCAGGAGCGCCGCCTCCTCGACCTCGCGCGGGATGTTCATGAAGAACTGGCGGAGGAAGAAGACCGCGAACGGCGTCATGAACATCGTGGGCAGCGCGATCCCGAGGAGGGAGTCGATGAGCCCGAGTTCCTTCACGAGGACGAAGTTGGGCAGCAGCGTGAAGATGGTCGGCACCATGAGTCCGCCGAGGAACAGCGCGAACACGGTGTTCCGGCCGCGCCAGTTGAGCCGCGCGAAGGCGTAGGCGGCCATGGCGGAGAACAGGATCTGGCAGACGGTGATCAGCGTCGAGACGAGGATCGAGTTGAGCAGATAGCGCCAGAAGTCGAGCCCGCCGCCCGCGCCGCCCTGGGCGACGGCCTCCTTCGTGGACTGCAGCCCGAGCGCCCGCTCGAAGCCGCCGCCGGTCGGGTCGACGGGGAGCACGGAGGTCGGGTCGGCGGCGACGCCCGCGTTCGAGGACAGCGCGGTGCGCAGCACCCAGTAGAACGGCAGCAGCGTGACGAGGACGATCGCGCCCATCGCGGTCCAGGCGGCGGCCCGCCCGAAGGAGAGCCGGCGCCTAGTGGGCCGTACGGGCTGGGCGAGTGCGGTGGTGGCCATGGCGGTGCTCCTTCCTTCAGCCGAGGTCGGTCTGTCCGGCCCGGGTGATCCGGTACTGGACGATGGTGATCGCGCCGAGCACGAGGAGCAGGGCGACGGACATCGCGGAGGCGTAGCCGAACTGGAAGCGGCCGAACGCCGAGCCGTAGATGTAGAACTGCAGGACGTTGGTGGCGTTGGCGGGCCCGCCGGCCGTGGTGACGGCGACGGTGTCGAAGACCTGGAAGGAGCCGATCACCGTCATGATGAGGACGACCGCGAGGACGGGTCGCAGCAGCGGCATGGTGATGCGGGTGAACATCCGCCACTCGCTCGCGCCGTCGACGCGCGCGGCCTCGTACATGTCGTGGGGTATCGCCTGGAGCCCGGCGAACAGCAGCAGCGCGGTGTAGCCGACGTGCCGCCACACGTTGATCAGCGCGATGGTGGGGATGGCCCAGGTCTCGTCGGCGAGGAACGGGATGCGGTCGAGGCCGACGGCGGCGATGATCTCGTTGCCGATGCCGAGTTGGGTGTCGAGCATCCACAGCCAGACGATGCCGGCGACGACGTTGGACATCAGATACGGCGTCAGGACGATGCCGCGCAGGAGGGAGGACTGGGTGAGCCGGTGGAGCAGTACGGCGATGGCAAGTGCGGACACCGTCTGTACGCCGATGTTGACGACGACGTACTCGACGGTGACCTTCAACGAGTCCCAGAAGACGGGGTCGTTGAGCATCCGCTCGTAGTTGGCGAGGCCGACCCACTCCGGTGGGGTGAGGAGGTTGAAGCGGGTGAAGCTCAGCCAGATGCCGCGCAGCGTGGGCCACAGCAGGAAGACGGCGAAGCCGAGCATGGCCGGGGCGATGAAGAGTGCGGCGACCGCCCCGTCGGAGAGGGGGCGTTTGCGCTTCTGGCGCGGGGCGCTGCCGGCGAGCGGCAGGTGTCTCGGCGGGCTGGTGGAGGCGACGGTCATCGCGGACTCCCTCGTCTGGGGTTCGGCCTCGTCCTCGGCGTGGTTACTTTCGCGGCAGAACTTTTGGACCGTCAAGATGCGTGCAGCGACTACCTGAAAGGGGTTGCTGCGACTTAGGGTGACGTCATTCCTTTCGCACCAGAAGGAATGAGGAGAGGAGTGGGCGATGACTGCGGAGGCCGACACCTGGGTGCCGCTCAGTGCGGGCGAGCGCGCCGTGGCTCTGGAGGTGCTCACCCGCGGGCCGATGTCGCGCAGCGAACTCGCGCGGCGCCTCGATCTGTCCGCGGGCAGCCTGACCCGGCTGACCAAGCCGCTGATCGAGTCGGGGCTGCTGGTCGAGGCCCCGGAGACCCCGGCGCGGGCGGAGACGCGGCAGGGCAGGCCCTCACGCCCCCTGGACATCGTCGCCGAGTCCCGCACCTTCGCGGGTTTCAAGGTCACCGGAGACACGGTCTACGGGGTCGTCACCACGCTCAGGAGCGACATCGTGGCCTCCCGGGACACGCCGCTCGCGAGCCGCGAGCCGGACGATGTCGTCACGGCGATCGGCGAGTTGACCGACATCTTCGCCCAGGAGTTCCCCTCGCTGTCCGGCATCGGGATCGGGCTCGGGGGGCGCTCGCAGGACCGCGCGGTCGTCGACGAGTCGGCGTTCCTGGGGTGGCGGGACGTGCCGCTCGCGCACCTCGTGCGGGAGCGCACCGGTCTGCCCGCGGTCGTCGAGAACGACGTGAGCGCGCTCGTCGAGGCGGAGAGCTGGTTCGGGGCGGGCCGGGGCCTGGACCGGTTCGCCGTCCTCACGATCGGCGCGGGGCTCGGCTACGGCCTGGTCAGCGGCGGCCGCCGGGTGGAGACCGCCGAGGACGGGCTCGGCGTGGGCCGCTTCTGGATCGTCGACCCGTACGGGCCGCTGACCCCCGACGGCCGGCGCGGCAGCGCGATCTCCCTCCTCACCATCCCCAGCATCCGCTACCAGGTGCGGGCCGCCACGGGCGAGGACGCCACGTACGAGGAGATCCTGGCCCGCGCCGTCGAGGGCGAGCCGATCACGGCCCGGGTGGTCGACGAGGCGGCCCGCGCGCTCGGCACACTCGTCGCGCAGATCGCCAACTTCGCGATGCCGCAGAAGATCCTGCTCGCCGGCGAGGGGGTCGGCCTCGTCGACGTCGCCGCGCCCGTGATCGAGGAGGCGATCCGCGCGAACCGCCACCCACGGGCCGACCCGGTCAACCTGGAGACCAAGGTCTCGGACTTCCACGACTGGGCGCGCGGCGGCGCCGTGCTGGCGATTCAGGTCCTGGTGCTGGGGACCGCGGACCCGGGGCCCGGGCCACGCGCCGCGGAACCGGCACGGGTACCGTCGCCCCGTTGAAGTCCCGCAAGATCAATAAGGCGGTTACGCATGGCCGACGCGGCACACGGCGCCACAAACACTCCCGGCGTCACCGAAGTTGAGACCCACGGTGTCGAGCGGATTCCCGACGCGGACCGGTCGGCGGGGCCCCTCGATCTGTTCCGGCTCGCCTTCGGTGGGGCCAATACCTTCGCCACGTGTGTGCTCGGCGCGTTCCCGATCCTGTTCGGTCTGTCCTTCTGGCAGGGGCTCGCCGCGACGGTCCTCGGTCTGGTGGCGGGCGCGCTGCTGCTGGCGCCGATGTCGGTGTTCGGCCCGGCCAACGGGACGAACAACGCGGTGTCCTCGTCGGCACACCTGGGCGTGCACGGCCGGGTCGTCGGCTCGTTCCTGTCGCTGCTCACGGCCATCGCGTTCTTCTCGATCTCCGTGTGGTCGTCGGGCGACGCGCTGATCGGCGCGGCGCACCGGCTTGCGGGCCTGCCCGAGTCGGACGTCTCGTACGGGGTCGCGTACGCGGTGTTCGCGGGGCTCGTCCTGACGGTGTGCGTGTACGGCTTCCGGTTCATGCTGTTCGTGAACAAGATCGCGGTGCTGGCCGCGTCGGCGCTGTTCGTGCTCGGTGTGTTCGCCTTCGCCGGGGACTTCGACCCCGGGTACACCGGCGCGTTCGCGTCCACGTCGACGCCGATGTTCTGGCCGTCGTTCATCGGCTCGGCGCTGATCGTGCTCTCCAACCCGGTGTCCTTCGGCGCGTTCCTCGGTGACTGGTCGCGGTACATTCCGGCGGCCACGCCGCGCGGGCGGGTGATGGGCGCGGCGTTCCTCTCGCAGATCGCGACGCTGCTGCCGTTCCTGTTCGGGCTCGGCACGGCGTCGGTGATCGCCGCGAAGGCGGAGAAGTACCTCGATCCTGCGGCCCCGAACTACGTGGGCGGGCTGCTCGCCATCTCCCCCGGCTGGTACTTCCTCCCGCTGTGCCTGATCGCGCTGATCGGCGGAATGGCGACGGGCACGACCGCGCTGTACGGGACGGGGCTCGACTTCTCGTCGGTGTTTCCCCGCTTCGGCCGGGTGCAGGCGACCGTCTTCATCGGGTCGCTGTCGATCGCGTTCATCTTCGTCGGCCGGTTCGTCCTGAACCTCGCGCAGTCGATCTCCACGTTCGCCACGCTCATCATCACGTGCACCGCGCCGTGGATGGTCGTCATGGCCCTCGGCTACGTGACCCGGCGCGGCTGGTACGACCCGGAGGCCCTCCAGGTCTTCAACCGGCGCCAGCGGGGCGGGCGTTACTGGTTCACGCACGGCTGGAACTGGCGCGGTCTGTCGGCGTGGCTGGTCTCGGCCTGCCTTGCCCTGCTGTTCACGAATCTGCCGGGCCAGTTCGTCGGCCCGCTCGGCGATCTCGCGGGCGGCACGGACATTTCCCTCCCGGTCGGCCTGGCCCTCGCGGCGGTCGTGTACCTCGCCCTGCTGTTCCTGTTCCCCGAGCCGCGCGCGGTGTACGGGCCGGACGGGCCGCGGCTCGTGCGGGCCTCGCAGGCGGAGGTCCCGCCGATCACGGGTGAGGTTCCGACGGCGACCAACGCATCGCGCCCGCACGTGAGTTGAGGCGACGTCACCTCGTACGGCCACGCCCGCTGCCATACTGACGGCATGACGGCACGGGCCTCCGAGAACCGCATCGACACGAGCAGACCGCACCCGGCCCGTGTCTACGACTGGCTGCTGGGCGGCAAGGACCACTACCCCGTCGACCGGGCGGTGGCCGAGCAGCTGCCGCCCGAGGCTCGCCACAACGCCCTGCGCAATCGGGCGTTCATGCACCGCGCCGCCGCATGGCTCGCCGACAGCGGCGTCGACCAGTACCTCGACATCGGCACGGGCATCCCGACCGAGCCCAACCTCCACCGGATCGTGCAGGACATCCTGCCGTCCGCACGGGTCGCGTACGCCGACAACGATCCGATCGTGCTGCGGCACGCGGAGGCCCTGCTGGTGAGCCACCCGGCGGGGGCCACCGACTACATCGAGGCGGATGTCCGCCGGCCCAGGCGCATCCTCGACCACGCCCGCACGTTCCTGGACTTCTCGCGTCCCGTCGCCCTGTCGATGATCGCGCTGATGCACTTCATCGGCGACGACGAGGATCCGTACGGCCTGACGCGGACCCTCGTCGACGCCCTGCCCTCCGGCAGCTTCCTGGTGCTCTCGCACGGCACCACCGATGAGCATCCGCACCTGGTGAGGTCGGTGACCACCACCTACCGCAAGGGCGAGATCCCGCTGCGGATGCGTACGCGGGCCGAGGTCGAGCCGTTCTTCGAGGGCCTCGACCTGGTGTCACCGGGACTCGTCACCGCGACCCGGTGGTACCGGTCCGGGCCCGCTCCCGCCGGGGAGCCGAGCGGCTTCTACGTGGGTGTCGCCCGCGTTCCGTGAACCTCGTGGCGCCCTGACAGGATGGCCCCGGCAAGGCCGGTACCCGCAAGCGAAAGAGGCCGTCGTGGAAGAGCGTGAACTGGACCATCTGCGCCGGTGTGTGGAGCTGGCCGCCGAGGCGTTGGACGCCGGTGACGAGCCGTTCGGCTCCGTCCTGGTGGACGGCGCGGGGAAGGTCCGGGCCGAGGACCGCAATCGGATCGCCGATGGTGACTCGACCCGGCACCCGGAGTTCGAGCTCGCCCGCTGGGCGGCCGAGCACCTCACACCCGAGGAGCGGGCCACCGCCACGGTGTACACGTCCGGTGAGCACTGCCCCATGTGCTCGGCGGCGCACGCCTGGGTCGGCCTCGACCGGATCGTGTACGTGGCGTCCTCGGCGCAGCTCTCCGAGTGGCTGGCCGCGTGGGGCAGGCCCCAGGGTCCGGTGAACGCCCTGCCCATCCAGGAGGTCGCCCCGTCGGTGAAGGTCGAGGGACCGGTGGACGAGCTGGTGCCGGCCGTGAAGGAGCTGCACCGGCGGCTGGCGCAGGGGGCCTGAGGCCCCCCTGGCCGCACCGGTCAGCCCAGGCCCAGTTCCCGCTCCCCCAGCGGCGCGAAGTAGCGCTCCACGTCGGCGGCCCCGACCTCGGCCAGGGTCGCCGGGGACCACTTGGGGTCGCGGTCCTTGTCGATGATCTGGGCGCGGATGCCCTCGGGCAGGTCGTGGGTGTCCAGGGCCGCGCAGATCACCCGGTACTCCTGGTCGAGCGCCTGCTCCAGGGTGTCGAGGCGGGCCGCGCGGCGCAGGGTCTCGAACGTCGCCTTCACGGCCATGGGTGACCGGGACAGGATGAGGTCGGCAGCCTCCTTGGCCGCGACGTCGCCGGTGGCGAAGAGGCGTTCCACGATCTCCTCGACCGTGTCCGCGGCGTAGCACGCGTCGATCCAGGCACGCTGCCCGGCGAGGACTCCGGGCGGCGCCTGCCGGGCGTGCCGTGCGACGACCTCGTCCGCCTCGGCCCCGGCCAGCTCGCCCAGGAGTCCGGGCAGCGCCTCGGACGGTACGTAGTGGTCGGCGAGGCCGCACAGGAGGGCGTCGGCCGCGCCGATCGCCGTGCCCGTGAGCGCGAGGTGGGTGCCGAGGTGTCCGGGCGCGCGCGTGAACAGGTAGGTGCCGCCGACGTCCGGGACCAGGCCGATGCCGACCTCGGGCATCGCGACCTTCGAGCGTTCGGTGACGATGCGGATGCCGCCGTGCGCCGACAGGCCGACGCCGCCGCCCATGACGATGCCGTCCATGACGGCGACGTAGGGCTTCGGGTAGTGCGCGATACGGGAGTTGAGGCGGTACTCGTCGCGCAGGAAGGCCTGCGACGCGCTGTGGTCGCCGCTGCGTGCGTCGTCGTGGAAGAGCCGGATGTCGGCCCCGGCGCACAGGGCCCGCTCCCCCGCGCCGCGGAGCACGACGGTCCCGACGTCCGGGTCGTCCGCCCAGGTGTCGAGGGCATCGGCGATCGACGTCAGCATCGCGTGGGTGAGGGAGTTCAGGGCCCGGGGCCGGTTCAGGGTGAGGTGCGCGGCGCGTCCCTCGACGTCCCGCAGCACGGGGGCGGCGTCGGAGCTCAACGGTGGTTCCTTCCGGTGAAGATCACGGCAGGACCATCTCTATCACCCGCGACATCACCCACGACACGGACCGTGACGCCGTGTACGACGGGCCGAACACGGGGGTTCCCGCAATTGAAATTGCGAGGTACGTTTATGCAATCGCACTTGCAGATTGCTCGTTCTCCCAGAAAGCAACGCCCGTGCCTTCACCTCGCACCCCCAGCAACCCCGGCCAGGCCGACTGGCTGGGCGACGCCCTGCCCGACGTGCCCCTGTCCAAGGCCCAGGCCCGCGTCGTCGATGTCATCGTGCGCAACCCGCAGCTCGCCTCGTACGCCGAAATCGCGCAGATCGCCGAGCGGGCGGACGTGAACAGCTCCACCGTCGTCCGCGCCGCGCAGACCCTGGGCTACCAGGGCTGGCCCGACCTGCAGCGGGAGCTGCGGGCGCGGTACCTGGTGCAGATCTCGACCGAGGACACGCTCACCGAGCACGGCGAGCACCGCAGCCCGCTGCACGACGCCCTCACGCACGACCTGGAGAATCTGCGCCAGACCCTGGAGAGCAACTCCGCGGCGGAGGCCGAGGCGGCCATCGCGGCGCTGGCCGGGGCCCGGTCGATCCTCGTCGTCGGCGTCGGTTCCTTCGCGGGACCGGCCACCGTGATGGCACACCTCGGCTCCACCATGGGCTATCCGATCACGCTGGAGAACCGGGCGGGCGTGCACCTGGCCTCGGCCGTGAACAGCGTCGGGCCGGGCGATGTGCTGCTGGTCGTCAACATGTGGCGCTCCACGAAGCAGGTCATCGCCGCGGCGGAGGCCGCGCACGAGGCCGGGGCCACCGTCGTCGCGATCACCGACATGCGCCGTGGGCGGCTCGCCACGTCCATCGCCGAGCACCTCCTCGTCGTGCCGTCCGAAGGCATCTCGTTCTTCCAGTCCGTCACCGCCGCCACGTCGGTCGTCTACGGGCTGCTCGCCGGCATGCAGGAGGCACAGCCGGAGCGCAGCCGCGCCGCGATCCGCCGCACCCAGCAGCTCTGGCGCGACCTGGACATCTACCTCGACTGACACCCCCGGGCGGCGGGGGCTCCGCGCCTCCCGCCGCCTCCCTCCCGCAAGGAGCACAGATGAGCAAGCACATCGCCGTCGTCGGCCTCGGGTCGATGGGCGGCGCCATGGCCACCGCGCTGGTCGGCGCCGGCTGGCAGGTGCGCGGGTTCGACCCCTCCGCGGCGGCGCGGTCCGCCGCCCGGGAGGCCGGTGTGGACGCCGTCGACACGCTCGAGCAGCTCGCCGGCACCCCGTACGTGGTGTTGTCCCTGCCGTCGGCCCAGGTCGTCGAGGCGAGCCTGCCCGCCCTGCTGGACCGCCCGGGCACGGTGGCCATCGTCGACACCACGACCTCGCAGCCGGACACCTCGGCCGCGTGCGCGGTGCTCGCGGCGCGTCATGGTGTGTCCTTCGTGGACGCGCCCGTGTCCGGCGGTCGCACCGGCGCGGTGGCCGGTCGCCTGACCGCGTTCGTCGGCGCGGAACCGGACGCGCTCGACGCGGCGCGGCCCGTGCTCGACGCCCTCACCGGCGGCCAGTTCCGGCACCTCGGCGGTCCCGGCTCGGGCAACGTGGTGAAGCTGCTCAACAACATGCTGGCCGCGGTCAACCTGGTGGCGGTCGGCGAGGCCCTCGCCGTCGCGAAGTCCTACGGCGTCGACCCGGCCGCCTCCGCCGCCGGCATCAGTGGCGCGTCCGGCGCCAGCAGGGCGTCCGCCGCGATGTATCCGGACTGGGTGCTCAGCGGCACGTACGACTCCGGGTTCTCGCTCGGCCTGATGGCGCGCGACGCCGCCCTGGCCGTCGAGACCGCGAAGCAGCGCGGCGAGACACCGCAGTTGCTGGCCGCCGCGAGCGAGCGGTGGCAGGAGGCCCTGGCGGAACTGGGCCCGGCCGCCGACTTCTCCGAGATAGCCCGCACCGTCGCCCCGACCCTCACGCGTTAAGGACCGACGCACCATGAACAGCACGACCTTCTCGATCGGCTCCGCGACCTCCGGTGCCGCCACGGCCCGCGCCGCCCTGGACGCCCACTTCCCGCAGGGACTCGGCTCGTTCGTCGACGGACATGTCGTCCCCGGCCGCGGCGAGGCCGTCCGCCTCACCTCCGCCGCCACCTCGGAGTGGGTGGCCGACTACGCCGACGCCGGCACGGAGGGCGCCGACGCCGTCCTGGCGAGCGCCGCCCGCGGCGCCGAGGTGTGGGCCGCGACCGATCCCTTCGAGCGCGCGGCGATCCTGCGCGAGGTCTCCCGCACCGTCGCCGAGCACGTCGAGGAACTCGCCGCCCTGGAGTCCGCCACCACCGGCAAGCCGATCCGTGACACCCGCGGCGAGGCCGCGAAGGTCGCCGAGATGTTCGGGTACTACGCGGGCTGGGCGGACAAGCTGCTCGGACACACCATCCCGGTGCCGGGCAACTGGCACACGTACACCGAGCGGGTCCCGTGGGGTGTCGTCGTCGCCATCACGCCGTGGAACGCACCGCTGTTCACCGGCGGCTGGAACTCGGCGGCGCCGCTCGCCGCGGGCAACGCGGTCGTCGTCAAGCCCAGTGAGTTCACGCCCGCGTCGACCGTGCGCCTGGCGCAGCTGGCACACCGGGCGGGCCTGCCGGACGGCGTGTTCAACGTCGCCACGGGCCTCGGCTCGACCGTCGGTGCCACCCTCACCACCGACGCCCGTGTGGGCAAGGTGTCCTTCATCGGCTCGGTCGGCACCGGGCGGCGGGTGGCCGTCGCCGCGGCGGGCGCGGGCATTCCGACGGTTCTGGAGCTCGGCGGCAAGAGCGCCAACATCGTGTTCGCCGACGCGGACCTGGACCGCGCGGCCGACGGCGCCGTGTCCGCGATCTTCTCGGGCGCCGGGCAGTCGTGTGTCGCCGGGTCCCGGCTGCTGGTGGAGCGGTCGGTGCACGCCGAGTTCGTGGCACGGGTCGCGGAGCGCGCGGCCCGGCTGCGGATCGGCGACCCGCTCGACCCCGGGACCGAGGTCGGCCCGATCATCACCGAGGCGCAGTACGCCACGGTCACCTCGCTCGTCGCGGCCGGCATCGAGGGCGGCGCCCGCCGCGCGACGGCGGCCGACCTGCCCACCCAGGTCACCAACTCCCCGCTCGCGGACGGGCGTTGGGTGCTGCCCACCGTCCTGGACGGGGTCAACCCCGCCAATGTGCTGGAGACCACCGAGGTGTTCGGGCCGGTCGTCGGCGTCGACTCCTTCTTCACCGAGGCCGAGGCCATCGAGCGGGCCAACGCCACCACCTTCGGCCTGGCCGGAGCGGTGTGGACCCAGGACGTCGCACGGGCCCACCATGTGGCCCGCGCGGTGAAGGCAGGTACCTTCTGGATCAACTCGTACAAGACGATCCACGTGGCCGTGCCCTTCGGTGGCTTCGGCGACTCCGGGCACGGCCGGTCCTCCGGCCCCGGCGTGCTGGACGAGTACACCCAGACCAAGGCCGTGTGGACCCCCACGCGCGCCGCCGGTTCCCCGTTCCCGTCGCTGAGCTACTGAGGAGTCCTCGATGAGCCAGACACACACCGTCGCCGAAGGCGACCGACTCAAGAAGGACACCTCGGCCGGTGTCACCGCATGGGAAGGAAAGGTGCTGTCGCTCGCCCGCGGCCTGCACGCCCGTCCCGAGCTCTCCTTCGAGGAGACCGCGTCCGCGGCGGCGATCACCGAGCTGCTCGCCGAGGGCGGGCTCACCGTCGAGCACGGCACCGGCGGCCTGCCCACCGCGTTCACGGCGACCGCCGGCAGCGGCGAGCTGACGGTGGCGCTGTGTGTCGAGTACGACGCGCTGCCCGAGGTCGGGCACGCCTGCGGACACAACCTCATCGCGGGCGCGTCGGTCGCCGCGGCTCTCGCCCTGGCCCCGCACGCCGACGAACTGGGCATCACACTCAAGGCCATCGGCACTCCGGCCGAGGAGCACGGCGGCGGCAAGACACTCATGCTGGAGGCCGGCGCGTTCGACGGGGTGGGCCTGGCCCTCATGGTGCATCCGGTGCAGGACGGTGTCTCGTACAACCCGGCGGGGACCACCGCGCAGGCGGTCGGCCGCTACCGTGCCGTGTTCACCGGCCGTGCCGCGCACGCCGCGGCCGCGCCCCACCAGGGTGTCAACGCCGCCGACGGTGCCACCATCGCCCAGGTCGCCATCGGTCTGCTGCGCCAGCAGATCCCCGGGGACCATCGCGTGGCCCTGTTCGTGTCCGAGGCCGGTGTGGCCACGAACATCATTCCTGAGCGCGCGGTCGTCGACTTCGAGTGCCGGGCATTCACCCTGTCCGAGTACGAGGCACTCCTCGCCCGCGTACGGCGCTGCTTCGAGGGGGCCGCCATGGCGAGCGGCACCGAGGTGACCATCGAGGCGACCGAGCCGCTGTACGAGCCGCTCGTCCAGGACGACGCGCTGGCCGGGTACTGGACGGCCGCGATGGAGTCGTTCGGTCGTGACACCACGTCCGGCGGCCGGCTCGGCGGCGGCTCGACCGACATGGGCAATGTCAGCCAGATCATCCCGAGCCTGCACCCCTGGCTGAGCATCCCCGGGGCCGAAGTACCCATCCACTCCCACGGATTCGCCGATGTCGCCGACACCGACGCGGCGTACGAGCTGATGCTCGAAGCGGCCCGCGCGCTCGCGTGGACCGTCGTCGACGCGGCGGGCGATCCCGAGCAGCGTGCCCGGTTCGTCGAGGCCGCCTTCCACCGTGACACCAGAAGGGCCGGGTGACGACATGTCCACCCTCCTCAAGCCGGCCGACCGCGGTACGCGGACCCGTCAGACGCTGCCGATCGCCGGGCTCGCGCTGGTGATCGCGCTGGTCGTGCAGTTCATCGGTGAGCTCGACATCGACCTGGGCATCGGCTCCATCATCATCTTCCCGATGGTGTGGGGTCTGTTGCTGGGCCTGCTGGTGTCGATCCAGAAGTTCCGGCCGCTCGGCATCGATCTGCAGAAGGTGGCGGCCGCGCTCGTCGGCGTCGCCGTGATGATCCTGGTGGCCCGACTGGCGTTCAACATCGGCCCCAGCCTGCCGACGCTCGCCGACGCCGGTCCCGCCCTGCTGCTCCAGGAGATCGGGCATCTGCTCGGCACGGTCGCCATCGCGCTGCCGCTCGCGGTGCTGCTGCGAATGGGCAAGGCCACGGTGGGCGCGACGTTCTCGCTCGACCGCGAGCCGTCGTTCGCGATGGTCTCGGAGAAGTACGGTCCCGACTCGGACCAGTACCGCGGCGTGCTCGCCATGTATGTGTTCGGCACGATGTTCGGAGCGGTCTTCATCACGCTCCTGACCTCGCTGGTGTCGAACTGGAACATCTTCGACCCGCTGGCCCTGGCGATGGGCGCCGGTGTCGGTTCGGGGTCGATGATGGCGGCGTCCTCCGCCAGCATCGTGGCCGCCTATCCGGGCGACGAACAGGCCATCCTGGGCATGGCGGCGGTCTCCAACCTGATCACGACGATCCTCGGTGTGTACGTCGGGATCTACGTGGCGCTGCCGCTGGCGGACCGCTTCTACCGGTTCCTGACGCGCCGTGGGCGCACCGAGGCGGCGGAGAGCGCGCCCACCGAAGCGGGTGTGACGGAACAGAGCGCGGCGGAGAACCGCGCCTTCCGTGAGCAGGTGGCGGCGGCCGGGGGCGAGATCAAGCTTCCGCTCTGGCTGTCGCTCGGCGTGCTGACGATCCTCGGTCTCGGCACCGCCTCGGTCGCGGCGGGGCACGTGAGCCTGGACATCGTCGGCGGATACGCCGTGCTGCTCGGCCTGGTCCTCGTCGGGCTCGTGCTGGCCAAGGCCAGCCGGAAGATCTCGGCGATCGTATGGATCACCACCGTCGGCGCGTACGTGTCCAGCCCGTGGTTCTTCGCCTCGGACACGCTGAACCGCCTTGTGTCGTCGGTGGACTTCCTGTCCATCGCGACCATCATGCTGACGCTGGCGGGGCTCTCCCTCGGCAAGGATCTGCCGCTGCTGCGCCGCATCGGATGGAAGATCGTCCCGGTCGGGCTCGTCGCCATCACCGCGTCGTTCCTGCTCTCGGTGGTCATCGCCGAGTTCACGCTCGGGGCGTGGGGCTAGAGCCCGTCGTTCGGGTCAGTCCCTGAGGGCGCCCCTCACGACACCCCCGCGTGGTCCGCTCGGACAGGCCGCTCGTGCTCGGCGCGGGCGGCCTCGAGCAGTCGCCGCCAGGAGGTGACGGTGGGCCGACGGCGCAGCAGCGCGCGCCGCTCGCGCTCGGTCATGCCGCCCCAGACCCCGTGCTGGATACGCTGATCCAGCGCGTGGGCCAGGCATTCGGTCTTGATCACGCATCCCCCGCAGATGCGCTTGGCGCTGCTCTGCGCGGCCCCCTCGACGAACAAGTCGTCGGGGTCCGTCGTGCGGCATGCCGCCCGGTCCCACCGTGAAGCCTGGTCGTGACGCACTGCTTCCGCCCCCATTCCCGTATCGCCTCTCAGCGTAGTCGAGTCGTCACTTTAGGCCATACGTGCAGCTCGCGCACCCCACCCCCTCTGAACACATGGTCAATTGCGACTTCGAAAAGGACAAAAGGCGCGCAACTGCGGGCAGTTGCGCGCCTTCGAAAGGGTGTTAATTCACCATCGTCGGGCCCACGGCCTCGCGGCGTACGACGTCGACGAGGGACCGGTCGGTGATCTTGAGGGCGGGTGAGACGGCGAGGGTCAGGGTCGACACACTCATGAACGGGTTGAGGTGGCGCCAGCCCCAGTGCTCCAACGCGCCCCGCACCGCGGCCGCCTGGTCGGCGACGTCCCCGGCCGGGAGGGCGGACAGCACGCCGCCCACGGGCAGCGGCATCCGGGCCGCGATCGACTCGCCCTCGGGTCCGGCGACCACCGCGACGCCTCCCCCGTCCCCGACGACGGTCGTCGCGGCCGCGGCCATCGCGGCCCGGGAGGTGCCGATGGTCAGGAGGTTGTGGCTGTCGTGGGCGTACGTCGAGGCCACCGCGCCGTCGGTCAGTTCGCGGCCGAGCAGCGGGGCGAAGACCGCGCCGTCACGTCCGTAGCGATTGCGGACCCGGACGACGGTGGCACGCCCCTCCCACTGCACCTCGCCGTCCTGGACCGGGAGTTGGATCTCCGCCGCCTCGGTGTAGGTGTCCCGCTCGTTGACCCGCATGGCGCGGAAGGTGTGCACACCGTCGGGCAGGTCGACGGTCCAGCGGAACGTGTCGGCGTCCTGCGGTTCGACGTCGAGGCGACTGCCGAGCGGCTCGACGGCCGGTGCCTCGGCGCCCGCGTCCGAGCGCGCGGGTGCGCCGTCGCGGCCCACCACCCGGCCGCCGGACAGCACCAACGCCGGGTCGAACGCGGCGAGTTCGCCGCGCAGCAGCACCAGGTCGGCGCGCTTGCCCGGCGAGACGACGCCGCGGTCGTGCAGGCGAAGGCGCTGGGCCGGCGTCCAGGTCAGGGCCTTGAGGACGACGTGCGCGGGGAAGCCCGCGGCCACGGCCACCCGTGCGATGTGGTCGAGGTGGCCCTTGTCGACGATGTGGTCGGCGGCGAGGTCGTCGGTCACCAGGCACAGCGGCGGGAGCTGCGACAGGGCGAGGAGGGCCTGGGCCACCTCCTCGTTCAGGCACTTCTCCTGCAGCATCATCGTCATGCCGAGGCGGGCCTTCTCCAGGACCACCTCGGTGCGGTTCTTGGTGTGGTCGGAGTCCACACCGGTGGCGAGGTAGGCGCTGAGTTCGGCGCCGGTCAGGTTCGGGCAGTGGCCGTCGAGGACGACGTCCTGCGCGCGGGCGGCGGCGGTGACCTCGTGCATGCGGCGGTCGCCCGCGACGACGGCCCGGTAGTCCATGACCTCGCCGAGCGCGATCACTCCGGGCCAGCGCAGCATCTCCGCGATGTCGTCGGCGGACAGCGCGGCACCGGCGTGCTCCAGGCCCTCCAGGGCGGGCACGCACGACGGGACGCCCCACAGCTGGGTCTGGGCGGTCTCCCGGCCGGCGTCGATCATCCAGCGCATGGCGTCGCGCCCGGCGACGTTGACGATCTCGTGCGGGTCGGCGAGCACGGACGTCGTGCCGCGCGCGAGGGTCACCGCGGCGAACTCCTGCGGCGTCAGGAACGCGCTCTCGATGTGCATGTGCGCGTCGACGAAGCCGGGGACGACCAGCATGCCCCTCGCGTCGATCTCCTCGCGGGCGTCGGCGGGGGTGCCCGGGGGCAGCACCCCGCTGATCGTCTCCCCGCGTACGAGGACGTCGGCGGCGAACTCCTCGCCGGTGAAGGTGGACACCACGCGCCCGCCGCTGATCCGGAGGTCGTGCTGCTCACTCATGGGGTCGTGCTCCTTCAGAAAGGGGGGTCGTCACTCGGGGCGGGGCGCCGTCAGGGGACGAGTGTGTAGAAGTAGTAGCCCAGCGGGACCATGACGATCCACAGCGGCCAGGGCACCTCGCGGATCCGGCCGCTGACGGTCTTGACGAGGACATGGGCGGCGAGCCCGACCGCGATGCCGGTGCCGAAGTTGCCGAAGAACAGCGTGGTCGCGACGGTGAGGGCCGCCGGGATCGCGTTGGTCGGGTCCTTGAAGTCGACGTTCTTGAGGGCGCCGAGCATGTTCAGGCCGATGTAGATCAGCACGGGCGCGGTGGCGGCGGAGGGGATCAGCGTCGCGAACGGGGTGACGAGCAGCAGCAGTCCGAAGCCGCACGCCGCCCACACGGAGGCGAGGCCGGTCTTGCCGCCCGCGTCGGCCGCGGCGGACGACTCCAGGTAGGCCGTCATCGACGGGGCACCGACGGCCGAACCGCCCATCACGGACACCGAGTCGACGAGGAAGGGGCGCCGCGAGCCGGGGATGTTGCCGTCCTTGTCGAGCAGTCCGGCGCGCCCCGAGACGGCGAGGAGGGTGCCGGTCATGGAGAAGAACTCGGACACGAAGAAGGCGAAGATGTACGGGAAGTACTCCGGCTTGAGCGCGCCGAGGATGTCGATGTGGAAGAGCAGCGGCCCGGGTGAGTCGGGGGCGGAGAAGAGGCTGTCGGGGACGTCCGTGACACCGAGCGGGATGCCGACGACCGTGACGGCCGCGATGGTGATGAGGAACGCGCCGGGCACCTTGCGCGCGGCGAGCGCCGTGAGCAGCAGCAGGCCGCCCAGGGCGAGCAGCCCGGCGGGCTTCGACAGGTCGCCGACGGCGAGGGCCGCCTTGTCGGCGTTGCCGACGACGAGGTCGGCGTCGCGGAAGCCGATGAGCGCGATGTAGAGGCCGAGGCCGCCGCTGATGGCGTACTTGAGGTTCATCGGCATCAGGCGTGTGACGAGGTCACGGATGCCGAGCAGGGTGAGGACCAGGAAGGCGACGCCGGACCAAAACACCATGCCGAGCGCGGTGTCCCAGGGGACGTGGTCCTGGCCGACGATGGTGAAGGCGATCAGTGCCACGCCGCCGAGGCCCGGGGCGACGACGAACGGCAGGTTGGCGATGAGGCCCATGGCCAGGGTCGCCAGCGCGATGGCGATGATGACGGCGGTGGTCGCTGCGCCGTGCGGCACGCCCGCGCCCGCCAGTTGGCCGGGGACCACGACGACCGCGTAGGCGGCGGCCATGAACATCGAGGCGCCGGCGACGAGTTCCGTGCGGGGCGTGCTGCCGCGACCGCGGACGCGGAAGAGCCGCTCGACGAGCGATGCGGGCTCGGCGGCGGCGTCGGCCTGCTCGCCGGAGGGCGGAGCGGTGGTGGACATGGGGACCTCGGCGGGATGAGGGGTGGGCAGGGAACTCTGCGGCGACGTCGGCGCGAGGAGGCGCGGGGCGTGCGGGCACCCGGCTTGGGTACGGTCTCTGCAACCGGTCTCTGCAACCGGTTGCAGAGACCGGTTGCAGGTATCATGACACGGCATAAAGGGAAAGTGAACAGCGGCCCGGGCAGTTCCTTGGAACAGCCGGCGACTCGGGCCGGACCACAGACACGGCACGGGCAGCAGGGGGCAGCAGTGGCGACGCTCATGGACGTGGCGCAGGCGGCGGGGGTCTCGAAGGCCACCGCCTCGCGGGCGCTGCACCGCCCCGACATGGTCGCGGAGGGCACCCGGCTGCGGGTGCGGGAGGCGGCGGACCGGCTCGGCTTCCAGCTCAACGCCGCGGCGCGCGCCCTGACCACGGGCCGTACGGGCCTGGTCGGCCTGATCGTGCCGACGCTCTCGAACCCCTTCTTCGCTCCCCTGGTCATCGGCGCGCAGCAGGCCGCCGAGGACACCGAGAGCCATCTGCTGATCGCGGTGTCCGAGTACGACGCGGAGCGCGAGGCCGCCCTCGCCGACCGGCTGTCCGAGCAGGCCGACGGCCTGATCATGGTGACTCCGGTGGGCACGGACGCGGCGCTGCGCGAGCGCTTCAAGCGCCAACCGCTGGTGCTCGTCGACCGCCAGGTCGGCCGCCTCCCGGCCGTCGTCGCCGACACGGCGGCGGGGCTTGCCGAACTCCTCGGCCACCTGCTGGACCTCGGCCACCGCGAGATCGCCTACGTGTCCGGGCCCGCGGGCTCCTGGGCGGACGAGCAGCGGCGGGCCTCGCTCACCGCGCAGGCCGCGGAGGCGGGCGCCCGCATCCATGTGCTCGGCCCGCTGCCGCCCACGTTCGACGCGGGCATCGAGGCCTCGCACTCCCTGCCCGGCGTCGCAACGGCCGTCCTCGCGTACAACAGCTATCTCGCCCTTGGCCTGCTGCACGGGCTGGGGACGACGGGGCGGCGCGTGCCCGAGGACATCAGCCTGGCGGCGGCCGACGACCTGAGCACGCTGGGCGCGACGACTCCGCCGGTGACGGCGCTGGACGTGCCGTTGCGGGAGGTGGGCACGCTCGCCGTCACCCGGCTCCACGAACTGGTCGGCGGGCAGCGGCGCACAGTGACGTCGCGGGTGCCCGCGGCGCCGGTGCTCCGCGCGTCGACGGCTGCGCCGCGGGTGCCTTGAGGTCAGTGGCTCGACGCCGCCGGTGCCGCGTCCAGTTCCAGCGTGTCGCCGACCTTGATCCGGCCGGGTGTCACCACGTCCGCGTACACACCGAACAGGACGCCGCGGCCCAAGGTGCTCAGGCCCAGGCCCCGGTAGCCCTTGATCAGGGACAGCGCGCGCACTCCCCCGGAGCCGTCGACCGGGTCGCGGTTCACCGCGCCGCACCGCTTCACCGGCCCCTCGACGCGCAGCTCCGCCCCGCCGACGCGCACCGTCCGGCCCTCCCAGGTGTCCTCGGCGTGGGCTTCGGCGCCGCCGAAGCCGAGTGTCATGCGGAAGCGGCGCTTGTCGACCGCTTCGAGGTCGGACCTGCGGGCCAGTTCGTCGACGGAGGCGTCGCCGAGGAGGGTGACGGGTCGCAGGTCCACGCCGCCGTTGTCCGCGTCGGGGCGCACCAGCCGCACCGGTTGGCCCACGCGGTCCGAGAGGAGCTCGGCCCACGGTCCCTCGACGACGCGCCCGGGCACCGTGTGGTGCCGGAAGAAGTCGACCTCCAGCGCGTCGCCGAGGCACACCTCGTCGGTGACCTCGGAGCCGTCCGGGCCTGTCACGGTCAGGGTCCCGGACTCCGCCGCGTAGTGGGCGGTGTGTCCGGCCCAGGCTCCCGTGCGGGTCATGGACAGCAGGTTGCCCTCCGCGTCCACCATGAGGAAGGCGCGGTCGCCCGCAACCCCCGTTCGCGTCAGCTCGACCTCGTCGCGCGGCACGACTCCGAGTCCCTTGATGGCGGTGGTCGACAGCGAGGTGACCTGGAGTGCTTGAACGGGTGTCATGGGCCTGTGCTCCCCTACTTGGCGTACGTCTCCGAGTACAGATCGGCCACGTAATACTTTCCCGGGTCGGTGTTGTCGTCCAGTTGCTTGTTACGGACGAAGAAGTCGCCGAGCTTCTTCAGCCACGTGTCCACCTCGCCGCTCTTGGTCTTGGTGACGAGGTCCTTGGTGGAGAGCGTCTCGACGTGGGAGGCATCGGCCTTGGCCTGGGCCTCGGTGACCTGGAGCATCTTGGCGGTGAGCGCGATGGTCTCCTCGGGGTGTTCCTGGCGCCAGTCGTTGGCCTGCTGGAGCACCTTGATGACCTTCTTGTTCTTGGCCTCGGGCACCTTGTTGCCGGCGACGAAGGCGGTGGGGAAGGAGTCCTTGGTGTCCTTGGTGCTCGCTATCTCGTGAAGGCCGGGGACCTTCTTCTTGATGGTGTCGATGGCGGGGTAGAAGAAGCCGGCGCCGTCGATCTTCCCGGAGGAGAAGGCGGAGACGATGGTGGACGGGTCCATGTTGACCTTGGTGATGTCCTTCGTCGTCATCCCGGCCTTCGCCAGGGCGATGTTGAGGATCATGTCCCCGGAGGTGCCTTCGGGGACGCCGACGCGCTTGCCCTTGAGGTCCTTCATGGACTTCATGCCGGGCTGCCCGATGACACGGTCCGCGTACGTGAGGGTGTCGATGGCGATGACCTTCGACTTGCCGGAGGCGGGCAGCCACATGGCGCCGGGACCGATGTAGCCGTAGTCGAGGCTGTCGGCGCTCAGGGCCTGGATCTGCACCGGGCCGTTGTTGAACGCCTTCACCTTCGCGGTGAGGTCGGCCTTCTTCCACAGGCCCTGCTTCTCGGCGATCGCGAGGAGGCTGGCGCCGTTGTAGTCGGCGATGTAGCCGAAGCGGACGGAGTTGTCGTCCTGCGAGCCGCCGCCGGAGCAGGCGGTGACGGAGAGCGTGAGCATCAGGGCGGCGGGCAGCGCCGTGAGGGTGGTGCGCCTGATCCTGCTTCTGGACATGCTGGAGGTCCTCTCGGGGTGGTTCGCGGGAAGGTGCGAGCGGGGGTCAGGCGGCGTTGGGCGGCGCGTCCTGGTGATAGACCGAGGTCCACACCTCGTTGCGGATGCGCCGGAACTCCGGTGAGAGGCGGATCTGTTCGGTGCGCGGGTAGGGCAGGTCGACCTCGACGATGCGGTGGATGCGGCCGGGCCGCGCGGCCATCACCACGACGCGGCTGGCGAGGTAGACGGCCTCGTCCACGTCGTGGGTGATGAACAGGACGGTGCGCTTCTCCTGGCTCCAGGTCGCGAGCAGCTGGTCCTGCAGCTGCACCCGGGTCAGGGCGTCGAGGGCGCCGAACGGCTCGTCCATCAGCAGGACTTGGGGGTCCACCGCGTAGGCGCGGGCGATGGCGCAGCGCTGTTTCATTCCGCCGGACAGCGTCTTGGGCAGGGCGTCGGCGAACTCGTCGAGGCCGACGAGGGCGATGGCGGCCTCGGCGCGGCGGCGGCGCTCCGCAGCGGGTACGGAGGCCAACTTGAGCCCGAACTCCACGTTCTGGCGAACCGTCAGCCACGGGAACAGCGCGTACTGCTGGAAGATCACGCCCCGGTCGGGTCCCGGCCCCGACACGGGCGTGCCGTCGACCAGGACGGCGCCGGAGTCGGGTTCCTGGAGCCCGGCGGCCATGCTCATCAGGGTGGACTTGCCGCAGCCCGAGGGGCCGACGACCGTGACGAACTCCTGGTCGGCGATGTCGAGACGGATGCCGTCCAGTGCGGTGAAGGTGGTCCCCTTCAGCGGGAAGGTCTTCACCACGTCCCGAAAGCTGATCTTGCTGTCCGTCATCGTCTTCCCGTCCTGCGCTGTCTTGCTGTTCATCGACGCTCCTGCCAGCCGGTGAGCCGCCGCTCGGCCAGCAGCAACAGCCGGTCCATGACGAGCCCGAGCACACCGATGGAGATCAGGGACACGAAGATCGTGTCCATTTCGAACCAGGTGGACGCCTTCTGCATCCGGTAGCCCAACCCTTCCTGGGCGCCGATGAGTT
Source organism: Streptomyces sp. NPDC107575 (assembly GCF_055657265.1). Lineage (NCBI taxonomy): Bacteria > Bacillati > Actinomycetota > Actinomycetes > Kitasatosporales > Streptomycetaceae > Streptomyces > Streptomyces sp. NPDC107575. The sequence continues at coordinate 1,241,268 of NZ_JBVKBG010000001.1, read as the reverse complement.
CGGCCGCGACCACGGTCGCCCAGGACGCGCCGAGACCGATGCGCATGCCGACGAGGATGAACGGGGTGGAGGCGGGGACGACCACCTTGGCGAAGATGGTGCGGTCGGACGCCCCGAGCACCCGGGCGGCGTTGATGAGTGTCTTGTCGACGTCGACGACTCCCTGGAAGGAGGAGACGACGCAGGCCATGAACGACGCCAGGAAGATGACGGCGATCTTTGGCACCTCGCCGATGCCGAGCAGCACCACGGCCAGCGGGATCAGGGCGAGCGGCGGGATGGTGCGGAAGAACTGGATGTACGGCTCGACCAGGGCGCGGACCGTCGGGTACCAGCCCATGAGGAAGCCGACCGGTACCGCGGCGAGCACGCCGAGGGCGTAGCCGAACAGGACGCGGCGCAGGCTGGCGAGGGTGTCGTCGGCCAGTGTGCCGTCGGAGATCATGGTGCCGGCCTTCTCGGCGACGGCGGCCGGTGTGGGCAGGTTCTCGACCCAGCCGAGGGCGGCGACGACGGCCCATACGGCGATGCCGGCCACCACGGCGACGACGTTCAGGATCAGGGGTCGGCCGCGGCCCCGGCGCGGTGGCTGCCGCCGGGCCTCGGTGGTGGTCTTCTGAGCGGGGGTGATCACAGCCATGGTGTCCTCGCTGATGGCTTCACGCGTGCTCCTCGGAGACGGGCGGCGGGTAGTGGGTGAGCAGGGGGGATTCGTGGAGTACCAGGGCGATGCCGCCGAGTGCGCTGCCGGCCTCGCCGAGCGTGGCGCGGCGCAGGTCCACATGGGGGTGGGCCATCGGCATCAGGTGCCGGCGCAGGGTGCGTTCGACCGGTTCGAGGAGGGCGGCTCCCGCCTCGGCGAGTTCGCCGCCGACGACGATGACGCCCGCGCCGACGACGTGACAGACCGAGGCGAGCACGGTGCCGACGTCGCCGCCGACGCGCTCCAGCACCTCCAGGGCCGTCGGCTCGGCGGCGGTGACCGCGTCGAGGAATCCGGTGAGGTCCTGGGCGCGGCCGCCGGATTCGCGGTAGCGGCACAGCACGGCGTCGAGCGAGGCGCGGGTCTCCAGGCACCCGGTTCCGCCGCACTCGCAGGTACGGCCCATCGGGTCCACGGTGATGTGTCCGAACTCGCCGGACAGTCCGTACCGGCCGCGGTGCAGCGCGCCGCCGACGACGAGGCCGCCGCCGACGCCGTGCGAGAGCCGCAGGTAGAGGACGTCGCTGCTGTCGGCCGCCGCGCCCCAGACGGCTTCGGCGAGGGCGGCGAGCCGGGTGTTGTTGTCGAGCAGGACCGGCACCCCGAACCGTTTGCGCAGCAGGTCGGGCAGGCCGTCGATGCCCTGGGCGTGGGCGTGTTCGCTGCCGGGGTCGGCGATCGGCCCGACCACGCCGACACCGATGGCGGTGAGCGCGTCGAGGTGTACGCCGCGGGAGTGGCCCTGACCACCGGCCTCGCCCGGATCGGCAGCGGGCGGGTCGGTGGCCAGGGCGTCGAGGAGCCGTTCCGCGAGGTCGACGCGTTCGGGCCAGGAGAGGTCCGGGGCGTGCGACTCGCTCGCCGAACCGACCACCTCATGGGCGAAGTTGACGGCGGCGACGTGCACGGCGCGGCGCGCGAAGTCGATGCCGACCGCCTCGCCGGCGGCCGGGTTGAGGCTGAGCTTCTCCACCGGGCGGCCGCGTTTGCGTGTCTCGACCTGGGCGGGGGCGGCGACCACCGCGCCGCTGGCAAGCAGGTCGGCGACGATGTCGTGGAGCGTGGTGCGGGAGAGCCCGCTGCGGATGCCCAACTCGGCTCGGCTCAAGGGGCCTTGTTTGCGCAGCAGCTCGAGAACGGACTGCTCGTGGCCGCGCCGGAGCCGCGTCAGCGGGCCGTCGTGTTCGTGCATGCCGGACAGCATGTGAGGGCCGACGATTTTCGTCAATGAGTCGGACCGAAATACTCGCGACGCCTTCTTGCGCAACAACACTCCGCCGAACCGGACTTGACCTGCGGCGATGTGGAGGCGCCCCGCACAGGGCCGTGCCGGGCCACGTTCGGAGAACGCCATACGACTGCAACATTCGTCGCTGACCAGCACCCTCCCAGCCGCCCGGCCGCCACTCCCGCGTTCATTTATGTAGGTGCTCTTGACTTAATTCATGGGCACGCTGAAGCATGCTGCGCACACACCGGACCGACCAGCCGAGGAGCCCCGTCTGATGACCCGGGAAGATTCGAACGCTGCGCACATCGGCCGCCGCGGAGTGCTGGCCGGCATCGCCGGAACCATGGGGGCGGTGGCACTCCCCGCGGGCTCAGCACTCGCGGCCCCCGCCCACCCCGCCAAGGGAAGGCCGTACCCGCCCAACTGGCCGGCCCTCGAACCGTACGGACTCGCGGACACCCGCCAGGACCTCTGGCCGCGCGAGGACAACTCCTTCGTCCTGCCGCTGGAACTGCGGCCGCGCGACGAGGAGTTGGGCCGTGTCTGGATGCGCGACACGTACGTGAACTGCTTCGTCGTCGACGGCCGCCCGCTGTACGTGGCCACCGGCACCACCCGCGCGCCCGGCCTCGCGGCGGCGGGGCCCTGGAACGACGGCATCTTCGTGTGGACCGCCCCGTCGCTGCACGGCCCGTGGCGCCTCGCCGACACCACCGGCATCCGGCCCGGCGCCGAGCGCGGGAAGGTGTGGTCGCCGGAGTTCGTGGACGAGAACCGGCCGGGCCGCACGGTCGTCGCGCCGTGGCAGGAGTACTGGCACGACGAGCAGTTCGGCAAGCGGGCCAACGCCTGGGCCCCGGAGCTGCACCGCTTCCGCGGCAAGTGGTACATCGTCGCGTGCATGGGCGACCACTCCCAACTGGTCGGCTCGTTCATGCTGGTGAGCGACGGCGGGGTCGAGGGCCCCTACCGGCTCGTCGACGGCAACCTCGACAAGCCGTTCGGCGACGTGGTGCCCGGTGGGCCCGCGTTCATCAGGCCCGGCGCGTACCACCACATCGACGGCGGCCTCTACACCGAGGGCGACGACGCGTGGCTGGTGCTGCACAACCACGTCTACGCGAAGTTCCGCGACGACATGGAGGACATCGTCCCGACGACGAACCTCCCGGCGTTCCGGCAGACCCCCTACTCGCCCGAGCCCTACCTGGAGGGCGCGTACGTCTTCAAGTACGGCGGCAAGTACTTCCTGGTGCACGCCGCGTGGGACCGGGCGTCCACCAACGCGGACGGCAGCACGCGCCACGCCTACGACCCGCCGGGCACCGGCCGCACGCAGTACCAGTACGACGCGGTCGTCGCCGTCGCCGACCGTTTCGAGGGCCCGTACTCCGAGCGCTGGACCGCGGGAGTCGGCGCCGGGCACAACAACTTCTTCGAGGACCACCGCGGCGGCCTGTGGGCGACGTTCTTCCGCAATCCCGCCTTCGGCTACTGGGCCGATCCGTCCCGGTCCGGCGACGCCGCGGTGGCCGGTGTCGTACGCCTGGAGTGGACAGGGCCGCAGGGCAACCGCCTGTACGTGAAGCGGACCTAGATTGGACTCGATCCAAACTGGGACGTACTGTAAAGGAAACCGAGGTACATATCAGCGCAGCCAGTGACGTCTGCCACCTCCGGTAACACACCACCACGGAGGCCCCCACATGACTTGCTACGACTGCATCCAGGAACAGCGTCCCGACTCGACCGGAATCGGCATCTGCACCCGCTGCGGCCTGGCCACCTGTCACGACCACGCGCGCGTGGTCGCCACCCACGTCCAGCGGGCCAACGGCATGAGCCGCTCGACCAGCCGCCTCGCCGGGCGGCGCGTCGTCTGCCGCACCTGCCTGGCCGCCGAGGCCGCGTAGTGCCCGGCCAGGACGCGGGCGAGCTCCTCAGGCGCAGGGGCCTGCGCAGCACGGCGCAGCGGCGCGCCGTGCTGACCGCGCTCCAGGGCCGGCCGCACGCGTCCGCGGCCGACCTGGAGGAGCGGATCAGGACGGCGGCCGGGCCCGGGACACCAGCCGGTGGCCTGTCGCGCCAGGGGCTGTACAACGTCCTGGAGGACCTCACCCGGGTTCACCTCGTGCGCTGCATCGAGCCGGCGGGCTCCCCCGCCCGCTTCGAGCTGCGCGTGGGCGACAACCACCACCATCTGGTCTGCCGCTCCTGCGGCCGGATCGAGGACGTGGACTGCGCCGTGGGCGCGGCACCCTGCCTCGACCCGGTCGAGGACAGCGGCTTCACGGTGGACGAGGCCGAGGTCACCTGGTGGGGCCGGTGCGCCGACTGCCGCCGCGCCTCCGAACACCCCGCCTGACCCACCCCGTGCGCCGCGCGGGCCTTGTGCACGCGCCCCATCCTGCGGCGCGATCTTTGTTGATCCTGCCAGTCGGCCCCGGCGGTGTTCCGCGAGAAGACTGCTCGCTGACATGACCGAGCCCGTACGGGAGGCAGCGTGAGCACGAGCGCGGAGCAGCAGTACGACAGAATCGGCGAGGCCTTCGAGGGCTTCAAGGCCCTCCATCTGGCCCGCTACGTGGAGGTGCCCAGTTTCCTGGACCTGGTCGGCGATGTGACCGGCAGGTCCGTCGTCGACCTCGCGTGCGGCACCGGCTTCTACAGCCGCCTGTTCAAGCGGCGCGGCGCCACCGACGTGTGCGGCGTCGACGTCTCCGGCGAGATGGTCGACGTGGCCCGCCGCATCGAGGCCGCGGAACCGCTCGGTGTGCGCTACGCCGTCGGCGACGTCGCCGCGACCGACGTGCTCGGCGGCGACCAGTACGACATCGCCACCGCCGTCAACCTGCTCAACTACTCCGAGACGGTCGACGCGATGACGGCCATGTGCCGCACCATCCACGCCGCGGTGCGTCCCGGCGGCACCCTCTACGCCCTCAACCAGAGCCCCGACTACGACTTCGACGGGCCGAGTCCCCGCCCGTACGGCTTCCACTGCGAGCTGGAGGGCAGCCGTGTCGAGGTGGGTCCGCGGGTGCGTGTCACCGCGTTCCTCGACCCCCAGCCCGTCTCCTTCGTCGCCAGCCTGCCGCGCCGGGAGGTCTACGCCGAGGCCCTGACCCGGGCCGGTTTCACCGACGTCGCCTGGTCGCCGCTTGCCGTCTCGGCCGAGGGCCGCGCCGCGTTCCCCGCCGGGTTCTGGGACGACTACGCGGCCAATCCGCCCTTCGAGCTGCTCACCGCCCGTCGTCCCTGACCTCGGAGGACCCGTCGGGGGTCTCGGGCGCGCGGCGGCCCGAGGACTCCGTCGGGTCCTCGCCCGCGGCGAGGTGCTCCAGGAGTTCGGCGAGCTCGTTGCAGGCGTGCTGCACCGAGTGCCGGGTGGCGCGCTGTTCCGTGACGAGCGCGGACAGCAGGAGCGCCGTCAGCGCGGCGGCTCCGTTGAAGGCCTGGAGCTTGGTCATGACCTCGATGTTGGACAGGTCGAAGAACGTGCCGCGGTCCTGGTGCGCCGCGAACGTGGTGAGCACGGACGCGAACAGCGCGCAGAGCATGCTTCCGGCCAGCTCGAACCGCAGCGCCGCCCAGATCAGCAGCGGAAAGATCAGGAAGAGCATGCTGGGCGAGCTGAACACGGCGTACGGGACGATCAGCAGGGTCGCGATCCCCAGACACCCGGCCTCCACCCAGCGCCGGACGGGTATGCGCCCCACCCTCTCGCGGCGGGGCAGGAGTGTGCCCCGGGCCAGCACGAGCAGCATCGGGGTCACGAGCAGCACCCCCATGGCGTCGCCCACCCACCAGGCGAGCCACACCGGCAGGAAGTCCCCCGGGGCCAGCGACCCCGTCCACACCTGTGGCGCGACGCCGGCCGTCGCGCTGATCAGCATGGCGCCGAGCCCGCCGAGGAAGACCAGGCTGGTCCCGTCCCGCAGCCGTGACACGTCGGGCCGGAAGCCGACCCCCCGAAGCATCAGAAAGGCGCACAGCGGCCCCGCGGTGTTGCCCGCGACCGTGACGATCGAGATGAGGTCCGGGGTGGTGAGGGAGGTGATCACGAGGAAGGAGCCCAGCGCGATGCCGGGCCAGACCCACACGCCGAACACCAGCAGGGCGGCGACCGCGAGGCCGGTGGGCGGCCAGATCGGGGTGACCACGACGCCCTCGACGCCGACCTGCCCGAGCAGGCCGAGGCGCCCTGCCGCGTAGTAGCAGGCAGCCACGGCAAGTGCCTTCAGGGCCATCTCCATGGCCGGTCGGAACCGCCGAGAAACCACCACAGCAGCCATCAGACACCGACCGGGTCTCCTCGGCCACGCGAAGCCCTCCGGCCGTGTGGCCGCGCGCACCGCTCAGCCGGTCGGCGGGCGCCGCCCCGCGGAGCCGACGTCGTGGCCCACGACGAGGACGGCGGCGTCGTCCTCGTGGCCCACCGAGTCCGCCAGTTTCATCACTCCTCCGGCGAGGGTGTCGACGCCGAGACCGGCCGCGGCGGTCACCTCCGCGAGCCGCCGGACCTGGCCGAGGCCGTCGTCGAGGTCGAGCGAGGGGCCCTCGACCACACCGTCGGTGGGCAGGACGAAGACACCACCGGTGGTGAGGCGGTGGCACGCGACGGGGAACGTGGCGCCCTCCAGCACACCGAGCGGGGGCCCGCCCTCCGTGTCGTCGATGCCGGACCGGCCGTCGGCGGTGGCCCAGATGTGAGGGATGTGACCGGCCCTGGCGGTCTCCAGGGTGCCGCTCGCCGGGTCGAGGCGGAGGAAGGTGCAGGTGGCGAAGAGGTCGGTGTCCAGGGAGACGAGGAGGTCGTTGGTGCGGCCGAGCAGTTCGCCCGGGTCCCCGGTGACGGACGCCAGCGCGCGCAGCACGACGCGGACCTGCCCCATGTACGCGGCCGCCTGGATGTTGTGCCCCTGGACGTCGCCGATGGACAGGCCGATGCAGCCGTCGGCCATGGTGAAGGCGTCGTACCAGTCTCCGCCGACGTTGAGGCCGTGGTTGGCGGGCATGTAGCCCACCGCGAGGCGGACGCCGTCGGGGCGGGGTAAGTCACGGGGCAGCATGCCCCGCTGCAGCGCCACCGCCAGTTCGACCCGTGAGCGCTGCAACTGCGCCAGCTCCCGCGCCCGGGCGGTGAGCGCACCCAGCTTGGTCAGCAGTTCCTGACCGTCCTCGAGGGACTCGCTGCGGAACATCGTTCGCCCCGTTCCAGGAGATTTTCCCCCACTGTGCCCGGGGCGCGGGCCGGTCGCACGTCAACGGCCCGCGTGAGCGGTACCCGCCCGTCCCTCTGCCCGCGCTATTTCGCCGAGTCCCGGGGCCGGGCGAGCACCGCCGCGCCGAACGCGGCCAGCAGCAGACCGACCAGCGGCCAGCGGACCGCCGTGGTGAAGCCGTGCAGCAGCGCGGTGCGGTGCGGGGCCGCGAAACCGGCGGCCGCGCCCGCCGCCACGGTGTTGAAGACCGCGGAGCCGATCGAGCCGCCGACCTGCTGGGCCGAATTGAGGGCGGCCGAGGCGATGCCGGAGTCCTCGGGCGGGAGGTTCGCCGTGGCGGTCGTCATCAGGGCGAGGAAGGTGGCGCCCATGCCCATGCCGAACAGGGCGAGTCCGGGCAGGATGCCGGTCGCGTAGTCGGCGTGCACCGTCAGGCGGCTGAGCCACCACAGGCCCGACGCGGCGACGCACAGGCCGCTCACCATCATCACGCGGGCGCCGAGCCGGGGCAGCAGGCGGGTGCCGAGCTGCGTCGCGGTCAGCGTGGTGATCACGCTCAGCGGCAGGAAGCCGAGACCGGTGCGGGCCGCCGACCAGCCGAGGACGGTCTGCAGATGGAAGGTGAGGAAGAGCGACAGGGACAACTGCGCCGCCATCAGGCAGGCCCCCGCCACGAGGGCCGCCACCCGCGCCCGGTCGCGCAGCAGCCGCGGCGGGAGCAGCGGGGTGCGGGCCTTGCGCAGCCAGAGCGCGAAGAGGAGGAGCAGCACCAGGCCCACCGACAGCGCCGCCACCACGGGCCGGCCCGTCCAGCCGCTGTTCTCCGCCGCGCTGAACCCGTAGACCAGCAGGGTCAGTCCGCCGCAGGCCAGCAACGCGCCGGGCACGTCGAGGCGGCCACGGGTGCGCGGCGCCGTGTCGGGCGGCATGAGCACACTGCCCGCGAGGGCCGCCCCGGCGAACAGGACATTGACGTAGAGGCACCAGCGCCAGCCCGCGGTCTCCGTGAGGACGCCGCCGAGGGTGACACCGAGGGCGCCGCCCGCGCCGCCGAGCGCGCCGAAGATCGCGATGGCGCGGCGGCGTTCGCGCAGGTCCGGGAAGGTCGTCGTGATGAGGGCGAGGGCGCTCGCGGCGAGCAGGGCCGCGAACACACCTTGCAGGGCGCGCGCCGCGAACAGTGTCCCGGACCCCGGGGCCATGCCACCGGCCGCGGAGGCGACGGCGAAGCCGGCCAGGCCGGTGAGGAAGACCCGCTTGCGGCCGACGAGGTCGGCGATCCGGCCCGCCAGCAGGAGCAGCCCGCCGAAGGCGAGGGTGTACGAGGTGATGGCCCAGGGGCGGGCCGCGTCGCTCATGCCGAGGTCGCGCTGCATGGAGGGCAGCGCGACGTTCACGATGGTCGCGTCCAGCAGGATCATCAGCTGGGCGAGCCCGAGCACCGCCAGGCCCCACCAGCGGCGGGGCGGGGCGGGCGGGGCCGGTGCGGCGGTGGCCGCGGCGGCGGCGCAGTCCTGTGTCATGTTGTGTGGTGGTCCGTGGGTGTCCGGTTCCGAAGAGGGCGGGGTGATCTTCGCACCCCGGCGGGGCTTCAGGCGCTGGTGGGGGCGCCGGGGACGCGGCGGTCGCCGCCGTTGCGCCGCTGCCACTCGCGGTAGACCTCGACGGCGTCGGCGTGCGGCTCGTAGGTCATGGGCAGCCGGCGCTCGTCCCAGTCCTTGGCGAACTCGCCGTAGAAGGTGTCGAGTTCGAAGTACTTGCGGTCGTCCACGTAGTGCGGGGCGTAGGCGTCGCGGGTCGTGACGAAGACGACCTCCGCGGGGCTGCAGTAGTAGAGCGCGGCGAGGCACATCGGGCACGGGTGGGCGAGGACGTAGATCGTGGCGTCGGTGAGGTGCTCGGTGCCCAGCTTCGTGCAGGCCTCGCGGATGGCGAGGATCTCGGCGTGGGCGGTCGGGTCGTTGGTCTGCGCGACCTGGTTGGGGCTCTCCGCGATGATCTCGCCGCCCTGGACGATGACGGTGGCGAAGGGGCGCCCTCCGTCGGCGACATTGGCGCGGGCGATGTCGATGGTGCGCTGTGCGAAGTCCTTGACGTCCATGGCGAGCTCCTTCTCGTGCCGTTCCTGCTCGGGCGCTCCCCGAGGAGCGGGCCGATGGATTCACCGTGCATCAACTGGATCTATAGCGTCAAAGACTCGCTGGGCATGGGTTGTATTGGTGTTCTCTATACCTGCTTCTACGCTGGAGGGATGTCCGTCGAACTGCGTCAGGTGCGCTACTTCATGGCCGTGGTCGAGCACGCGGGGTTCACCCGTGCCGCCGAGGCGCTGCGGATCTCCCAGCCGACCCTGTCCCAGCAGGTCAGACAGTTGGAGCGAAATCTGGGCGTGCAACTGCTCGACCGCAGCGGGCGCACCGTGCGGCCGACCGACGCGGGGCGCGCGTATCTGGATCACGCGCGGCGGGCGCTGCGGGACCTGGCCGCCGGGGAGCGTGCCCTCCATGACGTACGGGACCTGTCGCGCGGGCATCTGCGCCTGGGGGTGACGCCGACGTTCACCGCGTACCTGGTCGGGCCGCTGATCGCCGCGCTGCGGGAGCACCATCCGGGCATCACGATCACCGTGCGGGAACTGACGCAGGATCTGCTGGAGGCCGAACTGCTCGCCGACGCGTGCGATCTGGGGATCGCGTTTCAGGGCGGGGAACTGCCGGGGATCGCGGTGGAGCCGCTGTTCACGGAGAACCTGAGCCTGGTCGTGGGCGACGGGGCCGATGCCGACCGCGCGGCGGACGGTCCGTGGACGGCGGCCGACCTCGACCGGCTGCGTCTCGCGCTGCTCAGCCAGGACTTCGCCACCCGCGGCCGGATCGACGCGTACTTCGCCGAGCACCGGGTGCGGCCCCTGATCGCGGTGGAGGCCAACTCCCTGCAGACGCTGATCGACATCGTGCAGCGCACCGGCCTTGCCACCGTGCTCCCGGACCCGGTCACGCACGGGCATCCCCACCTGACGCCGCTCCCGGTCGACCCTCCCCTGCCCACGCGGACGGCCGCGCTCCTGCGGCGCGAGGACGGCTACCGGAGCGCGGCGGCGGACGCCTTCGCCGGGCTCGTCCGCGCGCACGTCGAGGCCCGTCCGTTCCGCCCACCGGAGCCTGAAACGGGTGTGACGCAGGACACACATTAAGCATGCATGATCACGGGTATGAGCCCGGGCGCTGCCTGGACAGATCCAGGGAGAACCACAAGAAACACCACACCCTGGGAGGTATCGATGTCCTCGAAGCGACGCCGTAAGAAGAAGGCCCGCCGCAAGAACGGCGCCAACCACGGCAGCCGTCCCCAGTCCTGAGGGACTGACGGCAGCGATACGGAGCGGGGCGGCAGAGCATTCTGCCGCCCCGCTTCCGTTTCCCGGGCGGGCAACCGCCGCGCCCGCCGAGTCTGAACGCGCCCGCCGGGACGCGCGTATCTCTGTGCGACGCACTGCTCACTACGCGCCGCGAGGCGTGGAGGAGGACCGTGGAGATGTCGGAATCCGGCCAACCATCGCTGAACGCACTGCCGGACGGTGAGGCGGAACTCGCCGTCGTATTGCGGCTGACGTGGGAGGACGTCGCCGCGATCGGGCAGGAGGCCAGCAGGCTCGCCGCCCGGGCGCAGCGGGCCGTGACGCTGGACGAGGCGGTGAGCCACCGGCTGCGCTCCCGTCCGCCCACCGCCTCCCATGCGAAGCCGCCCCAGGCGAGTGCCGCGGCGCTGCCGGCCCTGGCACCGAACGGGCACGCCCCGGGCGAGCAGGCACGCCAGGCCATCGACAAGATCAACGGAAGGTCGGGACCTGACACGGCGTGAGGGGTGTCAGGTGGGTCAGGTCTGTGAGGCGTGTGAGGTCGTCAGTGCGGTGCCGGTGCGAACTCCGTTCCGCAGGGGCCGCCGCCGGTGCTCTCCTGCGCCTCCACCACCTGCCCGTCCATGGTCAGCAAGCCGTAATAACCGGCGATGCGTTCGGTGGAGCGGCCGACGTAGTGGCAGATGAAGGAGCGGCGGAAGCGGTCCGCCGTGCGGTTGGGTCCCGAGCCGTGGACCAGGGTGCCGTTGAAGAACAGGACGTCGCCGGGTGCCATGTCGACGGGCTCGGGGACGAGGCCCGGGGGCGGCGGCACGTACTCGCGGGCGAAGGACAGGCTCGCGTCCGCCTCCTCCGGGCAGAACAGGTCCATCAGGTGCGTGCCCGGGACCACTTCGAGCCCGCCGTTGTCCCGGTCGATGTGGTCGAGGGCGACCCAGGCGGCGACGCAGGTGCCGGGTTCGACCCGCAGGTAGAAGTTGTCCTGGTGCAGGGCCTGACCTCGGGCACCGGGCGGCTTGAAGTAGAACATGCTCTGCGCGGCGAGCGCTTCCTCGCCGAGGAGCCCCTCCAGGATGCCCGCGAGGCGCGGGTCGAGGAGGCGGCGCCGCGCGAGGTCGTTGAAGCGGTGCGGCTGCATCACGCGGGGGTACGCGAGAAGGGGGTCGGGTTCGCCGTCTGCCGGTTGCGGCGTGGGCTCGAAGTGGCCGGGCACGGGGCCGGAGGCCTGCAACCCCATGAATTCCTCGGTCAGTTCACGGGTCTCGGCGGGATCGAGGAGGCCGCGGGCGATCGCGAAACCCCGGGTACGGAACCGCTCTTGGAAGGCGACGGTGTCACGGACGTCGAACTCGTCTGTCTGCACGGGGGTGTTCCTCTCGGCCGTCGGACGTCTCTTGAGCACGCGGGAACCGTGTGCTGGACTGCTGCGCACTCGTGGTCCGCGCACCGGCGGACCGATCCGAACCTACGGCCGGGGCGGTGGACACCGAATGACGGGCACCGGCGCGCACATGCCTGAAACTGCTGCGGACACACCGTCGCCGCCGGCCCGACTGCTCGTCGCCTCCCGCTTCTCGCAGCCCGCCGACTACCGGGTGACGCGTGCCGCGGGCGCCGCCAACTGGCTGCTCATGTGGACCGCCGAGGGGCGTGGCCAGGTGCGGGGAAGCGGCTCCTGGATCGCGCAGCGGCCGGGTGACCTCGCGGTGCTCCCCGCCCACCGCGGGCACGCCTACCGCACCGACCCTTCCGTACGTTCCTGGGGCGGCTGGTGGGTGCACTTCCAGCCGCGCGCGGCCTGGCCCGCATGGCTGCGCGACCACGCACGGGACGGCGGGGTGTACTGCGTCGCGGGGGTGCCCGGCGCGGCGCGCGGCCGGGTCGACGCGGCCTTTCGCAGGCTGCACGCCGACGCGCGCTGGGCCGGCGGGGAGGCGCCGCCCGCGCAGGACCCGACTGGCATCGCGATCGCCTCCGCCGGGCCCGGCAGGGAACTGGCGCTCGGCGCCATCGAGGAGGTATTGCTGCTGGCCACCGGGTCCACCGCCGCCGCGGGCCGGGCCGCCACGGCGCTGCGCGATCCGCGCGTGGTGCGGGCCGACGCGATCGTCGCCGCGGACCCGGGCGGCCCGCACACGGTCCGCTCCCTGGCACGCGAGGTCGCCCTGTCCCCCTCGCGGTTCGCGCATCTCTACGCCGAGGAGACCGGCCGTACGCCGATGCAGGCCGTGCGTGCCGCGCGGCTCGGCCACGCCCAACGCCTCCTGGACGCCACCGACCTGGACATCGGCCAGGTGGCCCGGGCCTCGGGCTTCGCGAGCCCCTTTCACTTCAGCCGGGCCTTCCGGGAACGGTTCGGGGTGCCGCCTTCGGTGTACAGGGCGGGCGCCACGCACGAACCGGGGCTCTAGGCGATCACCCCTGGCGCCCCTGCGACCGCTCCCGCGCGTGGTCCGCGATGTCACGGCCGACCTGGTGGCCGAAGACCATCGCCGGGCCGATGTTGGCGCCGTAACCGGGATAGCCGCCGCCGAACACGGAGACGGCGGAGGTGCCCACCGCGTACAGGCCGGGAACCGCCTGCCCGGTCTCCGTCAGGACCTCGCTGCGGGTGTTGACCGACAGGCCCGCGTACGTGCCGAGGTCGCCCATCTGGATCCGCACGGCGTAGAAGGGGCCCTTGTCGATGGGCGCGAGGTTCGGGTTGGGCTTGTGCTCCATGTCGCCCTTGAAGTGGTGGAACCAGTTGGAGCCGCGCCGGAACGCGGGATCCTCGCCGCGCGCCGCGCCCTCGTTGAACTCCTCCAGGGTGCGGGCGAGGGCGTCGGCGGGGACGCCGATGCGGGCGGCGAGTTCGGCGACCGTGCGGCCCTGGACCAGGTAGCCGACCTTCTTGAAGTACCAGGTGGGCAGCGGCCAGGGCTTGGCGTAGCCGATGCCGTAGGTGTGCATGGCCTTGCGGTCGGCGATGATCCAGCCGTGGGTGTCGCGCTCCCCCGCGTCCTCCTTGATCATTTCGACGCCGAAGTCGTGGTACGAGTACGACTCGTTGGCGAAGCGCTCGCCGCGGCGGTTGACGGCGATCAGGCCGGGCAGTCCGAAGGCGCGCAGGTGGGGGAAGATGCGGTCCTGTCCGCGCAGGTTCTTCCAGACCGTCACCGGTCCCCAGGAGGCGGGCTGGTGGGGGTGGGAGTTCATGACGCCGCCGACGGCGTGGGCCAGCCGGTAGCCGTCGCCCTCGTGGCCGACGGTGGGCGTGGTGTGATTGTCGCCGCGCGGGTCGTGGGCGAAGTGGCTGCGCCGCAGTTCGCGGTCGCCGGAGAAGCCGCCCGCGGCGATCACGACGCCGAGCCGGGCGTGCACCGTGCCGGTGCGGGCGCCCTCGATCTCGGCGCCGGTGACGACCCCGTTGTCGTCCTTGAGGACGCGGGTGGCCCGGGTCCGGGTCCACATCGGGATTCCGGCGTCGGTGGCGGCGGCGATCAGCCGGGTCATCAGGGCGTTGCCGTTGGTGCGCACCAACGAGCGGCGGAACAGCAGGCTTTCGGCCCACGTGCGGGTCAGTTTGCGGGTGACGTGGGCGAAGGCCTTCACGGATCGGTTGGCCTTGATGAAGGTGGCGATGTCGGGGCCGATCTCCGGCATGTAGCCGAAGACGGTGTACGGGTACAGATAGGGCTGCACGCGCAGCCGGTTGCGGCCCAGGATCCGGCCGTTGGTCGCGGCGACGGTGACGGCGCGCCCCGACTTGCGGGCACCGGGGGTGTCCATCTGGTAGTCGGGGGCCATCTGCGGATAGTGGAACTCGATGCCGGCCTCGTTCTCGAGGAAGTCCATGGCGCGCGGCACTTCGTCGAGGAACGCGGCGACGGCCTCGGGGGGCGTGGGAGGGCCCGGCGAGCGCCTTGATGTAGGTCTCCGCCTCCTCCCGGGTGTCCCCCTCGGCGATGCCCTGCCGGTTGCCGGGCAGCCAGCCCCAGCCGCCGGAGATGGCCGACGTGCCGCCCAGATGGCGGTCCTTGTCGATGACGAGTACGTCGAGCCCCTCACGCCGCGCCCTGAGCGCGGCGCAGATGCCTGCGGCTCCGGAGCCGATGATCAGCACGTCGTACGTGAATGTGGTGTTGCCCATGGTGTTCCCTCTCCGAGGTGCGGCCCTGGCGCTTGAGGCGCCGTGAACACCCTGCTGACATACGGGAGTTGGGAACAATGACGCTTTCATTCAATGGAAAGCCGGGAGGCACCGCGGGTGCGCACCGGGCGTTCGCCCGGCGTCGGGGCGCCGAGGGTGCGGGAGATGCCGCGGGCGGCGGCGAGCAGCGCGGGCACACAGGCGCGCGGGTGGGGTTCGTCGCTGGGGAGCACGACGGAGAGCGCCGCGATGACATGTCCGCTCTCGTCCCGCACGGGGGCGGCGACGCCGGTGGAGCCGACGGTGATCATTTCGGGCGCGACCACGTGTCCCTCGCGGCGGATCTGTGCGAGCAGGCGGCGCAGTTCCGCGGGGTCGGTGACGGTGCCGGGCGTGTGTCGCTCCAGGGAGCCCGCGAGGGCCTGCTCCCACACCTCGGGTGGGCTGTGGGCGAGGAGGACGAGGCCGGTGGAGATCGCGTGCACGGGGAGGCGGCCGGCGATGCGGGCGACGTTGGAGACGGAGCTGCGCGCGGAGAGGCGTTCCAGGACGAGGACGTCGGTGCCTTCGAGGACGCCGATCTGTGTGTGGTGGCGGACGACGGAGTGCAGGTCCTCCATGAACGGCATGGCGGCCTGGCGCAGATCGAGGGTGCGCGAGGAACGGGAGGCCAGCTCCCACATCTGGACGCCCATGCGCACACCCTTCCCGTCGGTGCGGTCCAGGGCGCCCAGGTCGACGAGTTCCCCGACGAGCCGGTGCGCGGTCGCCACCGGCAGGTCGGCGCGCCGGGAGATCTCCGAGACGGTGAGCACGGGGGTGGCGGCGGTGAACAGGCGCAGGATGCGCATCGCGCGGGTCAGCACCGACTCGCCGGAATCCGATCTTGCCATGAGGGTCATCCTCGGTGTCCGGGCCCGGTCTGCCAAGGCCCGGACGACGAGAGGTGTCAGCCGAGCCGCGCGGCGAGCGGTCCGAGCACGGGCGTCCACTCGCGTGCCTCGACGGCCGAGACGAGGCCCTGGACGCGGAAGGGGTCCTGTGCGGTGGCGGCGAGCGCGGCCGCCTTGTCCGCGGCGCGTATCAGCAGCAGCGCGCCGGGGTCCTCGCCCGCAGCGAAGGGCCCGGAGCAGAGGTTGACCCCCTCATCGGCGAGGGCGCCGAGGAACTCCTTGTGGGCGGGGCGGTGGGTGTCGCGGCCGGCGGTGACGTCGGTGTACGTGTACGTGACTGCGTAGACAGGCATCAGATGGTCTCCGGTACGTGGTGGACGGCCTTGATGGTGGGCGGGCAGGGTCGATCATCCGGCAGTGGTGTACCCGCCGTCGATGTACAGCGTCTGGCCGGTGATGAAGCCGGAGCGTTCGCCGTCCAGCAGGAAGAGGACGGCCTGCGCCACGTCCTCGACCGTGCACAGCCGGCCCAGCGGGACCTGCCGGACCATCGCGTCGAGGTCGAGGGCGCCGCGTTCGACCATGTCGCGGATCAGCGGGGTGTCGACCCAGGCGGGCCCGACGGCGTTGACCCGCACGCCCGCGCCTGCCCACTCGGCGGCCAAGGCGCGGGTGAGTCCGACGACGCCGGCCTTCGCGGCGCTGTAGGCGGTGCGTCCGGGCAGGCCGCGGGCGGCGGCGATGGAGGCGACGTTCACGATGGCGGGGGCGGCGGCGAAGTGCCCGTACGCGGCCTGACAGGCGAAGAAGGTGCCGTCGAGGTCGACGTCGACGACGGTGCGCCAGTCGTCGGGGGGCAGGGTGCGCGAGGAGCCGGGGCGGGTGAGACCTGCGCTGTTGACCAGGCCGTGGACGGGCCCGAGCCGCCGGGCCACGGCGGCGAAGGCGGCGGCGAGTTCGTCGGGGCGGGTCACGTCGGCGGTGACGGCGAAGGCGCCGAGGTCCCGTGCGGCGGCGGACACGGCGTCCGTGTCGCGGTCGAGCAGGGCGACGCTCCAGCCGTCGGCCGCGGCACGGGCCGCGAGCGCCCTGCCGAGGCCCGAGGCGGCGCCGGTGATCACGACCGTGGGCATGGGCTCTCCGAAGGCTTGGGGCGAAAGGGGGCGCTCCGAGTCTCGGAGAGGCTGCCGACCGGCTCCACCGGAATTCCACTCAATGGAAAACGGGGTTACCGAGGAATTCCCTCCCGTTTAGCGTCCCGCACGGCTCGACCAATTCGGCGGAGTCGATCGAATTGAAGGAACGGGAGAAGTGACGATGGGCGAGGGACGTGTGCAGGGCAAGGTCGCCGTGGTCACGGGAGGCGCGCGCGGTATCGGCGCCGCCGTCGGCGACGCGCTCGCCGCGCAGGGCGCCACCGTCGTCGTCGCGGACCTGGCCCCGGCCGACGCCTACCGGGGCAAGGCCGCGTATCGACAGGTCGACGTGACGCACGAGGAATCCGTGCGCGCGGCCTTCGACTGCGTGTCCGAGACCTACGGGCGCATCGACGTCCTGGTCAACAACGCGGGCGTGCCCGGTCCGATCAAGCCGTCGCACGAGGTCGAGGAAAAGGAGTTCGACCTCGTCTTCTCCGTCGACGTCAAAGGGGTGTGGCTCGCCACGAAGCACGCGGTGCGCCACATGCTGGAGACCGGCGGCGGATCGATCGTCAACATGTCGTCGATCTACGGCCTCGTGGGCGGCGCGCGTATTCCGCTCTATCACGCGGCAAAGGGAGCGGTTCGGCTGATGACGAAGGCCGATGCCGCGACATACGCGAAGTCCGGAATTCGCGTGAATTCCGTTCATCCGGGTTCCATCGAGACCGAGTTGAGCAGGTCGCTGTCGGCGGACCCCTCGCCGGAAGCGGCGGCGTACGCGCAGCGCATGCTCGACAACACCCCGATGGGACACCGCGGCTCTCCCTCGGACATCGCCAACGCCGTGGTGTTCCTGGCGGGCGACGAGTCCCGCTTCGTCACCGGCACCGAACTCGTCGTCGACGGCGGCTACACGGCGATCTGACCCACGATCGGGGCCTAGCCGCGCGCCTCTCACACCGAAGCCCCCGCCCGCAGCCCTTCGAGCACCGCCTCCTCCACCGACCGGGGGCTCACGCAGTCGCCGATCGCCACGGCGCCCGGGTGGTCCGTGAGGTCGGTGACGGGGGTGTGGCCCTGGGCCAGGACGACCGCCGCGATGTCGTCGAGGACCACGGGCTCCTCCGTGAGGGTGTGCTGGAGGTAGGCCGTGTCGTTGTCGGCGCCGTAGAGGCGGACGTTGGGCAGGACCTCGATCTTCGCGCGCACGGCGGCCGTGAGCATGGCCGCGCGCACGTACTGCTGCAGGTGCTCCCCGGCGGCGAACCCCGTGACGCCCAGGGTGACGCGACGGCCCTGCTGGGCCAGGAGGAGTGCGACGCCCAGTCCGACCCAGTCGCCACGCCAGTCCGCGACGAGGATGCGGCCGCGCGGCGTGCGCGCGCCCTGGATGACCTGCCAGGCGTCGAGGACCACCGGGTCGTCCAGGCGCTCCAGTTCGGGGCGCAACGGCTTCGCTCCGGTCGCCAGGATCACCGCGTCGGGCGCGGCGTCAACGAGCAGCGCGTGGTCGACGCGGGTGTCGGTGACGATGCGGACGCCGGCGCGCCGTGCCTCGCCCTCCAGGTTGGTGGCCGCTCCCCCGAACTCCGCCCGGCCCGGCAGCTCCTGGGCGAGCAGGACCTGGCCGCCGGGGCGTCGGCCTGCCTCGTACAGGGTCACGTCGTGTCCGCGGCCCGCCGCGACGGCCGCGGCCTTCAGGCCCGCGGGTCCGCCGCCGACGACCACGACGCGCTTGCGCCGTGTGATCAGCGGCAGGGTGCCGAAGCGCAACTCGCGTCCGGTCTGCGGGTGTTGGATGCAGGAGATGGGGTGGCCCGACTGGAAGTGGCCGATGCACGCCTGGTTGCAGCCGATGCAGGCGCGGATCTCCTCGGTGTCGCCGCGTTCGGCCTTGCCGGGCATGTCGGGGTCGCAGATCAGGGCGCGGGTCATGGCACAGGCGTCGGCCTGCCCCTTGGCGATGATGGTGTCCGCTTCCTGGGGCTGGTTGATGCGGCCCGCGACCATGACGGGGACGCCCACCACCTCGCGTACGCGCGCGGCCATCGGCGCGGTGTAGCCGGCCGGGTGGGCCATCGGGGGTGCGATGTGCTGGGCCGCGGACAGGGTGGCGGAGCTTCCGGCGCACACCGACACGTAGTCGACGAGCCCTTCCGCGTCGAGTCGGGCGGCGACGTCGCACACCAGCTCCGGGCTCAGCCCGTCGTGGGCCAGTTCGTCGCCGGAGATGCGCAGGCCGACGACGAAGTCGTCGGTGGCGTGCTCGCGTGCGGCCGCGAGGGATTCGCGCAGGAAGCGCAGCCGGGCGTCCGCGCTGCCGCCGTAGCCGTCGGTGCGCCGGTTGACCTGCGGGTTGAGGAACTGGGCGGGCAAGTAGCCGTGGCTCGCGACCACTTCGACGCCGTCGAGGCCGGCGGCGCGCAGCCGGCGTGCCGCCTCTCCGTAGCCCGCGATCACCTCGTCGATCTCTACGTCGGTCATCGCGCGCGGCATCACGTGGAAGCGCTCGCTGGGCACGGCGGAGGGCGCCCAGGCGACGGGGGCGCTGCCGTCGGGTGACTCCAGGATCTCGCGGCCGGGGTGGAAGATCTGGCCGAAGACGGTGGCGCCGTGCCGGTGCGCGGCCTCGGCGAGGCGCGCGTAGCCCTCGACGCAGGAGTCGTCGTCGGCCATGAGGACGTGCGAGGTGTAGTGGGCGCTCGCGTGCACACCACCGACCTGGACGACGATCAGGCCGACGCCTCCCTCGGCGCGCGCCGCGTGGTAGGCGACGAGCTCGTCGGTGACCTGGCCGTCGCGCACCAGGACCGTGTCGTGCCCGGACGACACGACACGGTTCTTCACGCTCACACCTCCGATCCGCAGCGGGCTGAACAGATGCGGGAACTGCGACTGCGGCTGTGCTTCCATGCGGCCTCTCCGTCCCGGCGCACGACGGCGCCTGCGGTCTGCGCTTCAACTGCCTTGCGTGTCAGCCCTGTTCGCGATCACTTGCGTGTCGACCCCGTTCACGTCGACTTGCGGGTCAGCCCTGTTCACATGTCACCGCGTCCGGACCCCGAACATCGCGCGGGCCGTACCGAGCAGCAGTTCCGCATACCGCTCCGATGTCATCCCACCCCTGGCCGCCACCGCCATGTCGCAGCCGTCGACCAGGACGGCGACGGACGCGATGGCCGTGTCCACGGGGATCACGGGCACGAAGTCCCCCTGGGCGATGCCGTCCTCGACGATGCCGGTCAGCAGCGTGAGCCACTCCTCGTGCACGGACCGCACCCCGTCGCGCAGCCCGGGGTGGCGGGCGGCGCTCGCGCAGAACTCCGTCCAGGTCGCGCACCGGCGCTCCAACTCCGGGTCTCCGGTGAGGGCTTGGACGAGCAGTTCGAAGCGGTGCCAGGGGTCCGGCTCGTCGGCCGCCGAGGCCCGCCAGCGGGCGATCAGCTGCTCGATGGACCACTCGAAGGCCTCGCGGAACAGCTCGTCACGTGTGTCGAAGTGGTGCTGCAGCGCGCCGATGGAGACTCCGGCGGCACGGGCCACGTCCCGCAGCCGGGCGGCGTCCAGGCCGCGCTCGGCCAGCACGAGCGCGGCTGCCCGCAGCACATCCTCACGGTCGACCACAGACCCTCCCCGGCATTGACGAATGTCTCTGCGTCCTCCACCTTGCCAGAGAATAATAACGCATTATTGTGAGCTGCCGCACAGTCCACACCTCCCCAACTTCCCTCAGAGGTGGTCCTCTTGGACGGGCACAACGCAGGACGCAACGACGGACACGACACCGGGACCGGCGGCCCCGAGTCACTGCGCAAGACGCTGACCTGGCGCGACGGTTTCGCGATCGCTCTCGTCATCCCCAACGGCCTGCTCCTGACCGTCGGTTACGCGATCGGGGCCATCGGCGCCTGGACGGCGATCGCGATCTGGGTGGGCGGCGCGCTCGTCGGCCTGCTGCAGAACATGCTGTTCTCCGAGACCGCCGCGATGTTCCCCGGCATGTCCGGCGGCGTCAGCCGGTACGCGATCGAGGGCTGGAAGCGCTACTTCGCGCCGCTGGGCGCCGTGGCCTCCTTCGGCTACTGGATCGGCTGGTCGTTCAGCATCGCCGTGAACGGCGCGGCGATCGGCACCCTCGTCACCACGCAGTGGCTGCCCGGCCTGCCGTCGTTCCCGCTGCTCGGCCACGAGATCGGCGGCACCGAGATGATCGCGGTCCTGGCCATCGCGGCGGGCTGGGCCTGCAACTACTTCGGGGCGCGCCTGACCGCCGCCACCAGCAAGGTGGTCAGCGCGGTGGTGCTGTGCGGCCTCGTCGTGGTGGTCGCGGCGCCGCTCGTGCGCTCGACGGACTGGGACGTCGACCGGCTCACCTGGTTCCACGGCGGGTCCTGGATGACCATCGTCGTCTGGTACTACGTGACGTGCTGGACGACGTACGGGACGGAGATCTGCGCGTCCTTCGCGCCGGAGTACCGCGACACGGTGCGCGACACCGCCAAGGCGCTGCGCGCCACGTCGCTGGTGTCCCTGGGGCTGTTCCTCGTCGTGCCGCTCGCGATGACGGGTTCGGTCGGCGAGCAGGCCATCGCGGCCGACGCGGTGGGTGCCTTCGCGCTCGCCTTCGAGAAGGCGCTCGGCGGCATGGCCCCGCTCGGCGTGGCCGTCCTCGTCGTCTCGATGTTCCTCGGCATGGTGTCGACCACGGCGGACGGCTGCCGCGCGCTGTACGGGCTCGCCCGTGAGGGCATGACGCTGCGCCAGCTCGACCGGCTCAACCGCTGGGGTGTGCCGGGGCGGGCGCTCACCCTGGACGCCGTGGTCAACGCGGCGATCGTGCTGCTGCTCGGCGAGCCCCTGAGCATCCTGCTGGCCAGCAACTTCGGCTACCTGACGGCCGTAACGCTCGCCGTCGCCGCGTTCCTGCTGCTGCGCCGGGACCGCCCGAACTGGACGCGGCCGATCCGCCGGGGGCGCGCCTGGATCCCGGTGGCGTGGGGGCTGCTCGTCCTGAACGTCGTCGTGGTCGTCATCGGTGTGACACATCCCTCGCTCGCGGGATACGGCGGGATCGGCGACACACTGGTCGGTGTCGCCATCCTCCTCATCTCCGTGGGTCTGTACGGGTATCGCTGTCTGGTCCAGGACCGGCGCCCCATCGCCTGGCGCATCGAAACGCCGGACATGCCCGTGTCGCGCGCAGACGCTCCGGTTCGCACCGAGTGACCCGACACATCACCCATACGGGATGCGGTAACTCCCCGTAACACGCGGGGAGTTGTGTGCGGGCACACACCGGGCGGACACACACCGGGCACAGCGCCTACGATGTGCCGCCGTGCCCCGCACCCGATCGTGAAGGACCCGCATGGCGCCCCCGTCCCGAGGCCCCGCCGGAAAGCGGCGCAAGCCGCGCACCACACCGGCCGGGTGGCTGTCCGCGCGCGCGTCCGCCGGGGCCGCGCTGGTCGGCCGCCGCACCGGCGCGTTCGTGGCGGGCGGCGCCGTGCTGGTCGCGGGCACGGTCGGCGGAACCTTGCTGGCCACCGGCGGCGACGACCCCGCGGCACTGACCGCGCGCTACCAGGGCACGGCCACCTCGCAGGGCGCCTTCACCGGCCGCTACGTGATCCACAACGGCGGCGGGTCCGCGGCCCCCGACTGGAAGCTGTCCTTCACGCTGCCGAAGGGCGCCACGCTCTCGTCGCTGTCACCGGCGCACTACGCGGTGCAGGGCCGGCACATCACGGCCGAAGCCCGACCGGGCGACTCCCCGCTCGCGCCCGGGAAGTCGGTCACCCTCACCCTCAAGGCCCGCTCGACGTCCGGCGCGCACCCCACGCACTGCTCCGTCGACGGCACACCGTGCACGATCGGCGCGGTCCCCTCCAGGAGCACCTCGCCGCCCCCGAAGCCCTCGCACTCCCCGCCGAAGAAGCACAGGCCGAAGCCCGAGCCGAGCCGCTCGACCGCGCCGCCCGAGCCGGTCTCGTTCGCCCCGTACGTCGACACCTCCCTCTCCCCCGCCTTCGACCTGCCCCGGGCCGCCCGTGACACGGGCGTGAAGGCCTACACCCTCGCCTTCGTGAAACCCAAGGGCGACTGCACGCCGCAGTGGGGCAGGTCGACGCTCGACGGCAACCCGGTCGCCGCCAAGCTCGGCGCACTGCGCTCCGCGGGCGGCGACGCACGCGTCTCCTTCGGCGGCCAGAGCGGCAACGAACTCGCCCGCACCTGCACCTCGGTGTCCCGTCTCACCTCCGCGTACGAGGAGGTGATCGACCACTACAAGCTGGCCAAGGTCGACTTCGACATCGAGGGCGACGCGCTGACCGACCGCGCGAGCGTGGACCGCCGCAACCGGGCCGTCGCGGCACTGCAGCGCCAACACCCCTCCCTCGACGTGTCGTTCACCCTTCCGGCGCTCCCCCGCGGCATCACGACGGACGGTCTCACCCTGCTGCGCAACGCAAAGCAGCATGGCGTCGACATCGACACCGTCAACGCCATGGCCATGAACTTCGGCTCCTCCCCCGCGCCGCACCCGCGCGGCCGCATGGGCGCGTACGCCATCGACACGGCCGAGGCCACGCACGCCCAGCTCAAGGCCATCCTCGGCGGCTCCGACCGCGCGGTCTGGAACCGCGTCGCCGTCACCCCGATGATCGGCGTCAACGACATCGACGACGAGGTCTTCACCCTGTCCGACGCCGCCGAACTCGGCGCGTTCGCCAAGTCCAAGGGCATGGCCTGGATCTCCCTGTGGTCGGCGACCCGCGACCGCGCCTGCCCCGACGGCCCGGGCGGCCCGTCGGCGGCGACGTGCAGCGGGGTCGGACAGTCGGCCGGCGCGTTCATGAAGGCGTTCGTGTCACACATGCGTTGACGTGCGACGACGCGCCAACCACTGCTGAACATTTGGCCGCTGTTCGCCTCTTGACTCAACTCGGGCCGTGGTCTTCATAATTGGCGTCACGAAATACGGGATGGTGTCCTACATTTTATGACGACCAATGAAGCGAACAACACGACCAAGCCCATGAGCTCCGCCCTCAAGCTGCTGCGTCTCCTCGACGTGGTGGGTGAGACCACCGATCCGGTGCGAGTGGCGGAGCTGGCCCGAGCCGTCGGTGCCACGCGTTCCGAGGTGCACCGCCAGCTGGTCACCCTGGTGGCCGCCGGCTGGATGGAGCAGCTCCCCGACGGCGCCTATCAACTCACCGTGAAGGCAGCCCACTTGGGCAACGCCGCACTGCAGCACGCCGGATTCGGCGAGCGAGTCTCCCGCGTCCTCGCCGACCTCGCCGAGCGCATCGGCCAGTCGGTGTGTCTCGCGGTCCTCGACGACGACGCGACCCGCGTGGTCAAGCGCGCGGAGCCCGGCACCACGGCCCACGTCACGCTCGCGCTCGGCCGCCGGATGTCCCTGCGGGGCGGCGCGACGGGGCGGGCACTCATCGCCCACGCCGACGACGCCACGCTGGCGGCGCTGCGCGAACGCGGCGTCCCGCTGCCGGACGACGAGGAACTCGTCGAGATCCGGGAGGCGGGTTACGCGCTGATCCCCGAGTACGCCGACGAGGGCCTCGCCGCCATCGCCTTCCCCCTGGTCGGCCGCACCGGCCGCCCGACCGTGACACTCTGCGCGGTCGGCCCCCAGACCCGCTTCGACCCGCTGTCCGCCAAGGACGTGCTCGCCGAGGCCGCCGCCGACCTGGCCCGGCTCACCGCCGGCCTCGGCGAGGGCCACACCTCCTGGACGGCCTGACCCACCCCCACTGCGCTCGCGCAGCCCCCTCTCCGAAGGGAGTCACATGACCACCCGGAGCGAACTCCGGCCCTCCGAGGACCACCCCGAACCCGCCACTGCCTTCATGCGCCCCGAGCGGCTCGCCACCCTCGCCCCGAGCAGGCTCAGCGCCAGCCGCTCGCTCATGCACCTGATGACGCGGGAGCGCTGGACGGTCGACCTCGTCCGCTTCGACATCGACGAGCGCGCCCGCGGCGAGGCGGTGTACCGCGTGCGCACGCCCAGTGCCGTCTTCGACTTCATGGTGTTCTCCTTCGAGCCGAAGCTCGAGGGCCGCACCGGACGCATCATCGGCACCGACTGGGACATGATGGGCGCGCTCGTCGAGGGCGAGACGTCCGACGAGGACCTGCGGGTCACCCGCGAGGAGATGCCGAAGCTGTACGCGGGGCGGGCCACGCCCGGCTCCCTCGTGTGGTGCCGCTCCAACCGCAGTCTGCGCCTGTTCGACCATGTCATCGAGCACCTCGCGGCAGGCCGCCAGCCGCGCGTCTCCGAGCTGTGGCCGGTCGGCTATCTGATGCGCAACACGGGCCTGGACGGCAACGGCACCTTCGGCACCCGCTCGTACGGGGCGCTGGAGGAGGACCACCCGTTGCGCCTGCCGTACCACGCGCAGATGCTCGCCGCGTATCTCATGCGCGAGTTCTCCGTGGACCTGGTCGAGCACCTCGCGCGCTGCCGCGACCCGCGCGCCGCGCGGCTCGACCCGGAGCTGCGGCGCTTCCTGGGCCTCGGCAACGGCTCCGCACTCGGCCTCGTGTTCTTCGCGAACAACCATCCGGTGCTGCTCGACCGCTGGCTCACCCTGCGCCGCACGGCCGTGGCGGAGGCCCGCCGCATCCCGGTGGTGCCGGGCTCGGCGGAGGCGGACCGGGCCGCCGAACTCCTGGCGCGCGCGGTCGACTTCCACGACCAGGACCCGCTCACCTACCACGACTTCACGGCCTCGTCCGTGGTCGCCGACGGGCTGCGCGTGCTCACGGAGCGGCTTGCGGGCGCCGGGCCCGACGCCGTCTTCGGCGATCTCCTCGTCGGGCTTCCGGACGACCGGGTGTGCCAGGAGGCCGTCGAGGTGTTCGACGCCGTCCTCCTGGAGCTGCGCCCGGAGCACACCGACACCCTGCTGCGCCACCAGCCCGCGGACGAGACACTGCGCCACCGTCCGCAGGAGACCGTCACGCAACTGCGGGACCTGCTCGCCCGCGAATACGCCTGGGCGCTCGCCCACGACCTGGCCGACCCCGACCAGCGGTACTTCCGCTGGTACAAGTCGCGGGACGCCGAGGAGCCGCGCCGCGGCCCGGTCGAGGAGGTGCCCGGCGGCTTCGAGTGGGCGCTCGACCTGCCCGGCGACATCCAGCGGCTCGCCGCCGCCCTCGATGAGGTGCCCGGTGACACCCTCGTCGGAGAGTTCCTCGCCGACCGCCCCGAGGAGCGCTGGACGGTGACCCGCGCGCAGGGTCTCGCGGGGCGCCACCACCACTCGCCGCACATGAACATGCTGGCGAAGGACTTCGTCCCGGTGCACATCGTGCGGCTGATGAACGCCGCGTTCCACGGCCTGGACAAGACCGTGGACGCGTTCGGCCGCAGCGTGCTCGGCCTCCTCTTCCACGGCGCTCCGACCCGCGCGGACCTGGCGGAGGGACGCGCCTTCGACTGGATCTACCCCCGCCGCCCCGAGGAGCGTGACTGATCGTGACCTCAACTCCCCCCGCCGGTACGGCCACTTCGACCGTCAATGTCTCCCTGCGCGAGTGCCGTCTGGTGACCGCACGTGTGCTGCGGGCGCTGGGTGTGCCGCGCGGCGCGGTTCCCGCCGCCCGCGACACGGTCGTCGTCGCCGAGTCCCTCGGCCTCGACGCGCTCCGCCGGCTGTACGACGACGCGGACACCCTGCGTGCGACGGCGGGACTGCGGAGCCGCCGCCGCACCGAGGGCCCCGACACCGTCGTCGACGCCCGCGGGCGCCACGCGCTCGTCGCCTCGCCCGACCTCCTCGACCTGGCCGCAGCACTGACCCACCGCCATGTGAAGGCCCGCATCACCGTGACGGACGTCGCCCGGCCCGAGCTGCTGGACGTACTGCCCGTGCAGGCGGCCGAGTTCGGTGTGGCGCTCTCGGTCGGCCGTGGCGGCCAAGTGCTGGACTGCGCCCCGCTGCAGGACCCGGCGCCGGTCTCCGAGTCGTCCCTGGACCATGTGCTGCGCCACGGCCTCGACGTCTCCGCCGACCTGTGGTGGAGCCTGTTCCACCTCGGCAACGAGGCACTGACCCCGGACTCGGACCTGTCACGGCAGCACACCGGACGTTCGGTGTTCGACGAGAGCGGCCGGATCGTCGGCGAGGTCGGCGAGGACTGGGCCGACGAGCCGGCGCACGAGGCGACGGCCCCCATACCCAGCGACGGAAGGTGACGACGTGCTCTACATCGACGGCCTCGAATGCAGCCGCTACGACCGCGAGGTCTTCCAGGAACTTCGAGCGGGCCAACTGGCCTGCGTGACACCCACGTTGGCGTTCTGGGAGAACGCGACGGAGACGATGGACGAGATCGGCCGCTGGCGCGACCTCGAGCGCGAGAACGCCGACCTGATCCGCATCGCCCGCACCTCCGACGACATCGAACAGGCCCACCGCGACGGCCGCACCGCCGTCCTCCTCGGCACCCAGAACTCCTCGCCGATCGAGGACCGCATCCGCTTCCTGGAGCTCTTCCACGACATGGGCCTGCGGGTCATGCAGCTCACGTACAACAACCAGAACGCCATCGGCGGTTCCTGCTACGAGCCCGAGGACAGCGGCCTGTCCCGGTTCGGGCGCGAGGTCGTCCAGGAGATGAACCGGCTCGGCATGGTCGTGGACCTCTCCCACGTCGGCGAGCGCACCGGGCTCGACGCCGTCCGGGTCTCCGAGCGACCGGTCGCCGTCACCCATGCCAACCCCCGCTCCCTGTACGACCACCCGCGCAACAAGGGCGACGAACTGCTCAAGGCGCTCGCGGCAGGCGGCGGCATGCTCGGCCTCGCCACGTACCGCAACATCAGCGGGCCGTGGGCGAACAGCCGCGAGGAATGGTGCGACATGGTGCGCCGCACCGTCGACCTGATCGGCATCGACCACGTCGGCATCGGCACGGATCTCAGCCGCAAGAGCGGCGAGCCGGAGCTCCAGTGGATGCGCAAGGGCCGCTGGACGCGCACCGAGCAGCGCGGCGCCGCCCTGTCCGGCGCTCCCGGCAAGGCACCCGCGATCACCTGGATGGAGTCCACCGCCGACTTCCCGGCCCTGGCCCAGTGCCTCTCCGAGCACGCCGGGTTCGACGAGGACGAGGTCGCCAAGATCATGGGCGGCAACTGGCTCCGCTTCTACCGCCAGGTACTCAAGCCGGCCTGACATCCCCCGTGCGCCACAAGCACCACGAGCTCCACCCGCACTACCCGCACCACCGCAAGGAGACAGCCCCCACTCCTCCCCATCCCGTGCCGCACATGTCCGGCGCGGTCCCGAAGGGCGGTCACCGTGACCCCACAGACCTCCACCCCACCCCAGCAACTGACCGGCGCCGCCCGTGAGGTGGCGGCCCGGCTCGACCGGCTGCCGTTCACCCGCGTCCAGCGCGGCATCCTCCTCAAGGGCGGCCTGAGCACCACCTTCGACGGCATGGACAACGGGATCGTGTCGTTCCTGCTGCCCATCGTGGCCGGCGTCTTCGCGCTCTCCGGCCTGGAACAGGGGCTGCTCGGCAGTTCCTCCCTGATCGGCGCCGTGATCGGCGCGCTGCTCGTCGGTTTCATCGGCGACCGCACCGGCCGGCGCAATCTCCTCGTCTGGTCGATGACCTGCTACAGCGCGGCAATGATCCTCGGCGCGTTCTCCCCCGACGCCTTCGTGCTCGTCGCCACCCGGATCGTCGGCGGCGTCGCCATCGGCATCAACGCCAACATCGTGATGCCGTACCTGGCGGAGTTCTCGCCGCCGTCCCGGCGCGGTCACTTCGTCGGCTCGCTCGCCGGGTTCTTCGCGTTCGGCTATGTACTGGCCGCGCTGATCGGCTACTTCATCATCCAGGCCTTCGACGGCGGCTGGCGCGTCGCGCAGATCGTGGTCGGTCTCCCGATCATCCTGGCGGTGTTCTGGCGGCGCAGCCTGCCCGAGTCGCCGCGCTATCTGGTCTCGCGAGGTCGCGTGGACGAGGCGCTGGCCGAAGTGGAGCGCCTGGAGGACAAGGTCCGCAAGGCCACCGGCGCGCCGCTGCCCGAGCCCGCGCCCGCAGGCCCCGGGGCGGCGGCCGGCGCCCCGGCCGCGGATCAACCGCGCGGCCTGCAACGGTTCCTGGCCCTGTGGCGACCGCCGCTGCTGCGCCAGACCGGACTCGTCTGGGTGCTCTGGTTCTGCTTCAGCTTCGTCTACTACGGCTTTCTGGTCTTCCTGCCGACGCTCCTGGTCGACCGGGGCTTCTCCATCAGTGAGAGCTTCGGCTACTCCATCCTCATCGAGGTCGCCCAGGTCGTCGGCTACTACCCGGCGGCGGTGCTGTCCGAGCGCCTCGACCGGAAGTGGAGCATCGTCATCTTCCTGCTGGCCGGTGCGCTGGCCGCGCTCGGTGCCGCGACGGCCCACAGCGACGCGGTGGTGATCGTCTGCAGCGTGGCGCTCGCGTTCTTCCTCAACGGCGCCTACGCACCCCTGTACACGTACACGCCCGAGGTCTACCCGACGTGGATCCGCGGCACGGGCGTCGGCGCGTCCGCGGTCTTCAGCCGCGTGGGCGCGGCCCTGGCCCCGATCATCCTCGGCGCCGCCTACACCTCGCTCACGTTCGTCGGCGTCTTCCTGCTGCTGTGCGCCGTGATCGTGGTCGCGGTCGTGGCGGTCGCCGTCTTCGGTACCTCGACGCGGGACCGGAGCCTGGAGGACATCACCGCCTAGCCGGTCAGCCCCCGGTGCGCCGCGATCAGCCTCCGGTACCAGTGGTAGCTGTCCTTCGGCGTCCGTTCCTGGGTGTCGTAGTCGACCCGTACGATACCGAACCGCTTCGCGTAGCCGAGGGCCCACTCGAAGTTGTCGAGCAGGGACCACACGTAGTAGCCGCGCACGTCGACGCCCGCGTCCATCGCCGCGCGCAGCGCCGTGAGGTGGCTGTGCAGGTAGGCGATGCGGTCGGGGTCGTGGACCGCGCCGTCGGCGGCCGGTGTGTCGTGTTCGGCGGTGCCGTTCTCGGTGATGTGGATCGGCGGGAGGGCGTCGCCGTAGCGGTCCTTCAGGGCGGTCAGCAGGTCGGTGAAGGACTCGGGGACGACCGGCCAGCCCATCGCCGTGCGGCGCACGTCGGGGTAGGGGCGCTCCTCGTACCGGTTGTCGGTCGCGACGCGGTGTGCCGGGTCCGGTTCGCGGTGCGGGGCGTCGGCGACCACGATGGGGCGGTAGTAGTTGACGCCGAGGAAGTCGAGGGGCGCGCCGATGAGTTCGAGGTCGCCCTCGCGGCGGAAGTCCTCGGCGGCGATCAGTTCGCCCCAGGTGTCCTGCTCCGTCGTCGGGTAGCGGCCGGCGAGGAGCGGTTCCGTCCAGACGAGGTTGTGCTGGGTGTCGGCGCGGGCGACGGCCGCACGGTCGGCGGGCGTGTCCGTGGCCGGGACGTTGCGGTCGAGGTTGAGGGTGATGCCCGCCTCGCGTACGCCCGCCGCCCGCAGCGCCTTCATCGCCAGGCCGTGGCCGACGAGAAGGTGGTGGGCTGCTGCCAGCGCTCCGGTGCCTTCCTGGGCTCCGGGCGCGTGGCGGCCCACCGAGTAGCCGAGGAAGGCGCTGCACCAGGGCTCGTTGAGGGTGATCCAGCGCGGCACGCGGTCGGCGAGGTGCTCGGCGACGATCCCCGCGTACTCGCCGAACCGTTCGGCGGTCTCGCGGACCCGCCAGCCACCCCGGTCCTCCAGGGCCTGCGGGAGGTCCCAGTGGTAGAGCGTGGCGGCCGGCTCGATGCCCGCCGCCAGCAGTTCGTCGACGAGCCGTGAGTAGAAGTCGAGGCCCTTCTGGTTGGCCGGCCCGGACCCCGTCGGCTGGATCCGCGGCCAGGCGATCGAGAAGCGGTACGAGTCGACGCCGAGGTCGCGGAGGAGAGCCACGTCCTCGGGGTAACGGTGGTAGTGGTCGCAGGCCACGTCCCCGGTGTCGCCTTCGTGCGTGCGGCCGGGCGTGTGACTGTAGGTGTCCCAGATGGAGGGGCCGCGGCCGTCCTCCTTCGCGGCGCCCTCGATCTGGTACGAGGCGGTGGCCGCGCCGAAGACGAAGCCTTCCGGGAACACGGGCAGGTCGTTCATGAACAGCCTTACTTGATGGAGCCGCCGGTGATCCCGGCGGCGATGTACTTCTGGGCGAGGACGAGCAGCACGGCGGCCGGGATCGCCGACAGGACGGACGCGGCCATGACCGAGCCCCAGTCGCCGACGTGCGCGCCGATGTACTGGTAGATGCCCAGGGTCACCGGCTTGACGTCGTCCGTCGTGTTCAGCGTGAGCGCGAACATGAAGTCGCTCCACGCGTACAGGAAGGAGAAGAGGCCCGCCGTGATCAGGGAGTTGCGGCTCATCGGCAGGACGACCTGGACGAAGGTGCGCAGCCTGCCCGCGCCGTCGGCCTCGGCCGCCTCGATGACCTCCTTGGGGATCGCCACCATGAAGGAGCGCATGAGGACGATGGCGAAGGGGATGCCGAGCGAGGCGTCGGCGAGCATCAGGCCGAAGTAGGAGTTGACCAGGCCCAGATCGACGTACGCGCTGTAGAGGGCGTTGGCGATGACGATGCCCGGCACCATCTGGGTGATGAGGGTGCCGAAGACGATGGTGCGGCTGCCGCGCAGCCGGAACTGGGCCAGTCCGTACGCGGCGGGCGCGGCGATGGCCAGACAGATGGCGACGGCGCCGAGCGCCACGGCGAGCGAGGTGAGCAGATGGCCGCCCTGCTCGGTGATCGCGGAGGTGAAGCCGGACAGGTCCAACGATCCGGGAACGGGAGAGACTTCGAGCAGTCCGGACTCCGGCTGCAGCGCCGTGTTGATCATCCAGTACAGCGGGAACAGCATCACGCCGAGGATGACGATCCCGGCGGCGGTGGCACCCCAGCGGCGCCCGGACGTGGTGGTGGCGTTCGCCATGCCGGTCACTTCCCCTCGGAGCGGTTGGCCCGCAGGTAGAACACCGCGAAGACGGCGGAGATGAGGATGAGGACATTGCCGACGACGGCGCCCGCGCCGAAGTCGAGCTGGACGAAGGAGTTCTGGTACGTGAGGGTGCCGAGCGTCTGGGTGGCGTCGGCGGGGCCGCCGTCGGTGAGGGCGAGGATCAGGTCGAGGATCTTGACCGTCGACATGAAGCCCAGGACGAGCACGACCGTGATGACGGGCTTGAGCAGCGGCAGCGTGATCGAGCGGAAGGTCCGCCAGGCGGAGGCGCCGTCGAGGGACGAGGCCTCGTACAGCTCCTTGGGGATCTCCTGGAGGCCGCCGTAGAGGATGACCATGTTGAACGGGATGCCGATCCAGATGTTCACCATGATCACGGAGAAGAGGGCCATGCCGGGGCTGGTCAGCCAGGGGGTGTGTCCGCCGAGGCCGATGAGCTCGGCGAAGGAGTTCAGCACACCGGTGTCCTGGTCGAGGATGCGGCGCCACACGATCCCGGAGACGACCATCGGGACGAGCCAGGGCAGCAGGATCAGGGAGCGCAGGAACCCGTTCAGCGGAAATCGCTTGGTGAAGAAGACGGCGAGCGCGAGGCCGATGCCGAACTGGCCGATCAGCGAGCCGATCGTGAAGACGATGGTGTGCCACAGCGCCTTGCCGAAGAGGTCGTCGTGGAAGACCTTGCTCCAGTTGTCGGCGCCGTTGAAGGGGGACTTGCCGTCGAAGAACGTGGACGGCGAGAAGTCCTGGAAGCTCATCACGACGTTGCGGACGAGCGGGTAGCCGAAGAACAGCAGCATGAAGACGACGGCGGGGGCGATGAACCCCCACTGGCTCAGCCTGCGGCGGCGCCGGGCGCGTGCCGGGTCGGTCTTCTTCTCAACTGCCGGGCGCTGGACGGCGGGTGCGGTGGCCGTGGTGGTCGACATGGTGTGAGTCCCCCTCAGTTCCCGCTCGTGGCGCGGGTCTGCGCCTTCTTCAGCGCGGCCTCGCTGGACTGCCCGGTCAGCGCCGACTGGAAGGCGCTCTGCAGGGCAAGCGACACGGACGACCAGCGCGCCCCGACCTTCGCGGTGCGGGAGCGGGCGGTGGCCACCTGGTCGGCGAGCGCGTCGAGTTCCGGCACTTCCTTGCGCCAGGTCGCGGCGGCCTTCTCGTTGGCGGGGACCATCCAGCTGTTGCGGGCGTAGGTGATCTGCTCGCGCTCGGAGGCCATACAGCGGATGATCTTCGCTGCGGTCTTCTGGCGCGCGGTGTCCTCGGTCTTCGGGACGGTGAGGACGGCGCCGCCGAGCGGGCCGACGGACTTCGCGCCGCGGTTCGGGACCGGGATCTGCGCGATGCCCCAGTGCAGGCTCTTCTTGGTGTTCAGCGTCTCCACCTGCCACGGGCCGTTGATCATCATCGCGGCGTTGCCGGCCATGAACTGGTCGTTGACGTCGGCCTGCGTCCAGTTCACGGTCGACTTCGACAGCGAGCCGTCCTTGATGAGGCCCTTCCAGTAGTCGAGGGCGCCCGCGACCTTCGGCCCGGCGAGGTTCGTCTCGTCGCCGCCGTTGGACCACATGAACGGTGCGAACTGGAAGACGCCGTCCTCCGCGCCGCCCGCGCTCAGCGCGATGCCGTACTGGCCGCCCCGGGTGAGCTTCTCGGCGCTCTCGCGCATCTCGTCCCAGGTGGTGGGCACGTCGAGCCCGGCCTTCTTCAGGATGTCCTTGTTGTAGAAGAGGGCGAGGGTGTTCACTGTGCGCGCGGCCCCGTAGTACGTCCCCTTGTACGAGCCGAAGTCGACGATGCCCTTCGGGATGTCCTTCGTGGACAGGCCCAGGGAGCGCAGGTCGACGAGGCCGCCCGCCTCCGCGAACGTCGGCATCTCGGAGGCGTCGAACTGGATGACGTCCGGGAGCGACTTCGACGACGCCATGCGCAGCGACTTCTGCATGACCTGCGCGGCGGGCACGCTCTGCTGCTCGATGGTGAGGCCCAGCTTTGTGCTGCACCGCTTCAGCGTGGCGGCGTCCCAGCCGTGGTACGAGGCGTCGGTCGAGGAGTTGAGGACGGTGAACACGGCGGGGTCGCGCTGGGCGGCGCAGCCGCTGAGTGCCGCGCCCGCGACGAGCGCGGAACAGGCGGCGAGTGCCGCGGTGGTCCTTCGGCCGCGGCGGCCGGCGCGGGGGCGCGGCTCGTCGGGTGGAAGTGCTGCTGTCACGGTGGATGCCCTTGCCTGGTGGGTGTGGCCGGCCCCGGCGGAACTCCCGTGTCCCGGCGGGGTCTTCGCGTGGCTCGCTGCGGCTCCGGCCTGCGCCGCACACGCGCAGCGCATTTGTTTTCCGCCATGACTAATACGCCATCAAGCGCTTCGACACCACCCCTCGGGTGCGACTTTCCCGGCTCGTACACGTCCTGCTACGCACCGTGGAGGAGCGAATCGAAGCGCTTCGACGATTCTCCCGTCGGACCTCTTGATCTTTCGATGGGCATGGGCTCAAATGCGGACTACGGGCGCTCCGTCCACGCCCGCCGCCCACCCCGAGGAAGATGATGAAGTTCACCGACGGCTTCTGGCTGATGCGCGACGGGGTCCAGGCCTCGTACGCCACCGAGGTCCGCGACCTCCGCGTCGACGCCGACCGATTCACGGCGTTCGCCGCGGTCAAGCGGATCGAGCGGCGCGGCGACACGCTCAACTCCCCCTTGCTGACCGTCGACTGCTTCACTCCCGCCGAGGGCGTCATCGGGGTCCGCGTCACGCACCACGCGGGCAAGCGGCAACCGGGGCCCGACTTCCGGCTGCCCGGCGAGGACGCCGGCACGGGCGCGGTGCGCCGGGACGGCACCCTGGTCGAACTGTCCAGCGGCGCACTGTCCGTGTGTCTCGACGAGGCCGCCCCCTGGCAGCTGTCCTTCCGCGACGCCGACGGCCGCGAGGTCACCTCGTCGGGCCGCAAGGGCACCGCCTTCTTCCGGACCGGCGACGGCGCGCACCACATGGCCGCGCAGCTGGCCCTCGGGGTCGGCGAGCAGGTCTACGGTCTCGGCGAGCGCTTCACCCCGTTCGTCAGGAACGGCCAGGTCGTCGACATGTGGCAGGCCGACGGCGGCACGAGCAGCGAACAGGCGTACAAGAACGTCCCGTTCAGCCTGCACGTCTCCCCCGCGGGCGCCTACGGCGTGTTCGTCGCGCACCCCGGACAGGTCAGCTATGAGATCGGCTCGGAGTCGGTCGGCCAGATGCAGTTCAGCGTCGAGGACCAGTCGCTCGAGTACTACGTCGTCGCGGGCCCCACCCCGAAGGACGTGCTGCGCCGCTACACCGCGCTCACCGGCCGCCCGGCGCTGCCGCCCGCGTGGTCCTTCGGCCTCTGGCTGACGACGTCGTTCACCACGCAGTACGACGAGGAGACGGTGACGTCGTTCGTCGACGGCATGGCGGAGCGTGACATCCCGCTGAGCGTCTTCCACTTCGACTGTTTCTGGATGCGCGAGTACCAGTGGTCGGACTTCGAGTGGGACCCCGCGGTCTTCCCCGACCCGGAGGGCATGCTGGCCCGCCTCAAGGAGCGCGGCCTGCGCATCTCGGTGTGGATCAATCCGTACATCGCCCAGAAGTCGGCCCTGTTCGAGGAGGCCGCGGCGCACGGCTACCTGGTGAAGCGGGCCAATGGCGACATCTGGCAGTGGGACCTGTGGCAGGCGGGCATGGCGCTCGTGGACTTCACGAACCCGGAGGCCCGCACCTGGTTCCGCGCCAAGCTCAAGGTGCTGCTCGACCAGGGCGTCGACTGCTTCAAGACGGACTTCGGCGAGCGCATCCCCACGGATGTCGTCTGGCACGACGGTTCCGACCCGGAGCGCATGCACAACTACTACACGCACCTGTACAACCAGGTCGTCTTCGACCTCCTGGAGAAGGAGCGGGGCCGCGGCGAGTCCGTCCTGTTCGCCCGCTCGGCCACCGCCGGCGGACAGCAGTTCCCGGTGCACTGGGGCGGCGACTGCTTCTCCTCGTTCGGCGCGATGGCGGAGTCGCTGCGCGGCGGCCTGTCCCTGTCCCTGTCCGGCTTCGGCTTCTGGTCGCACGACATCGGCGGCTTCGAGGGCACCCCCGACGCCGCGGTCTTCAAGCGCTGGCTGGCCTTCGGTCTCCTGTCCTCGCACAGCCGCCTGCACGGCTCGTCCTCGTACCGGGTGCCGTGGGAGTTCGGCGACGAAGCGGTCGACGTGGCACGGCGGTTCACGCGCCTCAAGCACCGTCTGATGCCGTACCTGTACGGGGCCGCGGCCGAGGCGCACACGACGGGCGTGCCGCTGATGCGCCCGATGCTGCTCGAGTTCCCCGGCGACCCCACGGCGCGCGCCCTCGACCGCCAGTACATGCTCGGCCCCGACCTCCTGGTGGCCCCGGTGTTCTCCGAGGACGGCGACGTCGAGTTCTACCTGCCCGAGGGCACCTGGACCCATCTCCTCAGCGGCGAGCGGGTCGAGGGCCCGGCCTGGCGGCGCGAACGGCACGGCTTCGACAGCCTGCCGCTGTACGTACGGCCGGGCGCGGTCCTCCCGATGGGCGCGGACACCTCACGCCCGGACGGCGACTGGCTCAGCGGCCTCACGCTGCTCGTCGCCCCGGGCGCGGAGAATGTCACGGTGACGGTGCCCGACCTCCACGGTGGTGTCGCCGCGACGTACCGCGTGGTGCGCGCCGGTGCGAGCGGCTCGGCGAGGATCGAGGAGGGCGACGGCGAGGTGACGCTCCGGGAACTCTGAGGAGCCGTCAGGACGCGGGAGGCGCACCCGGAACGGCCAGCCGGTCGAGGAGGTCGCGGTGCTCGGGGGCCAGCCGCAGGCCTTCGGCGGCGAGGTTCTCCTCCAGGTGCGCGATCCGGGCGGTGCCGGGGATCGGGAGGACGGCCGGTGAGTGCCCGAGCAGCCAGGCGAGCGCGACCTGTGTGGACGTGGCGTCGAGGGCCTTCGCGACGGCGGCGATGTCGGCCTGCGCTCCCGACTTCCCCCACGCGACGGGGCGCCACGGCAGGAACGCGATGCCCGCCGCCTCGCAGGCGGTGAGCACGGGTTCGTGTTCGCGGTCGAGCAGGTTGTAGCGGTTCTGGACGCTCGCGATGTCGACGATCCGCCGGGCCTCTTCGAGTTCGCCGACGGTGACCTCGGAGAGCCCGATCCGGCCGATCTTTCCCTCGCTCCGCAGGTCCCGCAGCGTGCCGAGCTGGTCGGCGAGCGGCGTCTCCGGGTCGATCCGGTGCAGTTGGAGCAGCTCGATCCGCTCGACGCGCAGCCGGCGCAGCGCCTGCTCCACCTGGTCGCGCAGCACGGCCGGGCGCGCGTCGAGCCGCCATTCCTCCTCGGGGCTCGTCCGTGCGATGCCGACCTTCGTGGTGACGAGCAGCTCCTCCGGGTACGGATGCAGTGCCTCGGCGAGGAGTTCCTCGTTGGCTCCCCCGCCGTACATGTGCGCGGTGTCGATCAGCGTCACGCCCAGTTCGACGGCCCGCCGGGCGACCGCAACGGAGTTCTCCCGGGCGGGCCCCGGCTCGGTCGGCAGGTGCATGGCCCCGAACCCGAGCCGCCGTACGCCCAGGTCCCCGCCGATGCGAAACGTGCTCGATGTCATCCGCCCCTCCACCCCTCGGTCAACGCGGCAACGTTAACAGGGCAGTTGGCCGAGAACTCCGTGGAACCGACGCTCAGTGCAGGGCCAGGAACGGCGCCGACGCGAGGAGGAAGGCCACCATCGCGTACTTGAGGCGGCGGGCCGGGAGGGCGTGCGCGATGCGCCAGCCGATGAGCACGCCGACCAGCTCCGGCACGCCCACCAGGGCCGCGAGCCGCCAGTCGACGGCTCCGTGCACCACGTACGCCACCGTGCCCACGCTCGCGATCACGATCGACTGGGCCTGGGCTGCGGCCAGCGACGACAGGACCGGCAGTCCGGCCACCACGAGCAGCGGCACGCTCAGCATGGGGCCGCCGAGTCCGAAGAGGCCCGCGACGACCGCGACCACGAAACCGATCAGTGCCGTGCGCCCCAGCGGGATGTGCGCACGCTCGGCGCCCTCGGGGGCCCGCCGGTCGCGCACCCACACGAGGATGCCGGTGACGACGACCGCGCAGGCCAGCAGGATCCCGAAGCCGCGCCCCTCGACCATGGTGTTGCACAGCACGCCCAGCGGCGCCCCCACGAGGGCGGCGCCGGCGAGCACGGCGGCGCAGCGCCGGGTTCCGGCGTCGCGGAGCTGTCCCGAGCGGGCGTACGCCGCCGTGCCGAGCAGGCCCGTGGCGACATGGGTGACGATCGCGGTGCCGGCCACGCCGGAGGGCGTGAGGCCGGAGAACAGGAAGAGGCCGATGGTGGGCAGTACTCCGCCGGGCCCGATGGCGGTGATCCCGATGCCGCCGACCAGACCGGCCACCGCCAGGAGA
Organism: Streptomyces sp. NPDC107575; assembly: GCF_055657265.1. Taxonomy (NCBI): domain Bacteria; kingdom Bacillati; phylum Actinomycetota; class Actinomycetes; order Kitasatosporales; family Streptomycetaceae; genus Streptomyces; species Streptomyces sp. NPDC107575. Next base: position 1,203,158 of record NZ_JBVKBG010000001.1, on the reverse strand, counting down.
ACGAGGTGTGTCGTGTCGAGGGTCATGTGCGCTCCCGTCCGCGCTGCCGGTCTCTTCGTCGTTCGCTGGGCACGTGCGGCTCCTTCAGTCCCTCGGCAGGACGGCTCGCAGGGCGAACCGGTCGGCGCGCACCCGCAGTGACTCGGCGTCGACAGGGCGGCCGTCCGCGAGCCTGGTCAGCCGGTCGATGGTGAAGAGCGCGGCGCCCTCCGCCACGTCCAGGAGGCGCGCGGTGTCCGGGTCGGCGGTGACGGCGTGCACGGTCACCTCGGCGCTGCCGAGCCGGGTGCCGCTGGTCTCCTCGATGAGCGCGAACAGATCGCGCCCCGCCAGGTGGCGGTCGAGCAGCGGGCGGCCGATGTCGGGGGCGAGCCAGGTGGAGTCCAGGGAGAGCGGTTCCGCGTCGAGTGATCTCAGGCGCTCGATGTAGACCGCCTCGGAGCGCTCCGGGAGGCCGAGGCGCCGTGTGATCGCGGGCGGGGCGTGCGGCACGACGCGTGCCTCGCGCACCTCGTTGGTGACCGTGCCGTATGCGGTCAACTCCTCGGCGAGGCCCACCAGTCGGGACAGGCCGTGTCCGGCCTTGTGGCCGGTCACGAGCGTGCCGATGCCGCGCCGCCGCGTCACGACACCCTCGTCCCGCAGCATGTTCAGCGCCTCGCGCACGGCGTTGCGGGTGGCTCCGAGCGAGTGGCCGAGGCTCCGCTCGTCGGGCAGCACACCCTCGTACGCCCCGTCGACGATCCCCTGCCGCAGCACGTCGGCGACGCGGCGTGCCCGGTCGGCCCGGGATCCGTCACGGTCTTCCATGCCCGTCCCTTCCTCGTGGTGCGTGTGACGGCAGACCGTACGCCCTTCCGTGTTTCGCGGGTGTTACGCCACCCCCTCCGACCTGCACAAACGTCTGACCTGCGGTGGAGCGGCGACGACGGGCGGCAACGCCGGTCCGCCCGGGTGACACCCACCCGCACACCCGCGGCCCCACCCACCTCTTCGCCCCACACCGCCCAGGGGCCTCAACTGCCGCATGGAATACCCTGGTTGACACGTGATTCACGGCGACCCCTCGACACTTCGGAGCGACTCGTGCCCCAGGACCGTCCGCTGATCGACAGTGACGCACCGCATTCGGCCCGCATCTGGAACTACTGGCTCGGCGGCAAGGACTGCTACGAGGTCGACCGCCAGGTCGGCGACGCCATTCAGCAGGTCAACGCGGAAATCGTGCACGTGGCCCGCGCCCAGCGCGCCTTCCTCGCCCGGACCGTCTCCCACCTCGTACGGGACGTGGGCATCGACCAGTTCCTCGACATCGGCACCGGGCTGCCCACCATCGACAACACCCACGACGTGGCGCAGCGCCACGACCCGACGGCGCGCATCGTCTACGTCGACCACGACCCGGTGGTGCTGCGGCACGCGGAGGCCCTGCTGACCAGCACTCCGCAGGGAGCCACCGACTACATCGAGGCCGATCTGACCGACCCGGCCGACATCCTCCGGCAGGCCGCGGACACGCTGGACTTCAGCCGTCCGGTCGCCCTGATGCTGCTCGGGGTCGTCGCCCATGTCACCGACGACCACGCCTACACGATCGTCGAGGAGCTCAAGAGCGCGCTGCCCGGCGGCAGTCACCTGGTCCTGTGCGACAGCACCGAGGTGTACCACCCCGAGGCCACCCGTGCGATGGTCGAGCAGTGGAACAGCACCAGTGACAACCCGCGGACCAATCGCACACCCGAGCAGATCGGCCGGTTCTTCACGGGACTTGAGCTCGTCGAACCGGGTCTGACCTCGGTTTCTCAGTGGCGTTCCGAGGGCGGCGCGGGTGAACTCCCGGAGCCCGTCAGCAGCTTCGGTGGCATCGGCCGCAAGCCCTAGTGGGCGTCAACACGCCAACTCCCCTACCGTAAAAGGTGACCGATCTGTGCTGACGTGCCACGCGATGGGCACCCGGGTGAGTACCATCCGGCCCTACAGCACACACGTACACACACCGACAGATCACTCCTTGCCACGAAAGCGAGCCACCATGTCGGACACCACGCCCCAGACCGAGCTCAAGTCCCGCTACGCCGACCGGATCCGCGACGACATCGCCCACAACGAGAGCGAGTTGAAGCGGATCAGCGAGGAAATCACCGCGCTGCAGGCCGAGTTGGGCACCCTCGAAGAGAACCGCACGCTCCTGGAGAGCATGCTGAAGTCCCTCGGCAGCGGCGAACTGCCGCCCCTGCCGGTGCCCGCCCCCGAGAAGGCGGCAGGCAAGGCGGCGGCCAAGGTGCCGCGTCAGAAGTCGCGGGACACGACGTCGCCGAAGCCCGCGCAGGCCAAGAAGGCGGCCGCGGCACCCGCCAAGGCGGCCAAGCCCGCGAAGCCCGCCAAGGCGGCGTCGGCCACCAAGCCCAGCGCGCCCGCCGCCGAGAAGACCGCGCCGCAGGGTTCCACGCTGGTCGAGCTGATCGTGTCCCAGCTGGACTCCGAGACCAGCCCGCGCTCGGCCGCCGAGATCACGTCGACGCTGCAGAAGGCGCACCCCAAGCGGGAGTTCAGCACCAAGGTCGTCCGCAACACGCTGGAGGCCCTGGTCGCCAAGGCCCGTGCCGAGCGCACCCGGCAGCAGCGTTCGGTGTTCTACGTCGCCTCGCCCGGCGCCGGCAAGCCCGCGAAGGCCGCCGCCGACACCAAGACCGGTACGGACACCAAGGCCGGAGCGGACAAGGCGGTGGAGAGCAAGGCCGGGGCGAAGGGCGGCGCCGCGTGACACCCCGCCCTGCGCCTGCACGATGAGTTTCGTTCGCCGTGGCAGTCTCACAGTTGTCGATCACGCAGGAGGAGCCCCGTGAAACAGCAACTGCTGAAGGTCCAGAATTTCAACGTGTCCGCGGACGGGTTCGGCGCAGGTCAGGGCCAGAGCCTGGAGCGGCCGTTCGGCCACGCCGACCCTGGGCAGATGTTCGCCTGGGCCGGGGCCACGGCGAGCTGGCCCAATCGCACGGATCCGGGAGGCTCCCGCGGTCTCGACGACTATCTGACGCGGGACTTCTCCCACAACATCGGCGCCGAGATCATGGGGCGCGGAAAGTTCGGGCCCCAGCGCGGGCCCTGGCAGGACCACGAGTGGCGCGGGTGGTGGGGCGAGGAGCCGCCGTTCCACACGCCGGTGTTCGTCATGACCCACCACACGCGCCCGTCGATCACCCTGTCGGACACCACGTTCCACTTCGTCGACGCCGACCCAGGCACCGTCCTCAAGCAGGCCAGGGTCGCCGCCGAGGGCAAGGACATCCGGCTCGGCGGCGGGGCCACCACCGTCCGCGAGTTCCTCGAGGCGGACCTCGTCGACACGCTGCACGTGGCGGTCGCGGACGGTGTCACGCTGGGCTCCGGCTCCAAGCTCTGGGACTCCCCGGACGACCTGCTGGACCGCTTCCACCTCGATGTCGTGCCGAGCCCGTCGGGCGCGGTGCGCCACCACCTGTTCTGGCGGAAGTGACGCCCGGCGCGCGGCCGGTCACATGTCAGTGGCCCCGCGCGTGGAAGGGTTCCGGCTCGATCAGGACGCAGCGCGTGCCCGTGTAGATGGTGGGCATGCAGCGGTTGCAGTGGATGCACAGCGAGTGCGTGGGCCGGTCCGCGGCACGGTCCTCGGCGAAGCGGTTGATAAGGCCAGGTTCGCGCAGCAGGGCGCGGCCCATCGCCACGAACTCGAAGCCCTCGGTCATGGCGGCTTCGGCGGTCTCGCGGTCCGCGATGCCGCCGAGCAGGATCAGCGGCAGTTTCAGCGCGGCCCGGAACTGGCGCGCGGAGGGCAGCAGGAACGCCTCCTCGTAGGGGTAGGCGCGGATGAACCTCTTGCCGACGCGCTCGATGCCGAACCGCTGGGGCTGGGGGAACGTCGCCGCGAACTGGCGCACGGGCGCGCCCCCGCGGAACAGGTACATGGGGTTGAGCAGGGAGCTGCCGGCGGTGAGTTCGAGGGCGTCGACGCTGCCGTCGGCCTCCAGCCAGGCGGCGGTGCGCAGGCTCTCGTCGAGCCAGATGCCGCCGGAGACACCGTCGTCCATGTTGAGCTTGGCGGTGATCGCGATCTCGTCGCCGACCTCGTCGCGGACGGCGCGGGCCACACCCCGGGCGACCTTGGCCCGGTTGGCGAGGCTGCCGCCGTACTCGTCCTTCCGCTTGTTGAGCCTCGGGCTGAGGAAGGAGCTGGCGAAGTAGTTGTGGCCGAGGTGGATCTCCACCGCGTCGAATCCGGCCTCGACGGCGGTGCGGGCCGCGCGGGCGTGGGCACGGGTGACGCGCGCGATGTCGTCGCGGGTGGCCGGGCGGGCGAAGCGGAAGGACTGCAGGTTCAGGAAGCGGCTGGGCGCGAGCGCGGGCAGGCCGTTGGAGACGGGGTCGGCGACGGGTCCCGCGTGGCCGATCTGCGCCGAGATCGCGGCGCCCTCCGCGTGTACGGCCTCGGTGAGCCGGCGCAGTCCCGGGACGGCCTCGGGCCGCATGTGGATCTGGTCGCGTTCGGTGCGGCCCTCAGGGGCGACGGCGCAGTACGCGACCGTGGTCATGCCGACGCCGCCGGCCGAGGGGCGCCGGTGGTACTCGATGAGTTCGTCGCTGACGAGGGCGTCGCGCGTGACACCTTCGAAGGTGGCCGCCTTGATGACGCGGTTGCGCAGGGTGAGGGGCCCGAGGCGCGCGGGGGCGAGCAGATCGGGGGCGGGTCCTGTGGTGTCGCGGGTGGAGTCGGCTGTGCTCATGGCTGTGCAACTCCTCAGCTGTCGGCTTACGGGCGGGCGTCGAGGCCCGCCGTGACGAAGGCGATGACCGTGTCCGCCGGAGGGCGCGGTGTGCCGCCCAGTTCGGCGGTGGCCAGCTGCGGCTCCCCGTAGAGCTGGAGCAGCAGGTCGAACGTCATGCGCAGGCGGTGTCCGGCCTCCGCCTTGGAGAGCTCGGGCCGTGCGGCGCACAGCAGCTCGCGCCACGGGCCGTGTCCGAACCACCGCTCGTCGAAGGGGAGTTCACGGCGGCGCAGCACGACGCGGGCGAGCAGGTGCAGCAGCATGCGGCCGTGCGGGGTCCGGGTCAGCTCGTCGAGCGGCCGGACCAGGACCTCGACGAACTCCGCGACACGCGGCGCCCTGCCGTCGGCCGCCCTGCGCTCCACGTCCGCGAGCGGACGCGCCCACAGCGGGCCGAGCCGGCTCTGCAGCAGGGCGGCGACCAGGTCTTCCTTGGTGCCGAAGTGGTAGTGGACGGCGGCCGGGTTCATGCCCGCTTCCGCGTTGACCGCGCGGACCGACACCTGCTCGTACCCCTTGGCGAGGAAGAGCCGTTCGGCGGCATCGAGCAGTGCCGCCCGCGTGGTGTCGGTGGGCATGCGCGCAGGAAAGCACGGCGCGGCACACTTTTCAATCAGTGATGGAAAACTTCCCGTGCCGTCCGGGAGGCGGCCCCGGCTACTCGTGTTCCGCTATGCGGCTCCGTGCCCGCGCAGGAACGCGTGGGTGCGCTCCGGGGTCGCGACGATGCGCCACTGCCGGTCCGGGTGGCCGAAGTTGTCGGTGAACTCGTCGGCCGCGCTCTTGTGGGTGCTCATCGCGCCGAGCAGCCGAAGGATGTGCTCGGCGGGCGGCCTGGTCATGAGTTCGGACCAGCGGGCGGCGCCGAGGACGACCTCGGCGCGGCGCCGGGCGACGCGTCGGCAGAACAGCTCGTCGAAGGCCAGGTCCTCGGCGATCGCGTCGGCGACGACCTGGGCCGAGTGCGAGGCCGTATTGGCGCCCTGTCCGACGATCGGGTCGACGGTGGTGTGCGCGTCGCCGACCGCGAGCGCGTACCGCCCGCCGGGCAGCGGCGTGCAGTCGGCGCGCACGGTGGGCACGATCGCGGTGCGCACCACGTCGAGGGGGCCGGTCGGCGCGAACGCGGTGGGGTCGATGCGCTCGAAGACGGTCGGGTGGTGGTTCGCCAGCTCGTCGAGCACCGCGCGCAGGAACCGTCCCTCGTCCTCCCCGGCATCCGCAGCGCACAGTGCGTCGGCGCCGCCGCCCGGCACGCATTCGAAGAGCAGGGCGGTGACGTGTCCTGCGGCGGAGTAGAGCGGGATCTCGATGACCTCGCCGCGGCCCGGCGCGATCGACAGCGTCACGCCCTTCGGGTCGGTGGGTGCCACACCGTGGTAGAGGCCCGCGCACAGCAGGCGGCGGGGCGCGTCCACGGTCGCCGGGTCGGCGACGGTCGGGAACAGGCCCGCGAGGGCGCCGCGCCCCGAGGCCACGACCAGCAGGTCGTGGCGGGCCGCCACCTGCTCCAGATCGGCGGGCGTCACCTGCCTCACCACCAGCTCGCCACCGCGCTCCTGGAGGTCCGCGGCGAGCGCGGGAAGGTAGAGCCGGTGGTCGACCGCCCGCGAGGGCGCGACGAAGTCGCCGCGGAAGATCAGCGGACTCGGCGCGCCCACGTAGTGGTGGTGACAGCCGTAGCCGTAGGTGTCACCGGGCCACCGCTGCACGCCGAGCGCGGCCTCGCGCAGCAGGGTCGGCGCGTGGTGGGCGACGGTGGCCGGGAGCCGCCCGGACGCGGCGGCCTCGGGCGGCCGGTCGGTGTACAGGGTGACGTCGATGTCCTGTGCGCGAAGGAGCAGCCCCAGATGCAGGCCCGCCACCCCGGTTCCCACGATCCCGATGTCCGGCATGCGCGCTCTCCCCCACGGCGAGTTCGACTCGGTGACAGATACAACCGTTCCGGCGCCGATGCGCCTACCCGACACCGGGGCGCACATGCGACCCGGCCCGCACAGGAGAGCCGCGGGCGGTCACGCGCCGTGTTCGGTGGCCGCTGCCGCCGAACAGAAATACGCAAACTGTTAGATATCGCTCCGATCGGGAACGCGATCTCCATGGACATCGGATACACCTTGATGACCGAGCAGGCGGGCCCGCGCGAGCTGGTGGGCCACGCGGTCGGGGCCGAGGAGACGGGGTTCGACTTCTCGGTGACCAGCGACCACTACTTCCCCTGGCTGCGTTCCCAGGGGCACTCCCCGTACGCCTGGAGTGTGCTCGGGGCGGTCGCGCAGGCGACGTCGCGGCTGCCGCTCATGACGTACGTGACCTGCCCGACCTTCCGCTACCACCCGGCGGTGGTGGCGCAGAAGGCGGCGACGCTGCAGCTGCTGTCGCAGGGCCGCTTCCGCCTCGGGCTCGGCTCCGGGGAGAACCTCAACGAACACGTGGTGGGTCGCGGCTGGCCCGCGGTGGACGTGCGGCACGAGATGTTCGAGGAGGCCGTCACGATCATCCGCGCCCTGTTCGAGGGCGGCCATGTCACCCACCACGGCAGGCACTACGACGTCGACTCGGCCCGGCTGTGGGATCTGCCCGAGACCGCCCCGCCGATCGGCATCGCCGTGTCGGGCGAGCAGTCCTGCGCGCTGGCGGGCCGCCTCGCCGACCTGCTCATCGCCACCGAGCCCAAGGCGGACCTCCTGGCCGCCTTCGACCGGCACGGCGGCGAGGGCAAGCCGCGCATCGGCCAGCTGCCCGTCTGCTACGACCCCGATCGCGGGGCCGCGGTCGCCCGCGCGCACGACCAGTTCCGCTGGTTCGCGGGCGGCTGGAAGGTCAACGCCGAGCTGCCGCACCCCGATTCGTTCGAGGGCGCGACGCAGTTCGTGCGGCCCGAGGACGTGGCCGAGTCGATCCCCTGCGGCGCCGACGTCGAGGAGTTCGTGAAGGCGGCGCGCCCCTTCGCCGACGCCGGGTTCACCGGTCTCGCGCTGGTCCAGATCGGCGGCGACCAGCAGCGCGGCTTCCTCCAGTGGTCCGAGGAGAGGCTGCTGCCGGCCCTGCGCGAGGCCTTCGGATGAGCCGGCGATGACCGAGCGCACGCCCGCCCCGCCGGCCGAGGGCTCGGCGCTCGTCGTGATCGACATGATCAACACCTACGACCACGACGACGCCGAGCTGCTGCTGCCCGCGTCCCGCGCCGTCGTCCCGGCCGTCGTGGACCTGCTCGACCGGGCCCGCGCGGCCGGGGTTCCCGTCATCTACGTCAACGACAACTTCGGCGAGTGGCGCTCGCACCACGGCGAACTGGTGGAGGCCGCCCTTGCCGGCCCGCACGCGGAGCTGGTGGAGCCGCTGCGCCCGGACGGCGATTCCCTGTTCGTCGTCAAGGCCCGCCACTCGATCTTCTACGAGACACCGCTCGCGTATCTGCTGTGGGAGCTGGGCGTCGGGCACATCGTGCTGTGCGGCCAGGTCACCGAGCAGTGTGTGCTGTACTCGGCGCTGGACGCGCACATCCGTCATCTGCGGACCACGGTGCCGCACGACGCGGTGGCCGCCATCCACCCCGAGCTCGCGAGCGCCGCGCTGGAGATGATGCGGCGCAACATGAGCGCGCACATCGTGGCGGCCTCGGAGGTGACATTCACGGACCAGGGGCCTCGTGACGGATCGGCGAAGGGGCCGGGCCGTATGCCATAGACAGGGCCCGACCTGCTGTGATCTCATCCGTTCCAGCGGATCGGACACCCTCGACGCTGCTCGACGGGCGATCCCTGTGTGTGGCATGTGACCGACCGCTCGCGTCGGCTCGTGACCCCTGTGGGCCGGCTCCCGCACGCCTCCCGCACAGGTCCGAAAGACAACACATCTCCATGCAGAAGACCAAGGCCGCCCTCTGGGAGTTCCTCCAGAGCCTCGGCAAGACGTTCATGCTCCCCGTGGCACTGCTCGCGTTCTGCGGCATCATGCTGGGCATCGGCTCCTCGCTCTCCAGCGACGCCGTCACCGGCAATCTGACCTTCCTTCAGGGCCAGGGCTTCCACCTGGTCTTCACGTGGATGGCCAACACCGGCCAGGTCGCCTTCCAGTTCCTGCCCGTGATGTTCGCGATGGCCATTCCCCTCGGGCTCGCCCGCGAGGACAAGGGCGTGGCCGCCTTCTCCGGCTTCGTCGGCTATGCCGCGATGAACCTCGCGGTGAACTTCTTCCTCACCGCCAAGGGCGTCGACCTCGACGACGCGAAGGCGATCGCCCACTACGGCATCGCCGATGTCATCGGCATCCAGTCCATCGACACGGGACTCCTCGGCGCGGTCGCCGTTGGCATCGTTGTCAGCCTGCTTCACCAGCGGTTCCGTACGCAGCGGATGCCCGACGCGCTGGCCTTCTTCGGCGGTCTTCGCTTCGTGCCGATCATCTCGGCGCTCACGCTGAGCGTGCTCGGCCTGCTCATCCCGCTGGTGTGGCCGACGTTCAACGGCTGGATCACCGATCTGGGCCGCGCGATCGGTCACGCCGGGGTCTTCGGACCGTTCTTCTTCGGCATGGGCGAGGTGCTGCTGCGCCCGGTGGGCCTGCACCACATCCTCGTCGCCATGTTCCGCTTCACGGACGTCGGCGGGTCCGGCGCGGTGTGCGGGGACCAGGTCTCCGGCGCGCTGAACATGTTCTACGCGCAGCTGAACTGCTCCAAGCCGCCCACGGCCGCGGTCACCGACGCCACGCACTTCCTGTCGCAGGGCAAGATGGCGGCCTACCTCGGCGGTCTGCCGGGCGCCGCGCTCGCGATGTACCACTGCGCCCGCAAGAGCATGCGCCCCGAGATCAAGGCGCTCCTGGTCTCCGGTGTCGTGGCGTGCGTCGTCGGCGGCATCACCGAGCCGCTCGAGTTCCTGTTCCTGTTCATCGCGCCGTGGCTGTACTTCCTGCACGCCGTTCTCGTCGGCCTCGGCTTCCTCGCCGCCGCCGTCCTCGGGGTGTTCATCGGCAACACGGACGGCAATGTCATCGACTGGCTCGTCTTCGGTGTCCTGCAAGGGACGACCACCAAGTGGTACCTGGTGCCGGTGATCGCCGCGGTGTGGTTCGCGGTCTACTACTTCCTGTTCCGCTGGGCGATCGTGCGCTTCGACCTCAAGACGCCCGGCCGCGAGGAGGAGACGGCGGAGGAGCCCGCGGAGGACGCGGACGCGTCCGGGGCGCCCCGTGAGCTGGTCGCCGGGAAGTACGACGCCGTGGCGATCCTCGACGCGATCGGCGGCGCGGACAACATCACCTCGCTCGACAACTGCATCACCCGGCTGCGGCTGACCGTCGAGGACGCGGAGCGCGTGGACGAGCCGCGCCTGAAGAAGCTGGGCGCCGTCGGCGTCGTGAAGCTCGACGCGCACACCGTGCAGGTGGTCATCGGCCCGCAGGTGCAGTCCGTGAAGGACGCCATCGCCACGATGGTCCCGGTGGGCTGAGCCGTGCGAGACCCCTCCCCCGACTCCCCCGACTACGACTTCGACACCGTCGTCGACCGGCACGGCACCTGGTGCACGCAGTGGGACTACGTCGAGGACCGCTTCGGCGTCCCGGACCTGCTGCCGTTCACGATCTCCGACATGGACTTCGAGACGGCCCCCGAGGTCCTGGCGGCGCTGCGCGCCCGCCTCGACCACGGCGTCCTCGGCTACTCCCGCTGGCGCCACGAGGACTTCCTGTCCGCGATCGTCCACTGGTACGAGACCCGGCACCACACCCCCGTGAACCCGGACTCGATCGTCTACGGCCCGTCCGTCATCTACCAGGTCGGGCAGCTGCTGCGCCTGTGGTCGCGGCCCGGCGACGGTGTCGTGACGCACGCACCGACGTACGACGCCTTCCCCAAGACGGTCGCCGCGCATGAGCGGCGACTGCTCACCTGCCCGCTGGGCGACTGGGAGGAGCTGGAGCGGCTGCTGGCGCTGCCCGACACCTCGGTCCTGCTGCTGTGCTCGCCGCACAATCCCACCGGTCACGTGTGGACGGCCGAGGAGCTGGACCGCATGGCCCAGCTGTGCGCGCGCCACGATGTGGCGGTCATCAGCGACGAGATCCACTCGGACTTCGCGCACCCGCCGGCCGTGCACCGGCCGTGGGCGCTGCACGCGGGCCCCGGCACGCGGTGGGCGGTCGTCACGTCCGCGTCGAAGTCCTTCAACATCCCCGCGCTGACCGGCAGTTACGGCATCGTGGGGGACGCCGCCTCCCGGGACGCGTACCTGCACCGGCTCAAGGAGGCGGACGGCCTGTCGTCCCCCGCCGTGCTGTCGGTGGTCGGACACATCGCGGCCTACCGGGAGGGCGGCGCCTGGCTGGACGCGCTGGGCGCGTACCTGCGCGGCAACCTGTCCTACGTGGCCGAGCGCCTGACCGAGGCGTTCCCCGAGCTCGCCTGGACGCCGCCCGAGGCCGGCTATCTGGCCTGGATCGACCTGAGCCCCCTCGGCATCGACGAGGAGGCGCTCCAGCGCGAGCTGGTCGAGCGGCAGCGGGTGGCGATCATGCCGGGCACGGCGTACGGCGCGGCCGGACATGTGCGGCTCAATGTGGGCTGCCCGCGCTCGAAGGTCGAGCGCGGGGTGAGCGCCCTCATCGACGGCGTACACGCGATCCGCGGGCTCTGAAGGACGGGCTCAGCGCACGAGCGCGTAGATGAGCCAGCCGAGGAGGAACAGCGCCACGATTCCGGTGAGGATCGCGGTGCCCCTCCCCGGTTCCCTGCGCAGCTCCTGCTCGAGCTCCTTCTCCTTGATGAAGGCCTTCGTGTCTTCCTCGGTGCGTGTGCGCACCCATTGGCCGCTGGCGGGACCGAACATCCCCGTACCTCCCCGTTGTCAACTGATCCCTCGCCTCACCGAATCGCGTCGGATCAAACGTGGGGTTCAGGCCCCGGCGCCGCGAAGTTCGGCCAGTGCCGCCGCGTTGAGCCGGCGCGGCGGGGCGTCCGTGCCGGTGCCGACGAGGACGACCGTGCAGGCGCAGGCGTGGGTGAGCGCGGTGGTGAAGCTGCCGTCGGCGAACTGGGCGAGCGGGCCGCGCGGCGAGTGCCCGACGGCCACGACGCGCGCGCCGGCCTCCGCCGCGTGCCGGGCCAGCGCGCGCCCGGCGGCGGCGTGGTCGCCGACGCTGTCCAGCACCTGCCCGGTCGCGACCACGCCCTGCCCCGCGAGCCGGTCGAGGTGGTCCTGCACAGCGGCGCGCGCCTGGGCCAGGTCCTCGGCGTCGGCGGCCTGGTCGTCGACCACGGCGGTCTGCCGGACGTGCACGACCTCCAGCGGGCTGCCGGTGTCCCGGGCGAGGCGCGCGGCCGCGTCGACGATGGCGGGCGCCCGGTCGTGGTCCCCGACGGCGACGACGACACGCGGGTCACCGCTCGGGGCCACGGCTCCCACGGGCGTGAGCGAGGGCTGCACGGGCTCGCCGCCGCCCAGGTCCGCCTCGGCCCGCCCGAGCAGCCGGTGTCCGCTGGCGAGGACCGGGATGGCGAGGAGGAAGGTGAGCGCGGCCAGGTAGAAGGGCACGCTCAGGTCCATGGCGTCGGCCAGCTTGCCCGCGACGTACGGTGCGAGGCCGCCGCCGATGAAGCGCAGGAAGCCGTACGCGGACGAGGCGACGGGACGTTCCACCGGCGAGACCAGCATGACGGCCTGGGTGGTGAGCGTGTTGTTGATGCCGATGAAGGCGCCGCTGACGATGACTGCGACGATCACCACGGTCGGCGTCGAGACCCCGGCCGCGATGACCGCCATCACGACGCCGAGGCAGAACAGATTCGCGTAGAGGACGGCCGCGGTGCCGTAGCGGGCCTGGAGGCGCGGTGCGAAGTACACGCTGAAGAGGGCGACGAGGAGTCCCCAGCCGGTGAAGACGAGGCCGAGTTCGTGGGCGTCGAGTTCCATGGGGTACGGCGCGTACCCGAGCATCGTGAAGAAGCCCCAGTTGTAGAGCAGCGCCATGATGCCCATGGTCAGAAGGCCGCGGTGGCGCAGCGCCTTGAGCGGGGCGATCGGTGACGTGATCCTCTTGGGCCTGGGCAGATCGGGGACGAAGGCGATGGTGGCGACCAGCGCGATCGCCATCAGGACGGCGACGCCGAAGAACGGTCCGCGCCAGCTGATCGCGCCCAACTCGCCGCCGAGCAGCGGCCCGACGGCGATGCCGAGGCCGAGCGCGGTCTCGTAGAGGATGATCGCGCCGCCGAATCCGCCGCTCGCGGAGGCGACGATGACGGCGAGGGACGTGGCGATGAACAGCGCGTTGCCGAGACCCCAGCCGGCGCGGAAGCCGACGATGCCGTTGATGGAGCCGGTGGCCCCGGCGAGCGCCGAGAAGACGACGATGACGCTCAGGCCGATGACGAGGGTGCGCTTGGCGCCGAACCGGCTGGAGAACCAGCCGACGACGAGCATCGCGCACGCGGTGACGATGAGATAGCTGCTGAACAGCAGGGACACCTGGCTGGGCGTGGCGTGCAGGCTGTCGGCCAGGGCGGGCAGGATCGGGTCCACGAGGCCGATGCCCATGAAGGAGATGACGCAGGCGAACGCGACGGCCCAGACGGCCTTGGGCTGCTTGAAGGGGCTCGTGGTCTTCGACTCCCGCTTATGCATGCAGCCATCATGTATTTACGTGTACACGGAAACAAGATGCCTGCGGGCGTCACTCCCCGCGGGGAATGACGCCCGCACGGCGAAGCTCAGGCGGCCCGCTTCGGCAGCTTCCAGTTCGGCCGCGGGAAGTGGCAGGTGTAGCCCTCGGGGTAGCGCTCCAGATAGTCCTGGTGCTCCGGCTCGGCCTCCCAGAAGTCGCCGACCGGCTCGACCTCGGTGACGACCTTGCCCGGCCACAGGCCGCTCGCCTCGACGTCCGCGATGGTGTCGACGGCGACCTGGCGCTGCACGTCGTCCGCGAAGTAGATCGCGGAGCGGTAGCTGCGCCCCAGGTCGTTGCCCTGGCGGTCCTTCGTGGTCGGGTCGTGGACCTGGAAGAAGAACTCCAGCAGGTCCCGGTACGTGATCACCGAGGGGTCATAGACGATCTCGATGGCCTCGGCGTGGTCGCCGTGGTTGCGGTACGTGGCGTTCGGGGTGTCGCCGCCGGAGTAGCCCACCCGCGTCGACAGCACACCCGGCCGCTTGCGGATCAAGTCCTGCATTCCCCAGAAGCAGCCGCCCGCGAGCACGGCCTTTTCTGTTACCTCCGACATACGTCACTCCCTGCGCTACCTGATGACACGACGAGCAGATCCAACAGGTCCAACAGACCGCGACCCACAGATCTTCCAGCTTAGGCCGACCCCCTAAAGCGAAGCTATCGCCCCCCATAAGGCAGCCTTATGTGCCCATAGACCGGACCCGCCTACTTTCTAAGGCTTGCCTTACTTTAGGCTTCCCCTCAAGCACTCGTGGCCCGACCAGCACGTACGGACCACGGGAACCACTCGAAGGGAACCTGAACCATGCCTCGCCCCCTGAGGGTCGCCATCGTCGGAGCCGGCCCCGCCGGCATCTACGCCGCCGACGCCCTGCTCAAGTCCGAAGCGGCCTCCGAGCCGGGGGTGTCCATCGACCTCTTCGAGCGCATGCCGGCCCCGTTCGGCCTGATCCGCTACGGCGTCGCGCCCGACCACCCGCGCATCAAGGGCATCGTGAAGGCCCTGCACCAGGTCCTCGACAAGCCGCAGATCCGGCTGTTCGGCAACGTCGACTACCCGCGCGACATCGACCTCGACGACCTGCGTGCCTTCTACGACGCGATCGTCTTCTCCACCGGCGCCACGGCGGACCGGGCGCTCGACATCCCGGGCATCGAGCTCGAGGGCTCCTACGGCGCCGCGGACTTCGTCTCCTGGTACGACGGCCACCCCGACGTCCCGCGCACCTGGCCGCTGGAGGCCGAGAAGGTCGCCGTCCTCGGCGTCGGCAACGTGGCGCTCGACGTCGCGCGCGTGCTCGCGAAGACGGCGGACGAGCTGCTGCCGACCGAGATCCCGGCCAATGTGTACGAGGGCCTGAAGGCGAACAAGGCCCTCGAGGTCCACGTCTTCGGCCGCCGCGGCCCCGCGCAGGCGAAGTTCAGCCCGATGGAGCTGCGCGAGCTCGACCACTCCCCGTCCATCGAGGTCATCGTGAACCCCGAGGACATCGACTACGACGAGGGCTCCATCGCCGCCCGCCGCAGCGAGAAGCAGACCGACATGGTCGCCAAGACGCTGGAGAACTGGGCGATCCGCGACGAGGGCGACCGCCCGCACAAGCTGTTCCTGCACTTCTTCGAGTCGCCGACCGAGATCCTCGGCGAGGACGGCAAGGTCGTCGGCCTGCGCACCGAGCGCACGGAGCTGGACGGCACCGGCAACGTCAAGGGCACCGGCAACTTCACGGACTGGGACCTCGGCGCCGTCTACCGCGCGGTCGGCTACCTCTCCGACGAACTGCCGAAGCTCCCCTGGGACATCAAGTCCGGCACCGTCCCGGACGAGGGCGGCCGGGTCATCCAGGAGAACGGCGAGCACCTCCAGTCGACGTACGTGACCGGCTGGATCCGGCGCGGCCCCGTGGGCCTCATCGGGCACACCAAGGGCGACGCCAACGAGACGGTCGCGAATCTGCTCGCCGACCACGCGGAGGGCCGCCTGCAGACGCCGGTCTCGCCCGCCCCGGAGTCCGTCGAGGAGTTCCTCGGCGAGCGCGGCATCCGGTACACGACCTGGGACGGCTGGTACAAGCTCGACGCCGCCGAGAAGGCGCTCGGCGAGCCCCAGGGCCGCGAGCGCGTGAAGCTCGTGGAGCGCGAGGAGATGCTCGACGCCAGCGAGGCGTGACATCACGTGTGAGGGCCCCGGCCGAGCCCGGCCGGGGCCCTCACACGTACCCGAGGTCCTCACGCGTACCCGCGGGTTCGAGGCACGGCGGGCGAAGGGATAAAGTGGCGTTCAGGTAGATGTAAAACCCACTCACCTTGTCCGCCGCGGAGGCGCCGTGCCTCAGATCACCGTCGACTACTCGCCCCGACTCTCCGACACGCTCGACCGGCGCGCCCTCGCCACGGAGTTGCACGCCCTCGTCGTCGAGGGGTCCGGCTCGCGCGGCACCTGCAAGACGTTCTTCCGCGCCGCCACGGAGACGTATGTCGTCGGCAGCGAGCACGACGACGTGCCGGTCGTGCACGTGGAGGTGGCGCTGCTCCCGGGGCGCAGCGAGCGGACCATGACGCGCCTTTCGCAGCGGATCCTGGCGCTGCTCCTGG
Source organism: Streptomyces sp. NPDC107575 (assembly GCF_055657265.1). Taxonomy (NCBI): domain Bacteria; kingdom Bacillati; phylum Actinomycetota; class Actinomycetes; order Kitasatosporales; family Streptomycetaceae; genus Streptomyces; species Streptomyces sp. NPDC107575. The sequence continues at coordinate 1,187,091 of NZ_JBVKBG010000001.1, read as the reverse complement.
AGCGCGTGGGCGCTGGCTCGGGTGCCGACGTGGTGTGTTCGGTCGAGGTACGTCCCCTCGCGGCGTACAGCCTGTACCCGACGCGCCGCGAGTGGAGCGCGAGGACGGGTCCCCGCCCCGAGCACCACGGGTGCACACCGGCTGCCTAGCCGGGCCGTCGCGCCACTTCGCGGACGTCGAACGACACCGCCCGCTTCCCCGTGCCGTCGACGACCCGCCAGATGTCGTCCTGCGCCAGGATCAGTTCGTCGCGGCCGTCGCCGTCGAGGTCGGCCGCGGTCTCCAGGCGGCCCGCCCCCGGCAGCCGGTGCCACGGCCGGGAGCCGAGACCCGCCGATCCGCCGCGCAGCACGTCGACGCGGTCATGGCCGCCGACCCGGTCGTCGTCGCTGCGCACGGCGAGGTCGTCGCAGCCGTCGCCGTTGACGTCCGCGGCCATCAGGCCGATGCCGAAGCCGCCCTTGCGGGTCCCTCCGTCGAAGACGACCGGGGCCTCGGGCGCCTTGCCGTAACGGATCGTCACCTTGCCCTTGCGGTCGCGCGGTGCGAACTCGTCGTCCATCGGGACGCCGCTGTCGCCGAGCGCGATGTCGGGCCTGCCGTCGCCGTCGAAGTCGCCGACGGTCACGTTCTCGCCCGTCGGCAGCCGCTCGGCCTGCGCGGCCAGGCCGCTCGCGGTGTCGGATCCCCCGGCCAGCAGTTTGGGGTGTTCCGGTTCCCCCACGTCGTACACCAGGAGATCGGTGGCCCGGTCGCCGGTCATGTCCGCCGCGAGGAGCCGCAGGCCGACGACGGCGTCGGCCGCGTCCGTGTACGGGTCGGGGCGTTCGGTGATCCGCGCGGGCCTGCCCGTCCGGTCGAACGGGCCGTTCAGGACCACGAGGTGACGCTTGTGCAGGCCGCTGCGGTAGGTGGCCAGGTCGGTGTGGCCGTCGCCGTCGAAGTCGCCGGCCACCGGCGGGTCCTCGTAGACGTCGTTGCCCTTGCTGATCCGTACGGGCTGCCCCTCCCCCACGTACGGCAGCGCGATACGGGCGGCTTTGTGGCCGGGGTCCGGGCCGTGTGTGCCGCCCCACTGGACATGGGCGCTGCCGCCCGCCACGAGGTCCAGGTGGCCGTCGCCGTCCAGGTCGGCGAGGACCGGAGGGGACTCTCCGTCGGTCATGGCGTCGTGCTCGGGCAGGTCGAGGTCCTTGGGTGTGAACACCGTGCGGTCGTCGGCCCGCGCGCCGTGCAGCAGGGCGATCCTGCCGGTCTGGTAGACGTCGCCATTGCTTGCCGGGACACCGAGCGCCAGGTCCGGGCGGCGGTCGCCGTCGAGGTCGGGGGCGGGTCTGCCCGAGTTCTTCGCGGTCTCCGCCGACGCCTCGCAGGCGCTGTCCGGGAGGGGCGGATATCCCTCCCGGTGGTGGGCGCCGGTGGCGGTGCCCAGGAGCAGCGCGGTGGCGAGGAGACCGATGCCCGGTCGCCACCGCGATCCGCCTCGGGGTGGTGTGGCCGGCTCGCGTGTCATGGGGCCACTACAACGGATGCCGTTGCCCGGTATCCAGTGCCATGATCACCCTGTTACAGCCATGCGACATCGGCGTCGCACTTCGGAGCGTTCGTCAGCGCGCGATGTGTTCCTTCAGCCGCGCCGCATTGGCCGCCACGTCGCCTCGGGTGAGGTCGCTGCCGATGCTCACCGTGAAGGCTCCCGCGGCGAGCCACGTGGCGGCGTCGTCCGCGCTCACACCGCCGGTCGCCATGATCCGGGCGCCGGGCAGCACGGACAGCACCGACTTCAGGTAGGCGACGCCTCCGACATGGGCCGGGAACAGCTTGGCGACACCCCGGTCCGCCGCGATGCGCAGCTCGCTCGGGGTGAGGCCGCCCTCGACCAGGAGCCGGCCCGCGGCGTCGGCGACGGGACGTACCTCGGGCACCTGGAACGGACTCACCAGGAAGTTCGCACCGGCCGCCAGGGCGCGTTCGGCGATGTCCGGCGAGGTGACGGTGCCGAGGCCGAGTGTCACCTCGGGGAACTCCTTCGACCAGGCGGCGACGAGCCCCTCCCACCCGGGGGTGGTGGCGGTGAACTCGAAGGCCGTGAGGCCGCATTCGACGAGGGTGCGGGCCACCGCGTCGGCGGTGTCCGCGTCGGCCTCGCGCACGGTCGGGGTGACGCGCGCGGCGCGCAGGGCGTCGATGACTTCGGCGTGCATGGGTGTCTCCGGTCGGGTACGGGCCTGGGTCACGCGGGGGCCGCGATCTCGGCGAGGGCGTCCAGGGTCGACTCGGCGTCGGCCCCGCGGGCGCGCAGCACGATGGCGTCGCCGCAGCGGATGTTGAGTGTCATCAGGGAAAGGACGCTGCGGGCGGGGACCTCGTGACCGTCGTCCCGTGCGACGGTGACGTCGGCCGCGGCGCGGGCGGCGATCTGGGCGAAGGCGGTGGCGGGGCGGGCGTGCAGGCCGGCCTCCTCGGTCACCACGAGGCGGCGTTCGACGACGGTCATCGGTTGTTCTCTCCGTCCAGCAGTGCGGTCAGCCGGTCCACCAGCTGGTCCTCTTCGTCGGGGTTCATGGGGCGCGGGTCGATGGCGAGGCGTCCCGTGACGGCGTGATGGTCCCTCAGGTACACGCCGCTCGCGGCGAGTTCGGCGGCGAGACCGGCCGCGTCGCGGCCCGCCGTGTCAGGGTCGACGGTGAGCTCGGTGCGGTGGATGTCGCGGCCCGCCTCGTCGCTGACGACCCGGGTGGTGAGGCCCGGCAGGTCCGCGAGGCGCGCGGCGAGCTTCTCCATGCGGGGCCGGTGTCCGCCGCTCTGGGTGGTGCCGTACTCGCGCAGCGCCTGGACGAGGCCGAAGAGGGTCTCCTTGCCGACCTTCATCGGGCGGGCGATGCCGCCGTACTGGGCCCGGCACGCCGCCATGCGCGCGGCGCTGCCGCAGATCATCCCGGAGGTGGGGCCGCCGACGGCCTTGCCGCCGCTGTAGACGACCAGGTCGGCTCCGGTGGCGGGCCAGCGGCGCAGTTCGCCCTCGGCGGCGGCGTCGACGATGACCGGGAGGCCGTGGGCGCGGGCCACCTCGACGGTCTCGGCGAGGGACACCATGCCCTTCTGCACGGCGTGGTGGGACTGGACGTACAGCAGGGCCGCGGTGCGCGGGCCGATCGCGCCCGCCAGGTGGTCCGCGCTCACCTTGTTCGCGGAGCCGACCTCGACGGGGCGACCGCCGCCGAGCGCGACCATCTGCCGTACGGGCGCGCCGAAGTGGACGGAGTGGCCGCGCGGCAGGATCACCTCGCAGGGGGCGTCGCCCGCATCGGGCAGGGCCTCGATGCGGGACAGATCGGAGCCCGCGATGACGGCGGCGACCGCGATGGCGACGCCGGACGCCGCGCCTGTGGTGGGGCAGCCGTCCTCGGTGCCGGTGGCGCGGGCGATCTCGCGGCCGACGGCAACCATCAGGTCGTCCATGACGACGTGGTGCCTGGCGGCCTCGCCCATCGCGGCGACGACGCCGTCGCTGAGGACACTGCCGCCCAGCGCCGTCATCTTGCCGCTGGCGTTGATGGCGGGCGGTGTGCCGAGGTCGTGGTGGAGAGAGTGCACGGTGTGTCCTAAGGCCAAGGGGAGGCTGTCACTTGCCGGGGATCGGGAAGAAGAGGCCCGCGATCATCGCGCCGATGATGGCTCCGCCGGTCAGCGGCTTCTGCCACTTGTAGAAGAGGGCGGCGCCGATGGTCGAGCCGATGCCGACCGGCAGGGACGCGGTGGCGGCGGAGATGATGACGAGCGGGCCCAGATAGCGTCCTGCGGAGTTGCCCGCGCCCATCATCACGTCGGCGCCGAAGGTGGAGGTGCCGCCCGTCGAGTTCACGGTGGCGCGCCGGATGGCGAGGATGGCGCCGCCGATCAGCGCGCCGAGGAGGGCGCCCACCGGGATGGCGAGCCAGAAGTGTTCGAGTGGCGCGGTGAATCCGGCGCCGAGCAGCATGGCGGGGATGCCGATGCCGACGCCGGTCTGCAGGGAGCCGCCGATGTCGAGGATGCCGACCATGGGCCCCTCGATGACACGGGCGAAGAGGAAGCCCGCGCCGAAGGCGGCCGCGGCGCCGTAACTGCCGTTCTCCATCCCGGCCTTGAGCATGGAGGCGACGGCGACGTCGCTGAACACACCGGTGTGGTAGACGTAGTACAGGTGTGTACCGGTGAAGATGCCGGCGGCCAGGCAGGCCACGAAGACGGGGAAGGCCCATTCGGCGAGCCAGAAGCTGCCCTCTCCCGGGACCTTGCTCAGGAAGCCGCCCTTGGAGGGCTGCTCGTCCGATCCGGAGTTCTGCGCCGGTATGCCGCCCGAGGCGGCGGTGGATGTCTCGGTCATGTCGCTGCCTGCCTCACTCGGGCTTCGTGCCGGTCACGTCGTGGAAGTGCGCGAGCCAGTGCGGGATGTGCACGTTCAGCTGCTCGAGCAGGGTGATGTCGGCGCCGCGCAGGACGGTACTGGCCGCGAACAGCGCGATCACCACGCCCGCGAGGGACTTGGTGACCTTGGTCCAGCCGAGGTCGTCGACGCCCTTGCCGATGACGATGCCGAGCACGATGCCGGGGACGGCGTTGCCCATCACGAGGTGGCCGAGGCCGCCGAGGACGGTGCCCCAGGCTCCGGCGCGCCGGCCCGCGTCGACGGCGGCCATCCAGAAGATGATCGGCATCACGGGGTTGATCAGCCACTCGGACGCGGGCCCGAGCACCTTGGCGGCGACCTCCTGCAGCGAGTGCGGGATCGAGGCGGCGGTGGTGTTGAGCAGGGTGACGAGGACCATACCGACGCCGGTGCCGGTGATGGCCATGCGCCGGGGGTTGTGCAGGGTCTCGGCGAGCCTGCGGTTCTTGATCATCGCGACCGATGCGGTCCAGTGCGGCACGATGCGGTGGTCCACGTCGGAGGTGAGTGCACCGGTGCCGACCGCGCTCGACCAGGCGTTGAAGAGGAATCCCAGGCCGAACGAGAAGTGCGCGACCGGGTCGTTCTGACAGGCGTTCAGCTCGCCGAGGGTGCGGAAGGCACCCATGCCCTGGACCTTCGGCGCGTGGAACATGCGGGCCACGCCCGCGGAGGCACCGAAGCCGATGAGTCCGCCGATGACGAGGGACTCCAGCAGGACGGTGAGGGTCTCGTTCATCGGGTCACCTCATGTGCAGGGCGTGCTGGACCGGCGAGAGCCGCTCCTCGCGCACCGTGAAGTCGACGGATTCGAGGTCGAGGGAGGACACCTGCACCTCGACGCGCAGGGTGAGTTCGAAGCGCTGTCGGGTGCGGGGGAAGAGGAGGCCGAGGAAGCGTTCCGTCCAGCGGTGCTCCACGGCCGAGACGACCTCGAGCTCGAGGGGCTCGACGCGGAAGCACACACCGTCGGTGAGCTTGTCGACCGACGACTGGACCTGCCCGATGGCGGTGGCGAACGCCTTGTCCCTGGTGGGCCCGGAGCCGGTGAGCCGCAGGGTGTGGCGGTGCTGCTTCACGAGGCGTCCTTCCCCAGCTTCTTGAGGAGCGCCTCGGTGACCTTGAAGCCCAGTTCCTCGCTGTCGAGGAAGCCGAAGCCGAGGACGGTGCGGCCCTGCTCGACGGCGGTCACCCCGGCCTGCGCCGAGCGCATGCCGAACTCGATCTCGTGGCCGTACTTGGCCTTGGCGGTGACTGCTCCCGCGCCGCCGCTGCCGCAGAAGGAGATGCCGAGCGCGGCGCCCTCCGCGTCCATCACGTCGCCGACCTTCATGTCGGCGCCGGGCCCGGGGATGAGGACCGGCTCGCCGCCCGCGGCGCGTACGCCGTCGGCGACCGCCTGGCCCTTGCCGAGCCGGTGTCCGATCACGATCTTGACTGTCATGGCGGTGCTCCCTGGTGTGTGGGTCAAACCTGAGGGGTGGTCTGGTGCTGGAGCTGTGCCGCCGCCTCGAAGTGCAGGGCGAGCAGCAGGACTTCGGTGTCCCCGGCGAGGAACTCGCGCGGGGCGCAGTAGGTGTCGATGAGGGTGCGGGCCGACTCCATGCGCCCGGCGGGCAGTTCGGAGGCGAGCTCCGGGTCGAGCGGGTCGAGGTGTTCCGCGGTGCGCACCCGGCGGACGAAGGCGAGGGCGTGCACGGCGAGGGCGAGCACCCGTGTCTCGTCGAAGTCGATCCCGGCGATCTGCGCGTGGGCCCGGGCGATCGGCAGGAACTCCGCCAGGTCGGCCCGGTCCTCGTCGGTGACGGGCTGCGAGGTGTCCTGGACGGCCGTCGCGAGCCGTTCGATCAGGGGCGTGCTCATTCACGGGCCTCTCGGTGGTTCGGTGGAGCGGTCGGTGGGTGGGGCTCAGCCGCCGGCGGCCTTGAGGGTGTGCGGGCGTCCGGCGCGCACCGCCGCGACCGCCTCCAGGTGGGTGTGGGTGGTACGTGTGTGGCCCTCGGCGTCGGTCAGGTCGAGCGGTCCTTCGGCGAGCCTGAGCAGTGTCAGGTCGGCGGCGCCGCCGACGCGCAAGGTCCCCAACTCGTCCTCCAGTCCGAGGACTTGTGCGGGGTGCAGGGTCGCGCACCGGATCACCTCGTGCGGCGTGAGGCCGAGCGCGAGCAGCTTGTTGAGGGTGGTGACAAGGGAGTGCACCGGACCCTCGACATTGCCCACGTGCACATCGGTGCTGATGGTGTGCGGGGTGAACCCGGCCGCGAGGGCCCGTTCGGCGGTGGCGAGGCTCAGGCTGGCGCTGCCGTGCCCGATGTCGAGGCGCACTCCGCGCGCGACGGCCCGCCGTGCGGCGTCCTCGCTGCCGAAGAGGCCGCCGGGCTTGCCGTGGAAGGCGTGTGTGACGACATCGCCCTCGCCGAGCAGGTCCAGTACGTCGGCGAGGCGCGGCGGCTCGTTGCCGACGTGCACCATCACCGGCCGCCCCACCCGCGCGGCGACCCGCTTGGCGGCCTTCAGGGGTGCGAGTCCGCTGTCACCGAGAACCGAGGAGCTCATCCGCACCTTGATGCCGCGCACGCAGTCGGGGTGCTCGCGCAGCAGCTTCTCGGTGGCGGCCTCGTCGATGTCGCCGGGGCCGCCCGCGAGTTCGGTGCGGCCGTGGACGAGTCCGTGCCGGGAGATGTTGAGCCAGCTCAGGACGCGGGTCGCGGCGGCGTTGACAACGTTGCCCGCGAAGTCGTCCCAGTGGTCGCTGCCGCAGCTGCCCGCGTCCACCACGGTGGTGACACCCTGCGCGACACCGACCCTGTCGGCCGGTACGCCGAGCGAGGTGCGGGGCGCGTAGACGTGGGTGTGCAGGTCGATCAGGCCGGGCGCCACGAGCAGGCCGGTGGCGTCGACGCGCTCGTCCGCGACCAGCGTGCCGGGCTCCCCCGCGGCGACGATCCGGCCGCCCTGTACAGCGAGGTCACCGGCGTAGGGCTCCGCGCTCAGCGGGTCGGCCAACAGCCCGCCCGAGACGACGAGATCGAATCGTTGCGGACCTGCGGAAGGAGCTGCGTGCACAGCCATGGACGGCGACCTTTCCCCGGCATGAAAGTGGTGCGTACGGCGACGGGCGCGGCTGGCGCGCCGCCGCTGCTGGACACCCGAGTTGAAGATCCGAGAACGTTCCGTGGAGTAGAATGGCGTTCCGCTCGGCGGATCGAGTGGAAACATAGCCCGCGTCTCCTCGGAGGGTCAATGGAAGCGAGCAAGCCCGCGAATTCCGTCGTCAAGGCACTTCGAGTGCTGCACGCGGTGGCGCGTGCGGACGGGCCGCACCGGCTCGGCGACATCGCGGAGCGCTCCGGCGTCTCCAAGGCCAGCACGCACCGGGTCCTCGCCACGCTCGTCGAGGAGGGGTACGCGGCCGCCGACGGCGAGGGCCGATACGGCTGCGGCAATCAACTGCGCGCGATGGCCGCGCAGGTGCTCGCGGACGACGCGGTGGGCATCGACGCCGTGCTGCGCGCGCTGCAACAGCGGCTCGGGCAGGCGGTGCACCTGGCGGTGCCGAGCGGGGACCACGCGACGTACACGCACAAGGTCGACCCGGGCCACGCCTACCGGATCGCCACGGACGTCGGGGCGCCGTTGCCGCTGCACGCGACCGCCGCGGGCAAGGCGCTGCTGGCCCATCTGCCGGCCGAGGAGGCCGCCGCCACCCTGGACCGCACCGGTCTGCCCGCCCGCACCCCGCACACGCACACCGACCGGGCGGCCCTCGTCAAGGAGTTGGCCGCGATCCGGGACGCCGGGTACGCCACCGACTACGAGGAGGCGGACGCGTCGATCTGCTCGATCGCCGCCCCGGTCCTCGACGCGGACGGCACACCGGTCGGCGCCGTCTCGGTCTCCTCGCTGACCTTCCTCGTCACCGAGGAGCAGCTGGCCGGGTTCGCCCCGGCGGTGCGGCAGGCGGCCCAGGACGTGTCACGCCGCCTGTGACGACACACCAGAGCCCCTCCGCACCAGGTGCGGAGGGGCCGGTTTCGCGAGGGTGTCGGGGCTCAGGCGGCGCAGCCGCACTGCCCGCAACACCCCAGCCAGCGGCGCAGGGTGGCGTGCACGGCGTCCGGGAGCGAGCTGAGCTGCTCGATCGCCTCCGTGTCGCCCGGCGAGGGCGCGACGCCCGACGCGGTGAGCACCGCGTGCAGTTCGAGGCGCCGCATGTCCTTGGGGTCCACCCGGGAGGGCAGGCGGTCCGCCGGGTTCGGCGGGGCCAGCAGCCAGTCGTCGGCCCAGTCGATGGCGCGGATCTGCTCTTCGTCCAGCCCGGTCGCGATGGTGTGCATGCCGGCCTCCTTCGTGGCGTACGCCGTTGTCTCGAAGGCAGAGAGCGATCGAGGCCGCGCGCCGGTTGCGGAAGGACCGCAGGATCACACGAAGGGCGCAATGCGCGGCTTATCACGCATTTCCGGCCTCCTCCGCCGGGCCTCCCTCGTCGAGGAAGAGCTCCAACTCCCGGTCCATCGCGCCCTGGTCGGCCTCCGTCCCGAACGGCACGAGGGCATGACTGCGCTCCAGGTACGTGAGCAGCGCACGGTGCCCCATCACGAAGCGGACCAGTTCCCCGGCTCGCGCGCCGCGGACCTCGATCTCCACGCTCAGCGGCTCGCCCTCGTGCGCCACGGGCCGCACCGTGACGTCACCGATGCCCGCCGTGCCGGTGAGCCCGGCCGAGAGCAGGTCGCGGGACAGCGCCCAACTCCCGCCGCGCGCATGCCCTCCGGGCAGGACGACACGGACGACCAGGGGGTCGTCCGCGCAGTACCGCAACTCGACCTCGCACGCGAGTCGTTCGCCGTCCGGGTAGGCGAGAACTCCCGCAGCCAGCGCCTCCAGGCGCCCGTACGTGTGCCGTTCGTCAGGGCTCACCCTGACCCACCTCATCCCTGCTGTCGCACCTGTGCGGGAGTTCTCGTCACTCCTTGCCCCGCTCCCGGCGGCACCGCCCGGTACGTGGGGTCGCCCGGCCCATCACCACTCCCGCCGGACTGTGCTGTCATGCCATCGCCCGACAAGGGCGACATTCCAAACCGTAGGCCAAGGGGCATACACCGAGTGGCATATGCGCGAATGGCCCAACGGCCTTCACAACCAGTTCGACGCGAGGGGCTCACATCGCAGAAACGTTCGACTGCGCCGCTCCCCCGCGACGCCGCTCAGACGTCGTCCTCCGCCCCGGGCAGATGGGTGTCCCCGTCCGACCAGTGGTTGATCCAGCCACATGCGCCGCACGCGTAACGACCGTTGATGCCCGCCACCACGGTCCCGCAGCCACCGCACTGCTTCTCGGTGACCTGCTGCCCGGAGAGGAAGGCGGCAGCGGCCACTGCCGTCTCCACGTTCTGGTCATGCGACACGTCCATGAGCCGCCCCTACCCAGCCCGTCACGGCTCAACATCCCTGGGGCACATTCTGTTCGGTACGACTTACCGTCCGGTATACGTGAACGGCGCACGCGTCCACGATCGCGCGTCCACTGTCGAGCCCTGGGAGGCCCCATGCCCACGTCCGCCCGGATCCAAGCCGGATCCGTCGTCGAGGACTTCACGCTGCCCGACGAGACGGGGGCGCCCACCACGCTGTCGTCCCTGCTCGCCGAGGGGCCGGTCGTGCTCTTCTTCTACCCGGCCGCGCTCACCCCCGGCTGCACCGCGGAGGCCTGCCACTTCCGGGATCTGGCGGCCGAGTTCGCGGCGGTCGGCGCTCGCCCGGTGGGGATCAGCTCCGACGCCGTCGAACGCCAGCGGGAGTTCACTCAGCGGCACACCCTCGGGTTTCCGCTGCTTTCGGACCCGGAGGGCGAGGTGCGCGGCCGCTTCGGGGTGGCGCGCGGTTTCGGGCCGCTGCATACCAAGCGCGCCACGTTCGTGATCGGCACCGACCGGCAGGTGCTCGAGGTGGTCCGCAGCGAGTTCAGGATGAGCGCGCATGCGGACCGGGCCCTCGAGGTGCTGCGTACGAAGGCGGGCTGAGGCCGCCCTACCGCCGTCCGCGCACCAGCAGATACACGAAGTACGGCGTGCCGACGACGGCCGTCATCAGGCCCGCGCCCAGCTGGGCCGGGGCGATGACGGCACGGCCCAGCAGGTCCGCGACGCAGACGAGGGCCGCGCCCAGGAGCATCGCGACCGGTACGACCCGCACGTGCTTGCGCCCCACCAGGGCGCGGGCCGCGTGCGGCGCCACGAGACCGACGAACCCGATCGTGCCCGCGGCGGCGACCGCCGTGGCGCTGAGCAGCACGCTGAGCACCAGGAAGCCGAGGCGTCCGCGTGCCAGGTCGAGGCCGAGGAGGCGGGGCGTGTCCGCGTCGAGGGAGACGAGGTCGAGCTCCTTGCGCCGGGCGACCGCGATGACGGCGGCGACGACGAGCACGGCCGCGACCGGCAGCACGTCCGGGAAACTGCGCCCGTAGGTCGAACCGGAGAGCCACACCAGGGCCTTGGTCGCGCTGAACCGGTCGGTGAGCACGATCAGGAGGCTGATCAGGGCCGCCGTCCCCGACGCGGTGCCGACGCCGACCAGGACGAGCCGGCTCTGCTGGAATCCGCCCTTGGCCGCGAGTCCGAACACGACGGCGGAGGTGACGGCGGCGCCCGCGAACGCCGCGCCGGCGATGCTCCACGAGCCCGCGCCGGGCACCGTGGTGACCAGCAGCACGGCGCCGAGCGCGGCGCCGCCGGAGACCCCGAGCACACCGGGTTCGGCCAGCGGGTTGCGGGTCACGGACTGCACGAGCGTGCCGGACAGGGCGAGCGCCGCGCCCGCGCACAGAGCGGCGAGGACGCGCGGCACCCGGGTGTCCAGGACGAACGTGATGGCCTGACCGGCCTGCCCGCCCGCCCAGTTGGCGACGTCGCCGAGGAGCAGCGTGCTGTCGCCGAGGAGGACCCCCGCGACGGCCGTGCCGATCAGCACCGCCGCCAGGGCCGCCACGGTGACCGCGAAGACCTTGCGGCTCGGGATGCGCATCCGGTCAGGCGGCGCGGCGGCGTCCCCGTCCCGAAGCCGCAGCGCCATCACGACGAGGAACACCGCGCCGACGACGCTGGTGACCACGCCCGTCGGCACCGTGACCGCCACCTGGGCGGAGGTCACGGCGCGCAGCAACAGGTCGGAACCGAGCACGAGCGCGGCGCCGACGAGGCCCGCGACGGGGATGCGCAGCCGGTGCCGTACGAGCGAACGCACGCGGCGGGCCACCGGCCTGACCAGCGCGGGGGCGCACAGGCCGACGAAGCCGATCGGCCCGCACAGGGTGACCGCGGCCGCCGAGAGCAGCGCCGCGAGCACGACGGCGGTGACGCGGGTGCCGCGCACCGGGATGCCGAGGCCGCGCGCCGCGTCGTCCCCGAGGGTCAGCCCGTCGACGCGGCGGGCGAGCAGCACGAGGCCGATGAGCGCGGCGACCACGACGGGCGCCATGCGGGCCACTCCGGCGAAACCGTTGTGGGCGATGCTGCCCTGGTTCCACTGGTAGAGGCCCTCGGTCTGTTCGGGGAAGAGCAGGATCAGCGACTCGGTGACGGCGTTGAGGCCGAGGGCGAGGGCGCTGCCCGCGAGCACCAGGCGGACCGTGGTGGCGGCGCGTCCGGCGAGCCCGAGCACGACGGCGGCCGCGGCGAGTCCGCCGACGAAGGCGACCGCGGAGGACGCGAACACGGAGGCGGTCGCGCCGGTGGCCGCGAGCACCCCGAGCGCGAGGTACGAACCGGCGTTGACGGCGAGGGTGTCGGGCGAGGCGAGCACGTTGCGGCTGACCGCCTGCAGCACGGCACCCGCCGCGCCGAGCGCCACGCCGACGAGCAGCCCGGCCACCATGCGCGGCAGCCGGGAGGCGACGACGACGGAGGCGTCGCCCGCCTCGGCCTGCCCGGTGAGGGCCTGCCACACCTGGCGGGCGCCGACGTCGGCCGTGCCGTAGGTGATGTCGACGACGGCGAGCACGGCGACGAGCAGCGCGAGCCCGGCCGTCACCCCGACGGCGCCGACGGACGGCGCCGCCAGGGTGCGAGGAGGTGCGGTGACGGCCACGTGCCTACTTCTTCGTCAGGGCGGCGACGACGCCGTCGATGTACTGCTCCATCGACTTCGGCCCGCCGAACAGCCAGGTGCCGTCGGGCAGTCGGTGCACGTCGCCGGACTTCACGAAGGGCAGCGACTTCCACACGGAGTTGTCGGCGAGGTCCTTGGTGAAGACGTCGGAGCCGCCGGCCTTCTTGTTGCCGATGTACGTGAACCGCACGTCGTCGCCGAGCCCGGTGAGGCCCTCGACGTCGGTGGTGGCGAGGCCGTAGTCCTTGTCGCCCTTGACCTTCCAGGCGTTCTTCAGGCCGAGGTCCTCGTTGACGGCGCCGAGCAGGGAGTTGCCGGTGAAGGCGCGCACGGAGACCTGGTTGGAGGCGGAGTAGCCGTCGGCGGTCGCTATCTTCGAGCCGTCCGCGCCCGCGTCCTTCAGGGCCTTCTTGCCCTCGGCGAGCTTGGCCTCGTACGCCTTCTTGGCGTCCTTCGCCTCGTCCTCCTTGCCGGTGGCCTTCGCGAGGGTGTCGAGGGTGTCGAACATCGTGCCGACCTGGTCGGCGCCGTCGGCCGACTTCACCTGGAGGACCGGGGCGATCTTCTTCATCTGCTTGACCGCGGACGCCGACAGGTCGGTGGTCGCGACGATCAGGTCGGGGGTGAGGCCCGCGATGCTGTCCATGCTGGGCTCGCCCCGGGTGCCGATGTCCTTGGGCGCGTTGGTGAGCGGCGCGGCGGTGTCCCAGGCCTTGTAGCCCTTGACGTCGGCGACGCCCGCGGGGTCGACGCCGAGTGTGACGAGGGACTCGACGACGTTCCACTCGGTGCCGACGACCTTGGTGGCCGGCCCGTCGAGGGTGACCTTGGAGCCGTTGGCGCCGGTCAGGGTGATCGGCGCGGCCTTGCGGTCGGGGTCGGTCTGCGCGGGCTCGGAGCTGCCGCAGGCGGACAGGACGAGGGCCGCGGCGGCAGCGCCTGCCGCGATGATCATGGGGCGTCTCATGAGGTGCTCTGGAGCCTTTCGCTTCTGCTGTGGTGACGGCCCATCGCGCGGGTGCGCAGCCGTCCGGTGAAGGGGTCGGTGTCGACGTCGACGCGGATGCCGTACGTCTCGGTGAGGCGCTCGGAGCGCAGGACGTCCTCGGGGGCGCCGTCGGCGATGACGCGGCCCTCGCTGAGCAGCGCGATCCGGTCGGCGACGGCGGCGGCCTGGTCGAGGTCGTGCAGGACGACGCCGACGGCGATCCCGCCGTCGTCCGCCAGGTCCCGCATGAGGTCGAGGAGTTCGATCTGGTAGCGCAGGTCGAGGTAGGTGGTCGGCTCGTCGAGGAGGAGCACGCCGGTCTGCTGGGCGAGGCAGCTCGCCAGCCACACGCGCTGCAGCTGTCCGCCGGAGAGCTGGTCGACGCCGCGGTCGGCGAGCGCCTCGACGCCGGTCATGGCCAGGACCCGGGCGACGACCTCGGCGCCGTCGGCATCGGCCTGTCCCCACCGTCCCCGGTAGGGATAGCGGCCGAACTCGACGACGTCGCGCACAGTGAGCCCGCCCGGGGTGGGCCTGCTCTGGGTCAACAGCGCGACCCGGCGGGCGAACTGACGGGCGGTGAGGTCGAAGCCGTCGGCGGCGTCGGCCGTGCCCGCGTCGAGGCTCAGCGTGCCGTGCCGGGGCTTCTGCAGCCGGGCGACGGTCCGCAGCAGCGTCGACTTGCCGCTGCCGTTGGGACCGACGAGGGCGGTCACTTCGCCGGGCTTGAGGACGAGGGCCGCGTCGTGCACGACGTCGACTCCGTCGTACGACACGGTCACGTGCTCCGCCGACAGTTCGTGACCGCGCGGACGAGGGGCGCTACCTGCGCGTTCACCAGATCTCACGAGCCGAAGGTTAGCCTAACCTTACCTTTCGGGGAACCCCGGGGCCGTCCCCTGCTCGGCGCCGATCAGGAATGGATCTCGCATGCGGGGTAGTCCGACAGTGCAGCTCAACCGCTCGCAGCCCGAAGGGAGACACGCACCATGGCTCTGCGGAGCAACCCGAAGTACACCGTCCCCGGCCTCGACGTATCCGAGGCGGGCGAGCTCATCGACATCCTGCAGCTGCGCCTGCACGCCCTCAACGATCTGCACCTCACGCTCAAGCACATCCACTGGAACGTCGTGGGACCGCACTTCATCGCCGTGCACGAGATGATCGACCCGCAGGTCGAGAAGGTCCGTGCGATGGCGGACGAGGTCGCGGAGCGCGCGGCGGCGCTCGGCGGCGTCAGCCACGGCACGCCCGGAGTGCTCGTCGCCGCGCGGACCTGGGAGGACTACAGCGTCGGCCGGGCGGACGCCATCGCCCACCTCGGCGCGCTGGACGTCGTCTACACCGGCCTCGTCGAGGACGTCCGCAAGGCGGTCGACCAGACCGGCGCCATCGACCTGGCCACCCAGGACCTGCTGATCGGACAGCTGCGGGAGCTGGAGAAGTTCCAGTGGTTCGTCCGCGCCCACCTGGAGACGGCGGGCGGCGCCCTGCGCACCGGTGACGCCGACACCGAGACGGAGGCGGCACACCAGGCCGTACGGTGAGGTCCACGGACCCGATCGTGTGACTGCGCCCCGCCGGTGCGCCGTGCGCGCCACCGCGTGTGCCTACCGTGGGAGTTCGTCAATTGTTGAGCCGACGCGGCACAGCGCCGCGTCGGCCGTGAGGAGCCCTCATGTCCGACGAAGAGCCGCAGCGCACACGGAAGTTGGGCGTCGAGATGCGACAGGTGTCGCTGGACGACGGCAGTGTGATGACGATCGTGTGCGACGCGGGACTGTCCGAGGCCGACGTGCGCTCCCGGGCGACACGGATCGCGGAGGACAACCGGCGGCAGTAGCGGGCCCGGGCCTCTTTGCCCGAGAGGCAAGCGAAATGCCAGGGCTTCAACATTTTGTTTATGATCACCGGGTCCCCGCTCCCCCTGCCCGGAGATCGCATGTCCACGCCCCCGTCCGCCGTCCCCCGCCCTCACCCCCTGCACGCGCTGCGGGCCACCGTCTTCGCGATCGGCGCCCTGCTCGTGCTCGTCGGTGTCGGTGTGCTGCTGCGGCAGCCGCTCCTGATACCCCCGCTCGCCGCGAGCGCGGCCCTGGTGCACGGCGCGCCCGGGCTGCCGATCTCGCAGCCGCGCAACCTCGTCGGGGGCCAGCTGATCTCGGCGGCCATCGGCTTCGCGACGCTCGCGGTGACGGGGAGCAACGGATGGGGTGCGGCGGTCGCCGCGGGCCTCTCGCTGGGCGCGATGATGCTCACCCATCTCTCCCACTCCCCCGCGGCCGCCACGGCCGTGATCGTCGTGCTGCAGGCCCCGCACCCGGTGCCCTTCCTCTCCCTGCTCGCGCTCGGCACCGCGCTGCTGGTCCTGATCGGGCTGCTGCCGGCCAGGATCGGCGGACACCCGGTCCGATACCCATTGAGCTGGTGAGCGGGCGTCGGCAGCTGTTAGTGTTCTTGGACCTTTCGCGTCTTGAGGAGAATGAACATGGCGGTGGACGACGACATCTCCGGGTGATCACCCGGCTCTGACAGGCCAGCGGCCGATGCGCGGATGCATCGCCGGTGTGGCCTCACAGTCGTCCCCCTTTCCTGTTCCGGGCTGCCGTGTCGGCGTGCCCGTATCCCACGCGAGGTCTCTTCCGTGTCCGACGCTTCCGTCGTCTGCTCGAACCTGTCCTTCTCCTGGCCCGACGACACCCCGGTGTTCGACGGCCTGTCCTTCTCCGTGCCGTCCGGCCGCACCGGGCTCGTGGCTCCTAACGGCGCGGGCAAGAGCACGCTGCTCAAGCTGATCGCCGGTGAGCTGAGGCCCACCGGCGGCTCGGTGACCGTGCACGGTGTGCTCGGCCATCTCCCCCAGAACCTGCCGCTGGCCGGCTCGCTCACCGTGGCCGAGGTGCTCGGCGTCGCCGAGATCGTCCGGGCCCTCGACGCCGTCGAGTCGGGCGACGTGAGCGAGGAGCACTTCACCGTCATCGGCGACGACTGGGACATCGAGGAGCGCACCCGCGCCGAGCTCGACTCCCTGGGGCTCGGCGCCCTGGATCTCGACCGCCGCCTCGACACGCTCAGCGGCGGCCAGATCGTCTCGCTCGGCCTTGCCGCGCAGCTGCTGCGCCGCCCCGACGTACTGCTCCTCGACGAGCCCACCAACAACCTCGACCTCGACGCCCGGCGCCACCTGTACGACGTGCTGGAGCGCTGGAACGGCTGCCTGCTCCTGGTCAGCCACGACCGCGCGCTCCTGGACCGCATGGAGCGGATCGCCGAGCTGCACCACGGTGAACTGCGCTGGTACGGAGGCAACTTCACCGCGTACGAGGAGGCGGTGAGCGCGGAGCAGGAGGTCGCCGAGAAGAACGTCCGCAACGCCGAGCAGGAGGTGAAGCGCGAGAAGCGGGAGATGCAGCAGGCCCGCGAGCGCGCCGAACGCCGCGCGAGCAACGCCGCGCGCAACCTGAAGAGCGCCGGCCTGCCCAAGATTTTCGCCGGGACCATGAAGCGGGGCGCCCAGGAGTCCGCGGGCCGCGCCGGGCAGACGCACGCGGCCCGTGTCGGCGACGCGAAGGCGCGGCTCGACGAGGCGGAGCGCGCGGTGCGCGACGATCCGCGCCTCGTCCTCGACCTGCCCGACACCAAGGTGCCCGCGGGACGCACCCTCGTCCTCGCCGAGCACGCCCAGGTCCGCCGGGGCGAGCAGGATCTGTTCGCCGCCGACGGCATCGACTTCGCGGTGCGCGGCCCCGAGCGGATCGCGCTGACGGGTCCCAACGGGGCGGGAAAGACCACCCTGTTGCGGCTCGTGAGCGGTGATCTCCAGCCGAGCGGCGGCAGCGTGAAGCGGGCCGAAGGACGGATCGCCTATCTGTCGCAGCGCCTGGACCTGCTCGACCCCGAGCGCACCGTCGCGGAGAACTTCGCCGCGTTCGCACCGGCGCGCCCCGAGGCGGAGCGGATGAATCTGCTGGCCCGGTTCCTGTTCCGCGGCCCGCGCGCCCATCTGCCGGTCGGCGTCCTGTCCGGCGGGGAACTGCTGCGGGCCACCCTGGCCTGCGTGCTGTGCGCGGAGCCGGCTCCGCAGCTGCTGCTCCTCGACGAGCCGACGAACAACCTCGACCTGGTCGGCGTCGGCCAGCTGGAGAGCGCGCTCGCCTCGTACGAGGGCGCGTTCATGGTGGTCAGCCACGACGAGCGGTTCCTGGCACGGATCGGGGTGGAGCGCGGGCTGCGGCTCGCGGGCGGCGAGCTGACCGAGGTGGGGGCGCCCGAGATGTGATCCCCCGGCGTGACGACATGGCCCGCTCCGAGGCGTACGCCCGGCGGGCCCCACGGCTCCTCACGTCGAACGGAACACACCTCATGCCCCAGCCCGCCCTCATCGCCCACGACCTGACCCGCACCCTCGACAGCCGCCGCGTCCTCGACGGTGTGTCGCTCACCGCGGCGCCCGGCCGCCGCATCGGCCTGATCGGCGAGAACGGGGTCGGCAAATCGACCCTGCTGCGCCTGCTCGCCGGGGTCGACACCCCCGACTCCGGCAGCGTCGTACGGCCGCCCGACCTCGGCTTCCTGCAACAGGAGGCGCCCTACGACGCCGCGACCACGATCGCGGACGTGCTGGACGACGCGCTGCGCGAGACCCGCGCCGAACTCGCCGAGCTCGACCGGCTCGGCGAACGGCTCGCCGACACACCGGAGGACTCCGACACCCACACCGAACTGCTCGACGCCTACGGCCAGTTGCTGGAGAGCGCGCGGGAGCACGAGGCATGGGACGCGGACCGGCGCGCCGAGATCACGCTGGCCGGTCTCGGCCTCGGGGCGCTCGCGCACACCCGGACCCTCGGCTCGCTCTCCGGCGGCCAGCGCGGGCGCCTCGCGCTCGCCGCGCTTCTCGTACGCCGCCCCGCCGCACTGCTGCTCGACGAGCCGACGAACCATCTCGACGACGACGCGGCGCTGTTCGTGGAGGAACAGGTGCGGGCGCTGCCCGGCGTGGTGGTGCTCGCCAGCCACGACCGGGCGTTCCTCGAGGCCGTCTGCACGGATCTCGTCGACCTCGATCCGGCGGTGGACGGTCCCGTGCGGTTCGGCGGCACCTACAGCGGCTACCTCGCGCAGAAGCGGGCCGAGCGGGAGCGGTGGGAGCGGCGGTTCGCCGAGGAGCAGGAGGAGTTGGTGGCGCTGCGGCACGCGGCGGGTGTGTCGGCGCGCCGTGTCGCCCCGGACCGGGGTCCGCGCGACAACGAGAAGATGGGCTACGGCGTCCGCGCCAACCGGGTGCAGAGCCAGATCTCCCGCCGGGTCCGCAATGCCACCCGGCGCCTGGAGGAGCTGGAGCGCACCCAGGTCGCGGCGCCCCCGCCGCCGCTGCGCTTCCGGCCCGACCGGCTCGCCGACATGTCTTCCGACGACACCGACGACGGGCCGCTCGTGTCCCTGCGGGCGGTCCGGGTACCCGGACGGCTGGCACTGGACCGGCTCGACGTGACACCCGAGGACCGGCTCCTGGTCACCGGCGCCAACGGCAGTGGGAAGTCGACCCTGTTGGCGGTCCTGGCCGGGCGGTTGCCCGCGCGGGGCGAGACACGGCGGCGTACCGGACTGTCGGTGGGGATGCTCACCCAGGACTCCGTGTTCGAGCGGCCCGAGCTGACGGCCCGGGACACGTACACCCGGGAGCTCGGGTTCGCGCGGGCCGAGGCGGTGCCGCTGGCGGACCTCGGTCTGCTGGGCCCGGCCGACCTCGGCAAACCCGTGGGGCGCCTTTCGGTCGGCCAGCGGCGCCGGCTCGCGCTCGCGCTGCTCGTGGCGAACCCGCCGGAGCTGCTGCTGCTCGACGAGCCGACGAACCACCTGTCCCCCACGCTGTGCGACGAGTTGGAGGACGCGTTGGGCGCGGGCCCCGGCGCCGTCGTCGTCGCCTGCCACGACCGCTGGCTGCGCGAGCGCTGGAAGGGCCGCGAGATCCGCCTCGAAGCGGGCGCGGGCGACGGGTGACCGCGCGGGTCTACCAGCGGTTGCGGTGCACCACGTCCGCGACGGGCCTGCGGCGCACCGGGCCGAACCGGCCCAGCGGCCATCCGATCGGGATGGCGGCGAACGTCCGCATGTCGTCGGGGATGCCGAGCGCGGCCTTCCACTCGTCCTCCAGCATCAGGTGCCAGATGGTGATGTTGGCGGCGAGGCCGAGGCCGCGTGCGGCGAGCAGCAGGTTCTGTACGCCGGGGTAGACGCAGGAGCCCTCCGCGAGCGCGGCGAAGCGCTCCTGCGTGCTCGCCATGGTGGCGGCCGCCTCGGGGCCGAGCGCGGTGACGGAGGCGAGGAGTCCCTCCTCGTCGACGCGCGGCGGCGGGAACTGGTAGCAGGGGATGACGAGCGCCGGTGTCTCGGCGAAGTGGTCGCGCTGGTACTCGATGGCGGCGACCATCCGCGCGTACGCGGCCTCGTCCATGCCCTCGGGCGCGTGCTTGCCGGTGGTCGCCAAGTAGGCGTCCACACAGCGCCTCCACAACGGTTCCAATTCCGCCATGACTGCCGGATCGGTGACCACGACGTATTCGTAGCGCTGCATATTGCCGCCACTGGGCCCCCACACAGCCGCTTGAATCAGCCTTTCCAGTATTTCGTCGGGAACCGGTTCCGGGCGCAGCCGACGCATGGCGCGCATCGTGGACATGGTGCCGAACAGGGTTGTGTCGTCAGGGATTTGGGGTGTCTCGGTGTCTGTCGCCGTGTGAGTCATGATCGCGAGTGTAGGGGTGTCATTCGCGCCATAACACCCTCATCTTTCACCCATCCTTCGAGACGAAACACCCAGTTAACCCACGAGCCACCTTTGCAGAGTTAACCTGTCTATTGACCATCAGTTGACCTGACGTTGACGAGTTCTTGGCGAGAGAGGCGTGAGGGGGGAACATGTCCCGAGGTGGGAAGAAGCGCGCAGTGGTGGCCCTTCTGGTCGCCCTACTGCTCGCGCTTCCCCTGCCCGCGTCCGCACAGGCGTTCGCTCCCGCACACACCCCGGTCGTGACACCGGCCGAGGTGCGGGCGTGCAACGGCGAGGTGTCGGCGCCCCAGGGACCGGCCGAGGTGATCCGCGGCCGCGACCGGCACCGGGCGGCAGCACGCACGGGCCAACTCCCGTACCTGTGCGCCCAGTCACCGGCGCCCGAAGGCCCCTCCGCGCACGCGCACACCTCCTCCCGCGCCTCCCACACCCGCCCGGACAGATCCATCGACGAACTGTCAGCGGCGTCGCTCCAGGTGTTCCGCTGCTGACAGGCCCAGCTGTTCCGACCTGTCCTGCCCGTCCGACGCGCCATGCCGGCGCGCCAGGAGGAATCACCACACATGCAGCCCCTCATCGACAACGCCCGTACCTTCGGCTCGCGCCCTGAGGAGTTCGCCAGTCACGCCGACGGCCAGTCCCCGCAGGTGCTCTTCATCACCTGCTCCGACTCTCGCGTCGTGCCGGCCCTGATCACGGGCGCGCGCCCCGGTGAGCTGTTCGAGCTCCGCACCGCGGGCAACATCGTGCCCCCGTACACCAGCGGCAGCCCCAGCGGGGAGACCGCCACCATCGAGTACGCCGTGGAAGTCCTCGGCGTCCAGGACATCGTCGTGTGCGGTCACTCGCACTGCGGGGCGATCGGCGCGCTGGTGCGCGGCGACGACCTCGCGGCCGTGCCCGCCGTCCGCGACTGGCTCGCGCACGCCGCGGACGAACCGGGAGCGTGCGACCCGGCCGATGTCACGGTCTCCACGGCCGTCCAACAGCACGTCCTCGCCCAGCTGCTGCGGCTGCGCTCCTACCCGTGCGTGGAGCGCCGGCTCGCCGACGGCCGCCTCACCCTGCGCGGCTGGTACTACGAGGTGCACACCGGCGCCGTCCGCGAACACCGCGTCGACACCGACGCGTTCGAGACTCTGTGAGCGCCGCCATGACCGACACCACCCCCCACACCCCCACACCCCCGTCCACCTCCAAGTTCCCCCACCTCAAGGCGGACTTCACCGCCTCGCTCGTCGTGTTCCTGGTGGCACTGCCGCTGTGCGTCGGTGTCGCCGTCGCCTCCGGCGTGCCCGCCGAACTCGGCCTGATCACCGGCATCGTCGGCGGAATCGTCACGGGACTGATGCGCGGCAGCAGTCTCCAGGTGTCAGGACCGGCCGCCGGTCTCACCGTGCTCGTGTACGAAGCGGTGCGCGAGTTCGGCCTTCCCATACTCGGTGTCATCGTGCTGGCCACCGGCCTGCTGCAGATCCTCATGGGCGCGCTGAAGGTGGGCCGCTACTTCCGGGCCATCTCGGTGTCGGTCGTCGAGGGCATGCTCGCGGGCATCGGCCTGGTCCTGATCGCCGGTCAGATGTACTCGGTGCTCGACGCCAAGGCCCCGGAGTCGGGGCTCGGCAAGATCGCGGGCCTTCCGGAGGCGTTCTTCGACGCCCTCGGCAGCACCCGCGCGCTGGCCTCGCTCGCCCTGGGCGCCGGGACCGTCGCGATCCTGGTGTGCTGGAAGTACATGCCGCGCAAGGCCCGCGTCGTTCCTGGCCCGCTCACCGCGGTGGGTCTCGCGATGCTGGCGGCGTTCGTGTTCGACGCGCCTGTCGCCATGGTCGAGGTCAACGGCCTGCTCGGCTCGATCCAGCCGCCGCCCCTCGACGCGTTCGGTGAACTCGCTGCCGTCGGTGTGCTCGGCACGATCGTGGCGTTCACGCTCATCGCGTCCGCCGAGTCCCTGTTCAGCGCGGCGGCCGTGGACCGGATGCACGACGGTCCGCGCACCCAGTACGACAAGGAACTGCTCGCGCAGGGTGCGGGCAACGCGGTGTGCGGTGTGCTCGGCGCGCTGCCGATGACCGCGGTGATCGTGCGCAGTTCGGCCAATGTGCAGGCGGGCGCCAGGACCAAGGCGTCTCGCGTCATGCACGGCGTGTGGCTGCTGCTGTTCGCGGCGCTACTGCCCGCGCTGCTCGCCTACATCCCGATCCCGGCGCTCGCGGGTGTGCTCGTGCACGCCGGGGCGAAGCTGGTTCCCGTACGGGCACTGGCGCGGCTGTGGCGCGAGCATCGCGGTGAGGCGCTGATCCTGGTCGTCACCGCGGTGTCGATCGTGGCGGTCAGCATGTTCGAGGGCGTGCTCATCGGCCTCGCCCTGTCGGTGATCAAGACCGCCTGGGACGCCTCGCACGTGAAGCTGGAGGTCATAGACAAGGGCGCGGGCCCGATCCAGGCCCATCTGACGGGCAATGCCACCTTCCTGAAGCTGCCGAAGATCCTCGACAGCCTGGAGGCACTCCCGCAGAACCGGCCCGTGGAACTGAACCTGACCGGAGTCCACCACCTGGACCACGCGTGCCGCACGGCCCTGGAGAACTGGGCGGAACGGCACAGTTCGGCGGAGACGGAGCCGGTGAAGGTGACATCGGCCTGATCGGATCGAGACGCATCGGCCCCGACTCCCGTGTTCGGCACGGGAGTCGGGGCCTTCGTGTGTGTCAGTCGACCACCGCGGCGACCGCCTCGACCTCGACGAGCTGGTCCGTGTAGCCGAGCACGGTGACACCCATCAAGGTGCTCGGCACGTCGTGGTCGCCGAAGGCGTCACGCACCACCTGCCAGGCCGTGACCAGGTCCTCCTGCCGCGTCGACGCCACGAGGACGCGGGTGCTGATGACGTCCTCGAGGACCGCGCCGGCCGCGTCGAGGGCGACGCGCAGGTTCGCGACACACTGCGCCGCCTGACCCGCGTAGTCACCAACGGCGACGGTCGACCCGTCCTTCGCCAACGGGCAGGAACCGGCGAGGAAGACAAGCCGCGCCTCGGCCGGCGCGGTGGCCGCGTAGGCGTACTCCGCGACATCGGAGAGGGCCTCGGAACGGATCAGGGTGACTGCGCGGGGCACGGGGTTCCCTTCGGACGGGTGCGGTGGTGCGTCATCGTGCCACGGGCCCGCACCCGCCCGCGCGGTCATTTCTGCGACGGGAGCTCGGCACACGTGGAGCCTGCCGGTTCGCCCGACAGGCGGTCGGTGAGCCAGTTGATCGCTGGTCCCTGGTCGGTGAGCAGCGGCGCGAAGTGGTTGATCAGCGCGCGGCCGACATTGGGGATGTTCACCGGCTTGTACGTGACCTGGGCGCCGCGGCCGCACCAGTCGACGGCCAGCTGGCGTGCCTGGCCGTGCGGGACGAGGTTGTCGCTCACGCCCGTGGCGACGCGGACCGGGCTCTGCGGCTCGATGGCGCCGATGCGCTGCTGGGCGAGGAACTCCTGGAGGCGCGGTTCGGCCTTGATGATGTCCTCGAGGCTCTTGCCGTCCTTCGTCCAGGTCGAGCTCTTCTTGGACGAGTAGCCGAGGATGGCGTCGCCGACGCACGCCGTGGAGAGGTCCTTCAGGGCGGCCCTGCCCTTGTCGTTCAGGTGCTTGTCGGCGATCGCCCGAAGCTCCGGGTCGGACTGCAGGAAGCCGTTGAGCGACCAGCCGAGCGCGCCGACGAGGTCGGTGCCGTCGATGGCCTTGGTCGTCGCGGTCAGGTCGGCGGGCGGCGCACCCGCGTAGGTACCGGAGAGGGTGACGTCGGGCGCGTAGGTGGGCTGGAGTTCGGCGGCCGCGGCGGTGGCGCCGCCGCCCTGGCTGTAGCCGAAGAGGCCGACGCGCGAACCGGTGGTGACACTGGCGTCCTTGAGGGCGCGGGTCGCGCGCACGGCGTCGAGCACCGCGTGGGCCTCGTCGAGCCGGTTGACGTAGGTGTGCAG
The DNA here is from genome assembly GCF_055657265.1 of Streptomyces sp. NPDC107575. NCBI lineage: Bacteria > Bacillati > Actinomycetota > Actinomycetes > Kitasatosporales > Streptomycetaceae > Streptomyces > Streptomyces sp. NPDC107575. The sequence goes on along the minus strand of NZ_JBVKBG010000001.1, from coordinate 1,162,805 downwards.
CCGGTCGGTGGTGCCCAGGCCGATGTAGTCGGTGACGACGACGGCGACGCCCTTGGCGAGGAGCCGGTAGATCGCCAGGTCCTCGTAACCGGCCACCAGCGTCTGCCCGTTGAACACGATCGGGTGCTCCAGACCCATCGACGCGGCGCACTGGTCGCCCTGCCCCTGCGTGCCGGGGGCGAGCGCCACGAGCGGGCGGGCGCCCGGGCCGCGCCACTTCGCGCTGGGCTCGATGTACGCGCCCGTGGACGCGGCGGGCTTCCCGTTGGAGTCGGTGGTCTTGTACATGATGCGGGTCGCCTTGCCGGGCAGCGGCCCGTTGAGGCCGGGCAGGCTGAGGGCGAGCGGGAGGCCCTCGCTGCGGATCAACGTTCCGTTGTCGCCGGGCAGTTCGGCGGGCGGGTTGTAGAACGCGGGGATGGTGACACCGCGCGAGACCGTGTCGCCCGAGGCGTCGGACCCGGTGGCGGCCGCTGCGGGTACGGCCTGGGCACCGACACACGCGGCGACCGTGACGGCGGCGGCCAGCAGGCGGGTGGGGGCGGCGGGCATGGCGAACCTCCGGTCTACGGGCGGGGGTTCACCCCCGCCTGGGCGGCTGTCGGCCGGAACTTCGGGCAGGCCGACGACGCGTTCGAGGCGGTCGTCCCACCGCCACCACGCGCCTTGGCGGACCGTATCCAGATCGGAGTTACCGCGGGTAGCACCAGGAAGGTTACGTTTCAGTAATTTAAGCCTGCACCTGCTGCAGCGACCGCCGCACCGGCCTCCACCTGCCGCCGAGCATCCGCGTTCCGGGCGTTGTCAGTGCCGTCTGCTTGAGTGTGGGTCGTGGGTCCGGCGCATCCGTCGGGCCGATCGAGCCGAGGGGGACGGCATGGCGGGCAACAGCGGCTGGGCGCGGATCGGTTGGCGGGACTGGCAGGATCTCGGCACCATCGTGCGGTGCCTCGACGCGGGCGCCGATCCGGATGTGTGGGGAGAGGACGGGCGGCCCCTGCACCGGGCGGTGCAGTTCGGGACGCCGGAGGTGGTGGCCGAGCTGGCCCGGCGGGTGGCGGACGTGGACGCACTGGAGGAGGGGACCACGGCGCTGTGGGATGCCGTGCTGGCGAACCGCCCGGAGGTCGCGCGGGTCCTCGCTGCCGCGGGCGCCGACCCGTGGCGGGTGCAGTGGGGCGGCTGGTCGGCGGGGCGCCTCGCGCTGGCCGGGCCGACGCCGGAGCTGTTTGCGCTGCCCGAGGGCGAGGCGGGGCTGAGCGAGAGCGAAGAAGCGGCCGGGCGCGAAGCCCGGCGGCTCATCGCCGCGCTCGGCCCCCTCAACCCCGACGGCACGGGCCTGGCGTGCGTGGCGGACATCGACGCCGAGGAGGCGCTGCGCCGCCTGGGCGCGACCGAGCTGACCGGGGACCGACTCGACGAGATCGACGGTGGTCCCGGCGCCTACGACCTCGGCAACAGCGCGCGGATCGTGGGCCTGACGACCGTGCCCGGCGGCTGCGTCGTCACACAGCCGTGGGGCTATGAGCCGCAGATGGACGAGGTACTGACCCGGCTGTCCGCGGGGACCTTCGGCTACGGGTACTACGGGAACCCGAAGAGCGGCGACCAGGGCACCGTCTACCGCGACGGAGCGGGCGAGGCCTGGGACCTGCACCCCGGTGGCGGCCCGTACGTCTGCGACAGCTACGCGGACGTGCTCAGCGCCTACCTGTACCACCTCAACCCCGTCGCGCACGCCTGCGCCTGCGCGGGGCTGCGCCTCACCGACGCCCGGGCCGTCGTCGGCCCGCCGGACCTGTGGGCGGAGCTGCCGCGGACCGCTCGAAGATGAGGCCGCCCGTGCGGCGGCCGGCCGTGCGGCGGCCGGGTCACGCCGCCGCGTCGCCGAGCCGCAGGACGTCGCGGACCGTGCGCACGACGCCGTTCTCGGTGTTGGCCGGGGCGCGCAGGCGGGCCCGGGCGAGGACGTCGGGGTGGGCGTTGGCCATGGCGTAGGACCAGTCGGCGGTGTCCAGCATCTCCAGGTCGTTGCGGTAGTCGCCGAAGACCATGGTCTGCGCGGGCGTGATGCCGAGGGCGTCCTGGAGCCTGCGGACGGCGGCGCCCTTGTTCGCGGCCGGGTTCATGACGTCGATCCAGTGGTGGCTGGAGACGACCACCTGGTGCGTGTCCGCGAGCGGGGCCAGGAGCGGGGCGGTGGTGTCCTGCGCGCTGCCGAAGTCGAAGAGCGCGACCTTGACGAACTCGTCCTCGACGGCGGTGGCGTCCTCGACGATCTCGTGGGCGGCGTAGTACGTGCGGACCTGCGCCATGAACGCCTCGTCGGAGCGCTCCACGTAGGCGGAGCGCTTCCCGCAGACGACGACGCCCGCGTCGACGCCGCCCTCGTGGACGAGCTCACGCATCGACTTCACGATCCACTCGACGACGGACGGCTCCAGCGGGTCGGAGCTGAGCTCGGCGCCGCCGCGCACGACGTACGCGCCGTTCTCCGCGACGTAGACCATGCCGCCGTCGTCCACGGCGCCGAACTGGGCGGCGAGGGTGGCGTACTGCCGGCCGCTGGCGGGGCAGAAGGCGATGCCGCGGTCGCCCAGTTCGGACAGGAGCGGCCAGAGCGAGTCCGGGATGTTTCCGTCGCCGTCCAGGAGCGTGCCGTCCATGTCGGTGACGACCAGGCGGATGTCGGGCGGGGTGGCGGCGGTCGGCCGGTGGTGCTGGACGTTCACGGTGGTTCCTGGTTCGGTGGTGCGGGTGTGCCGGGCGCCGCGGCACGGCCCCGCGGCGTAATGGCACCAGTGTATGGAGGGGGCTTACCCAGGGCTTTCCCGCCCTCCGGGGCTCCCCCGCCGCCCCCGCTCCGGGCGGGCACCACTCTTGATCATGCCCACGCCCGCGCCGTACGGTTCCGGCACACCCCGCGCGGGACCAACCCAACCAGGAGCAGGCAATGCCCCGATTCACGCTGGATGGCACCGTTTTGCGGTACGACGAGTTCGGCCCGGCGGACGGGGTCGTGGTCGTGCTGATCCACGGGCATCCGTTCAACCGGACCCTGTGGGCCCCGCAGGCGGAGGCGCTCGCGGCGGCCGGGTACCGGGTGCTCACGCCCGATCTGCGCGGGTACGGGGAGAGCGATGTCACTCCGGGGCAGGTGCTGCTCGCGCGGTTCGCGGACGATGCCGCCGCGCTCCTGGACGAGCTGGGGATCGACTCCGCCGTGGTCGGTGGTGTGTCGATGGGCGGCCAGATCGCCATGGAGTTCCAGCTGCGGCACCCGAAGCGCACCCGCGCCCTCGTCCTGTCCGACACCTCGGCGCCGCCCGAGTCGCCGGAGGGCAAGGTCTACCGCAACCGGCTCGCGGTGCGGCTCCTCGCCGAGGGCATGAGCGGGTACGCGGACGAGGTCATCGACAAGATGCTCGCGCGCTACAACGTGGCCGCGCTGCCGGAGGTCGCCGCCCATGTCCTCGGCATGATGCAGGTCACCGACCCGCGCGGCGCCGCGGCGGCGCTGCGCGGGCGGGCCGAGCGCCCCGACTACCGCGACAGCCTCGCGGCGGCGCGGGTTCCTGCGCTCGTCGTGGTCGGCGCGGACGACGCGTACACACCGGTCTCGGACGCCGAGGAGATCGTGAAGCTGGTACCGGACTCGGTGCTGCGCGTGATCGACGGCGCCGGGCACCTGCCGGGCGTGGAGCAGCCCGAGCTGTTCAACGCCGTGCTCCTGGAGTTCCTCCGCGACCGCTGTCCGACCGGGTAGGGGCGCGGTCGTGACCCGTTCCGCGAGCGACCGGCTGCTCGACGCGCTCGGCGCCTTCGACCAGGACCATCCCTCGCTCACCCTGACCCAGCTCGCGCACCGCGCCGACCTTCCGCTGCCCACCGCGCACCGGCTCGTCGGCGCGCTCTCACGCTGGGGCGCCCTGGAGCGCGACGAGGCGGGCAACTACCACGTGGGGCTGCGGCTCTGGGAGATCGCGGCGCTGGCCCCGCGCGGTCTCGGCCTGCGGCAGGCGGCGCTGCCGTTCCTCGAGGACCTGTACGAGTCGACGCACGAGAACGTGCACCTCGCCGTGCGCGACGGCCGGGAGGTCGTCTACATCGAGCGTCTTTCGGGCCGATCGGCGGTGGGCGTGCACTCGCGGGTGGGCGCGCGCTGGCCGCTGCACGCTACGGGCGTCGGGCTGGTTCTGCTCGCGCACGGCGGCCTCGATCTCCAGGACCGCTACCCCGAGGGCGGGCTCGACGCGTTCACGCCGCACACCGTCACCGACGCGGGTCGGCTGCGTCGCATGCTGGCCGAAGTACGTCGCAGCGGCGTCGCAGTGAGTGACCGTCAGATCACCGACGACGCACTGTCGGTGGCGGCCCCGGTGCGCGGACCGCGCGGCGATGTCGTCGCCGCGGTCTCCGTCGTCGTACCGGTCGAGGGCGCGCGGACGCCTGCGCTGATTCCGGCGGTACAGCTGGCCGGACGCGGCATATCGCGCGCTCTGGGCTGGCAACCCGTCTCGACCGCGCCCCCGGCTTCCGTCTGACGGAAGTGGCGTTGTGGGGGTGTGGCTCAGGTCACCAGGGTGTTCCGTGACGCGCGGCGACGGAGCCGCGCCGTGACAGGAGGGACGCCCGTCATGACCGCCTATTCGGCCTTCGCCCGCAACCAGTGGTACGTCGCCGCGTGGTCGAAGGAGGTCGGCAGGGAGCTGCTCGGCCGCACGATCCTCGGTGAGCCGATCGCCTTCTACCGCACCGAGGCCGGGGAGCCGGTCGCCCTCGCGGACCGCTGCGTGCACCGCCGCTACCCGCTGTCGGCGAGCGGGCTCGACGGGGACCGGGTGGTGTGCGGATACCACGGGTTCACCTACGACACCACGGGCACCTGTGTGTTCGTGCCGGGCCAGAAGCGGGTGCCGCGGACCGCGCGGGTGAGTTCGTACCCGGTCGCGGAGGTCGACGGGATGGTGTGGGTGTGGGTCGGTGACCCCGAACTGGCCGACACGAGTGTGATTCCGCGCGCCCCGCACCTGGTCGCGGACGGCTTCGTGACCGTGGAGGGCATGGAACCCATCGACGCCGACTTCATGCTGCTCGTCGACAACCTCATGGACCTCTCCCACGAGACATATCTGCACGGCGGCTACATCGGCACACCGGAGGTGGCCGAGACGCCCATCGCCACGGAGGTCGACGAGGACGCCGGGATCGTGCGGGTGTCGCGGCACATGAAGGACGCCGAGTGCCCGCCGTTCTACGCCCGTTCCACCGGCATCGAGGGCCGCATCGACCGGCGCCAGGACATCGAGTACCACGCGCCGTGCCTGTATCTGCTGCACAGCACGATCAGCCCGTCGGGGCAGGAGACCCCCGCGTTCCGCACGGAGATCACGTACGCGATCACCCCGTCCTCGCCGGGCAAGGTGTACGACTTCTGGGCGGTGTCGCGGAACTTCGCGACCGAGGACGAGGAAGTCACCACGTTCCTGCGGGACTTCAACCACACCGTCGTCATGCAGGACGTGGACGCGCTCAATCTGCTGCAGCGCACCCTGGACACCGAGCCCGAGGGGTACCAGGAGCTCAGCATCAACATCGACACGGGCGGCCTCGCCGCGCGCCGCATCCTCACGAAGCTGGCCGCCGGATGACTCGGCCCGTCTTCCGCATCGAATGGCTCCCCGGCACCGACCTCCTCGACGGCCACTGCCACTGCGGCGAGCGGCACACCAGCGAGGACCCGGTCGCCATGTGGGAGTGGATGCTCGCCCACCCCGACCATCCGCAGACACCCGAACCGAAGGACCGCACCCCGTGAGCGAGCCGCTCGACCCTCTCGACACGTACGACCTCGTCGTCGCCGAACGCCGCCAGGAGACCGACGGCGTCGTCTCCCTGCTGCTGCGCCGCCCGGACGGCGCGCCGCTGCCCGCGTGGGAGGCGGGCGCCCACATCGACCTGATCCTGTCCGAGGCCGAGGGCATGGAGCGGCAGTACTCGCTGTGCGGCGGCGACGCGCGCTCCTGGCGGATCGCGGTGCTGCGCGAGCGGGACGGGCGGGGCGGTTCGGCGCATGTGCACGGAGAGCTGCAGGAAGGCGCGGCGGTGCGGGCCCGCGGGCCGCGCAACCACTTCCGGCTCGAACCGGCACCCGCGTACCGGTTCGTCGCGGGCGGCATCGGCATCACGCCGATCGTGCCGATGCTGTCCGCGGCGGCCGAGCAGGGCGCCGCGTGGTCCCTGCACTACGGGGGCCGCTCGCGGTCGACGATGGCGTTCGCCGAGGAGCTGACCGCCCGGCACCCCGGCGGTCGGATCGAGCTCGTCGAGGGCCTGCTGGACCTTCCCGAGGTCCTCGCGGAGCTGCGGCCCGGTGAACTCGTCTACGCCTGCGGCCCCGAGCCGCTGCTCGCCGCGGTCGAGGAGCTGGTGCCGGCCGAGGCGCTGCGCACGGAGCGCTTCACCCCGGCCGAGACCGACACCAGCGGCGACACGGCCTTCGAGGTCGAACTCGCCTCCTGCGGACGGACGTTGAAGGTCCCGGCCGACCGGACGATCCTTGCCACGCTGCAGGAGGCCGGGATCCAGGTGCTTTACTCCTGCACCGAGGGCACGTGCGGAACCTGCGAGACCGATGTGCTCGCCGGGGAGGTCGACCACCGCGACAGCGTGCTCACGGCGGCGGAGCGGGAGACCAACGAGACGATGATGGTGTGTGTCTCGCGGGCCAAGGGCGAGCGGCTCACGCTGGATCTATGACCGCCGCGCCCGTACCGGCCTCGGCCTCCGGCTGCGCCACGTGTTCCGCGCGGCGCAGCAGCGTGGCCGCCACAAGCCCACCCGTCAACACGGCCGCCGCGCCGACGAGTTGGCCGGTCTCCAGGGCGGAGCCGAACGCCCGCGTCACCGTGCGGCGTTCGGTCGCCGAGTCGGTCGCGGCGAGGGCCGCGGGCAGCGAGGCCGCGGCGACCGGCACGAGGGCGGAGAAGCGGGCGCTGAGCACGGCGCCGAGGACGGCGACGCCGAGACCGCTGCCGAACTCGGTGACCGTGCCCTGGATGCCGGCGCCCGCTCCCGCCTTCTCGCGGGGGATCGCGCCCATCACGGCGACGGCCATCGCCGGGTTGGCGAACGCGCAGCCGACACCCATGAGGACGAGACCGACGAGCAGTCCCCCGTACCCGTCCACGACCCGCCCGGCGAGCGCGACCGCGGCCAGCCCGGAGGCGAGCAGCGTCATGCCGACGGCCACGGAGCCCGGGATGCCGAGCCGCTTGCTCAACCGGGCTGACACTCCCGTGAAGTTGAGCAGCACGACGGTGAGCGCGAACGGCGCGGTGCGCAGCCCGGCCTCCAACGGCCCGTAACCGAGGACGAACTGGAGCTGCTGCGTGAGCAGGAAGAGCGCTCCCCCGCTGCCGAAGGTGATCAGCACGGCCCCGATCACGGCGCCGGTGAACGTCCGGTTGCGGAAGAAGCTCATGTCGAGCATGGGGTCCTCAACGCGCCGCTCCCACAGCACGAACCCGGTCAGCGCACACACCCCGAGCCCCGCGCCCGCGAGCACGTACGGGGAGGACCAGCCGTGGTCGGGTCCCGAGACGACGGCGTAGACGAGGGATGCCATCGCGACCGTCGACAGGAGCGCGCCGAGCAGGTCGGGGCGGTGGCTCTGTTCGACCCTGCTCTCCGGCACCAGGATGCTCACGGCGCACAGGCCGAGCAGCACGACGGGGACGTTGACGATGAACAGGGAACCCCACCAGAAGTGGGCGAGGAGAACGCCGCCGACCAGCGGTCCCGCCGCGAAGCCGAGGGCGTTGACGGCGGCCCAGACGCCGATGGCGCGGACCCGTTCGTCGTCGTCGAAGACCTGCACGGCCACCGCGAGGGTGGTGGTCAGCAGCAGGGCTCCGCCGACGCCCATGCCGGCGCGCGCGGCGATCAACTGTCCTGTGCTGTGGGCGAGCGCGGCGGCGAGTGAGCCCGCGCCGAACAGCACGAGTCCCGTCAGGAGCAGCTTCTTGCGGCCGTAGCGGTCGGCGGCGGCCCCGGCCGCGAGCAGCAGTCCGGCCTGCACGAGGACGTACGCGTTGATGATCCACTGGACGTCGGCGGTGCCTGCGCCGAGATCGTCGGTGAGGGTGGGGACGGCGACGTTGAGGATCGTGTTGTCGAGGATGACGACGAGTTGGGCGAGGCAGATCACGCCGAGGATGAGCCAGCGCCGTGGGTCCCGGGTCCTGGCAGGTGCGGGGGCGGTCGGCTGCTCGGCGGCGGGCGTCGCCGTCATGCGGGCTCCTTGAAGGCAGGCAGGGACACGGGGACCGGGGGCCACCCCGCTGGTTAGGTAACCCTAACTCAACGGATGGCCCGCGTCCGCCCCACCCCACCAGGGCCTTCAGGACCTACAGGGCGCGATGCATGATGTGGAGCCCGACCCTGCCGTCCCTCGGGTGCTCGTACGCCTCGGGCACCGTGCCCAGGATCGTGAATCCGAGCGAAGTCCACAGCCGTACGGCCGGGTTGGTCTCGACGACGGCGTTGAAGACCATCGCCCGGTAGCCGTCGGCCTTGGCCGTCTCCAGGACGTGTACGGCGAGGGCGCGGCCGTAGCCGTGACCGCCCTGGTCGGGGTCGACCATGAACCCGGCGTTGGCGATGTCCCGGGCGGGACCGCCATAGTTGGGCTTCACGTACGCGGTGGCGACGATGTCACCCGCGTCGTCCTCCATGACGAGGACGCGCTTGCCCGCGCCCTCGGTCCACAGGGCGCGGGCCTCTGGCTCGCTGGTGTCGGGGGCCCAGGCGTAGGTCTCGCCCGCGCGCACGATCCGCCGCCAGAACGGCCAGATGCGCTCCCAGTCACCGTCCCGGATGTCTCTGATCTTCATGGGAGCGAGTCTGGCACGGGGTCCGGCCGTCCTGTCGCGGCTGCTCAGCTGGTGAACGCCGCGCTCGGTGTCCTGGCCCGGTCGTCGGATGTCGGCGCGGCCAGGAGCAGCATCGCGCCGAGTCCGAGCGCCGCGACGCCCGCGAAGAACCAGAAGCCCCAGGGGTGGGCGATGCCCGCCGTGACCAGGGCGCCGGTGACGAAGGGTCCGGTGATCGAGCCGAGCCGGCCGACCGCGGAGGCGAGGCCGAGCGCGGTGCCGCGGGTGCGGGCCGGGAAGACATGGGCCACGTACCCGTAGATGAGGACCTGCGCGGAGAACACGAAGACGCCGGTGAGCAGGACCAGCGCGTTCAGGAGCAGGCTGGACTCGATGCGCAGGCTCAGGACGGCGAGCAGTACGGCGCCCGCCGCGAACCAGATCCGGGCGACGCGCCGGATGCCGTACTTGTCGGCGACGACACCCGCGACGACGAGCCCGATGACGGCGCCGATGTTGAGGACGAGCAGCAGCGCGATGGAGCGGGAGATCGGGTAACCGGCGCTGCGCATCAGTTGGGGCAGCCAGGTGTTGAGCCCGTAGACGAGCAGCAGGCCCATGAACGAGCCGCCCCACACGGCGAGGGTGGTGCGGCGGATGCGCGGGCCGAGGAGGTCGCGCATGCCGATGCGGTCGGCCTCGGGCTGCTGCTTGGCGGCGAGGTAGGCGGCGGACTCCGGCAGCTTCCACCACATCAGCGGGACGACGAGCAGGCCCGCGACTCCCCCACCGTAGAACAGCCAGTGCCAGTCACCGGCGACCGCGAGCGCGAGCAGCGAGGTGAGCACCGCGCCGACGTGGTAGCCGGTCATGGTGAAGGTGCTGGCGCTCGCGCGGCGGTGTTCGGGCAGGTTCTCCGACATGACGGTCAGGGCGACCGGCATGCAGGCGCCGAGGCCGAGCCCGGCGAGGAAGCGCAGCACACCGAACACGGCGACGTTCGGGGCGAGCGGTGTCACCAGGGTGAACACCGAGAACAGCAGCACCGAGCCGATGAGCATGCCACGCCGCCCGAACCGGTCGGTGAGCGGACCGAGCCCCGCGGCGCCGACCGCGACCCCGACGAGGGACACGGTGGCGACCGCGGTGGCATCGGCTGCGGTGAATCCGAGGTGGTGCGTCTTGAGCAGGGTGGGAATGGTGGCGCCGAGTGCCACCAGGTCGTATCCCTCGAGCAGGACGGTCAGCCAGCACAGCACCGCCGTGCTGGCTGCCCGCGTGGGAGACGTCGTCATTGGCGTGCTCCTTGCCGGATGAGCGGATGGGGACGGGGCCGCGCTGCTCCTGGGGGACGGGGGGATTCGGATGGGGCCGGCCCTCTTACGGGGATCGGGCCGGCCCCTCCGCGGGGATCAGAAGGGGTACGGCGCGATCTGCGGGCGCACGGTCACCCACTGCGTCTCGGTGAACGCCTCGATGTTGGCCTGCGCACCGCCGAACCGGGATCCGTTGCCGGAGTCGCCGACGCCGCCGAAGGGCGCGGCGGGCTCGTCCATGACGGTCTGTTCGTTGATGTGCACCTTGCCGGAGCGGATCCGGTCGGCGAGGGTCATCGCGGTGCCGACGTCGCCGAGGATGCCGACGGACAGTCCGTACGGCGAGGCGTCGACGATGCAGGCCGCCTCGTCGAGGTCGCGGTAGGTGCGCACGGGCGCGACGGGACCGAAGATCTCCTCGCGCCAGGCGGGGCTGTCGTCGTCGAGGCCGGTGAGGACGGTCGCCGGGTAGTACGGGGCGTCGGCCTTGCCGCCCGCGGCGAGCTTCGCGCCCGCGGCGACACTGTCGGTCACCACCTTGTCGATGTGCGCGAGCTGCCGGCCGTCGATGATCGGGCCGAGGGCGACGTCGCCCTGGGCGGGGTCGCCGACGGGCAGGTTCGCGGCCTTCTCGGCGAGCAGCGCCACGTACTCATCGGCCTGTGACTCGTGCACGAGGTGGCGGCCGGTGGCCATGCAGATCTGGCCCTGGTGGAGGTACGAGCCGAAGGCTCCTGCCGAGGCGGCGGCCGGGATGTCGGCGCCGGGGAGGACGACGAGGGCGTTGTTGCCGCCGAGTTCGAGGTGCACCTTCTTCAGGTTCCGGGCGGCGGCCTCACCGACCTTGCGCCCGGCGGCGGTCGAGCCGGTGAAGGAGACGACGGACACCTCGGGCGCCTCGACGACGGCGGCACCGACGCTCGCGTCGCCGGGCAGCAGGTGAAGGAGCCCCTCGGGCAGCCCGGCCTCCTCGAAGACGCGGACGATGGTGACACCACCGCACACCGCGGTGCGCGGGTCCGGCTTGAGGAGCACGGCGTTGCCGAGGGCGAGCGCGGGCGCCACCGAGCGGATGCCGAGGATCAGCGGGAAGTTGAACGGCGCGATCACCGAGACGACGCCCGCGGGCACGCGGCGCGCGAACGACCAGCGGGGCTCGCCGCTGCTGAGCACGTCGCCGAGCGGGTGCGCGGGCAGCGCCGCGTCCTCGTAGCACTCGGCGGCGGCGAAGTCGGTCTCGACGGTCGCCTTGGCGCGGGTCGAACCGGCCTCGCGGACGATCCAGTCCTTGATCTCCTCGGCGTGCTCGGCGAACAGGTCACCGGCCCTGCGCAGCACGGCGGCCCGCTCGGCGGGCGAGGTGCGCGCCCACTCCCGCTGCGCCTTCGCGGCGCGGGCCGCGGCGCGCGCGACGTCGTCGGCGGTGGCACTGCCGATGGCACCGAGCGTCTGCCCGGTGGCGGGTTCGACGACGGCTGACGTGCCCCCGCTTCCCGCCGTCCAGCCGTCGAGGTGGATGCGCTCGTGCCATACGGGATCTTCGAGGAGAGTCATGGTCACTCCGGTGAGGTGGGGTGGGTGTCGACCTGGATGAGGCGGGGCCCATCGGTCGGGGGCTTCTTCAACTGTTCGCGCAATTCGGCGAGTTCGGTCACGGCGGTGGCGGGCACCCCGTAGCCCGCGGCGAGCGCGGTGAAGTCGAGGCCGGGGATCTCGGTGCCCGGCACGTCCGGGGTGTCGAGCAGCGTCCCGAACCAGCGCAGCGCGCCGTACGTGCCGTTGCGCAGGATGAGGAAGGTGACCGGGACCCGGTAGTGGGCGGCGCTCCACAGCGCGGTGATCCCGTAGTTGGCGGAGCCGTCGCCGACGACCGCGACGACCGGGCGGTCCGGGTCGCCCATCGCCGCGCCGACGGCGGCGGGCAGGCCGAAGCCGAGTCCGCCGGAGGCCGGGAAGAAGTAGGAGCCGGGGCGGCGCAGATCCATCTGCCGCCACCAGGCGCCGTTGGTGGAGGTGGACTCGACGACGTAGCGGGTGTCGGGTGGCTGGGTGTCGCGGAGGGCGGCGAATACCTCCTCGGGGTGGAGGGCGGTGCCGGGGGCGGTGGCGGGCTCGGGCGGGGGCGTGAACTCCCTTGGCCCGCTCGCGCGTTGCGGCAGTCGCGTCAGCAGCGCGGTCAGCACCGGCCCCGGGTCCGCGACGAGCGCCTCCCCCATCGGCGCGCGGGCGGCGGCGCCCGCGTCGTCGGTGACCTGGATCAGCCGGGCGCCATCGGGCAGATAGGGGCCCGGCACATGCTGGTGGTAGCGGAAGACGGGGGCGCCGACGACGAGCACCAAGTCGTGCCCGGCGAGCGCGGAGGACACGGCGCCGATGCCTGCGGGCAGCACACCGCGCAGCAGCGGATGCCGGTTGGGGAACGGGAGGCGGTGCGGCGACGGTGCCACCCACACCGGCAGGTCGAGGTGTTCGGCGCAGGCCACGGCCCGCTCGAAGTGTCCGGCGGCGTCGATGTCACCGCCGAGGACGAGCACCGGATTGCGGGCAGCGCCCACCTCCCGTACGAGTTCGTCGAGTTGCTCCTCGTCCGGGGCGAGCCCGCGCCGCACCCGCCGCTCCAGGACCTCGCCGGCCTGCGGGTCGAGTTCGGCGTCCCAGTCGTCGTAGGGCACGGAGAGGTAGCTCGGGCGGCGCTGCAGCTCGGCCTCGAAGACGGTCTGGGCCAGCGAGCGCGGGACGTCGGCGGCGCAGGCCGGTTCGGCGGCGTGGCCGACGAGCGGGCGCATCAGCTGCGGCGCGTCGACGTTGGCGAGCATCGCCTCCAGGCCGATGGCGGAGCGCACCTGCTGGCCCGCCGTGAGCACCAGCGGCGTGCGGGCGTACACGGCGTTCGTGAGCGCGCCCATCGCGTTGCCCGAACCGGCGGCGGCGTGCAGGTTCACGAGGGCGGGGCGGCCGGTGACCTGGGCGTATCCGTCGGCCATGCCGACGACGACGCCCTCGTGCAGGCCGAGGACGTACCGGAAGGACTCCGGAAGTCCGGCGAGGAAGGGCAGTTCGTTCGATCCCGGGTTCCCGAAGATCGTGGTCAGGCCCTGGCGCTCGAGGAACGCGTGGGCGATCCGGCGTGCGGTCGGCATGCGCAGAGTCCTCCTTGACCGGCGGTGATGTGGTTGAGCCTAGAAATAAAGCCGACCGTGCTCCAATCAATGTTGCCTACCTGCTTCATAGGCAACATCGATAACACCCCTCGTAGAGTGGACGGACCATGCGGGACTTCGACCTCAATCTCGTGCGCACCTTCGTGCTGCTCTACGAGACCCGGAGCGTGACGGCGACCGCCGAGGCCCTGCACGTCACCCAGCCGACGGTCAGCTACGGGCTGCAGAAGCTGCGCCGCCGCTTCGACGACGAGCTGTTCCGCCGCACGGGCGCGGGCCTCGCCCCGACGACCACGGCTCGGGCCCTGTACGAGCCGCTGCACGGCGCCCTGGCGGAGATCGAGACGACGGTGAGCGGCGCGCACACCTTCGACCCGGCCACGGCCCGCGCCGCGTTCACGGTGTGCCTGTCGGACCTGGGCGAGGTCGCGCTGCTGCCCCGGCTGATGGCCGCGCTGCCGCGCGCGGCGCCGGGCACCACGCTCACGGTGCGGCCGCTCGACATCAGTGGCGCCGCAGACCAGTTGGGCCGCGGGGAGATCGACGCCTTCATCGCCTCGACGCCGCTCGGCTCGCCGCGGGTGGCGCGGATCCCGCTGTTCTCCGAGAGGTACGTCGCCGTGGTGGCCCGCGACCACCCGCGGCTGCGGGGCCCCCGCGTGGACCTGGCCGCGCTCGGCGCCGAACAGCATGTGACGGTGTCGGGGCCCGCCGGGCACGAGGGGCCGCGCCGCGCCCTGGAGGCGCACGGGCTGCTGCACCGCGTCCTGCTGGACGTGACCCGGTTCGCCGGACTGCCGTATCTCATCCAGGACAGCGAACTCGTGGCGGTGGCGCCCCGCCTTGTGGCCCGCATGTTCGCCGCCGACCACCGGGTGCGGCTGCTCGAGCTGCCGATCGACATCGAACCGGCGCAGGTCGCGGTCTACGCCCGGCACGCGCACGCCCGCACTCCCGCGCAGCACTGGCTGGTGGACTTCATGCGGGAGACGCTGGTCGACGCGACGGAGACGTGAGACGCGGCGCCCGCCCGCCGGGACAGGCGCCGCGGTGTCAGTCGTTGCGCGCCGTCTCCGGTCCGGTGATGCGGCGCAGCAGCGGCAGCGTGGAGGCGATGACCGCGAGCGAGACGACGATCCCGGCGAGGGTCAGCGCGTAGTAGCCGACGCCCGGGGGCCGGATCGAGTAGCCGTACTGCGCCTGGAGGAAGAGCTGCGCGGTCAGGAAGCCCATGCCGATGGCGAGCGCCGCGACGATCAGCAGCGGCGCCGCGCTCTCCAGCAGGACCACGCGGCGCAGGGTGCGCAGGGGCACTCCGGTCAGCCGCAGCAGGGCGAAGGGGCGCTTGCGCTCGTTCAGTCCGCCGGCCAGGGCGACCGCGAGGCTGCATCCGGCGATCGGGAAGCTGATCACGATGACGACGGTGGCCAGCTGCTGGTAGCCCTCGATGCCGCTCCAGCGCCGCGCGGAATCCTCCGCGACGGTGTACGGCGGCAGTTCATAGGGGTACGCGGCGGCGAGGAGCGTGCGGACGCGCTCGACGGCCGCGGTGGTGCCGTCCGTCGTCACCACGATCTCGCTCACCGGCAGCGTGCGCAGGCGTTGTGGGCTGATGTCCGCCGCGGGCCACACGGCCGGCCAGGCCCGGTCCTCCTGCATGCCGAAGCGCGCGAAGTCCGGCGTGATGGCGGCCGCATCCGCTCCCGGGCGGCAGTCGTTGTGCGCGGGCATCCGCGCCAGTTCGGCGCAGGAGACCAGGCCCGCCAGGATCGGCGGCTCTCCCTTCGGGGGTCGGGGCTCGACGGGGTCGGGGATGCGCAGCGGGTTCGTACGGACGATCAGCACGCCCCGGACGCCGGGCACGGACTCCAGGTCGGAGCGGGTCTCGGCAGACAGCGTGGGCGGCGGCTCGGCGCTCTTGGCTGCGAACTGCCGGTCGTAATCGGCGACCACCGAGCTGCCGAACGACGCGTCGTCCTTCGGCACCCCGCTCTCCGCGACGACCGCGGTGATGATGCCGACCGCGGTGCTGGTGACGCAGAGTGCCAGCACCAGTCCGCTGACCGCCCGGAATCCGGCCCTCGGGTCGTCGGCGAGGCGCCGCCCCGCGACGAGCAGCGCCGGCCTGCGGGTGAAGCGGACGAGCAGCCGCGCCGCGGCCATGGTCAGCCACGGTCCCGCGAGCACGACGCCGACGAGGATCAGCAGGATGCCGGGGACGAAGGCGAGTATCTGGCCCGAACTGCCCTCGGGGACGCGCCCGATGACCCACCACAACTGCCCGATGCCGAGGGCCGGCGGGATCAGCCGCCAGGCGCGCGGCGGGCGGGGCGTGGTCCTGCGGGTGACGCCGAGCGGTGAGACCCGTACACGGCGCAGCGCGACGCGGGCCGCGACCGCCGCGGCCACCGGCACGCCCACGGCCGTTCCCAGCACTTCGGCGGCGCCGAGCGACATGTCTCCCGTGAAGAACGGGGTGCCGGTCAGGTCGGCGCGTGCCACCAG
Organism: Streptomyces sp. NPDC107575; assembly: GCF_055657265.1. Classification (NCBI taxonomy): domain Bacteria; kingdom Bacillati; phylum Actinomycetota; class Actinomycetes; order Kitasatosporales; family Streptomycetaceae; genus Streptomyces; species Streptomyces sp. NPDC107575. The sequence continues at coordinate 1,146,950 of NZ_JBVKBG010000001.1, read as the reverse complement.
GGGCCGCAGCGCGAACCAGAGAGCGAAGCCCACCGCCGTGCCGGCGACGGCGGCGACCGCGGACTCGATCGTCGAGATCAGTGAGACCTGCGCCGGTGTCGCGCCGACCAGCCGCATCGCGGCGAAGCGCTGCTCGCGGCGGGCGGCGGCGAGGCGGCTCGCCGTGCCGGTCAGGATCAACACGGGGAAGATCAGCGCCACGGCGACCACGGAGAGGATGAGCGCCATCCCTTCGGCGTTGATGCCGACGGCGACGTCGCAGTTCGGGCCGCTGCAGCTGCTGGGCGAGTGCGTCTCGATGGTGGTGACGCGCCGGGCGCCCTCCTTCCCCGCCAGTTCACCGGGGCGGTGCCCCACCACGACGATCAGGGAGTCGGGCCCCGGCAGCGCCGCACTGCCGATCGTGCCCGCCCGGCGACCCGGGTAGCGGTCCCCCAACTCAGCGGCGGGCGTGGCGCGCAGCAGGTCGGCGAGGGCCGGGGAGACGTAGTACTCGCCAGGTCCCGGAAGGCGTGGCAGGCCCGGGGGCACCGGCGCGTCCGGTCCTGTGGCCGCCACGTCGACGCGGCCGATGAGCGCGCCGTCGTGGTGATCGGCCCGCAGCAGCCACCACAACGGGTCGGCGTCCGCGTCCCGCGCGGTCTTGCTCCGGGTGAACTCGGCGCCGGTGTTGAGCCAGGCGTTGCGGTCGTTCTGGGTGCGGGTGGCCTGGACGGCGGCGAGCGTGGACAGCAGCAGCGCGACCCCCACCGCGACCGCGGCGGCGATCACGGTCAGGCGCACCAGGGCCTCGCGGCCACCCGCGACGGTGAGGCGGAGCGCGAGCCGGATCACGACGCGGCCCGTTCGACGGAGAGCGGGGTCACCCTGCCGTCGCGGACGATGACCTCCCGGTCGGCGAACGCGGCGACGCGCGGCTCATGGGTGACCAGGACGACGGTCGTGCCCTGCTCGCGGGCCGAACCGACCAGCAGGTCCATCACCTGCTCGCCGGTGAGCGAGTCGAGGGCCCCGGTGGGCTCGTCGGCGAAGAGCACCCGCGGTTGGGCGACCAACGCCCGCGCCAGCGCGACCCGCTGGGCCTGCCCACCCGACAACTCGCCTGACCTGCGGCCCTCCAGGCCGGCCAGGCCGAGCCGCTCGAACCAGGACCGGGCCTCGCGCAGCGCGGAGGCCCGGCGACCGCGCGCGAGGAGCAGCGGCAGCGCCACGTTCTCCTCCGCCGTCAACTCCGGTACGAGCTGGCCGAACTGGAAGACGAAGCCGAAGCGGTCGCGGCGCAGCGCGCTGCGCTCGGCCTCCCGCAGGGCGTCGATGCGCCGCCCCGCGTAATGGATCTCGCCCTCGTCGGGCACCAGGATCCCCGCGAGGCAGTGCAGCAGCGTCGACTTGCCGGAGCCGCTCGGGCCCGTCACGGCGACGATCTCGCCCTGCGCCACGGACAGTTCGGCGCCCCGTAACGCGGGGGTGCTGCCGAAGGAGAGGACCACGTCACGTGCCTCGACCAGACTCATGGACGCACCTCCGCCGCCAGCGCGCCGAGCCGCGCCACGGTCATGTCGATCCAGCGCAGATCGGCCTCCAGGTGGAAGAGACCGTGGTCGGCGAGCATCCGGTCGACGAGTTCCCCGGTGCGGCGCAGCTCGGTCAGTTCGCGCATCCGCTGCATGTGGGCGGCCCGCTGGGTGTCGAGGTACTCCTGGGCGTCCCGCTCCAGGAGCAGCGCCAGGACGACCTTGGTGAACAGCGTGGTCTGCAGGTGCTGTTCGGGGGCCACCGGCTCGGTGAGCCAGGCCTCCACCTGCGTGACACCACTGTCGGTGATCACATATCGCTTGCGGTCCGGGCCCTCCCCCGGCTCGGAGTCGCCGACCGCCACCTTCCCGTCCCGGGCGAGGCGGCGCAGCGTCGAATAGACCTGTCCGTAGGGCAGCGGCTTGCCGCGGCCGAAGTAGGTGTCGTAGTTCCGCTTGAGGTCGTAGCCGTGGCTCGACTCGCGTTCGAGGAGCCCGAGGAGCGCCAGAGGAACGGTCATGTCTTGGTGTATACGCCGGGTGTATACGCCCGGTCCATACGTCGGCGAGCGTATCCGCTGCCGGTCAACTAACCGATCATGCAATGCAGTTGGGTTGTCACGCCTCGCGGTGCGTGTACGGAAGCGCGTCCACCAGCCCTGCGAGATCCGCCTCGGCGGGCGCGCTCTCGAGGAAGACCACGCGGTACAGGGCGTAGCCGAGCCAGCTGTCGATCACCGACCCGACGTCGAGGCCCGCCGGCAGCTCGCCCCGTTCGATGCCGCGCCGCAGCAGCGCGGCCCCCGGTTCGCTCCAGGCGACGAGGAGGTCGCGCAGCTCCGCGCGGCCCGCCTCGCCGCGCTCGACGAGCGCGCCGGCCACGACGCTCGGGTCGCCGAGCAGCGTCAGCGTGCGGACGAGATCGGTGACGTGGGCCAGCGCGTCCTCGCGCACGGAGCCGGTGTCGGGCTGCGGGCCCGGTGCCAGCTGGTCGGTGACGGCCTCGGTGATCACTGCGGCCTTGTTCGGCCACCAGCGGTAGAGGGTCATCTTGGCGACGCCGGCCCGGGCGGCGATCCGCTCCATCGTGACCTTGTGATAGCCGAGCTCGGCGACGAGTTCCCGCGCGGCCCGCAGCACCGCCGCGTGCGCCTGCGGGTCCCGGTGGCGCCCGCGCCTGGGGCGGGGAGCCTTCGACTCCTCCATGCCTCGCTCCGATCTCCGCGTACGGGAATTTCTAGACAGTACGTATCGTCTAAGAATAGTGACAGGCCCGTCGGGCGACGGCGGACCGCGACACAGATCAATCAGGAGGTCCGCAATGAACAACAGGTTCGACGACAAGGTCGTCCTCATCACCGGTGGCGGCTCCGGTCTGGGCCGGTCCGCCGCGCTGCGGGTCGCGGCCGAGGGCGCGAAGCTGGCGCTCGTCGACGTGAACGCGGAGGGGCTCGCACAGAGCGCCGCCGAGATCGAGAAGGCGACGCCGGGCGCCGAGGTGCTGACGCTCACCGCCGACGTCAGCGACGAGGCGGAGGTCGCGCGCTACGTGGCCGAGACCACGCGGGCCTACGGCCGCATCGACGCCTTCTTCAACAACGCGGGCATCGAGGGCAAGCAGAACCTCACGGAGGAGTTCGGCAGCGACGAGTTCCAGCGCGTCGTCGACATCAACCTGCGGGGCGTCTTCCTCGGCCTCAAGCACGTCCTCGCCGTCATGCGCGAGCAGGGCAGCGGCACCGTCGTGAACACCGCGTCCGTGGGCGGCATCCGCGGCGTAGGCAACCAGTCCGGTTACGCCGCCGCCAAGCACGGCGTCGTCGGCCTGACCCGCAATTCGGGTGTGGAGTACGGCCGCTTCGGCATCACGGTGAAGGCCATCGCGCCCGGCGCGATCATGACGCCGATGGTCGAGGGCTCGCTCAAGCAGCTCGACCCGGTGAACTGGGAGGAGGCCGGCCGCCAGTTCGTCAGCAGCAACCCGATGAAGCGCTTCGGCCGCCCCGAGGAGGTCGCGAACCTGGTGGCCTTCCTGCTCTCCGACGAGGCGTCGTTCATCAACGCCACGGTCGTCGCGATCGACGGCGGCCAGTCCGAGCAGTACTGAGCACACCACGGGACACGACGTCTCAGCGCCGGCCGTCCACGGCGGCCGGCGCGTACTGCGCGACACCGTGCCCGAAGGACCAGTCGATCGACTGGTTCTCGGTGATCGTGACGAGCACATTGCGCGGCTCGGTTCCCGCGTACTCGTGCGCGAGCTCGGCGATCCGCCGGTACAGCGCCCGCTTCTGCTCGTCGGGACGCCCGGCCCGCAGGGTGATCCCGACGAACACCACGTCGTCGTCGCGCCGCACTCCGAGGTAGCCGTCGTAGCGGAGGGTGCCGCTCACTCCGTCGTGACTGGTGAGCACCTGGAACAGGTCGTCGGCCGGGAAGCCGAGCGTCTCACCGAGGGCGTCGTGCACGGCGCGCCCCAGCGCACGCAGGCGGTCACTGTCGGCCTTCAGAGCATCTATGCGGACAAGCGGCACGGGTGGACCCCTCCGTCGTGGGCGTGGAACGCGGCGCGGCTCGACACCGTTGTCGTACATACTAGTAGTTACAGTTTCGGGCTCCTCAACCCCACCCCGGATGTACCCACGTCACCTGATCGACGTAGGGTCCCCTTTTGTTCACCCGCAGGGTGACATCAAGACCTCGACGACCAGGAGCTCTTCCCGTGCCCGCACCGTCCACTGCCCCGGCGCCCATCTACGACCGACTCGTCGACGAGCACGGTGATGTGCTCGCCGACGCGCGCGAGGCCGCGCACAAGGCCGAGCGCACCGCGGAAGGTGTGCTCGACTTCGGGCACGGGGGAGCCGCTCAGGAACCGCAGGCTCCCCAGGCCCCTGCGTCCCTCCAGGACCAGCAGACCCCGCAGGCCCCCCAGGCCTCCGACCCCATGCAGGCGCAGGCCCCGCAGGGCCACCAGACGCCGCAGATCCCGCAGGCTCCCCAGGGTCAGCACGCGCCCCAGGACCAGCAGGCGTCCCAGAACCAGCAGGGCCAGCAGGCCCCGCACTTCCCGCAGGCCCTTCAGGCCCCGCAGCACTCCACTCCCCCGCAGGAGGGCTGACCGCGACAGCGGCCGGCCCTCCCGCACCGCTCCGTCCGCCGCGGCCCTCCCCCACGGGCCGACGGCAACCGGTCGGGCTCAGGCGCCCACGTACTGCGCCAGGTGCTTCCCGGTGAGGGTGGAGCGGTCGGCGACGAGGTCGGCGGGGGTGCCCTCGAAGACGACCTTGCCGCCTTCGTGCCCCGCGCCGGGGCCCAGGTCGATGATCCAGTCGGCGTGCGCCATCACGGCCTGGTGGTGCTCGATGACGATGACCGACTTGCCGGAGTCCACGAGCCGGTCCAGCAGCCCGAGAAGCTGCTCGACGTCCGCCAGATGCAGACCCGTGGTCGGCTCGTCCAGGACGTAGACACCGCCCTTGTCGGCCATGTGCACGGCGAGCTTGAGCCGCTGCCGCTCGCCGCCGGAGAGCGTGGTCAGCGGCTGGCCCAGGGTCAGATAGCCGAGCCCGACGTCCTCGAGCCGCTCCAGGATCTTGTGCGCGGCCGGGGTGCGCGCCTCCCCCGCGCCGAAGAACTCCACCGCCTCGGTCACGGGCATCTCGAGCACCTCGCTGATGTCCTTGCCCCCGAGGTGGTAGTCGAGCACCGAGGCCTCGAACCGCTTGCCGTCGCACTCCTCGCAGGTGGCGGCCGCGCTCGCCATGATCCCGAGGTCGGTGTAGACGACCCCCGCGCCGTTGCACGTCGGGCAGGCGCCCTCCGAGTTGGCGCTGAAGAGCGCGGGCTTCACGCCGTTGGCCTTCGCGAACGCCTTGCGGATCGGCTCGAGCAGCCCGGTGTACGTGGCCGGATTGCTGCGCCGCGAGCCGCGGATCGGGGTCTGGTCGACCGCCACCACCGCGTCGTCGGCGGGGATGGAGGCGTGCACCAGCGAGCTCTTGCCGGAACCGGCGACGCCGGTGACGACCGTGAGCACACCGAGCGGGATGTCCACGTCGACGTCCCTCAGGTTGTGCGCGTTCGCCCCGCGGATCGCGAGCTTTCCGGTGGATTCGCGCACGGTGTCCTTGACCGCGGCCCGGTCGTCGAGGTGGCGCCCGGTGATGGTGTCACTGGCGCGCAGCTCCTCGACGGTGCCCTCGAAGCAGACGCTGCCGCCGCCCGTGCCCGCGCCGGGGCCGAGGTCCACGACGTGGTCCGCGATGGCGATGGCCTCCGGCTTGTGCTCCACGACCAGCACGGTGTTGCCCTGGTCGCGCAGGCGCAGGAGCAGCTTGTTCATCCGCTGGATGTCGTGCGGATGCAGGCCGATCGTGGGCTCGTCGAAGACGTACGTGACGTCGGTGAGCGAGGAGCCGAGGTGGCGGATCATCTTGACGCGCTGCGCCTCACCGCCGGAGAGCGTGCCCGCCGCCCGGTCGAGTGAGAGATAGCCGAGGCCAATCTCCTCGAACGACTCCAGGGTGTGCCGCAGCTTGGCGAGCAGCGGGGCGACCGAGGGCTCCTTCAGAGCGCGCACCCACTCCGCGAGGTCCCTGATCTCCATGGCGCACAGGTCGGCGATGCTCTTGCGCTTGATCTTCGAGGAGCGGGCCAGCTCGCTGAGCCGGGTGCCCCCGCAGTCGGGACAGGTCTGGAAGGTGACCGCGCGGTCCACGAAGGCCCGGATGTGCGGCTGCATCGACTCCCGGTCCTTGGCCAGGAAGGTCTTCTGGATCTTCGGGATGAGCCCCTCGTAGGTGAGGTTCACTCCGTTGATCTTGACCTTGACGGGTTCGCGGTAGAGGAAGTCCTGCCGCTCCTTCTTGGTGTACTTGCGGATCGGCTTGTCCGGGTCGAAGAAGCCGGAGTCACGGATGACCCGCACCACCCAGCCGTCCCCGGTGTACGTGGGGATGCTGAACGGGTCCTCGTTCAGCGACTTGGTGTCGTCGAAGAGCTGGGCCAGATCGATGTCGGAGACCGTGCCCCGCCCCTCGCAGTGGGTGCACATGCCGCCGGTGCGACTGAAGGACACCTTCTCCGTCTTCGTCTTGTCGGCACCCCGGTCGACCGTGAGCCCGCCCTGCGCCGAGACCGACGCGACGTTGAAGGAGTAGGCGCCCGGCCCGCCGATGTGCGGCTTGGCGAGCCGGCTGTAGAGGATGCGCAGCATCGCGCTCGCGTCCGTGGCGGTGCCGACCGTGGAGCGCGGGTCGGAGCCCATCCGCTGCTGATCGACGGTGATCGCGGTGGTCAGCCCGTCCAGCACGTCGACCTCGGGCCGCGCGAGCGTCGGCATGAAGCCCTGGACGAAGGTGCTGTACGTCTCGTTGATCATCCGCTGCGACTCGGCGGCGATCGTGTCGAACACCAGCGAGCTCTTGCCCGACCCGGAGACCCCGGTGAACACCGTCAGGCGCCGCTTGGGCAGCTCGATGCTGACGTCCTTGAGGTTGTTCTCCCGCGCGCCGTGCACGCGGATCAGGTCGTGGCTGTCGGCGGGGTGCGACGTTGACGACGGGGTCCCCGTCCTCGCGACCTTGCTCATCATGTCTCCATCGGGTGTCCGCGGCCGCCGCCGGGAATCCGCGGCGTCGCCAGTCTCGAATCGGTGTGTTCGATTGTCGCCGTCCACGCCGCCCCCGCCACCGCAATCGGTGAACACGCCGGGGTGGCCTGCCGACGGCTCTGCCATCCGTCTGTGAGGCTATCGAGCACCACTGACAACCCGGTGTTGCACGACTCTCCCCAGGTCACGACCCTGTGCACGCCTATTGACTCAAATTCAAACTCGTCGGTAGCTTCAACTACCAGCGCGCTGAACCCCCTTGCCTCAACCGGAACTTGGCCATGCCCACGGCCCCGTTCCACCGGTCCCCAAGGCTTCGAAGGAGCATCAGATGGCGAAACGCGCGTTCAGCGGCAGACTCACCGCCCTCGCGGCTACGACCGGCGCCACCCTCGTCACCCTCGCCGCGCCGGCCCACGCGGCCCCCGAGCCCCTCTCCTACGTCGCCCTGGGCGACAGCTACAGCGCCGCATCCGGCGTGCTCCCGCTCGATCCGAAGGCCAGCCCGCTGTGCGCCCGCTCCACGGCCAACTATCCGCACGTCATCGCGAAGCGCACCGGCGCCGCCCTCAAGGACGTGACGTGCGGGGCCGCGCAGACGAAGGACTTCGCAGGATCCCAGTACCCGGGCGTAGCGCCGCAGCTCGACGCGCTCGCCCGGGACACCGACCTGGTGACCCTCACCATCGGCGGCAACGACAACAGCACCTTCATCAACACGATCCTGTCCTGCGCCACCGCCGGGCTCGCCTCCGCGGGCCAGGGCCACCCGTGCAAGACCCTGTACGGCGACAAGTTCAGCGACGACATCGACGCCAAGACGTACCCGGCGGTGAAGTCCGCCCTCCAGGCCGTCAAGAACAAGGCACCGAACGCGAAGGTCGCCGTCCTCGGCTATCCGTGGATCATGCCGCCCACCGCGCAGAAGGGCTGCTTCGTCAAGATGCCGATCGCGTCCGGCGACGTGCCGTACGTGCGCGACATCCAGACCCACCTCAACAACGCGGTGCAGCGCGCGGCGAGCGAGACCGGCGCGACCTTTGTGGACTTCTCGCAGTCCTCCGAGGGCCACGACGCCTGCAAGCCGATCGGCACCCGCTGGGTCGAACCGGCGCTCTTCGGCACCAACTTCGTCCCCGTGCACCCGAACGCGCTGGGCGAGACGGCGATGGCCGACGCCACCATGGGCGCGCTCGGAATGCGCTGACACCTCGCCGCGGAGATCGCCTTCACCTGAACCGGGCAGCCCACCTCATATGAATGCGATCTCCGGGTATCGCGGGGACGGCGCGTCCAGGAGCGCGCCGTCCCCGCCGCGCAGCCAGCGGTCGAAGAAGGCCGCGAGATACGCCCGTTGCGCCGCGACCGCCCGGTGGGTCGGCACCGTGCCCACCCACTCCTCCAGCGTTTCGCGCGGCACGTCGAGGCGGTCGGCGATCTGCGGCAGCAGGGTCGTCGCGTCCGTGTACGTGGCGTGCCGGGAGCCGCGCAGCGTCAGGTTCCGCCGCCAGCCGCTGCTGTGCCGCCACAGCTCCCGCCACGAAGGGACGCTTCTGCGGTCGTTGCCCTCGCTGCCCATCAGGAGCACCGGCCGGTCCACGCCCTCCGCCGCGACGGTGGACAGGCCGCCCTCGTCGTGGTCGTCCTGGACGTACGCGAGCACGCCGTCGAGGTTCGCGGCCGCGGCGAGCCCCTCGTCGTCGTGCAGGGTCTGCAGTGCGGCGAAGCCGCCCGCGGACTGCCCGAACATGCCGATCGGCGCCCTGCGCAGCCGATCCGTGTCGAAGGCCCGCCGCACCACGTCCAGAACGAATCGGGCGTCGGCGACGCGCACGGCCGCCGACTTCTTCAGCAGCGCCGTGATCGCCTCAGGACCCGCCTGCTGCGCCTTCTCGAACTCCTGAGGGAGCCGGGAGGCCGCCACGCGCCCGCCGGGGAACTCCACCGCCGACGCGTCGTAGGTGTGGTCGACGGCGATCACGACATAGCCGCGGGACGCCAGGTCGTCCGTGAGCGTCGTGCCCAGGGAGCGGGGGTCCACCACTCCCGGCGAGTACAGCACCACGGGGTGCGCCGCGCGGCGGTCGAGCGGCGCCCCGGTGTGGGCGAAGGTGCGCGTGGCCGCCCAGTCGACACGGCCCGGGGGCAGGCCCGCGAAGTTGTTGAGCCGGTCGAAGCCCGCCGCCTCCCGTGCCGTCATCTGCGGCGCCCGTCCGTGCCCGGCCACCGTGCGCGCCGGGTAGCGCACGTCCACCATCAACTCCCGCGCGGGAGCCGCCGTCCACGGATCACGCCGGGAGCGGTCCACCAGTCGCCGTGCCACTCTGCCCACCGGGTACGGGCCGCTCGGCTCCGGTAACCGCAGCCGCACCCGCCGCGGCGCGTCCGCCACCCCCGGCGCCGCGCCCAGGGCCAACAGCGCCGCTCCGGCCGCGAGTACGCCCCGCCGGGCCGGCCTTACCGTCGAAATCCTGCCGTGATCGTCCATGGCTCAAGATTCGCGGGCCGGGGCCCGGCACACCATCCGGCTGCCCTCCACCTCTCGTTGGGGGAAATCCCCCAGAAGTCACCTTGTGCCCAACCCGGTGGCCGTCCACCTGTCGATACTCGTGTCAAGAGCCCGCCCACCTCCTCGTATGCTCGGGGACGACGCCGACGGACTGATCTTGGAGTGAGCACTGGTGGCGCGACGGCCGAGGGACACCTGGGACCGCTTCATGGCATCCGATCCGGGGCTGCTGCGCCTGACGGCCGGGCTGCGGATCGTCGCGGCCATCGGCCTGACGCTCGCCGTGCTCGCGCTCCTCGGCACCGACGTGACCCACATGGTCGCGGGCGCGATGGCCGCGATGGTGAGCACGTTCGCGATCCGGGAGAAGAACCTGCGGGGGCAGGCGATCACGCTCGCGTGGGGGTTCCCCGTGGCGCTCGCCGCCGTGTCCCTCGGCGCGCTGCTGCACAGCAGGGTCATCGCCGGGGACCTCTTCTTCATCGCGCTGATCTTCGGCGCGGTGTACTTCCGCCGGTTCGGGGACCGGGGCACGGCCCTCGGCCTGATGGGTTTCCAGGTCTACTTCGTGTCGCTGTTCGTGAACGCGACCACCGATCAACTTCCCGTTCTCGCGGGCACGTTGGCGGTGGCGTTCGCCTGCAGCGCGGTGGCCCGATTCGCGCTGGTGCCGGAGACGCCGCAGCGCGTCCTGGACCGGCTGCGCGGGGCGTTCCGGGCCCGGCTCGCGCAGCTGGTGACCGCGCAGACCCGGCTGCTCGACGCCGCGCCGGAGGACCTGGACGACGTACTGGACGATCTGCGGCACCACACCTCGCGGCTGCACGAGACGGCCCTGATGATCCAGGGCAGGCTCGAGGACGGCGCCAGGGACGCGGCGACCGCCTCGCTGATCCAGCGCCGCATCGCCGACGCGGAGGTCTCCGCCGAGCGGCTCGGCATGCTGCTGCTGAACGCGCGCAGCGCCGAGCGCGCCGACACGCTCACCCTGCATCTTCCGCACGCGCCCGCGCCCGCCGCGGGCAAGCTGCTGCGGCACGAGGACGAGTCGACGGCCACCCTGCGCCGCGATCTGGGCGCCCTGCACCTGATGGTGACGCGCCCCGCCGAGGCCAACCGGGGCGCGGCCGTCGCCCAGATCCGCAACCGTCTGCTCGGCTACCGCGACGAGGAGCGGATGCCTCCGGGCGCCACGCTCGCCGTGCAGGACGTGTTCCGCGGCATCGGTGAGGCGGCCCGCGCGGTGATGGGTCTGCGGATCGCGCTCGACGGGCCGCAGGACGAGTCGGACGACTCCCCCGCCACCACGCGTTCGCGCGAGGAGCTGGAGGCGGAGGACATGTCCATCACCGGCACCGTCGCCCTGACCGGCACGGACAAGGAGGCCGACGCGGAGGAGGACGACCGCTCGGGTCTGGACCGGCCCACCACGCGCGCCGCCTTCCAGGTCGCCGTCGGCTCCGGCCTCGCGATCGTCGGCGGCGAGTTCCTGTCCAGCCAGCGCTGGTACTGGGCCGTCCTGACCTGCTGGGTCGTCTTCCTCAACACCGGCTCCACGGGCGAGATCGTCATCAAGGGCTACCGACGCGTGCTCGGCACGGTGCTCGGTGTGCTCGCCGGTGTGCTGCTCGCGGGGGCCGTCGGGAACCACACGTGGGTGGCGTTCGTGCTGGTCCTGCTGTGCGTGTTCGCCGCGTTCTTCACCGCCCCGTTGTCGTACGCGCTGATGTCCTTCTTCGTGACGGCGATGCTGGGCCTGCTGTACACGCTCTTGAACACCTACAGCTTCGACGTGCTGGTGCTGCGCATCGAGGAGACCGCGCTCGGCGCGGCCTGCGGCATCATCGCCGCGATGCTGGTGCTTCCGGTGCGCACCGACAGTCGCACCGACGAGCTGCTCGCCACGGTCCTGGAGCGGCTGGGCGATGTCGTGGCGGGCGCGGTGGAGCAGCTCAGCGGCGGCCCGGCTGCGGACCTGCTCGACCGGGCGCGCGATCTGGACACCGCACTGGACGACCTGCGCGCGTCCACCAAGCCGCTGACCCACGCGATCGCCCCGCAGCGCGAGCGGCGGCAGACCGTGCGCTATCTGGTGGCGCTCCTGGAGACGTCCGCGTACCACGCGCGTTCCCTCGCGGCGACGGCCGAGCTCGTCCCGTACAGCAAGCATGTGGCCGCCGATCCGCGGCTCGGCAGGGCGGCGCGGCGCATCGCGCACAACATCGACGTGCTGGTGGCGCAGGTGAACGACGAGGACCTGACCGGCGCCGTCGAGTCCGGTGCGAGCATCGCGGCGATGCTGGAGACGGACGGCCTGGGCGTGCCGGCCGCGAACACGGTGACGTTCCGTGTGCTGCGTCACCTTCAGCGGCTCGACGAGGGGATCTCCGGTCTGGCCCGTCCCCTCGGTGTCCCTGTGGGACCGCGCACATAGCGCGGTCCTGCCTTCCGACCCACTCTGACCTGGGGATACGATCCGAGGATCCCCTGCGAATCCGTTGTCGCGCCGCCCCATGACTGGAGCCACCTCGTGAGTGCCCCCGCACCCGATCCCCACGCCTTGTTCCCGCTGAGCCGGGTTCCGCGCACGGGGCTGCCGCCGCGCGCCGTCGTCGTGGGCGACCCGGCCCGCGCGGCGGCCGTCGCCGCGCTGCTCGACGACGCCGTGGAGGTGGCGCACAGCCGCGAGTACCGGACGTTCACCGGTACGTGGCGCGGGGTGCCGGTCGTCGTCGCCTCGCACGGCGTCGGCGGGCCCGGGGCGATCCTGCTGTTCCAGGAGCTGGCCGAAGCGGGCGTGCGGACCTTCGTGCGGTTCGGTACGGCGGGTGCGATGCGGCCGGGGATCGGCGACGGCGATCTGGTCGTGGCCGAGGCCGCGGTGCGCGACGACGGCGTGACCGGCCAGCTGGTGCCCGCCGAGTACCCGGCGGTGTCCTCTCCCGAGGCCGTGTTCGCCCTGACGCGCGCGGCGCGCGAGGCGGAAGCGCCGCACCACCGGGGAATCGTGTGGACGCGCGCGGCGTTCCAACCAGGTCTTATCCCGTTGAACCAGTACGACGGGGCGGGCCTCGCGGCCATCGAGATGGAGGTGTCCGCGCTGTTCGTCATGGCGTCGCTGCGCGGCCTCGTCGCGGGTGCGGTGCTCGTCGTCGACGGTGTGAACGCGGACGAGCTGGTGGACCAGGAAAGCACCGGTGGCTACGACCCCCACCGTGACGTCGTCGCGCAGGGCGTGCGGCGCGGCAGCGTCGTGGCCCTGGAGGCCCTGCGCATTCTGACCGAGGAGCAACTGTGACCGAGTCCGTCGACCTGCTGGTGCACGGCGGCACCGTCCTCACCGTCGACGACGCGTCGACGGTGCTCGCCGACGGCGCGGTCGCCGTGCGCGACGGCGCGATCGTGGCGGTCGGCCCGGCCGACGAGCTGCGCGCCCGGCACACCGCCGCCGAGACCCTCGACGCCTCCGGCGGACTCGTCGTCCCCGGCCTGATCAACACGCACACCCACCTCGCGATGACGCTGCTGCGCGGCACCGCCGACGACGTGACGCTCCAGGAGTTCCTGGGCCGTGTCGTCCCCGCCGAGGCGCGTCTCCTCGACCCGGGCACCGTCGCCTCCGCCGTCCGCGTGGCCGTCGCGGAGAGCGTGCGCGCCGGGGTGACCTCGGCGCTCGACATGTACTGGTTCCACGAGGCCGCCGAGGAGGCCGCGCGCGCGGCGGGCTGGCGGCTGCACACCGGACCGCTGTTCATGGACGTCCCGGAGCCCCCGGACGGACGGCCGTACAAGGAGCGCATGGAGTGGGCGCGCCGGGATCTCGAAGCGCGCGCCGGAAGCGGCCGCCCCGTCGTCTTCGCGCACTCCACGTACACCCTCTCCCCCGAGCAGCTCGTCGAGTGCTTCGCGCTGGCCCGTGAGTTCGGTGCGCTGATCCATCTGCACGCGGCGGAGAACGCCGCCGAGGTGGCGAACGTGGAGGTGGCGCACGGCCGTCGCCCCGTCGAGCTCCTGGACTCCCTCGGCCTGCTGGGCCCGGACGTGGTGCTGGCGCACGCCGTCGACCTGACCGGCGGCGAGATCGCGGCGATCGCCCGCGCGGGCGCCTCGGTGGCCCACTGCCCGGTGTCGAACCTGAAGCTGGGCTGCGGCATCGCGCCGGTGCCCCGGCTGCTGAGCGCGGGTGTCACCGTCGGCCTCGGCACGGACGGCGCCGTCAGCTCGAACACGCTCGACGTCCTCGGCGCCGTGCGGCAGGCGGCGCTCGTGCACAAGGCGGACGGGGACCCGACGGCCGTCGGCGCCGAGCAGGCCGTGCGGATGGCGACCATCGAGGGCGCCCGCGCGCTGGGCCTCGGCGACGAGCTGGGCTCGATCGAGGTCGGCAAGCGCGCCGACCTGGCCGTCCTCGACCTGAACCGTCCGCACCTCACGCCGCGCCACGACCCGTACGCGATGCTCGCGTACGCCGCGCAGGCCTCCGACGTGCGGGACACCGTCGTCGACGGCAGGGTGTTGATGCGCGACCGTACGCTCACGACCCTCGACGAGGGCGCGGTCCTCGCCGATCTGGAGGCCCTCGCATGACCGGCCACGCGACCCGCGGCTTCGTCGGCCGCCCCCGCGTCCACAACCCCGGCCTGCCGCCGGGCCAGTACGACGCGGGCGACGACTGGCCGGTGCTGTCCGCCGAGGTGACACCGCAACTCGCCCGCGAGGACTGGACGTTCACGATCGACGGCCTGGTCGCGGAGGACCGCACCTGGACGTGGGACGAGGCGCGGGCGCTGCCCCCGGCGTCGTACAGCGGTGACATCCACTGCGTGACGACCTGGTCGAAGTTCGGGGTGCGCTTCGGTGGTGTCTCCCTCGACACGTTCCTCGACGCCGTGCGCCCCTCCCCCACCGCGACGCACATCATGGCGTACTCGCACACCGGCTACTCGGCGAACCTTCCGCTCGCCGATGTGACGGGCGGCAGGGCGTGGCTCGCGTTCACCTACGAGGACGAGCCGCTGCCGACCGAACACGGCGGGCCCGCCCGCCTGTTGGTGCCGCACCTCTACTTCTGGAAGAGCGTGAAGTGGGTGGCCGGCCTTCGGCTCCTCGACCATGACGAGCCCGGTTTCTGGGAGCAGAACGGGTATCACGCGCGGGGCAACCCCTGGGAAGAACAGCGATACGCAGGTGACTGAGACCGTGCCGCAGACCACTGCCTTCACGCCGCCGACCCGGTTCGCCGTGCCCGGCCGCATCGCGGCGGGCCAGGGCGCCGCGCTCTGGCAGCGTGCCATCATCGCGGAGATCCGCCGGGAGACGGCGAACGCGTCGACGTTCCGCTTCGCGGTGCCCGGCTGGCAGGGGCATCTGCCGGGCCAGCACCTGATGCTGCGGCTGACCGCCGAGGACGGGTACACTGCCCAGCGGCACTACTCGCTGGCCTCCGCGCCCGACGACTCGGGGCACATCGAGCTGACCCTCGACCATGTCGTGGACGGTGAGGTGTCGGGCTTCCTGCACACCGGGGCGCGCGTCGGCGACGAGGTGGAGGTGCGGGGCCCGCTGAGCGGCTTCTTCGCCTGGCCGGGCGACCGCCCTGCACTGCTGCTCGGCGCCGGTTCCGGTGTCGTACCGCTGATGTCGATGATCCGCCACCACCGGCAACACCGACTCGACCTGCCGCTGAAGCTGTTCGTGTCGGCACGCACGCGTGCGGACCTGATCTACGCCGATGAGTACGGGGCCGAGACGACGCCGGTGCTCACCCGGGAGGGCGAGCGCCGGCGCCTGGCCGCGGACCATCTGGCGCCGTGCTTCGGCGAAGGGGCGCCCGAGTGGGAGGCGTACGTGTGCGGTTCCAACTCCTTTGCCGAGCACGCCTCGCAGCTGCTTGTCGGCCTCGGTCAGCCGGTGGACCGCATCCGTATCGAACGCTTCGGGTGACGGCTAGCGCACTCCCGCCCACCGCTTGATCGTGGCGGTGGCGGCGTCCCGCTCGTTCGCGGGCAGCGCGGAGATCCGTGCGCCGTGGTTGGACTTCGGCACGACGTACTTGTACGAGTCGTTCTTGCTGGGGGTGAACTGCTCGGCGCTCCACGGGTCGTTCTGCCCGTAGACGAACAGCATGCGCTGCGACTTGGTGCGCACCCACTTGTCGACGCCCTTGATGACGGTGCCGTCGTAGGTGGTGCGCATGTCGGCGGGGAGCACGGAGTTCGGCTGGTAGATGTCCGGGTAGTGGCGGACACCCTTGAGGTTCTTGAACTTCAGGTCGGCCCAGCCGAGTTGGGCGGCGGCCTGCCGGTAGTAGGGGCCGGAGCTGTTGGCGCCGAGGGTGGAGTCCTCGTAGATGGACAGGCCGTGGTCGAGGGACCACTTGTACAGGTCGTCGTCGGAGACGGTCTTCGCGTCGGGCACGGTCGGGCAGTTGTCGACGGAGCCGGACTGCCAGAAGTTCCACACCTGGTCGAGGACCGCGAACTCGTAGGCCCGGTCGGTCGTTCCGAGGGTGTTGGTGAAGGTGTAGCCCTCGTCCTTGGCGGTCTGCTCGAACTTGGGCAGCAGGGTGTCGCGGCGCGCGAGCATCTCCCGCTGCACGGCCGCGAGCGCGTCGCGGCACTCCTGGGTGCCGACCCGCTTGAAGAAGTCCTCGTAGCCGCTGTCGTCGGCGTTGTTGGCGTCGTTCGGGGCGACGTAGGCGACGACGCCGTCGTAGTCCTTGGGGTAGAAGCGGTAGTGATACGTGGCCGTCATGCCGCCCTTGGAGCCGCCGGTCGCGAGCCACTTGGAGGTCTTCTCGTACAGCGGGCGCACCGCCTGCACGATGCCGTGCTCGTCGGCGGCCTCCTGCTGCACCGTCATCTTGTTCCAGGGGGTGCCGCCGGACGGCACGGACGCCTCGAAGAAGCGGTGCTCGACGCTGAGTTGGTTGGCGTCGAGCAGCGTGGTGGGCTCGCGGGTCGAGGAGGACAGGCCGTAGCCGCCGGTGTAGACGACGACGGGCTTGGCCGTGGACTTGTGCCAGAGCGTGAAGCGCTGCTCGAAGGTGCCGGCGCCGGGTCTTGCGTGGTCGACCGGCTGCGTGATCGACAAGGAGTAGAGCGGGAAGCCCTCCTTGTCGGTGACGCCGGTGACGCGCACCCCGGGCAGGGCCCGCAGTTGGTCTTCGAACGAGGCGGGCGCGGCGGTGGCCGGTGCCGCGGTGGCGGCGAGGGCGCCCGCCGTGAGGGTGGCGGACAGCAGCAGCGTGGGTATGGCGCGCAGGCGCACGGGTGCCTCCCTGGGTCGAGGAAACGGTGCGGCGGATCGGTGATCCACCGACCGAGACCTTAACCCGCTCCGTGTGCCCGGGAGTTGGGCTCGCGCCGAAATACGAGGAGCCGGGACCCCGGTTGACGGGGTCCCGGCTCCTCGCGCCGGTTTTCGGCCTGGATCAGAGCTGGCCGGACTCGGCGATCGTGATCTTGGCGGAGGTGGCGCCGCTGCGCGAGCCGAGGGACTCGATCTTCTTCACGAGGTCCATGCCGTCCTCGACCTCGCCGAAGACGACGTGCTTGCCGTCCAGCCAGCCGGTGACGATGGTGGTGATGAAGAACTGCGAGCCGTTGGTGTTCGGGCCGGCGTTGGCCATCGAGAGCTGGCCCGGCTTGGTGTGCTTGAGCTGGAAGTTCTCGTCGGCGAACTTCTCGCCGTAGATGCTCTTGCCGCCGGTGCCGTTCCCGGCGGTGAAGTCGCCGCCCTGCAGCATGAACTCCGGGATGACGCGGTGGAAGGACGAGCCGGCGTAGCCGAAGCCCTTCTCGCCCGTGCACAGAGCACGGAAGTTCTCCGCGGTCTTCGGGACGACGTCGTCGAAGAGGTTGAACGTGATCCGCCCGGCGGGCTCGTCGTTGATCGTGATGTCGAAGTAGGTCTTGATTGCCATGGACGCAATCCTTTCATCACGGAGCCCGGATTGCCGATTCGGCCCGTCGGGATGGCCGTTTTCGTACGCCATTCGCACGCTGCGTGACACATCCGTTGCGGGGCGCGATCATTCAGGCCGCGAGCCGGTCCCGCGCCTGCACACCTTCGCCCAGCGGCCGCACCCCGTGGGCCCGGCCGAGGCCGTGCGCGGGCATGTCGCCGTAGATGGTCTCGTACGCGCCCGCCGGCACGATGTAGGTCTCGTGCCAGACCCCGACGTGCCCCTTGCCCTTGCGGAGGTAGCGGTTGAGGCGGGCCCACCAGGGCTTGTGCCGCCCGTCGGGGGCGGCCGCGTAGGCCAGCAGCTTCTCCTTCGACTCCCAGTACTGGATGACGTAGTAGTTGCGCGGGTCGGAGGTGCCCAGCACGTGGTGGAGCAGGCCGACCGTGCGATCCTTGCCGAGTTCCCGCAGCATCATGGGCATCGCGTACATCACCGGCAGCCAGCGGTGGACCGCCCAGAACCGGTTGATCCGCATGCCGATGACGAAGAGCACGACGTCGCCGTCGGCGGCCGCGGTCACCCGTCCCATCTCCAGCTTCGTGAACACAACAACTCCCCCGGTTTCGTCGGTCGTTGGTGGGGAGTCAGGGGTCCCCCGATCCCCTGACTCGTGTTTGGATAGTGGCACTTTCCAAGAAGGGGCACAAGGGATGCGACTGGCAGAGTTGAGCGAGCGCAGCGGGGTGCCGGTCGGCACGATCAAGTACTACCTGCGCGAGGGGCTGCTGCGGCAGGGCGAGCGGATCAGCGCCACCCAGGCCGCGTACGACGAGGCGCATCTACGGCGGCTCGGCCTGATCAGGGCGATGATCCAGGTCGGGCGGATCCCCGTCGCCACCGTGCGGGAGGTCCTCGCGCACATCGACGACGAGTCCCTCGGGACGACCTTCCGGCTCGGCGCCGCGCTGTGGGCGATGCCGCAGCCGCCGGAGGCGCCCGCGGACGACCCGCTGACGGTGGAGGTGACCGCGGCGGTCGACCGCTTCCTCGGCGACATGGGCTGGCACAACGCACGCGAGATCGGCGCCCTCTCCCCCACGTACCGCACTCTGGTCAGCACGATCGTCACGATGACCCGCCTCGGCTTCTCGCGCGGGCCCGATGCCCTCATGCAGTACGCGCGCCTCATGGAGGAGGTGGCCCAGCTGGACCTGGACCAGGTCGACGCCTACGACGACTCCGAGAAGGCCGAGCTGGCCGTCGCGTCGACGGTCCTCTACGACCCCTTGCTGCTCGCCCTGCGCCACCTCGCCCAAGAGGAGCACTCCACGCGCCGCTACGGCTTGTGACGCTCAGGGGTGGGCCGCATACGATGAGGCCGGACGCCGAACGCTCTGCGGCGGCCACACCACGGGAGGGAACCAATGATCATCTTCGGCACGCGGGGCTACGCGTACCAGCTCGCGATCCTCACCTTCGTCTGCGGCAACTGCGGCAATCCCGCGGCGCACACGCTGCGCAAGTTCGTCACGAAGTTCACGCTGTTCTTCGTCCCGCTGTTCCCGGTCTCGACCAAGTTCCAGGCACAGTGCACGTTCTGCGGCGCCGCGCACCAGGTTCCCAAGGAGCACGTCGACGGGATGCTCGCGCAGGCCGCCGGGCAGCAGGCGGGGGCGCCCCAGCAGCAACAGCAGCACTACCAGGGCTAGTTCGCCGGGGGCCGGCGGCAGGAGCAAAAAGGTGGCCCTGTCGCCTCCCAGGGGGGAGAGGGGGCGACAGGGCCACAGGCTCGAGCGCCCGGGGGGGTGGGCTGCTTGAGCGTCTGTTCTCCTGCTGCCCGGGATCGGGCCGGGCATGCATGCCGTAGGCAGAATCGTCCGGCGGCTTTCCGCGCCCCTTTCAGTAGTCGGCGTTCATGGCCGCCCGCACCTCCTTGAGCGTCGCGTCGGCGATCGCGCCGGCCCGCTCGTTCCCGGCCCGCAGCACGTCCCTGACCAGGCCGCGGTCCTGCGCGTAGCGCTCGCGGCGGGCCCGGATCGGCGCGAGGTACTCGTTCACGGACTCCGTGACGCGGCGCTTGAGCGCCGCGCCTCCCCCGTCCCCGATCTCCTGCGCCACCGTGGTCGGGTCCACGCCCTCGCACAGCGCGGCGAGCAGGACGAGCGAGGAGACCTCGGGGCGGGCCTGCGGCTCGTACGTGATGTGGCGTTGGGCGTCGGTCTTGGCGCCGCGGATGAGGCGCGCGGTCTCGTCGGGCGTCGCCGACAGGGCGATGGCGTTGCCGCGGGACTTGCTCATCTTGGTGCCGTCGGTGCCGAGCAGCAGCGGCGCCGTGGACAGCAGGGCCTCGGGCTGCGGGAAGAGCGGAGTGCCGTGGCCGTAGCGGTCGTTGAAGCGGCGGGCGACGGTGCGGGTGACCTCCAGGTGCGGCAGCTGGTCCTGGCCGACGGGGACGAGGTTCGCCCTGCAGAAGAGGATGTCGGCGGCCTGGTGCACGGGATAGGTGAACATCAGGCCGCTGACCGCGGACTGCCGCGAGTGGGCGATCTCGTCCTTGACGGTGGGGTTGCGCTGGAGCTCGGCGACGGAGACGAGGCTGAGGAACGGCAGGAGCAGCTGGTTCAGGGCGGGCAGGGCGCTGTGCGTGAAGATCGTGGAGCGCTCGGGGTCGATGCCGATGGCGAGGTGGTCGAGGACCAGTTCCTCGACGTGCTCCGTGAGGTTCTCGGCGATGTCGCGGTCGGTGAGGACCTGGTAGTCGGCGATCAGGACGAAGGTCTCGACGCCGAGATCCTGGAGCCGGACGCGGTTGTGCAGGGTGCCGAAGTAGTGCCCGAGATGCAGGCGCCCGGTGGGTCGGTCGCCGGTGAGGATGCGGAACTGCCCGGGATCCTTGCGGATCAGCTGTTCAAGATCGGCGCTGCGGTCCTGCGCGGCGGAGGTGCCGAGGGCGTCGGTGGTGCTGCTCATGGTGTCTCTCCCTGGGTCACGGGCGTCCTCGGGACGGCGTGACCTCCGGTGGGAGGGCATGGGAAAAGGGCCGTCCGGGGACGGCCCTTGTACGTGCTCGAGTGTGCGGCCGCCTCTAAGTGAGGCGCCACCAGTTCAGGCACGAAGATCGATGCATAACGCAATCGTACACCTGACGGGCGGTCCGGGTCAGGCCCCCACGGGCGTGAACCGCACCGGAAGCGCCTGCGGACCGCGGGTGAAGACGCCCTGCTCGACCGGGTCGAAGCCGTCGGCGAGCCGCACGTCGGGCATCGCGTCGAGGAGCTGGTTCACGCCGGTCTCCACCTCCGCCTTGGCGAGCAGCGCGCCGACGCAGAAGTGCCGGCCGAGCGCGAAGGCGAGGTGGTCCGCGGCGGCCGAGAACGCGGTCGTGGTGGTCAGGTCCTCGCGGAACAGGTCGAAGCGGTCCGGGTCCTTGTACCGGCTCCCGTCGCGGTTGGCCGCGCCGATGAGGCAGGTGACGGTGGCCCCGGCCGGAACGGTGCCGCCGGTCAGTTCCACGTCGACGGCGGACTGGCGCATGATCATGTGGACCGGCGGTGTCACGCGCAGCGTCTCGGCGAAGGACCGCGGGATCAGGGACCGGTCGGCGCGCACGGCGGCCAGCTGCTCGGGGTGCGCGAGCAGGTTGGCGAAGATGCTGGCGATCGCCTTGTCGGTGGTCTCGCCGCCCGCCGCGAGCAGCAGGCTGCAGAACGCCTTGATGTCCTCGTCGCTCATCCGCACCCCGTCGACCTCGGCGGCGCACAGCGCGGAGAGCAGGTCCTCGCCGGGGTTCTCGCGGCGCTCCTGGATGACCGGGATCATGTACTCGGCGAACTCGACGCGGGTCCGCTCCCCCGCCGCGGCGACGTCCGGGTCGCCCGCCAGGTTGCCGAGGAAGTCGATGACGGCGGTGTACCAGCCGTGGAAGCGGGCGTGGTCGGCCTTGTCGAGGCCGAGCATGTCGGCGATGACGTTGACCGGGAGCCGGGTGGCGTAGTCGGCGACGATGTCCGCCTCGCCCCGGTCCCTGAACTTGTCTATGAGTTCACGGGAGTTGCGCTCGATGACCGGCAGGAACTTGTCCTGCAGTTCGCTGCCGCGGAAGGCGGGCGCGACGAGCGCGCGGCGCACGGCGTGCTCGCGGCCGCTCATCTGCAGGATGGTCCTGCCGTGCACGGGTTCGAGCTGCCAGTCGTAGTTGTCGGTGGTGAACGTCGCCTCCTTGTCCTTGAAGACGCGCTCCACGTCGGCGTACCGCGACACGATCCAGCTCTGCGTCGCCTCGTGCCACAGCAGCGGGGCGCTCTCGCGCATCGCACGGTAGGCGGGATACGGGTTCGCTGCAAACTCCGGCGAGAGGATGTCGGGGACCTGCGCGGTGGACATGGGGCTCCCTGTGTGGGGGGGGGGGGGGAACGGGCGGTAGCCCTCAGACTATTGACCGCCCGTCAGCCCGTACACCCCACCCCGGGTCAGCCGTTCGGCAGGATCACCGCGCGTCCACTGATCTTGCCGTCGTGCAGCAGCTGGTACGCCTTCGGAGCATCGTCGAGCGAGAAGGTCTCGGTGTGCACGGAGACGGCTCCGGCCCGCGCCAGGTCGAGGACCTCGATGAGTTCGGCGCGGCTGCCCCAGTACGGGGCGGTGACGTTGACCTCGAAGTTGGTGGCGCCGAAGCCGACGGGCAGGGTGCCACCGCCGATGCCGACGATCGTGACGTCGCCCTCGACGGCCGCGACGGCGCCCGCGGTCTCGACGGTGGGCTGGACGCCGACGAAGTCGAAGACGGCCTCGGCGCCGCGCCCGCCGGTCAGCTCCTTGACCTTCCCGGCCGCCGCCGCGTCCGACAGGACCGCCTGATGGGCGCCGACCTGTCGGGCGAGGGCGAGCTTGTCCTCGGAGACGTCGAGGGCGATGACGCGGGAGGCGGTCATCGCGCGAAGCAGCTGGATGGCGACGTGGCCGAGGCCTCCGGTGCCGATGACGACGGCGGTCGAGCCGGGCACCAGCTTGGGCAGCGAGCGCTTGATGGCGTGGTACGGCGTGAGGCCCGCGTCGGTGAGCGGCACCGCCGCGACCGGGTCGAGGCCCTCGATCGGCGTGAGGTGCCGGGCGTCGTCGACGATCATGTACTCGGCCATCGAACCGGGGGCGCCGAGCCCGGGCGGGCGGATGCCGAGCTCCTCGGCGCGCAGGCAGTAGTTCTCCTTGCCCTCCGCGCACTTGGCGCAGGCACCGCAGCCCCAGGGGCCGTACACGGCGACCGAGTCGCCCTCCACGAAGCCGGTCACCCCGGCGCCGAGGGCGGCGACGGTGCCGACGCCCTCGTGCCCGAGGGTCAGCGGGAGCTCGTAGGGGAAGCCCTCGGCCGGCCAGCTCATCACGGCGATGTCGGAGTGGCACACACCGGCGGCGGTGACCTTCAGCAGGACCTGTCCGGGGCCGGGCTCGGGATCGGGAACGGTGACGACCTCGGGGGCGTCCCCCACGGACCGGTACTGGAGTGCCTTCATGTTCGGGCTCCTTCGTGGCTGACCCCCGCCACCCCATGCAACCCCAGGCACCCACCGCGCGCACGCCCGCGCACAAAAAAGGACCCCGACCGTACGGGGGAGAACGGTCGGGGCCTGGTTCAAAGTTTAACAGCATTCGGCCGGTGCACGACGCCGGATCGACACCGGCCGGACGTGAGGTCGGACACAACAGTTCATCTGGGTTTTAGATCGAGCATTTCGGACGCGAGTGCCACGGGACGCCGCAGCCCATATGGTGACAACAGCCAACTGACGCCCTCCCTCGCCATCGGAGCACTCGTGGCCGAACCCCAGCCCGTCCTCCTCACCCCGCCCGCGAAGGCCGCTGTCTTTCTGGTGGCCACGATCGCCCCGGGCGGCGAGAGCGCCGTCCGCGACACGCTCGAGGAGGTGTCGGGGCTGAGCCGCTCCGTCGGCTTCCGCGACCGCGACGCCGCCCTCAGCTGCATCGTCGGCATCGGCTCGACCGCGTGGGACCGCCTGTTCAGCGGTCCGCGGCCGCGCGAGCTGCACCCGTTCCAGGCACTCGCGGGACCGAGGCATCTGGCCCCCGCGACCCCCGGCGATCTCCTCTTCCACCTGCGTGCGCGCCGCATGGACCTCTGCTTCGAGCTGGCCCGCGTCCTCATCGGCCGGCTCGGCGCCGCCGTCACGGTCGTCGACGAGGTGCACGGCTTCAAGTACTTCGACGACCGCGATCTGCTCGGCTTCGTGGACGGCAGCGAGAACCCGACCGGGCGGGCCGCCTCCGCCTCGGTGTTCGTAGGCGACGAGGACCCGGACTTCCAGGGCGGCAGTTACGTCGTGGTCCAGAAGTACGTGCACGACATGGCCGCCTGGGAGGCGCTGCCCGCCACGGAGCAGGAGAAGGTCATCGGCCGCACGAAGACCGCGAACATCGAGCTGGACGACGACGTGAAGCCCGCGAACTCGCACGTCGCGCTCAACACCATCGTCGACGAGGACGGCACGGAGCGGCAGATCCTGCGCGAGAACATGCCGTTCGGCAGCGTCGGCCAGGGCGAGTTCGGCACGTACTTCATCGGTTACGCGCGCACCCCGGACGTCACCGAGCGGATGCTGCGCAACATGTTCCTCGGCGACCCGCCGGGCACCCACGACCGGATCCTCGACTTCTCGACCGCGGTCACCGGATGCCTCTTCCACGTGCCGAACGCCGACTTCCTCGACGACCTGCCCGAGCCGCCGGCCGACGCCGCCACCACGAGCGACCCCGCCGTCGGATCACTCGGCATCGGCAGCCTCAAAGGAGCCTGAAGACCATGAGCAGCGACCCGAACCCCACCCCGAGCAACAATCTGCACCGCGAGCTCGCCCCGATCACGCCCGCCGCCTGGGCCGAGATCGAGGAGGAGGCGTCGCGCACCTTCCAGCGCCATGTCGCGGGCCGCCGCGTCGTGGACGTCACGGGTCCGGACGGCGCCGACCTCTCGGCCGTCGGGACCGGGCACCTCGCCGAGATCGCGCCGCCCGCTCCGGGCGTCACCGCGCGCCTGCGCGGCGTGCAGCCGCTGGTCGAACTGCGAGTGCCGTTCACGGTGAGCCGGGAGGCCGTGGACGACGTGGAGCGCGGCTCCAAGGACTCCGACTGGCAGCCGGTGAAGGACGCGGCGCGCGCCATGGCCTACGCCGAGGACCAGGCGATCTTCGACGGGTACGCGGCGGCGGGCATCGAGGGGCTGCGCGAGCGCACCTCGAACCCGGTCCTGAGCCTGCCGGCCGAGGCCCGCGACTACCCGGACACGATCAGCCGGGCGCTCACCGCGCTGCGGCTCGCCGGTGTGGCGGGCCCGTACGCGCTGCTGCTGGGGGCCGACGCGTACACGGCGGTCAGCGAGACCTCCGACCACGGCTATCCCATCGCCAACCACCTCGGCCGGATCCTCGACGGCGAGCTGATCTGGGCGCCCGCGCTGAACGGGGCGTTCGTGCTGTCGAAGCGCGGCGGCGACTTCGAGCTGCGGCTCGGGCAGGATCTGGCGATCGGCTACAGCGCGCACGACGCGCGCGGCATCGAGCTGTACTTCCACCAGACCCTGACGTTCCTGCCCTACACGGACGAGGCCGTGGTCGCGCTCAAGGCCTGATCACGACCGGTCGGGTCAGCCGGTGACCCTGGCGACGAACGCGTCGAGGTTGCCGAGCGCCCGGTCCACGCGCTCGTCCAGCGTGAGCGACTCCTCGTAGCGGCCCGCGCGCAGCTTCGGCTGCTTCTTGCCGCGCAGGTACAGGGAGCAGGCCAGGTCGGCGCAGACGTACAGGCCGACCGTGTTGCCGTCGCGGCCGCGGGCCCCGGCCAGCGGCGCGGCGAACAGGGAGACGCCCGACGAGGCGTGTCCGGTGAGGCAGATCTGGCACAGGCTCGACTTCATCGCGCTGGTGCGCCCGGCCTGCGGCACGCGCAGGGTGATGCCGACCGGACCGTCGTCCGTGGGGCGCACGAGGTGGGCGCGCAGCGGCGCGCCCGGGTCCACCCAGCCGAGGAAGTCCAGGTCCTGCCAGGGCAGCTCGGCGAAGTCGAGGGGCAGCCGCATGCGGGTCGCCTCGCCCTTGGTGCAGTTCACGAAGGACGAGCGGATCTGTTTGTCGCTGAGTGGTTCCACAGCGTGGACCTTACAAAGCCGCTCGTCGATCATGCATCCGGATATCCGCGCACCGGTCAGCCGAGGTTCGGGATCACCGCCACCGGGCAGGGCGCGTGGTGCAGCACCGCGTGGGCGACCGAGCCGATGCGGGAGCCGATCGCGGTGCGGCGCGCGCGGCGGCCGACGACGAGCAATTGGGCGTCGGCCGCGACCGAGAGCAGTACCTGTCCCGCGCTGCCGATCTCGACGTGCTCGCGCACCGGCACGTCAGGGAAGCGCTCGCGCCAGGGGGCGAGCGCGGCGCCGAGTGCCTTCTGCTCGTACGGCTCCATGCCGCCGGCGTCGTCGAGCAGGGCGAAGGAGCTGGGGCTGTAGGAGAACACCGGCGGCAGGCTCCACGCGCGCACCGCCCGCACGGCGACGCCGCGGGCCTGCGCCGTGGTGAAGGCGAACTCCATCGCCGCGGCGCTGTCCTCCGGTTCGCCCTCCTGTCCGACGATCACGTCCCGCCCGCTCGCCTCGGCCGGGGCCGCGTCGTCGGCGCGGACGAGCACGATGGGCCGCTCCGCCTTGGCGATCACCTGCTGGCCGACCGAGCCGACGATGAACCCGACGATCACGCCGTGCCCGCGCGAGCCGAGCACCAGGGAGTCCCCGTCGCGGGCGGCCGCCAGGAGGGCCTCCGCGGCCCCGTCCCCGTCGAGCACATCGGTGGTGACCGCGAGCCCGGGATGGTGCTCCGCGATCTCGTGCTCGGTGTCGGAGAGCAGATCGCCCGCCCACTGCGTGAGCGCGGACTCGTCCGCGGCGAGCACCAGACTGTCGGGGGCGGGCTCGCCCACGTGCACCAGGCGCAGCGGCAGTCCGCGCCGCACCGCCTCGCGCGCCGCCCAGGCTGCCGCCGCCGCGCTCTCGGGGGATCCGTCCACTCCCGCGGTGATGGGCCGGGTCATCGCACCGCCTCCTCTTCCGTCCGGTCTCGGTCTGTCCGGTCTCGTCTAGTGAGCTGTCTGTCCGGGTGCGCCGGTTTTACTCTTCGTACCGGCGCCGCTCGCCGCGCCGGGCACCGCCGCGTTCTTCGACGGTCGCAGATACCGGTTCCAGCCGCCCGCCGGGCGCTCCCCCACCTGCAGCTCGCGCAGCTTGGCGAGGACGGCCGGGTCCTGCGCGTCGAGCCAGTCGACGAACTGCCGGAAGGACACCAGTCGGACGTCGCCGCTCCCCGCCTTGTCGGCGATCCGCTTGAGGGCGTCCTCGACGGCGTCCATGTAGATGCCGCCGTTCCACTCCTCGAAGTGGTTGCCGATGAAGAACGGCGCCCGGTTGCTCTCGTAGGCGCGCTGGAATCCGGTGAGATAAGCCTGCGTGGCCTGGGTGCGCCAGCCCGGATAGTTGTAGGACGGGGCGCGGGTGGAGTTCTTCGAC
Organism: Streptomyces sp. NPDC107575; assembly: GCF_055657265.1. Lineage (NCBI taxonomy): Bacteria > Bacillati > Actinomycetota > Actinomycetes > Kitasatosporales > Streptomycetaceae > Streptomyces > Streptomyces sp. NPDC107575. The sequence continues at coordinate 1,119,842 of NZ_JBVKBG010000001.1, read as the reverse complement.
TGGTTGGCGAGGATGTTGTAGTCCATCGACAGGACTTCGAAGCTGTGTCCGGGGAACGGGATGCCCTGCAGCGGCAGGTCCCAGATGCCGTGCCGCTTGTCGGGCCAGCGCTGCAGTCCGCCCGGCGAGGAGGCGTCGTAGCGCCAGCCGAGCTCGCGGGCCACGGGCAGCAGGTTCTCCTGGCCGAGCAGACAGGGCGTGCGGCCGCCGACGAGTTCCTTGTCGTAGTCGAAGGGCAGGGCCGGCTGGTCGTGCCAGCCGGTGTGGGTGCGCCAGGACTTGACGAAGGTGCGGGCCTGCTCGATCTCGCTGCGCCACTGCTTGGAGCTCCAGTTGGCGACCGAGCCCGAGCCGCCGCAGAAGTGCCCGTTGAAGTGGGTGCCGATCTCGTGCCCGTCGAGCCAGGCCTGGTGGACGTACTTCAGCGTCTCCTTCACGTGCGGATCGCTGAGGTAGCCGATGTCGGAGGCGCCGACGGGGTTGTTCGGGGGCAGGTAGCGGCGCTTCTGCGCCTCGGGCAGCAGATAGAGCCCGGACAGGAAGAAGGTCATGCGGGCATCGTGCTGCCGGGCCAGTTCGAGGAAGCGGGGGAACAGGCCGTTGCCGACCTCGCCCGCGCCGTCCCAGGAGAAGACGACGAACTGCGGCGGCGTCTGGCCGGGTTCCAGGGCGACGGGCGCGGCGGGCTGCTTGGGCTGCCGTCCCGTGTACGAGGTCGAGCCGTCGCCGATCAGGCGGGGCAGCGCCTTCTTCTTGGCGGGGCGCTCGGGGTGGCGGGCGGGGCCGGCCGGGGGCGGGCCCTCCTTCTCGCCGCCGCTCGTCCCGCATCCGGCGAGCGCCCCGGCCGCGGCGCCGAGACCGGCACCGAGGCCGAGACGTGCCACACGTCTGCGACTGATTCCACTGGACCGACCGGATTCTTCGAACTCCATGGGCAACCCAATCCGCGCCCCGGGCGGGGGCGTTGCGCGTCCCCCCGCACGGACACCGACCCCCGCACCGTAGGGCGGATAAACGGACAATTGCCTCATTTGGGACGGCGTGCCGCAGAAAGGGACGGCACTCGCGGTGGGCTGCCGGAAGGCGGTGCCTCAGTCCTCGCCGACGACCTTGCCGGGGTTGAACAGGTCGAGCGGGTCCAGGGTCTGCTTGACGGCCCGCTGCAACGCGCAGACGGCGGGCCCGAGTTCACTGCGCATGCCGCCGCGCTTGAGCAGGCCGACGCCGTGCTCGCCCGTGACCGTGCCGCCCGCGGCGATCGCCGCCTCGAGCAGTTCCTCGAAGGCGGCCTGCGCGGCGACCCGTTCGGCCTCGTCGCCCGGCTCGGTGATCAGCAGCGGGTGCAGATTGCCGTCGCCCGCGTGCGCGATGGTCGCGATCCGCACGCCGTGCCTGCGCCCGATCTTCTCGATGGTCGCGAGCATCTGCGGCACGGCGGACCGCGGTACGCACAGGTCCTCGGTGAGAACCGGGCCAAGGCGCTCCAGGGCCGGATACGCCAGGCGCCGTACGTCGAACAGGGCCTCGGCCTCGACGGCGTCGGTGGACTGCTCGGCCCACAGCGCGCCCGCCTCCCGGAAGGCGTCCGCGATCGCGCTCGCCTCGGCCTCGCCCGCGTCGCCCGGGGCGTCGATCCGGGCCAGGAGCATCGCCTCGGCGCCGGGTTCGATGCCCAGGTGCTTCCAGTTCTCCACGGCCTCCATGCAGGCGCGGTCGAGGAGTTCGAGGGCGGCGGGCGCGAGGCCCCGGCTCGTGACGAGGGCGACGGCGGCGCCCGCGGCGACCAGGCTGTCGAAGTTGCCGACGACGGTGCGCGGCTCGGCGGCCGGTGCGGGCCGCAGCTTGAGCGTGATCTCCGTGATGACGCCGAAGGTGCCCTCGGAGCCGACGAACAGGCTGGTGAGGTCGTAGCCCGCGACGCCCTTGGTGGTGCGCCGGCCGAGCCGGACCCTGCTGCCGTACTCCCCTGCCGGGCCGCCCATGACGACTTCCATGCCGAGGACGTAGTCGCGGGTGACGCCGTACTTGAGGCAGCACAGGCCGCCCGCGTTGGTGGAGACGTTGCCGCCGATCGTGGACCAGGGGGCGCTGGCCGGGTCCGGCGGGTACCACAGGCCGTGCTCGGCGACGGCGGCCTTGAGGTCGTTGTTGACGACGCCGGGCTGGACGACGGCGATCAGGTTCTCGGTGTCGATCTCCAGGATGCGGTTCATCCGCGACACGTCGAGCAGGAGGCAGCCGTCGCTGGCGTTGGCCCCGCCGGACAGGCCGGTTCCCGCGCCCCGCGTCACGACCGGTATCCGCCGGGCCGCGCAGGCCCGCACCACGGACTCGACCTCCTCGGCGGACGTGGCGCGCACCGCGGCGAGCGGCCGGCCCATCGGCGCCCACTCGGCGTCGTCGTGGCCGAGGGACGCGAGGACGTCCGGGTCGGTGACGAGGGTGCTGTCCGGGAGCGCGGCGGCGAGTTCGCCCACCGTGCCCCTCGTGTCTGCGGTGTCGATGTCGTCCTCCTGAACAGATGTCCCTGACCGGCGCGTTCACGGGTCGGGGACCATCATGGAACACCGCCTCGCGCCGTCGGACGGCGCGGGTCGCTCAGGGGACGAGCCCGTTCAGGAGACGGGGTCGGTCAGGAAGCGAGGGTCAGCACGGCGCGCACCCGCTTGCCGACCGGGACCTGCTCCACGGAGACGGCGGCGAGCGCGTCAACGATCTCCAGGCCGTGCCCGCCCACGCGCGCCGGGTCCCGCGGGAAGCGCACCGGAACGGCGGCGCTGCTGTCGTAGACGGTGACGGCGACGTGCCGCGACGTGCCCTCGAGTTCCAGTACGTACGGGCCCGCGCTGTGCCGGTCCGCGTTCGTGATCAGCTCGCTGACGACGAGCAGGACGTCCCCGGCCGTGCGCGGGTCGAGCTCGACGCACCACTCCTGGCGCAGCCGGGTGAGGAACACATCGGCGAACCTGCGCGCGTCGGCCAGGCAGCCCTCGTCGCCCGCGTAGTGGGTGGCCTGCATCAGTGGCCCGACTGCCTCGTCGAAGCCGGTGGGGATCAGTGCCCCGTCCATGTACTCGGTCATTCGTGTCTCTTTCACGCCTGCGGGACTCCGCGATGGACACCCGCAGCCTGCTGATACCCCGCTTGAGGCCGCGCAGTCCTGCCGGATTCAACCGGGTGACCGGGTCCCCGGCGCGTCGTTTGAAGGACGACACCGCGTCCCTTCGGACTTCCGGGAGAGGCCAGCCATGCCCAAGCTTCGCCGCGACAGCATTATCCCCCGCTCACGGAGTGCCACCGACCAGGCGGAGACGGCCCTGCTCGAGCAGTACACCGGCCTCGTACGTCTGGCGTATCTCACGCTCCCGGCCGCCTTCACCCGTCACCGCCGTGTGCTGCTGGCCCATACGGCCGTCCAGCGCGCACTGCCGGGACGCCGGGCCGGGGTCGTGCCCGAGCCCCGCTTCCCCGACGACGGCGCCGCTCCTGCCGCCGACGCGCTGCGCGTACGGATTGTGCGGGCCGCCCTGTCCGTCGCGCACCGGCCGGCCGGCTGGCCCGCGGCGCTGCCACCGCCGCGCACGCTGCTGCCCCGGCTCCCCGTGGTCTGGGGGCTGCGGCTGTTCCCGCGCTCCGGCGGCGCCGAGGAACTCGCGCTCTTACGGGCCCTCTCCGGCGCTTCGGCCGCGGCGCGCGCCGCGTTCGTGCTCCGGCACGTCGACGGCATGGGCGCGGACCGGGTGTCGGCGCTCCTGGCCGCGGCCGGGGTGAGCGGCGCGGAGTCGGCCGTGCGGGAATCCTTCGGGCTCGACGCCGAAGCGAGGCCCGCCGCCGCGGCGTTGCTGCGCTCCCAGGAGTTCGACGCCTGCTCCGTGCAGACCCGTCCCACGGATCTGCCGCGCCGCGCACGGCGGACCCGGGCGGTGCTCGCGGTCGGCGCGGTGGCCGTCGTCGCAGCGGCCGCGCTGCTCTCCCCCGGCTCCGCCCCGCACCGGGAGGCGACGGGCGGCGACGCCCCGGTCCGGACGGCGCCGCGCGCGGGGGACCTCACCCGCGCCGAGCCGGGCATCTGGGCCGACACCTCGCGGGTCGACTTCACGGCGTGGCCCGCGCGCGGCGACCGGACCGGCGACACCGCTCTGCTGGACCGGGCGCTGGCCGCCTGGGCTCGGCCCTCCGGCGCCGTGCGCGTCAGCAGGACCCCGGACACGCCCGCCGACCCGGCGCCGCGCGCCCCGCAACTGCTGTTCTCGGGCGCCGTCGACGGGCGTGTCGTGGTGCTCCTGAGCGACGGCGAACGACTCGCCCGCTACACCGCGCCGGACGGCGAAGACCCCGCAGGCCTCGCTCTCGCCCGGGTCGACGACGCCGACGTGACCACGGCGGCGGCCGTCGTCCTCCACCGGGGCCGGGGCTCCGCCCGCTATCTGACGGCGCCGTGGATCGCCGGGGCGACCACCCGGGACCTCTTGCGGCCCGACGCTCCGGGACGGCCGCTCGACGTGTCGGACGACGGGGTGACCGACGCCGTGCCCGTCGCGCCGGCGGACGGCTGCGGGCGCCGCCCCGTGCTCCAACTGCGGTCCTCGCCGCGCATCGTGGAGGACCACTCGTTCCTGCTCGCCGACCTCGGCGGGCTCTCGCCGGTGCACCTCACGTACACGCCGCTGCCGGGACACGGCACGCCTCCGCCCCGGCAGCCGCGCGAGGCCACCGGCAGCCAGGCCCTGGTCGCGTGGGCGCGCACCGCCTGCCGGCTCCAGCCGTGGCGGGGCGGCGCCGTGCGCGCCGTGAACGCCTGGGACTTCGCCGAGCAGCGGCTGCCGAAGGACGCGGGCCGGGCGGTGTGGTCCTGCGTGCGCGCCTCCACGTGGCGCGGGCCGGGCGATGTCGCGCTCCTGCTGCGCACTCCCGCCGCGGCCACCGAACCGGCGGACCTGGTCGGCCGGGCGCAGTCCACGGCGGCGTGCAGCCGGTTCGGTCAGCACGTGGTCGCCGGCACCCGCTGGAGGGCTCCGGACGGCCACTGGTATCTCCTGGCGGCGGGCAGCCGGGCGGTCACCCGGATCGAGGCGAGCGGTGCGGTGACCGGGTCCCGTACGGGCCGCACCCTGGCCGTCCGCGCGCCCGAGCACGGCGCCGTCCGGGTGGCGGCCCGGCTCGACACCGGCGAGCGGCTGCTGGAGGTGGCACCCGGGAAGCCATGAGCGCTCGGGTCCGCTGCATCCGCCGGCGCTGTTGATGCGGAAGTCGGTCAGGGGGCGGACGGTGGTGGACAGGGGGCGAGCGAAGGAGACCCATGAACGCGGAACGTGCCGGGCAGCGGTGTCTGGTCACCGGGGCGAGCGGCTACATCGGCGGCCGTCTCGTACCGGAACTGCTGGCCGCGGGTCATCACGTGCGCTGCCTGGCCCGCTCCCCCGACAAGCTCCGGGACCATCCGTGGTCCGGTGACGTCGAGGTGGCGCAAGGCGACCTCACCGACCGCGGCTCGCTCGGCGCCGCGCTGCGCGGGATCGACGTCGCGTACTACCTGGTGCACGCGCTCGGCACCGGCAAGGACTTCGAGCGCACCGACCGCGAGATGGCGACGGCCTTCGCCGACGAGGCCCGCCGGGCGGGGGTGCGGCGGATCGTCTATCTGGGCGGCCTGACGCCCGCGGGTGTGCCCGAGCGGGAGCTGTCGCCGCATCTGCGCTCGCGGGCCGAGGTGGGCCACATCCTGCTGGCCTCGGGCGTGCCGACGACGGTGCTGCGGGCGGCCGTGATCATCGGGTCCGGCTCCGCCTCGTTCGAGATGCTGCGCTATCTGACCGAACGGCTCCCGGTGATGGTGACACCGAGCTGGGTGCACACCCGGATCCAGCCGATCGCGGTCCGCGACGTGCTGCGCTGTCTGGTGGCCGGGGCGACGCTGCCGCCCGAGGTGTCCCGGGCCTTCGACGTCGGCGGGCCCGACGTGCTCACCTACCGCGACATGATGCTCCGGTACGCGGCGGTGGCGCGGCTGCCCCGACGGATCGTGGTCGGGGTGCCGATGCTCAGCCCCGGCCTGTCGAGCCACTGGGTCGGACTGGTGACACCCGTCCCTGCCTCCATCGCCCGCCCGCTGACCGAGTCGCTGCGCCACGAGGTCGTCTGCCACGAGCACGACATCGAGGAGTGGGCGGCGTACCCGCCGGGCTCGCCGGTCGGGTTCGACGAGGCGGTCCGCCTTGCGCTGCGCCGGGTCCAGGAGGCGCAGGTGGCCACGCGCTGGTCGTCCGCCGCGCTGCCGGGCGCGCCCAGCGACCCGCTGCCCACCGACCCGGACTGGGCGGGCGGCAGCCTCTACACGGACGAGCGGGAACGGCCCGTCGACGCCTCGCCCGACCGGCTGTGGGACGTGATCGAGGGCATCGGCGGCGAGCACGGCTGGTACTCGTTCCCGCTGGCGTGGGCCATGCGCGGGTGGCTCGATCGGCTGGTGGGCGGCGTGGGGCTGCGGCGCGGGCGGCGGGACGCGGCACGCCTTCGGGTCGGCGACTCGCTGGACTTCTGGCGCGTCGAGGCGATCGAGCCGGGGCGGCTGCTGCGGCTGCGCGCCGAGATGCGGCTGCCGGGGCTCGCCTGGCTCGAGCTGTCCGTGGAGCCGTCGGGCGACGGGCGCGCCCGCTACCACCAGCGGGCGCTGTTCCATCCGCACGGCCTGGCGGGTCAGGCGTACTGGTGGAGCGTGGCCCCGTTCCACTCCGTGGTGTTCGGGGGGATGGCGCGCAATATCGCGGCGGCGGCGGAGCGCGCCCCGCATGCTGCCGTCCCGTCCGGGTGATCGTGCATCCGTGCACGTCATCGGTGGGGAAGGTCTGACGTAAGCCGCCCCCAGCCGTCAGGAGCCACTCCGTGCGTGTCCGTGTCGTCCTGTTCACCTCCGATCTCCGCGTGCACGACCATCCGCCGCTGCGGGCGGCGCTGAACTCGGCGGACGCCGTGGTGCCGTTGTTCGTCCGCGACGCGGGGGTCGCCGGTTTCCTCGCCCCGAACCGGGAGGCGTTCCTCGCCGACTGTCTGCGGGACCTGGACGCGGGGCTGCGGGAGCGGGGCGGGCGGCTCGTGGTGCGCACGGGCGACGTGGTCGAGACGGTCGCGAAGGTGGTGGCCGAGACGGATGCGTGCGCCGTGCACATCGCGGGCGGCGTGTCCGCCTACGCGCAGCGCCGGGAGGACCGGCTGCGGGACACCCTGGGCCGTCTCGGCTGCGATCTCGTGGCGCACGACGGGGTCGTCACCTGTGTCCCGCCCGGTGCCGTCACGCCCGACTCCCGGGACCACTTCGCGGTGTTCACGCCCTACCACCGGCACTGGGCGCAGCACGGGCTGCGGGCCGTCGTCCGGGCGCCGCGCGCGGTGCGGGTCCCCGACGGGGTCGGCTCCGAGGCGCTGCCCGAGCGGGCGGACGTGGCCGGGGTGTCTCCGGGGCTCGCCGCCGGGGGCGAGCGCGCGGGCCGCGCGCTCCTGACCGCCTGGCTGCGTTCGGGGATCGCCGCGTACGAGGACCGGCACGACGATCTGGCGGGCGACGCCACCTCCCGGCTCTCCCCGCACCTGCACTTCGGGACCGTCGGCCCAGTGGAGGCGGCGTATCGCGCCCGTTCGGCGGGCGGCCCCGGGGCGGAGGCGTTCGTACGGCAGCTGGCCTGGCGGGACTTCCACCACCAGGTGCTCGCGGCCCGGCCCGCCGCCGCGCACGCCGACTACCGCACCCAGCACGACCGTTGGCGCAGGGCGCCCCGGGAGGTCGAGGCGTGGCAGGAGGGGCGTACCGGCTTTCCGGTGGTGGACGCGGCGATGCGGCAGCTGCGCCACGAGGGCTGGATGCACAACCGGGGGCGGCTGCTCACCGCGTCGTTCCTCGTCAAGACGCTGTACGTCGACTGGCGGGTGGGCGCCCGGCACTTCCTGGAGCTGCTGGTGGACGGGGACGTCGCGAACAACCAGTTGAACTGGCAGTGGATGGCGGGCACCGGCACGGACAGCCGCCCGAACCGGGTGCTCAATCCGGTGACCCAGGCCAAGCGCTACGACCCGGACGGCGCCTATGTCCGGCGCTGGGTACCGGAGTTGGCGGGCGTCGGGGGCCCCGCGGTGCACACCCCGTGGAAGCTGACCGGGCTCGACCGGGCCGCGCTCGGCGACTATCCGGACCCGATCGTGGATCTGCCGGACGGGCTGGCCCGGTTCAAGAGGGCCCGGGGCCTGGACTGACCTCCGGGTAGTGGCGCTGGATCTGGTCGAGGGCCTGCGGCAGCGTCGCCGGGTGCAGCGCACCGCGCACTCCCCGCCCCGCCCAGCCGGGCCCGGCCAGCATCACCGCGGGCTTGCCGCGGGCGCCGCGCACGCCCCAGTGGGTCTCGGCGAGATGCCGGGCCAGCGGCAGGCTCGCGGTGGAGCGGGCCTGCGCCCACAGCACGACGACGCGTGGCCCGATCCGGCGCACGGCGGCCGACACCGCTTCCACGGGCACGGCGGCGCCGAACATCCGCTGCGGCACGCCCAGTTGGCTCAGTCCGGCGCTGAGCGCCTCCAGGGCGAGCACGTGCTGTTCGGCGGGGACGCAGGCGAGGACCAGCGGCGGCAGCGCGAGCGTGGACTCGACGGGGGCCGCGGCGCGGTGCAGGGTGCGCGAGACGTGCCAGGACAGCAGGTGCTCGACCTCGACGTACCGGTCGCCCGCCTCCTCCCACTTGCGGCCCACCGCGTGCAGCACCGGCGCCATCACGTCCTGCCAGGCGGTGACCAGGCCGTGCTGGGCCACGGCGTCAGTGAGCAGGTTCTGCACGGTCGGCGCGTCCATCCGGGTCGCCGCGCGCGAGATGCCCCGGCACTGGCGCTCCAGCGTGGCCGGGGAGGCGGGCGCGGGCGCGGCGGGGGCGGGACGCTGGAGCGGCAGCCCGGCGGGCTCCCTCGCCAGCCGTTTGCCCGCGAGGCGCGCGGCCTCGGCGGGCGGCAGGCCCGTCGTCGTCAGCCGGCACATCTCCTCGACGGCCGCGATGTCCTGCGAGGTCCAGCGCCGGTGGTGGCCCGCCGAGCGCTGCGCGGGCCCCAGACCGTAGCGCCGGTCCCAGCTGCGCAGGGTCGTCGGGGAGACGCCCAGGCGCCTCGCGAGGGCGCCGGTGGTGACGCCCGCTTCCTCCGGTGCCGCCTGTGACTCTGCCGCGTCGCGCACGTGCCGCCCGTCGTCCATCGGCCCACGATACGACGCACAACCGATGCGGGTTGCCGTACTGCGTCGGCCGTTTCCAGGATGACCGGGCCGCGACCCGGCGGGCGCCGCGCGTGTCCGGTCCGGGGCGCCGGCAGTCGAGTTCGCGACCGTTTCGAGGAGTTGACAGGGCGTTGAGGATGCCAGGCTTGCTGGCGCGGGGCGTCGACCCGCGCGAGGTGTCGGAGGCCGCTCTGGCGGACGGCCTCGCGGCGGGTGACGTCGCCTGCCTCGCCGAGGTGTACCGGCGGTGGGCGCCGCTGGTGCGGGGCCTTGCCCAGCGGGCGCTCGGCGACCGCCACGAGGCGGAGGACGTGATGCAGCAGGTGTTCCTCGCCGCCTGGCGCGGCCGGTCCGGGTACCGGCCCGAACTGGGCCCGCCCTCCGCCTGGTTGACGGGCATCGCCCGGCACCGGGTCGCGGACGCGCTCGCCGCCCGGAGCCGGCGCGCTGCGCTGTTCGAGGCGGCGGCCGGTCGGCACGCGATCCTGGTCGGCCGTGAGCCCGCGAACGACTCCGGCATGGACGCGGTCGTAGAACGGCTGCTGCTGTCGCAGGAGTTGGCACGCCTGCCGAGCACGCAGCGCACGGTGCTGTCCCTCACGTTCTACGAGGATCTGACGCAACCCCAGATCGCCGAGCGCACCGGCTGGCCGCTGGGCACGGTCAAGAGTCACGCCCGGCGTGGCATGCGGCGCCTCGGCGACCGGCTGCGCGGCCGGGGCGAACGCGGGTGAGACACGCAGGACCCGAGTGCATCCGTTCGGCCCCTTCGGGCCGAACCCCCGGTGTGCGGCGCACGAGCACGGCCGCGCACTCCCGGGCGGCCCAGACCCCGCCGCCCGCCCATCTCAGCGGGGTCGGCGCCGCTGAGGTGGGGATCGGCGGGACGCCACTACAGTCGATGATCATGAACATTGGTTCCGTCCGCCTCGGCGACGTACCCGAGTCCGACATCGAACGCGCCCTGGCGCTCACCCGTCTCGTCTTCCACGAGTCACCCGACGACGAACGCCGCAAACAGCAGGAGCAGCTGCTGTCCGGCTCCCTGCGGATCGGCGCGTACGACGGCGAGGAGCTCGTCGGATTCGCCGCTGCGCACCCCTTCACACTCTCCGTGCCGGGCGGCGGCGACCTGCCCTGCCCCGGCCTGTCGTACGTCTCGGTCGCGCCCACGCACCGCAGGCGCGGCGTGCTGTCGGCGATGATGTCGGAGCTGTTCGACCGCTGCGCCGGGCAAGGCGCGCCGCTGGCCGCGCTGTGGGCGTCGGAGTCGGCGATCTACGGCCGGTTCGGCTTCGGCACCGGCACGTACGGTGCGACCGTGGAGATCGACTCGCGGCGCGCGCTCGCGCTGCGCGTGGAACCCGACGAGCGTGCGCTGCGCCTGCTCGACGCCGATTCGGCGCCGGCCGTGCTCGCCCCGTACTTCGAGAGGACGCGCGGGCAGCGGGCCGGCCGTCACGCGCGCACGCACGCGTGGTGGCGTGAACAGTTGCTGGCGCGGCAGGACGAGGAGGACGAGGACCTGTCGCCGCCGCGCGTGGTGACGCTCGGCGACCCCATCGCCGGTTACGCGATCTACCGCACCAAGTCGGGCGACTGGTCCGGGGGCGCCGCCGGTCTGGTGAGCGTCGAGGAGCTGGAGGCCGACGCGCCCGAGGGGGCGGCGGCGCTGTGGCGGTATCTCGCGGACATCGATCTGACGGGCACGGTGCGCGCGCACGGCAGGCCGCTCGACGACGCGCTGCCGCTGCTGGCGGCCGATCGCGATCAGGTGACCGTGACGCGGGTCGAACCGGCGCTGTGGGTGCGCCTGGTGGACGTGCGCGCGGCGCTCGCGGCCCGCACGTGGGCGGCGCCCGTGGACCTGGTGCTCGCGGTCCGTGACGCGTGGCTCCCGGCGAACGCGGGGACGTTCCGGCTGATCGCTTCGCCGGACGGCTTCTCTTACGTGCCCTCGGACGACGCGCCCGATCTGACCGTGGAGGCCCGCGATCTGGCGACCGCGTACATGGCGGCGACGCCGGTGGCGGCCCTGGTGCGCGCGGGTCTGGTGGCGGAGCACACGCAAGGCGCGGCGTCGATGCTCGACGCCGCGCTGCGCACGGAGCTACTGCCGCACACCGGCGACACGTTCTGAACTCACCTCGCTGCTGGGCGGGTTCAGCACTCCATCTTCCACGTGTGGGAGTCGCCGCTGTCGTTCGCCCAGCCGTTGGAGGGGATCTCCTGGCCGGGCGAGAGACAGACGGTGCCGAAGCCGACGAGCCCTGGGTTCTCGTAGACCTGGACGTGGTCCTTGATGCCTGGTCCGGAGATTCCGTGGTTGGCCCAGGAGGAGTCCTCGTCCTGGATGCCGTCCTCCCAGTCGTGGTCGTCGCCGGACCAGTTCCAGCGCATTCCGGTGTAGTTGGCGTCCGTCCAGGCGCAGAACTCGCCGCTGGGGCACTGGGCCGCGAAGGCGGTCGCGGGGAGCGCGGCGCCGCCGAGGGCGAGGACGGCGGCGGTGACGAGGGCGATCGGGTGCTTCATCTGGTCTGTTCTCCTTGCGGGATCTGAGGGATCAGCGGGATCAGCGGGTTGAGTAGGTGGAGCCGTGCAGCACGCGGGTGGACGCGTCGAGCGCGTGGGCCCGCAGCCGCTGCCAGTCGGCGAGGTCGGCTCGGTGCCGGGCGCGCACGGAGGCGAGGCTGAGGTCGCGGTGGGCGGCCTCGGGCCCCAGGTTGTTGACGACGGTCGACACCTGGAACCAGCGTTTCTGGTCGCCGTAGAGGGTGCGTTGGGCGGCGGCGAGGCAGCCGTCGGTGTGGGCGCGTACGGGGATGCCGTTGGCGAGGGTCAGGGAGAGTTCGGCGGGCGGGCGGCCGAAGAGGGCGGCTGCGACCCGCTGCTCCTCCGCCCGGTCCGCCGGGCGCCGCCCGGGCCGGGGCGGTGTGAGGCCCTGCCGGGTGAGGCATCGGTCGGTGAGCGTCTGGGTCGCGGCCCTGATGGTGTCTTCGGGTGTGGGGGCGGTCTTCTCGGTGCGCTCGGTGGTGCAGCCCGTGAGCGGGAGCAGCAGGGCGCAGGCGAGGACGGCGAGGGCTCGGGTGCGGCGGTTCATGGCGCGCTCAGCCCTGCTCGCACCCCATGGTGGTGTCCGAGACACCGTCGAGTTTTCCGGCCCACTCCCAGTTCTCGGAGTAGTCGTCGCGCCGGATCTCCCGGTAGAGGCAGCCGGTCGCGGTGTAGCTGATGGCGTAGACGGTCCCGGCCACGCGGGAGTCGAAGGAGACGGCGTGCCGCGCCGTCCCGTTCTCCGCGTCGGCGTAGCCGGGCGGCCCGTAGCACCAGGCCTGGCCATGCATGCCGACCTCGGTCCAGAAGCAGACCTGGCCGGGCGGCACGGCGGCGGGCGCCGCGGCGGCGGTGGGTGCGAGGGCGGTCGTGGCGCCGCCGAGGAGGGGAAGCGTGAGGGCGAGCAGCACGGATCTGTGCTTCATGAAGGGTTTCATTTCGTGACCCCGGAGTGATCGTTCTTACTGAGCGTGATCACACTGCCCCGGAGTCGACGCGATCAAGCGCCGTGTCACCCTTGTCAGTGACTATTGGTAACCGGCATGCGACGCCGCGGGCCGCGCCGGCGCGGCTGGGTGCGGGCCATGCGGACCGCGTCGACGGACTCGGCGAGGAGTTCGTACTCGGTGGTGTCGTCGCGGGTCGCGATCCTGACGAGCCGTCCGGAGGCCAGCTCCTCCGCGACGCTCTCCTGCTGCTCCGGGTCGGCGCACCAGGCCCGCAGCTGTTCCGGCACGTCGGGTGCGTCCTCGGCCATGGGCGTCAGCGCACCCTCGGGTAAGTGCGGCTGCCCGGGGTGCGGGTCGAGGCGCTCGGCCATCCACATGGCCCGGTCGCGCAACCACCACAGGGCCAGCGCGATGGTGGGGGCGCGATATGTGCCGAGCGGAACACCCACGCGCCGGCCGCCGCAGATTCCGTACGCGGTGACGTGGCACAGGAATTCGTCGTGCACGGTCTCCCCCAATGCCTGGCGCCCGATTGCATTGACTGTTGTGCCAAACGATCAGTGATCCACCGCAACGGCGAGAATGTGCCGGGCAATTGGCCCGGACCGCGCCGCCTTCGAGCAAAGTTCAACCGTTCCCTGATCAAGTATCGGCACTCCGGATCCGGTGTCACCATTGCTTTTACGCCAGTCTCCGGGCATATTCACGGCGCGCGTTGGCCGAAATAGCTCAGGTCGGAGACACTGCACGCATGCGCTCACACGACGTACTCATGGACGGTTACAGCCGTATTCGGGAAGAGGTGCACGCGGCCGTCGAAGGCCTTTCCGCCGACGCGCTGAACGAGCGCCCCGAGGACACGGCGAATTCCATTGCCTGGTTGATCTGGCATCTCACCCGCGTTCAGGACGACCATGTCGCCGACGCCGCGGGGCTCGAGCAGATCTGGCTCGCGGGCGGCTGGGCCGAGCGGTTCGAGTTGCCCCTCGACGAGTCGGACACGGGGTACGGGCACACACCGAAGCAGGTCGGCCAGGTGCGGGTCGCCTCGGGCGAGCTCCTCGTGGGCTATTACGACGCGGTGCACGAGCAGACGCTCGGTTTCCTCGGCGGTCTGAAGGACGCCGACCTCGACCGCGTCGTCGACGAGGGCTGGGATCCGCCGGTGACGCTCGGGGTACGGCTCATCAGCGTGCTCTCGGACGATCTGCAGCACGTGGGGCAGGCCGCCTACCTGCGCGGACTGAGCTGAACCCACCGACTGCACGCACTCGACGGCGGCGCCGGACCTCCCGTCCGGCGCCGCTTTCGTGCGTGCCAGAGGCCTTGACAACTCCATTGGTCTGAACCAACTTTGGCGCACACAGCGGTGGCCACCGTTCACATCCGCTCCATCCCCACCTCTTGCCAGGAGGCTCTCCCGTGGACCGTGCACGCCCCCGCAGACGCAGACCCGGCCTCGCGCTCGCCGTCGTGGCGGCCGCCTCGCTCGGCGTCACCGCGCTCGCCTCTCCCGCGCAGGCCGCCGACGTCAACGTGGCCAAGAACGCCGGCTTCGAGTCGGACCTGAGCAACTGGACGTGCACCGCGGGCAGCGGCTCCGCCGTCACCTCGCCCGTGCACGGCGGCACCAAGGCGTTGAAGGGCACCCCGTCGGGCCAGGACAACGCGAAGTGCAGCCAGACCGTCGCTGTTAAACCCAACTCGACGTACACGCTCAGCAGTTGGGTGCAGGGCGGCTACGCCTACCTCGGCGCGAGCGGCACCGGCACCACCGACGTGTCCACGTGGACGCCGGGCAGCTCCTCCTGGCAGCAGCTCACGACGAGCTTCAAGACCGGCGCGAACACGACCTCGGTGACGGTCTACACGCACGGCTGGTACGGGCAGAGCGCGTACTACGTCGACGACGTGAACGTCTTCGGCCCCGACGGGGGCGGCGGCACGGATCCGGTGGTGGTCCCGGCCGCGCCCACGGGGCTCGCGGCGGGCGCGACCACCGCCTCGTCCGTGGGCCTGTCCTGGTCCCCGGTCTCCAACGCCACCGGCTACAACGTGTACCGCGACGGCGCGAAGGTCGCCGCCGTCACGGGCGCCTCGACCACCGTCACCGGGCTCACGGCCGACACCTCGTACAGCTTCCAGGTCACCGCGACGAACGCGGCGGGCGAGTCCGGGAAGTCGGCGGCGGTGAGCGCGAGGACCGCCACGTCCGGCGGCAATCCCGGCGGCGGCACCGTGCCCAAGCACGCGCTGACCGGGTACTGGCAGAACTTCGACAACGGCGCGAGCGTCCAGAAGCTGCGCGACGTCCAGTCGCAGTACGACATCATCGCCGTCGCGTTCGCCGACGCCACCACCACGCCGGGCAAGATCGCCTTCAACCTGGACCCGGCCGTCGGGTACGCGAGCGCCGGCGACTTCAAGGCGGACATCGCCGCCAAGCAGGCGGCCGGCAAGTCCGTGATCCTGTCGGTCGGCGGCGAGAAGGGCACCGTCGCGGTGAACAGCGACGCCTCGGCGACGGCGTTCGCGGACAGCGCGTACGCGCTGATGCAGGAGTACGGCTTCGACGGCGTCGACATCGACCTGGAGAACGGCCTCAACTCGACGTACATGTCGAAGGCGCTGCGCCAGCTGTCGGCGAAGGCGGGCGGCAAGCTGGTCCTGACGATGGCGCCGCAGACCATCGACATGCAGTCGACGTCCGGCGAGTACTTCAAGACCGCGCTGAACGTGAAGGACATCCTCACGGTCGTCAACATGCAGTACTACAACAGCGGTTCGATGCTGGGCTGCGACGGCAAGGTCTACAGCCAGGGCTCCGTCGACTTCCTCACGGCGCTCGCCTGCATCCAGTTGGAGGGCGGCCTCGACGCCTCGCAGGTCGGGCTCGGCGTCCCGGCGTCGACGCGCGGCGCGGGCAGCGGGTACGTGGCCCCGTCGGTCGTCAACAACGCGCTGGACTGTCTGGCGCGCGGCACCGGCTGTGGCACGTTCAAGCCCGCGAAGACCTATCCGGGGCTGCGCGGGGCGATGACCTGGTCCACGAACTGGGACGCGACGGCGGGCAACGCCTGGTCGAACGCGGTGGGTCCGAAGGTGCACGCGCTGCCGTAGGGACGGCGGCCCGGGCCGGTGGCGCGACGCCGCCGGCCCGCTCGCGTGTCAGCCGCCCATGAAGAGCATCGTGCCGTCGGGGCCCAGCGCCTCGACGCGCGCGCCGTGTTCGACGGTGCGGCTGACCGTGCAGTACTTCTCGTGGGTCAGACGGATGCCGCGTTCGAGCGCCTCCGCGGCGTCCGTGTCCCCTTCGGGCAGGTCGATCTCGTACGAGACCCGGACGGATCCGACCCGCCCGTCGTCCTCCGGCCGCGACGCGGACTCGACGGTGATGCGCAGCGCGTCGTGCGGCACGGTGCGGGCCGTGCGGTCCACGACCAGGCCGCCGCAGCCGCCGAGCGCGGCGAGGAGGAGTTCCACGGGGGTGAAGGAGGGCTGGGCGCCCTCGCTGTCGGCGGGGGCGATGCGGACCTCGGCGCCGCGGTCGTTGCGCGCGGTCCAGTCGCGTTCGCCGTTGCGGACAGTTTCGATGCGGTAGTCGGCCATGCCGGAACGGTAACCAGCGGCGGGCTCCGCGCCGCGCAGCGCCTACGGGGTGTCGGGGCGGCGGCGGGTCGGGGAGTCCGCGTGCCCCACGCCCACGGACTCCCCGATGGTGCTCCCTCCCCGGGCGACCGCTGCCCGAGTGCGCGGCCGCCGTGTCGCAGAGTCTGCCGGGGACGGCCGCGGACTTCATCCCGCACC
This sequence comes from Streptomyces sp. NPDC107575, assembly GCF_055657265.1. Taxonomy (NCBI): domain Bacteria; kingdom Bacillati; phylum Actinomycetota; class Actinomycetes; order Kitasatosporales; family Streptomycetaceae; genus Streptomyces; species Streptomyces sp. NPDC107575. Next base: position 1,103,288 of record NZ_JBVKBG010000001.1, on the reverse strand, counting down.
CCCGGAATTCGGTAACTTTACGTATTGAATCAGTGGCGAGAAGTTACGGGCTCGTGGCGCCACATCCCGTACATAGGGCGGGAGTCGAGACGCGGGCCGGTCCGTCTGGCGTGATCCCTTCGTCTCAAGTACGGCCGGATCACTGTGCCTCCGGGCGCCCCTCCAGGCGCTCCCCGCACCGGGCGCAGAACAGGGCTCCGGCGTCGTCGGCGGCGCGGCCGCACGCCGCGCACACGCGGGGCAGCAGGCAGGGCGCCTCGCCCCCCTCGGCCGTGACCTGCGGTTCGGCGCGGCGGATGGTCATTCCGGGCCGCCTGCGGTGCGCCGTGAGATAGACGAGTCCGTCCTCGCCCGCGCTGACCGCGCGCCGCTCGCCGCGCGGCACGAACGCGAGCGTGCCGGGCGCGAGACCTTCCTCCTCGCCCGCCCGGTGGAGCGTGCCGTGGCCCTCCACGACGACGAGGAGCACGTCGAGCTCGGCCTCCACGTACCCGTCGCCGCCACCGCCCGGTCGCAGCCTGACGACGTTGGCGTCGAGCTGGCGGGCCGCGCCGTCGAGCCGCCAGAGGGCGCCGGTCGCCTCCGGCGCGGCGGCGCTCAGTACGTCGGCAAGGGTGACGTGGGCTGCGGGCATCGGGCTGGCTCCCCTGGCGTGGTGCGTCGAATCGTGGCCGTTCGATTCTCCCTCACCGCAACTCTCTCTGTTCAAACAGTGGACTCAGCAACACGGCTCTGCAATTCTCCAACAACTGAACGCAAGAACCTGATGCACGTCCTTCAATTCGCTCACAACGGCGCAGGGACAGGAGAGGCATGTTCGGACAGTGCGTGTTCAGATCCAGGGGGAGACGGGGGTGGCGGGGAGCCGCGGTGGCGTTCCTCGTGTGCACTCTGGCGCTCCTCGGCCTGCCCGCCATGACCGCGCAGGCTACGGGCGGGCCCAATCTCGCGGCGGGGGCGCAGACCAAGGCGAGCAGCGCGAAGTCGGGCTACGGGGCGGGGAACGTCTCGGACGGCAACCCCTCGACGTACTGGGAGAGTTCGGGCGGCGACTGGCCGCAATGGGCACAGGTCGACCTGGGGTCGACGGCCCGCGTCGACGAGGTGACACTGCGCCTGCCGGCCGCCTGGGAGAGCCGGAGGCAAACGCTCTCGGTGCAGGGCAGCACCGACGGAACGACCTTCGACACGCTCAAGTCCTCGGCGCCGTACGACTTCTCGCCCGGCTCGGGGAACACGGTGGACGTCTCCTTCCCGGCCACGCAGACGAGGTACGTACGCATCGTCGTCACCGCCAACACCGGCTGGAAGGCCGCCCAGTTGGCGGAGCTCGAGGTGCACGGCGCCGCCGACTCGTCGGTGAACCTCGCGCGCGGCAAGACGTTCACGGCCAGTTCCGTGACGCAGACGTACGCGGCCGCCAACGCGGGCGACGGCGACCTGTCGAGCTACTGGGAGAGCAAGAACGACGCGCTCCCCCAGTGGGTCCAGGTGGATCTCGGCGCGTCGGTGCGGGTGAACCGGGTGGTGCTGCGCCTGCCGCCGCCCTGGGAGACCCGGACGCAGACGCTCGCCGTGAAGGGCAGCACGAACGGCGCCGACTTCACCGATCTGGCGGCGTCGAAGGCGTACGAGTTCAGCGCGGCGGACGGGCAGCGGCAGAGCATCACGTTCGACTCGGTGACGACGCGCTACGTACGTGTGCTCGTGACGGCGAACACGCGCCAACCGGCAGGACAGGTCGGCGAGTTGGAGGTGTACGGGCCGACGACGGGCGACACCGAGGCCCCGACGGCGCCCGGCGACCTCGCCTACACGGAGCCCGCGACGGGCCAGATCAAGCTGACGTGGAAGGCGTCCACGGACAACTCGAAGGTCACCGGCTATGACATCTACGCGGACGGGCAGCTGCGCGCCTCGGTCGACGGTGACACCCTCACCTACACGGACACCCAGCCCGCGTCGGCGACGCTCACGTACTACGTGCGCGCCAAGGACGCGGCGGGCAACCAGTCCGCGAACAGCAACTCCGTGACGCGCAAGGGCGATTCGGGTGACACGCAGGCACCCACGGCGCCCGGCACCCTCGCCTTCACCGAGGAGACCAAGGGTCAGGTCAAGCTCGACTGGCGGGCCTCGACCGACGATGTCAAGGTCACCGGCTACGACATCTACGCGAACGGCAAGCTCCTCAAGTCCGTCGCGGGTGATGTCACCTCGTACACGGACACCCAGCCCGCGTCGGCGACGGTGACGTACTACGTGCGTGCCAAGGACGCCGCCGGCAACCAGTCGGCGAACAGCAACTCCGTGACCCGCAACGGCTCGACCACCGAGTCCGCGAATCTGGCGGTCGACAAGCCGGTGTCCGCGTCGTCGTCCGTGTACGCGTACGTCGCGCGGAACGCGGTGGACGACGACACCAGCACGTACTGGGAGGGCGCCCCGGGCTCGTATCCGAACAGCCTGACCGTGAAGCTGGGCGCGAACGCCGATGTCTCCTCACTCGTCCTGAAGCTCAGCCCGGACGCGGCCTGGGCGGCGCGCACGCAGAAGATCGAGGTGCTCGGGCGCGAGCAGAAGGCGTCGGAGTTCACGCGGCTCGCCGAACCGAAGGAGTACCGCTTCGATCCGGCGAGTGGCAACAAGGTGACGGTGCCGCTGACCGCGCGCGTCGCGGACGTGCGGCTCGTCTTCACCGCCAACTCGGGCGGCTCTGCGGGGCAGTTGGCGGAGTTCCAGGTGCTCGGCGAGCCCGCCCCGAACCCGGACCTGGTGGTCACGGGCATCACGTCGAAGCCGGAGACACCGGTCGAGTCCGACAAGGTCACCCTGTCGGCGACGGTGCGCAACGCGGGCACCGAGGCCGCCGACGCGACCGACATCGACTTCACGCTCGGCTCGAAGAAGGTCGGTACGGGTTCCGTGGGCGCGCTCGCGGCCGGTGCGTCGGCCACCGTGAGCGCGGAGGTCGGCGCGCACGAAGCGGGCTCGTACCAGGTCGGCGCGGTGGTCGACGCGAGCGAGCTGGTCGTGGAGCGTGACGAGGCCAACAACGAGTACACCAGCCCGACGAACCTGGTCGTGAAGCCGGTGACGAGCGCCGACCTGGTGGCATCGCCGGTCGCGTGGTCGCCGAGCGCGCCCACCGAGGGCGACACGGTCAACTTCTCGGTCGCGCTGAAGAACCAGGGCAACCAGGCGAGCGCGAGCGGCGGGCACGACATCACGCTCACCGTCACGGACTCCGGCGGGAACGTCGTGAAGACACTCACCGGCTCCCACGACGGCGCGATCGCGGCCGGTGACACCACGCCGCCCGTGAAGCTGGGCACCTGGACGGCGGGCAAGGGCAAGTTCACGGTGAAGACGGTGATCGCCGACGACGCGAACGAACTGGCGGTCAAGCGCGCCAACAACACGTCCACGCAGCCCCTGTTCGTGGGCCGCGGGGCGAGCATGCCGTACGACATGTACGAGGCGGAGGACGGCACGGTCGGCGGCGGCGCGAAGGTCGTCGGCCCGAACCGGACCGTCGGCGATGTGGCCGGCGAGGCCTCGGGCCGCAAGGCGGTCACCCTCGAATCCACTGGCAGCTACGTCGAGTTCACCACGAAGGCGCCGACGAACACGCTCGTCACGCGCTTCTCGATGCCGGACGCGGCGGGCGGCGGAGGCAAGAACTCGACGCTGAACGTGTACGTGGACGGCAGGTTCCTGAAGGCCGTCGACCTGACGTCGAAGTACGCGTGGCTGTACGGCTCGGAGACCGGTCCGGGCAACTCCCCCGGTGCCGGGGCGCCCCGGCACGTCTACGACGAGGCGAACCTGCTGCTCGGCACGACGGTCCCGCAGGGCAGCAAGATCCGCCTGCAGAAGGACGGCGCGAACGACTCCACGTACGCGATCGACTTCATCAACCTCGAGGAGGCGAAGGAACTCCCCAACCCGGACCCGGCGGCGTACGCCGTGCCGACCGGGTTCTCGCACCAGGCGGTGCAGGACGCGCTCGACAAGGTGCGGATGGACACGAGCGGCAAGCTCGTCGGTGTGTATCTGCCGGCCGGTGACTACGAGACGTCGAACAAGTTCCAGGTGTACGGGAAGGCCGTGAAGGTGGTCGGCGCGGGGCCGTGGTTCACGCGCTTCCACACCCCGTCCTCGCAGGAGAACACGGACGCGGGCTTCCGGGCCGAGGCCAGCGCCAACGGGTCGACCTTCGCCCACTTCGCCTTCTTCGGGAACTACACGTCACGCATCGACGGCCCCGGCAAGGTCTTCGACTTCTCGAACGTCGCCGACATCACCATCGACGACATCTGGAACGAGCACACGGTGTGCCTGTACTGGGGCGCCAACACCGACAAGATCACCATCAAGAACTCGCGGATCAGGGACACGTTCGCCGACGGCGTCAACATGACGAACGGGTCGACGGACAACCACGTCGTGAACAACGAGTCGCGGGCGACCGGCGACGACAGCTTCGCGCTGTTCTCGGCGATCGACGCGGGCGGCGCCGACGAGAAGAACAACGTCTACGAGAACCTGACCTCGCTGCTGACCTGGCGAGCGGCGGGCATCGCGGTCTACGGCGGCTACGACAACACGTTCCGCAACATCCTCATCGCGGACACCCTCGTCTACTCCGGAGTCACCATCAGCTCGCTCGACTTCGGCTACCCGATGAACGGCTTCGGCACGGGCCCCACGAAGCTGGAGAACACCTCCATCGTCCGCTCCGGCGGCCACTTCTGGGGCGGGCAGACCTTCCCCGGGATCTGGATGTTCTCGGCGTCGAAGGTGTTCCAGGGGATCCGCGTCAACGACGTCGACATCGTCGACCCGACGTACAGCGGAATCATGTTCCAGACCAACTACGTGGGAGGGCAGCCCCAGTACCCCATCAAGGACACGATCCTCACCGACGTGACGATCTCGGGGGCCCGCAAGAGCGGCGACGCGTACGACGCGAAGTCCGGCTTCGGCCTGTGGGCGAACGAGATGCCCGAGGCGGGCCAGGGCCCGGCCGTCGGCGACGTCACCTTCCACAACCTGAAGCTGAGCGACAACGCGGTGGACATCCGCAACACGACGTCCACGTTCAAGATTGAATCGCTGCCGTAGGCAGTCGGTGACACAGCAGGATGGGGTGGCCGGGCGCGCATGCCCGGCCACCCCTTCTTGCCACCGGGAGCCACCCATGCACCGACATGCCTCGCACGCCCGCATCTCGACCGCGCTCGCGCTCCACGACGACCGCCGACTGCGGGACATGGTCGAGGCCGCACGGTCCGGTGGGGCAGGGATCGGCGGACGCTCCGGCGTTCTCGATGTCGACGGCACTCCCGTGTTCGTGAAGCGGGTGCCTCTCACGGAAAGGGAGTTGAGGCCGGAGCATCTGCGCTCGACCGCGAACATCTTCGGGCTCCCGGGCTTCTACCAGTACGGCGTGGGCTCGGCCGGATTCGGTGCGTGGCGGGAGCTGGCGGCGCACGTGACGACCACGAACTGGGTGCTGTCCGGCGCCCACGACGGGTTTCCGCTGACGTACCACTGGCGGGTTCTGCCGGACGCGCCGCCCGACGGCTTCATGGACCAGTTCGGCGGGATCGACGGGGCCGTGGCCCACTGGGAGGACTCCCCCGCCGTGCGCAGGCGCCTGGAGGAGCTGGCAGCGGCGCGCCACAGTCTCGTGCTGTTCCTGGAGTACGTACCGGCCACGGTCGCGGGATGGCTCGCGGCGCGTGGTGACGATGTCGCCGCGTACCGCTGGGTGCTGCGGGAGCTGGGGCGCGGCACCGGCTTCCTGCGGGACCAGGGCGTCGTGCACTTCGACGCGCACTTCGGCAATCTGCTCACCGACGGCGACCGGATCCTCTTCGCGGACTTCGGCCTCGCACTCAGCTCCCGGTTCCAACTCTCCGCCACGGAGCGCGATTCCCTCGACCGACACCTCCCCTCGTACGACACCTTGCTGACACTGAGCCATCTGCGGCGCCACCACCTGCCTCCGACCGCTCCCGACGCGGCGCGCGGACTGCTCGCTCCCCACGCGCCGGCGCTCGCGGTGTTCGACGGCTTCGTCGAGCGTCTGCTGGGCGACACCAAGCGGACGCCGTACCCGGCCAAGGACATCGCGGAGGCCCACACCTAAAGGAACAGCGGTTCCATTACAGCCGATCCCTTGCTAGGGTTCCAACACGCCTTAACGGGGCTACCGAACCATTAACGAGGAGATCGACATGGAATACCGACAGCTGGGATCGTCCGGACTCAAGGTGCCCGCGCTGAGCTTCGGAGCCGGGACCTTCGGTGGTCGTGGGCCGCTGTTCTCCGCCTGGGGCACCGCCGGGGTCGACGAGGCGCGGCGGATGGTCGACATGAGCCTGGAGCACGGGGTCACCCTGTTCGACACCGCCGACGTGTACTCGGACGGGGCCTCCGAGGAGGTGCTCGGCGCCGCACTCAAGGGGCGGCGCGACCGGGCGCTGATCTCGACGAAAGCCGCGCTGCCGACCGGCGAGGGGCCGTACGACGCCGGGGTGTCGCGTTCGCGGCTCATCGCGTCCGTCGATGCCGCGCTGCGGCGCCTCGACACCGACCGCATCGACCTCTTCCAGCTGCACGCGTACGACGCGAGCACGCCGGTCGAGGAGGTGCTCGCTACCCTCGACGACCTGGTCCGGGCGGGCAAGATCCGCTACACCGGCGTCTCCAACTACGCGGGCTGGCAGTTGATGAAGGGGCTCGCGGCGGCGGAGAAGCACGGGCGGCCGCGGTTCGCCGCACACCAGGTGTACTACTCGCTCGTCGGCCGGGACTACGAGTGGGAGCTGATGCCGCTCGCCAAGGAGGAGGGCGTCGGCGCCGTGGTGTGGAGCCCGCTCGGGTGGGGGCGGCTCACCGGGAAGATCCGGCGCGGGCGGCCGCTGCCCGCCGACAGCCGGCTCCACCAGACCGCGCAGTTCGGGCCGCCGATCGAGGACGAGCACCTGTACCGGGTGGTGGACGCGCTCGACGAGATCGCCCTCGAGACCGGGCGGGCGATCCCGCAGATCGCCATCAACTGGCTGCTGCGCCGCCCCACCGTGTCCACGGTGCTGATCGGCGCCCGCAACGAGGAGCAGCTGACGCAGAACCTGGGAGCCATCGGCTGGGAGCTCACCCCGGAGCAGGTCGCGAAGCTGGACGCGGCGAGCGAGACCAAGGCCCCGTACCCGTACTACCCGTACCGGACCCAGGACGGGTTCCGGCAGCTGAATCCGCCGGTGGTGTGAACCGGACCAGGAGAGTGTCAACGTTGGGTTGACACCCAGGTACTGTCAACCTACGGTTGCATCATGACCAATTCCGGCGGGAACACGCCTTCCGTTCGCCTCGACGACCTCATCGACGCCATCAAGAAGTCGAACACCGACGCCCTCGACCAGCTCCAGAACGCCGTCATCGCGGCGGACCACCTCGGCGACATCGCCGACCATCTGATCGGCCACTTCGTCGACCAGGCCCGCCGCTCCGGCGCCTCCTGGACGGACATCGGCAAGAGCATGGGAGTCACCCGCCAGGCCGCGCAGAAGCGCTTCGTGGCCAAGGGCTCCGAGTCCGACCTCGACCCCAGCCAGGGCTTCAACCGCTACACCGACCGCGCCCGCAACGTGATCGTCTCCGCGCAGAACGAGGCCCGCGCCGCGAGCAACCCCACCATCACCCCCGCGCACCTGGTGCTCGGCCTGCTGCACGAGCCGGAGGGCCTCGCGGCCCGGGCGATCGTCGCGCAGAACGTGCTCCTGGACACCGTCCGGCAGGCCGCGACGGCCGAACTCCCCGCGAAGTCCGACGACATGCCGGCCCTGGTGCCGTTCGACGCGGACGCCAAGAAGGCCCTGGAGCTGACGTTCCGCGAGGCGCTGCGCCTGGGCCACAACTACGTCGGCACCGAGCACATCCTGCTCGCACTCCTGGAGCACGAGAACGGTACGGGGCTGCTCGCCGGCCTCGGCATCGAGAAGGACCAGGCGGAGTCGCAGGTCCTCGCGGTCCTCTCGGAGATCGTGAAGAACCAGCAGGAGTCCGGGGAGGACTGAGCGTCTCCCTGGCAAACAACCGTCCGGAACCCGTCTCCCGCCTGTGCCGCCCACTTTTCTTCATAGGCGCAGGTGGGAGACTGCTTCCATGACTGCTGAGCGCTCAGGAACCCCCGCCCTGCCGGGCGATCTCATCGACGTCGACGAGCTGATCGAGGCGTACTACACGCGCGAGCCCGACGTCACGCGCCCCGAGCAGCGCGTCGTCTTCGGCACGAGCGGCCATCGCGGCTCCAGCCTCGACGGCGCCTTCAACGAGAAGCACATCGCCGCGATCACCCAGGCGATCGTCGAGCACCGCACCGCGGAGGGCATCACGGGCCCCCTCTTCATCGGCCCCGACACGCACGCCCTGTCGCTCCCGGCCCTGAAGACCGCACTCGGCGTCCTCGCGGCGCACGGCGTGCGGGTCCTGGCCGACGCCCACGAGGACTTCGTGCCGACGCCCGCGCTCAGCCACGCGATCCTGCGCTGGAACCGGGACGCGCCGGCCGAGCGCGCCGACGGCATCGTGATCACGCCGAGCCACAACCCGCCCCGCGACGGCGGCTTCAAGTACAACCCTCCGCACGGCGGCCCCGCCGACTCCCAGGCGACCTCATGGATCGCCGACCGCGCCAACGAGCTTCTGGAAGACCCCGCTTGGGCACCGCGCACGGCCGACGACGCGGCCTGGGAGCCGTACGACTTCCGTGAGCGCTACGTCGAGGACCTCGAGAACATCGTCGACATCGACGCCATCCGCGCCTCCGGCGTGCGGGTCGGCGCCGACCCGCTGGGCGGGGCGAGCGTGCACTACTGGGCGCGGATCGCCGAGAAGTACGGGATCGACCTGACCGTGGTGAACCCGGAGACCGACCCGACGTGGCGTTTCATGACGCTCGACTGGGACGGCAAGATCCGGATGGACCCGTCGTCGGCCCCCGCGATGGCCTCGGTCCTGGCACGCCGCCACGACTTCGACCTGCTGACCGGCAACGACGCGGACGCCGACCGGCACGGCATCGTCACCCCCGACGCGGGCCTGATGAACCCGAACCACTATCTGGCCGTCGCCATCCACTATCTGTTCAGCCACCGGCCCCAGTGGTCGGCGTCCGCGGCCATCGGCAAGACGCTCGTGTCGTCCGCCGTCATCGACCGGATCGCCGCCACGCTCGGCCGCGAACTCGTCGAGGTACCCGTCGGGTTCAAGTGGTTCGTGCCGGGCCTGGTCGACGGCTCGGTGGCGTTCGGCGGCGAGGAGAGCGCCGGGGCGAGCTTCGTCCGCAAGGACGGCAGCGTGTGGACCACCGACAAGGACGGCATCCTGCTGGCTCTGCTGGCCGCCGAGATCACCGCCGTCACCGGGAAGACGCCCTCGGTGTACTACGCCGAACTCGCCGCCGAGCACGGCGCGTCGGGCGCCGCGTACGCCCGCATCGACGCCAAGGCGACGAAGGAGCAGAAGGCGCGGCTCGCCAAGCTGACCGGCGACGCGATCACCGCCGACACCCTCGCGGGCGAGCCGATCACGGCTCGCCTCTCCGAGGCGCCGGGCAACGGCGCGGCCATCGGCGGCCTCAAGGTCACCACCGAGAACGCGTGGTTCGCGGCCCGGCCCAGCGGCACGGAGGACGTCTACAAGATCTACGCCGAGTCGTTCCACGGCGCCGAGCACCTCGCCCAGGTGCAGAGCGAGGCGCAGGCGATCGTGGACGCGGCGCTCAGCTGACGCGGCGGGCTCAGTCCCGGGTCTCCGCGATGCCGGGGAGGTCGGCGACGCCGTCCAGCACGTAGCTGTGCGGGTGGGCTTCGAGCTGCTCACGGGTGAGCTGACCCGTGAGCACGCCGACCACGACGCCCGCGCCGGCATTGAACCCGGCCTCCAGGTCGACGACGGTGTCTCCGGCCACGAGGATGTTGCGTACGTCGACGGTCCCGGTCTTCTCCATGGCGCGCTGGATCATGTACGGGGCGGGGCGGCCGCGCGGCACCTCGTCGGAGGTGACGACCGCGTCGAGGTTGCCGCCCTCCTCGGTGGACCAGCCGAGCGAGTCGAGCAGGGGCAGGGCCACGTCCGCGCTGAAACCGGTGGTGAGGGCGACCTTGATGCCTCGGCCGCGCAGTTCCTCAAGTGCCTTGTCGGCGTGGGCGATCGGCTCCGGCGGCTGCTTCGCGTAGCTCTCGCGCAGGTGGGCGCGGAACGTCTCGTACTGCTTCTCGACCAGCTCCGCGTCGGGGGTGCCGCCGCCGATGCGGACGAGCGCGGCGATGGCCTCGCGCTTGTCGGTGCCCATCCAGGTCTGCAGGTCGACCGGGTCGACACGGACGCCGGTGGTCTCGACGGCGTGCCGCAGCGCGTCGTACACGGCCCCGTGTTCGTCGATGGTGGTGCCTGCCATGTCGAAGACGGCGAGTTCGATCACTGCTGTTCCTCACGTGTGGTGCGGGTGTCTGTCGTGCGGGTGTCTGTCGTGCCGCCGCGGGCCGCGACGGTGCGGCCGTCCATGGTGTTCTCGATGGTGAACGTGGCCATGGACGGCAGATAGCGGTCGTCCGCGTACTCAACCGGCCTGCCGTCGCCGGTGTACGCCAACCTCCGTACGCGGAGCAGGGGTTGGCCGACATCGACACCGAGGAGTTCGGCGTCCTGGGGGTCCGCGGCGACGGCGTCGATGGTGTGCCGCGCGCGGTGCAGGTCGACGCCGCGCGAGGTGAGCGCGTCGTAGACCGAGCCCTCGTCCGGGTCGACCGCGAACAGGTGCAGGCCGACGTCGAGGACGAACGTGGAGCGCTCGACCATCGCCGGCACCCCGTCGAGGTGGCGCAGCCGGACGAGGTCGACGGCGGGGGCGCCCTCGTCGAGGCCCAGGCGTGCGGCGGCCTCGGGGCTCGCGCGGCGCCGGGCCACCTCCACGGTGTGCTGGCCCGGGGTCCGCCCGATGGACGCGGCCCACTGCGTGAACGACATCAGCGAGGCGAACGGCTGCGAGGGCGTGACCCTGCGCGCGACGGGCGGCTTGCCGCGGCCGCCGACCAGATGGCCGTCGGCCCGCAACTGCGCGAGCGCCTGGCGCACGGGGCCGCGCGAGGTCCCGAACTCCTCGCACAGTTGCGCCTCGCTGGGCACGGGCGCCCCTTCGGGCCACTCCCCCGTCTCGATGCGCCGCCGGAACTCGGCGCCGAGCCGCTGGTGCAGCGGCCCCTCCTCACCACTTGTCTTCACAAGTAGAGCGTCTCAGCCCGACGCCGAGCCGGGCAAGAGTGACCTCGGCGCACAGCTGGTAAACAACGAGGAAACTTGTATAGACAACCCTTGCGGGTGGTGGCGGGCGCTCCGCAGGGTTGGTGTCATGAACAACGCATCAGCGCCATCCACCGCCCTCCCCCGCGACCGCAGCGATCTCGTCGTGGTGGGCGCCGGCATCGTCGGCCTCGCCCACGCCTTCGAGGCGGTGCGCCGGGGGCTCAGCGTCACCGTGGTCGAGCGGGACCGGCGGCCGGTGGGCGCCTCCGTGCGCAACTTCGGCCACTGCTGTGTCACGGCGCAGCGCGGCGAGCTGCTCGACCTGGCGCTGGCCTCGCGCTCCGGCTGGCTGGACGCCGCCAAGTCGGCCGGCCTCTGGGCGCCGGAGGCGGGCGCGCTCGTGGTGGCGCGGTCGGCGACCGAGCTGGCGGTCCTGGAGGAGCTGCGCGACGAGCGCGGCGCGGACGCGGTGCGGCTGCGCACGCGCGACGAGGTCGGCGAGGAACTGGGCCGCTCCACCGAGGGACGCGCGGACCTGGTCGGCGGCGCGCTGCTGCCCGCGGACCTGCGGGTGGACCCGCGCGAGGCGGCGCCCCGGCTCGCGCAGTGGCTGGCCGGGCAGCCCGGCGTGACGATCACCTGGGGCACGAACGTGGTCGGCGTGGAGTCCGGCACGGTGCACACCAGCCGCGGCCCCGTGCACGGGGACCGGATCCTGCTCTGCGTGGGCCACGACCTGGACCGTCTGTATCCGGCGCAGGCCGAGGCGCACGGCATCGAACGCTGCCGCCTGTCGATGGCCCGGGTGGCCGCGCCCCATGCCTTCCGCACGGACTCGGCGGTGCTGACCGCGACGTCGATGCTGCGCTACGACGGGTTCACGGCGATGCCGTCGGCCGACCGGCTGCGCACCGAAGTCACCGGGCACAGCCCCGAGTTGCTGGACGTGGTCGCCAACGTGATGTTCACGCGGCTGCCCGACGGCACGGTCCTGGTCGGCGACTCGCACGCGTACGACGCGACGGAGATCCCCTTCCAGGACGAGGCGACGACTCGGCTGCTGCTGCGCGAGGCCTCGCGCGTCCTGGGCGTCCCCTCGGTGCGGGTCACGGAGCGCTGGCAGGGCGTCTACGCCAGCAGCCCCCGCGGCCCCCTGCTCGTGCGCGAGGTGGCGCCGGGCGTCCGGGCGCTCTCGGTGACCTCGGGGATCGGCATGACGCTGTCGTTCGGGCTCGCGGCGGCGACCTTCGACGGATCACTTGCTGAGACGGCGTCGGACCCGACGCAGGATTGATCAATTCTTTGCCCGTGGCCGGATCGCTCTGGTCGCCCAAGGCAACTTTTTCCAGGAGGCCCCCGCCACAAGGGATTTGCGAAGGGGATCATTCCGGTTGGCGCCACGACCGGCGGCTGAAACCGCTCGGTCGGGCGCCTTCAGCGTGTTACGGGGACATTGACCCACCCCGCCGCCATGACACACGCTCGACACATAGATGCCGTGTACAACTTGTTGCCCCGGTTGGCCACGGCCGTACGGCGAGCAGGAGGAAGCGTTATGTGTGGCATCACCGGCTGGGTTTCCTTCGACCGTGACCTGCGGGCCTCGGCCGAGACAGTGGATGCGATGACCCAGACCATGGAGTGCCGCGGTCCCGACGACCGCGGCACCTGGATCGAGGGCCCCGCGGCCCTCGGTCACCGCAGGCTCGCCATCATCGACCTGCCGGGCGGCCGGCAGCCCATGACCGTCGAAACGGCGGACGGGAACGTCGCCCTGGTCTACTCGGGCGAGACGTACAACTACACCGAGCTGCGCGCCGAACTCGAAGCCCTCGGCCACGAGTTCCGCACCGACTCCGACACCGAGGTGGTGCTGCACGGCTACCTCGAATGGGGCGAGGACCTGCCCGAGCGCCTCAACGGCATGTACGCGTTCGCCGTCTGGGACGGCCGCGCCGACAAGCTCGTCATGATCCGCGACCGGATGGGCATCAAGCCCTTCTACTTCTACGAGACCCCGGACGGCGTGCTGTTCGGCTCCGAGCCCAAGGCGATCCTCGCCAACCCGAACGCCGCACGCCGGGTCACCCTGGACGGTCTGCGCGAGCTGTTCACGTTCGTGAAGACTCCGGGGCACGCCGTGTGGGACGGCATGAACGAGGTGGAGCCCGGCACGATCGTCACCGTCGACCGTGCGGGACTGCGGCAGCGCGCGTACTGGACGCTGGAGACGAAGCCGCACACCGACGACCAGGAGACGACCGTCGCCAAGGTGCGCGAGCTGCTCGACGACATCGTGCGCCGCCAGCTCGTCTCGGACGTGCCGCGCTGCACGCTGCTGTCCGGTGGCCTCGACTCCTCCGCGATGACGGCGATCGCCGCCCAGCAGCTGGCCGGTCAGGGCGAGACGGTGCGCAGCTTCGCGGTCGACTTCCTCGGCCAGGCCGAGAACTTCGTCGCCGACGAGCTGCGGGGCACGCCCGACACCCCCTTCGTGCACGACGTGGCGCAGGCCTCGGGCACCGACCACCAGGACATCGTGCTCGACTCGAACGCGCTCGCCGACCCCGAGGTGCGCGCCCGCGTCATCCGGGCACGTGACCTGCCGGCGGGACTCGGGGACATGGACGCCTCCCTGTACCTGCTGTTCAAGGCGATCCGCGAGCAGTCGACGGTCGCCCTGTCCGGCGAGTCGGCGGACGAGGTGTTCGGCGGCTACCTCCAGTTCTTCGACGAGGAGGCCCGCACCGCGGACGCGTTCCCGTGGCTGGTCAGCATGGGCCGACACATGGGTGACGACTCGGACGTGATCAGGCCCGAGCTCGCCAAGCGCCTCGACCTGGAGGGATACACCGCCGACAGCTACGCCGAGGCGGTGCGCGACATCGAACGCCTGGAGGGCGAGAGCGACTTCGAGTACCGGATGCGCCGCATCTGCTATCTGCACCTGACCCGCTTCGTGCGGGTCCTGCTCGACCGCAAGGACCGGGCCAGCATGGCGGTGGGCCTCGAGGTGCGCGTCCCGTTCTGCGACCACCGCCTCGTCGAATACGTCTACAACACGCCGTGGGCGCTGAAGTCCTTCGACGGCCGGGAGAAGTCCCTGCTGCGCGAGGCGACGGCGGACGTGCTGCCGACGTCCGTGTACGAGCGGGTCAAGAGCCCCTACCCGTCGACGCAGGACCCGAAGTACGCGCTCGCGCTGCAGGAGCACGCCAAGGACCTGCTCGCGAAGCCCTCGCACCGGGTCTTCGAGATCGTCGACCGGGACCGGCTCAGCGCCCTCGCCCACCGTGAGAGTCCGCAGATCATGCAGGCCTCGCGGCGCGGCCTGGAGCGCACGCTCGACCTGGCGCTCTGGCTCGACATGTACGACCCGGAGCTGGTCCTGGACTGACACCGGAGCCGAAAACGGGCTGGCCCCGTGCGCCGTACCGTGTATAGGATCCCGGGCAGCATCGCGTGCCGGTCACCGACCGGGTGAGGCATGGAGGTGCCGGAGTTGCCTTCTGGAGGCAATCCACCATGGCAGTTCAGCTCAATCACACCATCGTTCACGCCCGGGACAACCGGGAGTCCGCCGAGTTCCTCGCACACATCCTGGGACTCGAAGCAGGGGACGCATGGGGCCCGTTCATCCCGCTCGAACTGAGCAACGGCGTGACCCTGGACTTCGCGACGATCCCCGCCGAGTCCATCACCGTGCAGCACTACGCCTTCCTCGTCACCGAGGAGGAGTTCGACGGGATCTTCGGGCGCATCAAGGACGCGGGGCTCACGTACTACGCGGACCCGCACGGCAAGCAGCCCGGCGAGATCAACCACAACGACGGGGGCCGTGGCGTGTACTTCATGGACCCCGCGGGCCACGGCATGGAAGCGATCACGCGCCCCTACGGGAGCGGTGACAAGTAGCAGGACCGGGATCGGGTGGGGCCGTGGCCTTCGGGCCCGGCCCCACCGTCCGTTCCAGGACCGGTCAGCTGTCCTGGAGCACTCCGAAGACATTGCCGTCCGCGTCCTTCAGGGAGGCGATCCGCCGGCCGGGGCCTACCTCCGTGACGTCCTGGACGACCTCGGCGCCGGACTCGACCAGGGACTTGACCGTCCCCGCGATGTCGTCGACGGTCCAGTAGCCCACGGGGCCCGTCATCCCCTGCTGGTGCCCGTTCGGATTCAGCCCGAAGTGCTGCCCCGCCACGTCGTAGCCCACGTAGTACGCCTCGTCCGATGACGGCTCCACGCCGAGCAGCTTGGTGTAGACGGCCTTGGCGGCGGCGAGGTCGCGAACGGGGGCGATGATCGTGTGCTGACCGCTGGTCATGGAGTACTCCTTCAATCGATACGTGACTCTCACTGCTACGACACGCGCCACGACGGATGTGTGACGGCTTCCGCGAAAAAATCCCGAAGCGCTCCCCGGCCCGCCGCTCAGCCGAAGTTCGTCACGTCCAGAAACAGGAACACCGTCCCGACGACGAACGCCGCGATGCCGAGCGCACCGAGGGCGAGCGCCGTCCGCCTGGCCGGGCGGCAGGCCGCCTCGGCATCCTCCTGCCGGACAGAGGCCCCGCACGGGAGCGCCGCAAGACCGTAGGTCACCAGTCCCGCGGTACCGACCGTGAGGCCGAGTCCGAGCCACGTCACACTCGCGGACATAAAGGACATGCGTCCGATTTTGCGCCCGTTCGTGGGATCCCGCTATTCAGAATGTGACCGTGCGCACACGTGGTGCGTGTGCCTCAGGACCCCTCGTCCAGGCCGGGCACGGGCGCGCCGGACGGGAAGCCGGCCGCGACGTAGGCGTCGTAGAACTCCTTCCACGGCGGCGTCGCCCCCGTGTGGTCCTCGGTCAGGGGCTCGCCGCGGTCCGCCGCGTCGAGGGCGAGCAGGCAGACCTCCCAGCCCGCCGCGTTGCGAGCCGCCGCGGCCGCGCTCTCCAGCACATTGGTGAGCGTCAGGTGCGTGCCGCCGTCGCCGCGCTCCTCCAGGTCGTACTGCAGCTCGTCGCCTCCCCACGTGAACGAGAAGTGCCGCGGGGGCTCCGCGGCGACGACCGTGCCGACCGACTCCGGCATGTTCGGGTCGTCGAAGAAGCGGATCGTGGCGCCCGGACCCAGCTCGCCGGCCTCGAACTTGGACGGGAACCAGTGCGCGAGGTCGGCCGGGTCCGTGACATACCGCCAGACGCGGTCGATCGGCTTCCCGTACGTACGGGTGAACCGGACGGCGGGTCGGCCGTCGTCCAGGGTGAGGTAGCTGCCGGTGGTGGTCGTCATGCCTGCGCCTTCCGTGCCGTCGCGGTCAATGCCCACTGCCGACCTTCTCACCGGCCGCCGACAGTCGCCTCCGCCGCGGTGGTGCGCGGGCCGTTCCTCGGGCAGGCTCGGGGCGCACGGATCGTGTCAGACCCCGGAGGGAGACCCACGTGCCCGGCAACGCCTCGTACGGCAAGAAGGCATTCAAGCGGTCCCGCAGTCACTTCACCGACCGGATCACCGCCGACGGCCGCGACGGCTGGCCGGTGGAGGCGGGCCGCTACCGGCTCGTCGTGAGCAGGGCCTGCCCCTGGGCGAGCCGCGCCCTGGTGGTGCGCCGCCTCCTCGGCCTGGAGGACGCGCTGTCGCTCGCGGTCGCCGATCCGATCCAGGACGACCGCAGTTGGCGCTTCACGCTCGACCCGGACGACCGCGACCCGGTGCTCGGGATCCGCTACCTCAGCGAGGCCTACGACGCGCGGGAGACCGGGTATCCGGGCGGCGTCAGCGTGCCGGCGATCGTCGACGTACCGTCCGGGAAGCTCGTCACCAACGACTATCAGCAGCTGACGCTCGACCTGGAGACCGAGTGGACGGCGCTGCACCGGGACGGCGCGCCCGACCTGTACCCGGAGCCGCTGCGCGACGAGATCGACGAGGTGATGGACGGCATCTACCGAGATGTGAACAACGGCGTGTACCGGGCCGGCTTCGCGAGCGAGCAGGACGCCTACGAGGAGGCGTACCGGGACGTGTTCGCGCGCCTCGACACGGTGTCGGAGCGGCTCGCCGACCAGCGCTACCTCGTCGGCGACACGATCACGGAGGCGGACGTCCGGCTGTTCACGACGCTGGTCCGCTTCGACGCCGTCTACCACGGCCACTTCAAGTGCAACCGCAACAAGCTGGCCGAGGACCCCGTCCTGTGGGCGTACGCGCGCGACCTCTACCAGACGCCCGGCTTCGGGGACACGGTCGACTTCGACCACATCAAGCGGCACTACTACCAGGTGCACACCGGCATCAACCCCACGCGGATCGTGCCGCTCGGCCCGGACCCGTCCGGCTGGGAGACCCCGCACGGGCGCGAGAAGCTGGGCGGGCGCCCGTTCGGCGACGGCACACCACCCGCGTCCCGATAGGCTCTGGGCGTACGAACCACCTGGTCACGGAGTCGCCATGTCCCGCCCCCACGTGTTGCTTTCCGCCGCTGTGTCGCTCGACGGGTGCCTCGACGACACCGGGCCCGAGCGGCTGCTGCTGTCCGGCGCCGAGGACTTCGAGCGGGTGGACGCGGTGCGGGCGGCGAGCGACGCGATCCTCGTCGGGGCGGGGACACTGCGCGCGGACCGGCCCCGGCTGCTGGTCAACTCCGAAGCGCGGCGCGCCAAGCGGGTCGACGACGGGCGGCCCGCCTACCCGCTGAAGGTGGCGGTGACGGCCTCGGGGGACCTGGATCCGGGCGACCCGTTCTGGACCACGGGCGGCGAACGGCTCGTGTACACCACGGAATCCGGTGCCACGCTCGCGCACACGCGCGTAGGTGGCGCGGCGGACGTGGTGGAGCTCGGCCCGCACCTCGACTTGGCGGCGCTCCTCGACGACCTCGGTACGCGCGGGGTGCGGCGGCTGCTCGTCGAGGGCGGCGCGCGCGTGCACACCCAGTTGCTGCAGCTGGGCCTCGCGGACGAACTGCGGCTCGCCGTCGCCCCGTTGGTGGTCAGCGAGCCGGGCGCGCCGCGCCTGTTCGGGCCCGGCTCCTATCCCGGCGGGCCGCGCAGCCGGATGCGGGTGCTCGGCACGGAACGGGTCGGGGACGTGATCGTCACCCGGTACGCGCCGACCGTCCCCGGTCCCGGGGGGACCGCCACCGCCGCGGACCGGCACTGGCTGCGCCTGGCCTGCGAACTGGCCGCCGAGTGCCCGCCGTCGAGGACCGCGTTCAGCGTCGGCGCCGTGGTCGTCGCGGACGACGGCACGGAACTGGCGCGCGGCTACTCGCGCGAGGGCGAGGACCCCGTGGTGCACGCCGAGGAGGCCGCGCTCGGCAAGCTCGCCGCCGACGACCCGCGCCTGGCCGCGGCCACCGTCTACAGCAGCCTGGAGCCGTGCGCCCACCGTGCCTCGCGTCCGAAGCCCTGCGCCCGGCTCATCGTCGAGGCGGGGGTCCGCCGTGTGGTGACGGCGTGGCGGGAGCCGGACACCTTCGTGCCGGGCGCCGACGGGATCGGGCTGCTCGCCTCAGCGGGCGTCACCGTGGTGGAGGTCCCGGAGCTGGCCGACGCGGCGGTGCTCCCCAACCGCCACCTTGTCACGGCCGCTCCGTAGCGGGTACGCGCGCGTGCCGAGGCGCACGACCACGACGGCCGTGAGGCCGAGGACGAGCCCGATCGCCGTGCGCACTCCGAAGGGCTCGCCGAACATCAGCGCGCCCCACACGGCGGTCACGGGCGCCATCAGAAACATCAAGGTGTTGACCTGCGTGAGGCCGCGGCGCCGCAGCACGAGCCAGTAGAGGCCGTAGCCGCCGAACGTCGACAGGCCGACGAGCCAGGCGACCGCCAGCCAGAAGGACGGATCGGCGGGCGGCGCGGCCTCGCCGAGCGCGACCGCGAGGCCGGTGAAGACGACGGCGCTGGTGGCGCAGTGCACGGTCAGCGCGACCATCGGCTCGACCCTGGTGCGCGAGCGGCTCTCCACGAAGGTGGCCGCGACCAGCGACAGCATCCCGAGGAACGGGACACCGTAGGCCCACCACGGGACGCCCGTGACGGCGCCCGCGTCGGCCGTGGTGACGACCACGACCCCGGCGAGCCCCAGGCACAGGCCGAGCCACTGGCGCGCGGTGACGTACTGCCGCAGCAGCGGTCCGGCGAGGGCTCCCGCGACCAGGGGCTGGGTGCCGTCGATGAGGGCGGTGGTGCCGCTGGAGACGCCGAGCTGGATGGCGTAGTAGACGGTCAGCAGGTATCCGCTCTGCGAGAGGGCGCCGACGACGACCTGCCGCCCGACCGTGCGCGCTCCGAGCCCGCGCCACCGTTCCCTGCCGGTCGCGACCGCGACGGCACCCAGGACCAGCGCCAGCGGCAGGAACCGCCACATGAGCGTGGTCACGGCGCTCGCGTCGCCGGCGCCGAGCTTGGCCCCGATGAAGCCGGAGCTCCAGGTCAGGACGAATCCGATGGACAGAAGGACGTTCATGGCGCGGCCACCGCCTCGCGTGGTCGGGTTCAGGTCGAGGGCCGTACGGCCCGGGTATACCGATCGGCTTACCTGGCGCCACTATACAGATCGGTATAGCCTGGAGGCATGCGTACGACGACGAACCCCGCCCCGCCGGCCGTCGATCCGGACCGGCCCGACCTCACACCGGCCGCGCGCAGGGTCCTGGAGACCGCCTCGCGGCTGTTCTACGAGCGCGGCATCCACGCGGTCGGCGTGGACCTGATCGCGGCCGAGGCGGGTGTCACGAAGAAGACGCTCTACGACCGGTTCGGCTCCAAGGAGCAGATCGTCGTCGACTATCTGGCGACCCGTGACGCCCGCTGGCGCGCCTATCTCGCCCGCCACCACGAGGACGCCGAACTCTCCCCCGCCGACCGGGTGCTGGCCGTCTTCGACGCCTCCCAGGAGTGGATGCGCGACAACAGCGGCAAGGGCTGCAGCATGGTCAACGCCCACGCGGAGATCAGCGACCCCGCGCACCCCGCGTACGCGGTGATCACCGGTCAGAAGCGGTGGATGCTGGAGCTGTTCACCCGGCTCGCGGGGGACGTGGCGCCGGATTCCGCAAGGGAGTTGGGGCGTTCCCTGATGCTGCTGCACGAGGGGGCGCTGGTCTCGGACGGCCTGGACGTGTTCCCGGACGCGTTCGGGCGGGCGCGGCGGATGGCCGCGTTCCTGCTGTCCGCGGCGAAGGACGCGCGGTGACGGCGACGACCTGGCAGGCCGGGGCTCCTGGCGTGCTGCGGCTGCCCTCGGGGCGGCTCGTGCGCGGCAGAGGGCTGCGCGATCCGCTGCCGACCGGCCCCGTCCCGACGTACGGCGTCTACCTCCTGGGCGCCGAACCCCCGCCCGTGGACTGGGAGTCGACGTGGTTGCGCTGGCCCGACTTCCGGCTCCCCGCCGACCGGGCACGCGCGCGTACGGTGCTCGCCGAGACCTGGCGGCGCTGCGCGCACGAGCGGGTGGAACTGGCGTGCGTGGGTGGACGCGGTCGTACGGGAACGGCGCTCGCGTGTCTAGCGGTGCTGGACGGAGTACCGGCGGACGTGGCCGTCGCCTACGTACGCGAGCACTACAGGCGTGAGGCGGTTGAGACGCCGTGGCAGAAGAGGTACGTACGGAGGTTCGCAGCTTCGTGAAAAGGGCGTGATCAGCGTCCTCTGTGGCATTTCGTAGTCATGGGAAGGAGGCCTCCCCATGACGACGAGGTCCGTACTGCCCCGGTGGGCGAGGGCCGCGCGACTCCCCCTGTGGGCGAAGGCGGCGGTCGTGCTCCTCGTGGTGCTCGCGGTCGTGTTCACCGCCCTGGGCATGGTGCACCGCCTGGGCGGCGTGTTCGGCACCGAGACGCACGACCGCTCGGGGCCCGCGCTGCTCAAGTCCGTGCGGGACCTGAGCCGTTACGACGCGGCGGCCGGGAACTACCAGGTGGTGGTCGACCTGGACAAGGACTCCAAGTACCTGCCGGACGCCATCCAGGGCACGCGCACGCTCTACATCGGTGCGGGCAGCGTGAACGCGTACGTGGACCTGGGCCGGGTCGGCCCGGGCGACGTCCGCGTGAACGACGACCGGACCTCCGCGACGCTGCGTCTGCCGCACGCCCGGCTCGCCGCGCCCGTGCTCGACACGGACCGCTCGTACGCCGTGGCGAAGCAGCGCGGCCTGCTCGACCGGCTCGGCGACCTCTTCTCCGACAACCCGGGCGACGAGAAGGCGGTGCGCCAACTCGCCGCCCGGCACATCGGCGAGGCCGCGCGGGACAGCCACCTCACGGGCCGCGCCGAGCGCAACACGACCGAGATGCTCCGGGGCCTGCTGGGCTCCCTGGGCTTCCGCGACGTGAACGTCTCCTACGGGACGTGACCAGGGGCCCTCGGCAGGCCCCTGGCGCAGACGCCCGGACTAGCGCAGATGCCGGGCGAAGAACGCGGCCGCGTCCTCCCCCGCGGACCGCGGGACGCCCGTGTGGCCGCCCATGTTGGCGAGCAGCGTCTTCTCCTTGGAGCCGAAGGCGTCGAACAGGTCGAGGGCGGCCTGTCGGTCGTTGCCCTCGTCGTCCCACTGCAGCAGGACGTGCAGCGGGATGGTGACCCGGCGGGCCTCCTCGAACATGGCGCGGGGCACGAAGCTCCCGGCGAAGAGGCCGGCGGCCACGATCCTCGGTTCGATCGCCGCGAGGCGGACGCCGATGGAGATCACGCCGCCCGAGTAGGCGACCGGGCCGCCGATCTCCGGCTGGGCGAGCAGGGCGTCCAGGGCGGCCTGCCACTCCGGGACCGACTTCTCGACGAGCGGGAGGATCACGGCGTCGATGATCTCGTCACCGACCGGCTCCCCGGCCTGCAGGGCGCGGCGCAGGTCGGCGCGCGCCTGTTCGGCGGCGGGCCAACGGGGCCGCTCACCGCAGCCGGGAAGCTCGATGGTCGCCGTGGCGAAGCCCTCCTCCGCGGAGCGCTGTGCCCTGCCCAGGAGCCGCGGGTACATCCTGTTCAGGCCGAGCGTGGGGTGGCCGAGCAGGATCAGCGGAACGGGCGCGGACGCCGACGCGGAGGCGGGTGTCCACAGGATGCCGGGGATGTCGCCGAGGGTGAAGGAGCGCTCGACGACGCCGTCGTCGAGACGCTGTTCAGAAGTGAAATGCATGGTCGTGCCTTTCGGGAGAGCACAGAGACGGCGCTCCCGGGCGACGACCTATCGCCCGACCGTGACCCCGGAGGAGAGCACCCACGTCGATTCGTTCACGGGTACCACCTCCTCGTTCTCTCGCACGGCCTCCGAAAGGTTAGCACCGGACGCGGACCGCCGCCCCGGACACCCGTACGCGGGGGTCCCCCGCGCTGAGGTCGACCTCCAGCAGGGACGGGCGGCCCATGTCGTGGCCCTGGTGCAGTGTCAGATGCGCCTCGTCGGGCACGAGGCCCAGGGCGCGGGCGTACGCGCCGAAGGCGGCGGCCGCCGCGCCGGTGGCGGCGTCCTCCACGACGCCGCCGACCGGGAACGGGTCGCGCACGTGGAAGGTGGTCGGGTTCTCGCGCCACACCAGCTGCACGGTCGTCAGGTCGAGCCGGCGCATGAGGGTCAGCAGGGCCTCGAAGTCGTAGTCCAGATCGGCCAGCCGGTCCCGGGCTGCCGCCGCGAGGACCAGGTGCCGCACGCCCGCGTAGGCGATCCTCGGCGGCAGCGCGGAGTCCAACTCGTCGGCCTGCCAGCCGAGCGCGGCGAGCGCCTCGCGCACATCCTCGGGTGCCGCGTCGTGCACGCGCGGCTCCACGCTGGTGAGGGTGGCCTTGAGGACGCCGTGCTCGCTGCTGACGACGACCGGCACGCGCCCGGCCGCGGTGTGGAACTCGAAGTCCCCCGTGCCGAACTGCTCGCCGAGCGCCACCGCGGCGGCGACGGTGGCGTGGCCGCAGAAGTCGACCTCGGCCTTGGGGCTGAAGTACCGCAGCGTGAAGGACCGCTTGTCGTCCGGGTCGGGTCCCGGCGTGAGGAACGCGGACTCGGAGTAGCCGAGGTCGGCGGCGATCGCGACCATCTCGCGCTCGCCGAGCCCGGTCGCGTCGAGCACGACACCGGCGCCGTTGCCGCCGTCCGGGCTCGTCGAGAACGCGGTGTAGTGCAGCACTTTCGGGGCGGCCGGGGTCGGCGCGGTGTTCGTCATGGAGGCGGGGCCTTTCACGCGGGCGGTGCTGTCCTGGATGCGGTCTCCCCGACCAACGCCCGTTGCCCCGCGCCGGATTCCCCGGTCAGTGCCGCGACATCAGGCGCACGTGAAGTTCCTGTTCCTGGTCGCCGGAGGCGGCGGTCGCCTCGGTGAGGGTGAAGGCGGACGTCAGCGCCGCGCGCACATGGTCCAGGGCCTCGGGGCCGCCCTGGATGTCCGCAGTGACCGCCTCGGCCAGGGGCGCCGCCTCGGAGGGCGCCGGCAGGGAACCGGCGTCCACGGTGGTGAGCCAGACCGTCGCGTCGTCGTCGGGGCGGTCCGTGGGGGTGCGGTCCGAGGGGAAGGCGGTGCACAGCACGCGCAGGACCTTGGCGGCGTCCTGTGGTGTGCAGTCGCTGAGGGCGACGCCCACCACCGCGGGTGCGAAGCCGTGGACGGGAGGCGTGTCGGTCATGGTGCTTCTCCCTATTCGTCGCCGGTACCCGGACCGTGGTCCGAGGTCGTTTGCGGGTACCGGCGACGCGTCGGGTCAAACCCCATGTCAGGAGGGGCGTGTACCGATGACGACCGTGGCGTACAGGTCCTCGTCCGCGACCACGCGCGCGTGCAGGCCAGCCGAGCGCACGGCCGCCCACGCCGCGGCGGCCTGGCGCTCGCTGGTCTCCACGAAGAGGTGTCCGCCGGGCGCCAGCCAGTCCGGGGCCTCGCCCGCCACCCTGCGCAGCACGTCGAGGCCGTCGTGCCCGCCGTCGAGGGCGATGCGCCGCTCGTGCTCGCGGGCCTCGGGCGGCAACAGCGCGACGTCGCCGGTCGGGACGTAGGGCCCGTTCGCCACCAGGGTGTCGACGTGGCCCCTGAGGTCGGCGGGCAGCGGCGCGTACAGGTCGCCTTCGTGGACCTCCCCGCCGAGCGGGGCGAGGTTGCGGCGGGCGCAGCGCGCGGCCGCGGGGTCGAGGTCGGCCGCGTGCAGCCGGGCCGGGCGGCGGGCGGCCAGGACGGCGGCCACGGCGCCCGTGCCGCAGCACAGGTCGACGACGACGGCGCCGGGCGGCGTACGGGTGAGGGCCTGGCGGGCCAGGAACTCGGTGCGGCGGCGCGGCACGAAGACGGTGGGGTCGACGGCGACGCGCAGCCCGCAGAACTCCGCCCAGCCGACGACGTGTTCCAGGGGCAGTCCGCTCGCGCGGCGCTCGACCATGGCCGCCAGTTCGGCGGCGTCGCGGGCGCTGGAGCGCAGGACGCGCGCCTCGTCCTCGGCGAAGACGCAGCCGGCGGCACGCAGCGACGCGACCAGCGAGGCCGTGTCGGTGGGAAGGAGCGAGTCGGTCGAAGGGGAAAGCGGCATAAGCGGGTGGCCTCTCGGGATGCCGAGGGGGCTCCCGGTCACCGCACGGCCGAGGCCACGCTCAGCGCGAGCGGGCGGGGCGTACGGCGGGAGAAGGGAGCTCCCGACCTGACACAACGGTGATCGGACTCACCTCCTCGTTCCCTCGCGGTGCTGCACGGAGCGGCCACATTACCCCACCGAACACCGCGTCCGATTGCCGCCAGCACCCGGCGCCGGAGCCGACGAGGCTGGTGTCCTGGCCGCCACCGCCCACCTACGGAGACGCACAGCCATGACCGGCACCACCACCGCCACGCACGCGCGCGTGGAGGCCCTCGACTGGGCCGCCCTCGGCGCGGAACTCGACGCGTTCGGGCATGCGCTCACCCCGGATCCCGTGCTCACCGCCGAGGAGTGCCGCTCCGTCGCGGCGCTCTACGACGACGTGCACCGGTTCCGGTCGACGATCGACATGGAGCGCTACCGGTTCGGCCGCGGCCAGTACCGCTACTTCGACCACCCGCTGCCCGAGCTCGTACGGGAGCTGCGTGCGGCGTTCTATCCGCGGCTGCTGCCCGTCGCGCGCGAGTGGGCGCGGCGCCTGAACAGGGCCGCGCCGTGGCCCGACACCCTCGACGAGTGGCTCGACCAGTGCCACGCGGCGGGCCAGACCCGGCCGACACCGATCCTGCTGCGCTACGGGCCGGGCGACTGGAACGCGCTGCACCGCGACATCTACGGCGAGCTGGTGTTCCCGCTGCAGGTCGTGATCGGTCTGGACGAGCCGGGTGTCGACTTCACCGGCGGCGAGTTCCTGATGACCGAGCAGCGGGCGCGTGCCCAGTCGCGCGGCCACTCGACCACGCTGCTCCAGGGGCACGCCCTGGTGTTCACGACGCGTGACCGGCCTGTGCGCTCGGTGCGCGGCTGGTCGAACGGTCCGATGCGGCACGGCGTGAGCACGGTCCGCTCCGGCCGTCGCCACACCCTGGGGCTCGTGCTCCACGACGCGGAATGAGCCACGGCCCCGTCATCCCGGTCCCGTAACCCCGCCCGCCTCTCGACTGGACCAGCACACCGGGCATATCGTTGATTAAGCGGAGGACTCGGACACCTGGGGGTGTCGCCATGGTGCAGGAACTGGCGATCGCGGGCGTGGCACTGGTGTGCGTCCTGCTGGTGTACGCGGCGGCAGCGGCCCGGGTGGTGAAGCAGTACGAGCGCGGTGTCGTGTTCCGCCTGGGACGGCTGGCGGGCAGCGCGCGCGAGCCGGGGTTCACGATGGTCGTGCCGATGATCGACCGGCTGCGCAAGGTCAACATGCAGATCGTGACGATGCCGGTGCCCGCGCAGGACGGCATCACGCGGGACAACGTCACGGTGCGCGTCGACGCGGTCATCTACTTCAAGGTCGTCGACCCGGCGAACGCGCTGATCCAGGTCGAGGACTACCGGTTCGCCGTCTCCCAGATGGCGCAGACCTCGCTGCGCTCCATCATCGGCAAGAGCGACCTCGACGATCTGCTGTCGAACCGCGAGAAGCTCAACCAGGGCCTGGAGCTGATGATCGACAGCCCGGCCGTCGGCTGGGGCGTGCAGATCGACCGCGTCGAGATCAAGGACGTGTCGCTGCCGGAGACCATGAAGCGCTCGATGGCCCGGCAGGCCGAGGCCGACCGTGAGCGCCGCGCGCGTGTCATCAACGCCGACGCCGAGCTGCAGGCCTCGAAGAAGCTCGCCGCGGCCGCGAAGGAGATGTCGGCGCAGCCCGCAGCCCTGCAACTCCGCCTCCTGCAGACCGTGGTGGCGGTCGCCGCCGAGAAGAACTCGACACTGGTGCTGCCGTTCCCCGTCGAGCTGCTGCGCTTCCTGGAGCGGGCACAGCAGCAGCCCCAGCCGCCCGCTTCGTGAGCGACTTCAGCGGGCTCCGGCCGGGTTGACGTCCTCGCCGAGGTAGGTGCCGTAGCCCTCGGCGACGAGCGGTCCTTCGAAGACGAGCACCTCGTTGACGAGGCCGCCCTTCTGGTTGCGGTAGTTGATGACCAGGCTGTTCACGCCCACGTAGCTGCCCACCACCTCGAACCGAAGGTCGGGGATGCGCCGGAGCCCCTCCGCCCAGTAGGCGCGCAGCGCTTCCTTGCCGCGCATGACGCCGTCGCCGCCGAGCAGTTGGGCGGCGACCGGCGAGCTGAACGTCACGTCGTCCGCGAAGTGGGCCAGCAGGGCGTCCAGGTCGTGCGCGTTCCACGCCGACACCCAGGAGTCGACGAACGTCCGCGCGGTCACATGATCCATGCACGCATTATGGCGCCCACGGGCTCAACTCCTGCGCAGCGCCCGGTCCGTCACCGTCAGGCCCACCAGGAGCACACCGAGGACGACGGAGACGCCGGCCATCAGGTGCAGCCCGCTGTCGCTGGCGCGCTGCCCGTAGGCGAGGGCGATCAGGCTCGACGCGGTGATGGCGCCGATGTACTGGGCAGTGCGCTGGAGCCCGGCGGCGGAGCCGATGTCGGCCGCGGGGGCGTGCTCCTGCACGGCGGCCTGGTTGCAGGTGCCGACGAACCCCTGCGGGATGCCGAAGCACGCGCCCGCGAGCAGCAGCAGCGCCAGCGGTGTGTCGCCGTCGAGGAACACCAGCAGGCCGGCGCCCGCGGTCAGCAGCACGCCTGCGGTGACGAGCGGGGCGCGGATGCCCTTGGTGCGGGCGCCGAGCAGCGAGCACACCAGTGCCGTGAGCGACATCGGGAGCATCAGGAGCCCGGTGTGCCCGGAGGAGAAGCCGCGCGCCTCCTCCAACCACTGGGTGAAGCCGTACATGACGCAGTAGATGAGCAGATAGCTCAGGCCGTGGCGCAGGTACGTGCGGGCCAGCGGGCCGTTGCCCGCGAGCATGCGGACGTCGATGAACGGCGCCCTGCTGCGCAGTTGCCACCACACCAGCACGCCGGTGAGCACGACGAAGGGCGCGAGCAGCCACCACATGGGGTCGGACAGGTCGAGAAGGAAGAACACCAGGACGGTGAGGGCCGTGGTGAACAGGCCGATGCCGAGCGGGTCGAGGGCGGGGCGCGGCGCCGGTTCCCCGTCCGTGGAGCGCGGAGGGTCGCGCGGGATCCACAGCAGGGCGGAGGCGAACGCGATCGCCGCCACCGGCACGTTGACCGCGAAGATGCCGCGCCAGCCGACGACCATGACGAGCAGTCCGCCGAGCGTCGGGCCGACCGCCGCGCTGCCGAGCGCGGCGAAGGAGAGCCGGGCCATGACCGGGCGCGGCGGGCGGCGGCCCACCCGGCGGCCCTCGTCGCGCAGCACGGCCATCGCGGCCGGGTAGGCGGCGGAGGTCCCGATGCCGAGGAGCAGCCGGGAGACGATGAGCCAGCCGAAGGCGGGCGCCAGCGCGCCGACGACCCCGGAGACGCATACGACGACGAGCCCTGCCAGGAACACGCGGCGCGGGCCGAGGGTGTCGGCGAGCTTGCCGAGGACGGGCTGGGCGACGGCGCTCGCCAGGTAGAGGACGGAGATCAGCCAGGCCGTGTCGGCGGCGCCGATCCCGAAGTCGTGCCCGATCGCCACCAGGGCGGTGGAGATCATCGTGGTGTTGAGCGGGTTGAGCACGGAGCCGAGGAGCAGGGGCGCCGTGAGCCGGGCCCTGAATCCCTGCAGGCGCGCGGGAGCCTCACCGTCGCCCGTGACGACGGCCGGGTCTCCCACGCCCTGTGTCACTTGCGCACCAGCCGTTCGAGGAGCGCGGTGGCCTCGGCGAGGGTGTGCCGCTCGGCGGCGTCGAGTTCGTCGGTGAGCGCCTGGGTGAGCCAGCCGTGCTTGGCGGCCCGGACGGCGTCGAGGGTGGCGCGGCCGCTGTCGGTGATCGACACGACGGACTGCCGCCCGTCGGTCGGGTCCGGCGCGCGCGAGACGAAGCCCTGCTCCTCCAGTGCGCCGAGGGTGAGCCGCATGGACTGCGGCCGTACGTACTCGCCGCGGGCGAGCGCCGCGGTCGTGCCGGGGCCCTCCGACTCCAGGCGGGCGAGGACGGTGCGCTGGGTGGGGGTGAGCAGGCTGTCCGGCGACGCGCTGCGCAGCCGGCGCGAGAGCCGGCCGACGACGGTGGCGAGATCGGCGGCGAGCTGCCCGGTGGGCGGCTCGTCCCCTGCGGCTGACTGCGTAGCTGACATGTCGACACCGTACGAGGTAGACAGGAAGCCTTGCAAGTTACCCTTATGACCCTCGCGGGCTCGCCTGCGCCGGTCCCGGGCCGGTCACAGCCCGATCGCCCCCACCAGCGCCCGGGCGCACAGGTCCCGCACCTGCTCGCGCGTGAGCTGGGAGGCGTCCAGCCAGTCGAGGCAGACGGCGACGAGGAACGCGAGCCAGCCGCGCACCGCGAGGCGCAGCACCTCCGGCGCGGGGAGACTGTCGGCGATGTGCGGGTCCGCCGCGAGGGCGGCCATGATCTGCTCCTCGTGCGCGGCGAGCCCCTCCTGGTACGCCGCGCGCACGGCCGGATCGCCCGCCGCCTCGGCGCGGTGGAAGGCACGGAAGCCGTGCGCGTGCGTGGCGACGTATTCGAGGAAGGTGTCGAGCCCCGTGCCGAGCTGGTCACGGACGGGGATGCCCGGCACGGCCGCCGTCAGACGCAGCATCCGCCGGCTCTCGCGCTCCACGACGGCGGCGAAGAAGTCCCGCTTGTTCGGGAAGTAGTGGTACAGCAGCCCGCGCGAGACGCCGGCGATCTCCGCGACCTCCTCGATCCATACGTCGCCGTAGGGGGCCTGCGCGAACAACTTGGCACCCACGGCGAGCAGTTGCTCGCGGCGCTCCTGCGTACTGAGTCTGCGCCGGGTGCGCTCCCCCGTCGCCGACACTCCCGCTCGCTCCCTGGCCATGAGGCGCACCCTACTGGACCCGCCGCCTCTTACTTGACGTGAGTTCAATAACAGGCACAGACTGTGGCCCGTTATTGAATCCACGTCTAACAGTGTGGTCCGGGTGCTCCAACGGGGCATCGGTGCAAGGGAGATGGACACGATGACGACGCCGCAGGTGACGCAGGCCGCGGGCACCCCGCTGCCGCGAGGTTTTCGCAGTGCCGAGCAAGGGTGGCCGCGCCTGGACCGCATCCCGCACCCCTCCCGCCGGGTCCCGTTCATCGGTGACGTGGTCGGGGCGAACGTCCGCTCCCCGCTGCAGGATTCGATGAAGCTCGCCGCAGAACTCGGGCCGATCTTCCGGCGCAAGGGGTTCGGCAAGGAGATCGTGTTTGTGTCGGGCGCGGAGCTCGCGGCGGAGCTGGCCGACGAGTCGCGGTTCGCCAAGCACGTCGGACTCGGCGTCGCGAATCTGCGCCCCGTCGCGGGCGACGGCCTGTTCACCGCGTACAACCACGAGCCCAACTGGCAGCTCGCGCACGACATCCTCGCGCCGGGCTTCAGCCGCGACGCGATGGCCGGCTACCACCCGCTGATGCTGGACGTGGCGGGACAGCTCATGGCCTCCTGGGACACGAGCGAGGCCGCGGGCCGCACGGTCGACGTGCCCGGCGACATGACCAAGCTGACCCTGGAGACGATCGCCCGGACCGGGTTCGGGCACGACTTCGGGTCGTTCGAGCGCGAGCGGCCGCACCCGTTCGTGACGGCGATGGTCGGTGCGCTGACGTTCGCGCAGCGCCGCAACGTCGTGCCGCCGCTGCTGTCCGTGCTGCTGCGCGGCGCGGAGAAGCGCAACGCGGCGGACCGGGCGTATCTGAACCGCACGGTCGACGAGGTGGTCGCGGCGCGCCGCGCCTCCGACGGCGGGCCCGGCGACCTGCTCGACCGGATGCTGGAGGTGACGCACCCGGAGACCGGCGAGCGGCTCTCGCCGGAGAACATCCGCCGCCAGGTCATCACGTTCCTGGTGGCCGGGCACGAGACGACGTCGGGCGCGCTGTCCTTCGCGCTGCACTACCTCGCACAGAACCCCGAGGTCCTCGCGAAGGCGCGCGACGAGGTCGACCGGGTGTGGGGCGACGCCGACGTCCCGGCGTACGAACAGGTCGCCAAGCTGCGCTACCTGCGGCGGGTGCTGGACGAATCGCTGCGCCTGTGGCCGACCGCACCCGCGTTCGCACGCGAGGCGCTCGCGGACACGACGCTCGGCGGCACTCACCCGATGCGGCGCGGCGCGTGGGCGCTGGTCCTGACGACGATGCTGCACCGCGACCCGGACGCGTGGGGCGAGAACCCGGAGACCTTCGACCCGGAACGGTTCACCCCGCAGGCGGTCCGCGCCCGCCCCGCCCACGTCTTCAAGCCGTTCGGCACGGGTGCCCGCGCCTGCATCGGCCGCCAGTTCGCCCTGCACGAGGCGACGTTGGTACTGGGCCTGCTGCTGCGCCGCTACGACCTGCGCCCGGAGCCCGACTACCGCCTCGCGATCACGGAGCGGTTGACGCTGATGCCGCGAGGCCTGCGGCTGCGGCTGACGCGCAGGTGACCTGTCCGGGGCTCCGACGCCCCGCATAGGGTGCGTCAATGAGTGACCCCACCACGGACCTGCCGGACGACAGACCGGCCGGTGAGCAACTGCAGAGCAGTGGCGCCTCGTTCGCCCGCGTCGAGGGCATCGACGGGACACCTCGTACGCGCGCGTGCACAGCCGCACTCCCCGTGGGCGACGCCATCGAACTGCGCTCGGTGCACTACGCGTACGAGGGCGGCGACGATGTCGTCCACGGAGTGGACCTGACCGTGCGGCCGGGCGAACGGCTCGCCGTGGTCGGCCCGTCCGGGGCGGGCAAGACCACCCTGAGCAAGCTCATCGCGGCGATCGACGCGCCGCGTTCCGGCACAGTCAGCGTGGGCGGCGTGCCGGTCACCGCGCTCGCGCCCGAACAGCTCCGTCGGCACATCGTCCTGGTCACGCAGGAGCACCACGTGTTCCTCGGCTCGGTCCGCGACAACCTGCGCATCGCCGCGCCCGATGCGGACGACGCGGACCTGAGCGCGGCGCTCACGGCGGTCGGCGCCGACGACTGGGCCGGCGCGCTCCCCCACGGCCTGGACACGGAGCTCGGCGCCGGCGCCCTGCGCCTGGACGGTCCGCAGGCGCAGCAGCTGGCGCTGGCCCGGGTGGTCCTTGCGGACCCGCACACCGTCGTCCTCGACGAGGCGACCGCCCTGCTCGACCCGACGACCGCCCGCCACACCGAGCGCGCCCTGGCAGCGGTCCTCCACGGCCGCACGGTCATCGCCGTCGCCCACCGCCTGCACACGGCGCACGACGCGGACCGGGTCGCGGTCATGGAGGACGGCCGGCTGACCGAACTCGGCCCGCACGCGGAACTGGTGGCAGCGGGCGGCGCGTATGCGGCGCTGTGGCGGTCCTGGCACGGGACGCGGACGTAAGCCTCCCGTCGGGCTACTCGTCCGGCGCCGCCGCCAGCGACGCCACGTCCAGTACCCCGTCCAACTCCGCGAGCACGGCGACCAGGTGCGGGACGTCGGCCGCTCCCTCGATCTCCATACGGACGGCCATCGTCCCGGACCGGCCCCGGCCGGGTTCCCAGTCGGCGCTACCGCCCCGCAGTTCGACGACCCGGAAGCCGCGGCTCGTGCACTCCTCCAGTACGCGGGGGAGCACGCTGGAGCCGACCCGGTAGGCGAGGTGCAGGCCCGTGCGCCGCTCCGTCGCGAGGGACGGGACGCGGCGCGTCAGCCACGGGTAGCCGCGGACGACCAGGAAATGACAGGCGGTCGCGGCGATGGCGAGCAAGGGGAGACCGCCGCCGCACGCCATCCCTATGGCGCACGTCAGCCAGACGGTCGCCGCGGTGGTCAGTCCACGCACCGCGTCGCGCCGCACGAAGATGAGACCGCCGCCGATGAAGCCGATGCCGGAGACGATCTGCGCGGCGACACGCGACGGGTCGAACGACACGCCGTCCATGCCGAGCACGGAGTTGAACCCGTGCTGCGACACCTCCATGAACAGCGCGCTTCCCACGCCGACGAGGGTGTGCGTGCGCAGCCCCGCGCTCTTCTGCTGGACGGCGCGCTCCGCCCCGATCAGCGTGGAGAGCACCAGGGCGAGCCCCAACTCGGCGAGCTGGCGCAGGCCTTGTCCGGCGGCCGGGTCGAACAGCGAGAACGCGAACGGCGACGACACGAGCGGTCCCTCCTCTCCCTTGAGTGGATCTTCCCGAGGGTAGTCCCGCGTCGTCGCGGCCGGATTGTCAGACCCATGCGCAAGAGTGGAGTCATGAACGGGACCAGGAACCACGGACAGCTGACCATGAACCCCGAGTTGGCCGCGGCACAGGCCTGCCTGCGCCTCATGCACACGGCCCGCGCGGCGCTCTCCGCCTCCGAGTCTCCGGCCACGGCGGCGGTCCTCACCGTGCCGATCGCCGAGGCCGACGAGGCGCTCAGCAGGGCGGGCCTCGCGGGCAACGAGGCGTGGCTGCTGGAGCGGATCTATGGGCTGGGACTGGAGGCCGAGTCGCCCTAGCATCGTGCTCCGCACGCGGTGTGTCGGTCGCGTTCCGGCGCATCGGCCGTCATCTGGCTTGCAGGGAGCACGACATGAGCACTGTCTCCTCGGATCCGCCGCACCGCATCGACCCGTCGGGCGGCTGCCCGCACGCGCGCAACGCCCGGTTGCGCGCGCAGGGCGCGGTGGCCCCCGTCGTGCTGCCCGATGAAGTCCAGGGCATGCTCGTGCTGGGCCACGAGGCGCTGAAGGAGTTCCTCGGGCACAGTGATGTGGCCAAGGACGCCCGCCACTTCACGGCGCTCGCCGAGGGCCGCATACCGGCGGGATGGCCGCTGCGGACGTTCGCGACGGTGCGCGGGATGACGACGGCCGACGGCGAGGACCACCGGCGGCTGCGGTCCCTGGTGAGCCGGGCCTTCACGGCGCGGCGGGTGGAGGCGCTGCGCCCGCGGGTCGAGGCTCTGACGGACGAACTGCTGGACGCACTGGCCGCGGCGGCGCGGGCCGGGGACGGGGTGGCCGATCTGCGCACGCATTTCGCGCTGCCGCTGCCCATGGGGGTGATCTGTGAGCTCTTCGGCGTGGACGCGGAGTTCAGGGACACGCTGCACCGTCTGTCCAGCGAGGTCGTGGCCACGAACATCGAACCGGCAAGAGCCGTGGCCGCCAACCAGGAGATGGTGTCGGTACTGGCCGAGGTGGTCGCCTCCCGCGTCAGGGAGCCGGGCGACGATCTGACGAGCGCGCTGCTCGCGGCACACGAGGCGGACGGCGACCGGCTCAGCCGTGAGGAGTTGCTCGGCACGCTCATCCTGTTCGTCGTGGCGGGGCATGAGACGACGCTGAACTTGATCACGAATGCGGTACGCGCGCTGTGCGCCCACCGCGAGCAGCTGGCCCTGGTGCGCGACGGCGCGGCGGGCTGGCCGGATGTCGTGGAGGAGACGCTGCGTTGGGACAGCCCGGTCAGCTACTTCCCGTTCCGCTACCCGACGCGGGACCTGACGGTCGACGGCACGCTGATACCGAAGGGCACACCGGTGCTCGCCGGTTACTCGGGGGCGGGCCGCGACCCGGCGGCGCACGGCCCGGACGCCGGCCGCTTCGACGTCACGCGCGCCCGGCAGGCCCGGCATCTCTCGCTCGGGCACGGAGCGCACTACTGTCTGGGCGCCCCGCTGGCGCGGATCGAGGCGACAGTGGCCCTGGAGCGCCTGTTCACCCGGTTCCCCGCGCTCGACCTGGCCGTTCCCGAGGAGGAGCTCCCGGTGAATTCCAGCTTCGTGGGCAACAGCGTGCGCGAACTCCCGGTGCGCCCCGGCGCGGACAGCCACGATGCCGAGGGAGGCGGCTGAGGACTACCTCCTGCGGACGCCCTCGAGCACCGACGCGGCTCCCAGCGACGCCACTGCGGCGGCCAGCGAGCCGAAGAAGAGCCCCTCGAACAGCACGCTGTTCGCTCCCTCGACGGTCCCGTCCGCGTGTGCGCACGACTTCTCGAAGGGGAAGCCGGACGTGCGCAGGTCTTCGCAGCGGTTCTGCAGGTCCTCGTTGAGCACGTTCGCGTTGACCCACGACAGTGCCCACAGGAGGAGGAAGATCCCGCCGAAGGCGCAGACGGCTCCCCAGAGGCGGTTCAGCTGGGCGTCGCGCATGCCGTGGCTCGTCATCCGCCGGAGCCTACGCGTCCCGCCGGCCACGGCTCATGGGATCTGCGAAGCGGGAATCCCCGAGGTGGAGGCCTCCCTGCGACACTGGCCCGATGGATGATCACCGCGTCGACACCTACCTCCGTCGCATCGGTGCCGAGCGGCCCCCGGCGCCGACCGCGGGCGCGTTGCGGGCGCTGCATCTGGCGCATCTGCGCGCCGTGCCCTTCGAGAACCTCTCCGTGCACCTGGGCGAGGAGATCGTCCTCGACGCGGACGCGCTCGTGTCGAAGCTCGTGGATCGTGGCCGCGGCGGGTTCTGTTACGAGCTCAACGGCGCGTTCGGGGCTCTACTCACGGCCCTCGGGTTCGAGGTGACACCGCTTCAGGCACGGGTCGCGGGAAAGGACGGCCGGCTCGGCATCCCGTACGACCACATGGCGTTGCGCGTACGTACCGCGCAGGGGACGACGTGGCTCGCCGACGTCGGGTTCGGCACGCACACCCACTATCCGCTGGCCTTCGACGAGCGGGCCGATCAGCCCGATCCGGGCGGTGTGTTCCGGATCGAGGGCGCCGACGCGGATGCGGTCGAGGGCGCCGCCGATGACGACCTCCTCGTGCTGAGGGACGGCGACGTGCAGTATCTGCTGGAGCAACGGCCGCGTGCGCTGCGGGACTTCGAGGCGGGCGCCTGGTACCACCGCACCTCGCCCGCCTCCCACTTCACACGGTCCCTCGTCTGTTCGCTGCTCACCGAGGACGGCCGGATCACCCTCAGCGGTCATACGCTCACGGCCACCGTCGACGGCGAGCGCACGGTCACCGAGCTCCCCACCGACGCCTCCGTCCTCGAGGCCTACGACCAGCACTTCGGCATCGTTCTCGATCACGTACCGCCCGAACCGAATTCCCCGGAGGGCTGACGCCCGACACCGCCCGCTGGTTATGCTCGGCCGAAGCGTTCAGCGAAACGCTCAAACGAACAGCGGGACCAGCGGGACACGAGGGGGCCACCAGCATGCGCGAACCGGTCGATCTCAGGCGGCAGCGGATTCTCGCCGCCGTGCAGGCGCGCGGCGCGACGCGGGTCAGCGATCTGGCCACGGAGCTCGCGGTGTCGGTGGTGACACTCCGCCGCGACGTGGAGGAGCTCGCACGCGCGGGCAAACTCCGCCGCGGCCACGGCATCGCCCGCCCGATCCTGCCCGAGCAGGACGAGGGCCACGGTCGGCGGCACGAGCAGGGCGAAACCCCGGAGTCGGCCCCCGACCTCGGCCCGGACGGCGGCCCCGTCGCCGTCGTCGTCCCCGAGCGGCACGCGTATCTGTACGAGATGCTGCACGGCGCCCGCACCGCCTTCGAGGAGGCCGGGGTCAGGATCGCCCTGCACATCGCCCCCGCGG
Source organism: Streptomyces sp. NPDC107575 (assembly GCF_055657265.1). Lineage (NCBI taxonomy): Bacteria > Bacillati > Actinomycetota > Actinomycetes > Kitasatosporales > Streptomycetaceae > Streptomyces > Streptomyces sp. NPDC107575. The sequence continues at coordinate 1,066,959 of NZ_JBVKBG010000001.1, read as the reverse complement.
CGCCGGGCGCCGAACAGCCCCTCGTGGAGCGGGCGCTGGCGGACGGCGCCCGCGGGCTCCTGATCGCCCCGCGCTGGCGCAGCCTCGCCACCGAGGAGGCCGACTACGCCTGGCTCGCGCGCGTCGACGTCCCGACGGTGGTGATGGAGCGCAGGCCGCGCCGGGGCAGCGCGCTGCACGCCGTGGACACCGTCTGCACCGACCACTGGTACGGCGTCCACCTCGCCGTCGAGCACCTCACGGGCCTCGGCCACCGCCGCATCGTGCTCGCGGCGCGCGACGACAGCCCGACGGCGCGCGCGGTGCGTGCGGCGTTCGCCGAGATCGCGGCGGACCATCCGCGGGTCGACAAGTGGGACGTCGCCCTCAGCTCCCCCACCGCCGTCCCCGAACCGGAGGCGGAGCACACCGAGAAGCCGCTCGAACTTCCGCCGCTGCTGGAGGAGTTGGATGCCACGGGTGTCCTGCTGCACGGCGACGTCGACGCGCTGATGCTCGTCCAGTCGCTGCGCGACGCGGGGATCCGGGTCCCGGAGGACTGCTCCGCGATCGCGTACGACGACGTGGTCGCCGGGCTCGGCAGCACTCCCCTGACGGCCGTCTCCCCGCCGAAGGCGGAGGTCGGCCGGGCGGCGGCCGAGCAGCTGCTGCGCCGCCTGGGCCGGGGCGCGGGAGCCGGCCCCGCGCACCGGGTCGAGCTGCTCCCGACGCTCAAGGTGCGCGGTTCCACCCGGTCCGCCCCGTATCGCGGGCCGCTCCCCTCAACACCCGCCCCACAGTGAGCGTTTGACCGTTTCATTTTCTTCTGATCGATCTATTGACCGTATCTCGTGAACCGATCAGGATTCCCGTGACTCGAACACGCAGGAGCCGCGGGAGGCGCCCATGCCTGGTCGACAGAGCCGTCGATCGATGCTCGCCGCGATCACCGCGCTGCCCCTGACGGGCGCCCTGAGCGCCTGCAGCGGGAACGACAGCGCGGCGTCGGCAAGCTCCAGTTCACGCAGGACAGGCAAGACGACCATCACCTTCTGGTCCGCCCTTCGCGGCAGCCAGGAAGTGGTGGACGAGTTCAACAAGACCCACGACCACATCCAGGTCGACTACCAACAGGTCCCGTCCGGCACCCAGGGCGGCTATCTGAAGCTCAGCAACGCGGCGCGCGCGGGCAACGCCCCCGACGTCGCCACCATCGAGTATCCGCAGCTGCCGGGCTTCGCCATCGACGGCGTCACCCGCGACATCACCGGGCTCATCAGCGACAAGCTGCGCCGCAAGCTGCTTCCGCAGGCGCTCGGCCTGACGACGTTCGAGAAGCACACGTTCAGCGTGCCGCTCGACGTCGAGCCGATGGTGATGCACTACCGCAAGGACCTGTTCGACAAGTACGGCTTCGACGTCCCCACCACCTGGGACGAGTTCGCCGACCTGGCGCGCAAGGTGCGGCGCACGGGCGGCGGTCGCAGGCTCACGCTGTTCCCCACCGACGGGATGACACAGTTCGCCGCCTGGGCCTGCCAGGCGGGCGCCCAGTGGTTCGACACCTCGCACGGCGCGTGGAACGTCTCCATGGCGGACGCCCCGACCCGGAAGGTCGCCGCGTACTGGCAGCGTCTCATCGACGAGGGACTCGTCTACACCAACGCCTCCAGCGCCCGGATCGCCGACGCGCAGATCGGCAACGGCCTGGTCCTCACCCGGCTCAGCGGGGCCTGGGACGCGGGCGCGCAGATGAACGCGCGCCCCGAGCAGAAGGGCCTGTGGCGCATCGCGCCGCTGCCCCAGTGGACACCGGACAAGCCGTCCCTGGGCACCCACGGCGGCTCCACGTTCGCCATCACGAAGGACAGCACGAAGCCCGAGGCCGCCATGGAGTTCATCGAGTGGCAGGTCTCGCACCCCGACGCCCTCAAGGCCCGCCTGTCCAGCGGCGCGAGCAGCCAGTACCCGGCCGTGAGCGATCTGGTCCCGGTCGGCAGCAAGGGGTTCGACAAGGCCTACTACGGCGGCCAGGACATCTACCGGCTGTTCGAGGAGGAGGCGCACAAGATCCGCGACGGCTGGGTCTGGGGTCCGCGCATGACCGCGACCGGCTATGTCATGCAGGACGCCTTCGCCCGCGCCGGCGCCGGTTCCGGCACCCTGCTGTCCGCCGCGCGCGCCGCGCAGGAGGGCACGATGCCCGACCTGAAGGCGCTCGGCCTCAAGACCACCACCCGATCCACGTGACCGCCCGCACCCCGAAAGGCAGGTGACCCATGACCGCGACTACAGCCCAAGCCCCCACGGCCCCGCCCGCCCCGCAGGAGGTGAGGGACGACGCGCGCAAGGCACAGCGGGCGGCCAAGCGCCGCCGCGGCGGTGCGGCCGGCGTCCTGATGGCGCCGTTCTTCGTCCTCCTCACGCTCGTCTTCCTCATCCCGGTCGGCACCGCGGTGTGGATGAGCTTCTTCAGCGACGACCAGCCGGGCCTCGGCTTCGGCCCCGAACGCAGCGTCTTCGTGGGCCTGCGCTCGTACGCCGCCGTGATCACCGACCCGACCTTCCTGGGCGGTCTCGGCACGGTCGGCCTGTACTGCGTGATCTACATCCCGCTGATGGTGATCGGCTCGCTCGCCCTGGCGCTGCTGCTCGACTCCGGTGTCGTACGGCTGCGGTCCTGGGCCCAGTTGGGCCTGTTCCTGCCGCACGCGGTGCCCGGCATCATCGCCGCCCTGATCTGGCTGTACCTCTACACGCCCGGCATCAGCCCGGTCGTCGAGGCACTCGGCAAGGCGGACATCCAGATCGACTTCCTCGGCCTGCACACCACGCTGCCGTCGATCGTGAACATCGCCCTGTGGTCGAACCTCGGCTACAACATGGTCATCTTCTACGCGGCCCTGCAGGCGGTCCCCCGCGAGGTCCTGGAGGCGTCCGTCGTGGACGGCGCGGGGCCCGTGCGCACCGCGCTGCAGGTGAAGACGCCGCTGGTGCGCTCCTCCGTGGTGATGGTCGCGATGTTCACGCTGATCTGGGCGCTGCAGCTGTTCACCGAACCCATGCTGCTGCACCAGTCCTCGCAGATGGTCGACACCCGGTTCTCGCCGAGCATGTACATCTACGACGCGGCCTTCAGCCGCAACAACTACTCGCTCGCGGCCGCCGCCTCGGTGATCCTGCTGATCATCACCATCGCCGTCTCCTACGGGGTCACCCGCTGGACCAACCGCATCAACTCGGCCGAGGAGGACGCCCGATGAGCGCCACCGACTCCACCCTCCTTCGCCCCCGGATGCTGGGGCGCGCGACGGTCAACGTCGTCGTCGCGATCTCCGTCCTCTACACGCTGCTCCCGGTCCTGTGGCTGGTCCTCGCCTCTGCCAAGTCCCGCGACGCGCTGTTCAGCAGCAGCATCCTGTCGTTCAGCGACTTCTCGTTCGTGCAGAACCTCAAGGACCTGTTCGCGATGGACGGCGGCCTCTACAGCCGCTGGTACGGCAACAGCCTGCTGTACGCGGTGCTCGGCGCGGCGATCGGCGCGCTGATCAGCGTCGCGGCGGGCTACGCCTTCGACAAGTACCACTTCCGGCACAAGGAGAAGCTGTTCGGCCTGGTGCTCGCGGCGGTCATGGTGCCGCAGACGGTGCTCGCGCTCCCGCTGTACCTGATCGCGTCGGCTGCCGGCGTCGTGAACACCTTCTGGTCGGTGTTCATCCCGGTCCTGTTCAACCCGTTCGGCGTGTACCTCGGCCGGATCTTCGCGCAGGGCTATGTACCGAACGAGGTCCTGGAGGCCGCGCGCGTCGACGGCGCCAGCGAACTGGCGACGTACTTCAAGGTCGCGCTGCGGATGCTGGGCCCCGGCCTGGTGACCGTCTTCCTCTTCCAGCTCACCACGATCTGGAACAACTTCTTCCTGCCGATGGTGATGCTGTCGGACCAGGATCTGTATCCCGTCAGCCTCGGCCTGTTCCAATGGAACAGCCAGGCGACCGTCTCGCCCGAGTACTACCCGGTGGTGATCATGGGCTCGCTCCTCGCGGTCCTTCCTCTCGTCCTCGCGTTCGTCTTCCTCCAGCGGTTCTGGCGGTCCGGCCTCACGGCGGGGGCGGTCAAGTGAGCAAGCCCCGCGTGGCGCTGGCCATGTCCCCCCAGGCCGCGGCGGCCGTCTTCGCGCCGCGGTCCATGGCCGCGCTCACAAAGGTCTGCGACCTCGCGCCCCTGCCCGTGCTCGACGATCTGACGACGGTGCGGGCCAAGGAGGTGCTGGCCGACGTCGAGGTGCTCGTCACGGGCTGGGGCTGTCCGCCGCTCGACGCCGACGTACTGGCGGCGGCGCCCGCGCTGAAGGCCGTGGTGCACTCCGCCGGTTCGGTGCGCGGGCATGTCACCGACGCCTGCTGGGAGCGGGGCATCGCGGTGTCGTCGGCGGCCGCGGCCAACGCGCTGCCGGTCGCCGAGTACACCCTCGCGATGATCCTGCTGCACGGCAAGCACGTCCTGGAGCGGGCCCGCGAGTTCCGCCGCCTGCGCGAGCGCGGCGACTGGCTGCTGACCTCGCACGAGGTGGGCAACTACCGCCGCACGGTGGGCATCCTGTCCGCCTCGCTCATCGGCCGCCGGGTGATCGAACTGCTGCGCCCCTTCGACTTCGAGGTGCTGCTGCACGACCCGTACGTCTCCGATGAGGACGCGGCGGAGCTCGGCGTGGTGCGGGTGGGCCTGCCCGAACTCTTCACGCGCAGCGACCTGTTGAGCGTGCACACGCCGCTGCTGGCCACCACGACGGGGCTGGTCAGCAGGGAGTTGCTGAGTTCGATGCGGCCGGGCGCCACGCTCATCAACACCGCGCGGGGCGCCGTCGTCGACCAGGACGCCCTGACCGACGTGGTCCGCGCGGGCCGCATCCGCGCGGTCCTCGACGTGACGGACCCGGAGGTGCTGCCCGCGGACCACCCGCTGTGGGACTGCCCCGACGCGCTGATCACCCCGCATCTGGCCGGCTCCCAGGGCAGCGAGTGGGAGCGCCTCGCCGACACCGCGGTCGGCGAGGTGACGCGCTGGGCCGCGGGCGACGGTTTCGCCCATCCCGTACGACGCGAAAGGCTGGCGTTCCTCGCATGAGCATGAACACCACCCCGTTCGACCTCCCCGCCGAAGACCGCGAGTTGAGCCCCTACACCGGTTTCACGCGGGCGCACTGGGAGGCCGTCGCCGACGGGCTGCTCGGGGCCGCCTGGCGGTGGGCGACACCCGAGGGCGCGCTGCTCGACCTGCCGGGCCGGCCCTCGGGGTCCGGTGTCCGCTCGGACGGGCTGGAGGGCTATGCCCGTACGTTCCTGGCGGCCGGCTTCCGGGTCGCGGGCGCACAGGGCAAGGATCCGCACGGCTGGCTCGACCGGTACGCGAGCGGCCTCGCCGCGGGCACCCGCACGCCGGGGCGCGACGACGCCGAGTCCTGGCCGCTGATCCTCGACCACCACATACAGGGCCAGCCGATGGTGGAGTCCGCCTCGGTGGCGCTCGGTCTGTCGCTGACCCGGCCGTGGCTGTGGGACCGGCTCGACGGCGACGTGCAGGACCGGGCGGAGAGGTGGCTGCGCGGCGCGATCACGCACACGCCGGCACCGAACAACTGGTACCTGTTCCCCTTCATGGTGGCCTCGTTCCTGGAGTCCGTCGGCCGCTCCGACGCGGCGACGTCGCGCGCCATTCAGCGAGCCCTCGAGCTGATGGAGACCTGGTACGAGGGCGACGGCTGGTACCGCGACGGTGATGGGCGGGCCTTCGACCACTACAACGGGTGGGCGCTGCACCTGTATCCGATGCTGCACGCGCATCTGCAGGGCGACTCCGCGCTTGCGCAGCGGATGGGGCCGCGGCTTCGCGAGCACCTGGAGGGCTTCTCGCTGCTCTTCGGCGGCGACGGGGCGCCGATCCACTTCGGGCGTTCGCTGACCTACCGGTTCGCGGCCTCCGCGGCCGTCGGCATCGGCGCGGTCACCGGGCACACGCCGCTGTCCCCGGGGACGTCACGCCGTCTGATCAGCGGGAACCTGCGCTACTTCCTGGACCGTGGCGGGGTCACCGACGAGGGGCTGCTGAGCCTCGGCTGGCACGGCCCGCACGACGCGACGCTGCAGAACTACTCGGGCCCGGCGTCCCCGTACTGGGCGTCGAAGGGCTTCGTCGCGCTCCTTGCGGGAGAGGACGATCCGCTGTGGACGGCGCCCGAGGAGGAGGCGCCGAGCGAGGGCCCCGACCGGGTGCTCGCGCTGCCCGCGCCGGGGCTGCTGGTGCAGTCGACGCGGGCGGACGGGATCGTACGGCTGCACAATCACGGCAGCGACCACGTCCGCCCGTTCGAGGGCGAGGACGCGTCCGCCGTCGACGTCCTCTACAGCCGCCAGGCCTACTCCACCCACACCGGGCCCACGTCCCCGGCCAACGCGGCGGACAACCAGCTGTCGTTGGAGTGCGGCGGCGTCGGGAGCGTGCGGCGCCGCATCCATCCGCTGGGGGCGGGTCAGGGCGAGGGCTGGGGCTGGGCGGCGTCCTGGCACCGGCCGGTGTTCACGTCGGGTCCGCCGATGGTGCCGGGGCTTCGCGTGGAGAGCGTGACCGTGGCACGCGGCGCGTACGAGCTGCGGGTGCACCGGGTGATCGGCGCCCCGCACGGGGCGCGTGTGACCCTCACCGGCTGGGCCACGGAAGCCTTGCACTCGGAGCTGGTCGGCCTGCACGGCTGGGAGCTGCGGGACGAGGTGCGCGCGCCGCAGGGCACGGCGTACGAGCCGTGGGTGCGGGTGCCGCACCTCGCGGCGGACGTGGAGGGGACGGCGGTCCTCGTGGCGCTGGCCTCACTCGGCGCCGAGCAGCCGGGAGCGCCGCTCGCGGACGCGGTGTCCGACGTCGACGTCCTGGACGGCGAGTTGAGGGTGCGCTGGGCCGACGGGGCGCGCACCACCGTCGCGTTCGAGCCGCTGCGGGTTCAGCAGGACTGACAGGACTGAGACGTCGGCTGAGCGGGCGGCGCCAGTTGGGCCTCCACGGCGGGGGCGTAGCGGTCGACGAGCGTCTCGATGTCCGCGGCCCGTACGTGCGGGCCGCGGGCGATGCCGTACATGACGCCGAGGCCGAGCAGCAGGGACACGGCGAGTTCGGCGCGCAGGGGCGCGTCGTCGCCGGGCAGGCGCCGCGCGAGCCGTTCGCAGACCTGGGCGCGGAAGTTGGCGCGCAGGATGTCTCCCTGCTCGCCGTGGAGCGGGGCGAAGACGATGCGCAGGATCGGGTCGCTGCCCCGCTCGGCCTGGCCGGTCAGGACGTGCCGGACCATGTGGCGGCCCAGGTCCGCGGGCGGGGCGTCGAGGAAGGACTCCACGTCGGCCTCGAAGTTCATGACGCGCGAGAAGAGGGCGTCCTTGCTGCCGAAGTACTTGAGGACGAGCGGCGGGCTGACCCCGGCCCGGTCGGCGACGGCCTTGAGGGTGATGTCGCCGTGCGCGTGCCGGGCCAGCAGGTGCCGGGCCGCCCTGACGATGGCGGCCTTGGTCGCCTCCGCGTCGCGCCGCCCTGTGCCGGGCCGCTGCTCGCCGGCGGGGACCGCGGTCATCGCCTCACGCTCCCTTCGTGGTGGGCACCGGCGCCGGTGCGCCCGTGACGGCACGGCCTGCCGCGCGGTCGGAAGGGACGGCCAGGGCGACCGCGACGGCCACGAGCGCGACCGTACCCGCCATGGCGAACGCCAGCTGATAGCCGGGCAGGGACGGTACGTGGGCGCCTTCGACCCGGGTCGTGTGGTGGACGAGCACGGCGGCGACGGCGGCGCTGGAGACGGCCTGGCCGATGGTGCGCATGAGGACGTTGACGCCGTTCGCGGAGGCCGTGGCACCGGCCGGGACGGCGCGCAGGATCAGGGTGGGCAGCGCGGAGTAGGCGAGGGTGGTGCCGGTCGAGACGACGGCGGCGCCGACGAGGATCACCCACAGGTCGGTGCTGTCGACGATGCGGACCGCGTAGCCGAGGGCGAGGACCACGCCGCCGATCGCGAGCGTGATCCGGGGGCCGCGCGCCGCGGAGATGCGGGCCGAGACCGGCGAGAACAGCAGCATGATGACGCCGCTGGGCAGCATGCACAGGCCGGTGGCGACGATGGACAGGCCGAGCCCGTAGCCGGTGGCGACGGGGGCCTGCACGAGTTGTGCGGTGACGAGCGAGTTGGCGTAGAAGGCGAAGCCTGTGAGCAGCGCCGCGAGGTGCGGGAGGCCGACTCGGCGGCCGACGGCGAGGCGCAGGTCGACCAGGGGCCGCTCGGTGCGCAGTTGCTGCCAGGCCCACAGGCCGAGGACGACGACGGCGCCCGCGAACAGGCCGAGCACCACGGGGCTCCCCCAGCCCCACTGGCCGCCCTGCGAGACGCCGAGCAGCAGGCAGACGAGGCCTGCGGCGAGCCCCAGTGTGCCGAGCGCGTCGAAGCGGCCCGGGGAGCGGACCGGTGACTCGCGCACGGCCCACCAGGCGAGACCGAGGCCGAGCGCGCCGAGGGCGCTGGTCGCCCAGAACATGACGTGCCAGTTGGCGTACTGGACGATGAGCGCGGCCAGCGGCAGGCCGAGACCCGCGCCGATGCCGACCGTCGAGCTCATCAGGGCGACGGCGGATCCGGTGCGGTGCGGCGGGAGTTCGTCGCGCAGGATGCTGATGGACAGCGGCACGACGGCGGCCGCGGCGCCCTGCAGCGCGCGGGCGGCGATCAGGAGACGGATGTCGGACGTCAGCGCGCACAGCACCGATCCGGCCGTCATCAGGGCGAGCGCCCCGAGCAGGACGCGCCGCTTACCGTACATGTCGCCCGCCCGGCCGAGGACCGGGGTGAGGACGGCGCCCGCGAGCAGGGTCGCGGTGACCATCCAGGACACGGCGGCGGGCGAGGCGCCGGTCAGCCGCGGCAGATCGGGCAGGAGCGGGACGACGACGGTCTGCATGACCGCCATGAGGATGCCGCCGAAGGCGAGCACGGGCACGGCGAGCCGCTCGCGCGGGCGCGTCGCCGATATCGGGGCAGGTTTCATGGGTCTCCGGTCGCGACGGGACAGTGGCATCCCCGAGGAGGGGGATCGGGGTGAACAGGGGTTCACCAGTTCGGTGAATCAGTATTCACCGAACCGCACGTCCTGTCTGCACCGCTCGGCCGGGCCCCCTGTGCATGAGGCGCCCGACCGACAGATACTGCCGCTCATGACCTCTTCCACCCCGCCCACCGCCTCCGGCCCCGCCCGCTTCGGTCTCGTCGGGACCGGCTCCTGGGCCCAGCGGACGTACGCCCCCACCCTCGAGGCCCACAAGGCCGTCGACCTCGTCGGGGTCTGGGGGCGCAGGCCACAGGCGGCGGCCGAGCTCGCCGGTGCGCACGGCACGACGGCGTACGACGATGTGGACGCCCTGTTCGCGGCGAGCGACGTCGTGGCGTTCGCGGTGCCGCCGGACGTCCAGGCGCCGCTCGCCGCGCGGGCCGCTGCGGCGGGCTGTCATCTGCTCCTCGACAAGCCGCTGGCGACCCGCCCCGAGGCCGCCCGCGCCGTCGTCGGGGCGGTCGACGCGGCGGGCGTAGCGTCGATCGTCTTCTGCACGCTGCGGCACGCGCCGCTCACCGCTGCCTGGATCGCCGAACAGGCCGGGACGGACGGCTGGTTCACGGGCCGCGGAGACTGGTACGGCGCGCTCTACACCCCCGGCGACGACGCGCGGGTGCGGGCCACGACGCCCTGGCGGGCCGAGAAGGGCGCGCTGTGGGACGTGGGCCCGCACGCCCTGTCCGTGCTGCTGCCGATCCTGGGGGACGTACGGACGGTGGCCGCGCACGGCGGCCCCGGCGACACGGTGCATCTCGTGCTCCGGCACGCGGGCGGGACCTCCAGCACGGCGACGCTCAGCCTGACCACGCCCCAGGCGGCGGGCGGCGTCGCGGTCGAACTGCGGGGCACAGAAGGCGTGTCGGCGATGCCGACGGTGCCCGGTGCGGCCCCGGAGGCGCTCGCCGCCGCCGTCGACTCACTGTTGGAGGCGGCGCACGGCGGTACGGCCCACCCGTGCGACGCCCGCTTCGGCCTGCGGCTCACGGAGACCCTCGCGGCGGCCGAACGCTCCCTGACCTCGGGCCGCGCCGAACTGGTCCCCGAACACTAGGCCGAGGCGGCGTCGGGCCCCCTTTACCCTGGTCGTCATGCCGCTCGAGATCAGCGCAACCAACCCCGAGCACCCGGTGCTCCTGCTCGCCCTGCCCTGGCACATCCCGCTGGAGGAGTGGCCCGAGGAGTACCTGGTGCCGCTTCCGCGCGGCATCTCGCGGCACGTGGTGCGCTACGCACGCGCCGGCGACGAGGTCGTCGCCGTGAAGGAGCTGGCCGAGCGCCCCGCGCTGCGCGAGTACGAACTGCTGCGCACGCTCGACCGGTTGGGGATCCCGGCGGTGGACCCGCTCGCGGTCGTCACGGGGCGCGAGGACCCCGCGGGGAACCCGCTCGAACCGGTCCTGATCACCCGGCACCTGGGCGGTTCGCAGCCGTACCGCTCGATGTTCGAGACGACGCTGCGGCCGACGACCGTGCACCGGCTGATGGACGCGCTCGCCGTGCTGCTCGTACGCCTGCATCTCTCCGGATTCGCCTGGGGCGACTGCTCGCTGTCCAACACCCTCTTCCGCCGGGACGCGGGCGCGTACGCCGCGTACCTGGTGGACGCCGAGACCGGCGAGCTGCACCCGCGGTTGAGCGACGGGCAGCGGGAGTACGACATCGATCTGGCGCGGGTGAACATCGCGGGCGAGATGCTCGACCTGGAGGCGTCGGGCGCGCTGCACCCCTCGATCGACCCGATCGGGTTCGGCACGGAGATCGTGCAGCGGTACACGAACCTGTGGACCGAGCTGACCCGTACGTCGGTGTATCCGGCCGGCAAGCACCACTACATGGACCGCCGCATCCGCCGGCTCAACGATCTGGGCTTCGACGTGGCCGAGATGCAGATCTCGCGCTCGCCGCAGGGCGACACCGTCACGTTCGTGCCGAAGGTCGTCGACGCGGGCCACCATCAGCGCCAACTGCTGCGCCTGACCGGCATGGACGCCGAGGAGAACCAGGCGCGGCGGCTCCTTGCCGACCTGGAGAGCTGGATGGCGACGCAGGAGGACGCGGCCGACGCGCGGCCCGAGGTCCTCGCGCACCGCTGGGTCCGTGACGTGTTCCGCCCCACGGTGCGCGCCGTGCGTGACCGGGTCTCGACGCCGATGGACCCGGCGGAGCTGTATCACCAGCTCCTGGAGCATCGCTGGTACTTGTCGGAGCGCGCCCAGCACGACATCGGCCTCGACGCGGCGGCCGACGACTACGTGCGGAGTGTGCACAAGACCGGACGGTGACACGGTCGGGGACCGGGCGCGGCCGGTGCCGTGGCCGCTACGTGATGGCGAGTGACGGCACCGACCGCAGCCAGTGACCTCCACCGGCCGCCCGGACGAGCGTGGGCGTTTGCGTCTCACAACGCATTTTCCGGCCACATCGAACGCAATTGGTGGCCCGGCCCCACTCGCACCTGCGTGAACGGCCGCAGAGGCTTGTGGGTTACCCGCAGCGGGAAATTTCAGCCATTTTCGAGTGGCCCGGCACAGGTGCCGCAACGCCGCGCCCACATGCGCACGAACGAGGAAACCAGCAGGTGGGCAACCCAACTCCACCCATCATGACGCACCGTCTGATCGTTTTCTTCGGGCAATGTTTATTACCAAAGACCTTGGGACTATTTAGACTGCTCACGCTCAACTCGGCGTGAACAACGAGGGATTACCCACCATGAACAAGACGGCGCTTCGCGCCCTGCTCCGTGAACGGCGCGCCCTCATAGCCCCCGAATCCCACGGCTTCAGCAGACCGACGGGACAAGGGCGCCGCGCCCCCGGCCTCTCCCAGCACCAGGTCGACCAACTCCTGCACCGCACCCTCGGCACGTACCACCGCCTGGAGTCGGGCACGTACCCGAACGCCCCGGCGGAACTGCTGCGCGATGTGGCGCGGCTGTTCGGGCTGAACGAGCAGGAGTGGGTGCTGCTGTGCCGCTATGCGCTGCTGCAGGACCCGCCGGGACCGCTGTACCCGACGTCGGGCAAGGAGATCCCCGGCGTGTGGCAGGAGGCGGTCGACGGCATCGACCACATCGCGTACGTCTCCGACTCGTCCTGGGACCTGCTGGCGTGCAACCGGGCGTTCACGGAGCTGTTTCCCGACCACCGGCCCCCGGCGAACACCATGCGCTGGATGCTGCTCGACCCGCACGCCCGCCACATGCTGGTGGACTGGCAGAGCGCGTGGGCGCCGCTGCTGCTCCCCCAGCTGCGCGCCGCCCTCGCCGCGCGCCCCGAGGACGACACGCTCGCCCAGATCGAGAAGGAGGTACTGGCCGATCCCGAGGCCGCCCCGATCTACCGCTCGGGCGGTTCGGCCATGCACCCCGACGGCGACGAACGGCCGCTGCTGCACGCGCGCCTGGGCCCCGGCTGGGCGACGATGTGCGCGGCGCAGCCGCTCACCACGCCGGGCGCGCGCCTGATGATCCTGGTGTTCCACCCGGGCGTGCACCGCGCGCACCCCAGGAAGCCCGCTCTGCGCGCAGGCTGAATTCCGCCCCTTCCGTCACACAGCCCGTGGCAGAAGTGTCGTGGCGACGTAGGTTGAGCGGGCCCCCCACAGCCACTTCAGCCCCGTGGGAGACACCCATGCCCGCCTACGTCTCGATGCCGCACACCGTCCTCGGCGCCCACAAGGTGACCACCGACGAGATCGCGGACGACATACGCGCACGCCACCCGGGCCACCCCCGGATCGCCGCCGCGGTACGCGCCGTTCAGGGGTGCGGCGTGCGCACCCGCTACTTCGCCCGGCCCCTCGACTCCCCGACCGTCGCGGGTACGGCGGGCATCGCGGAGCGGGCCCGTACCGCGTTCGCGGACGCGGCCGAACTCGCCGAGCGGGCGGCCGCCTCGGCCCTCGCGGCGGCCGGCCTGAGAGCGACGGACCTGGACGGCATCGTCACCACGCACTCCACCGGCTGGGCCGCGCCCAACCTGGACGTGCACCTCATGACGCGGCTCGGCCTGCGCCCGACCGCCCGCTCCCTGGCCCACACGACGCTGGCCTGCACGGGCGGCACCAAGTCACTGATCCGGGCGGCGGACATGGTGGCGGCCCGCCCGGGCAGCAAGGTGCTCGTGGTCGCCGCCGAGGTGATCTCCGCCGTCTACCACCACAGCGACACCGGCATCGACGCGATGATCTACAAGGCGCTGTTCGGCGACTCGGCCGGAGCGGCCGTGGTGAGCGACGAGCCGCTCGGCCCCGGCTTCGCGTGCGAGGACGACTACGAGCACGTGCTGCCGGGCACCGCGGGACAGCTGGGCGGCCGGATCACCGCGGACGGACTGCACTTCGACGCCACGAAGCAGGGCCGCGCGGCCTTCACCGAGACCCTGCCGGGCGTCACCGGCTGGCTCGGCGCACGCCCCACCGACTTCACCGTGATCCACCCGGGCAGCCCGCGGATCATCGCGGACACGGCCGCGGCCCTGGGTCTGAGCGCGCACGATGCCCGCCACGCCACGGCCACGCTCACCGACGAGGGCAACCTGGGCGGCGTCAGCGTCCTCCGTGTCCTCGAACGCACGCACCAGGACCCGCCCTCCGCAGGTGCCCGCGGAACGATGGTCGCGTACGGCCCCGGCTTCACGACCGCCGCGCTGCACGGGCACTGGCACGCCTGACGGCCCGGCCCGCAACCACTCGCGAAAATGTCTCACCGGGACACGTGTCCCATTGGGACATTCGGGTGTACCGTCGAAGACATGAAGGCGAACGAGGCCACCGGCACCCGACCCGCCGGCGACCGCCGGCAGGCCAAGGCCCTCCGCACCCGCGAGGCGCTCACGGAGGCCGCCGTCGAGCTGGTGCTCGAGCGCGGGCTCGGTGACGTGACCGTGGAGGCCATCGCCGAGCGCGCGGACGTCACCCGCCGCACCTTCAGCCGGCACTTCGCCGGCAAGGAGGACGCGGCCCTGGACTTCACGCGGGCCGACGGCGCGGGGATCAACACGGCGCTGCGCGCCCGCCCCGCCGCCGAGCCCCCGCTGCTCGCCTACCGGCGCGCGGTCGCGGACTACCTCGCCGACCGGGAGACCCCGGGCTGGCACCACCGTCCGCGGCTGCGCGAGCTGTACGCGGTCGTGGACGCGGAGCCCGCCCTGTTCGCCGCGTACGAACGGATCCGGGTGGACGCCCAGGACGAGTCCGTACGCATCATCGCCGACCGGCTCGGCACCGACCCGGCCCGGGACCCGCGTCCCGAGGTCGTCGTCGGGGCCGCCGCCGGAGTGCTGACCGCCGCGCTGCGCACCTGGGCGCGCGGCGCGGGCACGGACGCCGAAGACCTCGCCGAACTGGTGGCGCGGGCCTACGACGCCCTCATCGAGGAGGCCGCCGCCGCGGCGGTCCCCGACGTCGCTACCAGAAAGTGAATCGCACCATGAGCACCACTCCCACCACCGGCAACGTGACCGACTACGCCGCCGAGTTCGCCGGGAAGACCGCGCTCGTCACCGGCTCCGCCTCCGGCATCGGCCTGGCCACCGCCCGCCGCCTGGGCCGCGGCGGCGCCAACGTCGTCATCGCGGACTACAACGAGAAGGGCGCCCAGGAGGCCGCCGAGACGCTGAAGGCGGAGGGCCTGAAGGCCGCCGCGGTCGCCGTCGACGTGACCGACCCGGCCTCCGTCGAGGCGTCCGTCCGGTTCGCCGTCGACACCTTCGGCGGGCTCGACCTGGCCGTGAACAACGCGGGCATCGGCGGCGCGAGCGCCCCCACGGGCGAGTACGACATCGACGTGTACAACCGCGTGGTGCGCACGAACCTCGACGGCGTCTTCTACTCCATGCGCTACGAGATCCCCGCCATCCAGGCCGCGGGCAACGGCGGCGCCATCGTGAACGTCGCCTCGATCCTCGGTTCGGTCGGCTTCGCCGGCTCCCCCGCGTACGTCGCCGCCAAGCACGGCGTGGTCGGCCTGACGAAGACGGCCGCCGCCGAGTACGCCGCGCAGGGCATCCGCGTCAACGCGGTCGGCCCGGGCTTCATCGAGACCCCGCTCCTCAAGGAGATGGACAAGGCCGCCCACGACGGGCTCGTCTCGCTGCACCCGGCGGGCCGCCTGGGCACCTCCGAGGAGGTCGCCGAGCTGATCGTCTTCCTGCTCTCGGACCGCGCCTCGTTCATCGCGGGCAGCTACCACCTCGTGGACGGCGCATACACGGCGGTCTGATCCGCCACGCCGCATACGCCACTTGTGTCACACCTCCACTCGTGGAACGGTCTGCGAGGGGTACCGGGCAGGGGACCCCGACCGTTCCGAGGTGGAGGGCGCGGCGAACACGATGGCACCGCAGGCACGCGAGTCGTACTTCGACAACGTCAAGTTCCTGACGATCGTCCTCGTGGCCTGCGGGCACGCGTGGGAGCCGCTGACCTACGGCTCCCGCGCGGTGACGGCGGTGTATCTCACCGTCTACGCCTTCCACATGCCGGCGTTCGCCCTGGTGTCGGGGTACTTCTCCCGCAGCTTCGACATGGCGCCGCACCGCCTGCGGCGCCTGGTGACCGGCGTCGTCGTGCCCTACCTCGTCTTCGAGGTGGCGTACACGCTGTTCTACCGGTGGGCGCAGGACGATCCGGGGTATCCGATCAGCCTGCTGGACCCCTGGTATCTGATGTGGTTCCTGGTGGCCCTGTTCGTCTGGCGGCTCTCGACGCCGCTGTGGCTGCAACTCCGCCATCCCGTGCTCGTGTCGCTGGCCGTGGGCACGGCCGTGTCGATGTGGCCCGGCGCGGGCGGCGACCTGGCGCTCCAACGGGTCCTGCAGTTCCTGCCGTTCTTCGTGGTGGGCCTGGTGCTGCGGCCCGAGCACTTCGCGCGCGTGCGGACGTGGCGCGTGCGCTGGGCGGCTCTGGGCGTCACGGGCGCGGCCCTGCTCGCCGCGTATTGGGTGGCCCCCTGGTTCGACGCGGGCTGGTTTTATCACCGGGGCAGCGTGCAGGGACGGGGTGTGCCCGGGTGGGCGGGCCTGGTCGCGACGCCCGCCCTGTTCGTCCTCGCGCTCGCGCTGACGACGTGTTTCCTGGCCTGGGTGCCGGGCCGCAAATTGTGGTTCACGGCGCTGGGCACGGGGACGATCTACGCGTATCTGCTGCACGGTTTCGTCATCAAGTTCTCCCGGTTCTGGGACTGGTACGCCCACCCGTGGCTGCACAGCCCGCTCGGCGAGCTGGCCGTGACGGCGGCCGCGGTCGGGCTCGTCACCGCACTGTGCACGGAACCGGTGCGGCGGGTGTTCCGCTACGTCGTCGAGCCCCGCATGGACTGGGCGTTCCGGCCGCCGACAGGCCGACGGTCCCTGCCCGAACAGGCGACCGCCCGGGAGAAGGTCACCTCCGGCGGCGGCTGACCGTCTGCGCCGAGGCGAGCAGGTGCTGCATGCGCTCGGTGAGCGAGCCCAGGTCGTCGGCGGGCCGGTGGAAGGCGAGCCGCACATCGGCCTGGCCGCGCATCCGCTCCAGACGCAGCGTCAGCCCGTGCCGGTCCACGGCGAGCGGCTGGACGCGGACGACGCCGTGCAGGCTGTCGGGGGCGATGAGCCGGGTGAGCTGCTCGACGGCCTCGGGGTGGGCGTCGGCGAGATGGGTGAGCAGACGGGGCTCGGCGAGCGCGAGCGGATCGGGCGCGGCGGCGGCGAGTTCGTCGAGCTCGATGCCGGTGCGCCCCGCCCGGGTCTGCAGGACCGCCCGTTCGGGCCGCAGCACCAGCTCCTCGCCGTCCGGGACCAGCTCGCCCGACAGCCACACGCGAGCGCGCACCCGGTCGCGTACGGGGACGGGCGCCGCGTCGGCGAACTCCAGGAGCGTGGTGGGCCGTCCGTGCGGTGAGCAGAGCACGGCGGCGGCCAGCACGCTGTCGGGCGGCGGCGCGATGCGGACCGTGCCGTCGTCGGCGACGCGATGCGCCCCGACGAGGTCGTCCTGCCCCACATCGGTGGTGACGCCGCAGGTCCATGCGGCGGCGAGCACGGAGCGTGCGTGGGCCGCCGTGCTGGGCACGGCGGCAGCGATCTGTCGGACACCCATCCCGAACCTCCATTAGGTAAGCCTTGCCTAACTTATCGGAGGTGATCGCCGACGGTCCACCCCACCCTCGCTCCGTGTTGCTGTGTCGTCCGATGACGCGAGCCGCCCGGTGCGATTGACTCGACGGGTGCGCAGATTCGTCGTGTTCTTCGTCGCCGTCGCCGGAGCGGCCACCGCCCTGGCCCTGTCCCTGCTGCTCTCCGCGTGGTGGTGGTTCGCCGCGGCCCCGCTCCTGGCCCTCGCGGCGCTCGGCGTGTGGGACCTGACCCAGTCGCGCCACTCCGTGCTGCGCAACTATCCGGTCCTCGGGCATCTGCGCTTCCTGATGGAGTCCCTGCGCCCCGAGATGCAGCAGTACTTCGTCGAGCGCAACTACGACGGCCGGCCCTACGACAGGGACGTGCGCAGCATCGTGTACGAGCGGGCGAAGGCGGTGGAGGCCGAGGAGCCGTTCGGCACCGAGCGCGACGTGTACGCCTCCGGTCATGAATTCCTGGTGCCGTCACTGCGCCCCGTCGACCCGCCCGAGCGGCCGACCACCGTCCGCATCGGCGGCCCCGGCTGCACCCGGCCCTACGACATGGCGCTGCTCAACGTATCGGCGATGAGCTTCGGCGCCCTGTCGAGCCACGCGATCCGCGCGCTCAACAAGGGCGCGGCCCTGGGCGGCTTCGCCCACGACACGGGCGAGGGCGGCCTGTCCGACCACCACCTGGCGCACGACGGCGACCTGGTGTGGGAGATCGGCACCGGCTACTTCGGCTGCCGCACGAGCGAGGGCCGCTTCGACCGCGACGAATTCGCCGACAAGGCGGCGCACGAGCACGTCAAGTGCGTCTCCCTGAAGCTGTCGCAGGGCGCGAAGCCGGGCATCGGCGGCGTGCTGCCGGGCGGCAAGGTCAACGCGGAGATCGCCCGCGTACGGGACGTGCCGGAGGGGCAGACGGTGGTGTCGCCGCCGTACCACCGGGAGTTCGAGACACCGCGCCAAATGGTGCTGTTCCTGGCCGAGTTGCGGCAGCTCGCGGGCGGCAAGCCGGTCGGGTTCAAGCTGTGCGTGGGCTCGCGCTCGCAGTTCCTCGCCGTGTGCAAGGCGATGGTCGCGGAGGGCGTGACGCCCGACTTCGTGATCGTGGACGGTTCGGAGGGCGGCACGGGCGCGGCGCCCCTGGAGTTCGCCGACCATCTCGGCACCCCGCTCACCGAGGGGCTGATCACGGTCCACAACGCGCTCGTCGGCACGGGGCTGCGCGAGCACGTCCGCGTCGGGGCCAGCGGCAAGGTCGCCACCGGCGCCGACATCGTCAAACGCCTCGTCCAGGGCGCCGACTTCACGAACGCGGCGCGCGCCATGATGTTCGCGGTCGGCTGCATCCAGGCCCAGCGCTGCCACACCAACACCTGCCCGGTGGGTGTCACGACGCAGGATCCGCGGCGCGTGCGCGCCCTGGACGTCGCCGACAAGGCCGAACGCGTACGCCATTACCAGCAGTCGACCGTGCGCAGCGCGGCGCAGATCATGGCGGCGATGGGCGTGCGCGATCCGCGCGAGCTGCGCCCCGACCAGCTCATGCGGCGCACCACGGCGGACATGCCGGTCTCCTACGCGCACCTCCACGACTGGCTGGAGCCGGGCCAGTTGACGAAGCAGCCGCCCGCGACGTGGGCCGCGGACTGGGCGGCCGCGGACGCCGACCACTTCTGAGTGCGCTCCACCCCCGCGGGCGCCATCGAACAACGCCAACTCCACGCGAACGGGGGGTGAATATGCCAACCGCCCGCGCGGCGCGACGCAGGGCGGCATCATGCCGACATGGACGGTAGTACTGCGCTCCTACGGGAGCTGTTCACGCCGGATGAGTACGCCGCGGTACGCAGTCATGCGGACCATCTGGGCGTGACCCTGGTCGAGTACGTACGCTCCTCAGCCGCCGAACGGGCCCTGGAGCGGCTCCATTTGATGCGGGCCCTGGAAGCCCGCGCCCCACATCTGGGCAAATTGCCGATACCACAGGTGGAGCGCTCCCACTGCGCCGACGGGACGGCCTCCCCCTCCTCCCCCGCCATCGACCGGTTCCTCGACACTCTGGCGCACCCGCACCCCACCGAAAGCGGCTGACACGGCGTGAACCGGCCGGTGCGGGGCACCCGATGCCAAGGGGCAGGCGTGACGCCGCGGCGCCGCGGGAAGGGGGACCGTCACCGAGGAACGACCCCCGCACGATCCATCACGAGAGGAAGTGATTGTCATGCGTGCGTCGAGGGACGCCGACCGGCGTGCCGCGCGCGTGGAGTTCCTGATGCCGCAGGGTTCGGGCGCCGCCCGCTGGGCCCGGCGGCTGACCCGAAGGTTTCTCGCCGGACGTACGGGCGAGGGGGCGACGGACGCCGAGCTGGTGGTGTCGGAGCTGGTCGCCAACGCGACCGAGGCGCAGAGCCACAGCTGCCGGATGAGCCTGTGCCTGCAGTCGGGTGAGCTGACCGTGGCCGTGCACGACGACGCGCCCGGGCTCCCCCGTCTCGTGCCGGAGTCGTGGACGGCCGAGTCGGGGCGGGGCATCGCACTGGTCCAGGCGCTCGCCCGCCGCTGGAGCGTGCGGCCCGACCCGAGGGGCGGCAAGACGGTGCTCGCGGTACTGACGCCCTGCTGAACCACGCCCCGGCCGGGACGACGGCGCGTCGCCGCCCCGGCCGGGACCGGTGATCAGTGCCCGCGGGCGATCCACTCGTCGAGGCTCGGCGCCTCCGCGCCGATCGTCGTGCTGTCACCGTGTCCGGTGCGCACCACGGTCTCGCCCGGCAGCGTGAGCAGCCGGTCCTTGATCGACTCCACGATGGTCGGGAAGTCGCTGAAGGTCCGCCCGGTCGCGCCGGGGCCGCCCTGGAAGAGGGTGTCCCCGGTGAACACCGTGCCGAGCGCGGGAGCGTACAGGCTGACCGCGCCGTGGCAGTGCCCCGGCGTGTGCAGCACCGTCAGCTCCACGCCGGCGACGCCGATCTTCTGCCCGTCTGCCAGCTCCCCGTCCGGCACCCGGTCCGGGTGCGTGCGCTTCCACAGCTCGGTGTCGGCCGGGTGCAGCAGGATCGGCGCCCCGGTGCGCGCGGCGAGCGCGGGCGCGGCGTCGATGTGGTCGTCGTGCGCGTGCGTGCACACGATCGCGACGAGCTTCCGCCCGCCGAGGGCCTCGGCGATGGCGTCCGCGTCGTGGGCGGCGTCGATGACGATCGCCTCGCGGTCGTCCCCGACGATCCACACGTTGTTGTCGACGTCCCACGTGCCCCCGTCGAGGGAGAACGTGCCGGAGGTGACGAGATGGTCCACGCGTGCCGTGTTGTCGCTCATCAGAACACCACCACCGAACGCAGCACGTCGCCGTGGTGCATCCGCTCGAACGCCTTCTCCACGTCGTCCAGGGCGATCGTCTCGGTCACGAACGCGTCCAGGTCGAGCCGCCCCTGCAGATACAGGTCGATCAGCATCGGGAAGTCCCGCGAGGGCAGACAGTCGCCGTACCAGGACGACTTGAGCGCGCCGCCGCGCCCGAACACGTCAAGCAGCGGCAGTTCGAGCTTCATCTCCGGGGTCGGCACGCCGACGAGAACGACCGTGCCCGCCAGATCGCGCGCGTAGAAGGCCTGCTCGTACGTCTCCGGGCGGCCGACCGCCTCGATGACGACGTCCGCGCCGAAGCCGCCGGTCAGCTGACGCACGGCCTCGATCGGGTCGGTGGAGCGGGAGTTGACGGTGTGGGTGGCGCCCAGCTCGCGCGCGGTGGCGAGCTTCTTGTCGTCGATGTCGACGGCGATGATCTTCGCGGCACCGGCAAGGCGGGCACCGACGACGGAGGCATTGCCCACGCCGCCGCAGCCGATGACGGCGACGGAGTCGCCGCGCCCCACGTTGCCCGTGTTGATCGCGGCACCGAGCCCGGCCATCACACCGCAGCCCAGCAGGCCCGCGGCGGCAGGGGATGCGGCCGGGTCCACCTTGGTGCACTGCCCGGCAGCCACCAGGGTCTTCTCGGCGAAGGCCCCGATGCCCAGCGCCGGCGACAGCTCCGTGCCGTCGGCCAGGGTCATCTTCTGCTTCGCATTGTGGGTGTTGAAGCAGTACTGGGCGCGCCCGCGCTGACAGGCACGGCACTGCCCGCACACCGCACGCCAGTTGAGAATCACGAAGTCACCGGGGGCCACCTCGCTCACCCCGTCACCCACCGATTCGACGACACCCGCCGCCTCGTGACCGAGCAGGAACGGGAACTCGTCGTTGATCCCGCCCTCCCGGTAGTGCAGATCGGTGTGGCAGACCCCGCACGCCTGGATCTTCACGACGGCCTCGCCCGGACCCGGGTCCGGCACCGTGATCGTCGCGATCTCCACGGGGGCACCCTTGGCCCGCGCGATCACGCCCTGCACCTGCTGTGCCATGACGGTCAGCCCTCTTTCTCAATCGCGGCAACTTCACGCCTTGTTACCCGCCCATCCTCGCTCACCAGTGGAGCGGAGAACAGCACCGGTGCCCAGGTCGGGGCGCTCTACTGTGTTCCCGTGCGCGTTCGAACCCTGGCGGCGGCCGGCCTCCTTCCCGTCAACGGAACTCTCGCGGCGGTGCTCGTCGTTCTCCTGGTGATCGCGGCAGCGATCACGGCGGTGTACCGCCTGTCCCCGGACGGGTCGCGCCGCCGGGCGCGCGACATCGCGGTCGCGGGGATCCGGGCGGCGGTGCAACTGGCGGTGGTGTCGCTCCTGATCGGCTGGGTGGTGCGGCATGGTGCGGCGCTGCTGGCCTTCCTGTTGCTCATGCTGGCGGTCGCGGCGCGCACGGCGGGCCGCCGCCTCACCCCGAACCGGACGTGGATCTGGGCCGCCCTGCCGATCGCGGCGCCGGTGGCCCCGCTCGTCGCGGCGCTGATCGCCTGCGGCCTGCTCCCGCTCCGCGGCATCGCCGTGATCCCGGTGTCCGGCATCCTCATCGGCGGCGCGCTCACGGGCACCGTGCTGGCGGGCCGCCGCGCCCTCGACGAGCTGACCGCGCGCAAGGGCGAGGTCGAGGCATGTCTGGCCCTCGGCCTGCTCCCCCACGAGGCCCGCCTGGAGATCGCCCGCCCGGCTGCCTCCGACGCCCTCCTGCCCGGGCTCGACCAGACGCGGACGGTGGGCCTGGTCACGCTCCCGGGCGCCTTCGTCGGCATGCTCCTGGGCGGCGCGTCACCGGTGACCGCCGGGGCGGTGCAACTCTTCGTTCTGGTGGCGCTGCTGGCCGTACAGGCGATCGCGGTGGCGACGACGGTGGAGCTGGTGGCGCGGGGACGGCTGCACCGGGCGGGGGCGGTTGATTGACCGGTGGTCGGGGGAGCGTCCTGCCCGGGGCGTGGGAGCGGTCAGTCGTCCATGACGGCCTAGTCGTCCATGACGGCCAGGAGGCTGGACAGGACGCGCAGGCAGGTGTCGATGTCGGCCTCGGTGAGATCGCCGTCGACCCCTCGCAGGGCTTCCCGTTCACGGTCGAGCACGGCGCCGATGACGGTGTCCCCCTCCTCGGTCAACCGGATCAGGGAGGACCTCTTGTGGGCGGGGTTAGGGACGGCCTCGACGAGCCCGCGCGCGGCGGCGTCGTTCACCATCCGCTGCACGAACTGCCGACTCAGCGCCTGGAACCGCCCCATCTGCGGAACCGTCATGGGGCCCCGCCCGTGCAGCATGCTGAGCACGGCGCGCACGCCCACCGACAGCCCTTCGGCGGCGACGTCCCGCTCGACCTTCACGTACGCGCGCCGGTACAGCGGCCCCACGAGGTCGAACACCTCGGAAAGCCGGTCCGCCACGTGCGCGGGCACCGGGCCACGGCCAGTCGTGTCACTCACCCGCCCATCATGACATGACACCTCAGTTGTCATTTCACTTGTGATGGGCACGGCCCACATGACACCCTGGTTGTCATGTCCGACCTCTTCTGGATCGACGAAGGCAAAGGCACCGGCCGCCCTCTGGTTCTGCTGCACGGCGGTTTCCTCGACAACCACATGTGGGACGACCAGATCCCGCACCTGGCATCGGATCACCGCGTCATCGCACCCGACGCCCGCGGCCACGGCCGGTCCCCCAACGCCACGGGCCCGTTCCGGCACACGGACGATCTCGCCGCGCTACTGCGCCACTTGGACACCGGCCCGGCGACCCTCGTGGGCGTCTCGATGGGCGCCGGCCTGGCGATCGACACCGCGCTGGAGCACCCGGAACTGGTCGGCGGCGTGGTCACCAGCGGCGCCGGCACCAGCGAGCCGTACTTCACGGACCCCTGGACGACCGGACTCTGGACCACCTGGCAGTCGGCGATGGCCGCGGGCGACGTGGCCGCCGCGGTCGAGGCGTTCACCACTTTCGCGTCGGGCCCGCACCGTACGCTCGACGACCTCGACCCCCAGGTCGTCGAGCGGCTGCGCGCCATGACGTGGAGCACGATGTCGAAGCACACCGCCGAGGAGCCCGACTGGAGCGTCCCGATCCAGGACACCTGGGCCCGCGCCGCCGAGCTCACGATCCCGGTCCGCGCCATCAACGGCGCCCTGGACTCCCCCGACCACATCGGCATGGCGGAACGCCTGACCGGCAGCGTCGCGGACGGCCGCGCGGTGTCGATCCCCGAGTCCGCGCACTACCCCAACATGGAACACCCGGACGCCTTCAACGAGGCGCTGGCAGAGGCCTTGCTCTCCATGTGACGCCGACGCACCGCCTCCCTCCGCCGCGCGCGCCGCACGGCGAGCCACCGCACACCCGCGGCGAGGCTCGCCACACTTCCCGAGATGGCCATTCCCAGCAGCGCACCGGTGAACGGCCCACCGGCGGCGACCCCACCGAGCACACCGACACCGGTCGAGTACGAGGCCCAGACGCCCTCGGCGACCCCCGAGGCAACAAGAAACCGGCTCAACCGGAAGCCGACAAGCCCGGCCGCGACAGCGCCCACGAATCTCCCGGTGGGCAGAAACCGGATCCCCACGACAAACGGAACCCCGTGCCGCCGCACCCGCACGGAAGCCCAGTCGAGCAGCGCGGCACGCCGCCGCTTGCGCCTCAGTATCGGTGCACCGAAACGCCGCGCGGCCCGGTACACCAGCAGATCACCGAGAACGGCGGCACCCGACACCACCAGCAGTACGACCACGATGTGGAGACGCCCGTCCGCCGCCATGGCCCCGGCACCGACGAGCAGCCACGTGTTCGGCACCAGCGGGGGCATGACGCACAGGACGAGCAGGCCGTACATCAGGTAGTCGGGCATACCTACAGATAACGGCAGAAAGGTAAACAAAACGAGAGGAGTTGGCGTATCTCGGGGAAACCTCTGGGAGCTCCCCCTAAGGGACTCACCGGCGCATCCTCGCAGCCCGAACCGCCGATGCATCGAGCCCACCACGATGCCACCGCAACACGCCCCGCACCCTGGGGCAGCCCACCGTATCCGGACTGGGGCTATCCCCCGCCACCCTCGTCCTCGCCCTCGTACTCATGCGCAGGCCCGCCACGCCACTGAATGATCGCCGCATCCCCGGCCACCAGTTGCTCGGCATCATCCAGCCCTGCGCGACGCAGGAACTCGACCAGATCGTGGTCGTCACGGGCGAGCCCGAAGTCCACGCCTCCGACAGTGACCCGCCGCCCTCCGCTCGACGCCGACGGCCGGTGCACGACTATCAGGCGCGGCGTCACGCCCGCCCCCGCGCCCGCCGGCGCAGCTCCGCCTTCTGCGCCGGGGTGAGCTTCTCCCCCGCCAGCACCCTGGACAGATACAGCAGACGCCGCCGCAGAGCGGTACGACCGGGCCGATCGGCAAGCTGCCGGTAGGTCGCGTCCCACTCCCGCTGTGTCTGCACCAGGTCCTCAGTGATCGTGTTCCGCATGAGACCGATTAGAGCGCGTGTTCGATTTCCCGCGCAAGCTGACACACGGGGTACGGGTGACGCGTGTCGCCCTGTGAGCCTCAAGGCATGCCGCTGAGCGGCCACGGGTTCGGTGCGTTGCGCCGGACCGCCGCGCGTATGTGGACCATGGCCAGGATCGCGCTCATGTGGGTCTTGCCCACGGTGTGCCGGACGTGGTCCTTGCAGAACCACAGGGCGTTCTCGGGGTGACCCTCATGTCCGAGAGGCGGCGCGATCGGACGGAAGTAGACGAGCGTGAAGGTGTCGTAGTCCTGGTCCCTGGGGGACGCGCGGCAGACCTCGCAGCGCGGGGGCATCACGGCCGGTCAACTCCACTCCGTCGGGCGGGTCCTGAACACGATCCTATGTCCGCACCGCACCCTCGTGGGCGTGCCGGGGACGGCATTTGACGTCCTCTCAGGCCGCTCCGGTCGGCGCGTGACCAATGCGTTCACCGGCCGTTGTCTCGATCATGAACCTTCGTCGCATCACCACCGCGCTCGGCACCACCGCGGCAGCTGCTCTCGTCGCCCTGTCCGTTCCCACCTCCACTTTCGCCGCCGAGGGCATGCTGGAGGTCAACGGCGTGGCGCACGAGAACCCGAGCGGCTGCTACCCCGTGGACCGGTTCCCGTCCTCGATCACCAACAACACCGACGCCATCGCGGAGGTGCACTCGGGCCCCTCCTGCACCGGCCAGGTCGAGTGGCTGGTCTACCCCGGCGAGACGTACCGCACCGAGACCGCGCAGAGCGTCTTCGTCCTCTGAGGCACCGTCACAGCTGGAGCCGGGGCGCGGTCACGTGGCTGTCAGAGCCGCGGCGTACGCTCCGCAGCATGACCATTTACGACGCAGTGCAGATCGACAACCTTCAGGGCGGCGCCGCCGACCTCGCGCAGTACCAGGGCAAGGCCGTCCTGATCGTCAACGTTGCCTCCAAGTGCGGGCTCACGCCGCAGTACACCGCCCTGGAGGAGCTCCAGAAGCAGTACGCGGCGCGCGGGTTCACCGTGCTCGGTGTGCCGTGCAACCAGTTCATGGGGCAGGAGCCCGGTACCGCCGACGAGATCTCCGAGTTCTGCTCGGCGACGTACGGTGTGACGTTCCCGATGACGGAGAAGGTCGACGTCAACGGCGAGGCGCGGCACGCGCTGTACACGAACCTCGTGGACACGGCGGACGCCGAGGGCCACACCGGCGACATCCGGTGGAACTTCGAGAAGTTCCTCGTCGGCCGCTCCGGTGACGTCGTCGCCCGCTTCTCGCCGCAGACGACGCCGGACGCGCCGGAGGTCGTGGCGGCCATCGAGCGGGAGCTGTCTACGGAGAGCTGAGGACTGAGAGCGGGCCGGGGCGCGCAGGCCCCCGGCCCGTGCCCGTCCCGCTGCGCCTCCACTCCCCCCGTAGCACCATGGCTACATGCTGTTCGCCCGGCTCGCTCAGGTGTCCCAGGATGTCGCCGCCGCCTCCGCGCGGTCGCGGAAGATCGCGCTGCTCGCCGAGCTGTTCCGGGACGCCGATCCGGACGACGTGCCGATCGTCATCCCGTATCTCGCGGGGCGGCTGCCCCAGGGGCGGCTCGGGGTCGGCTGGCGGGTGCTGAGCGAGCGGGTCGAGGCGGCGCCGGAGCCCCGGCTCACCGTGCAGGACGTCGACGCGCTGATGACCGAGCTCGGGGACGTCTCCGGCGCCGGGTCGCAGGCCGAGCGGAAACGGCTCGTCGGGGAGCTGATGGGGGCCGCCACCGAGAGCGAGCAGCGGTTTCTGTTCGGGCTCGTGACCGGTGAGGTGCGGCAGGGTGCCCTGGACGCCGTGGCGACCGAGGGGCTCGCGCAGGCGACCGGCGCCGCCCCCGCGGACGTACGGCGTGCCGTGATGCTGGCCGGTGGGCTGCAGGACGTCGCGCAGGCGCTCCTCGCCCGTGGGCCCGAGGCGCTCGACGACTTTCGGCTCACCGTCGGCCGGCCCGTGCTGCCGATGCTCGCGCACAGTGCCGCAGGCGTCGGCGAGGCGATCGACAAGTTGGGCACCTGCGCCGTGGAGGAGAAGCTCGACGGCATTCGCGTACAGGTGCACCGGGACGGCGATGTCGTCCGCGTGTACACCCGGACCCTTGATGACATCACCGACCGGCTGCCCGAAGTGACCGACGCCGTCCGGGAGTTCGACGGCGAGCGGTTCATCCTCGACGGGGAGGTCATCGCGATCGGCGAGGACGGGCGGCCGCGGGCGTTCCAGGATGTCGCGGGGCGGGTCGGGTCACGGGTGGATGTCGCACGGGCCGCGGAGGCGCTGCCGGTCTCCCCTGTGTTCTTCGATGTGCTGTACGCCGACGGGCGGGATCTGCTGGACCTGCCGTTCGCCCGGCGGCACGAGCAGCTGGCCAGGCTCGTGCCGGAGCCGATGCGGGTGCGGCGCCTGGTGGTCGAGGACGACGGCGCGGACGCCGCCGAGGCGTTCTTCGCCGACACCCTCGCCCGCGGCCACGAAGGCGTCGTGCTCAAGGGTCTCGAGGCTCCGTACAGCGCGGGCCGCCGGGGCGCATCCTGGCTGAAGGTCAAGCCCGTGCACACGCTGGACCTGGTCGTGCTCGCCGCCGAGTGGGGTCACGGGCGGCGCACCGGAAAGCTGTCCAATCTGCACCTGGGCGCGCGCGCCGCCGATGGTACGTACGCGATGCTCGGCAAGACGTTCAAGGGGCTCACCGACGCGCTGCTGACCTGGCAGACGGAGCGGCTGCTCGAACTCGCCGTCAGCGACGACGGCCATGTCGTCACCGTCCGGCCCGAGTTGGTCGTGGAGATCGCCTACGACGGGCTGCAGCGCTCGACGCGCTACCCGGCGGGCGTGACGCTCCGCTTCGCGCGCGTAGTGCGGTATCGGGAGGACAAAACGGTCGGGCAGGCGGACACGGTGGAGGCGCTGCTCGCCGCGCATCCGTCGCTCGACGTCTGACCGTTTCTTTGCCAAAGCTTGGCGCGTATAGGGTGACGGACATCCATCTAAAGTTGCATCTGCCACCTATTGGCCGCCGGGACAGCGGCCACGCACGGACAAGGGGAGAGACGTGCCCGCTTCACGCCTGAGCAGGACACCATTGCCGGGGATCGGCTACCGCTACGACCTCACGACCCGCGAGCAGCGCCAGCTGTCGGTCGTCGCCCATCGGGACGGGGGCCGCACCCTCAGCGCGTACCGGGCGGACGACCCTGACGCCTGCGACCTGTCGCTGAAGCTGACGTCGGGGGAAGCGGCGTATCTCATCGACGCGTTGACGCCCTCGCACCACAGCCCGAACCTGTTGCACACCACCGACCTGGGCCTGGTCGCCGAGCGCATCGAGGTGCCGGGGACCTCGATCTGGAACGGGCGGCTGCTCGGCGAGACGAAGATGCGGACCGATACCGGTGCGTCGATCGTGGCCGTGCTGCGCCGCGCCGACGCGATTCCGTCGCCGACGCCGGACTTCCGGCTCGCGGGCGGCGACACGGTCATCGTGATCGGTACGCGGGAGGGCGTCGACGCGGCGGCCACGATTCTGGGTCGGGAGTGACCGTATGCACAGTGCTGTCTTTCTGATCGAATTCGGTGCCATCACGCTGGCGCTCGGGCTGC
This sequence comes from Streptomyces sp. NPDC107575, assembly GCF_055657265.1. Taxonomy (NCBI): domain Bacteria; kingdom Bacillati; phylum Actinomycetota; class Actinomycetes; order Kitasatosporales; family Streptomycetaceae; genus Streptomyces; species Streptomyces sp. NPDC107575. Next base: position 1,038,223 of record NZ_JBVKBG010000001.1, on the reverse strand, counting down.
TCGGGCGGCTCGCGGGGCGGCTGCGGTTCTCACCGATCCCGCTGTATCTCCTGGCAGGACTCGCGTTCGGCGAGGGCGGTCTGCTGCCGCTCGGCGCCAGCGAGGAGTTCGTCGCCATCGGCTCCGAAATAGGCGTGATCCTGCTGCTGTTGATGCTCGGTCTCGAGTACACGGCCAGCGATCTCGTCACCAACCTGAAGACGCAGTATCCGGCCGGCCTCGTCGACATGACGTTCAACGCGCTGCCCGGTGCCATCGCCGCCCTGCTCATGGGCTGGGGTCCGGTGGCGGCCGTGGTGCTCGCGGGCGTCACCTGGATCTCGTCCTCGGGCGTGATCGCCAAGGTGCTCGGGGACCTGGGCCGCCTCGGCAACCGCGAGACGCCGGTGATCCTCAGCATCCTGGTGCTCGAGGACCTGGCGATGGCCGTGTATCTGCCCATCATCACGGCGCTGCTCGCCGGGGTCGGCTGGGCGGCCGGCGGGCTCACGCTCGCCATCGCGCTCGGCGCCGCGGGTCTGGTGCTGTTCATCGCGGTCCGCTACGGACGGCACATCTCGAAGTTCGTCTCCAGCGACGACCCGGAGAAGCTGCTCCTCGTGGTGCTCGGCCTGACCATTCTGGTCGCGGGCCTCGCGCAGCAGCTCCAGGTGTCCGCCGCCGTGGGCGCGTTCCTCGTGGGCATCGCGCTGTCCGGTGAGGTCGCCGAGAACACGCATACGCTGCTGTCCCCGCTGCGCGACCTGTTCGCGGCCGTCTTCTTCGTCTTCTTCGGCCTGCACACCGACCCGGCGAGCATTCCGCCGGTGCTGCTGCCCGCGCTGCTGCTCGCCGTGGTGACGGCCTGCACGAAGATCGCGTCCGGGTACTGGGCGGCGCGCCGCGCCGGGATCTCCGTCAAGGGGCGCTGGCGGGCCGGTGGCGCGCTGGTCGCGCGCGGCGAGTTCTCCATCGTGATCGCCGGTCTCGCCGTCACGTCCGGCATCGAGCCGCGGCTCGGCCCGCTGGCCACCGCGTACGTGCTGATCCTGGTGATCGTGGGCCCGCTGACCGCGCGGTTCGTGCAGCCCCTCGCGCAGCGGCTGTTCCCGCAGCGCACGGCGGTGGCCGCGGGCGCGGGCACGGTTCCCGAGCCGCGTGCGGCCGAGCAGTCCGCACCGGCGGACAAGCCGGGCGAGGCGCCGGACGAGAAGCCGGCGGCCGTGGACGAGCACAGCCGCTGACGAGCCGCCACTGACATCCGGCGCACGCCGCCGGCAATCGGCACCCGACGGGGCCGTTCTCCAGGTACGGGGAACGGCCCCGTTCTCTCTCCAGTCGCCCGTCATGAGCAGGGCGCTTAGCGTGGTGGGCGAAGTCGATCGGGGGGTCCGGTGGTTTGGAGGCCACGATGGATCGCTCACCCGACACGCCCCCGGCGGGCGCCGAACCCGGTACCGGAGCCGGTATCGATCCCGGTGTACAGAGCGCCCCTCCCGACGACGGATCCACTCCGTACGCGGGCGGGGGCAAGCATGAGCACCGGTGGCTGATCCTGGCCGTGATCGGCCTGGCACAGCTGATGGTCGTCCTCGACGCCACCATCGTGAACATCGCGCTGCCGTCGGCCCAGAAGGACCTCGGGTTCTCCGACGGCAACCGGCAGTGGATCGTGACCGCGTACTCCCTGGCGTTCGGCAGCCTGCTGCTGCTCGGCGGGCGGATCGCCGACCTGGTCGGCCGCAAGGCCGTCTTCCTCACGGGCCTGGTCGGGTTCGCGGTGGCCTCCGCGCTGGGCGGCGCCGCGAGCAGTTTCGAGATGCTCGTCGCGGCGCGTGCCCTGCAGGGCGCGTTCGGCGCGCTGCTCGCGCCTGCCGCGCTCTCCTTGCTGACGACGACGTTCACCGACCCCAAGGAGCGGGCCAAGGCCTTCGGCATCTACGGCGCCATCGCCGGTGCGGGCGGCGCGGTGGGCCTGCTGCTGGGCGGTGTGCTGACCGAGTACCTGGACTGGCGCTGGTGCCTGTTCGTGAACCTGATCTTCGCCGCCTTCGCGTTCCTGGGCGGCCTGCGCCTGCTGCACGGCGGACGCCCGGTGGACCGGCCGAAGCTGGATGTGCCCGGCACGATCCTGGTGTCGGCGGGCCTGTTCTGCATCGTGTACGGGTTCTCGAACGCGGAGACGCACGACTGGGGCGACTTCCTGACGTGGGGCTTCCTGGTGATCGGCGTGATCCTGCTGGCCGCGTTCGCCCGGTTCGAGACGCGGGCCGCGCATCCGCTGCTGCCGCTGCGCGTGCCCCTGGACCGGGACCGCGGCGCGTCGTACCTGGCGATGTTCATCGCCGGTGCCGGCATGTTCGGCGTGTTCCTCTTCCTGACGTACTACCTGCAGCAGATCCTGGAGTTCTCGCCGGTGCAGACCGGTGTCGCGTTCCTGCCGATGGTCGCCTGCATGATCTTCTCGTCGATGATCACGCAGAACTCCCTCGCACCGAAGTACGGGCCGAAGCCGATCGTCCCGCTGGGCATGGCCCTGGCGGTGGGGGCGATGATCTGGCTGACCTTCCTCGACATCGACAGCACGTACGCCGGCCATGTGCTGCCGCCGACGATGGTGATGGGCCTCGGCATGGGCATGATCTTCGCGACGGCCATGAACCTCGCCACCTCCGGCGTCGCGACGCACGACGCGGGAGTCGCCTCCGCGATGGTCAACACCAGTCAGCAGGTGGGCGGCTCGATCGGCACGGCCCTGCTGAACACGCTGGCCACGACCGCCGCGACCAGCTACCTCGTCGGCAAGCGGCCCACACCCCTGGTGCGCGCGCAGGCCGCGATCGAGAGCTACTCGACCGCCTACTGGTGGTCGGCGGCGTTCTTCGGCCTCGGCTTCGTCGTGACGCTGCTCCTGTACCGGCCGGGGGCGCCGAAGGTGATGTCCGGCGAGGGTGCCACGCACATGTGAGCGCGCCGCTTCGGTTCGCGGTGCCCATTCACCGGGCATACCCCCTGAGCACAGTCCGGCCCGCGGGCAGGTTGCGGGGCGGGTGGCTGCGCCGTGCGGGGCGGACGAGACAGGGGCGAGGGGGCCGTCATGCGTGGCGTGCCGTACGAGGCGTACCAGGTGGACAGCGAGCGGCTGGCGACGGCGTTCGTGGAAGTGGCGGACGCCGCCGTACGGGGTGGTGCGCAGGCCCTCGGCGCCCTCGTCGGCAGCTGTGTGTCGCTGCTCGGGGTGGAGTCGGCGGTGGCCGTGCTGGATCCGCCCGCGGCGCGGGTCGAGGTCGCGGCGTCCGACCCGCGCGGCCTGCGCCTGGAGCAGGCCGCGCTGACGTGGGGCGAGGGGCCCGGCCTGGACTGCCGCGACTCCGCAACGGCCATCAAGGGCGTGCCGCTCGCGCATCCGTACGCGCGCGCCAATTGGCCGTCGTACACGGCGATGGCGCGCAGTCTCGGCTTCGCGTGTGTGGTGGCGGTGCCGCTGCGGGCCTCGGGTCGTGCGGTGGGGTCGCTGAGCCTGCTGTCGGAGCGGTCGGGTCCGCTCGGGCCGCTGCAGCTGCGTCTGGGGCAGCATCTCGCGGACGCGACGGCGTTGGGGGTCGTGCCGCGGGGGCGGGGCTGAGCGGTCGGGTGCAGAGCAGCGCCCCGCCCCGGTACCTCTCCCCCCGTGGGCGTGGCCTGGGGGATTTCCCCCAGACAGGTCGGAGGACAACCTCGTTCCGGCTGCTCGTCCGGATTCCTAGCGTGGATGTCACACGAAGGACGCGACGGCAGAGCGCGCTGGCAGAGGGAGTCGTGATGATCGAGGCCAGGGGTCTCACCAAGCGGTACGGCGAGACGGTCGCCGTGGAGGACCTGAGCTTTCGGGTGCGCCCCGGGAGCGTCACGGGCTTCCTCGGGCCGAACGGGTCGGGGAAGTCCACGACCATGCGCATGATCATGGGTCTTGACCGGCCGGACGCGGGGCACGTCACGATCGACGGCCGCCCGTACGCGGAGCTGGACTGGCCGCTGCGCCGGGTCGGCGCGCTCCTCGAGGCCCGCACGTTCCATCCGGGTCGCAGCGCGCGCGGCCATCTCTCGGCGCTGGCCGCGGGCGGCGGCATCGATCCGGCGCGGGTGGACGCGGTCCTCGAGACCGTCGGCCTGGCCTCGGTCGCGCACAAGCGGGCGGGATCGTTCTCGCTCGGCATGGCACAGCGCCTGGGGATCGCTTCGGCGCTCCTCGGCGATCCGGCGGTGCTGCTGTTCGACGAGCCGGTGAACGGGCTGGACCCCGAAGGCGTGCGCTGGATACGGGAGTTGCTGCGCTCACTGGCCGCCGAGGGACGTACGGTCCTGCTGTCGAGCCATCTGATCAGCGAGATGGCCCTGACGGCCGACCATCTGCTGGTGATCGGCCAGGGTCGGCTGCTCGCGGACACCTCGGTCGCCGAACTCACGGCAGGCGGCCGGTCGTTGGAGGAGTCGTTCTTCGCGCTCACCGGGAGCGCGGCCGTGTACCAGGCAGGAGGAGCCCGATGAGTGCCATGACCTGTGCGCCGCCCGTCCCGGCGGGGCACTACGGCTTCCGGCAGGCCTCCCGGATGGAGTGGATCAAGCTGCGGGGCCTGCGGTCGACGGTGTACGCGCTGCTCCTGACGGTGGTCGGCATGATCGCCATGGGGGTCGTGACGATGGCCAACACCAAGGCACCGCAAGGTGCTTCGAAGGTGGCGGCCTTCGACCCGACGAACAACGTCCTGGCGGGCGTCGCCCTCGGGCAGCTCATCATCGGCGTGCTGGGTGTCCTGGTGATGTCCGGCGAGTACTCGTCGGGGACCATCCGCTCGACGCTGGCGGCCGTGCCGGACCGGCGGCTCGCGCTGGCGGCGAAGGCGGCGGTGTTCGGTGGGCTCGCGCTGCTGATCGGCGAGGTGGTCACGTTCGTGACGTTCCTCGCGGGGACCGCGGCGCTCTCCCCCGGTGTGCCGCAGCCCTCGCTCGGTGACCCCGCCGTGCTGCGCGCCGTGCTGATGTCGGGTGCGTATCTGGCGATGGTCGGCCTGATGGGCCTTGGCATCGGGGCGATCACCCGGCACACGGCGAGCGCGATAGGTGTCCTGGTCGGCATCACGTATGTGCTGCCCGCACTCCTGGCCGGGACCACGGGTACGGCGGTCGCGAAGTTCTTCCCGACGATGATCGCGGGCAACTCGCTGGCGGTGACGGTGCCGGTCGACGGGATGCTGTCGCCGTGGGCCGGGTTCGGGGTGCTGTGTCTGTACACGGCGGCGTTCCTCGCCGTGGGCGACCGGATGCTGGCGCGCCGCGATGCCTGACTTCCCCGTCGTCGGCCTGCCGACCGTGCGCGCGGCGCTGACGGCCTGTGTGACGCGGCGGGCGTGGGCGGAGGCGGCGTACTGCCTCCTGTCCTACGTCCCCGCGCTCGCGGGGTTCCTGCTCGTGGTGGTCGCGCTGGCCCTGGGGTCGGCGCTGACGCTGACGGTGGTGGGGGCGGTGCTCGGCGCGGTGTTCCTGCTGGCCGGGCTCGGTCTCGCCCGCGGCCTCGGCGCGCTGCACCGGCGCCTTGCGGGCGCGCTGCTCGGCGAGCGGGTGGCGGCGCCGGGTCCGCCCTCGGCCGAGGGCGGGACGCTCGCGCGCGTGGAGGCGCGGCTGCGGGACGGGGCGGCGTGGCGGGCGGTCGCGTACACGCTGGTGAAGCTGCCGTTGGCGACGGTGGGCCTGTACGGGGTGATGTGGTGGGTGATCGGGGCGGTGAACATCGCGGCGCCGGTGCGGTGGGCGTTCACGCCGGAGGATCTGACGCTGGTGACGCCGCTGCCGTGGGGCGGACAGCCGCAGGTGCACTCGCTGGCCGGGGCGTTCGGTGTCGCGCTGCGGGGTGTGCTGATCGTGGTGGTCGCGCCGTGGCTGACGCGGGTCGTCGTCAGGGTGGATCGCACGCTGATGCCGGCGCTGCTCGGGCCCGGCGAGCTGGCCGACCGGGTCCGCGATCTGGAGGAGAAGCGGGCGCTGGCGGTGGAGGAGGCCAATGAGCGGCTGCGCCGCATCGAGCGGGATCTGCACGACGGGGCGCAGGTCCGCCTGGTGGCGCTCGCGATGAGCCTGGACATGGTGCGCGAGCAGTTGGACGACCGGGACCGGCCGGAGCTGCACCGCTTGGTGGAGACGGCGCGGGACAACGCGACGGAGGCCCTCACGGAGCTGCGCGACCTCTCGCGGGGCCTGCATCCGGCCGCGCTCGACGGCGGGCTCGGCGATGCGCTGGGCACGCTCGCGGCGCGCAGCACGCTGCCGGTGGACGTCAGCGTGGATCTGCCGGAGCGGCCGGCGCCGGCGATGGAGAGCCTGGCCTACTTCTGCGTGGCGGAGCTGCTGGCCAACGCGATAAAACACAGCGGGGCGCGGCGCTGCGGAGTGGAGGTGGCCGCGGGGGACGGCACCTTGCGGCTGCGGGTGACGGACGACGGGAAGGGCGGCGCACGCTTGGAGCCGGGCGGCGGGCTGGCGGGTCTGGTGCAGCGGGCGCGGACGGTGGACGGGTCGCTCGAGGTGACGAGTCCCGAGGGCGGGCCGACCGTGGTGACGGTGTCGCTGCCGGTGCACACGTAGGTTCGGGCGGGTGCGGATCATGGACGAGGGAGCGGGATGAACGCGGGGAGTCAGCAGGAGACGGTTCCGGCGATGCGAGTGGTCATCGCCGAGGACGCCGCTGTGCTGCGGGAGTTGCTGGCGCAGATGCTGTCCATGCGGGGGCACGAGGTGGTGGCGGCGGTGAGTGACGCGGACGCGCTGCGGGCGGCCGTGGCGGAGCACCGGCCGGACGTGACGGTGGTCGACATCCGGATGCCGCCGATGCACACCGACGACGGGCTGCGGGCGGCGATCGACATCCGGCGCGAGCATCCGGGGACGGGTGTGCTGCTGTTCTCGCAGTACGTGGAGACGAAGTACGCGACGCGGCTGCTCGCCGAGGGCTCGGCGGGCGTCGGGTATCTGCTCAAGGAACGGGTGGCGAACGTCGCGGAGTTCACGGACGCGCTCGCCCGGGTCGCGGCGGGCGGCACCGCGCTCGACCCGGAGGTGGTGACCCAGCTCGCCGGGGCGGGCCGGGCGGCAGAGGAGCTGAGCTCGCTCACGGAGCGCGAGCGCGATGTGTGGGAGCTGATGGCGGAGGGCCGGTCGAACGCGGCGATCGCGGAGTCGCTGCATGTGTCGGCGGGCACGGTCGAGAAGCACGTCGCGGCGGTCTTCGGGAAGCTGGGGCTGCCGGTGTCGGAGGATCACAATCGCCGTGTGCTCGCGGTCATCCGGTTCCTGCACCGAGACTTGACGCATGGCTGACGGGACGAGGCGAACGAAGCGCAGCGCGGGCCTGCTTCTCTTCCGGCGGGCGTCGGAGGAGGTCGAAGTGCTGCTCGGTCACATGGGCGGACCGTTCTGGGCGCGCAAGGACGCGGGCGCGTGGGGTGTGCCGAAGGGCGAGTACGAAGGGGGCGAGACGCCGTGGGAGGCGGCGCGGCGCGAGTTCCAGGAGGAGCTGGGCCTGCCGCCGCCGGAGGGCACCGCGCTGCCACTGGGCGAGACGGTGCAGTCCGGGGGCAAGCACGTGACGGTGTGGGCGGTGGAGGCGGATCTGGATCCGGCGGAGATGGTGCCGGGCACGTTCACGATGGAGTGGCCGCGCGGTTCCGGTCGTACAGCGGAGTTCCCCGAGCTGGACCGGGTGGCGTGGTTCGCCCTGGACGCGGCGCGCACCCGGATCGTGAAGGCGCAGGCGGTGTTCCTGGACCGGTTGGCGGCGGAGGTGTCGTGAGCCGGCGCCGAGCTGCCGGACCGTTGGATCGTCAGGCCTCCGCCGCCGTCGCCAGCTCGTCGATCAGCGTGCGGACACGGCGCTCGATCTCGTCGCGGATGGGGCGCACGGCGTCGACGCCCTGGCCCGCCGGGTCCGGGAGGTGCCAGTCCAGGTAGCGCTTGCCGGGGAAGACCGGGCAGGTGTCGCCGCAGCCCATGGTGATGACGACGTCCGAGGCCTGGACGGCGTCGACCGTGAGGACCTTGGGGACCTCGGCGGAGATGTCGATGCCGGCCTCGGCGAGCGCGTCGACGACGGCCGGGTTGACCGTGTCGGCCGGGGCCGAGCCCGCCGAGCGGACCTGCACGCGGTCTCCGGCGAGGTGGGTGAGGAAGGCGGCCGCCATCTGCGAACGTCCGGCGTTGTGGACGCAGACGAACAGCACCGAGGGCCGCTGCGGAGTGTCAGACACGGGATGCCTCTTCCTGCGGTACGGCGGCGGCACCGGTAGGGCCGGGAAGTAGCGGCGTGCCCACAGCGCGACGTAGACGAGGCCGATCAGCACCGGCACCTCGATGAGCGGGCCGACGACTCCGGCGAGCGCCTGGCCGGAGGAGGCGCCGAAGGTGGCGATGGACACCGCGATGGCCAGCTCGAAGTTGTTGCCCGCAGCGGTGAAGGCGAGCGTGGTGGCGCGCGGGTAGTCGAGGCCGACGGCCCTGCCCAGCACCATCGACCCGGCCCACATGAGCGCGAAGTAGACCAGTAGCGGCAGGGCGATACGGACCACGTCCACCGGCCGACTCGTGATGGCGTCGCCCTGGAGCGCGAAGAGGATGACGATGGTGAACAGCAGTCCGTACAGGGCGAAGGGGCCGATGCGCGGGATCAGTTTCGCCACGTACCAGGCGCGACCCTTGGTCCTCTCGCCGATGCGGCGGGTCAGGTAGCCGGCCGCGAGCGGGATGCCCAGGAAGATGAGCACGCTGCGGGCGATCTCCCACACCGACACGTCGAGGCTGGTCTGTTCCAGACCGAGCCAGCCGGGCAGGACCTGGAGGTAGAACCAGCCGAGCGCGGAGAACGCGATCACCTGGAAGACCGAGTTGAGGGCGACCAGGACGGCCGCCGCTTCGCGGTGCCCGCAGGCCAGGTCGTTCCAGATGATGACCATGGCGATGCAGCGCGCGAGGCCGACGATGATCAGGCCCGTGCGGTACTCGGGCAGATCCGGAAGGAACAGCCAGGCCAGGGCGAACATGAGGGCCGGGCCGACGATCCAGTTCAGCAGCAGCGAGGGCAGCAGCATGCGCCGGTCGCGGGTCACGGTGTCGAGGCGGTCGTAGCGGACCTTGGCGAGCACCGGGTACATCATCACGAGCAGGCCGAGCGCGATCGGCAGGGACACCCCGCTGACGGTGACCGTCGCGAGTGCGTCGCCGAGGCCCGGGACCAGACGGCCGAGGCCCAGGCCGAGAGCCATCGCGGCGAGAATCCACAGGGCCAGATAGCGGTCCAGGAAGGACAGCCGCCCGGCCACGCTCTGTTCGGGTGCGTCCATGCTCACGAGGCGGCACCGGCCGTCTCGCCGCAGCCCGGCAGCGGGGTGCCGGCGGGGCGGGTCAGGACGCCCGCCAGGCGGTCGGTCATCTCGGGCAGCAGCCAGTAGTAGACCCAGGTTCCGCGCCGCTCGCAGTCGATCAGTCCGGCCTGCCGCAGCAGCTTGAGGTGGTGCGAGATGGTCGGCTGCGAGAGGTCGAAGGCCGGGGTCAGGTCGCAGACGCAGACCTCGCCGCCCGCCTGCGAGGCGATCATCGACAGCAGCCGCAGACGCACCGGATCACCGAGCGCCTTGAAGACCTTCGCCAACTCGACGGACTGTTCCTCGTCCAGTGGGGCGGTCAGCAACCCGGGGCAGCACGCGTCGGCGTCACCGGTCTGCCCCAGCACCACCAGCTCTTGATTCGACATGCCTCTATGTTGACAGTCATCGATCCAAGGCGCAATCTTGCATCGACAGACGTCAATACAACTCGATGGGAGCATCACCATGTCCCGTGCACAGCTCGCCCTTCGGGTCAGCGACCTGGAAGCATCGATCACCTTCTACTCGAAGCTGTTCGGCACCGAACCCGCCAAGCGCCGCCAGGGCTACGCCAACTTCGCCATCGCCGAGCCTCCGCTGAAGCTCGTCCTGATCGAGGGCGAGCCCGGGCAGGAGACGCGCCTCGACCACCTCGGAGTCGAGGTCGAGTCGACGGACCAGGTCAGCGCGGCCACGGGCCGGCTCAAGGACGCCGGCCTCGCGACGTTCGAGGAGAACGACACCTCCTGTTGCTACGCCCTCCAGGACAAGGTGTGGGTCCACGGCCCCGGCCGGGAGCCCTGGGAGGTGTACGTCGTCAAGGCCGACGCCGACACCCTCGGCAAGAGCGAGAGCAAGAACAAGAACGCGGAGGCGGGGTGCGTCTGCGGGCAGTGAACCGACAAGTCGACGTCTGACCGGCCCGTCCGCGGGTACCCGCCGCTCCCCCGCAGCCCGCGTTGCGCACGTGCGCGGCGCGCGGGAAGGTCGAAGGAACCGCGCAGAGGAGGTCGGCAGCATGCCCATCGCGACGGTCAACCCGGCGAACGGCGAGACCCTCAAGACGTACGAGGCCCTGTCCCCGGAGGAGATCGAGCGCAGGCTCGCCCTCGCGGCCAGCGCCTTCGACTCGTACCGGACGACGACGTTCTTCGACCGGGCGAGGCTGCTGCAGCGGGCCGCCGACCTGTTGGAGGCGGACGCGCCGGACATCGCCAAGGTGATGACGACGGAGATGGGCAAGCCGGTCGCGGCGGCCCGCGCCGAGGCGTTGAAGTGCGTGAAGACGATGCGCTGGTACGCGGAGCACGCGGCGGAGCTGCTCGCGGACGAGCAGCCGGCGGAGTCGGACGTGAAGGATTCGGGCGCGGCGCGGGCGCACGTGCGTTACCGGCCGCTCGGTCCGGTGCTCGCGGTGATGCCGTGGAACTTCCCGCTGTGGCAAGTCGTACGGTTCGCGGCACCCGCCCTGATGGCAGGAAACGTCGGCCTGCTCAAGCACGCGTCGAACGTGCCGCAGACGGCTCTCTACCTGGAGGATCTGTTCCGGCGGGCCGGCTTCCCCGAGGGCTGTTTCCAGACGCTGCTCATCGGCTCGGGTGCCGTCGAGGGCATTCTGCGCGACGAGCGGGTGGAGGCGGCGACGCTCACCGGCAGTGAACCGGCCGGCCGATCCGTGGCGTCGATCGCGGGCGACGAGGTGAAGAAGACGGTTCTGGAGCTGGGCGGCAGCGACCCGTACGTGGTGCTGCCGTCGGCGGACGTGGCGAAGGCCGCCAAGACGGCTGTCACCGCGCGCGTGCAGAACAACGGGCAGTCGTGCATCGCGGCCAAGCGGTTCATCGTGCACGAGTCGGTGTTCGAGGAGTTCCGCGACGCGTTCGTGGCCGGGATGCGGGAGTTGCGGGTGGGCGATCCGCTCGACGAGGACACGGACGTGGGCCCGCTCTCCAGTGAGCAGGGGCGCAACGATCTGGAGGAGCTGGTCGACGACGCCGTGGAGAGCGGCGCGACCGTGCTGTGCGGCGGGCAGCGGCCCAAGGACTTCGCGGACCGCGGCTGGTTCTACGAGCCGACGGTCATCGCCGACGTGACGCCCGAGATGCGTATCCACCAGGAGGAGACGTTCGGCCCGGTGGCGACCCTGTACCGGGTGGCGGACCTGGACGAGGCGATCGCCGTCGCCAACGACACGCCCTTCGGCCTGAGTTCGAACCTGTGGACCCGCGACGAGGACGACATCGAGCGCTTCGTCCGCGACAGCCAGGCGGGCGGCGTCTTCGTCAACGGCATGACGGCCTCGCACCCGGCCCTCCCCTTCGGCGGCGCGAAGCGCTCCGGCTACGGGCGCGAGCTGTCGGACCACGGCATCAAGGAGTTCTGCAACATCACCACGGTGTGGATCGGGGCCTGAGGGCGAGGCTCGGGCGCCGCGCGAGGGCGATCCGGGCCCCCGCGCACAGTCCGTGCAGCAGGTCGCTGCCGGACGTGTGCCCGACGGCGAGCAGGTCGGCGACCGGTGCGGTCAGGTCCGCGCCGGTCGCCGCCGCGTGCAGCACGGCCGCCACCTGAGGAACGCAGTGCCCGTCGGCGGCGTGCCGCAGGAGCGCGGCGGACACGGGCGCGGTGCGCGTAGCGGCCCGTTGGGCGGTGTCGAGGAGGACGGGCAGCCACTGCGGTGACCGCTCCGGCAGGCGGGCGACGAGCAGGAGACCGCACAGGTGGTCGTCGCCGGACGGGGTGGCTCCGGGGCCCAGGCCCAACAGGCCGTCGGCGGCCCGGGGTTGATCGTCGCGGCCCCCGTGCGCCAGGGCGTGCACAAGTGCCGACGCGGCGTGGCGGATCTCGGAGGTCAACGGGCGGGGCGGTCGCAGCGCAGAGAGGCGTTCCAGGGCCGGGCCCGGTGGGGTGTCCTGGGCGCGAGGTGGCTGCCAGGTGTCGCGCGCGGCCAGACGCACGTCGCCGACGGCGAGGTGGCCACCCCCGACCCGACCCGCGCCGCCGACCGCCGCGCCGCCGAACGGGCGCTCCCCCGCCGCCCGCGGCAGGACGACGGCCGTCGGCACGCGCACGGCCCCCGGCGCGATCACGGCGAGCGGGGTGTCATCCCCGCACGGCAGCAGATACAGCGCCTGCCGGGCGACGGCGAGGACCCTGGCCGGGCGGGGCGGCCCGGCCAGGACGTCTCGGGCGAGAGTGCTCACCGTGCAGGGAAGGCAGGCGGGGCTCACGGCCTGGAAGCGGCGGGCACCCCGAACGAAGCGGCCGGCACCGGCCCCGGCACCCCGAACGCCTCCAGCGCCTTCCTGAAGCACTCCAACGGCGCATGCGCCAGCCCCGCCCCGATCTGCCCGATGCCGGGTTCACGATGCGCGATGCCCGTCGTGACGACCGGTTCGATGCCCGTGTCGAGGACCGCCCGTACGTCGATGCCGACCGGCGACCCGATCCCGCCGAGCGCCGGCAGGCGATACGCCTCGTGCCGGGCCAGCGTGATGCGGGCCATGTCACGGCTCGTGCGCAGCGCCTCCTGCACGGTGCCGCCGACGAAGCCGGTGATGGCGGGAGCCGCGGCGAGGGCGAAGCCGCCGAGGCCGTTGGTCTCCGTGATGGCGCTGTCGCCGATGTCGGGGTTGGCGTCCTCGGGCCCGTATCCGGCGAAGTACAGGCCCCGCACCTCGGCGGCGGGCGCCGTGAACCAGGCGTCGCCGAGGCCGCTGACGCGGATGCCGACCTCGACGCCGTTGCGGGCGAACGCCGTGACGAGCGTGGAGTGGGCGATGCCGTGTGCGGCGGAGGTGGCGAGTTTGGCGGCGGCCATCGAGAAGTTGAGGAACCAGTAGTGGTTGTCGGCGAGGAAGTCGAGCACATCAGGCCCGTTCGGTACGCGGGCCAGCGGCGCGGCGAGTTCCCGCAGCAGCAGCGCCGAGGCCGCGGTGTTGCGGCTGTGGCACTCGTCGCCCATCTGGAGCGCCTGGGCAACGACGGAGCGCAGGTCCACGCCGTCGGGCCGGTCGGCGAGGGCGGCGCGCAGGGCGGGGGCGAGCACGTCGGCCATCCAGCGCAGCCGGTCCATCACGTCGTCGCCGAGCGCCCCGTAGCGCAGGCAGCGGCCCGCGCCCTCGTTGAGGTTGGCGTAGGCGCGCCACCCGGTGGCCGGGTCCTCGACGACGAGCACGGGCATCGACGGGGAGGTGATGCCGCCCATGGGCCCGACGGCCTCATGGTGGTGACACGGCTCGAAGCGCAACGCGCCCGCGTCCGCGAGGCGTTCGGCTTCGTCCGGGCTGTCGGCCCACCCTTCGAGCAGCGCGGCGCCGATGACACCGGCACGCATCGGGCCGCACATGTCGTCCCAGTCGACGGGCGGCCCGGCGTGCAGCAGGACGCGTTCGCCGGTGGCCCGGTCGTCGAGGACCGGCAGGACGTCGCGGGCGGTGCGCACGTCGCGCCACACGGGGCGCACCGCGAGCAGCCGGTCGACGGCGGCCCGGTTGGCGGCCTCGACGGCGTCGTGGCCGGTGAGTTCGGCGAGCTTCCAGGCGAGTGCGGGGTCGCCTCCCGCTGGGGGCCGCCAGTCGAGGCCGGTCACCTGTGCTCCGGCGGTACGTGGCACGTCGGCGAAGTCGGCGACACCGACGGCGGCGATGCGGGGCGGCGTGTCACCGGCGCGGAGCAGGTCGGGAGCGAGGTGCGGGGTCATGTGCGGCCTCCTGAACGGGAGTTGGGGCGGGCGGCTGCGCCCTGCTGGGCAGAGCGTCTCGGCGTGGCGGTGCGCCACGGATGCGGCGGCACGGTCACCGCCCGGCCCTGCCCGTCGGCATCAACTCACCGGCCGCCAGGCGCGGTTCACCGTTCCGGGTCAACAGCGACACCGCCCACTCGGCCGCATCCGTACTGGTCGGCGCCAACAGCGCCCCCGCCTTCTCCAGGCTTGCCCGCACCGCGTCCACGTCCTGCGGGTCGCCGTCCGTACCCACGACGAAGGCGATGACCGGAGGCCTCCCCCGCTCCCCCACCCGCTCCAGTTCGGCCCCGAGCGCCCCGGCGGGATCCGCCCCCGCGCCGTGCCCGAGGACGACGTCCAGGACGACCACCGCGGTGTCCGGATCGGACAGCGCGGCGCGAAGGTGGGCCGCGCGCACCGTCGGGTCGATCATCGGGTGCGGGCGGCCCGCGGTGTAGGCGTCGTCGCCGAGGTCGAGCACGAGGTGCCGCTCCGGCAGATCGATCGCGCGGCCGGGCACGTACGGGTCGGCCTCCGTGGCGGCGTCGGGCAGCAACTGCCGTGCCTCATAGGCGAAGGTGCCGCCCGCGTACAGGGCTCGCAGGTACGGGCCGGGGCCGGGTGTCACCGTCGGAGGCGTCCACGGTGACACCGCCGCCCCGCCGAGTGTTCGCACCACCTCCCGGGCCGCGTCGCGCAATGTACCGACGACGGTGACGGGCCGCGCGGCGCCCGCCGGCTCACCGACCGCTGCGAGGCTCTCGGTGCCGAGGAACGCGGCGACGACCGGCTTGCCCGCGCGCCCTGCGCGGGCGATCACCCGCTCGGCCACCTCGGGGGCGGGCGGCTTCGACACCAGCACGATCACCTCGCAGCCGGGGTCGGCGGCCAGCAGGTCGAGCGCGTCGAGCGTGGTGCGCGCGCCGACCTCCGCGCTGAGGTCCCGGCCGCCGGTCCCGATCATCTGCCGGACCCCTTCGCCTGCCGCGTCCAGCAGACATGACACCTGCTGAAGTCCGGTCCCCGAGGCGCCGATCAGGCCGATGCGGCCGGGGCGCAGGACGTTGGCGAAGCCGAGCGGGACGCCGTCCAGGACGCCGGTGCCGCAGTCGGGGCCCATGGCGAGCAGTCCGAGCCGGTGGGCCTCCTCCTTGATGCGGATCTCCTGGTCGACGGGGACGTTGTCGCTGAAGACGAAGGCGTGCATGCCGCGGCGCAGCGCCTTGAGCGCTTCGGCCGCCGCGTACGGACCGGGGGTCGAGATCAGCGCGAGGGCGGTCGCCGGGTCCGCCTCGCCGAGGGCGCGCGGCACCCAGGTGTCGGGCTCGGAGCTCTCGGAGGCGGCGGGTTGTTCGAGCAGTGCGGGCACTTCGCTCAACGCCTGCTCGATGGCGTCGGCGGTGCCGCGCAGCGCGACGATCAGGTCGGCAGGGCGTGCGGATCGCCCTTCCTCGGTGAGGAGTTGGGCGTCGGCGAGCAGCCGCAGATTGGGTTCGGTCGCCATGACGAGGCTGGCGGCCGTGATGCCGGGCAGCCCGGTGAGGTGCTGCGCCGCGCGCATCAGGGCGACGGAGTCGGCGTAGGCGTCGCACCGCACGGAGTTCGACGTGAGGGTGTCCGGGGCGGGGTCGCCGTCGGTGGCGGGCGGGGTGGGCTCCATGGCATCGACGCTACGACCGCCACCCGGTCGCGGTCTTCGGCGAGCGGTGCCAGCGCGCGGGCGTGGATCACCGGCAGCGGCTGACAGTGACCGGGCCGCCGGCCGCGCACCAGCATGGTCGGGGACACCCGCAGCCGTGCCCCGTCGGACCGCTCACCGACGCCGACGGCCTCCACATGGACGTACGAGAAGCGCCGACGGCCCCGGCGTCGGCGCACCCGAAGCAGGCAACCGAAAGGTGTCCCTCATGCCCGTCCCCCCGCCCTCCACTCCTGACCCCCGGGATCGCGCCCGGCGGGCCGCCGCCGCCACCGAGGACTTCGCCGACGAACGGCTGCCACCGGGCAGCGCGCGCCCCACCCTGTCGATCATGCTGGTGCGGATGGGGTTCACGGTCTCGGCGACGGACCTCCTCTACGGAATGTCGCTCGGTCTGTTCTTCCCGTTCTGGACCGCCCTGTTGATCGCGCTCGGCTCGTCCCTCGTGGTCAGCGCGGTATCGATCCTGTGCGGACTGATCGGCCGCCGGGAGCGGATCACCACGGCGCTCGGGCTGCGGGCCGCGTTCGGGCGCGGCGGCAGCCGGATCCCTTCGTTCGTGATCGCACTGCTGTCCGCCGGGTTCGTGGGCTACAGCACGGGCATCACGGCCGGGGTGCTGCCCGGCGGGCAGCACCCGTGGCTGGGCCTCGTGTACTGCGTGGTGCTCAGCGCGGCGTACACGGCCGTGTCGATCGCCGGGTTCAGCAAGGGGCTGACCTGGGTGGGCCGGATCAGTGTGCCGCTCATGCTCGCGACGGTGCTGGTCGCGGTCGTGGCGACAGTGCAGCACGCGGGCGGGCTCGGTGCCGTCGTCGGCAGTGAGCCGGTGCGGGCCGGGGAGGCCACGGCGCTCGGCCTGTTCGCCCTCGGGATCAACAAGTGGATGACGGGGGCGACCGTGACCCCGGACATCACCCGGTTCGCGCGCAGCGACACCGCCGTGTGGACGACCACCATCGCCGAGTTCATCGTCGGCAACCTCGGCTTCAACCTGCTCGGGATCCTGCTGGGCCTCGGCGTCGGCGAGTCCGACATGGGCGCGGCGTTCGGCGTCGTCGGGGTGGGGGCGCTCGCCACCGTCGCCATCTTCGTGCAGGGCTTTCCGCACGAGGTCAACAACATGTACGCGGCGTCGCTGGCGGGACGGTCGGCGTTCGACGTGCCGCGCATCGCGGTGAACGTGGTCGCGGGGCTGCTCGCGTGCGGGCTCGCGTACTACGGACTGACCGCCGGGATCCTCGACGCCTTCCTCACGTACCTCGGCTATCTCGGCTATGCCATCCCGCTGATCCCGGGGATTCTGCTCGCCGACTACTTCCTTGTGCGGCGCGGCAGTTACGACCTGTCCGAGGCTGCGGTGGCGGCCGTCAACTGGCGTGCGGTGGCGGCGTTCGCGGCGGGGCTCGGCATCAATCTCGTCCTGGGGTTCGTGCTGGAGGACGAGCTGTGGCATGTGCTGCCGCTGACGGGGGCGCTGCTGTATCTGCTGTTCTCGGTTCCGCGGCTGCTCCGCCGGGGCCCGGCCACCACAGGCTTCGGGGCGCGAACCGCCGGCCTCAGTGAGAGCGCGCGCTGAGCAACCGGTGGGCGTGGACGGCGAGTTCCGTCTGGAGCCGGCGCATCGGGTCCTTGTCCGGTGCGCCGGTGAGCCGTTCGATCTGCTTGAGGCGGTAGCGCAGGGTGTTGTAGTGCACGTGGAGTTCCTCGGCGGCCTCGACGCCGTTGCGGTCGTGGCGCAGATACACGGTGAGGCTGTGCACGAGGCTGCCGTCGTGCCCGGCGTCGTAGTGCAGCAGTGGCCCGAGGGCGTCGTCGACGAGCGCCTGGAGTTCGCCCGCGGGGAGCTGGTCGAGCAGCCGGTACACGCCGCTCTCCTCGTGGAGCCGGACGAACGACCGTACCGGGCCCTCCAGTTCACGGCCGAGGGCGAGAGCGCTGAGTGCCTCGCTGTGACTGAGGTGCAGCTCGGCGAAGTCGGCGCGGACCGTGCCCGCCGCGACGGCGACGGCCCGCCCCGGGCACGCGGCGGCGACCGCGCGGCGCAACTCCTCGCAGCGGCGGCGCAGTTCGCCGCCGTCGGGGGCCACCAGCGCGGTGAGGCCGCCCGGGGTACCCCAGGCCGGTGTGTGGGCGCCGAGGGCGGTGCGGGCCGCGGCGAGCAGGCGTTCCTCGGTGAGGCGTACGTCGCCGCTGTCGGGCGTCGCCGCGGCCTCGACGACGACGGCGGCGCGCGGCCGCTCCAGGTCCCAGCCGAGCGCCGCGGCCCGGCGCGCCGACTCGGCGCGGTCGCGCGGCGGATGGGAGACGAGTTCGGTCAACAGCAGTGTGCGGTACCGGCGTTCGCGCTCGGCCAGCACACGTTCCTGTACGGCGAGCATCCCGGCCAGGCTCGCCACATGGTCCGCCGCGGTGCCCCACTCCTCGTCGGGTACGCAGCCGGGCCCGGCCCACAGGGCGACCTCGCCGCCGCTGCGGTGGCCGACGGCGATCGGCCGGGTCACGGACGCCGGGACACCGTCGGGCACGTCTCCCGCCGCCGCGAGGAGGGCGCCGTCCGGTCCTCGGATCGCCGCGGCGCAGCCGGTCTCGGCCGCCAGCAGGACGACGAGTTCGCCGTAGGAGCCGCCCCCGAGGACGGCCTGCGAGAGCCGGTCGCGCACTGCCTGCGAGCGCTCCAGGCTGAGCGCCTGCCGATTCAGTACGGTGCCGATGACCTCGGAGAGGATGTCGTTGAGCATGACGTCGCCGGGCAACTCGACGATGGGAAAGCCCAGTTCGTCGGCGCGGCGCAGCATCGGGGCGGGCAGCCTCGGCAGATAGGGCCCGACCTTCACGCCGAGGGCCGCGAGCCCGCGGGCGGCGAGCTCGGGCACCAGGCCGGTGAGCGCCTGCTCGTCGTCGCGCACGGCGTAGGCGGTGGTGAGCAGGAATTCGCCGCCGCGCATCCAGCGGATGATGTCCGGCACTTCCATGATGTTGGCGACTCTGATGCCACGCCGCGCGCCCGCACCTCCGGCCGCCAGACGAGCGCCCGCGAGCGCGGGCAGCTCCAGCGCCTGGGCCACGGTCAGGGCCGCGGTGCCGGCGGGGCGAGGTGCCGACACGGTGCGCGCAGCAGGGGTCACGCAGCTCACTATGGGCGCCGCTGCGGGGGCTGTAAACGCTCGTGACACAAGGTTGTATACGATTCTTCGGTACGTCTTCGCCGCGTCTTCGCTACGCCTTCGATGCTGTGACGGCGGCTCGGGCCACCCCCACCCGGCAGCCCCTGAAGCACTGTCAGCGAGCGTCAACGCCCCCGCGCACACGCTGGCACCGGCTGCCCATGACCCCCGCGGCCACCGTTCCTATCGTCCTGACATGCCTCCAGGAACCGCGCCCCCACCAGCCGCTTCCCCTGTACGGCCGCCGGCCGTGACACGTCCGGCCGCCCCTGTCACGGTCCTCGCCATCGGCGGCAACGCGCTCCTCAACGGCGGCCCGCGCGCCACCATCGCGGAACAGTTCGCCGCCGCCCGGCAGTTGGCGCGCCCGGTGGCCGAACTCGTGCGTGCGGGCCACCGCGTCGTCGTCACCCACGGCAACGGGCCGCAGGTCGGCTTCATCAAGCGGCGCGCCGACCTCGCCGCCGAACTGGCCCCCGAACTCCCGCTGCTGGACCTCGACATGTGCGTCGCCGACTCGCAGGGCAGCATCGGCTACATCCTCGTGCGCGGCCTGTCCGACGCCCTGCCGTCCGGCTCCCGGCCGGTGGCGCTGCTCACGCACACCGTCGTCGACCCGGACGACCCGGCGTTCGCCCGGCCCACCAAGCCCATCGGCTCCCACTACGAGCGCGCGGAGGCGGAGCGGCTCGCCGCCCGGCACGGGTGGGCCGTCGCCGACGACGCGGGGCGCGGCTGGCGGCGCGTCGTCCCCTCGCCCGTGCCGCAGGCCGTGGTCGAACTGGACGCCATCGCCGCCCTGTTGGACGCCGGGCACGTCGTGGTGGCGGGCGGGGGCGGCGGCATCCCCGTCACCCGGGGCCCGGACGGGGCACTGCTCGGCGTGGAGGCGGTCGTCGACAAGGACGCGACGTCCGCGCTGCTCGCCTCGGCGCTCGGCGCGGACGAGCTGATCGTGACGACCGGCGTCGAGCGGATCGCCCTCGACTGGGGCACCCCGCACCATCGCGACCTCGACCGGATGGACGCGGCGCAGGCCCGTGAGCATCTGGCGGCGGGCCAGTTCCCCGAGGGCAGCATGGGGCCGAAGGTGCGCTCGGCCCTGGACTTCCTCGCATCAGGCGGCCACCGTGTGCTGATCACGTCGCCGGGCGCGCTGAACGAGGCGCTGCGCGGCACGACGGGCACGCGCATCGTCCCGCAGGTCCGCACTGACCGGTCGGTCAACGGCAATCGCAACACGACGGCTTCGGAGCCGTAACACGCCGCAAGCAAGATCGCCCCTGCCGCAGACTCCCTCTCCTGGCGCTTCTCCCCCTCCCTCCGCCCACCCCTCTCGGCCGAAGGACCTCATATGACGCTGACCTCCGCCGCCCCCTCCCCCGACGCCATGCCCGTCGACGGCCGCCACCACCTGGCCACCACGCCCGACACCGCCCGCTGGGGCGTGCTCCCCCGCGCGGACAGCGCCCCGGTGCTGAAGGTCGACGACGGCGACACGGTCACGCTCGACCTCGTCTCCCACGAGGGGATCCTGCCGGACCAGGGACGCGACCCGGTGGAGTTCTTCGGCGGCTACGGAGTGCCGGCCCACCAAGTACCGCGCGACGCGCAGGAGATAGCGGCCTCCGACCTCGGCCGCGAGCTGGAGGGCCTGATCGGCCCGCACATCGTCACGGGTCCCGTCGCGGTGCGCGGCGCACGCCCCGGTGACCTGCTGTGCGTGCGCACCCTGAGCCTGCACCGGCGTACGCACTACGGCATCGTCTCCAACCGGCACACCCGAGGCTCCCTTCCCGACGAACTCCCGGACCCCGACATCGAGTTCACCGGACCCGACACCAGGCGCGCCCGGGAAGGCACGGTCTCCTCGTTCTGCACGGTCGAGCGCGACGGGGACGGCGCCGAGTTCGGCGTGCTGCGCTGCACACCGACGCTCAGCGCCCGCTTCCCGCTCGGCCCGTTCGTCGGGATCATGGGCGTGACGGACGACAGCCCGGACACCCTGAGTTCGGTGCCGCCGGGTCCCTTCGGCGGCAACCTCGACATCAAGCACCTGACCTGCGGATCGAGCCTGTACCTGCCCGTACGGACCGAGGGCGCGGGGTTCTACGCGGGTGACCCGCACTTCGCGCAGGGCAACGGCGAGGTGGCGCTCACCGCCCTGGAGGCGCCGCTGCGGGCCACCGTCCAGTTGTCCGTGGTGCGCGGCGAGGCGGCGCGCCGGGTGACCGGGCTGCTCGCGGAGCCGTTCGCCGAGACCCGTACGCACTGGATCCCGTTCGGGCTCGACGCCGACCTCGACGAGGCGATGCGCAAGGCCGTGCGCAACGCCCTCGCCTTCCTCACCGCGCGCACCGGCATGGACCGGGCCACCGCGTACGCGTATCTCAGCGCGGCGGCCGACTTCGAGGTCTCGCAGGTGGTCGACCAGATCAAGGGCGTCCACTGCCTGATCCGCAAGGCGGACTTCCCCGCCGAGACGTAACCACCGATCCGCCCCAGGTCGCGCCCGCACGCACCGCACCCGCACCCGCCCGTCACGCATCTCTCGACCGAAGGAGAACCACCGTGACCGCTCTGCTGCTGCGCCACACGCGTGTGGAGGACTCCCCCGACCCGACCGACATCCGCGTCCGCGGCGGACGGATCGAGGCCATCGGCCCCGGTCTCGCTCCGCCGGACGAGGCCGGCGCCGAGGTCCTCGACTGCGCGGGCCGCGTCGTCGTCCCCGGCCTGATCGAGGCACATCTGCACCCGGACAAGGCACTGCTCGACGGACTGACGCCGGAGGGCACCGGTTCCCTCGCGGACGCCATCAGGATCACCGCACAGCTCAAGGCCGGGTTCACCCACGACGAGGTACGCGCGCGTGCCGAGCGGGTCCTGCGCATGTGCGTCCTGAACGGCACCACCACGATCCGCGCCCACCCCGACGTCGACCCGGTCGCGGGCCTGACCGGGCTCAACGTCCTGCTGGAGCTGCGCGAGAAGTGGGCGGCCCTGGTCACCCTCCAGGTCGTCGCCTTCCCCCAGGAAGGCATCCTCAAGGCGCCCGGCACGGAGAAGCTGCTCCGCGAGGCGCTCGATGCGGGCGCCGATGTCGTCGGGGGTTGTACGTACAACGAGGCGTCCCTCGCCGACTGCCACCGGCACGTCGAACTGGTCCTCGACCTCGCGGCGGAGTACGGCGTCCCGGCCGACATGCACGCGGACTTCGGCGACGACCACGGCGACAGCCGCTTCGCACTCGCCGAGTTCATCGCCGCCCGCACCGCCGAACGCGGCCTGCAGGGGCGGGTGACGCTCGGCCACGCGACCTCGCTGGCCGGGCGCCCGCCCGCCGAGCGGAGCGCCACCCTCGCCGCACTGGCGGCGGCCGGTGTCGCGGTCGTGCCGCTGCCCGCCACGGACCTCTTCCTCGGCGGTCGCGGCGACGACACGGCGCCGCGCCGGGGCCTCGCCCCCGTGCGCGAACTCTGGGACGCGGACGTCCTCACCGCCTGCGCCACCAACAACATCCGCAACGCCTTCACCCCGTACGGCACCGGGGACGTCCTGGAGACCGCGCTGCTGCTCGCCCGCATCGCGCATCTGTCGGGCCCCGCCGATCTGCGCCGGGTGCTGCGCATGGTGACGTACGACGCCGCGCGCGTGATCGGCGTTCCGGAGGCGGACTACGGGGTGCGGGAGGGGGCCGTCGCCGACCTCGTCGTCCTGGACACCCACGACCACGCCACGCTGCTCCTGGACCGTCCCGCGCGGACCGCCGTCATCAAGTCGGGACGGGTGGTGGCCCGTTCGACGGTCACCTCTGAACTCGACAATTCCCTCGTCCAGAGTGAGGTGGCCTGACATGGCCGAGGCGACGACAGGAACGAGCACGGCCGCTCCGGTGACTCCCGTGACGCGGGAGCGGATTCCGCACGAGATCGTGGCATCGGTGCTCGCCGCGACGACCGCGTTCGTGGGCGGCACCGCGCTGCATCTGCCGCCCTGGGCGATCTTCATCTCGTGGGCGGGCATGTTCCTGATGGGCGGCCCGAGCCTCGCCGGCGCGCGCAAGATGTGGTGCGCGATGCCGGTGGGCTCCACGTACGCGCTGCTCATCGTGCTTCTGGAGACGAACGCAGGCACGGCGTTCGGGGAGAGCCAGCTGGCCAGGAACGCGTTCGGGGCGCTGTGCATCCTCGTCCTGAACAGCGCGCTCATGTACACGGGACGGGTGCGGTTCTTCTCTCTCATCCCCGGCATGTTCTTCGGGTTCGCCAGCTACTTCGCGACGTTCTTCGGCGGGTTCGGCTTCGACGCGGGCAACCCGTGGGCGGCCTGGGTGTGCGTGGTCGCCATGAACGCGCTCGGGCCGGTGTACGCCTGGCTGTCGAACGCGCTGACCTTCCCGGTGGAGATCAAGTCGCCTTCCTGAGCCGCCCTGTTCACCCGGGTGTCACTCCGCGTTCGGGGCGGGGGCCGACCGTGTGCGCTGTACACCTTCACAGCGCCGCAGGAGGCCCCATGTCCCCGCTCGTCCCCGGTACACGTCGCATCCTCGGACGTTCCGTCGCGGCGGGGGTCCCCCTTGCCGCGCTCGTGGCGATCGGGCTGGCCCCGGCCGCGACCGGCGCGCCCACCGGATCCGGCGCGGCCGAGGTCACCGGCAGCGCGACGCTCGGGGACATACCCCTCGGCACGTTCAGCAATACGCTGCTGCCGGGCAGCGTCGGCGACGACCGGGGCGTGGACCTCGGCGGCATCGGCTCGGACCTCTACCCGGCGGGCCGCAAGGGCGAGTTCTGGACGGTGACCGACCGCGGCCCGAACGGCCAGATCAAAGTGGACGGCACGAAGCGCCGCACGTTCCCCGTGCCCGGCTTCGACCCGGCCATCGTGAAGATCCGTGTCACCGGCGACCAGGTGAAGGTCCTCGACGCGATTCCGCTCACCACGCGGTCCGGCAAGCCCGTCACCGGCCTGTCGAACCAGGAGGCCCGCGACGAGAAGCCGTACACGTACGACGCCAAGAGTCCGCTCGCGTACAACCCGAACGGTCTCGACACCGAGGGCATCGTGCGCGCCGCGGACGGCAGCTTCTGGCTCGTCGACGAGTACGGCCCCTCGCTCGTGCACGTGTCCGCGGCCGGCCGGGTCCTCGCCCGGCACGTGCCCAAGGGACTCGATCTGCAGGGCGCGGACTACCGGGTCGTCGAGTCGCTGCCGTCCGTGCTGCTGCATCGCAAGGTCAACCGGGGCTTCGAGGGGCTCGCCCAACTGCCGGGCGGTGACCTGGTCCTCGCGGTGCAGAGCCCGCTGTCGCTGCCGGACGAGGACGCGGGCGAGGCCTCCCGGACGACGCGCCTGCTGCGGTTCTCGCCGAAGAGCCAGTCGGTCACCGCGGAGTACGCCTACCGCTTCGACCCGGTGGACGTCGTGGACCCGGGCGAGGACGACCCCTCCGAGCTGAAGATCTCCTCCGTCGTCGCGGTCGGCGGCGACCGGCTGCTCGTGGAGGAGCGCACCGACAAGGCGGCCCGCCTTCAGGAGGTACGGCTCACGCGCGGCGCCGACATCCTGGGCGGGCGCTGGGACGACGACGCCACGTCCCCGTCCCTCGAGCAGCTGGCCGATCCGGCGGCGCAGGGCGTCCCGGTCCTCGACAAGCGTCTCGTGGTGGACCTGAACAAGGTCGACGGCGTCCCGGACAAGATCGAGGGCATCGCGATCGCGGGCCGCGACACGCTCGCCCTGATCAACGACAACGACTTCGGGATGACCGACGGCGCCGGGGCGTTCGACGCGGACGGGCGGCTCGTCGACAGTGGCGTCGAAACGAAGGTGACGCAGGTGAAGCTGCCGAAGGGCGCCCTGTAGGCGCACGTCCCCACCGGTGGATCACCCGCCCAGCGCGCTGGGCAACTCGCTCGGAAGTTCGCTGGGCAGCTCCGAGGGGAGCTCGCTCGGCAGTCCGCTGGGGAGCTCGCTCGGCAGCTTGCTGGGCAGCTCGGACGGAATCTCGCTGGGGATGCTCAACGAGGGTGAGGGCGTGGCCCGTTCACTGCTCTTGTCGGGCGACTTCTCGTCGCCGCCGGAGGAGCTGTCGCGGGTCGCCACGAGGACGACGGCGCCCACGATCACCACGAGAGCGACGAGCGTCGCGATCACCAGGAACATGCGCCGGTCCGGGCGGCGCGGCCCCTCGGGCGGCGGCGCGCCGAAGCCGCCGGGCGGTGGCGCGTCGCTCGGCGGCGGAGGCGGCTGCGGCGGCATCGGCGGTAAGGACACCCCTCCAGAATTGCCGCATCGACCCCGGCGCGCGAGCCCCTGGGGCAAGTTGACCGACCGGACGGCGTACGTCCGGTCGGTCCGCCCTCTCCTACGGGTTCGGGATCAGGCGTGCACGCCCAGCAGGTGGTCCATCGCCAGCTGGTCGAGGCGCTCGAAGGCCATGCCGCGCTCGGCGGCGGCGTTCACGTCGAACTCCTCGAAGGCGCTCTTGTCGGCGAGCAGCCCGGCCAGGCCGTCGGCGGCGGTCGGCTTGGCGAGCTCGTCCAGGCGGGAGGCGGCCAGGGCGGCCTGGACCTCGGCGTCGTCGCGGAAGGCGGCGGCCCGGTCCTTGAGGATCAGGTAGTTGCGCATGCAGCCCGCGGCCGAGGCCCACACACCGTCGAAGTCCTCGGTCCGCGGCGGCTTGAAGTCGAAGTGCCGCGGCCCCTCGTAACCGGCCTGCTCCAGGAGGTCGACGAGCCAGAACGCGGCGCGCAGGTCGCCGGCGCCGAAGCGCAGGTCCTGGTCGTACTTGATGCCGGACTGGCCGTTGAGGTCGATGTGGAAGAGCTTGCCCGCCCACAGGGCCTGGGCGATGCCGTGCGGGAAGTTGAGGCCCGCCATCTGCTCGTGGCCGACCTCGGGGTTCACGCCGTACAGCTCGGGCCGCTCCAGGCGCTCGATGAACGCGAGCGCGTGGCCGACGGTGGGCAGCAGGATGTCGCCGCGCGGCTCGTTCGGCTTGGGCTCGATGGCGAACTTGATGTCGTAGCCCTGCTCGGTGACGTACTCGCCGAGGAGGTCGAAGGCCTCCTTCATGCGGTCGAGGGCGTCACGGACGTCCTTGGCGCCGCCGGACTCGGCGCCCTCGCGGCCGCCCCACGCGACGTAGGTCTGGGCACCGAGCTCGGCGGCGAGGTCGATGTTGCGGATGACCTTGCGCAGGGCGTAGCGGCGCACGTCGCGGTCGTTGGCGGTGAAGCCGCCGTCCTTGAAGACCGGGTGCGTGAACAGGTTCGTGGTGGCCATCGGGACGACCATCCCGGTGGCGTCGAGGGCCTCGCGGAACCGCTTGATGTGCGATGCGCGCTCGGACTCGGAGGCGCCGAAGGGGATCAGGTCGTCGTCGTGGAAGGTCACGCCGTGGGCGCCGAGCTCGGACAGGCGCTGCACGGACTCCACCGGGTCGAGCGCCGACCGGGTGGCGTCGCCGAACGGGTCGCGGCCCTGCCAGCCGACGGTCCACAGACCGAAGGTGAACTTGTCGTCAGGGGTGGGCTGGTACGTCATCTTGCGGCTCCCTCGCCGACTATTTCGTCATGGCGCTTTACAAATTAGTATGCGGGGACGCCGCTGGGAAGAGCCGACCGCATCACAGATACAGATTCGTTTTCGTACCGCGAGATTTCACGAGATTTCGGGAGAGCCGCATGTCCGCTGCCGAAGGACCCCTCGTCGTAGGGGTCGACAGTTCCACGCAGTCCACGAAGGTCCTGGTCGTCGATGTCGCGACGGGCGCGACCGTGGCGAGCGGGCAGGCGCCGCACACCGTGACCTCCGGCGCGGGCCGCGAGAGCGATCCCGAGGAGTGGTACCGGGCGCTGCGCGAGGCGCTGGCCCAGTGCGGCGACGCGGCCCGGCGCGCCTCGGCGGTCGCGGTCGGCGGGCAGCAGCACGGCCTGGTCACGCTGGACGCGCGGGGGCGGCCCGTACGGCCCGCGCTGCTGTGGAACGACGTGCGTTCCGCCCCGCAGGCGGCCCGCCTGGTGGACGAGCTGGGCGGGCCGAAGGCGTGGGCGGAGCGGTTCGGCAGCGTGCCGGGCGCGTCGTTCACGATTTCGAAGTGGGCGTGGCTCGCGGAGCACGAGCCGGAGGCGGTGCGCGCCACGGCCGCGGTGCGGCTGCCGCACGACTACCTCACCGGCCGGCTGACCGGTGACGGCACGACGGACCGGGGCGACGCGTCAGGTACGGGGTGGTGGGCATCGTCGACCGAGGCGTACGACGAGGACGTGCTGGGGCGGGTCGGGCTCGACCCGGCGCTGCTGCCGAGGGTCGTGGGGCCGGGCGAGGTCGCGGGCACGGTGCACGCCGGGGACAGTGAACTTCCGTTTGCCAAGGGCACGTTGGTGGCGGCCGGTACCGGTGACAACGCGGCCGCCGCGCTCGGCCTCGGCCTGCTGCCGGGAACTCCCGTACTGAGCCTGGGCACTTCGGGCACGGTGTACGCGGTGTCGCGCAACCGGCCGAGCGACCCGTCCGGCACCGTCGCCGGATTCGCGGACGCGCGCGGCGATTGGCTGCCCCTTGCGTGCACGCTGAACTGCACGCTCGCGGTGGACCGGATCGCGGCGCTCCTCGGCCTGGACCGGGAGGCGGTCGAGCCGGGCGGCACGGCGACGATCCTCCCGTACCTGGACGGCGAGCGGACACCCAACCTGCCCGACGCCTCCGGCCTGTTGACGGGGCTGCGCCACGACACGACCGGCGGGCAGCTGTTGCAGGCGGCGTACGACGGGGCGGTGCACGCACTGCTCGGCGCCCTCGACCGGGTGCTCGACGCGGACGCCGACCCCGCGGCTCCGCTGCTCCTCATCGGCGGTGGGGCGCGCGGGACGGCCTGGCAGGAGACGGTGCGACGGCTTTCGGGGCGTGCGGTGCAGGTGCCCGAGGCCGGTGAACTGGTGGCGCTCGGCGCGGCGGCGCAGGCCGCGGGCGTGCTGACCGGCGAGGACCCGGGGGCGGTGGCCCGGCGCTGGGACACGGCACGTGGCCCGCTCCTCGAGCCGGTGGAGCGGCGGGACGAGGCGACGCTGGAGCGGATCTCGGGGGTGCTCGCGGGGGCGGGGGCGCTGCTCGGGAACGATCTCGGGAGCGGTGTCGGAAACGGGTGAGGTCCGCGCCTCACGTGGAACCACCTCCCGAAGACCCCACCTCACCGCCCCTGGGAGCATGAGCGCATGACCGCACCACTGCACCGGCCGCGACCGGGCACGTCCGACACCCAGCAGGCCATGCGCCGCCGCAACCTGTCCCGCGTCATGCACGCGGTCGCCGCCGAGGGGCCGCTCTCGCGGGCCGCGGTGGCGCAGCACATCGGCCTGACGCGGGCGGCCGTGTCCACGCTCGTCGACGAGTTGATCCGGGCGGGGCTCCTGGAGGAGCTGGGGCCGCAGCGTCCGGGCGGCGTCGGCCGGCCGGGTTCCGCGCTCGCCGTCAGCGGTCAGGGTCCCGCGGGTCTCGGAGCCGAGGTGGGCGTTGACCATCTCGCGGTGTGCGCGGTCGATCTGCGGGGCGAGGTACGCGCCCGGGGGCACCGCCGGGTGAGCAACCGGGGGCGCGCCCCGAGGCCCGTACTGGACGAACTCGCCGACCTGGTACGGGAGGTGGGCGGCGAGGCGGAGGCGGCCGGGCTGCGACCCGCCGGGCTCGCGATCGCCGTGCCGGGCCTGGTCGCGCGCGGCACCACGACCGTCGTGCGCGCCCCGAACCTCGACTGGCACGACACGGACGTCGCCTCGCTGCTCCCCCACAACGTGCCGGTCACGGTCGAGAACGAGGCGAACTTCGGCGCCCTCGCCGAACTGTGGCTCGCCGAGGACTCCCCCGCCGACTTCCTCCACGTGTCGGCGGAGATCGGCATCGGCGCGGCGCTCGTCGTGGACGGCCAACTGCTGCGCGGGACAAGGGGGTTCGCGGGGGAACTGGGCCATGTCCCGGTGCGCCCGGAGGGGCCCGCGTGCCCGTGCGGCGGGCGCGGGTGCCTCGAGCAGTACGCGGGCGAGGAGGCGGTGTTGCGCGCGGCGGGCATCGAGCCGGGGCCCGACCGGGTGTCGCTGCTGGCCGAGCGGGCCGCCGGCGGGGACACGGCGACGCGCCGGGCGCTGCGCTCGGCGGGCACCGCGCTCGGCATCGCGCTGACCGGTGCGGTCAACCTGGTGGATCCGCGCGCGGTGGTTCTCGGCGGCGCGCTGTCCCGTCTGTCGCCCTGGCTCCTGCCGTCCCTGGAGCGGGAGTTGACCCGCCGTACGGCGTCCCCTGAGGACGGCGTCATCGCGTCCGGGCTCGGCTCGGACGGGCCGCTGCTGGGGGCGGCGCACTCGGTGGTGCGGTCGGTGCTGGACGATCCGGTGGGGGCGGTGGCGGCCTGAGGGCGGAGCCGGTGAGGCGGACTCGGTAGGGGCGGAGCCGGTGGAGGCGGTCGCCGCCCGGGCGCCGGGCCGGCGGGATCCGCCGCGGGTTCCACTGGTCGGGACCTCTGACGTGCGGTTGTTCACAATGCGCCGGTTGTCCACAGATCTTCGGTGCCCCCTTCCGCCCCAACCTGCGAGCGCCGTACCGTGATTCACGCGAGGCGCCGCACCACCGTCCGTCCGACAGGTGGCGGCGCGCGCACGGGAAAGGGGGATTCCTGTGTCGGGGGACGTCATGGAGAGCATCGGGTCACCGTCGAGGCCGGTCCAGGTCTACGCGTGTTCCTTGGCGGGCATATCGCTGGTGCCCGGCGTCGTCCACCGCATACCAAACGCACCGCGGGCCGCACGCGCGACCGCGTGAGAGCGCGGCGCCCCTGTGGTGCCCCCAACCGCCCAGCCCACCCCCACCGCACAACGCACCGACCCCGCCCCACTGAGCTCCGCCCCACCGGTGACCGAGAGGCAGGATTGACATGGACCGAGCAAGCAAACCGTTCCCGAGCCGCCGCCGGCTGCTCCAACTCGGCGCGCTCGCCGCGGCGCCCACCGCGCTGCTGGCCACGGGCCGGGCCGACGCCCGGCCGCTGGCGTCGGTGGACTACCCGAAGGCCGAGTCCGTTCCGGCGAGCAAGTCCAACTACACGGTGGCCAACCGTCCGCTGACGTACCCGGTCGAGTTCGTGATCGTGCACGTCACGCAGGAGGACTACGCGACCACGCTCGACATCTTCAAGAACCCGGCCAAGCAGGTCTCCGCGCACTACGTCGTGCGCTCCTCCGACGGCCACATCGCCCAGATGGTGCGGGAGAAGGACGTCGCGTGGCACGCGGGGAACTGGGACTACAACACGCGCAGCGTCGGCATCGAGCACGAAGGCTGGGTCGACAAACCGGAGTACTTCACGGACGCGATGTACCGGGAGTCGGCGGCGCTGACCGCGTCGATCTGCACGCGCTACGGCATTCCGAAGACCCGCGAGCGGATCATCGGCCACGTGGAGGTGCCCGGCGCGGACCACACGGACCCGGGGCCCTACTGGGACTGGGACCGGTACATGCGGCTGGTCGCCGCTGCCTGATCCCGGCGGGCCCGGCCGCCTCCACACCCGTGAGTGGCATGTGCCGATTCGCCCGATCCGTGTTCCGCTCCTTGTCGGCCCGCTCCCCCGGGGTGACGATGGTCGCGCCACCGCACCGTCGCGAAGGATCCCGCCTGGAGGCCGCGTTGACCGATCAGTGGGTCGCCCTGGAGCCGGGCACGGACCCGTCCGAGCGGGTCCGGGCGCTGCGCCGCGCGCACGAGCGGTTCACCGCGGTGGGCACCGTGGTCCGTCCGGTGCGCCCGGTCGTCGCCGCGTCCTGGCGCCGCTCGGCGGGCGCGCACGTCAGCCCGGACGCCTCGGCGTCGGTGGAGATGCGCGAGGGCGATCTCGGCAGCTACCGGGCGGAGCATCCGCTGGCCCGCGTGATGCCGCTGTTCCGCGAGCTGATGGGCACGTTCGCGGCGGACGGCGAGCATCTGCTCGCGGTGTGCGACGCGCACGGCAGGCTGCTGTGGGTGGAGGGACACACCGGCACGCGGCAGGCGGCGGGCCGGATGAACTTCGTGCCGGGCGCCCGCTGGTCGGAGTCGGCGATGGGGACGAACGCGCCGGGCACGGCCGTCGCGGTGGACCGTCCGGTGCAGGTCTTCGCGGCCGAGCACTTCATCCGCAAGGTCCAGCCGTGGACGTGCGCGGCGGCTCCCGTGCACGACCCGCACACCGGCCGGCTGCTCGGCGCCGTCGACATCACGGGCGGCGACCGGCTCGCACACCCGCACAGCCTGGCGTTCGTCCAGGCGGTGGCGCGCGCGGCGGAGTCCCAGCTCGCCCTGCTTGCCCCGCCACCCGCGGCCGAGCCGGCGCTGCGCCTGACCGCGCTCGGCCGCGACGACGCCCTCCTCCTCACCCCGGCAGGCCACAAGCTCCGCCTCAGCCGCCGCCACAGCGAGCTGCTGGTCCTCCTCGCCCGCCACCCGGAGGGCCTGACCGGCGACGAACTGATGTGTTTCCTGTACGAGGACGAGTCCGTGACACCGGTGACGCTGCGGGCCGAACTGGCGAGGCTGCGCCGGGTCCTTGGCCCCGACGTGCTGCGTTCCCGCCCCTACCGCCTTTCGACGCCGGTCGACTCGGACCTCACCACGGTCGAGCGCCGACTCGCCTCGGGAGCGGTCACCGCGGCGGCGTCCGCGTACAGCGGCCCACTCCTCCCCACATCACAGGCGCCCGCCGTGGCCCGCATCCGCCACCGCCTCGCCGACGAACTCCGGGCCGCGCTCATCGCCCGCGGCGACCCCGATCTGCTCGCCGACTGGGTGCACGCCCCCTGGGGCGAGGACGACCTGGACGTCTGGCGCGCGCTCGCGGCGATCCGCCCGACGCCGCCGGTCCTGGCCCGCCTCGCCGCGCTCGACGACGAACTGCGCTCCCCGGCCCCGTACGCAACGTAGCTGCAACGTCCGGACTCCTAGCCTCCCCTGCGAACGCTGCCCAAAGGCGGGCAGCCGCACAGGAGGCAAGCCAACATGACCCGCTATGCAGCGCCCGGCACCCAGGGCTCCGTCGTCTCCTACCAGGCCCGCTACGACCACTTCATCGGCGGCGAGTACGCGCCGCCCGCCCGCGGCCAGTACTTCGAGAACCCGAGCCCGGTCAACGGGCAGCCGTTCACCGAGATCGCCCGCGGCACGGCCGAGGACGTCGAACGCGCCCTCGACGCCGCGCACGCCGCCGCGCCCTCCTGGGGCCGCACCTCCCCCGGCGCCCGCGCGGACCTCCTCCTCAAGATCGCCGACCGCATGGAGCAGAACCTCGAACTCCTCGCCGTCGCGGAGAGCTGGGAGAACGGCAAGCCGGTCCGCGAGACCCTGGCCGCCGACATCCCCCTCGCGATCGACCACTTCCGCTACTTCGCGGGCGCGGTCCGCGCGCAGGAGGGCAGCCTCTCCGAGATCGACGACGACACGGTCGCCTACCACTTCCACGAGCCCCTGGGCGTCGTCGCCCAGATCATCCCGTGGAACTTCCCCATCCTGATGGCGACATGGAAACTGGCCCCGGCCCTCGCGGCGGGCAACGCGGTGGTCATCAAGCCGGCCGAGCAGACCCCGGCGTCGATCCACGTCTGGCTGGACCTGGTCAAGGACCTGATCCCGGCGGGCGTGGTCAACATCGTCAACGGCTTCGGCGTGGAGGCGGGCAAGCCCCTCGCTTCCTCCTCCCGCGTGGCGAAGGTCGCGTTCACGGGCGAGACCACGACGGGCCGCCTGATCATGCAGTACGCCTCGGAGAACATCAAGCCGGTCACCCTCGAACTCGGCGGCAAGTCCCCGAACATCTTCTTCGACGACGTCTGGGCCAAGGACGACGACTTCCGCGACAAGGCCCTCGAGGGCTTCACGATGTTCGCCCTCAACCAGGGCGAGGTGTGCACCTGCCCCTCCCGCGCGCTCATCCAGCAGGGCCACTACAGCGAGTTCCTCGAAGCGGCCATCGCCCGCACCGAGGCCATCAAGCCGGGCCACCCCCTGGACACCGACACGATGATCGGCGCCCAGGCCTCCAACGACCAGCTCCAGAAGATCCTCTCGTACCTGGACATCGGCCAACAGGAGGGCGCGAAGGTCCTCACGGGCGGCAACCGCATCGAGTACGACGGCGAACTCGCGGGCGGCTACTACGTCCAGCCCACCATCTTCGAGGGCTCCAACCGCATGCGCGTCTTCCAGGAGGAGATCTTCGGCCCGGTCGTCTCGGTCGCCCCCTTCGCCGACTACGACGACGCCATCAAGATCGCCAACGACACGCTGTACGGCCTGGGCGCCGGCGTCTGGACCCGCGACATGAACACGGCGTACCGGGCGGGCCGTTCGATCCAGGCGGGCCGCGTCTGGACCAACTGCTACCACGCGTACCCGGCGCACGCGGCGTTCGGCGGCTACAAGCAGTCCGGCATCGGCCGCGAGAACCACAAGATGATGCTGGACCACTACCAGCAGACGAAGAACCTGCTCGTGTCGTACTCGGCACAGAAGCTGGGCTTCTTCTAGAGGCACACAGCAAGGCGCCTGACCTCGTCCTTCACGCGTCAGGCGCCTTGCTCAACAACTGGTGCGGCGGGTCTATCAACTGACGACACGTCAGGTTACGCTCCGGCCCATGACTTCCACGGTGGTCTGGGGCACCGGGAACGTGGGACGCGCGGCGATCCGAGCCGTCGACGCCCATCCCGGGCTCGAACTCTGCGGCGTGCTCGTGCACGACCCCGCCAAGGACGGCCGCGACGCGGGCGACCTGGCCGGATGCGACCACGCCCTCGGTCTCGCCGCGACGACGGACGTCGACGCGGTGCTCGCGGCCCGGCCCGGCGCCGTCTTCTACGCGGCCTCCGGCGAGCTGCGCCCCGACGAGGCCCTCGACGACATCTGCCGCGCCCTGCGCGCCGGTGCCGTCGTCGTCTCCCCCGCCCTCTATCCGCTCTACGACCACCGCAGCGCACCGCCCGACTTCACCGATCCGGTGCGCGCGGCCATCGAGGCGGGCGGCGGCTCGCTGTTCGTGTCCGGCGTCGACCCCGGCTGGGCCAACGACGTACTGCCGCTGCTGCTCAGCGGTCTCGGCACCCGCGTCGACGTGCTGCGCTGCCAGGAGATCTTCGACTACTCGACGTACGACCAGGAGGACTCGGTACGCGATCTCGTCGGCATGGGGCACACCATGGAGTACGAGCCCCTGATGCTGGCGGAGTCCGTGCCGACGATGGTGTGGGGCGGGCAGCTGCGGCTGATGGCGCGGGCGCTCGGGGTCGAACTCGACGAGATCCGCGAGACGTTGGAGCGCCGGGCCCTGGAGAGCGATGTCACGACGGCGACCATGGGGGACTTCGCCGCGGGCACCCAGGGCGCGGTCCGCTTCGAGGTGCAGGGCGTCGTGGACGGCGAGGTGCGCATCGTCGTCGAGCATGTGACGCGGATCCATCCGTCCTGCGCGCCCGACTGGCCGGTACCGCCCGGCGGCGGGGCCGGCGCGCACCGAGTGATCGTCGAGGGCCGCCCGCACATCGAGGTCACCGTCCAGGCCACCGACGAGGGCGGCAACCACGCGGCGGGCGGCAACGCGACCGCCGTCGGGCGCCTCGTCGGCGCGATCGACTGGCTCGTGGGCGCGCCGCCGGGACTCTACGACGCGCTCGACGTGCCCATCTCCCCCGCCGTCGGCCGGCTCGGAAGGAAGCAGTCATGAGGATCGACATACCTGACGGGCAGGAACCCATTCCGTACGTGTGGGGCGCGATGGTGCCCGGCATCGGGCCCGCCGCGGCGCAGTTCTCCATGGCCGTGTACGACCATTCCACGCTGGGACTGCGGGAGTTCGAGGCCGCGCGGCTGCGGATCGCGCAGATCAACGGTTGCCAGTTCTGCCTGGACTGGCGCACCGAGCGGGACGGCGAGAAGGTCGAGTCGTCGTTCATCGACGCCGTCGAGGACTGGCGCGGGACCGACGCGTTCGACGAGCGGACCCGGCTCGCGGCCGAGTACGCGGAGCGCTACGCCGTCGACCACCACGGCCTGGACGAGGAGTTCTGGAAGCGGATGACGGCCCACTACAGCCAGGCCGAGATCGTGGAGCTGAGCATGGCCATCGGCTCCTGGCTCGCCTTCGGACGGCTCAACCATGTGTTGGGGCTCGACACGGCGTGCTTCCTGCCCAAGCCCTGAACCACCGCTTGGCGGCCGGGACTTGGGCAGGTCGCGGCCGTCAGAGGTCAGTGGCGACGATCTTGGCGATGTTGCGCTCGGCGAGCGCCGTGATCGTCACGAACGGGTTGACGCTGGTGTTGCCCGGGATCAGCGCACCGTCGATGACGTAGAGGCCCGAATAACCGTGCAGGCGGCCGTAGTTGTCGGTCGCTTTGTTCAGTACGGCGCCGCCCAGCGGGTGGTACGTGAGCTGGTCGCCCCAGATCTTGTACGTACCGAACAGGTCGGTGCGGTAGATCGTGCCCTCCTTCGCGTTGATCTTGTCGAAGATGGTCTTCGCCGCGTTGATCCCCGGCTGCTTCCACGCCGTCTGCCAGTTCAGGTCGACGCCGCCGGACGTCGGGTTGTACGTGAACTCGGCCCGGTTCGGGTTCTTCGTGATGGACAGGTAGAAGGACGCGTACGTCTCGATGCCGGTCGGCAGCGGCGCCACTTCGGCGAAGGCGCCGCCCGCGGCCCAGTTGTCGATGCCGCCGGTGGGGATGGACGCCTGGAGCGAACCGGTCGGGTCCCACAGGTGGTTGGCGCGCCCGCACATGACGTTCCCGTTGTCGCCCCAGCCCTTGCCGATCTCGCCGTTGAGCGCGGGCAGGACGCCGGTCGCCTTGAGCCGGGTGAGGAGCTTGCTGGTGCCGACGCTGCCCGCGGCGAAGAAGACCCGGTCCGCGGTGACTTCCTTGGTGGCCGTGACGGTGCCCGTGGTGTCGAGCTGGTCCATGCGCACGGTGTAGCCGCCGCCTGCGGCCGGGGCGACCGATGTCACCTTGTGCAGCGGGGTGATGGTGACCTTCCCGGTGGCCGTGGCCCGCGCGAGGTAGGTCTTCTGCAGAGACTTCTTGCCGTAGTTGTTGCCGTAGAGGATCTCCCCCGCGAGCGCCGACTTCGGCACCGTCCCCGCGGCCTCCTGCTTCATGTAGTCCCAGTCGTAGACGTCGGGGACGAACACGAACGGGAAGCCCGAACGCTGGGCGTGCTTACGGCCGACGCGCGCGTACTGGTAGCACTCGGCGCTCTCGAACCAGTTCGGGTCGATGGTGGCGACGCCGAGTCCCGCGTTGGCCCGCGGGTAGTACGTGCCGTACATCTCGCCCGCGTCCACGGACGGCAAGATCGCCGCGAAGTTCTCCCGCTTGGGCGTCACCGCCATGCCGCCGTTGACCAGTGAGCCGCCGCCGACGCCGCGGCCCTGGTAGACGGTGATGCCGGCGAAGTCCTCGGCGTCCAGGATCCCGGTGTACTTCGGGATGTCCTTGTCGATCGGGAAGCCGAGGAAGTTGCTCAGGGGCTGCTTGGTTCTGCATCTCAGCCAGAAGGATCTCTTGTCGGGCGCGGTGGTGTTGGCGAAGATCTTGCCGTCGGATCCCGGGGTGTCCCAGGCCATGCCCATCTCCACCATCCGCACGTCGACACCGGCCTCGGCGAGCCGGAGCGCGGCCACGGAGCCGCCGTACCCGGTGCCGATGACGAGGGCGGGCAGGTGCGCCCCGTCGGCGACGGGTGCGACGGCCGCGGCGGTGGAGCGGTCGGCCGCGGCGGCGTGACCGCTGAGGGCCACGGCGCCGAGGAGAGAACTCGTTCCTGCGAGGAAGCCTCGGCGGGAGATCCCGCTACGGGCCACTTCAGGACGGGTTGAGTCGGTCATTGCACGTTCCTCACTCTCTACGGAATGGGAACGAGTTCTACTGTTGATCGGTAATCAAGTCGATGCATACCGATAGGTAACGTGCGTCCAATTCGCGCCAACTTCTCCCGATCTTGGACACCGACCTGGGGTCCGATCTCAGACGGCGACGAGCTCCCGGTCTCGGTCCGGCGTCGTTGCCGTGGGCTTCTCGGTCGGCTTGTTCGGCTTGTTCGGCAGGGAGAGTCGGAAGACCTTGTGCCACGCGGAGAACACCTGCTTGGGCAACGGTCCGGTGACGTAGTCCAGCTCGTACTTCTCGAACAGCGCGCGGACCTTCACCGCGACCTCGGCGTACCGGTTGCTCGGCAGGTCCGGGAAGAGGTGGTGCTCGATCTGGTGCGACAGATTGCCGGTCATGAAGTGCATGGCCTTGCTGCCGCTGATGTTCGCGGAGCCCATCATCTGGCGCAGATACCACTGGCCGCGCGTCTCGCCCTTGATCGACCGGCGCTCGAAGACCTGGACGCCCTCGGGGAAGTGACCGCACATGATCACCGAGTGGGACCAGATGTTGCGGACCAGGTTCGCGGTGAACGTGGCGGCGAGCGTGGGGAGGAACGACGGGCCCGAGAGCAGCGGGTGGATCACGTAGTCCTTGAGCACCTGCTTGCGGATCTTGCGACCCACGGCCTTGGCCCGCGCGCGGAACTCCGGGTTCTTGCGGCGGCGCTTGCTCAGGTTCTTGC
The DNA here is from genome assembly GCF_055657265.1 of Streptomyces sp. NPDC107575. Classification (NCBI taxonomy): domain Bacteria; kingdom Bacillati; phylum Actinomycetota; class Actinomycetes; order Kitasatosporales; family Streptomycetaceae; genus Streptomyces; species Streptomyces sp. NPDC107575. Next base: position 1,000,633 of record NZ_JBVKBG010000001.1, on the reverse strand, counting down.
CGAGCTCCAGGTCGTACGCCGCGATTCCGTATTCAAAGAAGCAGGCGTTGATGAAGTTCCACAGCGGCTGGCCGAGGTGGAACGGCTGCCACTTCTGGTCCTCGTCGACGCGCATGATGCCGTAGCCGAGGTCGTTGTCCTTGCCGATCACGTTGGTGTACGCGTGGTGCAGCTCGTTGTGCGAGTGCTTCCACTGGTCGGACGGCGAGACGTGGTCCCACTCCCACGTGGTGGAGTGGATCTTCGGGTCCCGCATCCAGTCCCACTGGCCGTGCAGGATGTTGTGGCCGATCTCCATGTTGTCCATGATCTTCGCCACGGACAGACCCGCGGTGCCGATCAGCCAGGCGGGCGGGAACATCGAGAACAGCAACACACCACGGCTGGCCAGCTCGAGCGTGCGCTGCGCCTTGATGACCTTGCGGATGTAGGCGGCGTCCTGCTCGCCGCGTCCTGCGATCACCTCGTCGCGGATCGCGTCCAGCTCGCGGCCGAGCTCCTCGATCTGCTCTGCGGTCAGGTGGGCGGTGGGGTCGATGGCGGTCAAGGTGCTCCTACCGTTCGATGTCGCAGGGGCCCGCGGCGGCGGACACACAGGTCTGGATGAGGACGCCCGGCTCGGCCTCGGTGATCTCGCCGGTGCGCAGGTCGCGGACGGCGCCCGCCTTGAGCGGCGTGACGCAGCCGAAGCAGATGCCCATACGGCACCCGGAGGGCATGAGGACGCCGCTCTCCTCGCCGACGTCCAGCAGCGGAGTGGCACCGTCCGCGTCGACGGTCTTTCCGGTGGCGCTGAACGTGACCTCGCCGCCGTCACCGGCGACGACGACGCTGGGGCGGAAGCGTTCGGTGTGCAGTCGCTCTTGTACGCCGTGCTCGCGCCAGTGCTCTTCGGCGGCGTCGAGCAGGCCGGCCGGCCCGCAGGCCCAGGTCTCGCGCTCGGTCCAGTCGGGCACGAGTTCGTCGAGACGGGCGATGTCGAGCATGCCGTCCGTGTCGGTGTGCACCTCGGTGAGCCGCAGCTTCTCGGCCGCGGCCAGGCCGCGCAGTTCGTCGCGGAAGATCACGTCCTGCGACCGCGGCGCGCAGTGGATCATTACGGCGTCGTCGAACTCGGTGTCGCGCAGCATGCCCATCACGGGCGTGATGCCGCTGCCGGCCGTCAGGTAGAGCACCTTGGCGGGCTTGGCCCGCGGCAGCACGAAGTCACCGGTCGGCTGGTCGAGGTGGATCAGCGTGCCGGGTGTCGCCCTGCGGACGAGGTGGTTGCTGACCTTGCCGTCCGGGATCGCCTTCACGGTGATGGTGACGCGGCCGTCCTGGCGGTGGGTCGGCGAGGTGATGGAGTAGGCGCGCCACAGGCGCACCCCGTCGACGTCGACGCCGACCCGGATGTACTGACCGGCCGTGTGGCCGCGCCAGCCGCGTCCCGGCCTGATCACGACGGTCGCGGCGTCGCCCGTCTCGGGGTGCACGGCCTCGATGCGCCCCCGCAGGTCGGCGCCCGCACGCAGCGGGCTGACCAGGTCGAGGTAGTCCGACGGCAACAGTGGCGTCGTGACCATCTCCAGCAGTTTCCACGCCCTGCTGCGGAGGGCTGTACTCGTCATGGGTCCAGCTTGGTGCGTCTCAAGGCGTAAAGTCCTGACCGCAGGACGTAAATCTGGTCGACTGAATTGTTCGCAGGGAACAAAAACGTGAGCCAAGCAATCCGGAGAGCCAGCGAGCTGACCCTGGACGAGACGACGGTCACCGCGCTTCGGGCCGCGCTGAGGACGACCGCCGACGAGATCGTCCAGGCGATCATCGACGAGGTGCCGCCCTACGCGAACGCCCTGTCGGGCAGCATGGGCGGCACCATCCGCCGGGCCGTCCGCACCGCGCTCGGGCACTACCTGGACCTCGCGAGCGGGAGCGCCAGCGGTGGCGACGCCAGTGACGCGGCGTACGAGCTGGGGCGGGGCGAGGTGCGCGACGGCCGTTCGATGGACGCGCTGCTCAGCGCCTACCGGGTCGGCGCCCGCGTGGCCTGGCGGTGCCTGGCAGCGGGTGCCGTACCTGCGGGTCTGCCCGCCGCCGAGGTAGCCAAGTTCGCCGAGCTGACCTTCGCCTACATCGACGAGCTGTCCGCCGCGAGCGCCGCGGGTCACGCCGACGAACTGGCCGCCCGGGGCCGGGCCCACGAGCTCCACCTGGAACACCTGGCCCACGACCTCCTCGCCGGCGCGAGCCCGGACGTGCTGCTGGCCTCCGCGCAACGGGCCGGGTGGCAGCCCCCGGATTCGCTGACCGCGGTCCTGCTCCCCGCCGCCCAGGCCCGGCCCGCCTACCGGTCGCTCGACCCGAGCACCCTCGTCCTCGACGATCTGCCGGATGCCACGGGTGTGCTGCTCGTCCCCGACGCCGACCGGTCACGTCTCCTGCGGCAGCTGACCGACCGCACCGCCGTGGTCGGCCCGGCGCGGCCGTGGACGCGTGCGTCCGCCTCGTACGCGCGAGCCGTACGCGCGCGTTCCCTGTCCCCCGATATTCGTGACACCGAGGACCATCTGCCCGAGCTGGTGCTGAGCGCCGACGCGGACGCGTTCGCGGACCTACGTGCCCGGGCCCTGGCACCGCTCGGGTCCTTGCCCGCCGCGACCGCACGCCGCCTTGAGGAGACGCTGCGGGCGTGGCTCCTTCACCAGGGCAGGCGGGACGAGGTGGCGGCGGCGTTGTTCGTCCATCCCCAGACGGTCCGGTACCGGATGTCGCAGCTGCGGGACCTGTTCCCGGACCTCGCGTCGGCCCACCGGGTCCTCGAACTGACGCTGGCGGTCGGTCTCAGGGGCGGCGGCTGACGCGTACGTCGACCGAGAGACGATGATGGTGGACGGGTAATGACGGAACGACGAAACGCAAGGTCAGGAGCTTCCATGGCGCAGCGGGTGCACCGGCCCCGTGAGGACGCGGAGTTCGATTTCATCCTCAGGATGAGCGGAGCGCCGGTCCTGGCCTACTTCATCGGGACGTGGCCCAAGGCGGTCGAGCCCTGCCGGGCGATGGACCTCGTCGTGGGCGGCATCGCCGACGAGTACGCGGACCGCCTGACGACGGTCCGCGCCGACATCACGCGCTGCCCGGCCGCGACCGAGCGCTACGGGATCACCGGAGCCCCGTCCTACGTCCTGCTGAAGGAGGGCGTGACGGTGGCGCACGGCGCGGGGCCCATGAGCACCACGGAGCTACGGGAGCTCCTGACCGGCCACGTGTGAGCGAGACCGCTCACACGCCGCGTCAGCTCTCCGCGGGGGCGTCGCCCGACTGCTCAGCACCCTTGGGCGCCCCGGCCTTCTCCCGCATCTTGCGCAGCAACTCCGCCTTCTTCTCGGCGGCAACCCCGCGATCGAAGTTGCGGTGCGGGCCATGGTTCTGCCGTTCGGTGCGCGACTGCTTCTTGCGCTGGCCGCCGCCCATGCCCACGGGGTTGTTGATGTTCTTGCTGTCGGTCACGAGTTCTCCCGGAATGGTGCGAAGTAATTTACGGATTCATCGGTGGGGACGGCCGCGGCGACGCCGAAGGACGCCGCCAGGGCCCATCCCGCCTTCACTGGTAAATCAGCGCCGGGATGAACATGACCATGACGTTACCTGGTTCCGCCGCCCCCGCACACCACGATCTTCACTCCGCCTCCACGGCAGGTCCGGCTCGCGGGGCGCGGGGTTCCGGCAGCGGACTTCAGCACTGGTTGGGTACGTTGCCCGTCTCGCTCCCCTTCAGCAGGCCGCCCCAGATCCAGCTCGAACCCGATCCGAGCAGAACCCACTTGTCGTGCGAATAACCGTTCTGGCTCACCCACTGGCCGTGCGCCCAACATATGGCGCTGAGCTGGTAGTTGGCGGGCACCGAGTAGTTGATGCTGCACTGAGTCGACGCACAACTGCGAATGTTCGCGCTGGTCCACGTGTAGACCCACGTGTTGGCGAGCGTCACGTCCCCCTTCGCCGGCCGGGGCTCCGGGGCAGCGGGGGCCGCCGCCGAGGCACTGGGCGCGAACATCCCCGCAGCGGCCAACAGCCCTGCCGCGACCGTGGTGACGACCTTGGTTCTCGCACGCATAGGAAGAACCCCCTGTCGAAGTCGATCTACTGGGACATCCAGCGTGAAAGACGCTAACGGGCACTAGTCGCCCCAGTTAGTCATGTACCGGCCAATACCTGAATGAGAGATGACGCTCCGCAATGGAGGCATGCCCTCCCACTCACAGAAGCCTGAGGCCGGGACCAGGGACACCTTTGGCGCGGAGGCGAGGATCTCGCGCTGTACCGCACCGGCGTGACGAGGATGAGTGGGCCGGACCAGGCATTGCGCATGCCCCGCGTTCAGGACCCGGCGTCGAACTTTCGTCCGGCCATCGACAGGAGCCGCGTCTTTCGCTGATCCATTACCCCATCAGCCGAGGTTCGTTGGGCTGGGTGACCGTTTCCCCCGCTTCCAGGAGTCACCCGCCCATGTCTGAGGAATTCGTGCGTCGGCTGCATTTCAAAGGGTTCGCCTATGAGTGCCGTGTCGTCGAGAACCCTGAACCCCGGACGGAGCCCATCGTGTTGCTGGGCGGCTCCTTCCAGGACATGTACGCCTTCCGCCGGTTGGAGAAGCCATGGACGGAGGTGGCGACGGTCATCACCGTCGACTTCCCCGGGTCGGGCAACGCGGACGATCTGCCGGCGGAGTACGGCTTCGACTTCCTCGCCGAGGTACTGGGCGATCTGCTCGGGCAGTTGAAGCTCGACGCCGTCAACCTGTTCGCCGCCTCCTACGGTGTTCCGATCGCGTACCGGCTCGTGCAGCGGCGTCCCGAGCGCGTCAAGCGTCTGATGCTCGCCGGGGCGTCCATGGAGTACCCGGCGGAGTGCCGGACCGCGCTGCGGGCCATGGTCGACAGCCTCGCCTCGGGGGACATCTCCAGCGCCTACGGCCGGGTGACGGTGGAGGCGCTCATGGCGCACCCGGACCGGCCCGTCCGCAAGCGCGCCGTGACCGCCCGGCTGCTGGCGTGCACGATGAGCGCCATCACCGACGCCGATGTGCCCCGGCACCTGGCCATCCTGGAGCGGGTCCTGGCCACCCCCGGACTGCCGCCCGGCGGGATCCCGGACGTGCCGGCCCTGTGCTTCACCGGCGAGTTCGACGAGTTCTCCACGCCCGACCGCGTACGCGAGGTTGCCGCAACGATTCAGCAGGGACAGTTCGCCCTGATCCGCGAGGCCGACCACCTGCCCAACCTCGAACGCGGCAAGGAGTTCTCCCGGCTCGTCGCCGACTACTTCACGGACCAGCCGATCGAGACGCTCGACTTTCTCACCGAGGTCGAACGTCCGGCTCTGGAGAGGGTGCCGGTCGGCGCGGCGTCGTAGTGCGGCTCCTCGTCACCGCGACCCCGCGGCCACCAGTGTCTCGGTGAGGGGTTCGAGCTCCGCGACCAGTTCGTCCAGCTCGGCGGGTGAGAGAGCCTCGTAGGGTGGGGCGGCCAGCTCGTCGGTCAGGGCTTCGATGCGTTGCTTGGTTTCACGGCCTGCGTGGGTGAACCGGCCCTGAGCGTCGACCAGTCCGCGCTCGCGCAGGCCGTTCATGACCGCGGCCAGGCGTTCCTTCGGCAGATGGTGGATGCGGCCGAACGACTCCGGCGGGTGGATGCCCATCTCGATGGCGGACAGCACGTGGGACTCCGTGCCGCCGATGCGCGCCCCGACGAGTACCGCGATGTGTCCGTCGGCGCGGTGCTCGCGCAGCATCGTCGCGGAGTGCCACAGCCGGGCGAACGGGTCGTTCGGCACCGCGAGGCTGCGCATCCCGGCGTACATCACCCGGCCCGCCGTGGGCGCGCTCGTCGCCGCCTTGGTGGTCAGGTCCGCCGCGTGCACCACGGCCGCCTCCGCGCCGAGGATCCGCCGCAGGGAGGCCGCGCTCCCCCGCTCCCGCGCGGCGAGCGACGCCTCGGGCGGGATCGTCTCCCACGCGCTGGGGATGTGGCGCGCGACCTCCCCCTCCGCGAAGCTGTAGAAGGCCGCGTCCACGACCTGCGCCGGCACCCGCCCCAGCGGCGCGGCGCGACTGGCGAAGTAGCCGTCCCAGTAGGTGCGGTGGCCGAGCGCGGCCAGCTCCTCGTTGCACTCGTCCGCGAAGAACGTGACCAGGCAGATCGGCTCCAGGAGCTCGAACATCCGACGAGCGGTGTGCGTCATGGCCCCCATCATGCCCGCGGCCACTGACACCGCGCCGCGACACTCACGGCGTGAGGATCGCCCGCCCCCTGATCCGCCCGCTCTCCAGGTCGTCCAGCGCGTCCTGGAAGCGGTCGAGCGGGTACTTCGCGGTGTGCAGGCGGACGCGGTCCTGCGCGGCCAGGACCATCAGTTCGCACAGGTCGTTGTAGGAGCCGACCAGGTTGCCGATGAAGTTGATCTCGGCGGAGATGATGTCGATGGTCGGGACGTCGATGTTCTCGCCGTAGCCGACCACGTGGTAGTCGCCGGCCGGGCGCAGCATGGCGACGCCGTCCTTGGTGGAGCCGCCCTCGCCGACGAAGTCGATGACCGTCTCCGCCCCGTGTCCGCCGGTCAGTTCGCGCACCCGGTCGACGTGGCCGCCGTCCGCGACGATGCCGTGGTCCGCCCCGATCGACGTCGCCAGGGCCACCGCGTCGGGGTTGCGGTCGACGACGAGGAGTTCGGCGGCGGTGAGGGCCTTGAGAACCTGCACGCCGATGTGCCCGAGCCCGCCCGCGCCGATCACCACGCACCGGTCCCCCGGCCGCAGCTTGCGGGCCGCCTTGGCCGCGGCGTGGTACGCCGTGAGCCCCGCGTCGGCGAGCGCCGCGACGTCGGCCGGTTCGAGGGAGGCGTCGATCCGCACGACGCTGCGTGCGGAGGTCTTGAGGTACTCGGCGTAGCCTCCGGCGGTGTCGATGCCGGGGAACTGGTTGTTCTCGCAGTGGACGTCGTCGCCCGCCCGGCAGGCCCGGCAGAGCCCGCAGGTGATCAGTGGGTGCACGATGACCTTGTCGCCCTCGGCGACGTTGGTGACGGCGCTGCCGACGGCGTGCACCCAGCCGGCGTTCTCATGACCGATCGTGTAGGGCAGGGTCACGCCGGACTTCTGCGCCCACTGCCCCTCCAGGATGTGGATGTCGGTGCGGCACACGCCGGCGCCGCCGATCCGGACGATGACGTCGAACGGGCCGGTGAGCTCGGGTGTGGGGACCTCGGCCATCTCGAGGTTCTTGCCGTAGCCCACGACTTGGACTGCCTTCACGAGACGCTCTCCTTCGATTGCGATTGGTCGGCCGCGGACTGCGGATAGCGGGTGCGCAGCAGGCCGCGGCAGAAGTGCGCGTTGCCGTCGATCGAGACCCGGACCGCGCGGGCGAAGCGCATCCGGAGCGGGATCTCGCCCGGCGGGAAGCGTCGCCCCTCGTCGTCCACCAGCACCGGGTCGGACGCGGCCACGCCGAGGCCGAGGGCCTCCCGTCGGCGCAGCAGCGCGCCGGATGTCGTCGCGTCGGGGAGGTCGCCGAGGACCACGTCGTGCAGGTCCTCCTCGGTGAGGTCGGGGTTCTCGCGGAGCAGGTGGGTCAACGCCCGCTCCATCGCCGCGGAATGGGCCTTGCGGCGAAACGTCAGGCGCAGCGCTTCGAGGTCCTTCTCGGCCTCGGCCCCGAACGTGCCGCGGTAGCCCGCGTCCGCGGCGAGCCCCTGGTTGATGAGGTCCGAGTCGTGGTGGTCGTCGAGCAGCACCACGACGTCGCGGGTCCAGGGCAGCGCCGTCAACGCGTCCTTGGAGTCCGAGGCCATGAGGTACGCGAAGTTGGGCGAGCAGAACGAGGTGGGCAGCCTGAGCCGGACGGTGAGCGCCCCATCGGGGGTGACCGTCACGGAGCGGACGAAGCCCAGGTCGGTGATCGGCTCGTCCAGTTCCGGGTCGAGGACGGTGTCCAGGGCGGCGCGGGCGGACTGTTCCCGCGTGTCGGCGCGCATGTCAGGCCGCCGCCGGTGCGTCGACGCCGAGACCGGCCGGGACCTCGATGTCGTACATGGCCGCAGCGTTGAGTCCGAGGATCTTCTTCTTCTGCGCCACGGTGATGGGCGCGTACTCGGGGGTCATGTCCTCGGGGATCTGGAAGTCGACGAACCGTTCGATCAGCCAGCGAGGTGTCCAGAGCGCGTAGTCGCTGGAGAACTGGATGCGGTCCTCGTCCAGCCAGTAGAGCAGTTCGCCGATGATCTGCGCGAAGTACCGGGGGCGGCTGTGGATGAAGGGGATCGCGACGGCGAGGCCCGCGTGCACGTTGGGCTCCTGCGTGGCGATCCAGCAGAAGTCCTCGAGGCGCGGCAGCCCGCAGTGCTCGACGACGAAGTTCATCTCGGGGAACTGCGTGGCCGCCTTGTCGACGTCCGCCACGTCGAAGGCGTCCCGGTCGAGCGGGCGGATCGTCGGGCCCTTGTGGACGTGGATGTTGTTGATCCCGAGTTCCTGGCACACCTCCAGATAGCGATACGTCCACGGGTCGTCGAGCTTGTAGCCGCGGCTGTCGCCCTTCCACTCTGCGGTGTACAGCTTGACGCCCTTGAGCTGGAACCGCTCGGCGTCGCGCCGCAGTTGGTCGATTCCCCGCTGCTCGTACCGGGGGTCCCAGGAGTGGTTGTACGTCAGCTTGTCGGGGTGCTGCCGGGCGAGCGCGAAGGCTTCCGCGGTCTGACCGAAGCCGCCCCGGTAGAACGCTCCGAGACGTGCGGGCTGGAAGATGGCGTGGTCGACGTACCCGTCGACGAAGAGGTCCTTCATCAACCGCTCGCCGCCCTGGTAGAGGTACTCCTCGTACGCCCACACCTCGGACTCCGGGCTGAGGTTGCGGTGGTAGTCGTAGAAGCAGTCGATGAACTGCTTGCCGTGGATGTTGAGTTGGTTCTCGGGGCGCGCGTCCCAGAGGGCGATGTGCGCGTCGACGATGAAGTAGTTCTCGCCGTCCTTGGAATACATCTGTCTGCCTCCTCAGTTCCTCGTTCCTCGGTGTGCGTCAGGAGAACTGGATGCCGCCGTCGATCATCACGGACTGGCCGGTCATGTAGTCCGAGTCCGGTGAGGCCAGGTAGGAGACGAAGGACGCGACGTCGGTGGGCTCCTCGACGCGGCCGAGCGCGATGGCCTCCGCGTACTTCTTGATGGCCCGGCCCTTCTGCAGGCCCTCCTCCTGCGCGAGGCGCTCGTCGATGAGGTCCCACATGTCGGTGCCGACGATGCCCGGGCAGTACGCGTTGACGGTGATGCCGTGCCGCGCCCACTCCATGGCGGCGGCCTGGGTCAGACCGCGTACGCCCCACTTCGACGCCGAGTAGGTGCCGAGCAGCGCGAACGGGCGGTACGCGACGATCGACGCCGCGCCGATGATCTTTCCGCCGCCGCCCTGGGCGATCATCTGCCGCGCGGCGGCCTGGTAGGAGAGGAAGACGCCGCGCAGGTTCACGGCCATGATCTGCTCGAACTCGTCGAGCCCGGTGTCGAGGAGCGGGGTGACGCGGGCGATGCCGGCGTTGGCGACGTAGACGTCGACCCGGCCGAAGCGGCCCGCCACTTCCTCGACGAGCGCGTCGGTCTGCTCCTTGCTGGACACGTCGGCGTGCACGGCGAGGGAACGGCGGCCGGTCTTCTCGATGCCGGCCGCCACTTCACCCAACTCCTCGCTCATGCCGGGGAGGTCGGCGACGGCGACATCGAGTCCGTCCTGTGCGAGGCGCTCGGCGATGGCGCGGCCGATGCCGCGGGCGGCGCCGGTGACGATCGCGGTGCGGGGCGTGGTGTCGACGGAGGTCATAGCGGGCTCCTGTGCTCGACGGCGGGCCGCCGCACCCGTTGTGCGGCGCCGACCATCAGCGTGCGGGCCGCGGGCGCCGTCGAGTTTTTCAATGTGGAACACACCGCGGCCCACGCCCGTACCCGTGCACGGAAAACGCACAAGGAGTCTTGGCGAACAGCCGGTTGACTGGTACGAACACCTTCGTAATATGGCGGAAACACGCCCATCGGAGGCGCCATGCTCAGCGACAGCACGGAGCGGGACCGGACCATCGCGCGGGCGCGCCTGCAGTTCCTCACCCACTCGGAACCGCCCGCGCCGATCGTGCCCGAGGGCATCCGCAACTCCTGGCAGCGTTCCAAGTACCTCGGGGTCGGCACGGACGAGGTGGTCGCCCCCTATCAGCCGGACTTCGACCGGGAGAGCCGCCTGGTGCGCGCCGCGACGCCCGTCCTCGACCGGCTGGAGCGGACGCTGGCGGGTTCGGACGCGAGCGTGATCGTGACGGACCGCAAGGGCTGGGTGCGCGACCGCCGCGTCGGCGAGAAGCGCCTCTCGACGCACCTGGACCGGGTCCATCTGGCCCCCGGCTTCAATTACGCGGAGCAGTTCGTCGGCACGAACGGCATCGGGGTCGCCCTGGAGGAGCGCCGGCCCAATGTCGTCCTCGGCACCGAGCACTTCAACGAACGTCTGCAGGGCGTCTCGTGCGCGGCGGCCCCGATCCGCAACTCGGTCACCGGGCGGGTCGAGGGAGCCATGAACCTGACGTGCTGGAACGGTCCGGCACGCACCCTCATGGCGGCCCTGGTGCAGGAGGCGGCCGGTGACATCGAGCGCGTCATGTACGAGTTCAGCAGCTCGCACCAGCGGGCTCTGCTCGAGGCGTTCCAGCAGGTGAGCCACTACGGCGACCGGCCGGTGCTCTGTCTCGGCCAGGATCTCGTCCTCGCCAACTCGGCGGCCTCGGCCCGGCTCACCGGGGACGACCACCGGCTGCTGCACGAGGCCGCCGCCGAACTGGGGCACGCGCCGCGCACCCGGCACGAGGTGCAACTGACGGGCGGGGACAGCGTCCTGATGCGCTGCCGCCAGGTCGACAGTTCCGCGGGCGCGGCCGGATTCCTGCTGGAGCTGGCCTTCGCGGACGTCCCCGACGCCGGGCACCGGCCCCGCTCCGGCTCCCGTACGCGCACGGAGCAGGGCGCGGCCCGGCCGTGGCCGCTGCCGGGCCTCGCCGGGACGGACCCGGCGTGGAACACCGTCTCCCGTACGGCGTCCCGCTGCGCCCGCGAACGGACCCCGCTGCTGCTCCACGGCGAGGCCGGAACGGGCAAGACGGCACTGGCCCGCGCCGCGCACGCGCTGACCGGTGCGGCCTCGGCCCTCGTCGTCGTGGATGCCGCGGCGGCGAGCGATCTGCCGACCGCCCTGCGCGAGGCAGCGACGGGGGCCGGCCGCGCCCTCCTCCTTCGCCACGTGGACGCCGTGGCCCCCGAGGAAGCTCCCGCCGTCGCCCAGGCCCTGGACGCCGCGACGGCACAGGGCACCTGGATCGTCGGCACCCTGCGCCAGGCACGCGCCGTGCCCGAACCCCTGCGGCGCTGCTTCGCCGAGGCGGTGGCCGTTCCCGCGCTGCGGCACCGCCTCGCGGACCTGCCCGCCCTGGTCGACTGTCTGCTGCGGCGCGTCGGCGCGGGCGTCGAGTGCGCGCCCGAGGTGCTGCCGCTGCTGCGCCGGCACGACTGGCCCGGGAACATCCGCCAGCTGGACGCCGCACTGCGCGAGGCCGCGGCGGGCCGGCGCACCTACCGGATCGAGCTCGGCGATCTGCCGCCGTCCCTGCACAGCGCGGGCGGCCGCTCGCTCAGCGCCTGGGAGGCGTCCGAGCGCGACACCCTGGTCCAGGCCCTGCTGGAGGCGGACGGCAACAAGCTCCTCGCGGCGCAGCGGCTCGGCATCTCCCGCACGACGATCTACCGGAAGATGCGGGCCTACGGCATCACCCTTCCCGCACGCGGTTGAGCCGACCGACAGCCCCCGCATCCAATTTCGCTACGACCGTTGCGTAAAGCCCCCTACCTCCGTACGCTCCAATTACGAAACGGCAGTAGCGGAATGACTGGGGCGGAGCACAGGACATGGCGCAGCGAGGGCGGCCGAGGAACGCGGAGGCCGACGAGCGGATTCTGCGGACGGCGCGGGACCAGCTCCTGGAGCACGGCTACGCGGGGTTCGTCGTGGACAAGGTCGCCGAGCGGGCCGACGTGGCCAAGACGACCCTGTACCGGCGCTGGCCCACCAAGGATCATCTGGCCGTCGCGGTGATCGCCCGGATGCAGGACGACGTGGCCGTCCCGGACACCGGGGACGTGCGCGCCGACCTCACCGACTACGCGGAGCAGATCGCCCTCGGGCTCAACAGCATGCGGCGCGCGGGACGGCAGGGCGAGGCCGACGACCTGTCCGCCGGAGTGGTGGCCGAGCTGGTCGCCGCAGCTGCCCGGCACCCCGACATCGGCGCGCTGGTCCGCGAGGTCTTCACCCGGCGCAACCAGGTCGTCCTGGGGCGGATCGACCGCGCCCGGCTCCGCGGCGAGCTGGACTCCTCCACCGACGCCGGCCTGCTGTTCGACCAGCTCGCGGGGGCCCTGTACTACCGGCTCCTCATCACCGGCCGGCCAATCGACCGTGCGTATGCCGAACGACTCGTGAGCGCCGCCCTGCGCGGCGCGCTACCGCTCAGGGAGAGTTGATGACCGCATTACTGGAAGCTCCGACACGCCCGCGCCGGACCCGGCCCCGGCGCCGCCGCCTGGTCGCCGTGCTGGCCTCGCTCCTCGTCCTGCTGGCGCTCTACACCGGCTGGACCAACGCCCGCCCGTACAGGCTGAGTACGTCGATCGAGCTGGAGGCGACGCCCGACGAGGTCTGGCGCGTGCTGTCCGATCTGCGGGCCTACGACGAGTGGAACCCGTTCATCGTCTCCGCGGGCGGCACCGTGCGCGAGGACGCCACCCTGCGTCTGGTCATGCGCGACAAGACCGGGGACACCACGTTCACGCCCACTGTGCTGGCCGCCGACCCGGGCCGGGAGCTGCGCTGGATCGGCAGGATCGGCCCCGGCCTCGTCTTCGACGGCGAACACCGCTTCGTCATCGACCAGGTGGGGAGCCACCGGGTCAGGCTGACGCAGAGCGAGGCGTTCAGCGGCGTGGCGGTTCCCTTCGTCCGCAGCACGCTGGAGTCCAACACCCTGCCGCAGTTCCGCGCGCTGAACCGGGCACTGGCCGACCGCGTGGCCGAGGTCAGGGCCTCCTGAACCCGGCCGCCTGAAGGGAATCGGGCTCAGCCGCCCCTGCGCACCCGCGCCGCCTTGCGCGCCTCCGCGAGCTTGCGGGCCTCGTTGGTCTTGCGGGAGCCGCGGCCGCCCGAGCCGGCTCCGGAACCCGTCCCGGTTCCGGAGCCGCTCTTCGGGTTCTTGGTGCTGCCGAGGCCGCGGAACGGGGTGTTCTGGTTCTTGGGGCGCTGGGCGGGGCCGCCGTCCAGCGGCTTGCCGGAGGGGGCCCTGGCGCCGGTGATCCGGCTCAGTTCGGCCTCGCCGGAGCGCACCTTGGTGACCTTCGCGGTGACGTCGGCGTCCGCCATCACCTGGCTCGTCTCGCGGCGCTGCCCGGACAGGACGAGGGACACGACGGTGCCGGAACGTCCTGCGCGGGCGGTACGTCCCGCGCGGTGGAGGTAGTCCTTGGGGTCGGTCGCCGGGTCGACGTTGACCACGAGGTCGAGGTCGTCGACGTGCAGGCCGCGCGCGGCGACGTTCGTCGCCACCAGGGCGGTGATCTCGCCGTTCTTGAACTGGGCCAGGGTCCGGGTGCGCTGCGGCTGCGCCTTGCCGCTGTGCAGCGCGGCGGCGGCCACACCGCTGGCCCGCAGGTGCCGGGTGAGCTGGTCGACGCCGTGCTTGGTGTCGAGGAAGAGCAGGACGCGGCCGTCCCGGGCGGCGATCTCCGTGGCGACGGACCAGCGGTCCGGGCCGTGTACGACGAGGACGTGGTGCTCGATCGTGGAGACCGCGCTGGAGGAGGGGTCCACGGAGTGCTCGGCCGGGTCGCGCAGGTAGCGCTGCACCAGCTGGTCGACGTCGGCGTCGAGGGTGGCGGAGAACAGCATCCGTTGGCCGTCGGGCCGCACCTGGTCCAGGGCCTCGGTGACCTGCGGCAGGAAGCCCATGTCGCACATCTGGTCGGCCTCGTCCAGGACCGTGATGCGCACCCGTCCCAGGCGGCAGCCCTTGCGGTCGATCAGGTCGTGGAGCCGGCCCGGGGTGGCGATGACGACCTCGGCGCCGTCGCGCAGCGCGGCGGACTGGCGGCTGATGGACACGCCGCCCACCACGGTCGCGAGCCGCAGCCGCAGCGCCTCGGCGTACGGGGTGAGGGCCTCGGTCACCTGCTGCGCCAGCTCCCGGGTGGGGACCAGCACGAGGGCGAGGGGCTCCTTGGGCTGCGCGCGTCGCCCGGCGGTCCGGGCGAGCAGCCCGAGGCCGAAGGCGAGCGTCTTGCCGGAACCGGTGCGGCCCCGGCCGAGGACGTCCCGGCCCGCCAGCGCGTTCGGCAGCGCCGCCGCCTGGATGGGGAACGGCTTCGTCACGCCGTGCTCGGCGAGCGTGCGCAGCACCGCGGCCGGCAGATCGAGGTCCGCGAAGGACGTCACGGGGGCGGTGCCCGGCGCGTCGTCCTGCTGCCGGGCGTCGTCGGCACGTGCTGATTCGCTCACAGAGAGCCTTCCTGCGAAGGGTGGGACCGTACCGAGGAAGGCGCGGCGGGGACGCGGCGGCCGGCCGGCGGCACCCGACGGGACCCCGGCACAGCTGCGCTGCAAACGCTCAACGCTAGCACGGCGGGGCGGGCAGGCCGCTCATTCTCTCCTGGTCACGGTGGCTCAGCGTCCGGCGCGGGCCAGCGCGGTGTCCACCAGCCGAGACGGCCGGCACGGCACGCCGGGACGCGACACGGACTGCGGCGTCATGTGCCCGACGATCAGATCGCACAGGTCTCGGGCGGGTTCAAGACCGAGCTCTGCCAGCAGCGTCCTGCGGTATGCGTCCAACGCGCGCCGCGCCTCCCGCCAGTTGCACTCCGCGACATGCGCCTCGATCAGCCGACGCTGCGCGCTCTCCCGCAGGGGTTCCGCGCTCACCACCATCAAGGCGACATCCACCGCCTCCGCACAGCGCCCCCGAGCCGTGAGAGCGCGGCTCAGCGCTTCCAGCGCGTGCAGGAGCCGCTGCCGTAGGCGTTCGCGCTCCATCAACGCCCAGTCGTCATAGCAACCGGGCAGGAAGTCCAAGTCGTCGAGCCGCCACGGCACCGCCGCCAGGTCACCGGGGTTCAACTCGTCGCGGATCAGGCGCTGGGCCCAGTCGCACACGAGGCGTACGTCTACCGCGACGCCAGGGTCCAGACGCAGGAAGGTCTTGTCCGTCTCGATGAGATGGAGGTTCATCTGACGCAGCCGCCACAGGGCCGAGCGCAGATTGCCACAGGCCCGTGCCTCATCCCCCAGTGGCCACAACGACGCGGCGGCGTAACGGCGTTCCACCTGCCCGGACTGCAAGGCGGCGAACACCAGCAGTCGTTTGCTGCCCTCTGGGACCTCGACGCGCTCGCCGGCCAGCATCACGAACGGCCCGCCGAACAGATGGAGCATGGCACTGCGGCCGCTTTCGGTCCGTGTCAACGATTCGACCAGTGTTGAGACCACTGCGACCCCCCGTGGGCGGAGCGGATGCCGGTCTCCCAACATGCTCCCAGCGCGTCACCGTCCCGTCACGGGGCAGGGCTCAGCCAGTCGGGGCGGCCGATCGGCCGCCTCACCACGACGAGTGGGGCCTGCCCTCGCGTTTGCCGGTCCGCGTGGTCTCGGCGCTGTCGCCGGCACCGGTGTCACCGTCGGCGTCGTCGCCGGCCTCCTGTTCGGCCTCGTCCGCCGCCCGGTGGCCGGTCCGCTTCTCCTGTCCGGCCCGCTCCGCGTCGCCCACGGAGCGGCAGGACCTGTCGCACACCTCCAGCACCGTTTCAACCACCTGGGTCCGCAGCATGGCGCAGCGCTGGTCCCGCGCGTCCTTGCGACACTTCAGCACACCGAGCCTGCCGGTCAGGATGCCCAGCAGGCGGCGTCCACCGATCGAGCAGGTCAACGCCTGGCACAGGCAGTTCTGGAAGTCGTCCACCCGAGGGAAGCCCCACCAGATCTCGTCGTACCGGTGCCAGAGCCACCGCAGGGTCGCGTAAGCGTGCTTGAGGTCGGCCTTCTTGGGGTCGGAGATCTCCGCGAGCAGGGCGGTGGCCTTGGCCCTGAGATCGGCCACCCGCCGGGTCAGCTCGTCGGGTTCGCCCACCAGCGTGGCGAAGCAGGCTTCGGCGGCGGACACGATGCGCTCGACACGGCCGAGCCGTGCGGTCAGGCCCTCGATGTCGTCGTCCGCACCGTCTTCGTCCCCGAAGTCGCACTCCTCGACACAGCATCCGGAGCGCCCCTCGCCGCAGTGCTGTAGGCGCTCGGCGACCTCGTCCCATGCCTCGTCCAGGCATTCGACCGTGCCGCGGTCGAGTTGGCAGCGCAACTGCTCGCGGATCTGCAGCAGGTCCTTGCGGATACCCGCCGCGTCCGCCGTGGCCGCCGTACGCGCCTGCGTGTAGGCGGCTCGAGCGGTGTCGTACGCGGCCCGGCGCTCCTTCAGCTCGTCCGCGTACTTGGCGATGTACTGGGCCCTGTCTGCCACACCCTTCGACTCACAGGCAAGGTCGTCCATCCCTGTCAGATCGCACTCCTCGTGCGGTGGGTCGTGGTGCTTGTGGCGCTCCTGCCGGGGCTGCCCCTGGGGATAGCCGGTTTCCATCGTGCCTCCTCCGTCGGTATCCGCCGCGCCGCGGGGCGCGCAGCGGGGTCAGGACCGAAGTGTCGAGGGGGCACTGTCACCGGAGCGTCGCCGTTGTGGAGGCGCCTCGCGTCGCCACAACGGCGCGGTGACGCGCCGGGGCCCACCATCGCCGCCATGGCCGGATACCGGGCCCTGGCCGCCGTCGGGCGCAGCATCGTCGACCTGCTGAACCGCAGGTTCGCCGAGGCACTGCCTGGTGCGCCGCGGCCCACCGCCGTGCTGGCGACGACCCGTGACTTCGACGAGGTGAACAGCAGCCCCGGTGCGGTCATTCAGTTCCCCGCGGTGTCGGTGTACTGCTACCGGCTGTCGGTCGACCGGGAGACGCGGCCGGGGCTCGCCGGTGCGGCGGGCGTCGACGGTCTCGCCCGGCTCCCGCTGCGCATGCATCTGCTGATCGCGGCCTGGGACACCTTCGCCGAGAGCGAGTTGGAATGGCTCGGTCTGGCCGGACAGGTACTGGAATCGGAAGGTCTGCTCGCGGGTCCGCTGCTGCATCCGTCCGGCGACTGGGACGCGTCGGACCTGATCTCCGTGGTGCCCGACGACGTGGCGCTGGACTCGATGAGCGAGGCGTTCCAGGCACTGACCACCGACTACCGTCTCTGTCTGCCCTACTTGGCGCGGGTGATCCGGATCGACGGCCGCCGCGCGGAGGTCCCCGAGCGGGTCACCACCGTGGCCGCCCGGACCACCGCGACCTCGCCGCCTCCCGGGGCGGTGCCGCCGTGACGACTCTTCCCGGTGGCCAACGGGTCCTGCACCGGCTGGCTCTCGCCGTCGAGGTGCGCGACGCGCTCACCTCGCGTCCGGTAGCGACGCCCGTGGCACTGCGCAGGGAGGGGGCGCGACGTCAGTTCGTCGGCGGCGAACGCCAGTTCGCGGGCGGCGCCGGGACCTTCGGCCGCGGCGGCCGCTTCCTCCTGCTGTTCGGGCCGCACATCGGTGACCGGGCAGACCTGCGCGTGTGGGACACCACGCGACGCCTGGTGCCGCGCCGGCTGCGGGTTCCGTTGTGGCCGCCGGCCGCCGCCGAAGCCGTGGATCAGGTGCCGCCCGGGCCCCGACTCCCCGCCCTGTCGCGCGTGTTGCGGATCTGGCTCGCTCCGGGGTCGGCCGGCGGGCCCGGGCCGGGGTTCACCGTGATCCGGGGCCGTGTCGCGCGCGACGAAGCGCCGGTGCGCTGGCCGCGGATCGCGGCGACCGGCCCCGGCGGGCGGGTCGTCGGCCGGGCGCACGGCGACGAGCGGGGCGAGTTCCTGCTGCCGCTCACGAGCACGGGGCTGCTGCCGCCGCCCGCTCCCTCGCGGCTGCGGGTCGATCTGCTGGTGCACGCGCGCGGCCCCGGCGGCCCGCCACCGCCCACCGCACGGGAGCTCGCCCAGGACCCGCTCGCGGACCTGCCGCTGGAGCCGGTGCCCCGCTCGTCGTCCCCGCCGCTCGCAGCCGACCTCGACAATCCGCTGCTGCGAGGCGTCTCGCCGCCCCCGTTCTACGTCCCGTCGACGGCGCCGGTGTCCACGGTGGACGTGGACGTCGGCGACGTCCTGCTGCTGCGGGAGCCCCTGCAGTTCAACCCCTGACCGCCCGCGCGCCGCCGCAGCCCGTGGGCCGCGGCCCGAAGGAGCCTGCACATGCCCGAGTACCTGACTCCCGGCGTCTACGTCGAGGAGACGAGCTTCCGGTCCAAGTCGATCGAGGGCGTGCCGACGAGCACCTTCGGCATGGCGGGGCTGACCCGCTACGGTCCCCTCCCCTACGCGCTTCCGGGCGCCCCGCCGGTCCCCGTCCAGCCGACCCTGGTGACCTCGTACAGCGAGTTCGAGCGGGCCTTCGGCGATCTGTCCTCGCCCTCGGACGATGGCAGGGCCAACTACCTGGCGCACGCGGCCCGCGCGTTCTTCGCCAACGGCGGCCGCCGGCTCTACGTCGCCCGGGTCTTCCCCTGGGTGCGCGACGCCCAGAGCGGCGCCGTCGACAGGGCCCGGATGGACGCCGCGTTCGCCCGGCGCACGGTGACCGCGCCGGGGCCCGCCGGCGCGGGTGCGCCCGTGGCGCTGCCGACGTGGCGGGCCCGCTGGCCCGGATCCGCGGGACGCCAGATCAGCGTCACGGTGTCGCGCAGGCTGAGCCGGGACCGGATCGTGCCCGACCCGGACGGCCGGAGCGCCCGCCTGGTGGGCGTCAGTGAACTTGCGGCCGTCGTCGTGCTCCCCCGCGACACCCTGCTGGGGCGCGGCGACCCCATCGACCCGGCGACCGTGTTCGTGGCACGCCGCGGCCCCGACCGGGTCCTCGGCTTCGACGACGGGCAGGGTGGGGTCACGGCGATCGACCCGCAGACATCCGGCTACCAACTGGAGTTGGACGTCACCGTGGCCTCCGCGGACGGCCGCACGGACACCTACGCGCAGCTGGCCCCGCACCCCGACCACCCCCGGTCGGTGCTGCGGGTGCTGCGCGCCGTGGACCCGGCCGACGAACTGGCCCAGGTCTACCTGCGCCCCGGCTCCACCGAGCCCCCGCCGCCGCCCGCACCGGCGCCGACCGCGCCCACGGCCGGGCAGCTCGCGGCGGCGCTGCTCGCCGCGGACAGCCAGGGCTATCTCACGGACGGCGCCGCCGGGAACGACGGGGAGACCCTCACCCCCGATGACCTGCTGGGCACCGAGCAGAACGACGACGCCCCCGCGCGGCCCGGCACCGGCCTGAACGCCCTCGCGGAGATCGACGACATCGCGCTGGTCGCCACCCCCGACATCGTCCGCCTGGCCGACACAGACTCGCGCAAGACCGCCACGGACCATCTCATCGGGCATTGCGAGCGGCTCCGTTACCGCATGGCGATCATCGACCCGCCCGCCGAGAGCGGGCTTTCCCAAGTGCGGTCGTTCCGCGCCGGGTTCGACACCTCGTACGCCGCGCTCTACTACCCGTGGATGCAGATCGTCGATCCCACCCAGCGACCGGATCCCGGCTCTGCCCCGGCCACCCTGCTGCTGCCTCCCTCGGGGTTCGTCGCGGGCATCTACGCACGCAACGACGTGACCCGCGGCGTGCACAAGGCGCCGGCCAACGAAGTGGTGCTCGGGCTGACCAAGTTCGAGACGGCGGTCAATTTCGGGCGGCAGTCGGTGCTCAACCCCGAGGGCATCAACGCGCTGCGTTTCTTCCCCGGCCGCAGCAACCGGGTGTGGGGCGCCCGCACGATGAGCTCGGACCCGGAGTGGCGCTATGTGAATGTGCGCCGCCTGTTCATCTTCCTGGAGCACTCCATCGACCAGTCCACCCAGTGGGTGGTGTTCGAGCCGAACAACGAGCGGCTGTGGCGCAATCTCCGGCAGACGATCGAGGACTTCCTGCTCGTCGTGTGGCGGACCGGCGCACTGATGGGCAGCAAGCCCGAGGAGGCGTTCTTCGTGCGCTGCGACCGTTCGACGATGAGTCAGAACGACCTGGACAACGGCCGGTTGATCTGCGAGATCGGTGTCGCGCCGACATATCCGGCCGAGTTCGTGATCTTCCGCATCGGCCAGTGGACGGCCGACGCCCGACGCCCGTGAGCCACCCTCCCCACTTCCGCGATCGGAGGGCACCATGCCCGTCAGGGACAATCCGTACGGCGCGTTCAAGTTCCGGGTGAAGCTCGGCGACGACACCGACGAGGGGTTCGCCGCCGGCTTCTCCGAGGTCAGCGGCATCGGCAACGAGGTCAAGTACTCCGAGTACCGCAACGGCAACGACCCCCAGAACCACGTCCGCAAGATCGCCAACGTCAACAGCACCGACGACGTGACCCTCAAACGCGGTGTCGTCGGCGATCTGCGCCTGTTCCAGTGGCTCGGCGCCACGCGCGGAGGTGACTTCGATCCGCGCACGGTCGTCATCGTGCTGATGGACGAGCGGGGCGCCGACGCGTGTTCGTGGACGCTGCACAACGCCCAGCCGAAGAAGTGGGTGGGCCCCACCCTCAGCGGCAAGGGCGGCGGCGAGGTGGCCATGGAGGAGCTGCACCTGGTCGCCGAGTCCATCGACTTCCGGAACACCTGACCGTCATGAGCGTCCCGTCCGCAGGACTGCGCCTCGGCGCGCCCGGTGTCTACCGGGTCCGCTCGGAGGCGGGCGCCACCGGCCTGTCCCGGGTGGCCCTTGACGCCACCGGTTTCGCCGGGGTGGCGGCCCGTGGGCCCGTCGACACGCCAGTATCCGTGGGCAGTTGGCCGGAGTACCTCGCGCGCTTCGGTCTCGGGCCCGGCCTGCTGCCGTTGGCCGTCTCGGCGTTCTTCGGCCAAGGGGGGCGGCGGGCGTACGTGCTGCGGGTGGGCCCGCCGCAGCACGCCGAGGCCCACACACTGGTCGAACAGGGGGCGTACGACGCGGAAGGCCGCTGGATCCCGCTGCGCGCCACCGGCAGGGGCCGTGCGCTGCCCGTGCGGTGGCGGGCGCGCGACGGGGGCGC
The DNA here is from genome assembly GCF_055657265.1 of Streptomyces sp. NPDC107575. Taxonomy (NCBI): domain Bacteria; kingdom Bacillati; phylum Actinomycetota; class Actinomycetes; order Kitasatosporales; family Streptomycetaceae; genus Streptomyces; species Streptomyces sp. NPDC107575. Next base: position 979,395 of record NZ_JBVKBG010000001.1, on the reverse strand, counting down.
CTGGGCGAACAGGCTGACGGTGTCCCTGAAGGCGCGGGTCGGCCAGCGTTTCACCGTGGAGCCGGCGGTGCACGGGCGCGCGCTCGGAGGGGGCACCGGTATCGACGCGGACCGCGTGGTGCTGCCACCGGCGGGCCTCCGGGCGCCTCCGGGTTCGCTGCTGCATGTGCGCACCGAACGTGGCGGCGCCGGGATCCGCTGGATCGAGGACACGTCCGAGCGTGAAGTGGGGTCCGGTGCACGCCGGTCGGCGTGGGTTCTGGACGCTCCGCTGCCCCGGTCCACGCGGTCGCTCGGCCTCGTGCACGCCTCGCTCACCGTGGACGACCACGCGCCCGAAGGACCGACGGTCGAGGCCTTCGACGTCGGGCTCGCACCGCGCCACCCGCGGTGGCTCGCCTCCGTGGTGTCGGACGGATCCCGGCTGATCGCACCGGAGCCCGACTGGTCCGACGCGGCCGCCGAGGCCGACCTGCGGCTCGCGCTCCCCGAGCCGCTGCCGGCACCGATCGTCTCCCGGGTTCTGCGGCCCGGCACGGACCGGTACGGCGACATCGGCGAGGCGGACCTCCTGGGCCGCTCACCGGGCGACCCCCCGGACGAGGACCCGGCGGGCGAGCGCGCACACCGCGGCGTCGAACGGCTCGCCCAGGTACCAGAACTGGGGCTGCTCACCGTCCCCGACCTCGCGTGGAACGGAGTCGTGCCTGCCGAGGAGACCGAGGAGCCGCTCGACCCGCCGCCCGACCGGTTCGCCCCGTGCGCCCCGCCGCCGCGGCCTGCCTTGCTGCGCACTCCGGGCACGGACGCCGCCTACCTCGACGCGCGGCTGCCCGACGAACTGGCCCGGTTGCGGGCCCGGCAGCAGTGGCTGGTCCGACTGGCCGACGCCGCACAGCGGTTCGTCGTCCTGACGGATGTCCCCCAGGGCCTGTCCACGCGCGCCGCCGCCGACTGGCGGACCGGTTTCGACAGCGGTTACGCCGCCGCGTACCACCCCTGGCTCGGCGTACTGCCACCGCGAGGACCGGCGCCGCCCGGGTCGCCGACGACGGCCCGGCTCGTGCCGCCTTCGGCGTTCGCGGCAGGCATCGTCGCCGCCCGTGAGCTCGCCACCGGGCTGCCCACGGGCCCCGGGGACGAACTCGCCGCGGGAGCCGTCACGATCGCCGACCGGGTCACCGACGCCGAGCACGACGCCCTGCATCCGCTGGGGATCAACGTCTTCCGGGCCGAGCGCGACGGCTTCCGGCTCACCGCGGCGCGCACCCTCTCCCGTGATCCCGACTACCGGCAGCTCACGGTGCGGCGGCTGATGACGATGCTGCGGCTGACTCTCGACCGGGAGAGCCAGTGGGTGGTGTTCGAACCGCACACGGCGGCGCTGCGGGCCGTCCTCGTACTGCACATCGAGGACCTGCTGCGCGGCCTGTTCCGGCAGGGCGCGTTCACCGGAGCGTCCGAGACCGAGTCCTTCTTCGTACGGGCGGACGCGGACCTGAACCCGCCCGAGTCGGTCGCGCTCGGCCGGATCGTGCTGGAGGTCGGCGTGGCGCCGAGCAGCCCGCTGGAGTTCCTCGTGGTGCGGCTCACCCTCGACGGCGATTCCCTCGACATACAGGAGGCAGCCCGTGGTTAGCACGCCCCAGGACCAGCCGTTCCCGCGCGACGTCCTGCAGTCGTTCCGTTTCGAGGTGACCCTGACCGACAGTCCGGGCTCTCGCGGTGGCGGCACTCTCGCCACCGGCGCCTTCCAGGAGTGCTCCGGTCTCGAACTCCAGGCGGACGTGCGCGACCACCTGGAGGGCGGCCGCAACGACGCGGTGATCCGCCGGGTGGGACGGGTGAAGCTCGAACCGCTCGTCCTCAAGCGCGGTATGTTCGCGAGGAGCCCCGGCGCCCGGATCGACCCGGCGCTGTGGCAGTGGCTGCAGGACATGGTCGCGGGGACCGCGCCCGTGCGGCGGATCGACGGGACCGTCGATGTCTTCGCGTCCCGCCGGGAGGACCCGCGGGCCACGTGGCGGTTCGTCCGCGGGCTCCCTTCGAAGGTCACGGGCCCGGCGCTCAACGCGCGGACCGGCGAGATCGCCATCGAGGAGCTGCACATCGTCCACGAGGGTCTGAGGCTGGTGCCCTGATGGCGGAGTTCGCGAAGGCCTCGCTGGCCGTCATCTCGCTGCTGACCGACGCGGGGCCGCGGGAGAAGGCCCGGTTCTCCGCGCCGAAGCGCGTCATCGACGTCCAGTTCAACCCGACGTCCCTGAAGATCCAGTACTCGAACCACGCGGACGCGGGCGGCGTCACGGTCAAGGCGCAGCCCCGGCAGAACGCGTCCGTACAGTCCTCGGTCCTGTCGTTCGAGCTCGAGTACGACACCGCCGAGGAGGACGGGGTCGACGTCAGGACCCGCACCGCGGCCGTGCGCCGGTTCGTTCAGCCGCCCGCCGACGAGCCGAAGAGTCCGGCGCCGCTGGTGCAGTTCCACTGGGGCACCTTCCTCTTCAACGGCCGGGTCACCCAGGTCACCGAGGACATCGACTACTTCAGTCCCGACGGCCGTGCGCTGCGGGCCAGGCTCAGTCTGAGCATCACCGAACAGGACCCGTCGCTGGAGGCCAACGCGATCGGCCCCGGAGCGCGCACCGACGACCCGGCCACCGAGCCGGGCGGCTCCGTGCCGGTCAGGCCCTCGTCCCGGCCACTGGAACCACCGCCGGGATCCCGCCCCGGCCAACGGGGCACCGCGGCGCCGACCCAAGTGGTGGGGGCGCTGGACGGGGAGAGCCTGCACGACCTCGCCGCCCGCATCGGTGGCAGCCCGGCGGCCTGGCGGGCGCTGGCCGACGGCGTCGAAGACCCGTTGAACCTGCCGGCCGGGCTCGCCGTTCGGGCGGGCACGGAGATCGCGGCGTCGGGGGGACGGGGCGGCGTCGCGGGATTCGCGGCGGGCATGGGCGCGGGTTCGGTCGTGGGCCCGGGCGCGGTCGTGCGCGCCGGGGACGCCGAAGTGACCGCCACCGCCAGCGGATCCGCCGCCGCGCTGCTTCCTGCGGGGCTGCGGCTGACCGCGGCGGGCGGCGTGGCGGCGGCCGCGGCACGGCTCGCGGGCGCGCGGGCACGGGCCGAGGCGGGGGCGGCACGCGCGTCGTTCTCCGTGCGCGACGCGGGAGGCCCGCCGGGCGCGCGACCGGCCTCGGTGTCCGCGTCCGTGGCCCCGGCGTCCGTCCCCTTGGACCCGGCGTCCGCCCTCGTCGACCCACGGTTGCTCGCGTACGGCAGGGCACTGCCCTTGCGGGCCCGACCGCAGCCGGCCACCGCCGCGGACAGCCGGGCCGGCGGCCCCCGGAGTCTCACCGCGCGGGCCCGGCCGCGCGAGGCAGCCGTCGCGGCGACGAACGGCCCGCCCTGGGAACGGCTCACCCCCGGAACGTCCGGGCGGGCGGCGGCGGACGCCGCACAACGCGCCCGTGACGCCCGCCCCAGCACGATGCGCTGGCGACCAGGAGGTGACTGCCGGTGAACTCCATGAGCACCCGCGCGAGCACGGTCAGCGTGGACGAGGTGCACACGTACGTGAGTACGGTCGGCGCCGCGGGCCCCGATGACACCCGGCCGAACGGAGTCGTCCCTGGCGCCGCGGAGGCGGCCTGGAGCGAGCTGAGGGGCCGCCTCGACTGGGTCGAGGCACGCACTCGCGCCGACGGCTTCGATGACTGAGACCAGCCCGGCGATCGCGACGCCGGTGTTCCGGGTGCGCGGCGCCCTGGCGCCGGACCTGGCCCGCGACTGCGTACGCCTGGAGGTCACCGAGAGCACCAAGGGGCTGCGCACCCTGCGGGCCCACCTCGTCGCCACGGACTCCGGCGCGACCGGGCCGCCGGGGCGGATGCGCCACCTCGACGGCCGCGATGTCGGCCTCGGCGGGAGCATCGAGGTCAGCCTCGGCCCGGACGAGCGCCAGCGGTACGTCTTCCAGGGCACGGTCTCCGCCGTCGAGGCCGAGTTCCGCGACGGCAGCGCGCCCGTGGTGATCCTGCACGCCGAGGACCCGTTGATGCGGCTGCGCATGACGCGCCGGATGCGCACCTACCGGAGGACGACGGACGCCCAGATCGCCCGCGACCTCGCCCGCGCGCACGGTCTCGACGCGGACGTCGACGCCGATGGCGCGCACTACGACGTCGTCCAGCAGTTCAACCAGAGCGACCTGGCGTTCCTACGGGAGCGGGCGCGGCTGATCCAGGCCGAGTTGTGGTGCACGGGCAACACGCTGCACTTCCGTACCAGGGACAAGCGTCCGGGGACGAAGGTCGTCGCGGTCCAGGGAAACCATCTGCTGTCCGCGCGGATCGGCGCGGACCTCGCCCATCAGCGCGGCAGCGTGACCGTGACCGGATACGACGCGCGCACCCAGCGGACCATCGAGGCGCAGGCGGGGCCCGAGGTCGTCGACAGTGAAATCTCCGGCGGCCGCACGGGACCGCGTCTGGTCGGCGACGCCCTCGCGCAGAGCGCCAGTTACCGGGTCCGCGAGGCTGCCCTCACCCTCGACGAGGCCCGCTCGTACGCCAGGGCCGAGATGCTCCGCAGGGGGCGGCGCTTCGTCACCATGAGCGGTCTGCTGCGGGGCAATGCCGACGTGGTCGTGGGCAGCCGCCTCGAACTCGCCGACGTCGGCGCCCCGTTCGAGGGCGGCGGCTACTACGTGACCTACGTACAGCACTCCTTCGACCAGGTCTCCGGCTTCCGCACCTGCTTCCACGCAGAGCGGGCGACCGTGAACGAGGTGGCGTGATGAGCCCGCACCCGCACGTGGACGGCTCCGCACCGGGCTACTTCGGGGTCTACCCGGCAGTCGTCACCGACCTCGTGGACCCGGAGCGGCTCGGCCGGATCGAGGTCCGCTTCCCGTGGCTCGGCGCGGCGGGCGACCGTGACGTACGCGCCTGGGCCACGCTCTGCTCCCCGTACGCCGACGGCGATCAGGGCCTGCAGATCCTGCCGGAAAGGGACAGCCAGGTTGTGGTGGCCTTCGAGGCGGGCCAGTTGCGCAGGCCATATGTCGTCGGCTGCGCCTGGAACGGCACCGCCCCGCTGCCCACACCGGCGACCCGCGCCAACAACCTGCGTACGTGGAAGACGCGTTCGGGCAGCCGCATCCAGTTCGACGACGGGGCGTCGCCCAAGGTCACGGTGCGCACCGCGCGGGGCCATCACCTGACCCTCGACGACGCGGGCCCGGGCACGGTCACCGTTCAGGTCGCGGGCGGGGCCTCGGTCCGGGTCACGGCGACGTCGGTGGACATCAGCGGCATGACGTCGGTCTCGGTGACGGCGGCGAAGGTGGATGTCACGACGCCGGTCGCCACGTTCAGCGGGATCGTCCGGTGCGAGGTGCTGCAGGCGAACGCGGCGGTGGCGTCGCCGGTGTACTCGCCCGGCGTCTGCAACCTCCTTTGACGACGGGATCGGCATGGACCACTCGTACGCACTGCGCGCCCCCTGGTACGTACGCGCCCGCGAGAACCTCACCCCCTTCGACGCGGCGGCGCGCCAGCCGGCCCTCCAGAAGTACGGCGGCACGGATTTCGTGGACCGGCTGCTTGCGGACCCGCGCGACAGCCTGGCCTTCGTCGACGAGGACCGATGGGGTTTTCCCGTCCCGGTGCCGAAGGGCGGAGTGAAGAGCGGACGCCTTCGCTTCGTCGACCACTCGATCGTCCGCTCCCCGCTGCGCAAGCTGTACCAGCCGCTGCACGAACGCTTCTACGCCGTCGTGGTCGAACTCTTCTGCGACGAGCCGGGACTACCAAGGGCGGGCGCGGCCGAGGGCGTGGGCCTGTCGTTCGTGATCCGGCGCGAGCGGACACTGGTGCACGACAAACAGGCGCTGCGCGAGCTGGCGCGCAGCCTGATCCACTCACTGTCCAAGGCCCCGGATGCCGCTGAGGCCATGGCCGCGGACTCTCCGCCACCCGTGCCCGACCCCGACGACATGGACGACATGGCGTTCGTCGGCGCGGCGGCGGGACTGCGTCTCACGCCCCACCAGCAGGAGTTGTGGGCGAAGGTGCGCCCACGGCGCACGGTCGAGGGATGGGTGCCGGGACGGGCCGGCACGGGGGTGTGGCGGCACGTGGACTCCGCCGCGCCGCCCGCGCTCCTCCCCGGCGAACTGGAACTCCCGATGTGGCGACTGCCCCCGGGGGAAGCGGACTGCGCCGCCGCCCGCACCCGCGCCCTGTGGTTCGGCGTCGTGCCCACGCACTCCGCGGACCTCGACGAACGCGGTCTGCCGCGCCTCGACGACCGGACGATCTACACGGTGCGCTGCCTGGCCCGGCAGCACCCGGGCCCCGGCCACGAGACCTGCCCCGACCGCTTCTCCTGGAGCGAGCCCACTCTCCCCTACCGCCTGGCGCCGCATGCGGACCCGGAGGGCACCAAGAACCACCGCGTGACGATCACGATGCCGGACCTGCGCGCGGTGGCCGCCCGCGCGGCGCTGCCCCCGGGCCCCGGCGGCGTCGAAATCGTCCAACCCCCCGGCTCCCAGCTCCGCATGGACCCCACGTCCTTCCCACCGAAACGCGCCCCGGGCTTCGGCACGACCACGAGCCGCTGCACGTTCGCCCTCGAACTCTTCATGATCGTCTCGATGTTCGTGTTCAGCCTGTTCCTGCCGGTGGTCGTGTTCGTCTTCCAGCTGTGGTGGCTGTTGCTGCTGCGGTTCTGCTGGCCGAGCGACGCGGAGGCGCTGCAGACGCTCCAGACCTACCTCTACGGCGGGGGCACGTTCGCCGCCATGCCGGCGGAGCAGCGGACCGATCTCAACGAGGTGATGGAGACGGTCGACGCGGCGGAACAACTCGAGGACGCGTCCCTCAGCCCCTCGGAGGGCGGGGACCTGGTCCAGGGCCTCGACCCCAAGCAGGCGGCGCGGCCGGGGGTCGCGGGGGCGGAGAGCAGGCCGGAGGATCCGTTGTGCACAGGCGCGACGCCGCCGTGACGCCGCCGAGGGCATCCTTCGGGGATGCGTTTCACAACGGACTCACGGTCCGCGGAACGTTCCGGTCGACGGTCGTCAGTACCGTCACCGATGCGCACTGTGTCCACCTCGGCGGCGTCGTGGCGGACGGCTTCGTCCCCGTCGTCCCACTTCCTGGCACTCGACACGGTGCGGCGGCGCCCCGCGGACGGCTGGTGCGGGGGTGGCCATCCGCCGATCAACCGGCCGGAGGACCCCGACGAGCGTGAAGCGGAGCAGACGGCCGGCCGCGTGATGCGTTCCATCGCCGAGCCTTCGGCCGAAGGCGTCGGCGAACAGACGGCCCGCTCGCCCATGTCCGTCACCACGGCACTCCCCGGCTGGTCCGGCGGACGCCCGCTCGCCCCATCGACACGGGCCATGTTCGAACCTCTACTGGGTTCCCGCCTGGACCACGTCCGCGTCCACACGGGGGCCGACGCGACCGCAGCAGCACACCACTTCTCGGCGCGCGCCTTCAGCGTCGGACGGGACATCGCATTCGGCGCGGACCAGTACGCTCCGCACACCCCAGCTGGACAGCGCCTGCTCGCGCATGAGCTCACGCACGTCGTGCGTCACCCGGGCGCTGACGGACTGCGCCGGCAAATGGCGGTCCCCAGGATCGCACCGCCCCCTCAGACATTGCCCCTCCTTCGTCCGGCGCCCACGCCCGTGACCAGTCCGTTCCCCGGCCCCCTCCCCCCGCCGTACGTCGGCCCCGTACCAAACCTGGGCGATCCGACGCCAACCATCGGCGAGAGCCAACCCGAACTCTCTCCCGAGCCGGGCGTCGGACCGGAACCGGACCACGGACCAGAACCCGAGCCTCAGCCGCAACCGGAAGAGGGCGACGAAGAACAGAAGAAGCCGGATTGCGGCGACCCGAAGTGGCTGACCATGGTCACCTGGGCCGTCGGCCCGCAGGGACAGGCGGGCAAGGTGACGGCCGAGCCGCTGACCCGCTGTCCCGGCAACACTGGCTCCGTGGCCGATGAGCAGGTCTACAAGACGCAGTTCGACTGCATCCGCCAAAAGGACCAACGCCGGCTCTTCTACCCGATCCACGTGTTGCACGGGCTCACCCGGTTCAGCGGGTCCAGAAATCTGCACGGTCCGGGGCACCTGGCCTGGAACCTCATCATTGGCAGCGCCTCCCTGAACAGCCGCCTGTACCACGGCGCCGAACGCGAAGCGATCAACCTCGCCCATGACCGACGCCGCGCCTTGTGGTACGAGGCGACCGTGGACGGCTACGTACCCGGCAACGAGTTCTTCGCCTCCTCGATCTCGGTGGACTTCGGCACCTTCGACATCCACACACGGGCCCGCGGTCCGCGCATCGGGGGTGGCAGCTTCGCCGAAACCCGACCAGCGCCGGTCTGCCCGCCGTCCACGCCGACGACCGGACTGCCGGCCGTGACCGCCGTGCCGCAACCCGCCGACTTCGCGAGCACCCTGTTGATCTGTCAGGAAGGCCTGGAATCCCGAAGGTTCCGGGTCGAGGACGGCGGAGTGTCCGTGTCGATCCGTGCCGACTGGGTCGCTTCCGGCGCCGGGAGCTGCCCCGAGACCGGCTATTCGATCACCCTGTGGAAGGACAACCCGCATTGGCCGGACGGAAACTTCAAGACACAGCCACTCGCCACAGGCCGCTACACGTCGGTCAGCTGGCGCTATCTGGCCCCGGGGACCTACTACTTCAAGATCCGGCGGGACACCCCCTGGTACGCGACATGGCAGACGAGCAGCCTCGGTTGCTGCCTCCTGGGTGACATCACCGTGCGGACCTTCTCTGCCCCCCCGCTACCTGTCCGGCGCGATCATGGCCTGAGCCGCACAGAGACTCCCATGGAGGCAACCATGACCATCGACGCCTGGGTCGGGCAGGGCCCGGCCTTCCCGTTCCGGCCCGACCGGGCCGGACGCCTCGTGTACAGCGGTGGCGAGGCCCTCGTCCGGCAGTCCATCGAGACGATCCTGGACACCGAACCCGGGGAGCGGGTCATGCTGCCCACGTTCGGCTGCGGACTGCGGCGCTTTCTGCTGCGTCCGAACACTCCGGCCACCCGGACGGCCATGCGGCAGGATATACGGGAGTCGCTGCGCCGCTGGGAACCTCGTATCCAGGTGTCGGAGGTGACCGTAGAACCAGGCGACGATCCTTCCCTGGTGTGGATCACGATCAGCTACACGCGACTGGCCGACCGCCGGGAGGACGACCTCGTCTACCCCTTCTATCTGCGGTGAGCTGCCGCGCCGGACGATCACACGGTGAACCCGTGGACTCGGCCCGCCAGGTCCATGGCCCACAGTTGGCCTTCACCCACCGACAGCGGGCACCCGGGCGGCACTTCGGCGCCGGTGCGGAAGGCCCAGGAGATCGACCCGGTCGACAGTTCCAGGCCGAGGAGCAGGCCTGACAGGTCGGCGGCGAAGAGCACGCCGCCTCGTACGACGGCGGAGTGAACCTGGAGCAACTCACCCGGGAGCACGTCTTCCAGGTCTACTTCGCCGAGCATCCGCCCGGTGTGCGCGTCGATCCGGAAGTATCGCTGGGGAGACAGCAGATGCAGCACATCGCCGGCCCGCGCCACGCTGAACACGGCGTCTCCCAGGGGCCGGTACCACCTGGGCTCCCCCGCGGCGTCGACAGCCAGCAGGCCCCCGCGTACGACGGGCAGGATCAGCCCGGGGCCGGCCACCAGGCATCCGCTCGCGTCGATGACCATCGGCGCGTCGAGCGGCAGGTCCTTGCGCCACAGCGGGGCGGCGGTCCGGGTGTCCCGACGGACCAGGCTGTTCGCCTCCAGGACCAGCACGGACTGCGACGGCGCCAGCAGCACGAATCCCCACCGCTCGCACTCCCCAGCCACCCGCACCGCACCCGAGTCGGGGTCCAGACTGGCCAGGAGCTGACCGCCCGGGGTCGGCAGACAGTTCCAATAGCGCCCGTCGTCCCCCGCACAGGCCAGCCGGGACGCACCGAAGTCGGCCGCCTGCCAGCGGACTTCGCCGGTGTCCAGCCGGACGCAGGTCCACGCGTCCGCCGTGTCGAGCACGATGTCGCGAGAGCCGATCCGGCGCAGTGCGGCCGTCCCGGTCGGCGGAGCGCCAGGCGGGAAGGCGGGAATGCGCCAGCGCTCCGCGCCCCCGGCCTCCCGGTACGCCAACGTGCCGTCCTGACGCGGCAGCAGGACCCCACCCGGCACCGGAACCGGCGTCATCAGACACGCCACGTCCGCCGTGCCGGGGATCGGCTCCGGGTGGGCCAACGAAGGCATGGTCACCTCACCACGATGAGCGCGCCGAAGTTGCTGATCAGTGTCTCCACCTCCGCGGCACTCATACCGAGCCTCCCCTGCCCCGAAGCGTCGCGCAGCGCCTGCGCGGCGGCGGCCCGCAGGGCTCCTTCGTCAGCCAGCCCGGCCGCCCTGTCGAACACCCAGAGGAACCCCCGGGGAGACCTGCCCGCCAGGAGCCAGTCCTTCTGGATCTGCTCGACGAAAACATGGGGGCGGAACTCGAACCAGGACTTGAGCTGGAGCCGCAGCCCGTTCTTGAGCAGCACGTCCACCTCCCGCCGGCCCAGCGCCGTTCCCGCGACCTCTTCGAATCTGCGCACGCTGCGCCACAGCGGCCCTCCGGGCGCCGTGTCCAGATGGCGCAGGACCCACTCCGCGCCGCGAGTCCAGTTCCCCCGCCTGGCCAGGTCGCTCAACACGGCGTCCACGCCTTGCACTCCGGCGGAGCGCAGCCGGCCCAACTCGGTCAGGTAACGGGCGAGTCGGCTGCTGTTGGGGACCGCGCCTCTCGCGGCGGTCATGACCTCGGCGAGCACCACGGGGTCCAGGCCGGTCTTCAGGGCACGGCGTATCTCCGCCCGCACCGCGCGCGTGTCGGCCAGGCGGGGCCGCCCGTGCAGAACGACATCCACGTCGTCCACCATCCGGCCGAGGAAGCGCCGCAGCCGTTTCGCCGAGCCTGCCCTCCCTTCCAGTGCGCGGATGGCGGACTCCAGCTCGTCACCCGCCCGGTGCAGGAACACACGCGCCTGCCGCTCGGCCAGCGAGCCCTCGGTCAGTGCCCCTGCTCTGATCAGGCGCCGCAGGCGGGCGGCTTGTGGACGGGTCGGTGTCACGCCGAGCAGACAGGCCGATCCACACCAGGTCAGCAGACGTCGTACGGCCGGGTCCATGCTCTCGTAGGCCTGTGCCAGACCTGGCTGGACGCGCAGCCTCAACCGGCTTTCGGCGTCAAGGGCGGACACCCACGCGCGGACCTCCGTCCCCAACCCCCGCCCGGCGGCCGCGCCTTCCTCCTCCGCGACGCGCACGAGCCCGCCCCAGCGGGACCGGGCCAGCGCCTCTTCGTTGGCGCCGAGCCTGCGCAGCAGTCCCGAAATCCGGTCGATGTCCTTGACCGGTATGTCGTGGCCTTTGCTTAGCGCCTGTGTCACGCGGGCCACGACCTCTGCGTCGTCCACCGCCGAAACCCGGTACAGCCGCCACATCACCTGTTCCAGCCGTCCCTCGGTCAGGCCGACCCTGGCGGCGGCAGCGGAGAGTCGGAGGGCCGCTTCTCCCGCGCGGACACCGGCACCGACTGCACGCACGACGAGCGGGCCGATCAGCGGGATCAGTTCCATCACTGCGCCCACCCCCAGGAGGGCGAGGTCGAGGCCCGACAGTTCGCGGCCGTAGAAGTCCCGGCCGGTCCGCAGCCCGTACACGAATTCACCGGCCTGGTAGAAGGCGCCGAAGACGGGGATCGCGCTGAGCAGCGTGTCGAGGACGGTGGCCGACATCTCGTAGGGCAGGTCGTTCGTGCCCAGCCACTCGTGCCGGTCGACTTCTCGGTACCACCCGCCCTGGCTGACCAGATAATCCAGGTTCAGTGGTGTGCCCTGCACCGGTACGAGATCCGCCATGGGCAGCTCGACGATCCGTATGGACAGGCCCGCGGCGTCGAGGCCCCGGCCGGCCGCGACCTCGCGCAGTTCGATGCTGGAGACCGCTCCGCCGCGGGTCGTGTCGGGCGGGAGCGGCTCGTCGAGAGCGACCACCGTGCCCGGGCCCGCCGCGATCCTGATCTCGTCACCCGTGGGCAGCCCCGTGACCACCTGCCACGCGTAGGCGGCGCCGAAAGTGGAGCTCAGCTCCTGTGCATTGGCGGTGATCGAAACCATGGCGCCGCTGCGATGCCGGACGTCGACGCTGCCCGAGAGGCTCTTCTCGACGTGCACAGGGTGCGGCTGGGCGCCCGGCAGCTGGAGCAGGCCCGCGGTGGCATCGTCGACGGGCTGCGGGCCGGCGAGAACGGTCGCGTCGATCGCAGCGCCCTGGGCCGGAACCAGGGCCGGATGCGCCACCCTGACCAGCTGCAGCACCAGTTTTCGGCCGTACGTCTGCACCGCCAGTTGTCGGTCGAGCGTGAGCTCTTCGACCCGGACACCGGGTGAGGCCGCCACGACGACGATGCGCTCGTTACGCATCGCGCCCGCCCACTCCCCTTCGATCCGGTACGCGAAGCGCGGTTGCGTGTGCACCGTCCACGAACCGCGGGCCGGGCCGCGGGACGATCCGGGTGGGCTGATCCGGATCGCCGATTCGTCGAGTTCGACCTGGACGGCGCCGTCGCCGAGCTGAACCTCCCTGACCCAGGGCCCGATGACCGTCTCCGTCAGCGGGTCGAGGAACTGGCTGCCGCCCACCCAGCGCTGCTGGACCACGAGTTCGGGCGAGCCGTCCTCCAGGGGTGACGAGGGGGTCCGCTGGACGAGCACTCCGTGGGTGACCGCCACCCGCACGGTACGCTGCGGCAGCGGGGGCGACGGCTCAGGAAGCACCAGCTCGGCGTCCGCTGCCGCGCGCGGGGGCGGCAGCGGAGCCGGGTCCAGGTAGGCGGCGTAGCGGGCCGCCGGCTCCTGCGCCCGGACCTGGAGTTGGTAGGGACCGTACTCGAACAACGTGGTCCGAGCATCGGGCTGGTCCACCGTGACGCCCTCGTCCTTGACCCGTGCGCCGGTCTGAAGCGGCGCGACCACCACGGCCTCGCCCAGCGCGGCGGACAGGGCGGCGGAGCCGGACACCGTGCGCGACAGGTCCAGCGCCAGGGCTCCGGGCGCACCGGCGGCCCCGCGTCCGGTGGACGGGGCCGGCGAGCGTCCGCTGCTGCCCGGGGGCGGCCGCTTGACGGGGGCCCGCACCGCGCGCTTACCGTTTCCCATCCGGTCAGGTCAACAGGCCGACCGTCACCTGCCGGTCACCGGCGCCTTGGCCCACCCCGAGCCGCGGCCCCCGCAACGCTGCCGTGACGTGGGCGCGCGGACGATCGGAGCATGGAGAACCGGCTGGTGCCTGCCCCGGACGGCAGGCCATGACCCTCATCGCCCCCGTCCTCGACGACCGTGACTTCGAGCAGCTGCGCGCCGAGCTGATCCAGCGCATCCCCACGTTCACCCCGGAGTGGACGGACCACAACGACAGTGATCCGGGGATCGCGCTGCTCGACCTGTTCGCGTTCCTCGGTGAGTCCGTGCTGTTTCGGTTCAACCAGATTCCGGATGCCACGAAGGTCGCGTTCCTGAGCCTGCTCGGGGTGCCCGCGCTGCCCGCACGGCCCGCGCACGTGTTGGCTGCCCTGCGCACCGGGGTGACGGGTGGGGTGCGGGTGCCGCGCGGGGGTGAACTGCGGGGCGGGGGTGTGTCGTTCGAGACCGAGCGGGACGTGGCCGTGTGGCCGGTTGAGGCGTTCGGCGTGGTGAAGGAGGGGGTGCCCGCGGCGGCCGAGGACGATGCCGCGGAGCAGGCGCGCCGTTGTGACGCGCTGCTGCGGCTCGGGCTCGGCAGTGGTGGGCGGGTGCGGTTCTTCCGGCCGCGGGTGCTGCCCACCGATCCCGCGGCGCCCGGCGCGGAGCCGGTCGATGTGGCCGAGGCCGTGGACCGGGCCCTGTGGGTCGCGGTGCTGCGGGGGGAAGGCGTCGAAGCGGAGCCGCTCGCCGCGGAGTTGGGCGGGCGCGCCCTGTGCCTGGGGATCGCCTTCGACGAGAGTACGGACCGGTCGTTCCGGCTGGGCGAGCTCGACGCGGCGGGCGCCGAGCGCTATCGGTCGACCGCCCTGGACGGTGAGGTGCCGCCGACACTGTGGCGGCTGTGGACCGGCGACGGCACACCGCCGCGCACGCTGGACGTCGCCGCGGACACCACCGAAGGGCTCACCACGACGGGGGTCGTGGAGCTGACGCTGCCCGATCCACTGGCGCTGCCCGATCCTTCCGCGCCGCCGTCCGGAGGCGCCGACAGTCCGCCTGCGCTGGAGGACGCGGCGACGGCCGCCCGGGTTGTCGCCTGGTTGCATGCGACCCGGCCGCAGCCCGGCGCCGGCGGCACCGGCAGCACAAACGGCTCCGGCGACACCAGCGGCTCCGGCGAACCGATCCACCGCGTCCGCTGGGTGGGCGCCAATGCCGTCCGCGCGACCCAGGCCCGATCGATCCCCGCCCCGGAACTCCTCGGCACCGGCACGGGCGGCGCCGGACAGGCGTACCCGCTGGTGCGTCAGGGCGTTCTGGCCGGCACCGTCGTGCTGGACGTCGAGGAGGCGGGGCGTTGGCGGCAGTGGAGCGAGGTCGGGGGCTTCGCCGCGTCCCGCGCCGGGGACCGGCACTACACCGTGGATCTCGCGGCGGGCGAGGTGCGGTTCGGCAGTGGTGGGCAGGGCCCGCGGGTGCCGCAGATCGGGGAGCGGATCCGGGTGCGCGCCTACCGGTACGGCGGCGGCGCGGCCGGGAACGTGCCGGCCGGTGCGATCGACCAGGTCGTCGATGCCACCGGCGTCGAGGTCGGCAATCCGCTGCCCGCGACGGGCGGGCGCGACGCGGAGCCGCTGGACGCCACGCTGGAGCGGATCCCCGGCGAGGTGCACCGCCGCGACCGGGCCGTCACCACCGACGACTTCCGTGAACTGGCCCTACAGGTGCCCGGGGTGGTCCGCGCGGAGACGCTGCGGCTACTGCACCCCGACCACCCCGAGGTCCCCGCGGCGGGCGTGGTCAGCGTCCTCGTACTGCCCTCCGATGACGTCCGCGCCCCGGCGGCCCCGCTGCCCGACCGGGCCCTGCTGCGCGAGGTCACCCGGCATCTCGATCCGCGTCGGCTGATCACCACCGAGCTGTATGTGATCCCGCCGGAGTACCGTCCGGTCGGCCTGGCCGCGGGCATCGTCGTACGCGAAGGGTTCCAGGTGGACGCCGTGCGCCGCTGGGTCGAGCTCATCCTGCGCCAATTCCTGGCCCCCCTGCCCCCGTTCGGCCCCGAAGGCCAGGGCTGGCCGCTCGGGCGCACCGTGCGGCGAGCCGAGCTGGAGGCCGTGGCCGTGCAGGTCGACGGGGTGGAGTACCTGGACGGGCTGCTGCTCGCCGTGCCCGATCGAGCGGCACCGAACGGCATGCGGACGGTGCCGCTGGTCGAGCTCGAACGCTACCAACTCCCCGAAGTCGTCGACCTGACGGTGGTGTCGGGTGCGCCGCTCGCCCCCGGCAGCGGCTACCGCCCGCTCCCGCCCGCCGACGCGGACGTGGTGATCGCGCCGCTTCCGCGCGACGTCTGCTGAGCGGGGTCCGGCATGGACACCGCCGCGTACAGCCTGCTCGCCCATCCCGACCAGTGGGCCCGCTGCCGTCATGAGAACACCGCCCTGCTGCCGGGCGGAGGCATCCAACTCGGTTGGCAGGACACCGAGTCGGTTCCCGACGGCGACGTTCCCGTGCGCCGGCCGCCGCCCGGTCTCGCCTTCGACCGGTGGGGCAGCGCCTACCGCAGTTGGCCCGACGAGGACCGGATCGGGGTCCGGGCGCCGGAGGCGGGCCCGCTGTCCACGACCGATCTGGACTGGGCAGGCCCGTTCCGACGCCCGTCCGCCCTCGCCGTCGACTCCGATCAGCGGCTGTACGTCATCCAGGACGCCGGTGCGCGGATCACGGTCGTCGATCTGTGGGCGCGTGGAGCGCTGCGCAAGGTCACGGTCGCCACGCCGCGGCATCCGCGGCGCACGGCGGTGGACGTCGCGGCGCACTGCCGTGCTGCGCTGGTTCTGACCCGGCGGCCCGTCGGCCTTCTCGTGGTCGCCGGGTGTCAAGGTCCTTGCGCCGGGCCACCGTTGGTGCGTCCGCGGTGTCGGGGCGCCGTGGCGGCGGTGCGGGTCACCACGGCACCGGACGGGACGGTGCTCGTCCTGTGGGACCGCGCGGACCTGCCCCCACTGATCGCCGACACCGAGGGCCACCCGGTGGTCGAAGTGCCGGGCGCGGTCGACCTGTCGGCCCGCGCGGACGGCACGCTGGCCGTGGCCTGCCGGCCGGGTGCGGCGCTGCGCCGCTTCGCGCCGGTGGAGGAGACGGGGCTCGGCACCGGGGTGCTCGAACTCGATCCACTGGCACAGCCGGGGTTCGACGGGGGTTCGATTGCGGAGTCCCACGGCCGTCTCGTGTACACGACCGACCGGGCCGCGGGCTCCGTGGGCGGGTACACCTGGGCCGGCAACCCCCGTGTCCGCCACCTCGCATCGGGCCGCGTCGTCACCTACCGCCTGGACAGCGGCGCATACCGCACGCGTTGGGGGCGGGTCTTCCTCGACGCGTGTCTGCCGCCCGGCACCGATGTCGCCGTGCGCGGACTCACGACGGACGACGACGAGGTCATCGACCCCGTCTCCCCCGCTCCCCCGGCCCGGGGTGGTGTCACCGTCCGGCGGCCCGATCTGACGCCGCCGCTTCCCGAGGCCACCGCGCTCGCCGTCGCGAGCACGTCGACCGCCGCGCCGCTGTTCCGGAGGCCGACGGGCCGGGAGCAGCCCTGGGCGCAGATCCCGGCGGACGACCGCTTCGAGACCTACGAGGTCCCGGTGGGCGCCCCACCCGGCCGCTACCTGTGGCTGCTGATCGACCTCGCCGGCACCACCGAACTCACACCTCGGGTGCGGGAGTTGCGGGTCGAGCGGCCCGGCCACCGGATGCTCCACCATCTCCCCCGCGCCTGGTCCCGGGACGACGGCGACGCCGATTTCCTGCACCGCTTCCTCGCTCCGCTGGACGGCCTGCTGCGTGAGCTGGACGGCCGCGCCGTGCGGCGCGCCCTGCTGGTCGACCCGTCGGCCACTCCGCAGGAGGCGTTGGCCTGGCTCGCCGGGTTCGCCGGTCTGGCCCTGGACCGGCGCTGGCCGGAGGCGGCCCGCCGGGAGCTCATCGCGCAGGCGTACGCCCTGTTCGCGCGGCGCGGCACGCTCGCCGCGCTGACCCGGATCCTGTCGCTCTACCTGGGCCGTCCGCCAGCCCTCGTCGAGAGCTGGCGGCTGCGCGGCGTCCCCGGCGCCGTGCTCGGAGCGGGCCCAGGCAGCCCCGCGCCCGCGCGGCTCGGCGCGACGATCAGGACCGGCGGCTCCCCCGGCGACGGATCGGCGGCCGGGCCGCGCGGCTCCCCCGACGGTTTCGCCACCGCGGCCCACCGGTTCAGCGTGCTCGTCCCCGCCGACCTGAGCCGCGAGCAGCGGGACGTCGTGGAGAAGATCCTCGCGGACCAGCGGCCCGCACACACCCAGGTGGAGATCTGCGAACTCGGCCCCGGCATGCGCGTCGGCCGCCACCTGCACGTCGGACTCACCTCAGTCGTCGGGGCGGGCGCCCGGTGGGGGCTCGCGGTGGTGGGCCGGGTCGCGGTCGGCGGGGACGGGGTCGTGGGTGTACCGCCGGTGTGCGAGGGGTGACGAGCAGAGAGTGCAGGGGCGGGGTTCTCGACAGGGCGAAAGGGCTGAGACGTGGACACCCAGTTGTCGATCGGCCGCTTCGTCGCGCAGGCGCCCGCCGCCGACGAGCCTCGGATCGCGCGGCTCGCGGAAGCGGTCGTACGCGACGACGTGGCAAGGGAACTGGACACCACCGAGGTGCCCGCCGGGATCTGGTGCCTTCAACGGCTCGACATCCGCGTCACGCTCGACGACGACGCCACCGACGCGGCGCTCCGCCGGGCCTGGGCGACGGCCCTCGTCTCGCGGCTCGTCGAGGCACTGACGGCCCCCGATCCCGATGTCGTGCACTACGACGGGCCCGCGCACGCGGTCGCGGACCTGATCGCCTCGGTGGCGCTCGGCAGGCTGGACCGGGCCTGGGCCTGGGAGAAGGCGGGCGTTCACAGCCGAGGGGATCCGGACCCGGCGAGCGCGCCCGGAGCGGCGATCGTGGCGGCGCTGCGGCGGCTGTGCGCGCACCGTCCGGGGGCCGGTCCCGGCGCGCTGCTCGACGCGGTGCACCGCGCGGGGCTCGCCGCGCCGCACCAGGTGCTCGGCGGGCCGCGCGCACGCCATCGTTGCGGTGGCTGGCCCGCCGTCGCGGCGCTCCTCACGGTGGCCCCGGAGGTGCCGGGCACCGCCGAGTCCCCCACCGGCCGACGGCGGGACGCAGCGGGCCACCCCCACACCGCCGCCCCGGCCGACGCGTCCGTCCCGTGCGCCCAACACACACTGCCCGCCGCCCTGTTCGGCCGGTCGGTGCTGGCCGGGGAGATCCGACGGTCCCGGCTGCGTCCCGACGGCACGGACGCCTCGGCCTGGGCGGCGCTGGTGGTGGCCGAGACCGATCCCGCCGGCCTCGGCCGGACGGACGCACGTGAACTGCTCTGCGCGGTGGCCGACTTGGTGTCCGGGGCGGCGCGTCCCACTGCCCCCGCCCACCCTTCGCACGAGACCACGGGCGTGGGCGCGGTTTCCGGTCCGTCGCCCGCCATGCCCACCCCGGAGCCACACACCCGTCCTCCGGACAGCACCGGAATCGACGTCGAAGCGGGCACGGAGCCGGAGTCCGACGCCCAGGGCCTGTCGACCGCGTGGGCCGGGCTCCTCTTCCTGCTCTCCCTGGCCCCGGCGGTCGGCCTGCCCCACACCGTGCTCGCCGACGCGGCCCTCGCCCGCCGCCCCCTGCCCTGGGTACTGCACGCCGTGGCCCACGCTCTGCTCCCGCTGTCCGACGACGACCCGGCCGTCCTGGCCTTCTGCGGGCTCGACCCCACGGCTCCCCGCCCGTGGCGGTCGGTCGCCCCTCCGGCCGCCGACGAGACGTGTGCCGTGCGCACACTCGCCGAGCGATGGTCTCGGGCGGCCGCCGCGAGCCTCGGACGATCCGAGCACGCCGGTGCGGAAACGGTGCGGGAGCTGTCCGCGCGCCACGGGACCGTCTTCTTCTCTCCCGGTTGGACCGAGGTGGTGCTCGCTCTGGACGAGGTGGACGTCGACGTCCGCGTCGCGGGCCTGGACCTCGACCCGGGGTGGGTGCCGTGGCTCGGACGCGTGCTGCGCTTCCGGTACGCGTGAGGGCGGCCGCGTCACGCGCGGGTGACGACCACGGGCCAGGCTGGCGGTCATGACAATCCTGGAGGGCACGTACTCGGTGGCGCCGGGTACGGAGCTGTCGCAGGAGCGGTACCGCGCGAGCCTGAGCCTTTCGGCGCGCGCCGCACGGGTCGCCCTGCGGGTCGCCGATCTGGTCGCGGCCAACTGTTCGGCGGAACCCGCGGGCCCTGCCGAGGCTTTCCTGCGGTCCTGGGCCGAACACGCCGCGCACGCCGCTCAGTCCATCTGTGACGGGCCGGTGAGCCTCCCGCACCCACTGGACCGGCTCCGAGCCCACTACCAACTGGGCGCACCGGCAACCGATTTGATGCTCCTTGCGGGCCTCCCGGAGGAGCACGAGGGCCTCGCCGGCACCTTCCGGGCGCTGCACCCCCGCGGCGAACCCCGTCCGACACTCGGCCTCGCCGCGCTCCTTGCCTCCCCGGACGGAGGAGACGGCCGCCCGCTGATCCGTCGCGAGTGCGCTCCCGGCGGGGTCATCGGCGAAGGGCTCGTGCGGCTCGGTGACGGTCCGTTGTTCGAGCGTTCCGTCGAGCCGGCCCCGGCGCTGTGGGAGGCCCTGCACTCCATGGACGTCTGGCCTCCCGGGCCCGCCCGGGTGACCGTCGACGACGCCCCGCCCGGCCTCGACGGATGGCTCCGGCTGCCCGCCGTGCGCCGCGCGGCGACCGCGCTCACCTCGCCGGTGGCGCGGACACTCGTACTCGCCGACGAGGACGAGAGTGTCACGCTCAGCCGCTGTGCCGCCCTGGCGGACTCCGCGGGAGTCCGTCTCGTGGCGGCGCGGGCCGCTCCCGACGACACCGTGCGGGCCCGCCTCTTCGCGGCGCACGCGGCGGCGCGCGGGGCCGTTCCGGTGTTCTGCCACGCCGACCCCGGGCCGTGCGACGGGGCAGCGGACGCACCCGTACTGGACCTTGCCTGGCTGCGCGGGCCCGCGCTGGTGTGCGCCCGGCCGGGAGGCCTGCGTCCGACGGGGCTGCGGCCCGTGCTGACGGTGCCGCCCGGGCCGCTCACCCTGGACGACCATCGCGGCGCCTGGTCGCGGAGCCTGCCGGGGCTGCGGTCTTCCGCGACCGCGCTGGCCGCCCGGCATCCGCTGGACCCGGCGCTGACCGCAGTGGTCGCAGCCGATCTGGACAGCCGAGCGCGGCTCGGCGCGCGGACGGAGCCGGCGGACGTGTCGGCCGCCATCCGGCACCGGGCCCGCACCGGCCTGCCGCCGGGGGTCACGCTGAGCACGCCGTCCGTCGCCTGGGAGCAGTTGGTGCTGCCGTCCGAACCGGAGCGGCAGCTGAAGGACGCGGTGGCCAGGCTCGAACAGCGGCAACTCGTCCTGGAGGACTGGGGGTTCGGCGCGCAGCTACGGGCCGGGCGCGGGGTGCGGATGCTGTTCACCGGGCCGCCGGGCACCGGCAAGTCACTCGCCGCCGCGGCCCTCGCCGCGGCCGCGCGGACGGACCTGCTCCTCGTCGACGTGGCCCGCCTCGTGTCCAAGTGGATCGGCGAGACGGAGAAGAACCTGTCGGGCGCCTTCGACGCCGCCGAGCGCACCCAGGCGGTCCTGCTGCTGGACGAGGCGGACGTGCTGTTCGGCTCGCGGACGCAGATCAAGGACGCCAACGACCGCTACGCGAACCTGGAGACCGCGTACCTGTTGCAGCGGATGGACACATTCGACGGGCTCGTCGTCCTCACCTCCAATCTGCGGCAGAACATCGACGCGGCGTTCCTGCGGCGGATGGACTTCCTCGTCGAGTTCGGCCTGCCCGACGCCGAGGCCAGGATCCGGCTGTGGCGGCTGCACCTGCCCGAACAGGCACTGCTCGCCGCCGATGTGGACCTGGACGTGCTGGCCCGGATGTACCCGGTGCCGGGCGCCTGGATCCGCGGCGCCGCCCTGGGCGCCGCCTTCCTCGCGGCACCGGGCGGCGGGCCCATCACACGCGGCCATCTGCTGTGCGCGATGCGCCGCGAGTACTCGAAGGCGATGCGGCCCTATCCGGGCGAGCCTCCGTCCGGGCACCTGGAGGAGTGGGCATGAGCGGCTGCGAGGGACGGCTCGCCCCGCACGACTGCCACCCCGACGGCGAGCTGCCGGTCAATCCCTTCCTGACGCTGCGCGCCCGGTACGGGATGCTGCTGGACGAGGACGACTTCATGACCCTCATCGGCAACGCCCGCGGCAAGCTGATGCTGCATCACGCCTGGCTGCACGGCACCGGGATCGTGCGCGGATTCCGCGTCACGGTCGACGTCGACGCCACCGGGACGCGACTGCTGCGGGTCGCCTCCGGGCTCGCCGTCGACGGCCTGGGACGTGAGCTGTACCTCGACGCCGACTGGTGCTGCGACCTGGCCGCCCTGGTCAGGGAGTTCGGGGGCGAGGGAACGGTCGGGAGCCGCGGGCCGGAGCGGACCGTCGACGCCTGGCTGAGCGCCCGCCTCGACCCGTGCCCGACGTCCCCGGTGCCCGCCCTCGCCGACCCCTGCGATCTGTCGCGGCAGCACACCACCCACTCCCGCGTGGCGGAACGGGTCCGGTTGACGCTGCGTCCGGGACCGTGCCCCGATCCTGCTGCCGCGCCCTACCACCGCGTACGCGTCCTGCTCGGGCTGGACGAGGTGGCTCCCGGCGACCTCGCGGGCCACGAGGCGGCGCGGGCCGCGGCCCGGATCGCTCAGTCGCCCGAGGAGCGGCGGGCTGCCGACCTGCTCGACACCTTTCACCGGCTGGCCGCCGCGGACGCCGCCGACCTGGCCCCGTTCACTCCCGAGGACGGCGCCGCCTCCCTCTTCCCGTGCGACGAGCCCGGCGCCGTGCCGGTGGCCGGGCTGCGGCTGCGCGTGCACGGGTACGGGAAGGACCTGCGGCTGCTCGACCACGACATCGACCTGTGCCGACGCCCCACGCTGCTGCCGACCGCGACCATCGCCGACCTGGTCTGCGGGCTCGCCCCGGCCCTCCTCGACACGCACCCCGCCGTGGACGCCGGCGGGCCGCGCGTCGAGCGCACGGTCGAGTGGCCGGAGCCCCACGTGCTGCGGCTGCGCGTGACGGCGCCCCTGCTGAGCGGATCGTTGGAGGGCCGCCCCGTGACGGTGACGTCTCTGGCGGATGACGGCTGGGTGCACGAGGACATCGCCCGGATCACGTACGACCCCGACGAACTGACCGTGAGCGTCGCCCTGCACGACCCGCCCGTGTACGACCTGGTCCGGGTCACCGTCCGCGGCACCGGGCCGACCCCGGTGTTCGGCGCGCACCCGCGGGTGCCGCTGGCGGGTCTGGTGGGCGGTCCGCCGGGCACCGAACACGACGGCAACGACGCGGCGCTCACGCTGCGGGCCGGGACGGACGGCGACGAAGGGGACGCACCATGAGCACGCCCGAGATCAGTCGGTTGACGCCGTTCGACGGAATGTTCCTGCGCGCGGTGCACCTGCAGCGGATTCAGCTCTACACACAGGCTCTCTCCCGCGCGCTCGGCCGCTCCGGCGGGCCCGGCGTCGTGCACGGCTACGGCCTGGCGCTCGCCGGTGATCCCGGCAAGCCGCCGACCCGGCTCGACGTCGCGCCCGGCCTCGCCGTCGATGGCGACGGCAACGTCCTGCTGTCCACGTCGACCATCCGTGTCCCGCTGCCCGCCGATGGGGAGGACGACGTGTGGCGGGTCGAACTCGTCGCGACGGAGGAGCCGTTCGGGCACGAGAAGAGCTACGGGGACCTGTGCGTCGACCCGTGCAAGGGCGACCGGGGCACTGCCCCCTTCGTCGGAGAGGGGGTCGCGGTGGACCTCGCTCGCGTCCGCTTCGAGCCAGGCCCCGATCCGCGCGCGGCGAGCTTCCGCAATCATGTGGCGTCCCTCCACTTCGAGCGGGAACGGCGCGAGGGATTCCCACTCCTCGCCGCGTCCGACCGGGACCGCACCGACGAGCAGAACCGCCCCCTCACTGGCGTCGACTGGGTGACGCCCACCGGCCCCGCGCCCGGCCCGGTGAGCATCGCCCTGCTGCTGCGCACCGCGGACGGATTCGTGGTGGACGTCTGGGCGGGCCGCCGCGACCGGGTGGGTACCGCCCCGGAGACCGGCTGGACCACCCGGCTCGCGATGCGGCCCTGGCCGGTGTTCATCGCCCAACTCCTGCAGTTCCAGGACCAGCTCGGCTCGGTGTGGCCGACGATGCGGGCGGCGTCCGCGCCGCCCGCCGACATCGCTGCGGAGCACACCCTGACGGTGGACGTGTCCACGCCGCTCAACAGGGCGATCGAACTGCTGGAGTCCCGCAAGACGCTGGAGCCGAAACGCCTGCTGGAGGGCCTCCGCACCGACCTGGGCGGAAAGCGGGCGGTCACGGCGGGGGCCAGCCTGCGGGAGTTCGGATTCGACGAGCTGCCGCCGGCCGGCTATCTGCCCGCCGAACCGGGAAACATCTACGACGGGATCCGGCGGCTCTTTCCCCCGCATGCGGGCCTCACCTTCAACGCCTACCGCGCGGACACCGTCGTGGAGTTGGTTGCGCGAGCGCAGCACGCGGACCGCATCCCGCTGACGCGGGGCGAAGGGCTCCAGCCGCCCCGGATCGAGATCATGGTGCCGGTGCCGGAGCCCTACACGGACGGCCACGATCTGCAGACGAACCGCTCGTGGGTCGCCTTCCGCAGGGCCGTCCACCTCCCGGACAACGCCGACGATCCCCTTTGACGGGACGAGCCCTGGGGCCGCACCGGGCACCCGCTGACAGAGGTGGAGCACGTCGCCGGCTACAGCTGCTCGGAGAGCGACCGCAACAACGCGCACAACTCGTCCAGGTCGACGGTCCTGAGGGCCCGCTCCCGTGACGACGGCGACAACGTCAGGTGGTACCGCAATTGGTAGAGCACATGGTCGCCGTCCCGGCGGATCGTGAGGACCCCCACCACTGGTCCACGCCCGTGCTGAGGCATCTCAGAGGATGTGGCACGTCCTGAAGGAGTCACCGAACAAGCGTCCCAGCGTCACGTCACTGGGCCGTGACGCTTCACCTCTCGTACCAGCTTGGGGAGTTGCGCGGACGCCGCGGCCACCCGACGGATATCGTCCCTGAGGGGTGGCCGGACACGACGGGGGGGGCTCGCGTTGGATCGCCTGACCGAGAGGGAAGCGGGGCCGGAACCTGGTGGTCCCCGTGCCGGTGCGGCAGCCGGATCATCCCGCGTACTGCCCACCATCCTGGGCACCTGGCTCACCGCGATCGCCGGCCTCGCCGCTCTGATAGTTGTCGCGCTCGGCGTCCTGTACTCCGGTGACAGCAAGCCGGGCGGCGTGGACAGCTGGATCGTCCATCCGACGGCGGACAGCGTGGGACCGCCCTGGCGCCGCGTCGGCCTTGCCGTCGACTGGCTCGGGGAACCCCTCGGTTCGGTGCTGCTGGTGGGTACGGTCGTCGTCGTCTGCCTGCTGCTTCGTGGGCTTCGTACGGCCGTGTTCGTCGTGGCGGCCGTCGCCCTGACCGTCGGGGTGGGAACGCTCGTCAAGCCGCTGGTGGGGCGCACCATCCACGGTGCGGACAATCTGTCGTATCCGAGTGGGCACACAGCCTTCCTCACCGCGCTGGCCGTCGCGGTGGCACTGCTCGCGGTCGGACGACTCGGTCTCGGCGGGGTGGCAGGGACGTCGCTGATCCTCGGCGCAGCGCTGGTCGCGGGGGCCGCCATGGGATGGGCGCAGGTCGCGCTCAGCGCGCACTACGCGACCGATGTCCTCGGCGGCTGGTGCCTCGCCCTCGCCGTGGTGCCCGCCACCGCGTGGCTGGTCGACCGGGTCGCGGACACCGGCCGACCAGCTCGCCGCTGACTCAGGCGAGGCGGCGGAACACCGGCTTGACCGGCCGTCCGGCCAGCCACGGCGTGGGGTCGCCGGCGTCGAGCGCCTTGCGGTACACCGCGCAGGCGTCGGCCACCGCGTCGATGGTGCGGTCGATGTCGGCGTCGGCGAGCGCGCTGCTCACCACGAACGACGGGGCGAGGACGCCGCCCATGAGGAGCCGGCGCAGGAACAGCGTGCGGTACAGCTGTGAGGGCTGACCGTTCTCGTCGAGGGTGGCGAAGACGAGGTTGCTGGCCCGGCCCTTGACGAGGACGTTCTCGCCGACGCCCATGCTCGACGCGGCCTCGCGCACCCCTGCGGCGAGGCGTTCGCCGAGGGTGTGCAGGCGCGCGCTGATGCCCTCCTCCACGTACGTGCTCTGGACGGCCATCGCCGCCGCCAGGCAGTGGGTCTCCGCGCCGTGGGTCGTGGAGAGCAGGAAGACGCGCTCGCCGCGGTGGCGCAGTCCGCCGTGCTCCATCAGTTCGCGCCGCCCGGCGAGCGCCGAGACGGCGAAGCCGTTGCCCAGCGCCTTGCCGAACGTGGAGAGGTCGGGCACGACCCCGTACAGGCCCTGGGCGCCCGCCTCTGACCAGCGCAGGCCGGTGATCATCTCGTCGAAGATCAGTACGCAGCCGTGCCGGTCGGCGAGGTCCCGCAGCCCTTCGAGGTAGCCGGGCGGGGGTTCGCGGTGGGCCGCGGGTTCGAGGATCAGGCAGGCGACCTCGTCCGCGTACCGGCTCAGGAGCGCTTCCGTGGCGGCGAGGTCCCCGTACGGGAAGGACACCGTGAGGTCGGTGGTCGCCGTCGGGATGCCCGCCGACATGGGCGTGGTGCCGATGAACCAGTCGTCCGTGGAGAAGAACGGGTGGTCGGCGCAGATGGCGACCCGGCTCCGCCCGGTGACGGCGCGCGCCAGGCGCACCGCGGCGGTGGTGACGTCGGAGCCGTTCTTCGCGAACTTCACCATGTCGGCGGTCGGCACGGTGGCCAGGAAGCGCTCGGCGGCCTGGACCTCCACGATGGACGGCCGCACGAAGTTGCTGCCGCGGTCGATCTCCCTGCGCACCGCGTCGTTCACGCGCGGGTGGGCGTGTCCGAGGCTGACCGAGCGCAGGCCCGAGCCGTACTCGATGTAGCGGTTGCCGTCGATGTCCCACACATGGGCGCCGCGCCCGTGGCTGATGACCGGAGCGAGGTGTTCGGGGTACTGGTCGTCGCCCTTGGCGTAGGTGTGCGCGCCGCCGGGGATCATGGCGTGCAGCCGGTCGTTGGCCGATCGCGACCGGGGCAGCTGGAACTCTTCGGTGTCCGACAGGTCGACGGTGTCCGACGTGTTGTGGATGGGCATGCCGGCCTCAACTCCCCTGCTGCTTCAGGACCTCGGCGAGGCTCGGCGCCTCCCGGTCCCGCTCGGACATCGAGGTGACCGGCAGCGGCCATGGAATGGCGAGCTCCGGGTCGTCGAACGCGATCGTCACGTCCTCGGACGGGTCGTGCGGGCGGTCGATGCGGTACGAGGTGTCGGCGGTCTCGGTCAGCGCCTGGAAGCCGTGCGCGCACCCCGCCGGGATGTAGAGCGTCACCTGCGTGTCGCCGGACAGTTCGAACGTGGCGCGGTTGCGGTACGTCGCCGAGTCCGGCCGCAGGTCCACGACGACGTCGAAGATCTTCCCGTACGAGCAGCGCACCAGTTTGGCCTCGCCGTTGCCGGAGCGCAGGTGCATGCCGCGCAGCACGCCGCGGACCGAGCGGGACACGCTGTCCTGGACGAAGGCGGCCGGGTCGAGGCCCACCGAGCGGAGCACGTCGGCGTCGAAGGTGCGGCAGAAGAAGCCGCGTTCGTCGGCGTGCGGGGTGGGTTCGAGCAGGAACGCCCCGGCGATCTCCGGGACTTCGGTCAGTTTCATCGATTCCCCCGGGGTGTACGGGTCCGGCCGGTGGCCGGGAACAGGGTGTCGGTCAACGCGGTGAACTGGTGGGTGAGGTGCTGTGCGGCGGCCTTGTTCCGCTCCGCGAGGGTCTGGCGCAGCTCCGCCGCGTGCTTCTCCAGTTCCCGGAACTGTTCGAGGAGCCGGTCGGCGTCGACCTCGCGCGCCGGGTGGCAGTACGCCCCGAGGCCCATCCGCTCCATGAGCGCGTCGCTCTTGGCCGCGTAGGTGAGGGCGAGGGTGGGGGTGCCGGACTTCAGGGCGCAGATCAGGTTGTGGTAGCGGGTGGCGACCACGGTGTCGGCGGCCGCGGTCTCCTTCATCAGGTCGTCGAGGGAGGCCGGTTCGGCGGCGGTGACCAGCGGCGAGTCGACCGCGTCGAGGATCGCCCCGACCACGGTCGTGTCGCAGTCGTCGCCGGTGAGCAGCCGGACCCGCCGGCCGTCCTCGACGAGGGTGCGCACGAACCGGGTCGTCCCGTCGAGGTAGCGCCGGTGGATCTCCTCGGCGCGCGCCCGGTCGTCGTTGCCGCCGTGGAAGTCCATGACGCCGACGCAGACCGTGCCCTCGGCCGGCGGCGCCGCGGGCACCGGGAGGGCGAACGCCAGGTCCGGGTAGACCGCGTCGCGCGCGGTGTTCACGCCCATCGCGCGCATCGCGTCGCGGGACTGGGCGTCGCGGTACGAGCGGTAGGCGGCGAGCCGCGCCGACCAGCGGACCAGGACCCGGGTCGGCCGGACCCGGATCTCTCCGGCGCCGACGCCGACCAGCGCGACCTTCGTGCCGAGCAGCCGCCCGCTCGCGCAGAGCAGGAACAGGGAGTACGGGAATCCCCAGGGCCGCAGCGGCAGGGTGGCCTCCAGGACGCCCATGCCGGGCACGATCACCACGTCGTGCCGGCGCACCCAGGCGGCGGTGCGCACGACGTCGACGAGTTTGCCGAGGCCCTTCGTCGCGAGCGCGCCCGCGCGCGACGCGGTGCGGTACTCGCCGCGGTTCCAGTGCAGCCGTGTGGCGGGGATGCCGTAGCGGGCGGTGACGACGTCGGGTCCGCCGCACAGCGCGTCCACGGGGGCGTCCGGGTGCTCGGTACGGAGGTAGCCGAGGACGGCCTCCAGGGATCCGTCGTTGCCGAGGTTGCCGGAGCCGAGCAGGCCGAACACCCCGACGCGCGGCGGGCCGTTCATCGCCGCCGCCCCTCGCGCCCCGCGACGATCTCGTCGATGGAGACGTCGAGCTGTGCGGGGTCGACCGGCGCCCGGTCCTCGACCCGCTCCCCCGCGCCCGGCCGGACGCGGCTGGTCGCCCACGCGGCCAAGTGCCGGTAGCACGCCGCCCGTTCGGCCGAGGACAGCGGTGCCCGCCGGATCGCCGAGACGAATCCCAGGACGTACTCGGCGAGCAGCCGGGGCGTCGGGTGCAGCACACCCGCCCGCCGCGGGTCGAGGTTGACGCAACGGGAGCGCTTGGAGGGGTTGGCCCGCTCGGCGCGGGTGGGGTGGTCGCGGCGGAAGTAGAGCAGCTCCGGCACCTGGTGGAAGGGGCCGTGCAGGCCGATCTCGGCGACGAAGGTGCGGTCGGCGTGGTGGTAGCTGTCGTGCGGCTTCACCTTGCGCAGCACGTCGGCGCGGATCACACCGTAGAAGTCGTCGCCGCCGGGCTCGAACAGCATGCTGCGGAAGCGCTCGGGCGCGCGCGGCGAGTCGGTGTTCAGGGTGTACGCGTAGGGGACCTTGACCTTGCCGTCCTCGTCGATGACGGCCTGGTCGGCGTGGGCGAGGATCACCTCGGGGTGCTCGTCGAGCGCGAGGACGCAGCGGCGCAGCAGGTCGCGGGCGTACAGGTCGTCGTGGGACGCCCACTTGAACAGCTCGCCGCGGCACTGCGTGAACACGTAGTTGTGGTTCGGGGCGGCGCCGATGTTGCGGGGCAGCCGGATGTAGCGGATGCGCGGGTCGCGCCCCGCGTAGTCGCGGCAGATGTCCGCGGTCCCGTCGGTCGAGGCGTTGTCGGTGATGACCAGCTCGAAGTCCTCGTAGGTCTGGCCGAGGAGCGCGTCGAGGGACTCGGCGAGGTACTCCTCGCCGTTGTAGACGGGCAGGCCGATGCTCAGTCGGGGCTGGGCGCTCATGGGGTCCTCGCTTCGGGGGTGGGGTTGTGGTGGTGCTCGCGCAGCGCGTACCTCAGGTGCAGCCACCACACGGCGGAGCCGGTGACGGTCGCGGCGGCGACGCCCCAGGCGGAGCCGACCACGCCGCCGGCGGCCGCGCCGCCGAGTCCGCCGGCGACGTAGCAGGCGGAGGCGAACAGTTGGGAGCGCAGGCTGAGCCGGGCCGCGCCGAGCGCGCGCAGCCCGGCGGCGGCGCCGGTGCCGAGCCCGGCGCCCGCGACGCCGAGGGTGACCGGCACGATGAGCTGCGAGGCGGCGCTCCACACGTCGCCGAGCAGCAGCTCGCCGGCCCGGTCGGGGACCAGGAGCAGGGCCCCGCCCCACAGCAGCGCGGCGACGGCCTGTCCGCCGCCGAGCAGGAGGCAGAACCTGCCGAGGCGGTGCGGGGCCCGCCGCAGCACCCGGGCCGCTTCGGCGACGGTGACCAGCGAGAGTCCCATCAGGACGGCCATGAACGGGCCGAGCAGCAGCTCGGCGCCGCGCACGACGCCGACCGCGCCGACACCGACGATCACGCCGAGCCCGTAGGCGCGCAGCTGGCTGCCGCCGCTGTTGCTGACGTTCTCGACGAGGTAGCGGGTGCCGAGGTCGCGGTGCTCGCGCAGCCAGGTACGCGCTCCGGTGAGGTGGGGCCGGATGCCGGACTGGATGCAGCCGTACGCGGCAGCGACCGCGGCGGATCCGCCCCAGGCGAGCACGAAGGCGGGCACGCCGCCGACGCGGGCCGCCACCACCAGGGCGGGAACCAGGGCGACGCACCACACGATGTCGTTGACGAACGCCTTGCGCCCGGTGCCCGCGGCGAAGAACGCGAACCGCCAGGAGTCCTGCAGCAGCAGCCCCGGCAGGACGATGCCGAGGCAGGCGAAGGCGGGCCCGATGCTGCCGCCGATCGCGAGGCCGAGCACCAGGGACGCCGCGCCGAGGGCGGCGCCGACGCCGAGCGCGGTGCCCGAGCAGCGGGCCACCGCCCGGCGCCAGGACGCCTCCGGCACCGCGCTGAAGCGGACCATGAGCGGGTCAGTGGCCAGGCCCCGGGAGACGTTGAGCACCACGCCGTACGTCACCCAGGCCAGGCTGAACACGCCGAACGCGGTCACGCCCAGGGAACGGGCCACGTAGATGCCCACCGCGAAGTTGGACACGCTGGAGGCCGCCTGGTCGGCGAGGCCCCAGGACAGCCGGCCGGCGAGGGCCCGCCTGGCGGATGTCTTCGTCGTCTCCTCCTCGGTGGTCATCGACGTCATGCCTTGACCAGCCCCGCGGCGCCCAGGGCGTCCGCCGCGTCGGCGACGGTGTCGAACGGCAGCCCGGACCGCTCGGCGATGTCGAGCAGGCTGTGCTCGCCGTCGGACAGGTTGAGCACCCAGAGCATCGCCATCTGGGCCTGCTTGGTGTCACTGCGCCCGCCGAGCGCGTCGTACAGCCCACGCCGCCCCAACTGCGGTTCCCCGTAAGGACTTTGGTTGAGGTAGCGCCGGTTGCGGTCCAGGACGGCGAACGCCTCGCGGCACACGGCGAGGGTGTCCGCCATCGCCTCCGGGGAGACGAAGTCCAGGTCGTCCGCCGAGGTGTGGTACTCGGGGTATCCGGCGTACGGGGTGCGGGTCAGCGAGCCCACGCCGAGGTCGAACCCGGGCGAGCAGTACTGCCGCTCGTCGTATCCGTAGGGCGTGAACTCCTTGACCTGGTGCGGCCGTTCGGACGCCGACAGCACGTGTTGCAGTACGCGGTCGATCTCGGCGTCGCCGCGTCTGCTCCGCTTGTACGTGAGGTCGCCCCGGTCGCCCGCGCACGCCAGCACGAGGCCGTGCTTGACGTGGTCGATCCGCTCCTTGTTGCGGGCGAGCCAGGTGATCGCGCCGACGGTGCCGGGCGCGAAGACGAACCGGTAGGTGTAGTACGGCGTGCGCTCGGCCAGCGCGCGGGCCAGGTACGTGGCCACCGCGATGCCCGCCAGGTTGTCATTGGCGAGCGAGGGGTGGCACACGTGACAGGAGACGATCACCTCGTCGGGCACCTGGCCGGGCACCACGTGCTCGGCGTAGGTGAGGTGGCCGTCCTCCAAAGTGGAGTCCACGCACACCTCGTACTCGCCCTCCGGCAGCGCGTCCAGGGTGTTCTGGGCCAGGCAGAATCCCCAGTCCGGCTTGTAGTAGCTGGTGCGGTACGGCACCAGGTCCGGCTGGTCCGGCAGGGTGTGCAGGTGCGAGCGCAGCTCGGCCAGCGGCATCGTCGCCGACACCGGGACGCTGTAGCCGAGCACGTGCAGGCTGGACGCCGCGAAGTCGACGACCCGCTTCCCGGACGCGTCGGCGATGTACGCGTCGCGGATGTTCCACTCCTGCGGCACCGTCCAGTCGAGGACCTGGGTGCCGGTGGGCACCTCGTGCACGTCGAGCGGGATGTACTCCCCGACGATGGCGAGGGTGGCGCGCACCCCGTCGCCGGTGATGCTCCGACAGAGCGGGTACATCCGCTCCACCAGTTCGTGCATCTGCTCACCTGTCGCGGTCACGGGCGCCACCGCAGGGTGTCGTCGACGGAGCCGGCCTCGGAGGCCGCGCGCAGCACAGCGAGGCGGGTGAAGCGGTTGTCGAAGGCGTCCTTGGTGAGGCCGAACTTCCGGTAGGCGTCGGCGAGTTCGAGCGCGCCGCGCTTGACCGTCCACTCGCAGTCGAAGCCGGGGATCGCGGAGCGGAAGCGGGCGAAGTCCACTCGGTAGGAGCGCGGGTCGGCGCCGGACTCCCCGGTGATCCGCACCTTCGCGCCCTCCACCGCCTCGGCGACCTGCTCGGCGATCTCGGCGACGGTGACGTTGTTGGTCTCGCTGCCGATGTTGAACGCCCGGTCGTGGACAGCCTCGCGGGGCGCGGTCAGCGCGGCCGTGAAGGCGCGGGCGATGTCGGCGGCGTGCACGAGCGGGCGCCAGGGCGTGCCGTCGGAGAGCACCAGCACCTCGCCGGAGAGCAGCGCGTGGCCCACGAGATTGTTCAGGACGATGTCGGCGCGCAGCCGCGGCGAGTAGCCGAAGGCGGTGGCGTTGCGCATGTACACCGGGGTGAAGTCGGCGTCGGCGAGCGCGTGCAGGTCGTCCTCGACGCGCACCTTGGACTCGGCGTAGGGCGTGACGGGGCGCAACGGGGCGTCCTCGCCGACGAGTTCGTCGCCGCCCGCCGCGCCGTACACCGAGCACGTCGAGGCGTACAGGAACCGCTTGACGCCGGCCTCGCGGGCGACGCGAGCGAGGTGCACGGAGGCGTGGTGGTTGATGTCGTACGTGAGCTGCGGCGCAAGCGAGCCGAGCGGGTCGTTGGAGAGCGCGGCGAGGTGGATCACGGCGTCCACGCCCGCCACGTGCTCGGCGGTGACGTCGCGCAGGTCCACCCGGTGACCCTGCGGGTCGTCGGGGGTCGGGCCGAGGACGCAGTCGGCGAACAGGCCGGAGTCGAGGCCGACCACGTCGTGCCCCGCGGCCTTGAGGACCGGGGCCATCACGGTGCCCAGGTAGCCCTGGTGTCCGGTCAGTAGTACGCGCAAGGTTCAATCCCCCAGAGTGGGAGCGCCCGAGGTGCGGGCGCCCAGGTCGAGCGTGAGTTTGGTGACGGCGAACGCCTCTGCGTAGCGCTCGTGGCATTCGATGCCGCGGATCCGGGCGAGGCCGAGGAAGGCCTCGCGGTCGTACCAGGGGCGGTGGCGCTGCGAGGCGTAGTGCTCCTGCAGCAGCCGCACCTTGTCCTCGGCGGTCTCCGGTGCCAGCGGCTGGTACGCGGACATCCGGCCGA
The DNA here is from genome assembly GCF_055657265.1 of Streptomyces sp. NPDC107575. Lineage (NCBI taxonomy): Bacteria > Bacillati > Actinomycetota > Actinomycetes > Kitasatosporales > Streptomycetaceae > Streptomyces > Streptomyces sp. NPDC107575. The sequence goes on along the minus strand of NZ_JBVKBG010000001.1, from coordinate 946,231 downwards.
GGTCGCCGTCCCACTTGACGATCTCGTAGCCGAGCACGAGGTGGTCGCGGAAGGCGGTCGGCATCAGCTGGGCGAGGCCGCGGTGGTCCTGGTGCGCGTCGTCGGCGCGCGGGGCGAGGACGAGGTCCGGGTCACCCTGCAAACGCAGTTCCTCGACGGCGGACTTGGCCTCCTCCCAGTGCGCGGGCAGCCGTCCGTCGGGCAGCTTGTGCACGGTCAGGCGCAGGTCGGCGCCCGGGCAGAAGGCGGCGAGCGCGGCCCGCTCCTCCTGTTCGCGCTCGGTGCCGCCGCCGGTCAGGACCAGCGCGTCCACGCGAAGGCCCGGCCGGGCCCGGCACAGCGTGAGCAGCGTGCCGCCCGCGCCGATGGCGATGTCGTCGCAGTGCGCGCCCACGGCGACGATCCGGTCGGGGCGACCGGCCGCGAGCCGGATCACGCGCCCACCCCCGCACTGTCCCGCTCCCACACGGCCCACGGGCGGTCACCGCGTGCGTAGCCGGCGTCGAGCGCGGCGCGTTCCTTGACGGTGTCGGTGGGCTTCCAGAAGCCGCGGTGCTGGTGGGCCACGAGGCGTCCCTGCTTGGCCAGTTGGGCGCAGCCGTCGGCGACCAGGTCCCCGTTCTCGGGTATGTGGTCGAAGACCTCCTGGCGGAGCACGAAGTAGCCGCCGTTCTCCCACAGCGGCATGTCGCTGACCGCGGTGATGCCGCCGACCAGGCCGTCCTCGCCGAGGTCCACGCAGTGGAACGAGGACTGCGGCGGCACCACCATCATCGACGCGCCCGCGTCGCGCTGCGCGAACCGGTCGACCATCTCGTCGAGCGGCGCGTCGGTGAGCACGTCGGCGTAGTTGGCGAGGAACATCTCGTCGCCGTCGAGGTGGTGGCGCACCCGGCGCAGGCGCTCGCCGATCGGGGACTCGATGCCGGTCTGCGCGAACGTGATCGTCCAGTCGGCTATGTCATTGGACAACAGTTCAGCGCGGCCGTTGCGGAGTACGAAATCGTTCGACGTCGTCTCCTCGTAGTTGAGGAAGAAGTCCTTGATGTGGTGCGCGCCGTAGCCGAGGCACAGGATGAACTCCTTGTGCCCGTAGTGCGCGTAGTAGCGCATGACGTGCCAGATCAGCGGGCGGGGGCCGACCATCGCCATGGGCTTGGGCACGTCGTCCGCGGCGCCGCTGCGCATCCGCATCCCGTAGCCGCCGCAGAACAGAACGACCTTCATGACGTCACCTCGACAGCGCTGGGTTCGACAACACTCAGTTCCGGGATGGGAAAGACGAGGCGGCCGCCCCACTCGTGCACGAACGCCAGCTGTTCGGTCAGCTCGGTCCGCAGGTTCCACGGCAGGATCAGGACGTAGTCCGGCTTGTCCTCGGCGATCCGCTCGGGCGGCAGGATCGGGATGCGGGTGCCCGGGGTGTACCGGCCGTGCTTGTAGGGGTTGCGGTCGACCGTGTACGCGAGCAGGTCGGGGCGGATGCCGCAGTGGTTGAGCAGGGTGTTGCCCTTGCCGGGCGCGCCGTAGCCGACGACCGTCTTGCCCTGCTCGGCCGCCGTGATCAGGAACGTGAGGAGGTCGCGGCGGACCTTGGCGACCCGGGCGGAGAACTCCGTGTACCCGGACAGCTCCTGGAGTCCTGCCGCCTTCTCCCGCGCCAGCACGTCGGCGACGCGCTGCGAGGGCTCCCCCGCCACCTCGGCGGGCCGAGCCCACAGCCGGATCGAGCCGCCGTGGGTGGGCAGCAGCTCGACGTCCACGAGGGCGAGTCCGCCGCTGGCGAGCGCGCGGATCGCGGAGGCGACCGTGTAGTACTGGAAGTGCTCGTGGTAGATCGTGTCGTACTGGTTCTCCTCGATCAGGGTCAGCAGGTGCTGCACCTCGATGGAGACCCAGCCGTCGTCCGCGACCAGGGCGCGCAGCCCCTGGGTGAAGCCGACCACGTCGGGGATGTGCGCGTACACGTTGTTCGCGGCGACCAGGTTCGCCGGGCCGTGCTCGGCGCGGACGGCGGTTCCGGTCTCGGGCGAGAGGAACGCGGTGAGCGTGGGCACGCCCGCCTCGCGCGCCGCGGCGCCGACGTTGACCGACGGCTCGATGCCCAGGCAGCGGATCCCCCGGTCCACCACGTGCTTCAGCAGATAGCCGTCGTTGCTCGCGACCTCGACCACGAAGGCGTCGGGGCCCAGTTCGGCGCGCTCGACGGCATCGGCGACGTAGGTGCGCGCGTGCTCCACCCAGGACGTCGAGAACGACGAGAAGTACGCGTACTCCTTGAACGTGTCCTCGGGCGTGATCAGCGGCGGGATCTGCGCCAGCCAGCAGTCGGTGCACACCCTCAGGTGCAGCGGGAACGCGGGCTCCGGCGCGTCCAGCTGGTCCGCGGCGAGGAAGCTCTCGCACGGCGGTGTCGCCCCCAGATCGACGACGCTCGCCAGCGTCGCCGAGCCACAGAGTCGGCACTGTGTCATTTATTGCCCCCCATTGATTCCGTCCCCCATGTGGTGCCTTGTTCCGACCGGCCCGCGATCGCGGAGCGGTACTCCTCTTCCAGGCGCGCGAGCCCGACGGCCGGGCTGAAGCCCTGCTCGTAGCGGCGGCGGGCCGCGCGGCCCATGTCCCGGTTGGCGGCCGGATCGGCCGTGATCCGGCGCAGACAGGACGCCAGCGAGGTGCGCTCGCCCGGGCGGTGCAGCAGCCCGGTCTCCCCGTCCTCGACGAGTTCGACGAAGGCGCCGTGCCCGGAGGCGACGGCCGGGACCCCGGCCGCCATCGCCTCCGCGACCACCAGGCCGAACGTCTCCGGGGCCAGCGAGGGCGCCACCACGGCGACCGACCGGGCGACGGCCTTGCGAACCTCGTCCGGATCCAACAGGCCGGCGCAGCGCACGTCGTCCCGACCCTGTGCCCAGGAGCGCACCTCCGACTCCAGCGGGCCCGAGCCGGCGAACACCAGCGGGACTCCCACCCCGCCCTCCGCGGCGATCATGTCCCAGGCGGCCATCAGCACACGGACGCCCTTGGCCTCCGCGAGCCGGCCGAGGAACAGCAGCTGCTCGCCGTCGCCCTCGCGGCCGATCCCCGGGTCGGGCACGAAGTTGTGCTTCACCGTGAGCAGTTCGGCCGGAAGACCCGAGCGCACCAGGACGTCGCGCTGGGCGCCGGAGATGCAGAAGAACCGCTCGACGCCCGACCACCAACGGCGCCGGTTGACCGTCAGGTTGACCGCCATCGGCACCGTCGCGAGCCGGGAGCCCCGGTAGCAGCCGTGCCGTACGGCGGGCAGCGGCAGCCTCCTGCCGACGCACTCGGTGCACAGCCGGCCGTCCCGCTGCAGCGTGCCCGGCGGACACACCTGGTAGTAGTTGTGCAGCGTGGTGACGACGGGCACCCCGGCGTCCGCGCAGGCGGCCAGGACCGAGGGCGACAGCAGCGGGAAGACGTTGTGGACGTGCACCACGTCGGGGCGGTCGGCCAGGAGCCGGGCGGTCAACTCCTTGCGGACCGCCGGGTTCCAGGGCACGAGCAGCGGCACCGCGACCTTGCCGAGCAGCGAGCGGTCGGCGATGTCGTCGCTGCGCCGCTCGAACATCTCGACGCGGTGGCCCGCCGCGCGCAGCAGCGCGACCTCCTCGGCGACGACCCGGTTCTCGCCGCTCGGCTGTCCCGAGGAGTAGTGGTTGTGCACCACGAGAATGTGCATGGTCAGCTCACCTCCCGTTCCCGGGCCCAGCGCGGGATACGGCGTCGGGGCACCGAAGGCGCCGGGAACGGTGCGGCCTCGGCGGGCGTCGCCAGGAGCGAGGCGGCCAGGGCCAGATGCAGCAGATACGGCGAGGCGTCGCCCAGGCCCGCCTCGGTGTACGACGAGAGCACGACGTAGCTGATCAGGAAGATCGCGCAGGCCCGCTGCAGCGACGGCGGCCGCAGCAGGGCGACGCCGCCGAGGACGAGGAGGACGGACGCGACGAGGGCGACCCCGATCAGGCCCTGTTCGTTGTAGACGGCCAGCCAGCTGTTGTCGATCGGCAGGCCGCCGAACGACTTGTCGCCCAGGCCGGTGCCGAGGAACTGCTCGGCGGTGCTCCGGGGCGCCGCGAGCAGCGCGTCCCAGACCTTGGCCCGGCCGGTGAGGCTGGTGAAGTACTCCTTGTTCTGGCCGCGCAGGAACCACGCCTGGACGGCGGAGGCGAAGCCCACCCCGGCCACCGTCACCACCAGCACCGACCATCCGAAGAAGCGGCGGGCGGCGGCGCTGGTCAGCAGCAGGGAGCAGATCGCCAGGGCGAGCCCGGCGAGGAGTCCGACCGTGGCCGTGCGGGTGTGGGTGAGGGCGAGCAGCACGAGGCACGGGACGATGACCACCACCGCGCTCGTCCGGTCGATGCGGCGGCCGACCAGGAGCAGCACGGTAAGACCGATGATCACGGCCGTGTACTGGCCGATCTGCGGCGGGGTGAGCGGCCACAGCGCGCCGACGAGCCGCCCGCCGTACAGCTCGGGCATGGCGGCGCCCGGGGAGATGGCCAGGCCCGCGACCACCGTCACCAGGATCCCGAAGTACATCCGGATGTGGTAGCGGACGAAGGTCAGGCTCCCGTCCCACCAGCAGCTCAGCAGCCACAGGGTGCCGATGAAGAGCGCGAGGCGGGCGCAGCGGAACAGTCCGCCGGGGCCGACCCCCAGGCTGGAGATCAGGCTGGGAACGAGCAGCAGCGTCAGCAGGAAGACGAAGGCGCTGGGCCGGATCCGCAGCCGCGGGTTGAGCGCGAGCGCCAGGGCGAAGGCGACGCCGAGCGAGCCCATGGTGACCAGCTGGATGACGGAGCGCGGCAGCGGGAAGATGGTCTTCGCGCCGGCGGAGCCCATCGTGTTGATGCCGAGCAGCAGCCAGACGATGCCGACGGCCTTCGGCGGGGCGAGCCTGCCGTGTTCCTCCATGTCAGCCACCGGCCTTCCGGTGGAAGGTGCTGCCGGCGTCCTGCTTGTACGGCGCGTCCTGCCAGTCCTCGCGGTCGACGACCTTGCTCATGTCCTCGACGACGAAGGTCCACGGACCGCGGTAGGTGTTGTCGTGCCAGCGATTGTCCTGCTTGCGGGTGATCGCCTCGGCGACCCGCGTGCCCTGGTAGGGCGACCACTTCGGATAGGTGCCGTAGACGGAGAGGATCCCCATGCGGCCGCACTTGTCCGTGCACTTGACGACGGAGGTGTCGAGGACGAAGCGGTTGTCGTGGATGTCGACGCGCTGGGTCTTCCACCGGCAGTCGTCGTAGAGCGGCGCCTTGGCTATCGCGGGGCGCGCGCAGCGCTTGACGTCCTCGACCAGCAGCGTGCACTCGCCGGTCGAGGTGTTGGCCGGGCTGTTGCAGAACCGGTTGGAGTTCTCCCAGAGGGTGATCCCGTTCCAGTTGTTCTCCATCAGGTTCCGGTAGATCTCGAGCTTGTCGGTGCGGGCCTTGACCCGTGGTTCACCGCCCGCCTCGGAGACGTAGATGGTCCCGTACGGGAAGCTGTCGCCGCGCTCGGCCGGTTTGCCGCCGCTGACCCAGTTGTTGCGCCGCATGGTGTTGTCGCGGATGACCGCGTTGTAGCTGGTCTCGTACATCAGGGCGGCGCCGTCGTTGGCCTCGATCAGGTTCTTCTCGATGCGGAAGTCGTTGTTGTTGTTGTCGGCCCAGATCCCGACGCCGCGGTTGTCGTGCACCCAGTTGCCGCGGATGTCGGCGCCGTTGACGGCCCAGAACTTCATGCCGCCGGTGCAGCCGCAGCCGGGCTGCTTCTTCTCCCAGTCGTCGGTGTTGTTGCCGACGACCTCGTTGTCCTCGATCACCAGGCCGCGGGCCGTGTCGCCGTCCTTGTAGCCGTTGACGCCGTACTGGCCGTTGTCGCGCAGGCAGTTGGAGCGGATCTTCTGGCGGGCGCCGGTCATCATCCCGGCGCCCGCGTTGCGCTGGATCGTCGAGTACTCGATGGCCCAGCCGTCGGCCGAACCGTGGTTGACGACGCCCTCGTTCTGCGGCGGGACGAAGCGCTCCACCGTCAGATACCGGATGACGACGTCACGGGCGTGGCCGCCGAAGGCGTACTGGTTGACCTTGCGGCCGTCGAGCACCGCGCCGGGCGCGCCGAGGTAGCGGTTGCCCTTCTTGGGGATGACCTGGGCGTAGCGCGCCGATTCGAGCCGGTGCTTGCCGGGGCGCAGCCAGAACGTGGTGCCAGCGGGGTGACTCTTGGTCTTCTCCGTCAGGTCGTTGACCTTCTTGGGGTCGACGGTGACCGCGCCCTTGGGTGCCTTCTCGGGGCCGACCGAGGGCTTGTCGCAGACGCGGGCCACGGCCGTCCGGGCGCCCTGCCTCGACGGCGAGGCGGACGCCTTGGCTCCGCCGTCCGACGTGCTCGTACAGCCCGTCGCCGCGAGCACGACCAGCGTCAGCGATGCCGCCGGCCACGCCCAGTGCCGCCACTTGATACCCACGTCTCCCCTCCCCCCTAGCCCAGGAACCTGAGCACGGTGGTGAACTCCCCCGCGCCGTCGGCGTGTCCGCTGCCGATCAGCGTCGTGGCGGGTTCCTTGCGTCCGAATCCGGCGGAGTACCAGCCCAGCGGGGGCTCGCTCTCGCCGCGGTGCGCCCGCCAGGACAGCCCCGCGGGCAGGTCGAGCTCGGCGGAGCGGTCCTCGCCGTCGCGCGTCCAGGTCAGCAGGGCCCGCTCGCCCGAAAGGTCCGCGGTGACCTGCGGCCCGAGGTGGAACGCCAGGCGGACGTCGCGGCGCGGCCCGCTCACCGTGTCGGTGATCCTCAACTCCTGCGAAGGTGCGTCGAGTTCGACCCGGCGGCGGTGCGTGGAGGGCCGGTAGCCGTCGTGTTCGGCGCGCCAGCGGTCCGGGCCGAACTCGAGCACGCGGGTGCGCGCGTGCCGGGTCCACAGGAACGGTCCGCCGGACTCGGACTGGTCGGCCCCGTCCAGCTCCAGCGTGTTGTGGCCGAGGGTCGAGCGGAAGTAGCGCCGCCACTCGGGCTGGCCGTGGTAGCAGTACGTTCCCGGATCGGCCAGGATGTCGACCCCGTCGTGGCGCACCTCCGCGGACAGCGCGTCCGCGTGGGCGTGTGCGGCGATGGACAGGAAGCCGTGCGGTCCGCCGTCGCAGCGGCACCAGATCTCGCCCGATGTCCCGGTGCCGCGCAGGATGGTGAGGCCCGCGTCCGCGAAGTGCGCGGCCCGGCCTGCCGGGCGCCGCACCTTGAGCCCCGCGGGCTTGATCAGCGCGGCGAGGAGCGGGGTGCGCACATCCGTGCCGGTCACCTCCGGCCACCAGTCGAGCCGGCCGAACACGGCCTCCCCGGTGGCGAGCAGCGAGCCCCAGCGGTCGGTGCCCGGGCCGTCCAGGACCAGTCCGTGGCCGTCGTCCGCGTCGCCCTGGCGCGGCGGCCGCAGCCGGTTGTCGACGACGGCCGCGAGCGCGTCGGTCATCCGCAGCAGCACGACCCGTACGGTCGCGGGCAGCGCCACCCCGGCCGCGTCCGCCTCGGCGACCGCCGCCAGGCCCAGCTCCAGGACGAGGCCGTGGTACTCGGTGGCCAGCTCGCGGTTGAGCCCGGACAGGAAGGTGTTGCTCCGCAGGTGCCGCTCCAGCGAGGTGAGGGCGTCCGTGCGCCAGCGCTGCGACGACGGGAACCAGTCGAACGCGCAGGACGCCGCGAACTGCCCGGCGGCCTCGGCGATGACATGGTTGTTCGCCGAGGAGCCCCGGCTCGGGAAGGCGGCGAGCCAGCGCTGGTGGTGCCAGATCTGGTTCACGGCCGCCGGGTTGTCCTCGAACAGGTCGTACACGCCCGCCCAGCCGTCGAGCAGCCGGCGGATCCACACCCAGGACAGCAGCCGGATGCCCAGCTCGATGCCGCTGATCCAGTGGACGCCGCGCAGCGGCGGGTTGGCCGCCCACCACGAGCGCAGGTGCTCGGCCACGCGCTCGGCGTAGCGCTCGTCCCCGGTGACCGCGTAGGCCGCGGCGAGCCGGGTGAGGTACTGGTGCCTCGACGGCTCCCAGATCTGCTTGATGTCGCCGACCGTCTCCTCGTCCCGGTACGGCACGCCGAACGCGTAGCCGAACGGCGCGCGGCGGCCGGTCTTCGGGTCGTACCACCAGTCCGGATCGACCAGGTCGTCGCGGACCACGCCGAAGAACTCGGCGTGCCCGTACATCAGCCGGTCGGCCTCCGCGACGAGGCGTTTCACGGCGTCCTGCGGCACCGCGGCGAGCGCCTCGGCGGGCAGCACCGACGTGAATCGGGCGCCGGTGACCCGCGGGGACATGGGCCGCGCGGAGCGCCAGCGGCGCCTGCGCACCGTGTCGCCCACCCGGCCCGCGACCTCCTGCGGCCCCATCCGGGACAGGCGCCGCAGGTACCAGCCCGCACTCATGGTCATCGCGGCCCCGCCAACGTGACGGGCGCGCCGCCGGCCAGGCCGGTCTGCACGGCGAGGGTGGCAGCCGTGGTGGCGACGAGCGACTCCAGCGGTACGGGCATGGGGCCACCGGTCCGCACGGCCTTGATGAAGGAGGCCAGTTCGGCGTTCTGGCCCTTGTCGCGGGCCTTGGGGAGCCGCGAGCTGACCCAGCGCTTGGGCCCGTAGACCGAGGCGCGGACGAAGTCGTCGAGGCGCAGCGCCCTGCCGTCCGCAACCAGGTCGAGGGTCTCCTTCGGGAAGGCCGCGGGTCCTGTGGTGACGTAGGCGATGGTGGCGGTGGACCCGTCCGGGTAGCGGAGGACGACCTGGAGGTCCTCGTTGCCCGGCGTGGCGGTCGCGTGCACGGACACCGGGTCGGCGTCGAGCAGCCAGCTCGCCGTGTCGATGAAGTGGCCGCCCTCGCCGGCGAACCGGGAGCCTTCGGTGCCCTGCTGGAGGTACCAGCTGCCGTGGTCGAGCCGGCCCGCGTTGACCAGGTAGCGCAGGTGCGCCGGGCCGTTGCGGGCGCCGAAGCGCTGCTTGGCCTCGCGCAGCAGCGGGGCGAAGCGGCGGTTGAAGCCGACCTGGAGGCGGTCGTTGCCGGACTCCTCCACCGTCGCGAGGACGCTCGCCAGCTCCTCTTCGCTGAGCGCGAGGGGCTTCTCCACGAACACGGTCTTGCCCGCGAGGAGCGCCTGCCGGGTCAGGTCGGCGTGCGAGCTGTGCCGGGTGACGACGAACACCGCGTCGATGGACTTGTCGCCGAGCACGGCGTCCAGGTCGGTGGTGGCCTGGGCGAAGCCGAACTTGCGCTGCGCGTTGGCCGCGGACAGCGCCGTCGTGGTGACGACGGTCGCCAGCTCGACGCCCTCGCGCCCGGTCAGGTGCGGCAGCAGCATCGACGTCGCGTAGTTGCCGGCGCCGACGAACGCGAGGCGCACCGGCGTCTTCGCGGCCCGTACCTGGCCCGGCCGCACCGGCACCGCAGGCACGGCGACCTCGGGCGCCGGGGCCTCCACGGTCTGCTCCGGGTAGCGGAACAGCGCGGTGACGGCCTTGAGTTCGCCGTCCTTGAGGCGCTGATACGTCTCGACGGCGTCGTCGAAGTCGGCGACATGGGTGATCAGCGGCTCCACGTCGACGCGACCGCGCGCGACGAGGTCAAGGAAGCAGGCGAGGTTGCGGCGCTCGGTCCAGCGGACGTAGCCGATCGGGTAGTCCCGGCCCTCCAGCTCGTACGACGGGTCGTAGCGGCCCGGACCGTAGGAGCGGGAGAAGCGGACGTCCAGCTCCTTCTCGTAGTACGCGTTCCAGGGCAGGTCGAGGCGGCACTTGCCGATGTCGACGACGCGGCCGCGGTCCCGGCACAGCTTGGCGGCCAGCTCGACGGGTCCGTTGCTGGAGCCGCCGGCCGCCAGATACACCTGGTCGACGCCGTGGCCGTCGGTGAGTTCGGCGACGGCCGCGGTGACGGCGGCGGACTCCGGGTCGCCGCAGGCCTCGGCGCCCTGGCGCTCGGCGAGTGCGCAGCGCTCCGGGTCGGGGTCGACGCCGACGACGCGGACGCCCGCGGCGGCGAGGAGCTGCACCACGAGCTGCCCGATCAGGCCGAGGCCGATGACGAGGGCCGACTCGCCGAGCTGCGGCTCGCCCTGGCGCACACCTTGCAGGGCGATCGAGCCGACGGTGCCGAAGGCGGCGTGCCGGGGCGCGAGTCCTTCCGGCAGCGGGGCGTAGAGGTTCTTGGGCACCCAGTTGAGCTCGGCGTGCAGCGCGTGCTCATTGCCCGCGCAGGCCACCAGGTCGCCGACCTTGACGTCGTCGATCCCGGCGCCGACCTGCTCGACGATCCCGCACAGGGAGTAGCCGAGCGGCGTGTAGGAATCGAGCTTGCCCATCACCTTGCGGTAGGTGGCGGGCACCCCGTTGGTGGCCACGGACTGCATGACCTTGGCCACCTGGTCGGGGCGCGAGCGGGCCTTGCCGATCATCGACATGCCGGCCTCGGACACCTTCATCATCTCGGTGCCCGTGGAGATCAGCGAGTAGGCGGTGCGGACCAGCACCCCGCCCGGCTTGCAGCCCGGCACCGGTACATCGAGCACGGCCAACTCGCCGCTCTTGTAGTTCTGAACAACTTGCTTCACGCGAACTCCCCTGAAATTCCTATGCCGTTGGCCGAGTGCTCTGTCCGGACCCAGAGGTCGCGTCGCGATACCAGTACTCGAGAGTCAGTACGTGCCACAGATGCTTGGAGTGGTCGCTCTGCCCGGCGGCGTCCTCCGCCGCGAGCCGCCGCAGCGCGTCGCGGCGCAGGAACCCGGAGCGGACCAGCTCGCCGTCGTTGATCACCTCGCGCACCAGGGGTGCCAGGTCCCGGCTCATCCAGGCCCGCAGCGGGGCGCTGAACAGGCCCTTGGGCCGGTAGACGATCTCCCGGGGCAGGATCGAGGTGGCGGCCTCCTTGAGGACCGCCTTGCCCTGCCGGCCGACGATCTTGCGGTCGCCCGGGAAGGCGAACGCCGCCTTGACGACCTCCACGTCGACGTAGGGCACGCGCACCTCGGTGGAGGCGGCCATGCTGGAGCGGTCCGTGTACGTCAGGTTGAGACCCGGCAGGAACATCCGGGCGTCGCCGAGGCACATGCGGTTGACGAAGTCGTCGAGGTCGTTGTCCTCGTACACGTCCGCGTGCTCGGTCAGTACGTCGTCGACCGTGCCCGCCAGATCCGGGTCGAGCAGGGCGAGCAGCTCCTGCTGGTCGTACATGGTGTAGCTGCGCCGGAACGCGGTCTCCTCCGGCAGGTCGGCGAAGGACAGGAACCGCTTGGCGAAGCGCACCGAGCGCAGTCCGCGCTTCGACGTGGCGACCGGCAACCGGTCCACGGCCGCGGACACGCCGCGCCGCAGCGGCCGGGGCACCCGCTGGTAGCGCAGCGCGATCAGGTTGGCGAGGTGTTTGCGGTAGCCGGCGAACAGTTCGTCGGCGCCCATCCCCGAGAGCATCACCTTGACGCCGGCCTCGCGGGCGGCCTGGCAAATCAGGTACGTGTTGATCGCGGCGGGGTCGCCGATCGGCTCGTCCAGCGAGTACGTCATCTGCGGCAGCAGGTCGAGGACGTTGGGCGCGATCTCGATCTCGTGCAGGTCGACGCCGAACCGCCGGGCGACCTGCCGTGCGTAGCGCAGGTCGTCGGGCATCGCCTCGAACTTGGCGTCCTCGGCGCGGAATCCGATCGTGTAGGCGGAGATCCCCGGCTGGTGGCGGGCCGCGAGCGCGGTCAGATAGCTGGAGTCGAGGCCACCGGAGAGGAAGGTCGCCACGGGCACGTCGGACATCAGGTGTCGTTTGGTCGACTCCTCGACAATGGCGGCCAGGTCCGGCTGTTCGCCGGCCCGGGCCCGATCGCGGCCCTCACTGGCGACGTCCTTGAGGTTCCAGTACCGGCCGCTCTCCACCCGGCCGTCGGGCCGGAATCTCATCCAGCTGCCCGGCTGGAGCTTCTCCGCCTCCTGGTACGCGCACCGCGAGTCGGGCACCCAGTAGTACAGCAGGGAGGCCACCAGCGCTGTCGGGTCGGGGCGCAGGGCCGTCACGGCCGCGAGCGCCTTGAGCTCGGAGGCGAACACCAGGCCGCCGCCCCGCCGCAGCAGGAAGAGCGGCTTGATGCCCAACTGGTCGCGCGCGAGCACCAGTTCACCGGTGCGCTCGTCGAAGATCCCGAACGCGAACATGCCGCGCAGGCGGGGCAGGCAGTCGGTGCCCCAGCGCCGCCAGGCCTCCAGGAGCACCTCGGTGTCGGAGGTGCCGCGGAAGCGGGCCCCGGCACCCTCCAGTTCGGCACGGAGTTCGGGCGCGTTGTACAGCTCGCCGTTGTAGGTCAGGGCGAGGCCGTCCGAGACCATCGGCTGGGCGCCGGTCTCGGACAGGTCGATGATGGACAGACGGCGGTGCCCGAGCTGGACCTCGCCGTCACCGGCGGGGTGGCCGTAGCGGCCGGACCCGTCGGGACCGCGGTGGGCGAGGGTGTCGGTGAGCCGGTCGGTCACGACCTTCCCGTCCGGCCACCGGTAGGTGCCTGCGATGCCACACATGTACTTACCGAGCCTCCTGGTCGTTGTCCGCGCCCCGGGCCGCCCATGCGGGCTTGCGCTCCGTGCGCCGCGGGCCCGACCCGTTGTGCCGGGCCGGCCGGTCGCCCCTGCCGCGCAGGGCGGTGTGCAGCCCGTCCCAGAGCGTGCCGTCGGTCCTGTCCCTGGGGTCCGGGTCGATCAGCACCACGCCGAGCACGGGGATGCGCTGCTCGGCGAGCTGTCGCGCCACCGTGTGCAGCCATGCGGCGCTGCCGTGCCCGGCCCGTACGACGAGCACCGTCTGGGTGCCGAGGTGCTGGAGGTCGGTCCACGCCGTGCCGGGCGCCACGGAGCCGACGCCGATGCGGCGGTCCTGGGGCGAGACGGCCGCGGCGTGCTCGGCGCCGACGACCGTGGGTCCGCCCGGCTGCGGGCGGTGGTCGGCGAGCTCCGGCCCCGGCAGTCCGTCGACGACGACCACGGGGCCCTCCGCCGTCAGCGTCCCCGCGAGGTCCAGGGCGATCGCGCTCGTGGTGCGCGCGCAGCCCAGCTCGAGGAGCGACAGCGGTTCCGCGGAGCCGTGCACGGTGCGGGCGAGGGTCGCGGTGAGCCGTTCGCGGGTCGCCCGGGTGCCCTTGCGCCGCCAGGGCCCGGCGCGCCGGGGCAGCTCCGCGATGACGGAGGCGCCCAGGTTCGCCGAGATGTCCCGGCGCAGCACGGGGCGGTCCGCGACCACGGCGCCGACCGCGGACAGGGCGAGCCCGAGGACGAGACCGAGAACCAGGCCGATCGCGGCGTTGGTCGCCGTCGTCTTGGGCAGCGAGTGCTGCACCGCGCGCGGGGCGTCCACGATCTGCGTACCGGCGACGACCTTGGGTGTGCCGGTGCGTGCCTCGGCGGCGCGCTGGTCGAAGTCGGCGATCCGCGAGTTGAGTTCGGCGCGGCGGGCGAAGAGCGTCTCGGTGCCGGCGGCCGACTCGTCGGCGTTGTCGTCCGGTGCCCGGTCGCCGATCTCCTTGTTGACCCGGGCCAGCTCGTCGCGCATGCGGTCGCGCTGGTCGAGCAGGGCCTGGGACTCGGCCGTGGCCGCCGCCCGCATCCGCCGCACGTGATCGGCGACGAACGCGTCGGCGAGCGCCTTGGCCCGGTCGACCGCCAGCGCTTCGCTGTCGGCCGACACGTCGATCTGCAGCACGTTGTTGGTCAGCCCGGTGCCCCGGTAGTCCCGCATGAAGTCCTCGGTGCTCTCCTGGGACTTGAGGGTCTGCAGGGCGTCCTTGGCGATGCGGGTGGTGCCCAGCACCTCGATGTCGGTGCGGATCAGTGTTCCCGTGTCGTTCGGCTGGTCCTCCTGGTGCGCGACCAGCACCTTGGTCACCGCGCTCGGCGGGGGCGGCAGCAGGATCGCCACCGCCGCGCCGATCACGAGCCCGAGCAGCGCCAGGGCGCCCCACAGGCGGCGGCGCCTGCGCACCGCGACCACCAGCGCGTGCAGGTCGAGCAGCGGGGTGCCCGCCGCCGACTCCGAAGTCCTGTTCGTCGTCACGCCGAGCCTCCCGTCGCGTGGCCGCGCACCGCGAGCGCGGGAGTGGCATGGTCGGGCGGCTCCTCGGCCGGGCCGGCGGGGCGGACCCTGACCGGTCCCGCCACGACGATGCCGACGATCTCGTGCCTGGCGTCCGCGCAGGCCTCGGCGACGCCGGTGAGCTCCTCCGCGGTCCAGCTGCCTGCGCTGAGGACGACGACGGCGCCGGCCTCGGTGCCCCGGTCCGGCACGATCGGCCGGTCCACCGGCACCACGACCACGCGCAGCACCGGGTCGCCCTTGGCCTCGGCGACGAGCTGGCCCGCGGCCCGCAGGGCGAGCTCGTCGCCGTCCGGGACGACGACCAGCAGGCGCCGGGGCGCGGGCAGTTGGGCCCGGATGCGGCCGCACACCCGCCGGTAGCGGGTGCGCCGCGCGGCCTCGTCGCCGGAGCGCTGCGGGGTGGGGACGTCCCACCGGGTGTCGGTGCCGAGCAGGCGGCGCAGGGCGGCGCGCGGGCCGCCCTGGGTCCGCTGCGCGCGCTGTTCCCCGGGCACGTCGACGGCGCCGAGGAGCGTCGAGCCGAGCGCGGAGGCGATCTCCTGCTCGGTGCGCAGCCTGCGGTTGATCCGGGCGGCGGTCAGGTGACCGATGACCGAGAACAGGAAGAACAACAGCGCCCCGGCGACGATGAGTTGGACCCGCGTCGGCGGCGACTGGCCGGTCGGCCGGGCCGCGGGGCCCATGACGACCATGCTCGCCTTGTTCGTCGCCGGGTCGGCCTCCTCCAGCTTCTTCATGGCCGCCTCCAGCGAGTTGCGCAGGTTCTCCAGCGCCGTACGGGCCTGCACACCCTCGACCGTCCGGCCCGGGTCGGCCCCGCGGGCCAGTTCGGTGATCCGGCGGTTGGTCTCCTGCACCTTCTTGCGCAGCGCCTCGGGTCCCGCGGCCGCGTCGGCGTCGGTCGCGCCGCCCGCGATCCGCGCGGAGAACGCGACGAACTGCTGGGCCACCCGGTCGGTGAGCTGCTGGGCGCGCTTCGGGCTCTCGGCGGTGCCCGAGATGGCGATGATGTTGCCGTCGGCGGCCTTGGCGGTCACGCGGCCGTGCAGGTCACTGCCGTTGACACCGGCCCAGTCGAGCTTGGCCGCGGCCCGGTCGACCACCGAGGAACTCGTCGCGATGTCCACCTGGGTGAGCAGCTCGCGCTCCTCCCACTGGCCCGGCAGCAGCACCGATGCCGATGCCGTGTAGCGCGGCGGGAACACCACGGAGACGCCGTAGCCGACGAGCGCGCCGACCACGGTGAGGACGGCGAGCAGCCGCCACCTTCTGCGGAGAATCCGGCCGATCGTGACCAGGCGGATCGTGTCCTCGCTCAACGACCCCGCCTCCTCCTTGCCTGGGCGGGGCCGCGCCCCGCCACCGCGGCGGCGTAGGCGGCGAGCAGCGACTCCTGCGAGTTCCGCCAGGACAGCGGTCCGCCGATGCGCTCCTGCCCGAGCTTGCCCATCCGGGCCCGCTGCTCCGGATCGTCCAGCAACCGCGCGACGAGACCCGCGAATTCCGCCTCGTCGTTGGCACGCGCGTAGACAGCCGCGTCACCTGCGGAGACGCGCGCCTCTCTCAGATCGAACGAGACGATGGGGCGGCCCATGGCCATGTACTCGAGGACCTTGTTCATCGTCGACACGTCGTTGAGCGGGTTGCGCGGGTCGGGCGAGAGGCAGACGTCCGCGGTGGACAGGTAGCGCACGAGGTCGGCGTCCGGTATGCGTCCGGTGAACTCCACCTGGTCGGCGAGCCCGAGTTCACGGGACAGCTCCACCATCGCGTCGAAGGCGTCGCCCGAGCCGACGAACACGGCGTGCCAGTCGGTCCGCCCGAGCTCGTCGCGCAGCTTGGCCAGCGCCCGCAGGGCGTAGTCGACGCCGTCCTGCGGCCCCATCACGCCGAGGTAGCACAGCAGATGGGGCTTGCCGCGCTTCAACTCCGGCTCGGGCGGCACCGGTTGGAACCGCTCGATCTGGGGCGCACTGCGGACCACGAACACGTCCTCCGGGCGCTTTCCGCCGCGGTCGAGCGCGACGTCCCGGTAGCTCTCGTTCGTGGCGAGCACGACGTCCGCGGCCCGGTAGGTGCTGCGTTCGAGCGCGCATACACCGCGGTAGAGCAGATCCTTGCCGCGGCCGAAGCGCGACAGGTACAGCTCGGGCACCAGGTCGTGCTGGTCGAAGACGAACCGCGCGCCGCGCCGGCGCAGCCACCGCGCCGCCAGGAACAGCAGGTCCGGCGGGTTGCAGGCGTGCACGACGTGCACCGGTCCCACCTTGCGGGCGAGCCGCGCGGTGTGCCACAGCGCGGAGCCGTACTCCCGCAGATAGCCGGCCGGTCCCCCGGTGGCGGCGGTCAGCGGGTAGCGGTGGATGTGCACCCCGTCGATGACCGTCTCGGCTTCCGTGTCCCGCTTCGTGCCCTGCGGGCAGATGACGTGCACGGTCCAGCCCGCGTCGCGCAGCGTCGTGCACTCCTGCCACACCCGCCGGTCGAAGGGGACCGACAGGTTCTCCACCAGGATCAGCGCGCGCCGGTTCGGCCCGCCCCCGCTGGTTGTTTCTTCGTTCATTGCGTCACCAAGCAAGGCCCATGTACCCCGGTTCGGCCCGGCGCGCCTCGGCGTCGGGAAGGCGGACGAGATCGACGACCGTCGGGCCGCCGCTGAGCGGCAGCGCCGACAGGACTGCTTGATCTCTGGTGCCGACGAGGCACACCTCGGCGTGGCCGAGCACCTCGTCGACGGAGTCCGCGAGCAGTTGCGCGAGGTGCGGAAGGCGGCCCTCGATGTACTCGCGGTTCGCGCCCATCAGCCGGGAAAGGCTCACGTTGGCGTCGTAGATCTTGAGGTCGTAGCCCTTGCCGTAGAGCCGCTCCGCCAGTTCGACGAGCGGGCTCTCGCGCAGGTCGTCGGTGCCGGGCTTGAACGACAGGCCGAACAGGCCCACCTTGCGCTTGCCGGTGCGCTCGACGAGCTCCACCGCGCGCTGCAAGTGGTCGGCGTTGGACGCGAGCACGTGCGACAGGATCGGCACGGAGACGTCGGCCCGCCGCGCCGCGTGCACCAGGCTGCGCAGGTCCTTGGGCAGGCAGGAGCCGCCGAAGGCGAAGCCGGGACGCAGGTAGGCGGGGCTGATGTTGAGCTTGCGGTCGGCGAGGAACACGTCCATCACCTGGTGCGAGTCGACGCCCAACGCCTGGCACACCGCGCCGAGTTCGTTGGCGAAACCGATCTTGAGGCCGTGGAAGGAGTTGTCCGCGTACTTGATCGCCTCGGCGACCGGGACCGGCACCCGGAACACCTCGCCGGGCAGCCCCTCGTACAACTGGGCCACCACGTCGCCACTGGCCTGGTCCAGTTGGCCGATGACGGTCTTGGGCGGGTCGAAGAAGTCCCGCACGCTGGTGCCCTCGCGCAGGAACTCCGGGTTGACCGCGACGCCGAAGTCGACGCCGGCGGTGCCGCCGAGGCTCTTCTCCAGGATCGGCACCAGCAGGTTCAGGCAGGTGCTTGGGAGCATGGTGCTGCGGAACACGACCGTGTGCCGGCCGCCCTCCGCCCCGCGCTCGGCCAGCGCGGCGCCGATCTGTTCGGTGACCCGCTCCAAGTACGTCGTGCACAAGCTGCCGTTGGGCTCCGACGGCGTACCGACGCAGATCAGCGACACGTCGCTGCCCATGATCGCCTCGCGGACGTCGCGGGTGGCGCGCAGGGCTCCGGTCCGCACGACCTCTGCGGTGAGCTCGCCGATCCGCTCCTCGACCACGGGGGCCCTGCCGCTGTTGACCAGGTCCACCTTCGCCTGGTTCACGTCCACGCCGATGACCTCGTGGCCCTGTCCCGCCAGGCATGCCGCCGACACACAGCCGACGTAGCCGAGTCCTAGGACGCTGATCCTCATTCCCGTTCCTCCCCCCAGAGCAGGCCCTTGTGGCCTGACTTTCCTGCGCCGACGGATCGGCGCGCCCCCCGCTTCAGTACGCCCCTTGTCCGTGGAGCACGGCCCGCAGCGTCTTCCACAAGATCACCGTGTCGAGGGCGAGCGACCAGTCCTCGACGTAGCGCAGGTCGAGGCGGACCGCCTCCTCCCACGGCAGGTCGCTGCGCCCGCTGATCTGCCACAGGCCGGTGAGCCCGGGCTT
This sequence comes from Streptomyces sp. NPDC107575, assembly GCF_055657265.1. Classification (NCBI taxonomy): domain Bacteria; kingdom Bacillati; phylum Actinomycetota; class Actinomycetes; order Kitasatosporales; family Streptomycetaceae; genus Streptomyces; species Streptomyces sp. NPDC107575. The sequence continues at coordinate 927,981 of NZ_JBVKBG010000001.1, read as the reverse complement.
GACCAGGAGGCGCCGCCTGATGTCAGGCCCGTACGCCGCGGACTCCTCGGGCAGGGGAGGCCGCGGGCCGACGAGTGACATCGATCCGGTCAACACGTTGAACAGCTGCGGGAGTTCGTCCAGCGAGTAGCGGCGCAGTACGTGCCCCACCTTGGTCACCCGCGGGTCCCGCCGGAGCTTGAACAGCAGCCCCGCCCCCTCGTTCCGGTCGGCGAGACCGGCCCGCTTGCCATGCGCCCCGTCGACCATGGTGCGGAACTTGAGGATGGTGAACTCGCGGCCGTCCTTGCCCACCCGGCGCTGCCGGTAGAACACCCCGCCCCGGCTGTCGGCCAGGACACAGAGACCGACGAGCACCATCACCGGAGCGAACAGCAGGATCAGGATCGCCGCTCCGAGCCGGTCGACGATCTCCTTTATGGCCCGGCGTCCTCCGGTGAACGCCGGCATGCTGACCCGCAGCAGCGGTATCCCCAGCACCGCGTCGACGTGCAGCCGCGGTCCCGCCACCTCCATCAGCACGGGCGCCACGACCATTTCGGCGTCGCTGCCCTCCAGGTTCCAGGCCAGCCGCTGCAGCCGGTCCGGCGTCCAGTGCGGATCGGGGGTGACCGCGACGACCCGGTAGCCGTCGCGCGAGACGTGGCTCGCGACGTCCGTCAGGGGGCCGACGACCGGCACTCCGTCCAGACGGTCACCGTCGACACCGTGTCCGTCCGTCGTGCAGACCGCCTCCACCTGCCAGCCGATGTGCGGGAACTTCCGCGTTCTGCTGATCAGGTCGCGCACGGTGTCCGGGCTCCCTGCGGCCAGCACCGGACGCAGACAGCGTCCTTCCTTGCGCTGTCTGTGCAGCCACAGCCGCAGCAGATAGCGCGCGGTCATCGTCACCAGCGCGATCGCGGGGATCGCGACGAAGATCCAGAGCTTGATGTTGCGCGAGGTGAGGGCGATCCCGCCGAGCGCGAGGACGACGGTCGCCGTGAACAGCGAACGCCCGAGCCGGCGGAACTCCTCGGCGCCCTGGCCGAGCACGGCCGGAGCCCACGAGCGGCTCACCGCCAGCGCCCCCAGCACCAGCAACTCGGTGCCGAACGCCAGGATCTTCCACTTCTCGTGCCAGTTGGCGGCGTCCCTGACCCCGAAGAAGCCTCCGAAGGCCGCCACCACGACAGCGGTCGCCACCGTATCGCTGATGATCACGATGCGGCGGTAGCGCTGCTCCCAGTCGCTCGCGGGCCGCTGCAGTGCCCCGTTCACCGGACGCCCGCTGACCGGCGGGAACGGGCTGACTAATTCCCCCTGCTGTACAGCCCCGTCCGGGTCGCCAGCGGGTTCGACGTGCTCGCCCAACACGGTTACTCCCCCCTCGGGAGGCCGCCGCCCCCCGTGCTGTTTCCCCTCCTCGGGAGGCCCCCCGCCCCCCGTACCGCGCTGCTCCTCCCCCTCGGGAGGCCCCCGCCTCCCGTGCGTGAATCACCGGCTGGTTCAGCTCGGCGTGCGCCGTCCGCTCAGTCGGTGGCGGACGTGTCGCGCTGATCGGAACCCGGGGACCGAGTCGCCCGGAATCCCCGCGACCTCTCGGGCGCTCCCCGCGCCCAAGGTCCCCCTGTCGGGCACCACAAAACGATCACCCCCCGTTCGATTCCGGTGCGGCGGCGGTCGGTCGCACGCCACACCAGCCCCCATAGATCATCATTTGTCGCCTAGTGTCCCGGCATGTGAAGCACGGTCAATCTAGACCATTGAGGCCGCCCATAGAGAGGGATGTGTGGAATTTGTGGTCAAGGTTTGAAGTTGCCTGCACGATCAGCCATTCTCGGCGGGATTCCGCCCCTCCGCTCCGGGGCGGCGCCCGGACATGACGAAGCCCGCCCAGGTCACGTACCGGGGCGGGCTTTTGAGGGGTCGTCACATCTGGGGCGCCTGCGCAATGAAGGCGTCCAGAACCCCGTCGGCCACCTTGATCGGGCCCTGCGGCCGCGTGGTGCCGGGGATGGTGGTGATCGCGGAGGCCTGCTTCGCCAGGTCGGCCGCCTTCGCGAAGTCCGACTCCCCGCTGCCGGAGCCGAGTTGGGCGCGCAGCCCGTCCAGCGTGGCGTTCAGGGCACCGCCCCACAGGTCGAGCGCGTCGAGCCACGGCTTCGTCTGCGCGAGGAAGGCCGGATCCCGCACCCCGTCGCGGATCTGCTCGGGGGCGCCGGCGAGCACCTCCGCATAGGCCGAAAGCTTGCGCAGTGCGGCCTGCCGCTCGGCGTCGGTGCCGCCGTCCCACGCCGTGCGGAACTCGTCGAGACGCGAGGCGAGTTCGGGCGCCTGCGGCTGCCAGTTCGTGTCGCCGAAGGTCGGCGCGAGGTGCTCGGTGTCGAAGAAGGCGAGCAGGGCCCGCGCGGTGTCCCGGTCGCCGCCGGCCAGGTAGTCGGCGGACGCGCGCCAGGTGCGGTCGGGATCGTAGTCCTCGTCGTTCCAGGCGAACGACGCGCCGCCGAAGAGCGCGACCTTGCTCGGCGCCGCCTGGTTCATCGGGTTGAGCACGATGCCGCTCAACTCCTTGTGCAGACCGGCTTCCCGCTTGTCGTACGGGGCCATCAGGAGGCGTCCGGTGGTCTGCCCGTAGTCGTTCACCGGATAGTTGTCCCAAAGGAACACCTTGCGGCCCCACACCGTGGACGCGGCCTTGGCGTCCGCGAGGCTGATGGAGGGCGGCACGACGTCGGTGCCGGTCCACTGCACGACGACCTTCGGGTCCAACTTCTCGCGCAGCACCGACTTGTACGCGGAGTCCGCCGTGTCGGAGTACTCGGTGGGCACGAACTGGAGCGGCTTGGCGCCCTCATGGGTGTCGATGAAGTCCTGCTGCACCGCGTTGAGCAGATCGGTCTGCGCCTGCCCCGCCGCGGCCCGCCCCGGCGCCCCGTACTTCGCCTGGTCGGCGTCGCAGTTCCACTTGGTGTAACTGATGTCGTCGAGCGCCACGTAGAAGCTGCGCGCGCCCTGCTCGTAGAGCGAACCCAGCTTCTCCTTCAGCGCCTTGACATCGTCGGGGTCGCTGTAACAGACGGAAAGACCCGGCGAGAGGGCGTACGTGAAGTCGACGTGATGGTCGGCGGCCTTCTCGATCAACTCGCGCAGATCGGCGAGCTTGTCCGCCGGATACGGGGTGCGCCACTTCTCCCGCAGGTACGTGTCGTCCTTCGGCGTGTAGATGTACGTGTTGGCCTTGACGTCGCCGTAGAAGGCGAGTTGGTCGACGCGGTCGCTGTGCGACCAGGGCGCGCCGTAGAAGCCCTCGATGCTGCCGCGCAGCGGCATGCTCGGGTGGTCGGTGATCGAGACGGAGGCGATGCTGTGCGGCCCCGTCACCAACTGACGCAGTGTCTGGGCGGCGTAGTAGACGCCGTCACCGTCGTTTCCGGCCAGGACAACGATGTCACCGCGGGCGGAGCCACGGGAGGCGAGGGAGTAGCCCTCCGGGTTCAGGGTGCCGGGCACGGTGCCGCCCGCGCCCTTGAGGGCGGCCGCGATGGCGCCGTCCTTGATGGATCCGGCCACGACGGTCAGCACACCGGGCGCAGCCGTAGTCCTGGCGTCGGCGGCCTTGACGGTGTCGACGGACCGGGCGCCTGCCGCGGTCAGCGCCCGCTTGACGACCTCGACGCTCGACGCTTCGACGCCGTCGCCGAGCACGAGACGCGCCCGGCTGGGCACCTTCAGGTCGGCGCCCGCGGATCTCATGTCCTGCGGAGTGGGCGTGACGACGGGCAACTTGGCGGCGGTTTCCGCACGGGCGGCGGCCGGCGCACCACCTTCCGCCTGCGCGGGCACGGCGACCGCGCCCAGGGTCAGCAGGAGCGCGGCACCGGCGAGCGCGGGACGGGAGACACGGGGGAGACAGGACGAATGACGTTCAGACATACGGGACACTGCACCTCCACGGAAGCGGACCCTCACCATCGGGCGAGGGCACGTGGTCTAAACCACCACCCATCCATGACGGTGTCAAGATCCCGCGAGCGAGGAGGAGTTGCGCCGACCCACCGGGGTCCAGGACGGACCGGCCGCCCACAACCTGCTGTTCCGGCTGGACGCCCGCCTGGTGTCGGCCCGCCGGTACACAATGCTCGGCATGGTGAGCTTTGAGGATCAGGATCTGGCCGACGCCGAGTTTCGCGAGTGCGACCTGACCCGCGCCCGGCTGATCGGCGTGGTGATGCGGGACGTCGTGATCGACGGGCTGGTCAGCAACGTGGTGGTCAACGGCGTGGAGGTGACGTCCTACGTCGAGGCCGAGCTCGACCGGCGGTATCCAGTTCGGTTGCTGATGCGCTCAGATGACCCGGCCGATCTGCGGAAAGCCCATCGACAGCTGCGTGATGGCTGGGCGAGGACGATCGAGCGGCTCCGCACGATGCCCGCCGGCTCCGAGCACCGGCGTGTCGACGGCGAATGGTCGGCCGTGGAGACCCTGCGCCACCTGGTGTTCGTGCACGACTCGTGGTTTCGCCGCTGTTGCCTGGGATCGACCCGGCCCTTCACCGGGATCGGGTTGGCGTCCGGCTTCGTGCCCGATCAGGAGGAGCAGGGCCTCGATCGAGCGGCGACCCCGGGCCTCGACGAGGTACTGGCCGTGCGGGACGAACAGTCCGCCGAACTGGAGCGTTGGCTGGCGACCGTGACGGTCGACGAGCTGTCCGCGGTCGCTCCCGTTCCTGCGGGACCGGGCTGGCCGCCGTACGCCGAGGGCAGGCCGGTGGTCGAGTGCCTGCGCGTGGTGCTGAACGAGGTCTTGCTGCACCACGGGTTCTGCGTCCGTGACCTCGACCTGCACGAACGCTGAGCGGGATCCTCGACAAAGGACAAGCGACAAGGAACGGACTCAGGGCTCCTCGGGCCCGTCCTCGTCCAGTTCGAACCACACCGTCTTGCCCTCCGGCTCCGGGCGCAGGTTCCAGCGGTGGGCCAGCAGGTCGAGGAGGACCAGGCCGCGGCCCGAGGAGGAGAGTTCGCCGGGGGCGCGGCGGGCGGGGACCTCGTCGCTGCGATCGGAGACCTCCACGCGCAGCCGGCGGCGCCCCTCGGCGCCGCTGATGTCGGCCCGCAGGACCGCGGCCTGCTCGGTGTGGATCAGTACGTTGCCGAGGAGTTCGGAGACGAGCAGCAGGGCGGTGTCGACCTGCTCGGGGCGGGCCCAGTCGTGGAGCAGGCCCTGGAACTCGATGCGGGCGTCGGCGATGCCCTGGGCCTGGTCCTGTTCGAGGGTGAACCGCAGATTGCGCCCGGGCCCGTCCGCGTGGTCGTCGCGGGGGTCGCGGCGCAGGAGCAGCAGGGCGATGTCGTCCTCGGTGAAGGAGGTGACGGGTCGGTCGCCCGGCTGCGTGACCTGCGGGGCCACCACCGCGTTGAGGAGCCGGTCGGCCATGCCGGCGATGTCGTCGGGGCCGCCCGGCGTCAGCGCGCCGCGCACCCGGAGCCAGCCGGAGTACATGTCGTGGCCGCCGGACTCGATCAGGCCGTCCGTGCAGAGCATGAGGATCTCGTTCTCACGCAGCGTGACGATGCTGACCGGGTAGTCGTCCTCGCCGAGGTCGAGTCCCAGGGGCAGGCCGCCGCGCACGTGCTTGAGCAGACAGGTGCCGTCCGGCAGCCGAAGGACCGGGTGCGGGTGGCCGGCGCGGGCGATGCGGAGCGTGCCGGTCTCGGGGTCGGCCTCCAGGTAGATGCAGGTGGCGAAGCGGCCCTCGCCCAGTGAGGCGAGGAAGTGGGAGGCGCGGACGAGGACGGCGTCAGGGCCGTGCCCCTCGGCGGCGTAGGCGTGAATGGCGGTGCGCAGCTGCGACATCAGCCCGGCGGCCTGCACGTCGTGGCCCTGGACGTCGCCGATCACCAGGCCGAGCCGCCCGTTGGGCAGCGTGATGCTGTCGAACCAGTCGCCGCCGACCATGAGCCCGCCGCCGGTGGGGACGTAACGCGCGGTGACGGTGAGCCCCTCGGGGCCCGGGCCGATGCGGCCCATGCTGCTGCGCAGGCTCTCTGAGAGGGCGTGATCGGCTTCGCCGTCGTAGGTCTGCTCGATGCACTGGCCGAGCAGCCGGGCGAGGGTGACCAGGAAGGTGCCGATGCCGCCGGTCATCTCCACCGGGGCGTCGAACGCGGCCATCCACACGCCGGTGAGCTGGCCGTACGTGGTGAGCGGCAGGAACGCCCAGACCTCGTAGCGTGCGAGGTCCGCGCCCCCTTCGACGGAGGGGAACCGGTCCCGGTACTCCTGCGGCGAGGTCAGCACCACGGGCCGCCCGGTGCGTGCCACCTGCGCGGCGGGGTGGGCGCTGCGCAGCGGCAGCCGGTAGGCCTCGGCCTCGCCGTCGCTCAGGCCGAACTGTCCGACGCAGTGCAGCACTTCGCGGTCCGAGCGGAAGACCGCCTGGCCGCGCAGCGGGAAGGTGGCGTCGGCCAGTTGGGAGATCAGGGTGAGGGCCTCCCCCAGTGACGCGATTCCGGCCAGCGCATGTCCGGTGACGAGCACGTCGGTGTCGCGGTGGCTGGTACGGTCCGGCGCCCGGTCGGAGTCGGCGCCGGGCCCTCCGGAGGCCGGGCCCGCGAGCCGGTTGAGCACGTCGACCTGGCGAACCTCGGCGTCGTACACCTCGGGCTCCCCGTGTTCCCCGGGCTCCTCGGGGTCCTCTTCGGGGATTCCGCGCTCGCGCCCGCCACCCACCTGCGGCACTCCCCTCGGCTCGACGCACTCCGGCTTCCCCCCATGGTCCGACGATCGGCCGCGCGGCGCCTGCGCTCGGGCGCCATGCGGGCGACCCGCGCGGAACGCCCGACCAGGGCGGTGCCCGGTCGGGCGGCCAGGGGCTGTCATTCGGATCCGTCCTGAACCGAATGACAGGCCCTGCGCGCGGCTACGTCACCAGGAGGACTTGGTGACCCCCGGCAGGTGTCCCGCGTGTGCCTCCTCCCGCAGCCGGACGCGGGACAGGCCGAACTTGCGCAGATGCCCGCGCGGCCTGCCGTCCACGCTGTCGCGGTTGCGGACCCGCGTGGCGCTGGCGTCGCGCGGCTGGCGGCGCAGTTCTGCCAGGGCGGCGGCGCGCTCCGGCTCCGGGGTGCCGGGGCGGCGGAGAGTCTCCTTCAGTTCCGCGCGCCGGGCGGCGTACCGCTCGACGATCGCCTTCCGCTTCTCGTTCTTCGCGATCTTGCTCTTCTTCGCCATCAGACCTTGCCCCCTCGCGCACGGATCCGCGCGACCGCGGCCTCGATGCCGATGACGTCGACCGTCTTGACTCCCCTGGCGCTCAGGGTCAGCCGCACGTTGCGGCCCTCGCTGGGCAGCCAGTAGCGCTTGCTCTGGATGTTCGGGTCGAAGCGTCGGGAGGTGCGCCGGTGCGAGTGCGAGATGCGGTTGCCGAAGCGCGGTGCGGCGCCGGTCAGTTGGCAGTGGGCGGACATGCGGTCCCTTTCTGTCGTCGTTCGTTGCCTGTCGTGCCGGTCAGCGGCAGTCAGTGGCGGTCATGAACCTGGCCCCGTTATTGAACATGGAAACCATTGCCATATAGTAGCGGCATGGCACGCAACGAACTGCGCCCGATCCTCAAACTCCGCTCGACGGCAGGGACGGGCTACACCTACGTCACCCGCAAGAACCGCAGGAACAACCCGGACCGCCTGGTCCTGCGCAAGTACGACCCCGTGGTCGGCCGCCACGTCGACTTCCGCGAAGAGCGCTGAGCGCCGGCCGGCCCCGCACCGCCACCCGAACCACCCGAACCATCTGGAGTCCGCCATGAAGCCCGGCATCCACCCGGCCTACCGGCCCGTTGTCTTCCGCGACAAGGCCGCCGGATTCGCCTTCCTGACCCGTTCCACGCTCACCACCGACCGGACCGTCGAGTGGGAGGACGGCAACACCTATCCCGTGTACGACGTCGAGGTCTCCTCGGCGAGCCACCCCTTCTACACCGGCACCGCCCGCGTCATGGACACCGCGGGCCGCGTCGAGCGCTTCGAACGCCGCTTCGGCCGTCGAGGGGCCCGGTGATGGGGGGCGACCGACTGCCCGTCGTGATCGTCGGCAGCCTGCACAGCGAGGCGCGCAAGGAGGTGGTGCGGGGCCTGCTCGACGCGGTGCCGTCCAGCGTGGCCCTGCACCACGACCTCGGCACCGCCGCGTCCGGGACCGTGACCCGTACGATCCGGGACGCGTCCGGTGAACTGGGCCGCGGCGAGGCGCCGTTGGTCAACGACTGCGCGTGCTGCGCCCTGCGCGAGGACCTCGTGCCGGAGCTGGAGCGGCTCGCGTCCGACGGGCTGACCCGGCTCGCCGTCGTGGAGCTGTGGGACTCCGTGGAACCGCAGGCCATGGCGGATGTCGTGGCGGCGCACGGCGCTCCCGCGCTGCAGCTGACCGGCGTGATCACGGCGGTCGACCCCGCGCTCGTCCTCCCCTACCTGGGCAACGGCGACGACCTCGCCGAGGCCGGTCTCGCCGCGGCCGCCAGTGACCAGCGCACCGTCGCCGACACCTGGGCCCGGCAGCTGGAGTACGCCTCCGTCATCGCCGTCACCGAGAGTCCGGAGGCGGACGAGGAGGACCGGGCGCTGCTCGCCCAGCTGCACCCGACGGGGCAACAGGTGGCGGCCCGCTCGAGCGAACTGGCCCGGCTCGCCCTGGCCGGATTCGACGTGGAGGCCGCGCGCACCGCCCAGCACCCGGCCAGCGCCCGGCTGCCGCAGGAGGCGGAGGAGGCCGGGGTCGGCACCCTCGTGTGGCGCCGGCACCGGCCGTTCCATCCGCAGCGGCTGTTCGACGCGCTGGAGGATCTGTGCTGCGCCGCGGCCCGCAGCCGGGGGCGCTTCTGGCTCGCGGACCGGCCCGACACCCTGTTGTCCTGGGACGCGGCGGGCGGCGCCCTGGGCGTCGACGACTGCGGCCCCTGGCTGCACTCACTGCCCGACGCCGCCTGGGAGTTGGTGCCGCCCGAGCGGCGCGCGGCGGCGGCCATGGACTGGCACCCGGAGCACGGCGACCGCTGCCAGCACCTCGTGTTCACCTCCCCGGCTCTCGACCGCGAGGGCCTGGCCGCCCTGCTCGACTCCTGCCTGCTCACCGACGACGAGTACCGCGCCGGCCCGGCCGGTTGGAGCCGGCTCCCCGCCGCCTTCGACCCGCTCCTCGACCCCGCGCGCTGACCCACCGAAAGGACCCGACATGCCCCGTTCCCGCACCCCGCGCAAGCCCCTCAAGCCGCGCCCGAACCCGCTCGACGCGGCCGGCATCACCTACGTCGACTACAAGGACACCGACCTGCTCCGCCAGTTCATCTCCGACCGCGGCAAGATCCGCAGCCGCCGCGTCACCCGCCTGACGGTCCGCCAGCAACGCCAGGTGACGTCCGCCATCAAGAACGCCCGGGAGATGGCGCTGCTGCCGTACGGAAACAGGTGAGCCGGTGCGGCTGCGGACACCTCAGGCGCAGGTCCGCAGCCGCACCGTCGTCCCCTTCGCGCCGGGGCGCACCTGCACCGTGTCGCACAGCATGCCCGCGCCCCACAGCCCGAAGCCGGCATCGGTGGCGGAGTCCGGCGGGTTCCAGCTGAGGTGGGCGTCGGGCCGCCAGTCGCCGGAATCGGTGATCTCGCAGATCAGGCCGTTGTCGGGCCAGGCGCGCAGGGTGACGGGGGCGTCGCCGTGCCGGATGGCGTTGGTCGCCACCTCGGTGACGGCCACCAGGAGCTGGTGCAGGGCGTCGCCCGTCACCCCGCAGTCGCGCGCCTGCTCGGCCACGAAGGCGCGCACCGCGTGCAGATCCGCGGGCAGGATCCGCATGGATGCGGTGGCGTGCGGCGAGGCGGGCAGCGGCCGGCGATCGAGGTCTGCGAGCAGAGCCGTCTGATCGCCGTACACGGGGCTGTCCCGCAGGGCCTCGCCCTCGAAGACCTCGGGGTGGGTGCGGCGCACATGGTCGACGACCTCGGGAGGCAGCACGCGTGTGTCGTAGCAACAACGGCTGTGGAAGGGCTGGTTGGGGAAGCTGATGTTGAGCAGCGCCTCGTAGCGGACCCATTCGATGGGGTCGGGGTAGCGCTCCCAGTCGTCGGTCGCCACGACCCACGCGGGGCGCGGGCCGAGCGTGCGGGCGACCGCCGAGATCGCGGCCATCGCCCGTACGGGGTTCGTGTAGACCTCCAGGGGATTGATGAACTGCACGGCGGGGGCGTCCGGGCCGAGCGCCTCGCGCAGGGCGTCGCCTTCTCGCACTGGGGCCACGGCGATCGTCGGCGCTCCCGCCTCGATGCCCTCGCGCAGGTGCGGCACGGTGCCCGCGAGGAACTCCGGTATGCCGTCGTACAGCACCGCCTGGTGCTGGTGGACCAGCGGCCCCTCGAAGCCGGGGGCGTCCGCCGGGCCGAGCCGTTCCAGCGCCTCGATGATCTCGTCGATGGTCATGCCGTCCCCTCCGCTCCCGGCACGAGGCCCGGCAGCCGGCCCCAGCCCACGATCGCGATGACGCCCGCCACTTCCGGTGCCACGTGGTCGAGGACGAGTCCCCGGCGCGGGCCGCGGCGGTGTCCGATGGCCGCGAGCAGGCGCAGCGCCCCGAGGTCGATGAAGGTCAACCCGCCGAGGTCGAGGTGGAGTTCGCCGTCCACCTCCGCGAGGTCCGCGAGTGCCTGCGCGAGGACATCGTGCCGGGTGGCGTCGAGTTCCCCTTCGAGGCCGAGCCCGGGCGGGTCGTCGGTGCGGGTGATCCGCAGGATGCGCTGCTCGCCGGGTGCCGTGGCGTCCATGAAGCCTGCCGAGTGGTGAGGTGGGTCCTTGTGCAAGGCGTCCCCGAAGGTAACGGGGTCCGGTAGAGCGGCGGTAGATCCGGTCGGTGCCGGCGGGCCGCCGTTCACAGTGGCGGCGGGGCCAGGGCGCCCGGGCCCATCCGCAGGCTCAGGCACGCGGGGAAGAACGCGCTCCAGGCGTGCCCGCGCCAGCGCACGTACGCGGTGAGGTCGCTGCCGAGGCTCGCGGCGCGTTCGAGGAGCTTGCCCGCCTCCGCGTTCCTGCCCTCGTACAGGAGGATGCGGCTGATCTCGTGCGTTGCGAAGCACTGCAGGCCGTCGTCGCCGTTCTCGGCCGCGATCCGTGCGCTCTCCTCGTAGGCCTCCAGCGCGTCGACGGTGCGGCCCAGTCCGCGCAGGGCGCGCCCGAGGTCGCCGAGGCCGACCACCAGGGCGGTGCGGTCGTCGGCCGCGCGGGCGAGGGCGAGATGCGACCGCTGCACGGTGAGGGACTCCTCGTACCGCTCCGTCTCCGTGAGCGCGTCCGCGAGGCAGTACAGGGTCCGCCGCTCACCCTTGGCGTCGCCGATCCCGCGCCAGATGGCGAGCGCCGCGTCCAGGCACTCGCGCATGTGGTCGAGCCTGCCGTGCAGCCAGTAGACGGCCGCCAGATTGTGCAGCCCCTGAGCCTCGCTCCTGCGGTCGCCGAGCCGGCGGGCCGTGCGGATGGCGAGTTCGCCGAGGCTGCGCAGCTCCCGTGCACGGGCGTACGGGTAGAGGTACCAGTGGAGGAGTCCGATGAGGCGGACGGCGTGGCGGGCCGCGTCGTCGGACGCGGTGGCGGCGTGCGTGATGGTGGCGATGAGGTTGGCGCGCTCGCTGTCGAGCCAGGCCTCTGCCTGCCCGAGGTCGTCGATGCGGACCGGTGTCGGGTCGTCGGCGCGGCGGGCGAGGCCGGGCGGCACCTCCAGGTGGGCCACGGCGCGGCCGGTGGTGGCGGCGTAGAACCGCAGGACGCGCTCCAGTGCCTCGGTGCGTTCGGCCTCGGGTTCCTCGGCGCACACCTCGCGGGCGAACAGGCGCAGCAGGTCGTGCATCTGGTAGCGGCCGGGGGCCGGGCTGTTCAACAGGTGGGCGTCGACGAGGCGTTCGAGGGCGTCCTCGGCGCGGGCGGCCGGGACGCCGAGCAGCGCGGCCGCGGCGGGCAGGCCTGTGCTCGATCCCGGTACGACGCCGAGGAGCCGGAAGGCGCGGGCGGCGGCCTGGTCGCTGGGGTGGGAGCCGTGGCACAGGGCCTGGTAGCCGGCGTGGAAGCTCGCGCGGACGGAGATGTCGCCGACGCTGATCTCGTCGAGGCGTCCCTGGGCGTCGCCGAGCCGTTCGACGAAGGCGCTCAGTGGCCAGCTGGGGCGAGCGGCGAGGCGGGCGCCGACGATCCGCAGGGCGAGCGGGAGCCCGCCGCACATCCGGATGATCGCGTCGGCCGCCTCGGTCTCGGCGCCCACCCGGTCCGCGCCGAGCAGCCGCTCCAGGAGCGCCGTCGCCTGGTCGTGGAAGAGCACGCCGAGGTGCAGATGGCCGGCGCCCTCCAGCGTGGTGAGCATCTCGCGGCTGGTGACGAGGACGGCGCAGCCGGGCCCCGCGGGCAGCAGCGGGCGCACCTGTTCCACGCTCGCCGCGTTGTCGAGGACGATCAGGACGCGCCGGTCCGCGACCAGGGAGCGGAACGCGGCGGCGGCTTCCTCCGTGTTCGTGGGGACGGCGACCCGCGGCACGCCCAACGTGCTGAGGAACCGGCCGAGAACCTCGCCCGGTTCGAGGGGCGTGAGGCCCACGGTGGCACCGTGCAGATCGACGTAGAACTGCCCGTCGGGGAAGCGGTCGGCGAGGCGGTGTGCCGTGTGGATGGCCAGGGCCGATTTGCCGACGCCGCCGGTCCCGTCGATCGCGGCGATGGCCGGGCGGCCGCGTCCGGTGCCGCCGAGGATCTCCTGGAGCACAGACTCCTCGCCCGAACGGCCGAGGAACTCGCCGGTGGTGGGCGGCAGTTCACGGGGGACACGGGCGGGCACCTCGGCCGGAGTGCGGTCGGCCTCGGCGGACTCGCTCTCGCGCGGTTCGGATTCCAGGAGGAGGGACGTGTCGCCGGTGAGGATGCGCTGGTGGAGGTCGCGCACCGGAGGCCCCGGCTCGATGCCCAGATCGTCGGCGAGGCGTCGGCGCAGGTCGCGGTAGGCGCTCAGGGCGTCGGCCTGACGGCCCGAGCGGTACAGGGCGAGCATCAGGCGGCCCCGCAGCGCCTCGCGCAGGGGGTGTTCGTCGGACAGTGCCTGGAGTTCGTCGAGGACCGCCTCGTGGTGGCCGAGCCTCAGGCGCGCCTCGATGAGGAGTTCACGGGCCTGGGTGTGCGCGGCGAGGAGGCGACTGGTCTCGGTCTCGACGGCGGGTGTCGGCGGAACATCCGCGAAGGGGGTGTCGTGCCACAGGTCGAGGGCCTCGGCGAGCCGATCGGCGGCCGCCTTCGGCGCGTTCCGCTCCAGATCGCGTCCGGCCGCCTTGACGAGGTCGGCGAACCGGTGGGCGTCCACGGCGCCGGGCTCGACGACGAGCCGGTACCCGTGGGCCCGGTAGCCGTGCACATGCGTGACCAGGACGTCGCCGGAGGCGTCGCCGAGCGCGCGGCGCACCCGCGAGACGTAGCCCTGGAGCAGTTTGTGGACGCTCTGCGGCGGGTGGTGGCCCCAGAGTTCCTCGACGAGCCGGTCGGTGGAGACGAGTTGATTGGCCTCGCACAGCAACACGGCGAGGAGCATGCGCCATTTCGCCGGCGCGAGCGGCACCTGAGCGCCGTCCCGCCACAGGCCGAGCGGCCCGAGCAACCGATACCTCATGACCTCGCGTCACGTTCCGTGTGCCGTCTCCCGCGCTCTGTCGGCCGGGCGGGGTGGTCCCCGATTGTGGTGCGAACCCACGTGCGGGGCAAGGAAGTTCACCGGGAGACGTGAGGGTCTCGGTCCAGTTCGCCCTTGAGCTCGCGGATGAGTTCCCGTGAGTCGTCCCGCGACAGGGCACGGGACCGGATCAGCTGGAAGGCGTGCCGGTGCTCCCCGATCCGCCCGGCGTCGTCCGTAATCTGCGCGCCGAGGGAGGACTCGCCGCACAGCACGTCGGCCCCCTCGCCGAAGCCCATGAGCCGGAAGGACGGCAGCGCCCCCGGGTGGTCCGGCGCGTCGAGGGGAAGCACCTGGAGGTGGATCCGGGGCAGCGCGCCACGGTCGACGAGATGCCCGAGCTGCCCGCTCATCACGTGCTTGCCGCCGACGCGGCGGCGCAGGACGCCCTCGTCGAGGAGCACCACGAGGCGGGGCGGCTCGCGCCGGTCCAGGATGCGGCGGCGCCGGGCGAGAGCGGCCAGGCGCCGTTCGGTGCGCAGCGGCGGGTCGAGCGGGTGGACCGTGGCGCACAGGGCGCGCGCGTAGTCGTCCGTGCGCAACAGCTCGGGGAGTGCGGTGGACGCGAACTCGTGGATGGCGGTGGCCCGTTGTTCCAGTTCGGCGACGTGCGGGGTACGGGCCGGGCGCGGCGCCGCCGCCCCGTGGGGCAGCCAGGCGACGGTGCCGTCGGGCCCCGGGGCGGCCCACGCGATCGGCGTGTGCGGGCCGGCCGCCGGGGCCTCCCCCGTCCCGGAGCGCACGCGGCTGAGCAGGCCCCATGCGTACGCGTCCGGGTCCATGGCGCCGGACAGGGCCGCCTCGACGCAGGCCCGTGCCCCGTCCTCGCTGACGCTGGTGCCGCAGGGTCCGTGCTGGTGGCGGCTGCCCGCGACGCGGTGGATGTCCCACCGGTAGACGCTCGGCCGCGGTGCGCTCATCGGTCCCGCCGGGCCGCGTCGCCGCCGTCCAGGGCGAGCGTGCACCAGGTGGTCTTGCCACGGCCCGGTTCCCTGCGCGAGCCCCAGGCCGTGGCGACGGCCTCCACGAGCTGCATCCCGCGCCCCTGTTCGTCCTCGGGGCCGGGCGCACGCAGTGCGGGGCGGACCGGCGAGGAGTCGGTGACCTCGATGAGCAGCCGGTTGCCGAGGTGCACCACGTTCACGGCGACCGTGGTGTCGGTGGTGTGCACGACGGCGTTGGTGACGAGTTCGCTGACGAGCAGCTCGCCGTCGTCGACGGCGCCAGGCGGACATCCCCAGGAGGTCAGCGCGGCGAGCACTGCCGCGCGTACTCGGACGACCTCCGCGGGGACCGCGCGGACGTGCCGGTGCAGTTGCCGGCCGACGCCGAGGTCGCAGTCGGCGCAGGGGTGCCGGGTGCGGGAGTACGCGTACGGGCCCGCCACCAGCAGGGGCGTGCGGGGTCGCGCGGACGTGCCTTTCGAGGAACCCATGGCCCTCCCCCTCGAGGTGCCGCCGCTGCGGGCGGTGTGGCTGCGGGCAGCGTGCACGGTGGGGGAAGAGCGGCGGTACAGCGCCGGTAGGCGGGGCGGGGATCCGGCCGCCCAAGGCCGGATCCCCGGGGGTGTCAACCCTTGTAGTCCGGCGCGATCCGCTCCACGAGACGCAGCAGCGCGCCCCACGCCAGGTCGTAGGCGATGTCGTCCTCGACGTCCGAGGAGGCCTCGCCCTCGCCCGTGAGCTGCTGGGCGGTGTACTCGCAGACCTGCTCGGAGGGGATGATCAGGGCGCCGCCGGCCTGGGCGGTGACCTGGATCTCGCAGGCCTTCTCCAGGTAGTACATGCGCAGGAACGCCTGCTTGGCGCTCTCGCCGACCGTCAGCAGGCCGTGGTTGCGCAGGATCAGTGCCGGGTGCGTGCCGAGGTCCTCGACGAGGCGCTTCTGCTCGTCGAAGTTGAGGGCGACGCCCTCGTAGTCGTGGTAGCCGACGCGGTTGTGGAACTCCATCGACATCTGGTTGACGGGGAGCAGCCCGCCCTGCTGCGCGGCGACGGCGCAGCCGGCCTTCGTGTGGGTGTGCAGCACGCAGTGGGCGTCGGGGCGGGCCTTGTGGATCGCGCTGTGGATCATGAAGCCGGCCGGGTTGACGGGGTGCGGGCTCGGCTCCACCGCGTTGCCGTCGAGGTCGATCTTGACCAGGTTCGAGGCGGTGATCTCCTCGAAGAGCAGGCCGTAGGGGTTGATCAGGAAGTGGTTGTCCGGGCCCGGGAGGCGCTGCGAGATGTGCGTGAAGATCAGGTCGGTCATGCGGAAGTGGGCGACCAGGCGGTAGACGGCGGCCAGTTCGCGGCGCAGGCGCAGCTCTTCCTGGGCGGCGTCCTCGGCCGTGACGGGGACGCTGAGGGTGTCGGTCACGCGAGGGCTCCTTGGGTGCGGGTCGTGGGGTCGACGACGGGGGTGTTCGGGCGCCCGGTGGACCACCAGGCGATGACGTTGCGCGCGGGTTCGGTGACGTACGCGCGCAGGGAGGCGTCGGAGAGGAAGGCGCTGTGCGGGGAGAGCAGCAGGCGGGGGTGGCTGCGCAGGCGGTCGTCCGGCGCAGGCGGTTCGACGGGGAAGACGTCGAGCGCGGCGCCCGCCAGTCGGCCGCTGTCGAGGGCGTCGAGCAGGGCGTCCGGGTTCACGAGGTCGCCGCGCGAGACGTTGACCAGGACGCTGCCGGGGCGCATCCGCGACAGCAGGCCGGCGTCGACCATGCCCTGGGTCTGCGGCGTGGACGGGACGTGCAGAGAGAGGACGTCGGCCTGCTCCACGAGCGTGTCCAGGTCCAGGCGTTCGACGCCCTCGGGCCAGTTCGTGGCGCGCGGGTCGTACGCGGCGATCCGGCCGAAGAGGGGCCCCGCGACGCGGGCGAGGGTGCGGGCGATGCGGCCCATGCCGACCAGGCCGAGCGTCAACTCGCTCGTGCGGCGCGGAACTTCGCGCAGATCGGTGCTCCAGCCGCCGGAGCGGACCACGGCGTCGGCCTGCGGGAGGCGGCGGGCCAGGGCGAGCGCCTGCGCGAGGGCGTGCACGGCGACGTCCTCGGTCGCGGCGCCCGGCAGGTTCGCCACCCACAGGCCGCGCCGCTCCGCCTCGGCGATGTCGATCATGTCGTAGCCGGCGGACATGGTGGCGAGCAGCCGCACCTGGGGCAGGCGGTCGAGCAGGTCCGCGTCCACGCGCGCGTACCCGACGATCAACGCGTCGGCGTCGTGCGCCGCGGCGGCGATCGCCTCCGGGTCCCGACTGCCGACGATCCGCACCTCCCAGCCGGCGTCGGCGAGGAGACGGACGCCCGGTGCGGGATCCAGCTCCTCGGTGTCGGTGATCACGACAACGGGTCGCGGCACACCATCCTCCAGGGCCATCAGAAATGATTCGATCGACTTACGGGAGTCGAACTTACGTTTCGACTGCCATGCTTGTCCAGACCGAACGAGACGGTCGCCCTCCCGGTGACCGACAATGAGCGGGCGCCCGGCCGGGCGCGCACCGGACCACCAAGGGGAACAGCACGTGGATCTCGACGAGACCGACCTGGGCATCGTGCGCGAGCTGCAGGGCGACGGCCGCCTCACGTACGAGACCCTCGCCCAGCGCGTGGGCCTGTCCCGGCCCGCCGCACGGATGCGCGTGCAGCGGCTCCAGGAGTCGGGCGCCGTACGGGTCGTGGCGATCGTCCACCCGGCCGTGCGCGACCTGTCGGCCTCCGCGCACCTGGCGATCGACACCGAAGGACCGGCGGGCCCGGTGGCGCGCGCGATCGCCGAGCTGCCCGAGGCCCCGTTCGTGACGCTGACCAGCGGGCGCCGCGCCATCATGACGGAGGTGCGCACCGCGGGCTTCGGCGCGCTCGACCGGACCATCGAGCAGATCCGGTCGCTGCCGGGCGTACGCGCGGTGGACGCGCTCGTCGCGACCCGCCACGTGAAGGACCCCTACCTCCTCACCCAGGAGCCGACCGTGAGCGCGCTCGACGCGACGGACGAGCGGATCCTCGCCGAGCTGGAGGACGACGGCCGCCTCGCCTTCGCGGAGCTCGCCGCGCGCGTCGGCCTGTCGGCGGGCGCCACCCGCGCGCGCACGCTGCGCCTGCTGGAGGGCGGGGTCGCCAAGGTGGTGGCACTGGTCCGCCCCGACGTGCTCGGCATGGGCTATCTGTGCGGGTTCAGCCTGCGGGTGGACGGCGCGGCGGCGGACGTCGCCGACCGGGTGGTGGCCGCCTTCGACCGCGTGACGTTCCTGTCGACGTGCCTGGGCCGGGCGGAGCTGGTCGGCACCATCACCGCCGAATCGTTCGCGGCGGTGCGCACCACGCTGGAGGACATGCGCGGGCTGCCCGCCGTACGCGAGGTGGAGAGCTGGCTGCACCTGGAACTCGTCAAGGAGCGGTACGACTTGGGGCCGCGCACGGACTGACCGCCCGCGCCGCACCGGGGTGCACAGTCGATACGGAACCAGACCGGCCATTCAACTTTACAAACATTCTTCGCCCAACCCTCTGGTCAACCAGTCGTTCGCTATCTATGGTTCAGCGAGCCGAATCGTCTGTCGGCGCACCCCCGTACGTTCCCGGTCGAAAGCAGGCCTGCCATGCCCCGCTCCCCCGAGCACACACTCCTCGTCACCGGCGCCGCCGTCGCGGCCGCCGGCACCACCGTCCGGGCCGAGGCCCTCGCCGTGCGCGGCGAGCGCATCGTGCACGTCGGCACCGTCGAGGAGGCCCGCGCCGCGCTCGGTGGCCGGGTCGACGAGGAGCTGAAGCTCGACGGCGGCCTCGTCCACCCCGGCTTCGTGGACGCCCACTGCCACCCGGTGATGTACGGGCAGGCGCTCGCCTGGGTCGACCTGCGGCCCGAGCGCGTGCCGGACATCGACACGATGGTGGAGGTGCTGCGCGAGGCCGCCCGCGACCTGCCGGGCGGCGTCCCGGTGCGCGGCTTCGGCTACGAGCACCGGCGGCTCGCCGAGGGCCGCCACCCCAGCTGCCACGACCTGGACCGCGTCGCCGACGACCGCGAGGTCTACGTGATGAACGCCTCCGGGCACGGCGGCGTCGTCAACTCCCACACCCTGCGCACCTGCGGCATCGACGCGTCCACCCCCTCGCCCGAGGGCGGCGCCATCGGCCACTTCGAGAACGGCGAGCCCGACGGGCAGCTGTGGGACGGCGCCTGCGACCTGCTGACCGGGCCGGCCGGCGTGAAGATCGGCAACCACGGGCCGAACTTCCACCTCTCCGAGCCCGACGAGATCATGGCCGACCATCTGCTGCGCGCCCAGGAGGTGTTCCTCGCCTCCGGTGTCACCACGATCGGCGACGCGCAGGTCTCGCGCCGCGAGATGGAGACGTACCTGCGGGCGCGGGCCGACGGTTCGCTGCGCATGCGCGTCTCCGCCTATCTGACCTCCGCGCTGCTCGACACCGCGCTCGAACTCGGCGCGGTGCGCGGCTTCGGCGACGACCTGTTCCGCATCCAGGGCGTGAAGTTCTACGCCGACGGCACGCTCGGCGGCTGGACCGCGTACTTCCCCGAGGGGTACGCCGCCGACTGCTGCCACCACGGGCAGCTGTACCACTCCGTCGAGGAGTACGCGGAGATCGTGCGCCGCGCCCACGACGCCGGTCTGCAGACCGCGACGCACGCCCAGTCCCCGTACGCCATCGGCATGGTGCTCGACGCCGTCGAGAAGGCGCAGGCCGACCGGGAGCGGCCCGACATGCGGCACCGCATCGAGCACTCGGGGCTTCCGACGGACGAGCAGATCGAGCGGATGGGCGCGCTCGGCGTCGTCCCCGTCATGCAGCCGCAGCACCATCTGCGCACCGGTGACGGCACGTTGACCGCGATCGGTGACATGGGCCACCGGTACAACCCGGCGGGGCGCTGCCCCGGGGCCGGGGTGCCGGTCGTGTTCTCCTCCGACGCGCCGGTGGCTCCGCCCGCGCCACTGGAGGCGGTGTCGGCGGCGGCGACGCGGCGGACGGTGCTCGGCACGGTTCTGGGTGACGAGTCGTTGCGGCTGCCGGTCGAGGCGGGGTTGCATGCGCATACCGCTGCCGCGGCGAGCGCGCTGCACCGTGAGGGTGCCGTCGGCGTGCTCGCGCCCGGCATGCTCGCCGACTTCTGTGTCCTCGATGCCGATCCGTTGACCGTGCCCGCCGAGGAGTTGGCCGGGATTCGCGTCCAGGAGACGTGGATCGGCGGCAGTCGGGCGTGGGCGCGCAGCGCGTAGTCGTTTTGGCCGAGTCGTGGTGTGGCCGTGCCGGATGGTGCGCCACGCCGTGGCTGGGCTTGCGCAGTTCCCCGCGCCCCTGAATGCCGCATCGTCGCCGCGCCCGTCCGCAGGACGCGCCCACCCGTGGTTGCGGTTGCGCAGTTTCCCGCGCCCCTGAAAGCCCCCTGCCCCCCCCACTCCCCGTCCCCGACCGCACTCATCCCGCCGGAGGTCCCCTTGTCGGACCGCACCACGTCAGTCCGTTCGCCGCAGAGCCCGTTCAGGACGGCGTTCGCCGCTCTGTCCGGAACTTCCATCGAGTGGTACGACTTCTACGCCTTCGCCACCGCCGCGGCGATCGTGTTCAACGACGTCTTCTTCCCCGCCGACATGCCGACGGCCCTCAAGACGATCTCGTCCTTCGCGACCTTCGCCGTCGGCTTCCTGCTGCGCCCGCTCGGCGGCATCGTCTTCGGGCACATCGGCGACCGCGTCGGCCGAAAGAAGACGCTCGTCATCACGCTCCTGATGATGGGCATCGCCTCGTTCGCGATCGGCCTGCTGCCGACGTACGACCAGGTCGGTGTCCTGTCCCCGATCCTGCTGATCACGCTGCGCCTCATCCAGGGCATCGCGATCGGCGGCGAATGGGGCGGCGCCGTGCTCATCGCCGTCGAGAACGCGCCCAAGGGCAAGGCCACCTTCTTCGGCTCGTTCGCCCAACTCGGCTCGTCCGTGGGCGCGTTGCTGTCGACCGGCATGTTCAGCCTCATGAACCTGTTCGGCGAGTCCGCGTTCAACAGCTGGGGCTGGCGCGTGCCGTTCCTCGCCTCCGCGGTCCTCGTCGTGATCGGCCTGGTGGTGCGCACCAAGCTGGAGGACTCGCCGGTGATGGAGGACATCCACGCCGCCGAGGCCGAGAAGGAGGAGCCGAGCCGGCTGCCCGTGGCCGAGGTGCTGCACAAGGACTGGAAGACGGTCCTGACCGGCGTCTTCGCGCTGGCCACCGCGACCGGCGGCTACTACGTGGTGACCAGTTATCTGCTCTCGTACGGCACCGAGTCGCTGCACCTGTCGGAGTCGATGCTGCTCAACGGCCTCTCGCTGGCCGCGTTCCTCGAGCTGGTGGTCACCCCGCTGCTCGCGCTGCTCGGCGACAAGGTGGGCGCGCACAAGGTCGTCGTCGCGGGCCTCGCCGGTGTCGTGCTGCTGTCGATCCCGCAGTTCATGGTGCTCGGCGGCGGCAGCGTCGTGCTGATCTATCTGATGATGCTGGCGATGCGCCTGGTGATGTCGGCGCTGTACGGGCCGATGGCCGCGATCCTCGCCGACGGTTTCGCCCCGCACGTCCGCTACACCGGCATCTCGCTCTCCTACCAGGTCTGCAACATGATCTTCGCGGGCTTCGCGCCGGTCACCGCGGTCTGGCTGTCGTCCCTGGCCGGCGGCGCGTACTGGCCCCCGGCCGCCGCGCTGATGGTGATCTCGGCGATCGGCATCTGGTGCACGCTGCGGCTGCGGGTCCACTTCGAGCGCCGTGTCGCGGCCGAGTCCACGGCCGCGACACGGGAGACCGTGGCCGCCTAGTAGCGCTGGGCCTTGGCCACACTGGCCTTGAGATGAGGCTCGGGGGGCTTGGTGCTGATCGCCAGCGGTTGCGCCCGGTCCCCCGCCTTCAGGTCCTCGGCTCCGACGATTTTGGTCTCCACGACCTTGCCGTCGGGGTCGCTGAAGTCCACCTGCACCGCGTACGAGGCGGTCTTGTCGGTGGTGTTGGTGATGTGGACGACGACGGCGCGCACGCCCTTCGTGTCCGCGAGGCGCTTGCCGGTCAGTTCGACGTCGCGCACCGCGTTGCCCTGGCCGTCGGCCTTGTCGAGCTGCTTGGTGAACTCCTGGCGCTTGCGCTCCAGGTTCGCCGAGACGGACGCCTCGAACTTGTCGGCCCGCTCCGACGCCGACTTGGCGGCCTCGGACGCGGAAGCCTTGATCGACTCCTTCTTCGACGCCAGCGCCGAGGGCGGCGTACCGGAGAACCTCGACGCGTCAGGCGAGCTGGCCGAAGCGCTTGCGCTCGCACCCGTGTCCTTCTCGCTGCCGGAGCTGCATGCCGCGAGCGCCAGCACGCCCGCAAGGGCGCAGGCGAGCGGCGCGGCCGTCCTTCGCGCGCGCATCAGAACCTCAGCACCGCGGCGACGCGCCCGGCGTCCGCGAGGGTGTCGTCGGGGACGAACACCACCTCGGCTCCGGTCTCCAGGGCGGACTCGACGACCTCGTCGACGATGTCGTGGACGGCGTCGAGATCGTCGTCGGCGGCCGGTTCCAGGTGGCCGTCGCCGGCCCGCACGGTGATCCGGTAGTTCTCCTCGACGACGAGCCTGCGGATCCGCCCGTCCTGGGCCTCCTGCCACACCTCGTCCACGCCGGCCGCGTACTTCTTCTCGCCGCGCGCCTGCTCCAACTGGTCAAGGGCTTCGGCGACGGCGAGCCGCGCCGCCTCGTCCCGCGCCGGGGCCACCGCCTGGGCCACCTCGTCGGGTGTGCCCTGCGCGAGGCCGCCGACCGGGACCTCGATCGCGCCCTGAGCGGCGCTGCCGACCTCCGTCAGGAGTGTCAGCGCGGCGGGCTCCCCGGTGACGTAGAGGGGCCTGGGTTCCTCGCCGAGCACATCGCTCAGCTCGGTGTCCGCGTCCCGGAAGAACTGGCGGGCCTGTTCGTCGCGGAAGGTGCTCGGCACGTCGCCGATGCGCTCCTTGCGCTCGGCGTCCGGGTCCTCGAGGCTGCGGGTCAGCGGGAAGCCGTGCTCCGTGTTCTCGGTGACGCGCTCGCCCCGGCCGTCCCACAGCGTGATCCGGTCGGCGGCGAGGGCCAGCACCCAGTAGGGGCGCCGCGCGGCGTCGGCGGCGACCAGGTTCCGGGTCAGGAAGGTGTCGGCGACCACGACCCGCTCGGGGACGCCGCGGTCGACGACCCAAGCCTGGTGCTCGCCCGGCGCGGCGAAGACGACGAGGCCGTCGCGCGCATGGGCGAGATCGATCTCCTGGACCGCCTCCCGCAGCTGCGCGACGACGTCCGCCTGCCGCTCCTTCGTCACCGCGGGGTCGGCCGCCAACTGGCGTTCCGCCTCACTGATGAGGTTGCCGAGCCGGACCGGGTCCTGGCTGTTCTCCGGTCGTCGCCGATGGGTGGGCATCGCCAGGGACACGGCGGGGTAGCTGCGCGGCTCCCGCAGCTCGCGAAGGATCACCGGGGTCAATGAGGATTGCATGGCTGCTTGTCCTTCTTCTGAGACGGCTCGCACCATGCTGCCCACAAGTCGCACAAACGGCCATTTGGAATGGGCGGCCCATTCAGCCCATTGCGCCTTGAGGCGCCGAAAAGGTGCAGCCATCAACGTATGCGTAGAAAACTGTTCTCCGAGCGCCCCAGCTCCCCCGCACCACAACCGAAGGGGACGTGATGGAGCAGCAAGGCTCTTCGGAGTCCCAGACCTCCCCACCGCCCGCCAAACTGGCCCTGTTCACCCTCACCACCATGGTCATCGGCTCCATGGTCGGCGCCGGAGTGTTCTCGCTCCCGGCGCGCTTCGCCGAGCAGACCGGGGTGGCCGGAGCACTCATCTCCTGGGCGATCGCCGGTACGGGCATGCTCATGCTCGCCTTCGTCTTCCAGTCCCTCGCCGTGCGCAGACCCGACCTGGACGCGGGCGTCTACGCCTACGCCAAAGCGGGCTTCGGCGAGTACGTGGGATTCTTCTCCGCCTTCGGCTACTGGGCCAGCTCCTGCGTCGGCAACGTGACGTACTGGGTACTGATCATGTCGACGGTCGGCACCATCTGGTCGAGCCTCGGCGAGGGCGACACCGCGCTCGCCATCGTCCTGTCCTCGGTCGGCCTGTGGGCGTTCTTCCTGATGATCCGTCGCGGCGTGAAGGAGGCCGCGGCCATCAACAAGATCGTCACGATCGCCAAGGTCGTGCCGATCGTCATCTTCGTGATCCTGGCGCTCGTCTTCTTCGACCCGAGCGTGTTCGCCGAGAACTGGGGCGGCGCCGACTACGCGGGCTCCCTGTTCAGCCAGGTCAAGGGCACGATGCTGGCCACCGTCTTCGTCTTCCTCGGCGTCGAGGGCGCCAGCGTCTACTCGCGGCACGCCAAGCGCCGTGAGGACGTCGGCAAGGCCACGGTCCTCGGCTTCCTCAGCGTCTTCGCCATCTTCGCCTCGGTCGTGATCGTCTCCTACGGGATCATGCCGATGAGCGAGATCGCCGAACTGCGCCAGCCGTCCATGGCCGGGGTCCTGGAGGACGCGGTCGGCACCTGGGGCAAGGTCTTCATCAGCGTCGGCCTGATCGTGTCGGTGCTCGGCGCCTATCTGGCGTGGACGCTGATGGCCGCGGAGGTGCTGTTCGTCGCCGCGAAGGACGACGACATGCCGCGCTTCCTGCGCCGCGCCAACCCCGCGGACGTGCCGGTGCCCGCCCTGCTCATGACCACGATCCTGACCCAGGTCGTGCTCGTGATCACCGCCTTCTCCGACGACGCCTTCAACTTCGCGCTGGATCTGACCAGCGCGTTGTCCCTGATCCCGTATCTGCTGGCGGCCGGGTTCGCCGCGAAGATCGGCATGCGCCCCGATCCGCTCACCACCGGCGGCCGCGCCTCGAACCGTGAACTGACCATCGCCTGGGTGGCCGTGATCTACACGGCGTTCCTGCTGTACGCGGCGGGGCTGAAGTTCGTCCTCGTCTCGCTGATCTTCTACGCCCCGGCCACCGTCCTGTTCGTGATGGCCCGCCGCGAGCAGGGCCGCCGCCTGTTCTCGCCGCGCGAGTTCGTCATCCTCGCCGTCTCCGTCATCGGCGCGGTGCTCGGCATCGTCGCCCTGGCCGCCGGCTGGATCAGCCTGTGACCGCCCGTCCCACCCCCGCACCCCCGCCCCGGGAGGCACCCCGTGACCGACCCCGACAGCTCCGCTCCCGTCCCCTACGGCGTCCACTCCGAGGTGGGCCGGCTGCGCAAGGTACTCGTCTGCGCGCCGGGGCTCGCGCACCGCAGGCTGACCCCGACCAACGCGGACGACCTGCTGTTCGACGACGTGATGTGGGTGGAGAACGCCCAGCGCGACCACGCCGACTTCGTCAACAAGCTGCGCGGCCGGGGCGTCGAGGTCGTCGAGCTGCACGAGCTGCTCGCGGAGACGATGGCGGTCCCCGGGGCCAGGTCCTGGCTCCTTGACCGGAAGATCGTCGCAAACCAGGTGGGGCTCGGCCTGATCGACGACACCCGCGCGTTCCTGGAGGGCCTCGACCACCGCCAGCTCGCCGAGTACCTCATCGGCGGTCTCGCCACCACGGACCTGCCCGACGACTACCGCTCCCCGTACGTCTCCCTGGCCCGGGAGACCGCGGGCGTGCGCGAGTACCTGATGCCGCCGCTGCCCAACACCCTCTATACGCGCGACACCACGTGCTGGCTGTACGGCGGCCTCACCCTCAATCCGCTGTACTGGCCCGCGCGGCACGACGAGACGCTGCTGATGAAGGCGGTCTACGAGTTCCACCCCGACTTCGCGGGCTCGACCGTGTGGTGGGGCGATCCCGAACAGGACTGGGGGCAGGCGAGCTTCGAGGGCGGCGACATCATGCCCGTCGGCAAGGGCGTCGTCCTGATGGGCATGAGCGAGCGCACCTCACGGCAGGCCATCACGCAGGTCGCGGCCTCCCTGTTCGAGAACGGCGCCGCCGAGCGCGTCATCGTCGCCGGGATGCCGAAGCTGCGCTCCGCGATGCACCTGGACACCGTCTTCACCTTCGCCGACCGCGACATCGTGACGCTCTACCCGAAGATCATGGACGCGGTGCACACGTTCTCGCTGCGCCCGAGCGACAAGGCGCCCGGCCTTGAGATCACCGACGAGGGCTCGGCCGCGTTCACCGACGTCGTCGCGAAGGCCCTCGGCATCGGCGACCTCCAGGTCATCGAGACGGGCGGCGACGTGTACGCCTCCGAGCGCCAGCAGTGGGACAGCGGGAACAACGCGGTCGCCCTGGAGCCCGGCGTGGTCTTCACGTACGACCGCAACACCCAGACGAACACGCTGCTGCGCAAGGCGGGCGTCGAGGTCATCACGATCGTCGGCGCCGAACTCGGCCGGGGGCGCGGCGGCGGCCACTGCATGACCTGCCCCATCAGCAGGGACCCGCTCGACTATTGAGGCGGCCCCGGGACCGGTACCGTCAAGGCATGGAGAAGGTCGCGCTCCATCCGCTGCTCCGCGCGGTGGCCCTCGTCGTGGCCGCGCTCGCCACGCTGACCGTGTGCGTCACGGCCACCGTCCGCGGCACGCTGCTCGACCCCGGCTTCCACGCCGCCGTCCTCGACGAGCAGCACGCCTACGACCGGCTCTACAACGAGGTCCTGGTCGACCCGAAGGCCTCCCCGGTCACCCGCGACCTCCTGGCGGGCCTCGCGGTGCCGGAGGCCCAGATCACCTCCAACCTCAAGCTGGTCCTGCCGCCGGACACGCTGCGGGACCTGACGCGGCAGCAGATCGACGCGGTGGTCGGCTATCTCAACGGCGACCGTGACGACCTGCGCCTCGTCGTCGATCTGCGCCCGGTCATCGCGGGCCTCGGCGACCTCGCGCACACCTACTTCGGCGATCTCGTCGCGGGCGTCCAGAACCGCTCCGAGCCCGACTTCGACCGGTTCCGGGAGACGCTCGCCGACGAGGCCCGCGAACTCGCCGCCGGGCGCGCGCCCGAGAACCTGCCGCAGCTGCCGCTGACACCGGACCAGGCGGACCGCGTCGCCGACGCGCTGCTCGCCCTCGTACCGGCGAAGGAGCGCGCGGAGCTGCGCCCGGAGATCGAGACGGCGCTCGCGGACGGCGACGTCGGCACCGCGCTCGCGGCCGTCGCCCCGGCCACCGTCACGGACCGCGTGCAGGGCGCGGCGACGCAGCTCCGGGCGCTGGTCGACGGCGGCACCTGGGACCTGACCGACACCCTCAAGGCGTCCGGCAACGATCTGTCGGGGCTGCACGAGGCGCGTCCGTACACGGCGGTGGGCCTCGGGGTGCTCGAAGTCGTCGCGGCGGTACTGCTGTTGCTGTCCCTGGCCGCGCTGTGGCTGCTCGGTCCTGCGCAGCCGGGGCGGCGGCTGATCCTGCTCGGGATTCCGCTCGCGGCAGGCGGCGCGCTCACCGCGCTGGCCGCCTGGGTGACGCGGCTGGTCACCGACGGGCGGCTCGTGGCGCCTCCCGACTCGTGGCCGCCGAGCCTCGCTCGCCTCGTCGACGACGTGCAGCGCGCCGCCGTGGGCCACCTCACCGGCACCGCGCTGTGGGCCGCACTGGTCCCCGTGCTCGCGGGGGCGCTGCTCGCCGGTGTCGGCCTGCTCATGCGGACCGGGCTCGCGGGACGGGCCCCGCGGATGGCGCGGGAGCGACTCGGGTCGCCGCGGCGGGCGGTCGGCCTGGGGTTCGGCTCCGCGTGCGTGGCGGTCGCGGGGATGGTCCTGATGCCGCTGGCCGCCTCCCCGGCCGCGGCCCGCGAGTGCCAGGGCAGCACCGAGCTGTGCGACCGCCGCTACGACGAGGTCGCGTATCTGACCATGCACAACGCGATGTCGACGACCGCCGACCACTTCATCGGGCCGCTCCAGGACCCGCACATCAGCACGCAGCTGGACCACGGGGCGCGCGCCCTGCAGCTGGACACCTACCGCTGGGAGACGCCCGAGGAGATCACCGAGCGTCTGGACGGCTCCGAGTTCACCGCCGAGCAGCAGGCGCTGGTGCGGTCCGCGGTCAACCGGGTCAACCCGCCGCGCAAGGGGCTGTGGCTGTGCCATTCCGTGTGCAGGGCGGGGGCGATCCCGCTGGTGCCGACGCTGCGCGAGCTCGGCGACTGGATGAAGGACCACCCCAACGAAGTGATCACGCTGATCGTGCAGGACGCGATCTCCGCCGAGGACACCCAAAAGGCCTTCCGGCAGGCCGGGTTGGACAAGCTGGTGCACCGGCCGGCCGCCGACCCGGCGAAGCCGTGGCCGACGCTCGGCGAGATGATCGACAGCGGCCGGCGCCTGGTGGTCTTCGCCGAGCAGGCGGACGACGCGGGCTCCTGGTACCGCAACTTCTACCGGTACGGCATGGAGACGCCGTTCGCCTTCCGCTCCCCCGACCAGATGAGCTGCGTCCCGCACCGCGGCGGCGACGGCAAACGGCTGTTCCTGCTCAACCACTTCATCACCAACAACGGCGGCAGCCGCATCGACGCGGGCGAGGTCAACGCCCGCCGCTACGTCCTGGACCGCGCGCACCGCTGCGAACGCGAGCGCGGCAGACCGGTCAACTTCATCGCGGTCGACTACGCGACGATCGGGGACGCGCAGGGGGCGGTGGACGCGCTCAACGAGCGTCGCTGACCCGCTCCGACACCGACCCGGGCACCGGCTCCCGCCCCGGCTCCTCGACGAGCGACGTCTTCGAGGTCTCCGGCATCAGCGCGTACGTGATCAGCGAGATCAGGGCGCAGCCGGAGACGTAGAGGAAGAACCAGTTCTCGTGGCCGCCGTCGGCGAAGGCCAGGGCGACGTAGGAGGCGGTGCCGCCGAAGAGGGCCTGGGCGAGGTTGTAGGGGACGGCGACGCCCACGGTGCGTACCTCGGTGGTGAACAGTTCCGCCTTCACCACCGCGTTGACCGACGAGTAGCCGGCGACGATCGTCAGCGCCAGGATCGACAGCGCGAGGGCGGCGCCCCAGGTCGGCCACGCCTTCATGCCGCTGAGGATCGGATAGGTGCCGAGCGTCGTGCCGATGCCGAAGAAGATCAGCACGGGGCGGCGGCCGACCCGGTCGGAGATGTATCCGCCCAGCGGCAGCAGCACCAGGAAGACGCAGAGCGCCGCGAAACTCACCCACGACGCCTGCTCCTTGGGCAGGCCGACGCTGTTGACCAGATAGCTGTTGAGGTAGGTGGTGTACGTGTAGTAGGCGACGGAGCCGCCGAGCGTGAGGGCGAACACCAGGACGGCCGCGCGGCGTTGGCGCCACACCTCGCGCAGGGTTCCGCGCCGCTCCTGTATGTCGGAGGCCTCGGCCTTCACGTACGCCTCGGTCTCGTGCATGCCGCGGCGCAGATAGAAGACGGCGACGGCCCCGAGCGCGCCGATCACGAAGGGGATCCGCCAGCCCCACTGGGTCAGTTGGTCCTCGCTGAGCAGGGTCTGAAGGACGATGAGGATCACCAGTCCCGCCAGCTGGCCCAGTGTCACGGACACGTACTGGAAGCTGCCGCCGAGGCCGCGCCGGTGTCCGGCCGAGACCTCGGTCAGGTAGGAGGCGCTGGCCGCGTACTCGCCGCCGACGCTGAGTCCTTGCAGCAGGCGGGCCACGACGAGGACGACGGCACCGGTGTAGCCGGCGGTCGCGTGGTCGGGGGCGAGCGCGATCATCAGGGCGCTCGCCGACATCAGGCCGACGGTGACGGTGAGGCCGGTCTTGCGGCCCTTGCGGTCCGCGAGCCTGCCCAGCAGCCAGCCGCCGACCGGCCGGGCTAGGAAGCCGACGGCGAAGACCGCCGCGGAGTTCAGCAGGGAGGCGGTGGGGTCGTCCGCCGGGAAGAACTGTCCGGAGAAGTAGACGGCGAAGGTGGCGTAGACGAACCAGTCGAACCACTCGATCATGTTGCCGATCGAGCCGACCAGGATGTTCCGGACGTAGGTGCGCTTCTGCGCGGCCGTGCTGGATACCGCTCTTGGGTTGACCGGACGACTCATCGTCGAGCCTCTCTGGGGAAGTGGGGAGCGGGGACGGGGGAGGTCAGCGCGGCATGGGGGCGGTGAGGACGTCCCAGAGGCCGGACTCGCCCACCGCGACGGCGAGGCGGCCGAGCGCGGCGGCCTCGGTGTGCTGCGGGGTGGGGGTGTCGCGCCAGGCCCACAGGCGGCGCGTGTACCGGTGCAGGGGGTACTCGGCGGTGATGCCGAGCGCGCCGTGCAACTGGTGGGCGGTGCGGGCCACTTCGGTGGCGGTGGTCGCGGCGGTGATCCGTACGGTGGCGGCCGCCGCGGTCAGCCGGGCGGCGTCCTCGTCGACGCTCCCGGTCGCGCGGTACGTGTCGCGTGCGTGGTGCAGGGCGGCCTCGGCCTGGAGGAGGTGCACGCGCATGGTCGCGAGGTGCGCGGCGACGGCCGGGATCTTCAGGAGCGGCGCGCCGAACTGCTCGCGCTCGGTCACGTGCGCTGCGGTCAGTTCGTAGGCACCCTCGGCCGCGCCGAGCAGGGCCGCCGAGCGGAGCAGGGCGAGGCGGGCTCGGAGGTGTGCGGAGGACGGCGCGCCGGGCGGCAGCGCGGTGACCGGTACGGAGTCGAGGCCGACGGCCGCGTACGGGGTGGTGCACAGGGCGGGCCATGAGGGGTGGCAGGTGACGCCCGGGCCCGCGAGGTCGACGGTCCACGGGCCCGCCTCCGCCCCGTCCGCGGGGACCAGGAGCAGCGTGTGCGCCCCGGACGCCCAAGGAACCGCCGCCAGTTGGGTCGTGAGCGTGCCGTCCGCGTCCGGCCCCGTGACGCCTTCGGGGAGGAGGGCGAGGGTGGCCGTCCCGGTGGGGAGGGTGGCGCCGGAGGCCAGGCACCAGTCGGCGGTGGCGGACTCGGCGACCGGGGTGGTGACGGCGTGCCGGGCGAGTGCGTGGGCCAGGGCGAGCAGATCGTCGAAGGAGCCGCCCGAGCCGCCCGCCGATTCGGGGACGTCCAGGCGCGTCATGCCGAGGTCGGCGAGGCGCTCCCACAGTGCGGGGCCGTCCGCCTCGCCGCCGTCGGCCTCCGCGTCCGCCGCGAGTCCCCGCACGACCTCGCGGAGTTCGTCGGCGTACTCGCTGGTGAGGGTGGGCTCGCGGCGTCGGGGTTTGGTGGGCGTGGTCATGCGCGGGTCTCCTCGCGGGCGATCAGGGACAGCAGGACGTCGGAGGCGCCGCCGCGCAGGCCGAACGCCGGGGCCGCGAGCAGCGCCTGGCCGAAGTCGCTGTCGGCGGTGGGCGGCAGGCCTCCGGAGGCCTCGCGGAACGCCTCGACGACGTCGTTCTCGAAGGCGTTGCCCAAGTACTTCAGGGCGGCGGCCGCGCGGACCGTGCTCTCCCCGCGGTCCATGGCGGAGGCGACGTCCCAGCACAGGCGGCGCAGGACGGTGAGCCGCGCGGTGAGGGAGCCGATGGACGCGACGAGGGTGTCCGGGGTGCCGTGTCCGGTCCGGGCGGCCTCGGCGAGCAGGGCGACGAGGACGGGGTAGCTGGACAGGACGCGTTCGGCGCCGCCGCGTTCGAAGGAGAGCTGGCCGACGACCTGGCGCCAGCCCTCCCCCTCGATGCCGATGAGGCGGCCTTCGGGGACGAACACGTCCTCGAACCGGACCTCGTTGAAGTGGTGTTCGCCCGCCAGGTCGGGGATGGCGCCCGTGCTGACCCCGTCGGCGTCCATGTCGACGACGAACTCGCTCAGCCCCTGGTGCTTGCGCTCGACGTCCTCGCGCGGGGTGGTGCGGGCCAGTACGTAGGCGTGGGTGGCGTGGTGGGCGTGGCTGGTCCAGATCTTGTGACCGCTGAGCCGCCAGCCGCCCGCGACACGGCGCGCGGAGGTGCGGACGGAGGCCAGGTCGGAGCCGGCCTCGGGCTCGCTCATGCCGAGGCAGAAGACGGCGTCGGTGGCGGCGATCCGCGGCAGGATCTCCTCCTTGAGCGCGGGGCTGCCGTGCCGCAGGATCGCGGGCCCGATCTGCCGGTCCCCGATCCAGTGCGCGGCGACGGGGGCGCCCGCCCGCAGCAGTTCCTCGGTGACCGCGAGCCGGTCGACGTTGTGCAGGGCGTGGCCGCCGTACTCGACGGGCCAGGTCATGGCGGTCATGCCGCGGGCGGCCAGTTCGCGGCTGAAGTCGCGGTCGAAGGAGCGCAGCCAGGCGTCGCTGCGAGGGGTGTAGCGGGCGGCCGTCCGCCACTCGGCGGCCAGGGAGCGGGCGGCGGACCGGGGGTCGGTGCGTGTGTCGGTCGGGGACATGCGGTGGTGTCTCCTGAAGTCGAGGGGGCGGCGCGGTCACCCGGCGATCGGTCTCGGGGCTCCGCCCCGGACCCCGGGCCTCGATCGCCGGCGGGGCTTGAACGGTCAGGAACCCGTGTACGTGCCGTCGCGCTTCTCGCGGAACGCGTCGTAGGCCTCACGGGAGTCGTCCATCGACGTCACCACGGCCATGTGGGAGGAGATCAGGTCGAGCGCGGTGCGCAGGTCGTGGTTGGCGCCCTGCCGGACGGCGCGCTTGATCATCGCGAGCGCGGCGGGCGGCCTGGCGACGAGGCGGGCGGCGAAGGCGTACACCTCGTCGAGAAGGTCCGCGTCGTCGAAGACGTCTTCTACGATGCCGAGCCGCTCGGCCTCGGCGGCGTCCACGAAGTCGCCGGTCCACAGCAGGCGCAGCGCGGCCGCCTGGCCGACGACGCGGGGCAGCAGCCAGCAGCCGCCGTCGCCGGGGACCAGGCCGACCTTGATGTAGCCCTCGCAGAAGCGGGCGGAGCGGCCCGCGAAGCGCAGGTCGCACAGCAGGGCCATGTCCATGCCCGCGCCGACGGCGGGCCCGGCGACGGCGGCGATGACCGGCTTGTCGAGGTCCTCGAGGGCCCGGGCGACCTGGTGCACCCGCTCGGTGAGCAGCCGCTTCTCCTGGATCGGGGTGCGCTGTTCGCCCTTGAAGTCGGCGAGGTCGACGCCGGAGCAGAAGGCGTCGCCCGCGCCGGTGACGACGATGACGCGGACGTCCGGGTCGGCGTCGGCGCGGCGCAGGGCCTCGGCCCAGGCGTCGGCCATGGGGAGGGTGAAGGCGTTCTTCCGGTGCGGGCGGTTGAGGGTGATGGTGGCGATGTGGTCGCGGGTGGAGTAGAGGAGGTCTTCGGCCGCGGACATGGTGGTTCCTTCCGTTCCGTCGGTGTGCTGTGTGCTCAGGCGGCGGTCGCGGGGCTCGGCTCGCGCGCCACGCCGGTGTCGAAGAGGGCGGTGGCATCCGCGCCCGGCAGGCCCAGTTCGGCCAGGACCTCGCGGGTGTGTTCGCCGAGATGCGGGGCGGGGCGCAGCGGGCCCTCGTCCTCGCGCGGGGCAGCGCCCGTGTCGGGGTCGGTCATCTTCACCGGGGGCCGGCCGAGCAACAGGGGTCCCTCGGTGGGGTGTTCGGTGCGCTCGAAGAATCCGGTGGCGCTCAGGTGCGGGTCGGTGAAGAGGTCGTCGAGGGTGTTCACGCGGGTCGCGGGGATGTCGCGGGCGTCGAACTCGGCCTGCCACTCGGCCGTGGTGCGCAGCAGCAGTTCGGCGTTGACCATCGAGTAGAGGGTGTCGATGTGCTCGGTGCGCTCGGTGATGGTGCGAAAGCGCGGGTCGTCGGCGAGCGCGGGGCGGCCGATCGCGGCGAAGAAGGCGCGCCACTGGGCGTCGGTGTAGATCATGACGGCGAGGTGGCCGTCCTTGGTGCGGCACGGGCGGCGGTGCGGGGAGCTGGTGCGGGCGTAGCCGGTCGGGCCCGTGGGCGGGTCGAAGACGCGGCCGCCCTGCTGTTCGAGCAGGGTGAACGAGGCCATCGTCTCCAGCATCGGCACCTCGACGGCGCGGCCCCGCCCGGTGGCCTGGCGGCCGTGCAGCGCGGCGAGGACCGCCGCGGCCCCGTAGATGCCGACGGTCTTGTCGGCCGCCGCCTGCCGTACGTACTCGGCGCCGCCGTCGCCGCCCTGGAGTGCGGCGACTCCCCCGGCGGCCTGGATGACGTCGTCGTAGGCGGGCCGGTCGGAGTCGGGGCCGCCGGCGGCGAACCCGCGGAACGCGCAGTGCACGAGGCGCGGGTTGCGCTCCAGGGCGGTCTCGGCCGTGAGCCCGAGCCGGCGGGCCGCGGCGGGGCGCAGGTTGTGCACGAGGACGTCGGCCGAGTCGACCAGGGCGGCGAGGACGGGCGCCGCGCCGGGGGCCTTGAGGTCGAGGGCGACGCTGCGCTTACCGCGATTGGTGTTGAGGAAGGCGGGGCCCATGCCGTTGCCCCGGGTGTCGCCGATGTAGCGGACGACGTCGCCCGCGGGCGGCTCGATCTTGACGACGTCCGCGCCCCACTGGGCGAGCAGCAGGGTGCAGTACGGACCCATCAGGGTCGAGGTGATGTCGACGACGCGGACGCCGTCGAGCGGCCGGTCCGCGGGAAGCCCCTCGGGCTTCGGATTGTCTACCGATTCTGCCGGTGCCTTCGGCGTCATCGCCGAATCCTCCTCCGAAATCGGCCGCTGATGGCACCCATTGGAGCCATCAGCGGGTTTCATTTCGGGTGTTCCCGGCTAACCGGACTTCCACCCGAGCAAGATTGGATGCAATCTGACGCACGGCCCGGCATGATGTCAATGCCCCTGCGCTGTCAGGGGAGTTAGAGTCGACAACCCTCGACGGGAAGGCAGGCACCAGTGACGGCTCAGACGGGGGCGGAGCGCCTTGAGGCGGTGTCCGGCGCGGTGGCCCAGGTGGTGGAGGAGCTGCGGGCGATGCTGTTCGCGCGCGATCTGACGCCGGGCAGCCCGGTGCGGCAGGAGGCACTGGCCGCGCGCCTCGGCGTCAGCCGGGCGCCGGTCCGCGAGGCGCTGCGGGTGCTGGCCAGCGAGGGCGTCCTCGATCACGTCCGCAATGTCGGGTACCGGGTGAAGGTGCTGACCGCCGCCGAGTTCGAGCAGACCTATCTGATGCGGCGGGTCCTGGAGGCGGAGGTGCTGCGCAGGCTGCCGCCCTTCTCGGCCTCCGCCCTGGAGGGGCTGCGCACCGTGAACGATCGGATAGCGGAGGCCTCGGCGCGCGGCGACCTCACCGCCATGGCGCGCCTCAACTCCGACTTCCACTTCCGCATGTTCACCGCGTCGGGCCTGGATCTGGTCGTCGCCGAACTGCGCCGCGTCTGGCAGCTCAGCGACGGCTACCGGGCCTACCTCCTGCACGACCCGCTGTCGCAGAAGCGGATCGTCGACGAGCACGCCGAGATGGTCGAGGCGCTGCGCGTCCGGGACCACGAACGCCTCGTCTCGCTCATGGACCACCACCGGGACGGCACCCGTCCCCAGCTGGAGGCGGTCTTCACACCGCCCTCCGCGTAGCGGACACCCGGCGTGATAGTTTCGCCGAGCCAGTCGTACCTTTGTGTGTTTTTCTACGCACACGGGTCAGGGAATCCGGTGCGAACCCGGAACTGACGCGCAGCGGTGAGGGTGACGGGCGGAGCCACTGCCACTGGGCCGGCACATCGGTCCGGGAAGGCGCTTCGCGCGGACGACCCCGAGTCCGAAGACCTGCTGGCGGCCTCCAGTGCCGCGTGGCGTGGGGGCGGACCGTAGGCCGGCTCCGCGTATGAGCCCTGGACGCGAAGGATCTTCCGTGCTGTTCGCACGTCAACTCCGCCGATGCGCCCCGCTGTTGGCGCTGACCCTGCTGCTCACCGGGTGCGGCACGACCGCCGCCACCGAGGACGACGCCGCCGGTGGCGGCGGTGTCACGCTCGACAACTGCGGCAAGAAGGTGCGGGTCGAGCACACCCCGCGCCGCGCCGTCGCCCTCGACCAGGGCTCCGCCGAGATCATGCTGTCGCTCGGCCTGGAGGACCGGATGGTCGGCACCGGCACCTGGACCGACCCGGTGCTGAAGAACCTGGCGAAGGCCAACGCGAAGGTGCCGCGCCTGGCCGACCGCTACCCGTCGTTCGAGAAGGTCCTCGGCACCGAACCGGACTTCGCCGCGGCCTCGTTCACGTACACCCTCGGCAAGGGCGGCGTGGCGCCGCGCGCGGAGTTCGAGAAGCTCGGCGTGCCCACGTACCTCTCCCCCAGCGACTGCGCGGGCAAGGACAACGGCGGCGACGGGGACGGCGTGCGCACCAAGCCCCTGGGGCTCGACGTCGTGTACGGCGAGATCCGCGATCTGGCGCGCGTCTTCGACGTGGAGGAGCGCGGCGAGAAGCTGATCGACACGCTGAAGTCCCGTGTCCGCAACGCCACTTCGGGCGTCGACGCGCACGGCGTCGACGTCCTGTACTGGTTCGCCAACTCCGACTCGCCCTATATGGCCGGCTGTTGCGGTGCGCCCGGCGTCGTCACCAAGGAGCTCGGGGCGCGCAATGTCTTCGACGACACGCGTGCGGAGTGGCCGCAGGTCAACTGGGAGACGGTCGCGGACCGCGATCCGGACGTCCTGGTCATCGGCGATCTGACCCGCCGCTCGCAGTCGGCGGAGTCGGCCGCGCAGAAGATCAAGTTCCTGGAGTCCAACCCGGTCACCAAGCACATGACCGCCGTGAAGAAGAAGCGGTACGTGCGCCTGAGCGGGCAGGCCATGAACCCGACGATCCGGACCGTCGACGGCGTGGAGCGGGTGGCCGCGGGGCTGCGCGACTTCGGGCTCGCCCGGTGACGGCTCGCACGCTTGCCGCTCCCCCGGCGACGGCGGCGCCTCCGCACACCCCGCCCCGGATCACCCTGCGCGCCGCGCTCGCCTGGGCGGCCGCCGTCGCCGCGCTGTGCGCCTCGGTCGCCTTCGCGATCACGATCGGTCCCGCGCAGATCCGGGTCGGCGACGTGTGGGCGGCGGTCGGTGACCGGATCGGCCTGGCGACCTCGGACCTCTCGCCGATCCGGGACGGCATCGTATGGAACCTTCGGCTGCCGCGGACGCTGCTCGCGGCGGTGTGCGGGGCCGGCCTCGCGGTGTGCGGCACGGTGCTGCAGGCGCTGCTGCGCAATCCGCTGGCCGATCCGTTCGTGCTCGGTGTCTCGTCGGGCGCGTCGACCGGGGCCGTGCTCGTCGTCGTCCTCGGCCTCGGCGGGGGCGCCGTATCGGTGTCCGGCGGCGCGTTCGCCGGCGCCGTCTGTTCGTTCGCCCTGGTGCTGGTGCTCAGCCACACGCTGGGCGGCAGCACGGACCGGGTGGTGCTGTGCGGGGTCGCGGCGATGCAGCTGTTCTCGGCGCTGACCTCGTTCGTCGTGCTGACCTCCGCCGACGCGGAGACGACGCGCGGCGTGCTGTTCTGGCTGCTCGGCTCGCTCAGCGGCGTCGGCTGGACCGAGGTGTGGCTGTGCCTGGCCGTGCTCGCCGTGGCACTCGTGGTGTGTCTGGCGTACGGGCGCACGCTCGACGCGTTCGCCTTCGGGGCGGAGGCGGCGGCCACCCTCGGCGTCCGGGTGGGCCGCACCCGGATCGTGCTGCTGTGCGTGACGGCGCTGCTCACGGCGGCCCTGGTGAGTGCGGCGGGGGCGATCGGCTTCGTCGGCCTGGTCCTTCCGCACGCGGCGCGCGCCCTGGTGGGTCCCGGGCACACCCGGCTGCTGCCGGTGACGGCGCTCGCGGGAGCGGTGTTCCTGGTGTGGGTGGACACGGTGGCGCGGACGGTGCTCGAACCCCAGGAGGTTCCGGTGGGCGTGGTGACATCGCTGATCGGCGTGCCGGCGTTCGTGCTGGTGCTCTACCGGCAGCGAGGTGTGCGATGAGCCTTTCCCCGAAGGGGCTGCGCGCGGAGCGTGTGTCGTGGTCGCCGGGCGGGGCGCTGGTGCTCGACGGGGTGTCCGTGACGCCGGAGCCCGGCACCGTCACCGGTGTGCTGGGCCCCAACGGCTCGGGCAAGTCGACGCTGCTGCGCCTGCTCGCCGGGGTGCTGGCCCCGTCCGCGGGCCTCGTCACGCTCGACGGCGACCCGCTCGCCTCGGTGGGCCGCAGACAGGCCGCGCGGCGCATCGCCATGGTGCAGCAACAGGCCGACGCCCAGGTCGAGTTGACCGTCGCCGACGTCGTGCGCCTGGGCCGGGTTCCGCACCGCCGCGCCTGGCAGCCCGCGTCGGCGGCCGACGAGGCGGCCGTGCGCGAGGCCCTGGAGCGCAGCGGGCTGGCCGACCGGGCGCACCGGCTGTGGCACACCCTGTCCGGCGGCGAGCGCCAGCGCGTCCAGATCGCGCGGGCGCTGGCGCAGGAGCCGCGCGAGCTGCTGCTCGACGAGCCGACGAACCACCTCGACATCCAGCACCAGCTCGAACTCCTCGACCTGATCGGCACGCTGGGCATCACGTCCGTCGTCGCCCTGCACGACCTGAACCTCGCCGCCACGTACTGCGCGCGGGTCGTCGTGCTGCGCGAGGGCCGGGTGATGGCGGCCGGGGAGCCGGGCGAGGTCCTGACCGAGGAGCTGATCGCCGACGTGTACGGGGTGCGCGCCGAGGTCACCCGCCCCGGCGCCCGCCCGCACATCCGCTATCTGGGCACGACGACGACGCGCTGAGTCACTCGAAGCGCTCGGCGTCCCCGGCCCCGCGCCGGACGATCTCGGCCTCGCCGCCGGAGAAGTCGATGACCGTGGTGGGCACCGTGCCGCAGTCGCCGGAGTCCACCACGGCGTCCACCTGGTGGTCGAGCAGCTCCTTGATCTCCCAGCCCTGGGTGAGCGGCTCCTCCTCGCCGGGCAGCAGCAGCGTGCTGGACAGCAGCGGCTCGCCGAGCTCGGCGAGCAGGGCCTGCGTCACCACGTGGTCGGGGATGCGCACACCGACGGTCTTCTTCTTGGGGTGCTGGAGCTGGCGCGGCACCTCGCGGGTCGCGGGCAGGATGAAGGTGTAACTGCCGGGCGTGGCCGCCTTGATGGCGCGGAACACGTCGTTGTCGATCTGGACGAACTTGCCCAGCTGGGCGAAGTCCTGGCAGACCAGCGTGAAGTGGTGCCGGTCGTCGAGCTGCCGGATCGAGCGGATCCGGTCGACCCCCGCCCGGTTGCCGAGGCGGCAGCCGAGCGCGTAGCAGGAGTCCGTGGGGTAGGCGACGAGCGCGCTGTCGCGGATGCCGTCGGCGATCGCGGAGATCAGGCGCGCTTGCGGGTTTGCTGGGTGCACGTCGAAGTACCTGGCCATTCGGCGAGCGTACGGGATCGGACGCGCCACGCCGGGGTACACGGAGGGCGAATCGGGCACACACGCGCGACAATCCCGACACCGGCCCACCCTGCCCTGGCCACGGCGCGCCCTCGGACCCATACTGGTCGCGCCCCGATCACTCACAGAACGACTCCATGGCGAAGAAGAACTCAACCCCGACACCCGTCCCCGACACCGTGTGGCTCGGACGCGGACGCCACCTCGGGCCCGAGCCCGAGCGCGACGTCCGGCGCAACCTGATCGCCCTCAAGGCGGCGGGTGTGCTCGACGACTTCCTCGACCTCGATCCCGAGGACGCGGCGCGCTCCACGGTGCTGCATCCGCGCGAGCCGGAGGCCGGTCCAGGCCCCGGCGCCCGCCGGGTGTTCGAGGCGCGCTGGCGCGTCGCCGACAACGTCACCGTGCGCGGCCAGCTCACGACGTACGACCCGGACG
This sequence comes from Streptomyces sp. NPDC107575, assembly GCF_055657265.1. Classification (NCBI taxonomy): domain Bacteria; kingdom Bacillati; phylum Actinomycetota; class Actinomycetes; order Kitasatosporales; family Streptomycetaceae; genus Streptomyces; species Streptomyces sp. NPDC107575. The sequence continues at coordinate 888,656 of NZ_JBVKBG010000001.1, read as the reverse complement.
CCCGCGCCAAGGGCTCCGAGGGCGTCGCCTGGATCCTCGCCGCGGAGGCGGAGCGGCCCTGGCAGCTGTCCTGGCCGTCGCCCGCGCCGATGTTCTGGCCGGACAGCGAGCGGGTGCCGTGGGACCACGACACGGTGGCGGGGCTGCGTCTGCGGGCGCCGAACCACCTCCCCAAGGACGACGACGCGCTGCGCCGCCTCCTCAAGGACTGTTCGCGCTCCAGCTGGTACGTGCATGTCGTCGTCCACGAGGCGATGACACCGGACGCCAAGGGGCAGCGCTCCCTCACGCGGTTCCTGCCGCCGAGCCTGCAGCACCGCGTCATCGAGCACCGGGCGACGCCCGAGCAGGCGCAGATCGTGGACTTCGGGCTGCGCAAGGACTTCAAGGCGGGGATGCCGCGCGGCGGCGCCGTCGTGCTGCCGACCACGCCGCCGCACCCGGACTATGTGGCGGACCGTTTCACCGTGCGCAGCGTCTTCCTCGACGGCAGCGAGCCGACGGAACTGCTCGACCGGATCCGGGAGTTCACCGCGTTCCCGCGCCCCCTGACGGACGAGGCCGAGGCGGCGATCACGCGCCTGCGCGACGGGTGGCATCTGCTCACGCCCGACGAGGAGCTGACGCACGCGCAGGACATGGTCACGAAGTACGCCGAGGCGCTCGAGGCGATGACCCGCTCCCGGGACAGCTACCGGGAGGCGGCCGAAGCGGCACGGGCCGCGCTCGCCGAGGCGCCGCGCGCGGAGAGCCCGTCGCACGCGCCGGCGGACCCGGACGGCAAGGACGCCTCACCGTTCGGGACGCTCGGCAAGGCGTTCGGACGGTTCCGGGGCCCGCACAAATAGGCGCCGGCCCCAATGGTCCAGGAACGGTCGGTCCGGGCGCCCGCGCGGCACGAGCGGGCGCCCGGACCCGTTCACTCCTCCTCCGCCTCCTGGGCACCCGGATCGGACATCCGCAGCGCGATCTCCTGCAGCAGCTCGCTGGAGTTGACGTCCATGCGGCCCTCGTCGTGGACCTTGGCGAGCTGCGTGAAGAGGAACGCGAACGCCTCCACGAGCGACACGCTCGCCGGCATCAGCGCGGCGATGGTCAGTTCGGCCGCCTCCTCCGCGCTCGCCCCCGACGGGATCTCGATGGTCGGGAACACCTCCGACACGAGCCGCCCCAGTTGCGTCAGGTCGGTGTCGAGTGCCTCGCCGTCGCTGAGCCTGCGCACCATTTCGTGCGTCTCGGTGAGCACGCCGATGGCCCGCAGAATGATCTCCCTCTGTTCCATGTGCGGAGCTTATGCCGGGGCCCGCGTCGCGCGTGCAACGTGGTCGCAACGTCCCGCCCCTTTGACTGTCCTGCATGGCCGACGTACCCCGCGTGGAGCTGACGGACGCGGCCGCCGAGCTGGTGCGGCGGCTGCGCGAGGCCCACGGTCCGCTGATGTTCCACCAGTCCGGCGGCTGCTGCGACGGCAGTGCGCCGATGTGCTACCTGGCGGGCGAGTTCCGCACGGGCGCCTCCGACGTGCTGCTCGCCGATCTCGCGGTGGAGGGGGTGGCGGAGCCGGTGTCGTTCTGGATGTCCAAGAGCCAGTACGAGGTGTGGAGCCACACCCGCCTCATCGTCGACGTCGTGGAGGGCCGCGGCAGCGGCTTCTCGCTGGAAGCGCCCGAAGGCGTACGTTTCCTCATCCGTTCCCGACTTGTCGGCACGTAGCCATCGACGCGCGACCCCACGTCTGCTGAACTCCCCGCATGCAGACGAGAGTTGGCAAGAGAGGCAGAAGAGTCCTTGCGGCCCTCGGGGTCGCGTCGATGCTGGCCGGTGCCGCACTGTCGGGTGCGGCGCCGGCCGGCGCCACTTCGGGCGAGCGGGTCGCCCCCGGCGTCACGTACAGGGAGTTCGACGTCCCCGCCGCCAAGGGCATCGCGCACGCCCATGTCCTCACCGTCGATCTGACCGACCCGCGCGTACGGGTCGACCTCCTGCACCCCGGCGCGGTCGCGGCCCGCGCCACCGTCTCCTCGATGTCCGACGCGGCCGGCGCCGTCGGCGGGGTCAACGGGGACTTCTTCAACATCACGGAGAGCCAGCACCCGGGCGTCGAGGTCACCGGCGCCTCCGTGGGCCCGGCCATCGCGCGCGGGCACACCCTCAAGGCGGCCGTGCCGAACGGGCAGCGCTTCGGCCCCGCCCTGCCGCCGGGCACCTCCACCCGGGACGTCCTCGGCGTCGGGGTCGACCGGCGGGCCCGCCTCGACACCCTGGACCTCGACGGCTCGATCCGCACCCCGGACGAGCGGCTGCCGCTGGGCGGGCTCAACCAGTACGCCCTGCCGGTCGGCTCGGTGGGCGCGTTCACGTCCGACTGGGGCAGCGTGTCGCGGGTGCGGGCAACCTGCGGCACCGACACCCAGCGGGCGGCTCCGTGCAGCACGGACACGTACGAGGTGACCGTGCGGCGCGGGCGTGTCGTGTCCGCGGCCGACACACCCGGCAGCGGCTCCATCGCGGCCGGCTCCACAGTCCTGGTCGGCAGGGAGGCCGGGGCGCAGTGGCTGCGCAAGCTGTCGCCGGGCGACCCGGTCTCGGTCCACCACCGGCTCGTCGCCGCGCGCTCCCACATCCCGTACCGCTTCGCGGTGGGCGGCTATCCGGTGCTGCGCGACGGCGCGCCGCTGCCGGGCCTGGACGCGACGACGTCGGCGGTGCGCACGGCGGCGGGCATCGGGGACGGTGGCCGCAAGCTGATCCTGATGGCGCTGGACGGCGCCCCGGCCTACCGGACCGGCATGTCGATGGCCGAAGTGGCCGCCACGATGCGGTCGTTGGGCTCGGCCGACGCGTTCAGCCTGGACGGCGGCGGCTCGTCGACCCTCGTGGCACGCGCACCCGGCGCGCCGTCGGTGTCGGTCCGCAACCACCCCAGCGACCCGCCGGAGCGGGCGGTCGCGAACGGGATCGGGGTGTTCTCGGCCGCGAAGTAGCGCTGCTGGAACGCCGGTCGCCCGGACGAACCGCTCAGGCTCGTCCGGGCGACCGCTGACTCACGACACCACGGTGTCCGGTCAGTCGTAATAGTGGACGCGCAGCATCTCGGAGTCGTTGTCCGAGGCGATGTAGAACTCGGCCCGGTCGTTGCCCCCGTCGACGTAGTCGTCGAGGTTGCTGAACGTCCAGCAGCCCGCACCGGTCACCGACTTGACCAGCTTCGGGTCGTAGACCTGCGCGTCCTCCTCGTAGAGGTAGTAGGTCTCCTTGTGACTGTTGGAGGTGGTGATGCACGCCTTGAAGGAACCACCGCCGGAGTTCACCGTCTTGGTGCGGTAGTGGCTCTGGTAGTAGACGCCCTTGGTCCCGAGGTCGGACCACCCCGAGGCCGCCGGCGCCGCGCTGACGGTCTGCGCGAGGCACATGGAGAGCGCGGCGGTCAGTACCGCGACTCCGGTGGCCCTGCGCGGATCGAGCTTGAACATACTTCTCCCCGTGATACGAACACATTTACGTGCCGGATCACCGTCTCAAAGCGGTTCGCTCGCTGTCCAGGGTCGTCAATTCCGCGGCGTGCTGAGCGGGTTGCCTCAGGGGCTGAGGCTGCTGACCAGCCCCGCCGTGGACGTGATGCCGTCGTGGATGGTCGGGGCCGCGTCGGTGCCCGCGAGCAGGAAGCCCAGCAGAACGCACACCAGCGCGTGCGAGAACTTCATGGCGCCGTTGCGCAGGAAGATCACCGCGACGATGAGCAGCAACAGCACGACGGAAATGGACAGAGACATCGCCGAACCTCCTCCGCCACGTCAACACCGTGGCTATCGGCCGCAAGTGTGACGCAGCGGAGGGCGCCGACCGGGGCATGACCTGTCCCCCGAACGGGTGTTAACCCGGGGTCACCGGCCGGAACTCCTGTCGTGGGCCTCCAGGAAGGCGCGGAGGCCCGCGAGGTCGTCGGTGTTGAGGTGGTCGACGTCGGCGGCGATCAATTCGGCCCAGACGGCGTCCCGTTCGGGCCCGGCGACGTCGGGGGTCGCCCAGAAGCGGACGCGCTGGCCGCGCTGGTGCGCGGCGCCGACGATCCCGCGCAGCTTGTCGCGCTCGGCGGCGGGCATGGGGCCGCTGCCCAGCCACGTGAAGTTGTTGGCCCAGTTGTCGCTGATGAGCGGGACGAACGAGGCGGGCGCCGCGGTGCCGAGGTCGGTGAGCCGGCCGTCGTAGAAGGCGCTGCGCCTGGTCTGCGCCTCCATCGGCGGGCGCGCGGCCCGGTCCCCGGAGACGACGACGGTGACGGCCCCGGTGTGCACGCGCCCTCGGTCGTACGTGGTGAAGAGGCGGCCGTAGCGGCGCAATTGGCGGTCGAGTTCCTGGTACGTCGCCGCGCCGTCGGTCTTGATGTCGACGAGGAGCTGCAGCGGGGTGCGCCAACCTCGGTACACGGATCCGTGGTTGGCCTTCACGCGGGCCGCGAGCGGGTCGAGGTAGAGGGAGGACAGGGTGCGGGTGGGGTCGAGGTCGACGGGGTCGTGGGCCACGAGAAGGTCGCCGTTCACGAGGTAGATGTCGGCCTCGACGCTGTTGAACCGCTGGCCGAGCGCGTCGAACAGGGGCCTCGGGTGCTCGTAGTCGTTGTGGGCGTGCGCGCGCCGCAGGGGCGCGGGGCCGCGCTTGGGCCCGGCGGCCTGGGCCAGTCCGGGTGTGGTGACACCGACGGCCAGTGCGGCGGCGAGGGTGCCGAGGGCTCTGCGGCGGGTGGTCGGGGCCATGCGTGCCTCCCGTTGGTGGGCCGGTGGGACACGGCGAGTATGCGGGGCGCGGGTCGGCAACCGGCAGAGGTGGGACGGGAGTTGGCGTGACTGGCACTCCTGGTTCACCGCGAGGCCATAACAACCCACTGGTCACGGGCGTGCATGATGACGGGGACGGGCTGAGGATCGACGGAAAGCGAAGGGAGTCGGCCGTGCGCCAGGTGGAGGGCGTGGTGGAGGCGCTGCGCGAGGTACTCGGTCCCGACCTGGTGGCCGCGTATCTGTACGGCTCAGCCGTCTCCGGTGGCCTGCGCCCGCACAGCGACGTGGACGTGTTCGCCGTGACCGGCGCCGCCACGACACACGCTCAGCGCACACGCCTCGTAGGCGGGCTGCTGGACCTGTCGGGGGCGGGCGCGGCGCACGGCCAGGAGCGCCCGGTGGAGCTGACGCTCGTACGGCTCGCGGAGGTGCGGCCCTGGCGGTTCCCGCCGGTGCGGGAGTTCCAGTACGGCGAGTGGCTGCGGGACGCGTACGAGCGCGGGCAGACGCCTCAGCCGGAGGTGGACGAGGACCTGGCGCTGCTGGTCACGATGGTGCGGCAGCGCGGCGTCGCCCTGCTCGGACCACCCGCCGCCGAGTTGCTCGAACCGGTACCGGCGGCCGATGTGCGGCGCGCGACGGTGGCCGGGATCCCGGCGCTGCTCGACGAGTTGGAGACGGACACCCGCAATGTCGTCCTGACCCTGGCCCGCGTCTGGGCCACCCTCGCGACGGGCGACATCCTGTCGAAGGACGCGGCGGCGGACTGGGCGCTCGCCCGTCTCCCGGAGCGGGACCGCGCGGTCCTCGCGCATGCCCGCGCCGTGTATCTGGGCGAGACGGAGGAGTCGTGGGAGCGGCTGCGCTCCCGGCTGCGGCGCGAGGCGGAGGCACTGGAGACGGAGATCGAACGGGTCGCGTGAGCGTCAGCCCCTTCAGGCGACGGCGTAGTCGCCGAGCGCAGGCTCAAGCAGACCAAAGGCGACCTCCGCCTCCTCGGTGATGATCCGGGCGATCTCGGTCTGGGACCGTCCGGCCAGCGTGAGGTCCTGGATGCGCTGAAACAGCAGCCGGTGGACCGTGCCGAGCAAACCGGCGGCGGTCTGGACGGTGATGTCGTCCGGCGCGGCGCCGACGGCTTCCGCGAGCGCCTCGGCAAGGGCGCGCTCGCGCTGGTCGTGCAGTCCGCGCAGGCAGATCACGAGGGCCGGGCTGTCGGCGACCATGCGGGCGAAGTCGGGTCCCGAGAACCCGGAGACCGGATCGGCGGCCTCGACGGCTTCGGTGAAGGCCCGGCGCAGCGCCGCGAGCGCGGACTCGCCGGCCTGCCGGGCGGCCACCGTGCGCGCCAGGGACCCGACGAACGCGTCCTGGTGGTCCAGGGCCAGATCTTCTTTGCGCGGGAAGTAGTTGGTCACCGTCTTCTTGGCGACACGCGCGGCGACGGCGATCTCGGCGATGGTCGTCCGCTCGAACCCCTGGGCCAGGAAGAGCCGGGTGGCGTGGTCGGAGATGAGCTGCCGGGTCTCCTGCTTCTTGGTCTCCCGCAGTCCGGCGTGGTGCGCGGGCGCGGTGCTGTCGATAGCCATGAAGAGAAACTTACCACCGTGGCATTTTTATATTGACACCCCCGACGACCCCCGGATAACTTTACGTCCGTCGTAAGTTTTCCCCGAGACCCCACAAAGGAGCCCCCTCTTGCAGATCACCGCGTCCACCGTCTCGCTCACCGTCGCCGACGTCACCGCGTCCCAGCACTTCTTCACCAGCCACCTCGGCTACGCCGTGCAGGCCGCGGCCGACGGCTTCGCCTCCCTGGCACGCGAGGACGCGGCCCTGGACATCGTGCTGCTGGCACGCGGCACCGAGGTGCTCCCCGCCGACCAGCGCGACCAGCACGCCTCGGGCCTGATCGTCGCGTTCACCGGCACCGGCATCGAGAAGGAGGAGCAGCGGCTGCGCGCCGAGGGCGTCGAGATCACGATGCCGCTGCGCGAAGAGCCCTGGGGCGAGCGGCTGTTCCAGGTCACGGACCCGAACGGAGTGGTCGTGCAGTTCGTGGAGTGGGCCACCCCTGCGGAAGGAGCGGACGTGGTGGCCTGACCCCGGCCGCTACGCCCCCGCCAGCTCCGCCCACTCCACGGTCCGCCCGCACCACCGCTCCAGCAGCACCCGGTCGTGCCCCACGGCAAGGAGGCCCGCCCCGGTCTCCCGCCGGTAGTCCTCGACCACGCCCACCAGCGCGGCCGTGGTCGACGCGTCGAGCATCGCGGTCATCTCGTCGCAGATCAGCCAGCGGGGGCGCAGGGTGAGGGCGCGGGCGAGGCAGGCGCGCTGGAGCTGCCCGTCGCTGACCTCGTGGGGGCGGCGGGTCAGGAGGTCGGCGGACAGGCCCACCGTGGACGCCAACTCCCGTACGCGGTCCGTGTGGTCGGTGCCGTTCGCGCGCAGGGGTTCCGCGATCAGGTCCGCGAGGCGCAGGCGTGGGTCGGCGGACAGGCGGGGCTGCTGGAAGACGACGCCGAACGCGGTGCGCTGGGCGCGCGGGGCGCGGTGCCGCCAGCCGCGGGCCGCCTCGCCGTCGATGACCACGCGGCCCGCGTCCGGCGCGTGCAGCAGCGCCGCGACGCGGGCAAGCGTCGACTTGCCGCAGCCGCTGGGGCCGAGAAGGCCGACGCTCTCGCCGGGGCGGACGGTCAGCGTCACGTCCCGGACGACCGGTGCGCGCCGGTCGTAGCCCGCCGTGATGGAGTGCAGTTCAAGCACAGGTGGCCTCCTGGTGGGCCGGTACGGGGTGGTGGCAGGCCACACCGTCCGTGAGCGCAGGCAGCGCCGCGCACCGGTCGTCGGCGCCCGGGCAGCGGGGCGCGAACGCGCAGCCCTCCCCCAGTGCGCTCAGTTCCGGGGGCATCCCGGGGATCGGGGTGAACTCGCGGTCGGGCAGAGCGTTCAGGAGGCCGCGGGCGTACGGGTGGCGGGGGCCCGGCGCCCCGAAGAAGGCCTTCGCGTCGGCCAGTTCGACGATGCGGCTCGCGTACATGACCGCCACCCGGTCCGCGATCCGTTCCGCCGCCGCGAGGTCGTGCGTGATCAGCAGCAGCGCCCGGTCGCCGCCGATGTGGCGGCGCAGTTCGTCCACCGTGCGCTCGACGAGGTCGCGGTCGAGGCCGGTGGTCGGCTCGTCCGCCAGCAGCAGCGGCGCGTCCCCGACGAGGGCGAGCGCGGTCGCGGCGCGCTGCGCGAGCCCGCCGGAGAGTTCGTGGGGGTGGCGGTCGAGGTGGTCGAGCGGGAAGGCGGCCCGCTCGGCCGCCGCCACGACGGCTTCGTCCAGGCGCGGCCCCCTGCGCGGCGCCCCCGTCAACTGCCGCAGCGTCTCGGCCAGTTGGGAGCGCACCGTGCGGACCAGCGTGAGGTGCGCGGCCGGGCTCTGCGGCACGAGGCCGATCCTGCGGCCGCGGACCGTGCGGGCGAGGGTCGTCTCGTCGGCCGCCATCAGTTCCAGGCCCCCGAGGCGCGCAGAACCGGCCGTCTCCGCGTTCTGCGGCAGCAGGCCGAGGAGCGCCGAGGCCAGCACCGACTTGCCGCAGCCGCTCTCGCCGACGAGGGCCAGGCACTCCCCCGCCGCGAGGTCGAAGGTGGCGTCGCTGACGGCCCGTACGTACGCGCCGTCCCGCATCCGGAACCGTACGGACAGGCCGTCCACCGATAGCACCGTGGTCACAGGGTCAGCTCCGATCGGCGGCGGGGGTTGAGGCGTTCGCGCCAGGCGCCCGCGAGCCCGGCGATGGCCAGGGTCGGCACGATGATGAACAGGCCGGGGAAGAGGGTCGGCCACCAGTCGCCCGCCAGGAGCGAGCCGCGGGCCGTCTGGACGAGCGTGCCGAGGCTGGCCTGGTGGGTGGGCAGGCCCAGGCCCAGGAAGGACAGGGCGGATTCGTGCCAGATGGCGTGCGGGACCATGAGGACCGCGGCGAGCGCGGCCTGCGGCAGGACGCCGGGCAGGAGGTGCCTGGCCGTCACCCGCCACCGCGAGGATCCGCCGGAGATGGCCGCGTCCACGTAGGGGCGCGAGCGCAGCGACAGGACCTCGGCGCGCACGATGCGGGCGGTCGAGAGCCAGTGCGTCAGTCCCACCGAGATCACGACCGGCCACACGCCCGGCCGGAACATCGCCACGATGAAGATGCCGAGCAGCAGGTGCGGCACGGACGAGAAGGTGTCCACCACGCGCATCACGCCCCGGTCCACCCAGCCGCCGAGCGCGCCCGCGAGCGCCCCGACGGCGGTGCCGATGACGGTCGCGACGACGGCCGCCACGACGCCGACGAGCAGCGAGACCCGCAGCCCGTACACGCAGCGCAGCAGCAGATCGCGGCCGACGTCGTCGGTGCCGAACGGGTGCGCCCAGGACGGCGGTTGGAGCTTCGCGGCGAGGTCGACGGCCTGCTGGTCGAGGTGGGTGAGCGGCGGCACGAGCAGCACGGCGAGCACCACCACGCCCACGATCACGGCGGAGGAACGCACCCGCCACGCGCGCGTGGAGCGGCGCCGCACCCCGTGGGTGCGCCAGGGAAGGGTCAGGTCAGCCATCGAAGCCCACCCTCGGATCGGCGATGCCGTACAGGAGGTCGGCGGCCCAGTTCCCGGCGAGCACGGCGAGTGTCGCGAGGACCGTGACGGCCGCGAGCAGCGGGAAGTCGACGGACGTGGCCGCCTGCACGGTCGCGGCGGCGATCCCGGGCCAGCTGAACACGGTCTCCACGAGCAGCGCCCCGGTGATGAGTTCGGGTACGCGGGATCCGATGAGCGTGAGCACGGGCAGGGTGCCGGAACGCAGCGCGTGCCCGAACAGGACGGTGCGCGGCGCGATGCCGCGGGCCCTGGCCCCGCGCACGGGGTCCTCGTCGAGCGCGTCGCCGACGCCCTGACGCACGTACAGGACGAACCACGGCAGTTGCGAGACCGCCAGCACGCCCGCCGGGAGTGCGAGATGGGACAGCACCTGTCCGGCGGTGACGGCCGACGAGCCGGTGTCGGTGAGTCCTCCGGCCGGCAGCACGCCGAGCTTGAGCGCGAACAGCCACACGGCGAGCAGGCCGAGCCAGAACGGGGGCGCGGCCTCCAGCGTGTACGCGAGCGAGGTGATCGCCCGGTCGAGCCAGCCGCCCTGGCGGCGCGCGGCCAGCACACCCAGGAGGGTGCCGAGGACGACCGCGACGAGGAACGCGGTGGCGGCGAGGAGCACGGACCAGCCGAGCCGTTCGCCGATGACCTGCGCGACCGGCTGGCGCATGACGGCCGAGTCGCCGAGGTCGCCGGTGAGCGCGGACGTGAGCCAGTCCCACCAGCGGGTGAACAGGGGCCGGTCGACGCCGAGGTTGACCCGCAGCTGGTCGAGGTTCTCCTGTGACGCGGTGAGCCCGGCCGTGCCCGCGTAGGCCTTGACCGGGTCGAAGGGGGACGCCGCGGCGATCGCGAAGACGCCGAGGGTGACGGCGGCCAGGACGGGCACGGCGAACACGATCCGCCGGCCCGTCAGGCGCGCCATCGGCCCCCAGGGGAGCCGCCTGCTCATGCCTTCCAGTCCTCCACGTTCCACCACGGCCCGGAGGCGAGCCCGTGGTCGTGGGGTTCGACCTGCGTGGTCAGGTCGCCGAACTTCTTGTCGACGACGTACAGGTGGTCGATGTGGGTGAGGAAGGTGTAGCCCGGGTCCTTCACGAGTTCGCGCTGGACCGTGTCGTAGGCGGCCTGCCGCTTCGCCTTGTCGTCGGTGCGGCGGGCGTCCTCCAGGGCGGCGTCGACCTTCTTGTTGTCGTAGTGCCCCATGTTGTTGAAGCCGTCGCCCGCGAGGGAGGACTTGAGCATCGTGTACTGGTCGAAGTCGGGGTCGGCGGGTGCGCCGCCGCCCGCGAGGACCGCGTCCTTGGGCATGCGGGGCATGATGACCTCCCAGGTGCCGCTCTCGACCTTCACGTCGATGCCGAGCTTCTTGGCGTCGGAGGCGTACGCGAGGGCGTGGTCCTGGCGGAGCTTGTCGCCGGTGAGGTACCAGAGCGGGAAGGCGGCGCGGACGCCGTCCTTCTCGCGGATGCCGTCCTTGCCCGCCTTCCAGCCGGCCTTGTCGAGGAGCTTCTTGGCCCCTGCGAGGTCGTGCGCGCGCTCGGTGCCCTTGGTGAACCAGGGGCTGTCGGTGGGCACGGGCCCGTAGGCCTCCTTGCCGGCGCCCTCCAGGATCTGGTCGACCATGGCCTTGCGGTCCACGCCGATGTCGAGGGCGCGGCGGATGTCGGTGTCGCCGGCCACCTTGTTGCCGGTGGGCAGGGTGACGACGCGGTAGTCGAAGGAGTTCGCCGCGTACGTCTTCTTGGCCGTGTCGGACGTGAAGGTCTTGGCGAGGTTGGGCGGCAGGATGGCGCCGTCGAGGTCGCCGGAGCGCAGCCGGGTGGCGCGCACGTCGTCGTCCTTGATGATCGCCATGGTGAAGTTCTTGACCTTCGGCGCGCCGCCCCAGTAGTCGGGGTTGGCCTTGAAGACGAGCTTCTCGCCCTTGGACCACTTCACCAGCTCGTACGGTCCCGTGCCGATGGGCTTGGTGGTGAACCGGCCGTTGTTCACGTCCTGCGCGCCCGCGACGTGCTCGGGCGCGATGGGCAGGACGGTGCGCTCGGCGAACGGCGCGTAGGGGTACTTGAGGTGGAAGACGACGGTGTCGTCGCCCTTCGCCTCGACGTCCTCGACGGCGTCGAGTTCGGTCTTGGACGCGTTGTTGGTCTTCTTGTCGAGGATGGTCTCGTACGTGAAGACGACGTCCTTCGAGGTGAACGGCTTGCCGTCGCTGAACTTCACGCCGTCGCGCAGCTCGTACGTGTAGGTGCGGCCGTCGTCGGTGACCTGCGGCAGCTTCGCCGCGAGGGCGGGCTTGAGCTTCATGTCGGCGTCGTGCGTGAGCAGCCCGTCGAAGATCTTCGAGTTGCCGTCCTTGCCGTAGCCGAGGAGCGGGCTGAGGCTGTCCGGTTCGTAGGCGATGCCGACGACGGCGCTGTCACCGCCGCCGCCCTTGGCGTCGTCGTTCGGCGCCGCGCAGGCGGCGGTCAGTGTCAGTGCGCCGACCGCCGCCCCCGCTATGACGCTCCTTGCCGGACGTGCCACGCCACCCACCCCTATTCAAGATCAACGGTTATTGCGAACGAGTCGCAATAATGTCATCTCGTCAAGGAGAGGTAAAACCCGGCTGTGCAGTTGTTGTGGATGACCAGGCCCGGTCAGGGCGCGCGCAGGTCGACCAGTTCGGCCAGCTCCTCCCGGTGCCGCCCCGCCGTGCCGAGCGCGATCGAGTCGGCCTTGGCGCGCTTGAGGTACAGGTGGATCGGGTGCTCCCACGTCATGCCGATGCCGCCGTGCAACTGGAGCGCCTCCTCGGCGGCGTGCACCGCGACGGGCGCCGCGTACGCCTGGGCCACGGCGACCGCGATGTCCGCATCCTCACTGCAGGTGGCCAGCGCGTCGGCCGCATTGCGGGCGGCGGCGCGGGTGTTGACCGTCTCCAGCCACAGCTGGGCGAGGCGGTGCTTGAGCGACTGGAAGGAGCCGACGGGCCGGTTGAACTGGTTGCGCTCCTTCGTGTAGCGCACGGTCTCCGTCAACAGCCAGTCGGCGAGCCCGAGTTGCTCGGACACCAGCAGCCCGGCCCCGGCCCGCAGCGCACGCCGCACGGCGGTCGCCGCACTGTCGGTCAGCTTGCGCCCGGCGGCGCCCGCGAAGGACACGACCGCCAACGGGCGCGTACGGTCCAGCGAGACCTGCGGCTCGATGGTGACACCCTCGGCGCCCGCGTCGACCGCGAACAGGCCGCTCGCGGTGGGCACCAGGAACACATCGGCGGCGACCGCGTCCGCGACGCCGGTGACGCGCCCGGTCAGGGCCCCGCCCTCGTCCCGTACGTCCCTGAAGTCCTGCCCGGCCGTGGCCGACAGCGACACGGTGAGCGCGCCGATGGAACGGCCGGAGGCGAGCGCGGTGAGCACGGAGGCCGCCTCGTCGCCCTCGCACGCGAGCAGCGCCTCCGTGGCGATGACGGCGCTGGTCAGGTACGGGACCGGGGCGACGGCGCGCCCCAACTCCTCCAGGACGACGGCCGCTTCGCGGTGCGAGGCACCCTGGCCGCCCTTGTCCTCCGGGACGAGGAGACCGGCCAGGCCCATCGTCTCGGCGAGGTTCTTCCACAGCTCGCGGTCGTGCGGCGTGTCCGTGTCGACGCGGGCGAGGACCTCGGTGGCGTCGCAGTGGTCGGTCAGCAGGTCGCGGACGGCGGAGCGGAGGGCTTCCTCCTCCTCGGAGTAGAGGAGGTCGGGCTCGGTGTTCACGGTGGCGCTCATCGGGCGAGGTCCTTCCAGGCGACGTCCTTGTCGGTGCGCGGCTCGGACGGCAGGCCCAGGACGCGCTCGGCGACGATGTTCAGCAGGATCTCGCTCGTCCCGCCCTCGATGCTGTTGCCCTTGGCGCGCAGATACCGGTAGCCGGCCTCGCGGCCCGCGAAGTCCACGATCTCGGGCCTGCGCAGGGTCCAGTCGTCGTACAACAGGCCCTCCTCACCCAGGAGTTCGACCTCCAGGCCGCTGATCTCCTGGTTGAGGCGGGCGAAGCCGAGCTTCATGCCGGCACCCTCGGGGCCGGGATGTCCGGCGACGAGCTGCTGACGCAGGCGCTCGGACGTGAGCCGGGCGACCTCGGACTCGACCCACAGCTTGACGAGCCGCTGGTGCAGGTCGTGGGTGCGCAGTTCGGGGCGCTCGCGCCAGGCCTTGGCGACGATGCCCACAAGGCCGCCCTCGCGCGGCACGCGCATACCGCCGATGGAGACGCGCTCATTGTTGAGGGTGGTCTGGGCGACCCGCCAGCCGTCGCCGACCTCGCCGAGCCGGTGGGCGTCGGGGATGCGGACGTCGGAGAGGAACACCTCGTTGAACTCGGCCTCGCCGGTGATCTGGCGCAGCGGCCTGACCTCGATGCCGGGGTCGGTCATGTCGCACACGAAGTACGTCATGCCCTTGTGCTTGGGCACGTCCGGGTCGGTGCGGGTGACGAGGATCGCGAAGCGGGCGTTGTGCGCGTTGGACGTCCACACCTTCTGGCCGTTGACGACCCAGGTGTCCCCGTCGCGGACGGCACGGGTGCCGAGCGCGGCGAGGTCGGATCCTGCGCCGGGCTCACTGAAGAGCTGGCACCAGATCTCCTCGCCGACCCACAGCGGCTTGAGGAAGCGCTGCTTCTGCTCCTCGGTGCCGTAGCGCAGGATCGTCGGGGCGGCCATGCCGAGCCCGATGCCGTTGCGCCGCGGGTTGTTGTCGGGCGCGCCCGCGGCCGTCAGTTCGGCCTCGACGACGGCCTGCAGGGCGCGCGGCGCGTCGAGCCCGCCGAGACCTTCGGGGTAGTGAACCCAGGCGAGCCCGGCGTCGAAGCGGGCGCTGAGGAAGTCCTCGCGGGACGTGCTGGCGACCGGGTGCGCGGCGAGGAACTCCTGGGTCTTTTCGCGCAGTTGGGCGGCGTCGACGCTCATGCCGCGGCTCCTTCCGTCGTACGGGAGTTCAGGCCCGGCACCACCACGACGCGGCCCGTCGTGACGCCGTCGGCGACGCGCTGCACGGCGGACGCGGCGTCACTCAGGTCGACGCGCTCGCTGACCAGCGGCTTGATGGCGCCGCTCGCTGCGAGCTCGGTGAGCTTCTGGTGGCAGTGCGGGATGAGCTTCGGGTTCTTGGTGGCGTACAGGCCCCAGTGCAGTCCGACGATCGAGTAGTTCTTCACCAGCGCGTGGTTGAGCGCGGCGGTCGGGATGACGCCGGAGGCGAAGCCGATGACGAGGATGCGGCCCTCGAAGGCGACGACCTTCGTGGACTGCTTGTACGCGTCGCCGCCGACCGGGTCGTAGATGACGTCGGCGCCGCGGCCGCCGGTGGCCTCCTTCACGGCGGCGATGACGTCCTCGGTGCGCCGGTCGATGACGACGTCGCAGCCGAGTTCGGCGGCGACCTTCGCCTTCTCGGGGCCGCCGACGACGCCGATGACGCGGGCGCCCGCGGCCTTGCCGAGCTGCACGGCGGCGCTGCCGACGCCGCCCGCGGCGGCGTGCACGAGCAGCGTCTCGCCCGCCTGGAGGTGGGCGCGCTGGTGCAGGCCGAACCAGCCCGTCTGGTAGCCGATGTGCAGGGCGGCGACCTCGGCGTCGTCGAGGGACTCCGGAGCCGGCAGCAGGGAGCGCTCGTCGGCGACCGTGTACTCGGCGAGTCCGCCGCGCGGCAGCACGGGGTTGGCGATGACGCGGCGGCCGTCCTCGGTCTCGCCGCAGATCTCCACGCCCGGCGTGAACGGGAGCGGCGGCGTGACCTGGTACTGCCCCTTGCAGAGCAGCGCGTCCGGGAAGTTGATGTTGGCGGCGCGCACCTTGAGCAGAACCTGCCCCTCGCCGGGCACGGGACGCGCCACCTCTTCGAGGCGCATCACCTCGCTCGGCTCGCCGTTCTCGTGCACTTGCCATGCCTGCATGCGGAGCCTCCACGGGACTGCTTCGTCAAACCGGGTTCGGCCGCATACTAAGCGGTCGCTTGCCGATCTGTGAATGCCCTGGAGGGGTACGGATGCCGGTCGGGCGGCGCGACGCTCAGTCGGACTTCTTGCGCGCGGGCCGCGCCCGTACGTGCATCCGCTCGCCCTGCGGCCCGAACAGCACCAGGAACTCGGCGGGGCCCTCGCCCGTGGACCCGAACCAGTGCGGCACGCGCGTGTCGAACTCGACGGCCTCCCCCGGCTCGAGCACCACATCGTGCTCACCGAGCAGGAGCCTCAGCTTTCCCGAGAGCATGTACAGCCACTCGTACCCCTCGTGCGTCTTCTGCTCGGGTTCGAGGCGGCGCTTCGGCTCGATCACCTTGTACGCCTGGAGCCCGCCGGTCTTCCGGGTCAGCGGGATCATGGTCCGGCCGCCCCGCATGATCGGCTTCGCCTGCACCCGCGGGTCCTCCACCGGCGGGGCGCCGACCAGCTCGTCCAGCGGCACCTTGTGCGCGCGGGCGATGGGCAGCAGCAGTTCCAGGCTCGGCTTGCGCAGGCCCGATTCGAGGCGGGAGAGCGTGCTCACGGAGATGCCGGTGGTCTCGGAGAGTCCGGACAGCGTGGCGCCGCGGTCCTTGCGCAGCGCGCGCAGCCGGGGTCCGACGCCGGTCAGGACGGCGTCCACGCTCGCGTCGGACTGCTCGTCCTCGTGGTGCTTGTGGTCTTGCCGATTCATGCGTCCATTGCAGTTTCGGCAAGCTTGTTTGTCAATATGGCGAGCCCGGGTGCACCTTCGGGAGCAAGGCAGCTTTCGAGTGCGAGGTGGTCACCATGCAGACTCCGGTGCAGGCCAATCCGGTCCAGGTCAAGAAGAACGCGTACGACGTCGTGGTCGTCGGCGGCGGGACGGCGGGCCTGTCGGCCGCGCTGATCCTGGGCCGCTCGCTCCGCTCGGTCCTGGTGGTCGACGCGGGCGAGCCCCGCAACGCGCCGGCCGCACACATGCACGGCTTCCCTTCGCGGGACGGCATGCCGCCGGCCGAGTTCCTGGCGGAGGTACGGCGCGAGGTCACCGCGTACGGCGTCGAGGTGGTGCGGGACCGGGTGACGGCGGCGGAGCCGGACGGCGAGGGCGAGTTCGAGGTGACCCTGGCGGACGGCGGCCGGGTGCACGCCCGCCGCCTGATCATCGCCACCGGCCTGGTGGACGAACTCCCTGACATCCCCGGCCTCGCCGAACGCTGGGGCAACGACGTGATCCACTGCCCCTTCTGCCACGGCTACGAGGTCCGCGACGAGCCCATCGCCGTCCTGTACCGCAAGGCAGGGGGCATCCACCAGGCGGTCCTCTTCAGCGGCCTGTCCTCCGACGTGACGCTGTTCCTGAACGGCGCGGACGAGGACGACCTCCCGGACGAGCACTGGCAGACCCTCGCGGCGGCCGGGGTGAGTGTTGTGAGCGGCAAGGTCGACGGCATCGAGGTCATGGACGACCGGCTGAGCGGGGTGCGCCTCGAAGGCGGCCGGGTGTTCCCGCGCTCGGTGGTGGTCGTCCCGACGGTGATGGTGCCGCGCGACTCCCTGCTGAGCGCCCTCGGGGCTCGGACGAAGGAGACCCCGATGGGTCCGTTCGTCGAGGTGGACCCGACCGGCCTGACGAGCGTCCCTGGCGTCTGGGCAGTGGGCAACGCGACCGGCCCCGCGGAACAGGTCGTCAACGCGGCGAGCGCGGGCTACCGGGCGGGCGTCACCCTCCACGCCCAGCTGCTCAGCGCGGACCTGGAGCGGGAGGTCGCGCGGCGCCGCTCCGGCGTGTTCTCCCCCGAGGGCGAGCGGGCGGTGGCTCGGGCGCGGCGGGAGGCCGTGGGCGCGTGAACCGCAGCGAGAGCCACACGCCGACGAGGAGGCTCGCGGCGCAGAGCCCGAGTGCGACGTGGTAACCCGCCTCGAACGCGCTCCGGGCCGTGGCCCGCAGGCCCGGGGGCACGGCGTGGAGGTCTCCCGTGGCGACGGAGGGGGGCGCGGAGTGCGGGTGCCCGGCGCGTGAGGCGACCCAGGCGTGGTGAGTCACCGCCGCGCCCGTGGCGCCGACGAGCGCGAGGCCGACGGCGGTGCCGAGCTGGCGGGAGGAGTTCAGCACCGCCGAGGCGACGCCCGCGACGGCCACGGGCACGTCACGCATCGCCACGTGAGTGACCCCGGGGACCAGCAGCCCGAATCCGACCCCGGCGGCCAGATATCCGACACCCGCCACGGCGAAGGAGGTGGTCGGCGTCAGGGTGCTCAGTACCGCCACACCGAGCGCCCCCGCCGCGCAGCCCGTGGTGACGACGGCCCGTGGGGTGAAGCGTCGGGCGAGCCTCCCGGCCACCTGCGCGGCGACCAGGAACGGGACGTTCATGAGCAGCCACGACAAGCCGGTGTGCAGCGGCGACCAGCCGCGCAGGTTCTGGAACAGCAAGGTGACGTAGTAGAGCGTGCCACTGAAGGCCACATAGCCGGTGAAGTAGACGGCGCAGGCGCCGAGGAAGGTGGTGCTCCCGCGCACGGCGCGCGGCACCAGCGGATCCTCGGCCCGGCGCTGCCACCGAACGAACGCCACGAGCACGAGCCCGCCGACGACGAGCGGCACCAGGGTGCGCACCGGCCTCCAGGGCACATCGGCCGCGGTGATCAACCCGAAGGCCACGGCCGCGAGTCCCCCGCACGCGAGCACGACACCCGGCACGTCGAGCGGCCTCGGCTCGGGCCGCACGGCAGCTCGCGGGACCGACAGCACCATCAGCACGACCGTGCCGACGACGATCGGGAGGTTGACCCAGAAGATCGTCGCCCAGCCCAGGACCGACAGCAGCAGCCCTCCGACGATCGGGCCCGCACCGAAGCCGATGCCGCCGATCGCCGCCCACCAGCCGATCGCGTGCCCGCGCCGTTCCGGCGGGTAGAGGTCGGTGAGCACGGCGAGGGTGAGCGCCAGGATCGCCGCTCCGGCGACCCCCTGACCGACCCGTGCCACCACGAGCGCCGCGGGGCCGGGCGCCAGCGCCGCTCCCGTCGAACAGAGGCCGAAGACGACGAGTCCGGCCACCAGGACGGGCCGGTGGCCGAGCCGGTCGCCGAGCGCACCCATCAAGGGGATCAGCGCCGCGAGGCCAAGGGCGTAACCGCTGATGATCCACTCCAGCGCCTCGGGTCCTGCCCCGAGCTCACGCTGAATGGTCGGGAGGGCGACATTGACGATGGTGACATCGAGCTGGATCACGAATCCGGCCAGGCACAGGGCCGCAAGGGCCGTCCGGCGTCGTGGTCGCTCGCGCTGTCGTGGTCGTCGTCCGCCCTCTAGGGTTGATGCCGATTGGTTCGGGGCCATCACTGCGTGCTCCTGTCACGTTCTCGCTCGTACGCGTGTCAAAGGCACTGACACCCCGCGACACGAGGACGTGACCGATGGACCCCGCAGAACAGCTCGGCCGGCACTTCGAGGACAGCCGCCCACGGCTGACCGCCCTGGCCCGCCGGATCCTCGGCAACAGCGCGGACGCGCAGGACGCGGTCCAGGACGCCTGGGTCCGTCTCAGCCGTCCGGGCGCCACGGACATCGCCGCGATCGCCAACCTCGACGGATGGCTGACCACGGTCGTCTCACGCACCTGCCTCAACAAGCTCAGAGCCCGGGCGGCGCGCCCCGAGGACCCGACGGACACGTTCGGCCCTGAGCTGCGTGTGCGTCCTGATCAGGGGCCCGGCCCCGAGGACGAGGCACTGCTGACCGAGCAGGTCACTCTGGCGCTGCACATCGTCCTGGAGAGTCTGACGCCGCCCGAGCGCCTCGCGTTCGTGCTCCACGACTCCTTCGGGATGCCGTTCGGTGAGATCGCCGCCGTACTCGGCAAGTCGACCGAGGCCACCCGCAAGCTCGCCGGTCGCGCGCGCAAGCGGGTGCACGCCGTGAATCCGACGGAGATCGAGACCGACCCGGCCGCGCAACGCGGTGTGGTCGACGCCTTCTTCGCGGCGTCCCGCGAGGGCGACCTCGACGGGCTGCTCAACGTGCTGCACCCCGAGATCACCTTCCACGCCGACGGCGGGGCCACCAGGCCCGCGGCGACCGCCACGATCCGCGGGCCGGAGAACGTGGCACGGCGTGCGGCGGCATTCGCGGTCCCCGGGGCCACCTTCCGGCCCGTCACGGTCAACGGCTGCGCCGCGGTCGTCGTCAGCGCCGACGCCCGGCCCGTGTCGGTCATGGCCTTCGTGATCGCGCAGGGCCGCATCGTCCAGATCCACTCACTGCTCGACCGACCGCGCATCGAGCGGCTGCTCGACGGCATCGAGTAGCGGCGGCCGGCGGGTCATCCGACTGCGTCGCCGTCCCCCTCCCACCGCAGCAGATCCCCCGGCTGGCACTCCAGCACCTCGCACAGCGCGGCGAGTGTCGTGAAGCGGACCGCCTTGGCGCGGCCGTTCTTCAGGACGGCGAGGTTGGCGGGGGTGATGCCCACGCGCTCGGCCAGCTCGCCGACGGACATCTTGCGCTTGGCCAGCATCACGTCGATGTCGACGACGATCGGCATCAGATCACCTCGTCCAGCTCGGCCTTCAGCTCCGTCGCCTGCGCGAGGAGCATGCGCATCACGAGCACGACGAGCGCGACGCCGAGGATGGCCAGGCCGATGCCGGCCATGATGAGCGTGACGCCCGGGTCCTCCCGCTGGCTGGGCGCGTTGACGGCCGTGACCGTGAACCACAGGAGGGCGACGGCGACGATCGCGCCGATCACCCCGTTCACGTAGCGGAAGGCCGCGTGCGAGAAGACGGTGCCGCGGCGGACCATCCCCACGAGTCGGCCCACGCAGACCAGCGCGAACTGCGCCGCCAGCATGCCCAGGACGGTGATCACGCGGAAGGCCGTCAGAGGGCGGGACCCGTCCTCCGGGTCACTCCCGCTGATCAGCATCCACACCATCAACACCTGCACGAACACCGTGCCGACGAACACCACCGCCAGCACGGCGCGCAGCGCCCTCACGGCCCAACTCCCCATGACTCCACCCCTACTCTTGCATCGAATGACGATGGGAATCTATCGAAATTCGATAGACAGGGCAAGTTATGGCCTCGTCCTGGGCATGGAAGGTTGAGCGTTCAGGAGGTATCCATGTGCGCCTTGACTTCCTCTCCCTCCTGAAGGAGGGGGATTCCTACGGCTCGCGCCGTGGGGTTTTCTGCTTCATCGCCGACTGCCCGCCCGGAGTACTCCGTTGAGGTCTTACACCAGCTCCACAGACAGACGCCGTCAGCCCGACGGCCAGAAGATTCTTCGCCGCGTTCACGTCCCGGTCGTGGGTCGTCCCGCAGTCGCACGTCCACTCACGGACGTTCAACGGCATCTTGCCCTGCAAGGCGCCGCAGGCCGAACACAGCTTGGAGGAGGGGAACCACCCATCGACCGCGATCACTTCACGGCCGTACCACTGGGCCTTGTACTCCAGCATGCTCCGGAACTCCGACCATGCCGCGTCACTGATGGCGCGGGCGAGAGTGTGGTTCTTGACCATGGTGCGCACGGTCAGGTCCTCGATCACGATCGTTTGGTTTTCGCGAACGAGCCGAGTGGTCAGCTTGTGCAGGCCGTCGCGCCTGCGGTCGGCGATCCGGGCGTAGACCTTGGCGACCTTCCTGCGGGCCTTGGCCCGGTTCGCCCCGTCGCCTTTGGCCCTGCGGGCCAGGTTCCGCTGCGCCTTCGCGAGGCGCCTACGGTCACGCCGCTCGTGCCGGGGGTTGGCGATCTTCTCCCCGGTCGAGAGGGCCAGCAGGTGGTCGAGCCCGACGTCGATACCGACCGCCGCCGTAGTGGCGGGGAGCGGTTGCACGGACGGGTCCTCGACCAGCAGGGACACATACCAACGCCCGGCCGCGTCCTGGGACACGGTCGCCGTGGACGGCGACGCGTCTTCGGGCAGGGGACGGGACCAGACGATGTCGAGCGGGTCCGCCATCTTCGCCAGGGTCAGTTGCCCGTCCCGGAACCGGAAGCCGCTGGTGGTGCACTCCGCCGACTTCCGCGACTTTTCCCGCGACTTGAAACGCGGGTACTTCGCCCGCTTGCCGAAGAAGTGCGTGAACGCCGCCTGCAAGTGCCGCAGGCACTGCTGCAACGGCACCGAGGACACCTCATTGAGGAAGGCCAGTTCCTCGGTCTTCTTCCACGCCGTCAGCATCGCCGACGTCGCGTTGTAGTTCACGCGCTCCTGCCGCGTCCACGCCTCGGTGCGGGCGGCAAGGGCCAGGTTGTAGACCTTGCGAACACACCCGAACGTGCGCGACAGCTCGGCTGCCTGCGCATCGGTCGGATGGAAGCGGTACTTGAACGCCCGCTTCACGTGCGTCGCG
This sequence comes from Streptomyces sp. NPDC107575, assembly GCF_055657265.1. Taxonomy (NCBI): domain Bacteria; kingdom Bacillati; phylum Actinomycetota; class Actinomycetes; order Kitasatosporales; family Streptomycetaceae; genus Streptomyces; species Streptomyces sp. NPDC107575. The sequence goes on along the minus strand of NZ_JBVKBG010000001.1, from coordinate 866,934 downwards.
GTCACAGCTCACAAGCTAGCGATTCCCACTGGTGACGACCAAGCCCGCAGGTCCGTGCACGGTCTTTCGCCCAGCGGGCGAACCCCCGCTCGTTGCCCTGCTCCGCAGGGGTTTCGTTTCCTCCCCCGGCTGAAGCCGGGGGTATCCACGAAAGGAATCCGATGACGCACTCCTCGCCCGCCCCGCGCGGCCTCCCCGCCCCTCCCCCGCTCGGCGCGTCCGCGCTGCCGCCGGACACCTACGACGGCCGGCTCGTGCTGGTGACCGGGGGTGGGACCGGGCTCGGGCGGGCCGTCGCCGCGGAGTTCGCGCGGCTCGGGGCCGAGGTGATGATCGTCAGCCGGAAGGCGGAGCATCTGGCGCCCGCGCGCGAGGAGTTGCAGGCGGTCGAGGGCGCCGGGCTGATCACGGCGGCGACCTGCGACATCCGGGACGCGGCCCGGATCACGGAGGTCTTCGACGCGGCGTTCGCGGCGCACGGGCGGACGCCGGACGTCCTGGTGAACAACGCGGCCGCCAACTTCCCCGTACCGGCCGAGGAGTTGTCGCCGAACGGATGGCGCACGGTCGTCGACATCACGCTCAACGGCACGTACTTCATGACCCGCGAGTTCGGCCGCCGCCACCTGGCAGCGGGCACACCCGGCTCGGTGATCGCCGTCGGCGCGTCGTACGCGTGGACGGGCGGCCCCGGCTACGCGCACAGTTCGGCGGCGAAGGCGGGGGTGAAGAACCTGGTGGAGACGCTGGCCGTGGAGTGGGGCCCGTACGGGATCCAGGTCAACGGGCTGGTGCCGGGCCTCATGCCGCACGAGGACATGACGCCCGACATCCGCGAGAACCTCGACCGCGCCGAGGACCCGGCCGCCCGCCAGCCCGCGCTCCGGGTGGGCGCGCCAAGGGAACTGGGCTGGGCGGCGACGTTCCTCGCCTCGCCCTACGCCCGGTTCATCAGCGGCCACACACTGGTGGTGGACGGCGCGAACTGGCAGCGGCGCGCTCTGGTCAACGCGCCGGTGACGCCGGTGCGGGAGCAGCTGGGGCGCGGCCCGTTCGCCGCGGAGTGAGTGCGCCGCTTCGAACGCCTCCGCCCGGAACGAGTGTCCCTGTCCGCCACCCCGGTCCGTGGCTACGATGCGTACACGGTCGCCCCTACTCACGGTGGGGTCTGGGGTCGTTCACTTGAGGGGGGCCTGTGGATTCTCGCGCCAACCCCTGGCAGGCGCCTGCCGACATCGAGGGCCGCAGCACCGGACACCAGTTCCAACAGCCCGGACTCGCCCCGCGGGCGACCCCGTTCGCGCTCGTCACCTTCGTGGCCACCCTCAGCATCCTGGTGCCGCAGAACGAGGTGCGGTCCTGGGCAGCCTACGCGGTCAGTATCGCCCTTCTGCTGCTGTGCGCCGGAGCCTTTCTGCTGCCCTGGAACCGGCTGCCCGCGTGGGCTCCTGTCCTGGTGCCCCTTTTGCACACCGCTTCCGTGCTTCCGCTGGTCCTGGCGTCCGGGCCGGCTTCCGGTGTCGGGCTCGTACTCCTCGTACCCCTGGTCTGGACGGCCCTTTTCCACCTTCGCTGGGAGTCGGCATGGGTGGTCGTGACGGTCGTCGTCGTCCAGACGGTGACGTCCTTCGCCCAGCACGCGCCCGCAGTGGTGATCGGGCGGCGCGTGGTGCTGTGGGCCACGCTCGGCACGCTGATCGCGGTGGCCACGCACGGGCTGCGGGACCGCATCAAGGGCTCGATGGCGGCCAACATGGAGTTGCAGGCGGAGATACGTGAACTGTCCCTGGCCCGCGAGCGCGACCGCATCGCCGACGATCTGCGCGAGGGCGTCGTGCGCAGGCTCTTCGCGGCGGGCCTGGATCTGCACGCCACGGCGGCGCTGATCGGCGAGGGGCCCGCGCAGAGCCGGCTGATGCACGGCGTGAGCGAGCTCGATGAGGTGATCCAACTGCTGCGGGCGAGCGTGTTCGACCTCGGCGAGGACGGCGCACCGCCGAAGGACGCCACGGAACCTCCCGCTCCCGACGAGCACGAGCGGCCCGGCGGCCCCGCCGCCTGAGCGACGGGTCCCTGAGGTCAGTCCACGGGCCACTCGACGAGGCCGTCGAGGTGAGGTGGACGGTAGTGGGGGCCCTTGAGCACTTTGCCGTCGGCCCGGCGCTCGACGTGTCCGTCGGCGCCCACCTTGCTCATGTTGGACCGGTGGACCTCGACGAAAACGGCCGGCAGGTCGATGCCGAGCGCGTCCGCGGCGCCGTAGGTGACGTAGAGGACATCGGCGAGTTCCTTGGCCACTGCCTGGTACGCGGCGCGCGGATCGTCGCCGGACCGCAGTGCCGCGGCAAGGTCGCTGAGGGCCTCGGCGGCTTCCCGTGACTCCTCGGCGAGCAACGTCGCCCGGTGCGCGGCGAGTTCGGGGTCGTCGGCCACGGCCTTGCCGTCGAAGGCGGTACGGAACTCGGCGACGCGCGGCATCGGTTCATGATCCATGCGCTCAGCCTGGGCTCAACCGATCCGCTGCCCGTACACGTGCTCCACGGCCATCGCCATCAGTACACGCCGGTCCGACACCATCACCGAGCGGTACTCGTCCCAGTCGGGGTGGTCGCCGGCAGCCTTGCGGTAGTAGTCGACGAGGGCCTCGACCTCGGGGCCCTTCGGGTCCGTGCCGGGGCCGACGAGGGTCACCGTTCCCTCGGCGGTCGCCCAGGCGCGCCCGTCGGCGCTGGTCACCTCCACGGCGGCGCGCGGGTCGCGGCGCAGGTTCGCGGTCTTGGCACGGCCCTCGGTCATCGATACGTACAGCGTCTCGGTGTCGGGATCGTAGTACGGCTGGACCGGGGAGAGTTGTGGCCGGCCGTCGGACTTGAGGGTGGCGAGGACACCGAGCCTGCTCTCGGCGAGGAGTGCGCGCGGGGCGAAGGAGGTCGTCGTCATACCTGGGGCAACAGCCCTGTCCCCGGGTTGATTCCGCGACCGCTCTCAGGCGCCGCGGAACGTGGGCGGCCGGCGTCGCGCCTTCGCCGTGAATCCCTCGGTCGCGTCGTCGGAGGTGAGGGTGAGGGCCGCGCTCATGGCGACCCGGTCGAGCGCCGCGTCGAGCCCGGCGTCGGCGTACGCGTCGATGTCCCGCTTGACCGACTGCACGGCGAGCGGCGCGTTGGCGGCGATCTCGGCGGCAACGTCTCGCGCCGCCGACGCCAACTCCTCCACCGGGACGACCTGTTGCAGCAGATTCAGGCGGTGCGCGGTCTCGGCGTCGATGCGCCGCCCGGTGAGCGCGAGGAACTTCGCCCACCCGGCCCCCGCCTCCCGCGCGATCCGCAGATCCCCGCCCGCGTCGACGGCGACCCCCAACTGCGCTTCCGGCAGGGCGAACACGGCGTCGGCGGCGGCGATCCGCACATCCGCCATGAGCGCCAGCTCGAACCCGAACCCCAGGCAGTACCCCTGCACGGCCGCGACGACGGGCTGCGGAAGCCCCGCGAACGCAGCGAACCGCTCGTGCACCCACCGGATGCCCTCGTAGTACGCCCGATGCCGCGCGGAACCGCTCTCCCCTTCGATGCCCCCGCCGGGCGCTGTCACATCGATCCCGGCACAGAAGGCCCGCCCTTCGGCGCACAGCAGCACCACGCGTATCCGGTCGTCGAACCGGATCCGGTCGGCCATGACACCGAGCTGCCGACTCGACTCCCAGCTCCAGGCGTTGAGCTTGGCCGGCCGGCACAGGGTGAGCACGCCGATGCCGTCCTTCCCGACGTCGAGACGCATCCGCTGCTCGTCCCCTTCCGGGATACGGGTGTCGGTCGTGTCGATCATGCGGTCACCTACCGGGATGGGGTCGGCACAACGGGCGGCGCGCAGCGTAACTGTGCGAGGCCACATGCTGAAGACCCGGTGGGCCGCCACTCTCTAATGGAGGAGGTCGGCTGAGACGTCCCACAACCGCTTCGCCGCACCGGGATCGAGCGCCCACTCCTTGACACCGTGCGGGTGGTCCGCGAGTTCGGCGTCGTCCGGCACGGTGTACGCCTCGCGACCGTCGTCGAGGTAGTGGCCTCCGGTGTGGGCGAACTCCGGGGCGACAGCCGCGATGACACTGGCGGCGGCGCCCTGCCCGACCGTCTTGTACGTGAAGACACCGGCGGCCTCGGCGGCGTCGAGCGACGCCTTCTGCTGAGGCGTGAAGTTCCGCTGCAGACCCGTGGCGACACCGCCCGGGTTCACCGCGTTGGCCACGATGCCGTCGGAGGCCCAGCGGCGGCTCGCCTCGACGGCGAAGAGCGAGTTCGCCGTCTTGGACTGGGCGTAGGCGAGTTGCGGATCGTAGGCACGGCGCTCGAACTGCAGGTCGTCGAAGTCGATGCCGGCACGCATGTGCGCCGTCGAACTGACCGAGACGATCCGGGCCCCGTCCCGCTCGGCCGCTCCCCGCGCCAGCGCGCCACGCAGCCCGACGGCCAGCGCGAAGTGACCGAGGTGGTTCGTCGCGAACTGCAACTCCCAGCCCTCACGGGTGCGTTCGAGGCCGCCGGTGACCACGCCCGCGTTGTTGATCAGCAGATGGAGCGGATCGTCCCAGGTGTCGACGAACGCCGCGACGGAGCCCGTGTCGGCAAGGTCGAGCCGGACGACCCGCGGCCGGGCCCCACCGGTCGCCTTCGCGATCCGGTCGGCGGCGGCCGCCCCCGCGACCACGTCACGCACGGCGAGCGTCACCTCCGCCCCCGCGGCGGCCAGCGCACGCGCCGTCTCGGCCCCGAGCCCGGAGGAGGCCCCGGTCACGACGGCGCGGACACCTGCGAGGTGGACGCCGCGCAGTACTTCATCGGCGGTGCTGGACGCGGTGAAAGGCGTGGTGATGAGGGCACGGTCAGCCATGCGGCGACTATACGCACTGAACAGTATTTGTATAGTTCGAGTACCAGTCCTACGCTCGCTCCATGAGCAGCACCGACGCCGCCACCCCCGACGCCGACCGCCGGTCGCGGGTCCTGGACTCCGCGATGGCCACGTTCGCGCGATTCGGGTACCGGAAGACCTCGATGGAGGAGGTCGCACGGGCCGCACACATCTCCCGGCCCGGCCTGTACTTCCTCTTCTCCTCGAAGGAGGCCCTGTTCCGCGCCGCGGCCACCCGGACCCTGGAACAGGATCTCGACGCGATCGAAGACCTCCTGGCCGACACCGGTCGCCCCCTCGCCAACCGCCTCGTGGACGCGTTCGACCGATGGGCCGGGCGGTACATCGGCCCGCTCGCGGGCGATATCACGACAGTCATCGAGGACAACCCGCACCTCCTCGACGAGATCACCGAATCCGCACCACGACGCTTCGAGGAACTGATCACGAAGGCGATCGCCCAGGAGTCGACACGGAAGTCGGCCGCCCCCGTCGCCCAGACGTTGATCAGCACGTCGATCGGCCTCAAGCGGCAGGCCCGGACTCGGGAGTTCTACGTGGACCGGATGAGAACCGCGGTCTCGCTTCTCGTGCACTGAGACGTGCACCGAGGGCCCGCTCGGCGCGTAAGCACACACCCACGGACCCACACACCCCGCAGTAGACACTGTCTACCTCCATCCGGTAGACAGTGTCTATGCAGATGAACCGCCCCACCGGCGACAGCCTCCGCGAGCGCCTCATCGACACCGGCGTGGCGCTCGTGGACACGGATGGCGCGGCGGCGTTGTCGCTGCGGGAGATCGCCCGGAGGGCGGGTGTCTCGCACGGCGCGCCCCGCCGCTACTTCCCGACCCACCTCGAACTGCTGTCGGCCATCGCCCGGCGCGGCTTCGAGGAACTCGGCAAGCGCGTCACGCAAGCGCTCGCCGACGGCGACGGCGACGGCGGCCAGGACCCGCGCACCCAGGTGGCCACCCTCGCCCGCACCTATCTCGACTTCGCGGCGCGACACCGCGGCATGTACGAGCTGATGTTCCGCCATGACCTGTTGGAGAGCGGTGAGTTGGGTCTGCGCGAGACCAGTCTTCCGCTCTTCAAGATGCTCACGGGGCTGATCGCCGCCGCCCGACCCGATACGGAACCCGCCCTCGTGGCCGGCGCGCTGTGGGCGAACCTGCACGGTGTCGCCCAGCTGTGGGGCTGGGGCAGCCTCCAACTGGCCGTCGCCGCCGAGGACATCGAGCCGCTGCTGGCCACGGTGCTCGACGCCCATCTGGGCCCGGCATCCCGGTGAACGGCTCGACACGTCGCCGCATCACGCTCACGGGCAGCGTCGTCGGCGCGGTCCTCGTCGCGCTCGACGGCACGGTCCTGACCGTCGCCCAGCCCGCGCTCCAGGACGACCTCGGCGCCTCCCTCGCACAGGTCCAGTGGACCAGCACCGGCTATCTGATCGCGGTGGCGAGCCTGCTGGTGTTCGCCGGGCGGCTCGGCGACCGCTACGGGCACGCGCGGCTCTTCGGATACGGGACGCTCGGGTTCGCGGCGGCCTCCGCCGGGATCGGTGTCGCGCCGGACATCCGCTGGGTGATCGGGCTGCGCGTGCTCCAGGGGGTGTGCGGTGCACTGCTGCAGCCGGCGACGCTGGGCATGCTGCGGACGGCCTACGCCGCCGATGCGCTCGGTATGCCGATCGCGCTGCGCACCAGTGCGATCGGTGTCGCGGCGGCCGCGGGCCCACTGGTCGGCGGGGCGCTGACGGCGCAACTGGGCTGGCGTTCGGTGTTCTTCCTGGGGGTGCTGCCCGCCGTCGTGATCGCCATGCTCGTCCTGGCGGTGCGGGACGACGCCCTTGAGCGGACCGATGACGTACCCGCCGACGACCGTACGGCGGCGCCCGCACCACGCACCGTCGGACTCGATCCGGGCGGCGCGCTGTTGCTCGCCGTGGCACTCGGCTGCCTGGTGGCGGCGCTGGCCGGCCTGCCGGGATCCGGGTGGACGGCTGATACGACGCTGTTCGCGGGCGGCGCAGGCGCGGCGGCGGTCGGCTTCGTCGCACACGAGCGCCGCACGGCGGACCCACTGCTGTCCCCCGCCCTGCTCGCGTCCCCGACCGTCGCCCCCGCGCTGGTCATCCTGCTGACGGCGTCGGCGGCCCTGTTCGGCACACTGTTCACGGCCACGTACTTCCTTCAGGACGTACTCGGCCTCGACCCGCTCGGCACGGCGCTGCGCATGCTGCCCGCCGCCCTGTGCATGGTGCTGGCGGCGCCGCTCACCCCGGTACTGCTGCGCCGCTGCGGGACCCGGGCGACGACATCGGGCGGGATGCTGATCCTGGCGGCGGGGGTGTTCGGCTTCGGACGCCTCGACACGTCGCCGCCTCAACTGGCCGTCGGAGCCTGCGCGTTCGCGATGGGCACGGGCTTCGGCACGGTGATGGTCGCCGCGACGGAGTCGCTCGTCCGCCGGGCCGACCTCCGCGCGGCCGGGGTGGCGGGCGGACTGCAGCAGACGGCGATGAACGTGGGCCCGACGCTCGGCGTGGCGACGGCGACGACACTGCTCGCGTCCGGCGCGGACTTCGTGGCGTCGATGGGCGTGACATTGACGGCACTCACCGGCCTGGTGCTCGTGGCCGGCGCGACAGCGTTGCGGCTTCCGGGCAGGACTCCGAAGGCGGCGGTCCAGGCCCGTACGGAAACGTCCTGACGGGCGCTGCTCAGCCGGAGACCGGCGTACGGGACAGCGCCGTGCGCACCGCGAAGACGCCGAGCAGGCCGCCCGCCGTGAACCGCTGGGCGGTCATGGCGCGGGGGCGCGCCGCCAGAAATCCCGAGACCCGCGCCGCGCCCAGCATGATCGCGGCGTTCACGGCGAGGCCCACCACGATCTGTACGCCGCCGAGCTGGAGCAGCTGCACCCAGGCGGGCCCGGCGTGCGGATCGAGGAACTGGGGCAGCAGCGCGGCGTACAGGAGCGCGATCTTGGGGTTGAGCAGGTTGGTCAGCAGCCCCATCGAGAACAGCCGGGCGTCGGACACCGGCGGCAGGTCCCCCGCCGGGGCGAACGGCGAGCGCCCGCCGGGCTTGAGCATGCTCCAGGCCAGATAGGCCAGGTAGGCGGCGCCGGCCAGCTTGACCACCAGGTACGCCACCGGCACGGCGGCGAACAGTGCGGACAGCCCCGCGGCCGCGGCCAGCAGATAGGCCACGAAGCCGACGGCGGTGCCGCTCAGGCTGACCAGGCCCGCCCTGCGCCCCTGAGTGATCGCGCGCGACGCCAGGTGGATCATGTTCGGCCCCGGCGTGAGCGCCATGCCCAGTTCGATCAGGGCCACTCCCCCGACTGCGGTCGCACTGATCACCGGTCACCCTCCTGGTCGCGCACGGGACACCCGAACACCCGAACATCCGTGCCACAGATTACGCGATCAGGAGAGTCCGCCGATCGGACCAGCCCCCAGGGCACCAGGGTCCCGGGGCTCAGCGTCTCAGTGCGGAATCCCGTCGATCAGCTCCCGCGCACCCTGCCGCAGCAGCGCCACCGCCACCGACATCCCCAGCGTCGCCGGGTCCAACGGCCCCGCCCACTCCTGCGCGTTCAGCACCCGCTTGCCGTCGGGGGTGAATACGCAGCCCCGCAGCGACAGGTCGCCGGAGCGTTCGGCGCGGGCGTAGCCGGCGATCGGTGAGTTGCAGTGGCCCTGAAGGACGTGCAGGAACATCCGCTCGGCGGTCGCCTCGCGCCAGGTGTCGCGGTCGCCGAGCCCGGTCACCGCCTCCAGCGTCGACTCGTCGTCCTCGCGGCACTGCAGCGCCAGGATCCCGGCGCCGATCGGCGGGCAGATCCGCTCCGGCGCGAGCACCTCCGTGATGACGTCGGTGCGGTTGATCCGCTCGAGCCCGGACAGTGCGAGGAGCAGGACGTCCGCGTCGCCCGCCGCCATCTTCTCCATGCGGCGGTTGGCGTTCCCGCGCATCGGGACGCATTCCAAGTGCGGGTGGGAGGCGGCGAGTTGGGCGACACGGCGGACGGAGGACGTGCCGACGCGGGTCCCCTCGGGCAGCTCGTCGAGGGTGCGGCCCGCCGGGTCGATCAGCGCGTCCCGTACGTCGTCCCGCTTGAGGTACGCGCCGAACGTACAGCCCTCCGGCAGCGGCCGGTCCGCCGGGATGTCCTTGAGGCAGTGCACGGCGAGGTCGGCCTGGCCGTCGAGCAGCGCCCGGTCGACCTCCTTGGTGAACGCACCCTTGCCGCCGAGCTTCGACAGGTCGCCCATCCACTTGTCACCGCTGGTCGTGACGGGCACGACCTCGGTGCGGATGCCGGGGTGCAGCGCGGCGAGTTCGGCGCGGACACGCTCCACCTGGGCCAGCGCCATCGGCGACGAACGGGAGACGATACGGATCAACTCGGCTGCCATGCCGACACGATAGCCCCTTTGGCCTTGCGGGGATCGACACCCCCGCGCCACAGCGGCCCGCGCTCATCCGGGCTCGGCACGCCGCGACCAGCCGCGCGCCTCGCCCTCGTCGATGAGCCGCTGTCCGGCCTGCCACAGGGCCGCGGACGCGTCCCCGATCACCGCCTTGCGGGCGCGGACGTCGTCGGCGGTGACGCCGGGAGTGCGCCAGGTGCCGCCGCGCGCCATCCAGTTGAGGAGCAGGGGCTGCAGCCGGTCCATCGCCTTGGCGAACACCGCTTCAGGGGTGCGCCGTTCCTCGAACTCGTCCCACAGTGCCCTCATCCGGCGTCCCTGGTCCGCCGGGAGCAGTCCGAACAGTTCGTCGGCCGCGGCGCTCTCCCGCTCCTCCTGGTCGCTGCCCGCGGCACTGTCGTACAGGGGTGTGTCGCCGGCGTAGATCTCCACCAGGTCGTGCAGGAGCACCAGTTGGACGGTGTGCCCGACGTCGATGGGGCGGTCGGCGTGCTCGGCGAGGACGACCACCATCATCGCCAGGTGCCACGAGTGCTCCGCGTCGTTCTCGCGGCGCTCCGCCGCGGCCAGGGGCGACTGCCGCAGGACGGTCTTGAGCTGATCCACCTCGACGAGGAAGGTGAGTTGGTCCCGCAGCCGGTCGTCGAGGCCTTCGGGGAAGGGCGTCTTGTCGGCGAGCAGAGCGCGGCGCTCGCCACCCGCACCACTCACGCCTTCGTCGTGACTCATGACTTCATCGTGGCATGCACGGGCCGACACGCGGCGGCGCGCCGTCATTCAGGACGCGGAGCGCAGGATGCCTTCCACCCCGGACAGGAACGTCTCGGAGATGAGCGTGGCGTCGGAGAGGCAGCCGGCAGCCATGGCGCCGTCCCGGAGCATCACGAAGTGCCGCCCTACCGCGTCCGCGGGCGTGCAGCCGGCCCGGTCGAGCAGTTCGACGGCGGTGTCCAGGAACCACTGCCGGTGCGCCAGTACGGCCTGGTGGACCGGGTGGGACGGGTCGGGGTACTCGGCTGCGGCGTTCAGGAAGGCGCAGCCGCGGAAGCCTTCGGAGCGGATGCCCTCGGTGATGGTGCGGGCGACGGCGCGGACCGTGTCGGCGGGGGGCAGCTCCTGGGCGCGGACGGCCTCGACCTGGCCGCGGATGCCCTGGTCGGCCTGTTGCAGATAGGCGAGGACCAGGTCTTCCTTGCCCTTGAAGTGCCGGTACAGCGTGGCCCGGGTGACCTGGGCCTCTTCGATGATCCGGTCCACGCCGACGGAGTGGATCCCCTCGCCGTAGAAGATGCGGGTCGCCGTGGAGAGCAGCCGCGTCCGCGCCTCGGACGTTCTGCCGCCTGTCGTGCTCGCGCTCATGGCGTCACCGTACCAGGAGCGCGAGGGAGAACGTTCGGTCTTGACGGCGGGCCGCGGACGGCTTTAGATGAGAAAGAGGAAAGAGACCGAACGTTCTCCCTCGCTTGGCTGCTTCGGCGCGCCACGCCCACGCCTTCTTCCTGCTTCTCCTCCGCCCTCCGCCCTCCGAAAGGGATCCTCATGGAAACCGTCGTCTCCACACCCGCCCCCGCGACGAGCCCCGTCGCGTCGCTGCGCCGCCTGTACCTGCTCCGCTTCGCGTTCGCCGCCGTCTGGGCCGGCCTGCTGTTCACGAGCGCGGACACCCTGGGGCCCCTCAGCAAGACACTGCTGGTGGTCTATCCCCTGTTCGACGTGGCCTGCGCGATCGTCGACGTCCGCTCCGCCAGGGCCGACCGCGGGCCCGTGCTCGGCCTCTACGCGAACATCACGCTCAGCGTCCTGACCACCGCGGGGCTGATCGCGGCCGTCTCCTCCGGCATCCCGGCCGTGCTGCGCCTGTGGGGTGCCTGGGCCGTCACCGCGGGCCTCGTCCAACTAACCGTCGGTGTCCTGCGGCGCGGCATGGGCGGACAGTGGCCGATGATCGCCAGCGGCGGCATCTCCGCCCTCGCCGGGGCCTCCTTCGTCGCCCAGGCGGCGAAGGACGACGCGTCGCTGACCAATCTGGCCGGATACGCCTTCCTGGGCGGCGTCTTCTTCCTCGTCTCCGCGCTCCGTCTGCGCCGCTGAGGCGGACGAGCGCGAGGCCTCGGCGCCGTCCGCCCCCCGACCGGCCGTCCTCGACGACGAGGGCGGCCGTCCCCGTGGTCCCGAAAGCGCCACCACCCGTCTGTGGCCGACACCAGCCACAACGGCGAAGCCGTCCGACATGGCCGGCACCTCGACGTCGCGCCGCCCATCCGGCCGCTCGCCTGCGCGCTCCTGCTCACCACAGGGCGAGCAAGGGCGCTCCCTCGCTCAACCACCCCGGAGTCGATCCGGCCATCCTCACCAGAACCCTCCACCTCCGCCCCCGAGAAGCAACACGATGCAACACGAGAAATGCACGGGCACCATCCGCCACGACTGCCACGAACGCCGCTGCCGCTCACCCTGCCCCTACGAGCTCTCCCACCGTTGCGCCCACGAATGCCACCGCTTCGAACGTCGCGCCAGTGAGGACTGATCATGACCCGCGCACTCCGCACCGCCCGCGCCCATCTCTTCGCCGCGGCCGCGCTCACCGTCGGTGCCCTCCACGTCGGCCTGACCGAAGCCCCGTGGCACTGCCTGCCCGGCCTGTGCTTGGCCACGGTCCTCGTCCGGTCCGCGCTGCGGTCCTACGCCGAGCACCAGGCGGTCCTCTCCGAGTGCGAGCGGGCCCGGCGCGCGGCGATCGTCGAGGAACTCGACATGGCCGTCGAGTGCTGTCGCCTCGCGCATCTCTCGGGCGGCTACGCCCATGGCAAGGGCTGCATGCTGTCCGCGGACGCGTTCGCCGAGCTGTACACCGCGTGCTGCGCCGAAGGGTTCGTGTCGCGCGGCGCCCGGCACTGGCCCACGTGCCGGGTCGACTCGGCGAGCAGCAGCGCCCTGTGAGCGGCGGGGCCCACCGGGCGCGCGAGCCCTACCGGGCGAACACCTCGAACGGCACCGCCGGCTTCCCGCCGAACCGCACCGCCGCCGCCTGCGCGTTGCCCGTGAGGAAGGTGCGGCAGTACGTCTCCGGGTCCTCGCTGGTCAACACCTCGATGTACGTACGGTGTTCGAGGAGCGAGCTGATGGAGCGCTCCAGGCCGGCCGTGGCGTCGACGGCGTGCGTGGGCTGCGAGGAACCGGCGACGGCCACCCACCGCACCCCGTTCCACGGCTCGAGGCCCTGTTCGGTGAGCTCGGGGAAGATCCACCGGTTGCCCGCGTCGCCCACCGCGTCGAGCGTGGCCCGGCCGACGGCGACGTGGTCGGGAGTGTTCCAGGCGACGCCGCCCCAGGTGTCACGGTGGTTGAGGGTGATGACGAGTTCGGGGCGGTGCCGGCGGATCGCGGCGGCGATGTCGCGGCGCAGCGCCGTGCCGTACTCGATGACGCCGTCCCGGTGGTCGAGGAACTCGACCGTCTCCACGCCGACGACCGCCGCGCTGGCCCGCTGCTCCTGCTCGCGCAGCGGGCCGCACTTGGCCGGTTCGAGGGTGTCGATGCCGGCCTCGCCGCGGGTGGCGAGTACGTAGCCGACCTCGCGGCCCGCGTCCGTCCAGGCCGCGATGGCGGCGGAGCAGCCGTACTCCAGGTCGTCCGGGTGGGCGACGACGGCGAGAGCCCGCTGCCAGTCCTCCGGCATGGGCTGCAGCGAGGCTTGGGTGTTCGGTTCGGGCAGGGTCATGCGGGCAGCCTATGACCCCGCCCGGGGGCTCACACCTCTCCGCGCACCATCGCCAGCAACCGGTCGAGGACGCGCGGACCGCCCGCCCGCAGGCCGTCGTGCTCGAACTCGTTCGTCACCCAGGGGCGCAGACCGCGGATGGTGCGGGCCGTGCGCAGGGCGTGCTCCGTGTCCACGTACATGTCGTCGTGGTAGACGGCGGCGACGGCCGGGACCTCGTTCGCGGCGAGCCGGGTCGGGTCGTACAGCGGCGCCCAGTCGGTGCGGGCCGCGACCCGCTCGGCGACCTCGCGCAGCGGGCGCAGCGCCGGGTCGCAGTCGAACTGCCAGGGGTGGATGGTCTCGCCGGTGAACAGCAGCGGCCCGCCGTCCGCGAGGGCCTTCTCCCCGTCGAACTGCGGGAATTCCCCGCGCACGCGCTCCGCCGACCAGTCGGTGGGCCGCCCTCCCTGTGCGTAGATCGCCTCGTGCAGCACGGCGTAGAGAGGGTGGGGGCGGTACGAGAGCGCGCCGGCGATCTGTTCCTGGAACGCGTCGGACAGCTCCCGCCCGCCGGGGGTCCGCACGAACGCGTCCTCCAGGAGGTAATGCAGGCGGTCGCTGCCGTCGCCCGCGCCGAGCCAGATGCCGAGCGACTGGAAGGCGGGGACGGTCAGGCGGTAGCCGTTCGGAAGGACCGGCTCGTGCTCCTGGACGTACGCGGCGATCTCCTTCGCCCGCTCGACGTCCATCGGGTAACGGGCGTAGTGCGCGCGGACCTTGCGCTCGACGCGCGGGTACGCGGCGCGGTAGACGTCGTCGGCGTGACCGTCGAGGGTGGGCAGGCCGCCCGTGATGAGCGCGGTCTCCAGGCCCTCGGGCGCGGACGACAGATAGCGGACGCCGCAGAAGCCGCCGAAGCTCTGTCCGAGGATCGTCCAGGGCGCGCCGCCGGTGACCTCGCGGCGGATGTACTCGCAGTCGCGGACGATCGAGTCGGCGCGGAAGTGGCCCACGTACGCGGCCTGCTGTTCGGCGTCGCCGCGCAGCGGGAGCGTCTGGCGGTTCACGGTGGCGGAGGCGCCGGTGCCGCGCTGGTCGAGGAGGAGGACGCGGTAGTCCTTCAGGGCCCGGCCGAGCCAGGCCGCCGGGCCGGAGAAGCGGTTGGCGCCGAAGCCGGGGCCGCCCTGGAGGTAGAGCAGCCACGGCAGGTTCTCGTGCGCGCGCCCCGGGGCGACGGCCTCCCGCGCGAACAGCTCGATGCGCTCCCCGTCGGGGACGTCGTGGTCCAGGGGGACGGAGAACCGGCGGTCGGTCAGGACGACCCCGGCCTGTCGGTAGCTGGCGGCGCTCAATGCGGCTCCTGTGCGGTGGGCTGTGGTGCGGATGGTGCGTCCGGCCAGTCTCCCACTCCCATGATCGACACCTTCTGCCACATCCGGTTGTCACATCCGGGGCGCCTGACCGGTTCTCCCTTTCGAAAGCTCAGGAGTCCCAGAAAGGATCGTGTCGATGAAAGCCGTCATCGTGTGCCACTCCGTCTCGCACGGCAACACGCGCCGTGTCGCCGACGCCATGGCCGAGGTACTGGATGCGAAGGTCGTCACCCCCGAGCAGGCCGACCCCACGGAACTCGCGGAGGCCGACCTCGTCGGACTCGGCTCCGGCGTCTTCTACACGAAGCTGCACCCGCGCCTGACCGAGTTCGCCGGGGCGCTGCCCGCCACTCGCGGCCGGGCCTTCGTCTTCGCCACCAGCGGGCTCCCCGAGACACCTCTGACACGCTTCACCCGTCCCCTGTCGCACCTCCTCGCGAGCAAGGGCTACGAGGTGGACGCCGGCTTCACGTGCAGGGCGTTCGACACCTGGGCGCCCTTCAAGGTCGTCGGCGGCATCAACAAGCACCGGCCGAACGACGCGGATCTCGCCGCGGCACGGGAGTTCGCCTCGCGGCTGCGGGACGGCCGTGGGCCGGTCTCCTGACAACTCCTGACCGCGGTTCAGGACAGTGGTTCCAGGACCACCACTGTGGTCTCGAACGACCGCTTCGCCGCGTACGCGTCCAGGTTCGTCTCGATCGCGCGCCAGCGGTCCCACAGCCGCTCCCGCTCCTCGCCCGTGGCCGCACGCGCGCGTACCGTCCGCCGCCCGGTGACCAGGTGGACACTCGCCTCGGGGTGCGCCTGGAGGTTGAGCCACCAGGCGGGTTCGCCCTCGCCCCAGCCGTTCATCGCCAGCGTGACCAGGTGCGGGCCGTCCTCGACGTAGGCGACGATGACGCCGCGCGGGCGGCCGGAGCGGCGGCCCGTAGTGGTCAGGCGCAGGGTGCCCCACTTGCTGGGGCGCGGCTTCCACAGACCGATCCGGCCGCCGAAGGCCCGGTACGCGCCCCGGTGCACCTTCCAGGCCAGGCGGATGAACCAGCGCGGCGGCAGCCACGGCGCTTTCGTACGGTCCCCGGTCGGCATGGCGCCCTCCCCATGGCGGTTCCGCAGCACGCTAGCCGCGGTCGACCGCCCCCGGTAGGGCCGAACGGTCCGCTGACGCTCAGCGCGCGCCGAGGCTCGACCCGCGCACCACCAGCTCCGGTTGCAGCACGACCCGCCGGTGCTCGTGCGCGCTCTCCGGGTCGTCGGCCGCCTCGATCTCCTCCAGGAGCAGGTCCGCCGCGAGGGCGCCCATGTGGACCGCGGGCTGGCGCACCGACGTGAGCGGGACGGCGGCCGCCGCCGCGAACTCGATGTCGTCGTAGCCGACGATCGCGATGTCCTCGGGGACCCGGACCCCGGCCGCGTACAGGGACTGCAGGACGCCGAGGGCGAGGAGGTCGTTGGCGCAGAAGACGGCGGTGGGGCGTTCGGTGAGGCCGAGGAGGCGGGCGCCCGCGTCGCGGCCCGCGGCCACGTCGAGGCGTTCGGTCGGGAGTTCGCGCAGCACGGAGGACGGGAGGCCGGCCTCCTTCAGCGCGCGCTGGGCGCCCTGGCGGCGGTCCGCGACCTGGTTGAGGGTGGGCGGTCCGCTGACGTACGCGATGGAGCGGTGGCCCGCGTCGACGAGGTGGCGCACGGCGAGCGCCCCGCCGTTGACGTCGTCGACCGAGACCGAGCACTCGGTGGCGCCTTCGGCGACCCGGTCGACCAGCACGAACGGGATGTCGTGCCTGCGGAAGGCCTCCACGGTGGGGCCGGTCGCCTCGGCGGGCGTGAGGAGCACCCCGCGCACCCGCTGCTCGGCGAAGAGCGACAGGTAGTCGGCCTCCTCGGCCGGGCTCTGCGCGCTGTTGCACACCATCACCCCGAGCCCGGCGTCACGGGCGGCCCGCTCGGCTCCGCGTGCGACGTCCACGAAGAACGGGTTGCCCATGTCCAGGACGAGCAGGCCGATGATGCGGCTGCGCCCGGCGCGCAGCTGGCGGGCCGACTCGCTGCGGACATAGCCGAGCCGCTCGATGGCGGCCTGGACGCGGGCACGCGTCGCATCGGCCACGGCCTCGGGCCGGTTGATCACATTCGAGACCGTGCCCACGGACACCCCCGCCTCACGGGCGACGTCCTTGATCCCCACGGACTGTCCCATCGGGTGTGGTCCTCCTGGTGAGCTGGTGCGGCAGTGGGAGTGTACGTGGCGGGGGCCGGTCGGTGTTCGATACGCCGGACGACCGGGTGAATCGTTTCGGTCAGACCAGTCGTCCGGGCTGGCGGGACGTCACCCGCCGCGCCTCCCTCCCCGCGATCCGCCGTACCAGTAAGCCGGATGTGCCTCACGTATACCTCATGCACGCCTCTTGCCTCTCACGGCGCGTACCTGAATCGTTTGAACCGGAACACCTTCACCGACGAAGGGACACCCCGAGATGCGCAGCGACATACGTCGCAGAACCGTCCTCGCCGCGAGCGCGGGCGCGGTGCCCGTCATCGCGGCCGCGAGCCCGTCAGCCGCCGCGGCCCCCAGCGAAGCCGCCTCCCTGCCCGCTCCCCCGGAGGGCGCGGTCACCGGACTCACCACCGAGCACCGCGTCGACCCCCTCGGCACCGACGCCGCCCGCCCCCGCTTCGGCTGGCGGCTCGGCTCGCGAAAGCGCGGCCTGGCGCAGGGCGCGTACCGGATCCGGGTGGCGTCCGGCGCGGCCCGACTCTCCCGCGCCGACGTGTGGGACAGCGGCCGCGTCAAGTCGTCCGACTCGGTGGCCGTGCGCTACGACGGGCCCGAACTCAAGCCGTCCACCGGCTACTTCTGGTCCGTGACGGTGTGGGACGCGGACGGCCGCGAGGTCGGCACCTCCCCCGCCGCCCGCTTCGAGACCGCCCTGCTCAGCACCGACGGTGTCACCCGCTGGGACGGCGCCCAGTGGATCGGCATGAAGGGCAAGAAGCCCAACTCGGCGGGCGCGCCGCTGCTGCGCGGCCAGACCGCGTTGCGCAAGGGCGGCCGGGTCCGCGAGGCACGCCTGTACGTGACGGCGCTCGGCGTCTACGAGGCGTACGTCAACGGCGAGCGCGTGACGGTCCCCGAGGCCGAGGGCCGCACGGCCGAACTCCTCACCCCGGGCTGGACCAACTACGACACGAGCGTCAACTACATGACGTACGACGTCACGGACCTGGTCGCACGCGGCGGCGGCCGCGACGTGACGCTCGCCGCCGTGCTCGGCAACGGCTGGTACAACGCGCGCGTCTCCGAGGGCAGCAAGTACTACTCCAAGGACGGCAATCCGCTCGCCCTCAAGGCCAAGCTGCTTGTCCGGTACTCCGACGGCAGCACGCAGAGCTTCGTCACGAAGCCCGGCGCCGGCTGGAAGGCCACCGACACCGGCCCCTACCGCGCCGACGACATCTACGACGGCCAGACCTACGACGCCCGCAAGGAACTCCCCGGCTGGACGGCGAGCGGCTTCGACACCTCCGCGTGGTCGGACGTCGAGGAGGTCGGCTACGCCGCGAAGTACCCGGACGCCAAGCTGACCGCCTACCCCGGCGAGACAGCCCGCCTGATGGCGAAGTGGGACCGCACGCCGGAGTCGTTGACGGTCTACTCCGAGGTCACGGGCGAGGAGTCGAGCGCCAACGGCAAGGGCCGCATCGTCCCCGACCCGGCCCGCTCCACCTCCGGCAAGCCGGGCCCGGCCACCCTGCGCCCCGGTGACACCGCCGTCTTCGACCTCGGCCAGAACATGGTCGGTGTCCCCCGCTACACACTGCGCGGTCCGGCCGGAGCCGAAGTCGTCGTCAGGTTCGGCGAGATGCTCAACGACGACAGCAAGGGCGCGGACGGCCCCGTCGGCTCCCTCTACCGGGCCAATCTCCGCTCGGCGAAGGCCACGAGCACGTACATCCTCAAGGGCGCCGGCGGCGAAGGCGAGACGCACGAGGACTCACTCACCTTCTACGGCTTCCGGTACGTGTCGGTGGAGGTGACCACGAAGGACGCCGAGGTCACGGTCTCCGGCCTGACCGGCAGGGTCGCCACCTCCGCGATCCGCGAGACCGGCAGCATCCGGACCAACGACGACGACGTCAACCAGCTGATCAGCAACGTCCATTGGGGCCAGCGCGGCAATTACCTCTGGGTGCCCACCGACTGCCCGCAGCGCGACGAGCGGCTCGGCTGGACCGGCGACACCCAGGTGTTCTCCCGCACCGGCCTGTACAACACGGACTCGGTGGCTTTCCTCAGCCACTTCGAGGACATCCTGATCGAGTCGCAGAAGACGTACGGCGTCGGCGGCGCGCAGTTCACGGCGGTGGCCCCCGGCAACCGGTACAACGCGGCGGAGCCGTGCAGCGGTTGGGCGGACTGCGGGGTTGTCGTGCCGTGGACGGTGTGGCAGATGAGCGGCGACAGGACGGTCATCGACCGCAGCTGGGACGCCATGGTCGCCTACATCAACTGGATCAAGAAGAAGGGCGGCGACAGCTACGCCGGCCAGGGCGCGATCTTCGCCGACTGGCTCGCCTTCCAGAACACCGGCACGCAGTTGATGAGCGACGTCTACTACGCGTACAGCGTGCGCCTGATGACACAGATGGCACGCGCAACGGGCAGGACCTCGGAGTCGAAGTCGTACGAGACCCTCTTCACCCTCATCCGCCGTGCCTTCATGGCGAAGTACATCGCGGTCGACGGCGACAAGATCACGGTCCGCTCCAGCCTCGGCGGCAAGCCGCTCATGGGCGGCGACCCCGAGGACAACAGCCAGTCGGCCCTCCTCTGGGTCCTCAAACTCGGCTTCTACGACACGCAAGCCCAACGCCGCGCCCTGGTCGGCCTGTTGGCGGACAACATCGGCAATGACGCGGCGTACAAGGCGGCCCACCCCGACAGCGCGCGCGTCGCCTACGCGGAGAACACCCTCTCAGTCGGCTTCCTCGGCGCGAACGTCCTCGCCCCGGTCCTCACCGACGAGGGCCGCCCCGACCTGGCGTACGAACTCCTCCACCAGGACGCCATGCCGTCCTGGCTCTACTCGGTGAAGAACGGCGCGACGACGATCTGGGAACGCTGGAACTCCTACTCCAAGGAAGACGGCTTCGGCCCGGTGGAGATGAACTCCTTCAACCACTACTCGTACGGCGCGATCATGGAGTGGATGTACGCGTACATGGCCGGCATCGCCACCGACCCCGACCACCCCGGCTTCCGCCGCTTCCGCCTCCAGCCCCACCTGGACCCGACGGGCAAGATCACCGAGGTCGAGGCCCGCCACCTCTCCCCCTACGGCGAGATCACGAGCACCTGGTCCCTCTCCCCCGCCGGCACCCTCACGTACGAGGCGGTGGTCCCACCCAACACGGAGGCGACCCTGGCCCTACCGGCCGTCTCATCCGACACGGTCCGCGAGGGCCGCACCCCACTGGCGAAGACCGCCGGGGTCCACTTCGAGAGCTTCACGGACAAGGTGGCGACGTACCGGCTGTCGCCGGGGAGGTATCGGGTGACGAGTTCGGTGCGCTGACGCGGGCAGGCAGAAACGGAGACGAACGTAGCCCGCCACGAAGTTCCGTCGGCGGGCTACTTCCGGCCGGGTGTCCATTTCATGCCGAGCCGGTAAGCCCGCGAGATCACGTCATGGATCGCGCGACCGTCCTGAGGCGTGAACCACCTCACTTCGCGTCCCACGACGAGTTCGCCCTCAGGCGAGGCCGGTTGCCCATGCCGTCAACGCCGCGAAGTCGGCACCGCCGAGGCCAAGTCGTGGGTCGACTCGGTGCAATAGCGCCGGTCCGTTGTGCCGTTGCTTCACCCAGATGCGGTCGGCCTCTGTGATTTCGTCGTCGATCCAGGCGAACGCCCGGCCTTGCGCCCACGCGACGACCTCAGGCGTCTTCCAATGGACACCATCCCCGGGCTCGTGACGCGTGGGCAGCCAGGAAACGCAGGGCAGTTCGGGCAGTCCCAATATTGGCGCGATGACGGTGTTGGCTTCCTCCTCCCACGTGGTCGCCCACACCAGGTCGAAGGGAAGGTCGAGCAGCGCAGGCCCGTGCTTCGGGTTGAGCCAAACCCGCAACGGCTTCACCGGCTTGTTGGGCAGTCCCCATTCCCTCAGCCGACGCCGCTCGGCGGCCACCCAGCGAGGCGTGAGCAGGCGATGTGTCTCATAGCCCTTGGGCCTTCGATGGGGCTTCGCGGCATACGGGTTCAACGGCCCGTCCACATCCACCAACAGCACCGGACGCACGGACTCACATGTCATCACGGCTTCTGCCAGCGTTTGCCGCCGTAGCGGGCGAGTGCCTGGACGAGCCTGGTGCGCTGGCGTGAGGTGAGGGGGCCCAGGACGCAGGCGACAAAGGGCTGGCCGCCGTCTCGCATGGGCGATACACGGTAGGGCCAGCCTGCAGGGCAGTCTCTCCGCCTCGGCCATGAGTTTCCGCGTGGTGTCAGCAGAATACCCTTGTGTACATACGGTGCGTCGGACCGGATCGAGCCGATCTCGATACGTTTGATCGTGTCCCATCCGAACACTCGCCGTCCGACACTGCTCGTGGTGGTGATGCCATGCGGCCCGACCTCCAGCGTCCAGCCCCGATGCCCCGTGTGGAGCCGCCGCATGCGACGGTCCCACGCCGTGTGCACCAGCACCCCGAGGGAGTAAAAGGACACGACCGCGGAGAGCACGCAGACGGCAGCCCAACCAGTGAATTGCTCACCGGAGACAGCTCCGTAATTCAATCCGAGAGACAGGTAGAAGCCCATGGCCGCCGCCGTCGCCGAGATCCCCACCTTGGCTGCCTGCCGCCGACCGTCGAACGGCGCGCGTGTCTGCGCGCCGTATGTCTCCAGCGGGTCGGTGCCGGTCCACGACATGGTGAATGGGGCATCCCGAGCGGGGCCGGGCTGCGAAGTAGTGCTCATCGTCGAAGACGACGAGGTCGTCAGGCCCGTCTGGGTTCGATGGCGCGATTGGCCGAGGCCTCGCAGCGCCTGGGCGACGGCGTCAGCTGAGGCGTATCGCTTGTCGGGGTCTTTGCTCAGGAGCGTGAGAATCAGGTCGTCCCACGCGGCGTCGATGCCCGGGCGCACGGTGCTGGGGGCCGGTGGCTCTTCGGTCAGTTGAGCAGAGAGATACCCCACGGCGTCGGGGGCCTGAAAGGGCAGGCGGCTGGTGATCAGCTCGAACAGCAGGCAGCCGAGTGCATAAAGATCGCTGCGCGGCTCGGGACGGCCACGTGCCTGCTCGGGAGCCATGTACGCAGGTGTCCCCACGACGTACCCGGTGTGGGTGAGCCGGTCAGCGCTCTTGTCAGGGGCGACGGCGCGGGCGATGCCAAAATCGAGCACTTTCGCTCCGCCGCCCGCGTGCGGGACGAGGATGTTGGACGGTTTGATGTCCCGGTGCATAACGCCGAGAGCATGGGCATGAGCGAGCGCGTCACATATCTGTGCGCCCCACTGCGCCGCGTCACGCGCCGATACGGCGCCTTGGCGCAGCCTCTCGTCCAGCCCCACTCCTTGGACGAGTTCCATGACCAGGAACGGCATCGCGTCCGCTCCCGTCCCCGTCTGTCCCAGGTCGTGCACCGTCACAATGTTGGCCTGCTGGAGACGTGCGGTGATCTGCGCTTCACGCAAGAACCGGGCACGCGCTTCGTCGCCGGCACGGCCCGCTCCGGCAAGCAGCGAGATCACCTTCACGGCGACCAGCCGGTTCAAGGTCTCGTCCTGGGCCTCCCATACCTCGCCCATGCCTCCTTCGCCCAGTTGCCGACGCAACTGGTAACGCCCCCCGAGGAGTTGTCCTCGCACACTCGCCCCCCTGCCCCAGCCCAGACCGTTGCAAGAAGCATGATGACGCACGAGTGCAAGCCGGTGACAGTGGGCGCTCTGAGAGGGGCGTTAGGTTTGACGTTGACCGCTGGTTCGCCTGTTGGCCGTTCACGAGGCGGAACCCGCCGCAGCCGCGGCGGCGCTGGCCGCTCTTCACGGTGGCACCACCCGCGCACCTTGGGCCTTGAGCGCGCGGTCCAGCTGCTCCGCGAGCATCACGGATCGCCAGCGGAGTGCTCAGCTCGGGGCCCGGCTCGACCCCCGCACCACCAACTCCGGTCTCAGCACGATGTGTTCGTGCTGGTGGTCCGCCGCGTGGTCGCCCGTTTCCTGGAGAAGGAGGTGGGCGGCGATAGTGCCGAGGCTGGTGGCCGGTTGGCGGATTGAGGTGAGGGGGACCGTCGCGGCCGAGGCGAATTCGATGTCGTCGTAGCCGACCAGGGAGATGTCGTCGGGGACGCGGATGCCTGCCGCGTAGAGGGACTGGAGGACGCCCAGAGCCAGGAGGTCGTTGGCGCAGAAGACGGCCGTCGGGCGGTGGGCCAGGCCCAGGAGGCGGGCGCCCGCGTCGCGGCCTGCCGCCACGTCGAGGCGGTCGGTCGGGAGTTCGTACAAGCAGGAGGAAGGGAGGCCTGCTTCCGCCAAGGCCTTGTGGGCGCCCTCGCGGCGGTCCTGGACCTGTTTGAGGTGGGGCGGGCCGCTGACGTAGGCGATCGAGCGGTGACCCGTGTCGAGGAGGTGGCGGAGGGCGAGCGACCCGCCCGCCACGTCGTCGACCGCCACCGAGCAGCCCGGTTCGTCGCCCGCGACCCGGTCCACGACGACGTACGGGATGCCGTGGCGGCGGAAGGCCCGGAGAGTCGCTCCGCTGGGGTCGGCCGGGGTGATCAGGGCGCCGCGTACCCGTTGTTCGGCGAACATGGAGAGGTATTCGGCCTCCACGTCCGGGCTCTGCGCGCTGTTGCACACCATGACGCCGAGCCCGGCCTCGCGCGCGGCGCGTTCGGCGCCGCGCGCGAGGTCCACGAAGAACGGGTTGCCCATGTCGAGGACGAGCAGGGACACGATCCGGCTCTGTCCGGCCCGCAGTTGGCGGGCGTACTCGCTACGGACGTAGCCGAGGCGGGCGATGACCTGCTGGACGTGGCGGCGGGTGGGTTCGGAGACCCGGGCGGGCTGGTTGAGGACGTTGGAGACGGTGCCGACCGAGACACCCGCCTCCCTCGCTACATCCTTGATGCCCACCGCCGAACGCTCAGGCAAGGTGGAAGACCTCGGTGAGCGGGCGCATCGCCGCGTCGGGCGCCTGCCCGTCCAACGCCTCGAAGAACTCGCCCATTTCGGCCTGCCAGCGTGCGTTCACGTCGGTGGCGTCCATGGCGGCGCGCGCCTTGTCGAAGTCCTCGGTCTCCAGGTAGCCGACGAGCAGTCCGTCCTCGCGCAGGAAGAGGGAGTAGTTGTGCCAGCCGGTGGCCGTCAGGGCGTCCTGCATTTCCTGCCATACGTGCGCGTGGCGCGCCCGGTACTCGTCGATGCGGTCGGACTTGACCTTGAGCAGGAAGCAGACCCGTTGCATGTCACTCATGTGTCGTTCCCCGGTTTCCCGCTCAGAACTTGTAGTCGTCGATGTTCGACTTGTCGAAGACGGTCGGCTTGCCGAGGGTGACGACACCGTCCTTCTCGATCGTGTACTCGCCCATGTCCCCGGCCTTGAACTTCTCCCCCGCCTTGCCGGTGATCTGCCCGGACTCCAGAGCCACGGCGGTGTGCGCGGCGAGCGCGCCCAGCTTCGCCGGGTCCCACAGCTCGAACGCCTCGACGGTGCCGTTCTTGACGTAGGCACGCATGTCGTTGGGCGTGCCGAGGCCGGTCAGCTTGACCTTTCCCTTGTACTTCGAGCCGGACAGGTACTGGGCCGCCGCCTTGATGCCGACCGTGGTCGGGGAGATGATCCCCTTGATCTTCGGGTGCTCCTGGAGGAGGCCCTGGGTCTGCTGGAACGACTTCTGCGCGTCGTCGTCCCCGTAGGCGGTCGTGACGAGCTTGATGTCCTTGTAGGCGGGCTTCTTCAGCTCGTCCTTCATGTACTTGATCCACGTGTTCTGGTTGGTGGCGGTCTGGGCCGCCGACAGAATCGCGATCTCGCCCTTGTTGCCGATCTGCTTGGCGATCTGCTGCACCTGGGTGCGGCCGAGGTCCTCGGCGGAGGCCTGCGAGACGAAGGCGTTGCGGCAGTCGACCTTGGTGTCGGAGTCGTACGTGACGATGCTGACGCCGTTCTTCATGGCCTGCTTGAGCGCGGTGCACAGGGCGCCCGGGTCCTGCGCGGACACCGCGATGGCGTCGGCCTGCTGCTGGGTGAGGGTGTTGACGTAGGAGACCTGCCCGGAGGTGTCGGTGCCGGAGCTGGTGCCGACCTCCTTGTACGTCGAACCGAGGGTGGCCAGCGCCTTCTTGCCGCCGGTGTCGGAGGTCGTGAAGTACGGGTTGTTGACCTGCTTGGGCAGGAAGGCGACCGTGAGGCCCTTCTTGGTCTTGGCGTTCGGGTCGGCCTTGCCCGCGGCGGCGGACTTGGCGTCCTCCTTGTTGGAGTCCGACTTGGTGGTGCCGCCGCAGGCGGTGGCGGCCACCATGAGGGCGGTGGAGACGGCGAGCGCGGCGGACAGCCGGCGGGTACGAGCGTTCATGGCGTTTCCTTACGGGAAGGGGGACTACGGAGCGACGGGTGCGGCTGTTGCCGTCTTCTTGCGGGACCTCGCCTGCGCGATCTGGCGGCCGACGCGCGGCGCGAGCACGGAGATGACGAGCAGGACGCCGGTGACGACGATCTGGGACTGCGCGGAGACGTTGAGCAGGCTCATCACGTTCTGCAGCGAGCCGAGCAGGAACACACCGGCGATGGCGCCGCCGAGGGTGCCCTTTCCTCCGTCGAAGTCGATGCCGCCGAGCAACACGGCGGCGATGACGGAGAGTTCGAGCCCGGTGGCGTTGTCGTAGCGGGCGCTGGCGTAGTGCAGGGCCCAGAAGACGCCGGTGAGCGCGGAGAGCACTCCCGTCGTGACGAACATCGACAGCTTGAGCCGCTTGACGCGTACGCCGGCGAACCGGGCGGCCTCCTCGTTCGCGCCGATCGCGAAGAGGGAGCGGCCCATGCGGGTGGCGTGCAGCACGACGATCGCGATGGCGAGGAGGACGACGAAGGGCAGGGCGGCGTACGGGATGAACGTGTCGCCGATCCGGTTCGCACCGAAGTCCAGGTACTGGGAGGGGAAGTCGGTGACCGAGTCGGAGCCGAGGACGATCTGGGCGATGCCGCGGTAGGCGGCCATGGTGCCGATGGTGACGGCGAGCGAGGGCAGGCCGAGGCGGGTGACGAGCAGCCCGTTGATCAGTCCGCAGACGACGCCGAGGAGCAGGCACAGCGGGATGATCGTCTCGATGGCCATGCCGTTGTTCCACAGCGCGCCCATCACGGCGCCTGACAGGCCGACGGTGGAGCCGACCGACAGGTCGACCTCGCCGGAGATGACCAGCATCGTCATCGGCAGCGCGATGATCGCGATGGGCAGGGTGTTGCCGATCAGGAACGACAGGTTGAGCGCGTTGCCGAAGTTGTCGACGAACGCGAACGAGCAGAGCAGCAGGACGACGAGCAGGGCGCCGACGGCGGTGTCCCACCGCACCGAGTGCTTCAACGAATCAGGCATGGCGGGCGCTCCTCATCTGTGCGGCCTGCTTGCGCAGCACTGCGGCGACGCGCAGCGCGACGATCCGGTCGACGGCGATGGCGAGCAGCAGCAGGATTCCGTTGATGGCGGTGACCCACACGGAGCTGACGCCGATGGCGGGCAGCACGCTGTTGATGGAAGTCAGCAGGAGTGCGCCGAGGGCCGCGCCGTAGACGGTTCCGGCGCCGCCGGTGAAGGCGACGCCGCCGACGACGACGGCGCTGACGACAGTGAGTTCGTAGCCGTTGCCGGTGCCGGAGTCGACGTTGCCGAAGCGGGCCAGGTACAGGGCGCCTGCGAGTCCGGCGAGCGCGCCGCACAGCACGTACGCGGTCATGATCCGCTTGCGGACGGGGATGCCGGCGAGGTTCGCGGCCTCGGGGCTGGAGCCGAGGGCGTACATCTCGCGGCCGCTGCGGTAGCTGCGCAGGTAGTAGCCGACGCAGAGCAGGACGGCGACGGCGAGCAGCGCGAGGTAGGGCACGATCCAGATGCCGTCGTGGCCGAAGTCGACGAAGGCGTCGGGCAGGTCGGCGGCGACGATCTGCTGCGAGCCGACCCAGATGGAGTCGATGCCGCGCACCACGTACAGGGTGCCGAGGGTGACGACGAGGGCGGGCACCTTGCCGAGGCTGACGAGGGCGCCGTTGAGGACGCCGAAGACGGTGCCGATGGCGACGGCGTACACGACGGCGATCAGTGAACTGCCGCCGCCCTGAAGGTAGTCACCCGCGGCGAAGGCGGAGATGCCGAGCACCGAGCCGACGGACAGGTCGACGTTGCGGGTGATGACGACGATCGCCTGGCCGGTGGCGACGAGGACGAGGATGGTGGCGTTCAGGAGGAGGTCCTTGACGCCCTGCTGCGACAGGAACTCGGTGTTGGAGACCTGCGTGGCGAGCAGCATCACGACGAGCACGGCGGCGACGGCGAGTTCGCGCGCCTTGAACACCTTGTCGAGCAGCCGCCGCCCGGCGGTGGGCGGTGGCGCGGCGTCCTCGCGGACGGGTGGCGCGGTGATGGTCATGGGGTGCTCCTAGGGTCCTTCTGACGGATCAGGCTGGGCCCGGGGAGGCCGCTCCATTCGGCTCCGCGAGCGGGGTCTGGTGCGTGCAGCTGCAAGGCGGAGGAGGGCGACAACGCGGAGCGTTGGCAACCGACGACAACGCCGCAGATGCGCGTGCCAGACCCCGCGACTCCAGCAAGATCCGTCAGAAGGGCCCTAGCGGTGCGGGCGACGGGCCCGAAGGGGGCGAGGCTCATGCCGCCCTCCCGGTCGCCGCCGCCATCACGGACTCCTCGTTCGCCTCGGCGCGCGGCAGCTCCGCGGAGAGCCGGCCCTCGTGCATCACGAGCACCCGGTCGGCCATGCCGAGGATCTCGGGGAGGTCGGAGGAGATCATCAGGACGGCGACGCCGTCGGCCGCGAGCGAGGACAGCAGCCGGTGGACCTCGGCCTTGGTGCCGACGTCGATGCCGCGCGTGGGCTCGTCGACGATGAGCACCTGCGGTCCGGTGGCGAGCCACTTGGCGAGGACCACCTTCTGCTGGTTGCCGCCGGACAGCGTGCCGACGACATCGGCGAGGCGCGCGTACTTGACCTGGAGCTTCACGGACCAGTCCAGGGACCGGCTGCGTTCCGCCTTGCGGTTCATCAGCCCCGCGCGGGAGGTGTCGGCGAAGCCGGTGAGGCCGATGTTGCGCTCGATGGACATGTCCATCACGAGGCCCTGGGCCCGCCGGTCCTCGGGGACGAGCGCGAGGCCCGCGTGCATGGCGAGGCTCGGCGCGCCGGGCTTGAGCTTCTTGCCGAGGACCTCGACCTCGCCGCCGTCGAAGCGGTCGACGCCGAACACGGCGCGGGCCACCTCGCTGCGGCCGGCGCCGACGAGCCCGGCGAGACCGACGATCTCGCCGCGCCGCACCTCGAAGGAGACGTCGGTGAACACACCTTCGCGGGTCAACCGGCTGACCTTCAGGGCGACTTCGCCGAGTTCGGTGTCCTGCTTGGGGTACAGCTCTTCGAGGTCGCGGCCGACCATGCGGCGCACGAGGTCGTCCTCGGTGAGCCCTTCGACCGGTTCGCTCGCCACCCACGCCCCGTCGCGCAGCGTCGTGACGCGCTGGCACAGCTCGAAGATTTCCTCCAGGCGGTGCGAGATGAACAGCACGGCCGCGCCCTGCTCACGCAGCGTCCGTACGACGCCGAACAGGCGGGCCACCTCGCTGCCGGTGAGCGCGGCGGTCGGCTCGTCCATGATCAGCACGCGGGCGTCGAAGGACAGCGCCTTGGCGATCTCGACGAGCTGCTGGTCGGCGATGGACAGTCCGCGGGCCGGCTGGTCCGGGTCGAGCTCCACGCCGAGCCGCTTGAACAGGGCGGCCGTGGCCTCCTTGACCGTGGCGTGGTCGACGCGGCCGAAGGAGCGGCGCGGCTGGCGGCCCATGAAGATGTTCTCGGCGATGGACAGGTCGGGGAAGAGCGTCGGCTCCTGGTAGATGACGGCGACACCGGCGTCGCGGGCGTCGGCGGGGCCGTGGAACTCGACCGGGGAGCCGTCGAGCAGAACCGTCCCGGTGTCCGGGCGGTGCACCCCGGCGAGGGCCTTGATGAGCGTCGACTTTCCCGCGCCGTTCTCACCGGCGAGGGCGTGCGCCTCACCGGCGTGCAGGCTCAGTGACACACCGCGCAGGGCGCGCACGGCACCGAAGGACTTGCTCACCCCCTCCAGGGCGAGCACCGGAGTGTTCTCCGGTTCAGGTGGCGTCATGACAGGTCTCCAGGGGTCGAAGGGCACCCGACGTGAAATGTTTCAGTGAAACGTTCCGGAAGCTAGCCACGCCCCGGCACTCCGGTCAAGGGGTCTGAGCGGCCCGAATACGTCGACGTACGAAACGATTCCGTAACGCACGGAAGTCCTCGCACACCCCCTTGACGCACCCCACGAGGGGGACTAGCTTCGCTGCACAATGAATCGATTCACAGAGGATTCATTGGACAGACGATTCATCGGACGGCTCGCAGACCCGTGTACTCAGAGGTGAACATGCCTGACATCGCTGCCGTGAAGGCCGCACTCGCCAACCAGCGGATCGAGACGCCGTCCTGGGGCTACGGCAACTCCGGCACCCGGTTCAAGGTGTTCGCCCAGGCCGGCGTGCCCCGCACGCCGCACGAGAAGCTCGACGACGCGGCGAAGGTGCACGAGTTCACCGGCATCGCCCCGAAGGTCGCCCTGCACATCCCGTGGGACAAGGTCGACGACTACGCAGCCCTGTCGGCGTACGCCAAGGAGCGCGGTGTCGAGCTCGGCACCATCAACTCCAACACCTTCCAGGACGACGACTACAAGTTCGGCAGCGTCTGCCACCCGGACCCGAAGGTCCGCCGCAAGGCCCTCGACCACCTCCTGGACTGCGTCGACATCATGGACGCCACGGGCTCCAAGGACCTGAAGATCTGGCTGGCCGACGGCACCAACTACCCGGGCCAGGACGACATCGTGGCCCGCCAGGACCGTCTCGCCGAGTCCCTCGCCGCCGTCTACGAGCGCCTCGGCGACGACCAGCGACTGCTCCTGGAGTACAAGTTCTTCGAGCCGGCCTTCTACACGACCGACGTGCCGGACTGGGGCACCTCGTACATGCAGTGCATGAAGCTGGGCGACAAGGCGCAGGTCGTCGTCGACACCGGCCACCACGCGCCGGGCACGAACATCGAGTTCATCGTGGCGCTGCTGCTGCGCGAGAAGAAGCTCGGCGGCTTCGACTTCAACTCCCGCTTCTACGCGGACGACGACCTGATGGTGGGCGCCGCCGACCCGTTCCAGCTCTTCCGCATCCTGCACGAGGTCGCGAAGAACGGCGGCTTCGACCCGGCCACGAACGTGGCGTTCATGCTCGACCAGTGCCACAACATCGAGGCGAAGATCCCGGCGGTCATCCGCTCCGTGATGAACGTGCAGGAGGCCACCGCGAAGGCGCTGCTCGTGGACCGCGAGGCGCTGAGCGCCGCGCAGGCGGCGGGCGACGTCCTGACCGCGAACTCCGTGATCATGGACGCGTACAACACCGATGTGCGGCCCCTCCTTGCCGAGTGGCGCGAGGAGCAGGGACTCGCGGCGGACCCCGTCGCCGCGTACGCCGCCTGCGGGTGGCAAGAGCGGATCGTGGCCGAGCGGGTCGGCGGGGAGCAGGCGGGGTGGGGCGCGTAACCGTCCTCTCGTCGTTCAGCCCACTCAACTCCTCAGGTATTTAGGACCTTTCATGGCTACGCACCCCCAGGTCGCCGCCCTCATCGACCGTTCGAACCGGCTCGGCGCCGACCCCCGCAACACCAACTACGCCGGCGGGAACACCTCCGCCAAGGCCACCGAGACGGACCCGGTCACCGGCGGCGACGTCGAACTGATGTGGGTCAAGGGCTCGGGCGGCGACCTGGGCACGCTCAAGGAGGCCGGGCTCGCCGTCCTGCGCGTGGACCGGCTCAAGGCGCTCACCGAGGTGTACCCGGGCGTGGAGCGCGAGGACGAGATGGTCGCCGCGTTCGACTACTGCCTGCACGGCAAGGGCGGCGCCGCCCCGTCCATCGACACGGCCATGCACGGCCTGGTGGACGCGGCGCACGTCGACCACCTGCACCCGGACTCCGGCATCGCGCTGGCCTGCGCCGCCGACGGTGAGAAGCTGACCGCCGAGTGCTTCGGCGAGAAGGTGGTGTGGGTGCCGTGGCGGCGCCCTGGCTTCCAACTCGGCCTGGACATCGCAGAGATCAAGGCTTCGAACCCGAGCGCCATCGGCTGCATCCTCGGCGGCCACGGCATCACGGCATGGGGTGACACGGCCGAGGAGTGCGAGGCCAACTCGCTCTACATGATCCGCACCGCCGAGACGTTCCTCGCCGAGCGCGGCAAGGAGGAGCCGTTCGGCCCGGTCATCGAGGGCTACGCGGCGTTGGGCGCGGCCGAGCGCCGGGCGCGGGCCGCCGAACTCGCCCCGCTGATCCGGGGCCTGGCCTCCACGGACCGCCCGCAGGTCGGCCACTTCGACGACTCGGGCCCCGTCCTGGACTTCCTGGCCTCCGCCGAGCACCCACGCCTCGCCGCGCTCGGCACGTCCTGCCCGGACCACTTCCTGCGTACGAAGGTCCGCCCGCTCGTCCTCGACCTGCCGCCCACGGCCGAACTCGACGCCGTGGCCGAACGGTTGAAGGAGCTGCACGCCGAGTACCGCACCGAGTACGCGGCGTACTACGAGCGGCACGCGAGCGCCGACTCCCCCGCGATGCGCGGCGCCGACCCGGCGATCGTGCTGGTGCCGGGTGTCGGCATGTTCTCGTTCGGCAAGGACAAGCAGACGGCGCGGGTGGCGGGCGAGTTCTACCTCAACGCGATCAACGTGATGCGCGGCGCGGAGGCGGTGTCCACGTACGCGCCGATCGAGGAGTCGGAGAAGTTCCGCATCGAGTACTGGGCCCTTGAGGAGGCCAAGCTCCAGCGGATGCCGAAGCCGAAGCCGCTCGCCACGCGGGTGGCGCTGGTGACGGGCGCGGGCTCGGGCATCGGCAAGGCCATCGCGCACCGGCTCGTCGCCGAGGGCGCGTGCGTGGTCGTCGCCGACCTGAACGCGGACGGTGCGGCAGCGGTGGCCGAGGAACTGGGCGGCCCGGACAAGGCGGTCGCCGTGACGGTCGATGTCACGTCCGAGGAGCAGATCGCGGACGCGTTCAAGGCGGCGGCGCTGGCCTTTGGTGGGGTCGACCTGGTCGTCAACAATGCGGGCATCTCGATCTCGAAGCCGCTTCTGGAGACGACGGCCAAGGACTGGGACCTTCAGCACGACATCATGGCGCGCGGCTCGTTCCTCGTCTCGCGGGAGGCGGCGCGGGTGATGCGGGCGCAGGAGATGGGTGGCGACATCGTCTACATCGCGTCGAAGAACGCGGTGTTCGCGGGCCCGAACAACGTGGCGTACTCGGCGACGAAGGCGGACCAGGCCCACCAAGTGCGGTTGCTGGCAGCCGAGTTGGGCGGGGACGGGATCCGGGTCAACGGGGTCAACCCGGACGGGGTCGTTCGCGGGTCCGGGATCTTCGCCGGTGGCTGGGGAGCGAAGCGCGCCGCGGTGTACGGGGTGGAGGAGGAGAAGCTGGGCGAGTTCTACGCGCAGCGGACCCTCTTGAAGCGGGAGGTGCTGCCGGAGCATGTCGCCAACGCGGTGTTCGCGTTGACCGGGGGCGACCTTACGCATACGACGGGGTTGCATGTTCCGGTGGATGCGGGCGTCGCGGCGGCGTTCCTCCGCTGACCCGTCGTGGGCGCGCCCTGCCGTCCCGGCGCGCCCACCAGTGGGCGGGCTCGCTTCGGTCGGCGTGGCTCTTCCGGCCCGTATGGGCGCGCCCACCCGCACGGGGCTCCGCCCCGGACCCCGCTGCTCAATCGCCGCAGGGGCTTAAAAGACCCAGAGACCCTCCGCTCATCTCCCTCCCACCCGCGGGGCAGCGCACGCCCTCGCCGCCTTGGGCAGTCTGCCGCCTGGGGCGGCAGGGTGGGCAAGGCGGCGCCCCGGTGCCGCGCAAGAAGGCGGCCGGCGCCAACCCCGCGCGGGGTCCGGGGCCGGCCCCGGTTTGGGACGGGAAGGGGCGGCGGGGGCGATTCCACTCCCCCGCCACCCACCACACCGCACACTCACAAAGGCCAACCTCATGCCCACCACCCCCTACGCCGCGATAGACCTGGGCGCCTCCAGCGGCCGGGTCATGACGGCCCGCGTCACCCGCGACACCCTCGCCCTCACCGAGGCCCACCGCTTCCCGAACACCCCCGTCCGCACCCCCGACGGCCTCCACTGGGACATCCTCGGGCTCTACGCCGGCATCCTCGAGGGCCTCCGCAAGACCGGCCCGGTCCGCTCCATCGGCATCGACAGCTGGGCCGTCGACTACGGCCTCCTCGACGCGGACAACACCCTGCTCGGCAACCCGTTCCACTACCGCGACACCCGCACGGACCACACCGCCGAGAAGCTGTGGGCGACGATCCCACCGCAGGAGCTGTACGCGGCCACCGGCCTCCAGTACGTCCCGTTCAACACGATCTACCAGCTCACCGCAGCCCGCGGCACCGCACAACTCGACGCCGCCCGCAGCCTGTTGATGATCCCCGACCTCCTCGCCTACTGGCTGACGGGACAGCAGGGCACCGAGCTGACCAACGCCTCCACCACCCAGCTCATCGACCCCCGCACCGGCGACTGGTCCCACGACATCGCCACCCGCGCCGGCATCGACGTGAACCTCTTCGCCCCGATCCGCCGCCCCGGCGACCCGGCGGGCGAGCTCCTCCCCCACGTCCTCGACGAGACCGGCCTCACAGGACCCGTCCCGGTCACCACCGTCGCCTCGCACGACACCGCGTCGGCCGTGGCCGCCGTCCCGGCGACCGAGGAGAACTTCGCGTACATCTGCACCGGCACCTGGTCCCTCGCCGGACTCGAACTGGACGCGCCCGTCCTCACGGAGGAGAGCCGCGCCGCGAACTTCACGAACGAGCTCGGCATCGACGGCACGGTCCGCTACCTCCGCAACATCATGGGCCTGTGGCTCCTCCAGGAATGCCAACGCGCCTGGAACGAACCGGACTTGACCACCCTCCTCGACGAGGCCGCGAAGGCGACCCCGCTGCGCTCGGTCGTCGACGCCGGCGACCCCACCTTCCTGCCGCCCGGCGGCATGCCGGACCGCATCGCCGCCGCCTGCCGCGCCACCGGCCAGCCGGAACCCCGCACCCGCGCCGAGATCACCCGCTGCATCCTCGACTCGCTCGCCCTCGCCCACCGCCGCGCCATCGAGGAGGCGTCCCGCCTGGCCGACCGCCCGGTCGACGTGGTGCACATCGTCGGCGGTGGCGCCCGTGGCGCCCTGCTGTGCCAACTCACGGCCGACGCCTGCGGTCTGCCGGTCGTGGCGGGCCCCGCCGAGGGCGCCGCGCTGGGCAACGTACTCGTGCAGGCGCGGGCCGACGGTGTCATCGGCGACCGCGCCGCGATGCGCCGACTCGTCGCCGACACCCAGCCGCTCGCACGCTACGAGCCGAGCGGCGACCGCGGCGCGTGGGACGCGGCGGCGGCACGCGTGCACACCCCGTGACCCACACCCGTCCACGACGTACGCTGCACCCGTCCGATGATCACTCACAGACCGTCCGCGTCAACCGAATCCGACCGACCGAAGGGGCCCCGATGCGTGTCGCGCTCTTCCTGACCTGTGTCAACGACACGCTGTACCCGGACACGGGCCGCGCCGTCGTGAAGCTCCTGAACCGGCTCGGCGTGGACGTCGACTTTCCGGCGGCACAGACCTGTTGCGGCCAGCCGCACTACAACACCGGCTACCGCCGCGAGGCCGAGCCACTGGCCACCCACTACGCCGACACCTTCGGCCCCGGCCTCGCCTCGGGTGATTACGACGCAATCATCACGCCGTCCGGATCGTGCGCGGCGATGGTGCGTGAGCTGTACCCGCGGATGGGCGAACGGGCCCGCTCGGAGGGCCGTGGCGACACCCTCACGACGACCCTCGCGCCGGTGATCCCGAAGACGTACGAGCTGACCGAGTTCCTGGTCGACGTACTCAAGGTGACGGACGTCGGCGCGTACTACCCGCACAAGGTGACGTACCACCCGACCTGTCACGGCCTGCGCTCCCTCGGCCTGGGTGACCGTCCGACCCAACTCCTCAGAGCGGTCAAGGGACTTGAGCTGGTGGAGCTGCCGGGCGCGGCCGAGTGCTGCGGCTTCGGCGGCACCTTCGCCGTGAAGAACGCGGACGTATCGACGGCGATGGGCACCGACAAGGTCCGCAACGCGGAATCGACCGGCGCGGACGTCCTGTGCGCGGCCGACAATTCCTGCCTGATGCACATCGGCGGCACCATGTCCCGCCTGAAGGTCGGCATGCGCCCCGTCCACATCGCGGAGATCCTGGCCGGCACCGAGGACGAGGAGGCCCACGCATGAGCGGCGGAACGTTTGTCGGGATGCCGGCCTTCCCGAAGGCCGCGCACGACGCCGTACGCAACACCACCCTGCGCGCCAACCTGAAGCACGCCACCCACACGATCCGCGACAAACGCGAACGCGCGGTGGCCGAACTCGACGACTGGGCGCACCTGCGTCAGGCCGGCAAGGAGATCAAGGACCACACCCTCCACCACCTGGAGCACTACCTCGTCCAGCTGGAGGAGTCCGTGACGGCCGCCGGCGGCAACGTGCACTGGGCGCGCGACGCCGACGAGGCCAACCGCATCGTCACCTCCCTGGTCCGCGAGACCGGCGAGTCCGAGGTCGTCAAGGTCAAGTCGATGGCCACCCAGGAGATCGGCCTCAACGAACACCTCGCCGCCGAGGGCATCAACGCCTACGAGACCGACCTCGCCGAACTGATCGTGCAGCTCGGCGACGACCGCCCCTCACACATCCTGGTCCCCGCGATCCACCGCAACCGCGGCGAGATCCGCGACATCTTCGAGAAGGAGATGGCCAGTTGGGGGCGCCCGGCGCCGGACGGGCTGACCGACACACCGGCCGAGCTGGCCGAGGCGGCCCGCCTGCATCTGCGGGAGAAGTTCCTGCGCGCCAAGGTCGGCATCTCCGGGGCGAACTTCATGGTCGCCGAGACCGGCACCCTGGTCGTGGTCGAGTCCGAGGGCAACGGACGCATGTGCCTGACGCTGCCCGAGACCCTCATCTCCGTCGTCGGCATTGAAAAAATCGTGCCGACGTGGCGGGACCTGGAGGTGTTCCTCCAGACGCTGCCGCGCTCCTCGACGGCCGAGCGGATGAACCCGTACACCTCCACCTGGACGGGCACCACCGACTCCGACGGCCCCCAGACCTTCCACCTCGTCCTGATCGACAACGGCCGCACCGACACCCTCGCCGACGAGGTCGGCCGCCAGGCACTGCGCTGCATCCGCTGCTCCGCCTGCCTGAACGTCTGCCCCGTCTACGAGCGGGCCGGCGGGCACGCCTACGGCTCGGTCTACCCGGGCCCGATCGGCGCGATCCTCAGCCCGCAACTGCGCGGCACCGGCAGCGACATCGACGCCTCCCTGCCGTACGCGTCGTCACTGTGCGGTGCGTGTTACGAGGTGTGTCCAGTCGCCATCGACATCCCCGAGGTCCTCGTCCACCTGCGCGAGCGCGTCGTGGCCGGCGGCCCCGCCACCCGTAGCGGCAACAGGGTCATGCTCCGCCCCGCGAAGGGCCACGCCGCCGAACGCGCCGCGATGCGCGCCTCCACCTGGGCCTTCACCCACCCCGGGGCGCTCGCGACCGGCCAGCGGCTGGCCTCGCGCACCCGGCGCTTCCATCCGCGCACGATGCCCGGCCCCGGCAAGGCCTGGACGGACAGCCGCGACCTGCCGAAGGTGCCCGCGGAACCGTTCCGCGACTGGTGGAAGCGTACGCACGGCGGAAAGGACACCACGAAGTGAGCAGCAGAGACGTCATCCTCGGCCGGGTCCGCCGCGCCCTCGGCGGACCCATCCAGGCCCCGGACACGTACGCCACCGACATCGACCGCGGCTACCTGCGCGAACACGGCAACCGCACCACCGAGCAGACGGTCGAACTCCTCGCCGAGAACCTCGCCGATTACCGCGCGATCGTGCACCGCGCCACCAGCGACGAGCTTCCGGCCACTGTGGCCCGGCTCCTCGCCGAGCACGGTTCACGGTCGGTGGCGGTACCGCCCGAACTGCCAGAGGGCTGGCTGGCCGACACCGAGACACCCCGCGTCGCCGACAGCCCCGAAAACACACCAACCGAACTCGACGCCGTCGACAGCGTCGTCACCGCCTGCGCCGTCGCCATCGCCGAGACCGGCACCATCGTCCTGGACGGCTCCCCCGACCAGGGCCGCCGCCGCATCACCCTCGTCCCCGACCACCACATCTGCATCGTGAGCGTCCCGGACCAGGTGGTGTCCTCGGTCCCGCAGGCCCTCGAACGGCTGGACCCCACCCGCCCCCTGACGTGGATCTCGGGCCCGTCCGCGACCAGCGACATCGAGCTCGACCGGGTCGAGGGCGTGCACGGGCCGCGCACCCTGGAGGTCGTTCTGGTGAGCGGGGGCTGAAGGGCGCGGCTAGCGTTGGTGACATGATCCGGTTCGACCATGTCACCAAGCGGTACGCGGACGGCACAACGGCGGTGGACGATCTCTCGTTCGAGGTGAACGAGGGCGAACTGGTCACGCTCGTCGGCCCGTCCGGCTGCGGCAAGACCACCACGATGATGATGGTGAACCGGCTGATCGAGCCGACGTCGGGTCACATCCACGTCGAGGGCCAGGACATCTCCGGCGTCGACCCGGTGCAGCTGCGCCGCCGCATCGGGTACGTGATCCAGCAGGTCGGCCTCTTCCCGCACCGCACGATCCTCGACAACACGGCGACCGTGCCCGCGCTCATCGGCTGGAAGAAGGCGAAGGCCAGGGCGCGCGCCGCCGAGCTGCTCGAACTGGTGGGCCTGGACCCGGCCACGTACGGGAGCCGCTACCCGGAGCAGCTGTCCGGCGGCCAGCGCCAGCGCGTCGGCGTCGCCCGTGCGCTCGCCGCGGACCCGCCGGTTCTCCTCATGGACGAGCCGTTCGGGGCCGTCGACCCGGTCGTACGCGAGCAGCTGCAGGACGAGTTCCTGAAGATGCAGGCGGCCGTGCGCAAGACGGTTCTGCTGGTCACGCACGACATCGAGGAGGCGGTCCGGCTCGGTGACCGCATCGCGGTGTACGGGCAGGGGCGCATCGAGCAGTACGACACACCGGGTGCGGTGCTCGGCTCGCCGGCCACCCCGTACGTCGCCGAGTTCGTCGGCGCGGACCGGGGGCTGAAGCGGTTGTCGGTCACCGAGATCGAGCCGGACGACCTGGAGCAGCCGTCGGTGGCCCGCTTCGACGAGCAGCCCGCGCGGGCCGCCGCCCGGATGCGCGAGGACGGGTCGCGGTGGGCCGTGGTGCTCGACGAGGCGGGCGACCTGCACGGTTGGGTCGGCGTCGACGAGGCGTCGCTGGCCGGTCCCGACGGCCGGGTCGGCGATCTGGCGCACCGGATGCGGGCGTGGGTGCCGGTCGGCGCGCCGCTCAAGCAGGCGTTCGGCGTGATGCTCCAGCACGACGCGGGCTGGGTCGCGGTGCTCGACGGCGCCCGTTTCCTCGGCGTGCTGACCCCGGCGAAGCTGCACGAGGCGCTGCGGCGGTCGGTGGACGCTGATGCGCAGGGCGTGGCGCGCGACGAGGTCGAGTTCGACTCGGTGGCGGACGCCTGATCGAGCCACGCAGGCACCCCACACGTAAACACGTAACCCTAAAGTTGAGGTTGAGGGTCCGCCCCTCGGTGGTTCATCGCGCGCAGATTCTCGTCCTGTACGTCGCCGTCGTCGATGTCCCGGCCGGGGCGGTACGCCTCCATTTCCTCGGCCGGCGTACCGCTAGTGATCTCCTGCGCGACGAGCCGCCCGAGCACCGGCGCGAGCGTCACCGCGCTGTGCGACACCAGGTGGTACAGGCCGGGCGCCGTGTCCGCCTCGCCGACCAGCGGCAGCCCGTCGAGTGGCACGGGGCGTACGCCTATGCGCGCGTCGGCGATCCGGGTGCCGTCGAGGCCCGGCACGACGGTGCTCGCGCGCCGGTGCAGCTCGGACGGCAGGCCGTCGGCGGCCGTCCCCTCCAGGCGCGCGTCGACCTCCCACGACAGGGCGAGCACCCCGCCGTCGGCCGTGGGCCGCAGGTCGATGCCGGGTGCCGAGAGGATCGCGGTCAGCGGTTCCTCGGCCAGTGGCGCGCTTTCCGCGACGAGTCCCGGCACGTGGCGCAGCGGAAGCCGCGCCCCGGCGAGCGCGGCGATCTGGTCGGCGGCGGGCCCCGCACAGTTCACGACGGTGTCCGCGCCCCAGCTGCGCTCCCCTGCCTCCACCCCGACGACCCGGGCGCCGCGGCGGAGCAGGCCGGTGACGCGGGTGCCGTAGTGCGTCTCGGCGCCGTGCCTGCGGACGGCCGCGTCCAGCAGGGTGCGCACCAGGCGCGGGGCGTCGAACCAGGCGGTGCCGGTGTGCACGACGATCTCGTCGACGGGGCAGGCGGCCGGGTCGGCGGCGGGCGCGAGTTCGCGCAGTACTGAGGCCGGGGCTGTGCGGCATTCGTGGCCCCATTCCCGTACCCGACGTGCCCGTTCGCGCAGTGTGCGCTGTGCGTCCTCGCCGTCGGCCCACTGCACGAGCGGCACCGGATGCCGCCAGGTGGGCCCGTCGAGTTCCTCGGCGAGGGCGCGGTGGCCGTCGGAGCCCTGGCGGTTCAGGCGGTAGTAGGCGTGTGGCGTCTTGAGGTGGGTGACGTCGGCGGCGAAGGTGGCGCTGGAGGTGCCGGAGGCGGGTCCGGCCTCCTCCAGGACGACGACTTCGACGCCCGCGCGGGCGAGGTGGTAGGCGACGCAGGCGCCCAGCACGCCCGCTCCGACGACGACGGCTCGATTCATGCGGCTTCCTGTACGTGTCCGGGTGCTGCGGCGATGGGTAGGTCCACCGGTTGCCCACCGAACCGCGACACACACCTCTCAGCCGCCCTGCCGCAGCAGTCCCTTGTCCTCCAGATAGGTCCGCGCGACGTCCTCGGGGAGCCGTCGCCAGCTGTCGACCTGCTGGTTCATGGAGGCGAGGTCGTCGGTGGTGAGGACGGAGTTGAGCGCGCCGAGCGCCTTCGCGACCTTCTCGTTGCCCGCCCGTGAGCGGTTGACGACGGGCACGAGGTAGTCGGCGTTCTGCAGCTTCTTGTCGTCGTCGAGCAGCACGAGGCCGAAGTCGCCGAGGGTGGCGTCGGTGGTCGTGGTGAGCACCATCTGGTCCTGGCCGTTCTGCACGGCGTTCTTGGCCTGCGTGGTGCCGACGCCCTTGGGGTCGATCCCTGTGACGTCGATGCCGTAGACCTTCTCCAGGCCCGGCTGGCAGTAGGGCCGCTGTACGCACTCGTCACCTGCGGCGATCCGCACCTTCAGGCCGGAGGCACCGAGGTCGCTGAGCGTCTTGAGGTCGTGCTTCTTCGCGTAGGCCTCGGTCACCGCGAACGCGTTCTGGTCGACGGCCTTCCCCGCGTCGAGCACGTCGAGCCCGCGGGGCTTGGCGAGCGCCCGCAGGCTCTTCATGGTGGCGTCGAGATCGGGCGAGCCGACGGGTTTCGCGTCGGCGCCGTTGGCCTTGGCGTTGAGCCAGTCGGCGAAGGTGGCGGCGTACTCGGGCACGACGTCGATCTGCCCGGACTCCAGGGCGGGTTCGTACAGCTCGCGGTTGCCGACGGACAGCAGCTCGGTCCCGTACCCCGCCTGCTTCAGCAGCAGCGCGTACATGTTGGCGAGCAGATCGCTCTCGGTGAATCCGGCGGAGCCGATGACGAGGTGCTTGCTGTCACCGGGCGGCGCGGTCACCTCGCCCTGATCCTCCAACGAGGGCCCCGTGGCACACCCGCCGACGAACAGCAGGAGCCCGAGAAGCAGCGCGACCCGACGCAACACCTTGCTCATCATCCGGCCCTCCTCCCCCGCAGCCATCCGGGACCGAACCGCTCGACGAGCTCGAACAGCCCCTCGACGATCAGCGCGAAGACGGCGACGAGCACGGCACCCGCCACCACCTGCGGCGTACTCGCGAGGTTGAACCCGGCGGTGATGATCCGCCCGAGGCCGCCGCCTCCGGCGATGGCAGCGATGGTGGCGGTGGCGACGAGTTGCACGGCGGCGATCCGGACCCCGTTGAGGATCATCGGCAGCGCGAGCGGCGCCTCGACCCTCAGCAGCATCTGCCGCCCGGTCATCCCCATGCCCCGCGCGGCCCGCACGACTTCCCGGTCGACGCCGCGCATCCCGACGTACGCGTTGGTGAGCAGCGGCGGCACCGCGAACAGCACGAGGGCGACGACGGTGGGCCCCTCGCTGTACTGCCCGAGCGGCGTGAGCAGCAACAGCACGAGGACGGCGAAGGTGGGAACGGCGCGCCCCACGTTGGCGATGTTGACTGCGAGCGCCCCGCCCTTCCCGAGGTGACCAAGGACAAGGGCGATCGGCAAGGCAATCAGACAGCTGATGACGAGACAGACGACGGTCAGCGTCACGTGCTGGGCGAGCCGGTGCCAGACGCCGTTGTCGCCGGCCCAGTGCGCGGAGTCGGCGAGCCAGTTCCAGGAGTCGGAGAGCAGCTTCACGCGCGACTCGCTCTCGTCCAGGGGGTCAGCACCCGCCCGATGGCAAGGAGCACGACATCAGCGACGAGCGCGATGACGACACACAGCACGGAGGCGGTGAGGACTTGCGCCTTGAAGTACGTGTTCATGCCGCTGTAGATGAGATTGCCGAGCCCGCCGTAGCCGACGATGGCGCCGACGGTCACGAGCGAGACGGCGGACACGGTGGCGATGCGCAGCCCGGCAAGGGCCGCCGGCAGCGCGAGCGGCAGTTCGACCGTCAGCAGCAGCCGGATCGGCCCGTACCCCATGCCGCGGGCGGCCTGCCGGGTGTCCTCGGGCACGGAGCGCAGCCCCGCGAGGATGTTCCGTACGAGGAGGGTGAGCGAGTAGAGCACGAGCCCGGCGATGACCAGCGTGGCGGACAGTCCGTAGACGGGCAGCAGCAGGGAGAACATGGCGAGCGACGGGATCGTGTAGAGCACGGTCGTCAGCGCGAGCACGGGCCCGGCGGCCCACCCCCACCGCCGCGCGAACAGCGCGAGCGGCACGGCGATGACGACGGCGATGGCCACGGCGACGAGCGTGATCTCCAGATGCTGCACGGTGGCATCGACGAGCATGTGCCGACGCGTGCTCAGGTACTCGCCGCAGATCCAGTCGTTGCGGGCGAGACAGTCGTCGGGCGGCGCGGTGCCGGGCCCACCGTTCACGAGGCGCACCCGACCATTCCAGTGGCTCGGCCCAAGCTCTGCGCGCCGGGTGACCCGTACGGGCGGCGCGCGGCGTTCCCCGCCCCGCACACCTGACGCGGCGCGGCACCAGGGCTAGGGTCTGCGTCATGAGCAATCTTGACCGCGAACCAGTGCCCTCGGTGTGCGGCGGACGCGGCTTCGTCGTGGCGGAACCGGTGCGCGAACTCCTCAGCCCGCGCCGCGTGCGCCTCGGCGGCTCCACGGAGGTGCGCCGCCTCCTGCCCAACCTGGGCCGCCGCATGGTCGGGGCCTGGTCGTTCGTCGACCACTACGGCCCGGACGACATCGCGGACGAGCCCGGCATGCAGGTACCGCCGCACCCGCACATGGGCCTGCAAACGGTGAGCTGGCTGCACGAGGGCGAGGTCCTGCACCGTGATTCGACGGGCAGCCTCCAGACCATCCGCCCTCGCGAGCTGGGCCTGATGACCTCGGGCCGGGCGATCTCCCACTCCGAGGAGAGCCCCAAGTCGCACGCCCGCTTCCTGCACGGCGCGCAGCTCTGGGTGGCACTCCCCGACTCCCACCGCCACGTGGACCCGCACTTCGAGCACCACGGAGCGCTGCCGACGGTGACGGCGCCCGGCCTCACGGCCACGGTCATCCTCGGTTCACTGGACGGCGCGGCGTCCCCCGGCACGACATACACCCCGATCGTGGGCGCGGACCTGTCCCTCGCCCACGGCACGGAGACCCGCCTCCCCCTGAACCCGGACTTCGAGTACGCGGTCCTGTCGATGTCCGGCGAGGCCCACGTCGACGACGTCCCCCTGCTCCCCGGCTCGATGCTCTACCTCGGCTGCGGCCGCACCGAACTCCCGCTGCGCGCGGCGTCGGACGCGGGTCTGATGCTGCTGGGCGGGGAGCCGTTCGAGGAGGAGTTGGTGATGTTCTGGAACTTCATCGGCCGCAATCAGGACGAGATCACGCAGGCGCGGGAGGACTGGATGACGGGGTCCCGGTTCGGCGAGGTGAAGGGGTACGACGGGGACCGTCTGGACGCTCCGGAACTGCCGCCTGTGCCGCTCAAGCCCCGGGGACGGGTGCGCTGAGCTGAACTTTCCCAGCATGAGCCACGCAAGCCCGGGTGGGCTCAGGGGTGCCCCCTCCAGCACTCATGCCCTGTGATCGCAAATGCCCACCGAAGCTTCCGAGCGCGCAGGTTCGAAACGTAGGTTTCGCCATCTGCGAGCACGTCTGGTGAGCCTGATGCTGACCCAATGCCGACTTTCGTCACGGGTCATCGGCTCTGACCGCCTTACGGCCGCCGCCACCCAAACACGGCACCTTGCCCGTCCCCAGGCGCGTGCCGGGGTCAGCCGATGTTCGAGCTGCGGGTCCGCTGGGCTCGTTTCACGATGGCAGCATGACCTCTGCGCAGCCTGTTGTGATCTATCCGCCCGACGAGGAGGGTGGCCGTCGCGTCCGTATCGACGGCGCGATCCTTGGCCGGGCATTGTCCGTGAAGGACGTGGCCGCGATCTTGCACGAGGCCGGGCTACGCGCCTTCGACGAGACGCGCGTCGCCTACTCCGGGCTGATCGAGTGGCGCGGCGGAGGCCCGGACCATTGGGCGCACTGACGGGTCCAGCCGGCCGCAGGGTTCGAGGACTGCGGCCGACCGGGGTGCTGCCCCATCATCCCGCCGCTCAACGACCGTGAGAGGGGAGGGTGTCACGCCCCGCGGTCCAGCGGGTTGACGCGTCCCGCTGGTTCTCGTACGCCGCGCGACGGGCCCTCGGCATCGCCACCGCACGCGCTGCACTTGGCGGGCGATGTCGTCGGCGCACGCGGTGAGCGCGGCCTCGACAGCGCGCATGGCCTCGAAAGCGTGGGTACGGACCGGGGCGGGCGCGAGCCGTCAGTCGGCAGGGGCCCTTCGCACCCAACGGCACACGCGCTATTGAGTAGCCCGAATCATCACAGTCAGCCGTGGAGAAGCCGGGGAAGGCTGGCTGTGGCCGATGTCCTCGTACCGCCAAGACCGGTACAGGGCATGCACC
This sequence comes from Streptomyces sp. NPDC107575, assembly GCF_055657265.1. Classification (NCBI taxonomy): domain Bacteria; kingdom Bacillati; phylum Actinomycetota; class Actinomycetes; order Kitasatosporales; family Streptomycetaceae; genus Streptomyces; species Streptomyces sp. NPDC107575. Next base: position 822,903 of record NZ_JBVKBG010000001.1, on the reverse strand, counting down.
TTTCCGTCCCCCGCCGCCTCGTTGACCATGAGCGTGACGTACGGCTCCTCCCGACCGGCCAGGAGCTCGTCGTGGATGCAGCGCGAGACCCCGGTGCCGCGCCAGCCCGGACGTACGCCGATCTCTTTGAGCGCGATCGCGGGCCGCTCCGTGTACTTCTCGCTCGGAGGCGGGCTGGTGCGCTGCCAGTAGCGATCACCGTCCTCGATCCGGTTGCCGTAGACGTAGCCCACCGGGTGCTCGTCGTCGTAGGCGAGCACGGCATTGAAGCCCGGTTCCGTGCCGTGCCGGTCCAGGCGATCCCTGAAGGAGGTGACGGCGTAATTCGGAAGGTGCAGGAGTGGGGCGCGTACTTCGGCGTACACGTCGAGCAGGTCACCGCGGGCGGCGTCCAGGTCGGTGAATGTACGGAGTTCGATGGCGGGGGCCGAAGTCATGCGGTGAACCTCCATGCGGCGGTCTGCTCTGTCCAGTTGTGCACGCTGGTGCTGCCCGCTGCGGTGGCGCGCAGGGCAAGGCTGAACTCTTGCAGCATGCGGGAAAACCTCGGGCTGAGGCCCAGCCCCCGGCGGTGAGGTGGACGCTCAGCGCGAGCGAGTGCAGTTCCGCTTACTCGCACGACGAACCTGACGCCCGCCAGGGATGGGACGACAAGGCCGTATCCCTGATCGGGATGGCGCTCATGATGCGCGCCGCCCGCGGGGAGTGGCGTGAGCAGGGCGGCGTCTGGGGGCAGATGGAAACAGCACCGTCCCCTGCCCGATGAGGTCGACCCCGAGCAGGTGAACGCCATGACCGTCCCCATGCGACGCCTGCTCCTCAGCGACGCCCGCCCCCCCCTACTGGAATCCGGGTCCCTCTCCCTCGTGCGCCCCTGGCTCGAAGGGCTGGAAGACAGCGGGCGGGCGGTGGCAAGCGCTGCGGAGAACGGAAAGCCAGCTCAGGCTCGGCAAGCGCGGCATCCTCGCTCGGCACGCCCTCTTCCACCGGAACCGGATGGGCTTCTCCCTCCCTCAACGGGCCATCTGGGCACGGGCAGCACGGGAGGCCGCACTCGGGCATTGACTCCTCGAAGAATGCGCCATCCCCAGGTGTCGAAACCTCATAGGTCACACGCGTATCGGAGGTCGGCGATTCGGCCACGACAGGTGCTGCATCGCGTGCGGCGACGTCGGCATCGCTACATCCGTCGCCTTGTCCCAGACGGCCCCCGACGCGTCCGAAATCGAGCGCGTTCGAAAACCGCGATGCGTCGTTAACCCGAGCATCGCCGAGCCGCCCGGGCTCGCCGCTGACCCGCCAAGGAGGGTGCAGGTGCCAGTATCTGACGCCTCAACATCAACCCCGACGACACCGCCCCCTCCCCCACCTGCTGATCTCAACTTTGTGGGCAAGTTCGGCAAGAACCCGCTGGCAGACGCCAGTTTCGGCGCCATGTGCCGTCGCCTGCCCACCGTCCTGGCGCAGACCGCCCGCATGGCGTGGGCCGTCGACAGAGCCGGCGTCCTTCTGCTCCTGGCCTGCCAGCTGCTCACCGGAATCGCGGCCGCCGTGATGCTCGCCTTCACAGCCCGATCGATGACGCACCTGCTGGGTACGGGCTCCGTGTCCGAACGTCTGCACGGCGCACTGCCCGCTCTGATCATCGTGACGGCGGCTGCGGTAGTCGGTCGGATCAGCAGCGCCCTGTCCAGCTACGCGGACGGCCGGATCACGCCCGTACTGCTCACCGAGGCGGACGTCGCGCTCGTCGAGGCCGTCTGGCGCGTGGAATCGGCGGCATACAGCGAAGACGGCTTCACCGACCGTCAAGAGGCCGCCGAAGTCGGCGTCACCCGCACCCGGTTGATGATCCAGGACGCCCAGCGGTTCATGTCCGCCGCGATCCGGATGCTCGCCGCCGGCAGCGTCATCACCGCCCTGCACCCGCTGCTGCTGCCGCTGCTCCTGCTCGCCGTCGTCCCGGCCGGAGTGGGAGCCGTGCTCTCCGCCCGGGTGGACTACGAGACCCACTACCTCAACGTCGGCGACCGCAACGTGCGCTCGATGATGCGGTGGGTGGCCACGTACTCCCGCTACGGCGACGAGGTCCGCGCCAACGGCATGACCAGCTACCTCACGTACTGGTACCGGGCCCTGTCGGAGCGCATCGACGCCCGCACCCTGACCGCGGCCCCCAGGATGCTGCGCATCGTCCTGGCCACCAGCGCGCTCGGCGGCACCTTCTTGTTCGGCACCTGGGCCACCCTCGCCTGGCTGGCCGCCACCGGCCGCATCGCCCTGCCCGTCGCTGCCACCGCCCTGGTCGCCGTGCAGACGACGCTGGGCGCGCTGTCGCAGTTCGTCATCCACGGCGCGGCACTGTTCCACACTTCGCTCTACCTGGCCGACATGCGCTCCTTCCTCGACCTGGCGCACGAACGCGCCCCGAAAAGAGGCGCGCTGACCATCCCGGAGCGCGTCGACGAGATCCGCCTGGACGAAGTGGTCTACCAGTACCCGGGCAAGGACTCGCCAGCCGTCGACGGAGTGTCGCTCACCCTGCGGCGCGGTGAGATCCTCGCCGTCGTCGGCGAGAACGGATCGGGCAAGTCCACCCTCGTGAAAGCGATCACGGGGATCCTCCTCGCCGACAAGGGGCGCGTCCTCTGGGACGGCATCGACCTCGCGCAGGCCGCACCCGACTCGGTGTGGTCACGCACCGCGCTGGTGCCGCAGAACTTCGCCTGCTGGCCGCTGCGAGTCCGAGAGAACATCACCCTCGGACAGCCCAAGACCCTCGACGACGGGCCGGTGTGGGACGTCGTCGACGCTGTCGGCATGCGTGCGGAGATCGAGAAACTGCCCCAGCAGCTCGACACGCTCCTCGCCCGCGAACTCTGGAGTGGCGTCGAGCTGTCCGGCGGGCAATGGCAGCGCCTGGTCTGCGGCCGCGCCCTCTACCGCCGCACCCCGCTGATCGTGCTGGACGAACCGACCTCACAGATGGACGCCCGCGGCGAACACGCCATCTTCACCGAGATCAAACGACTGGCCGCCGAACGCATGACGATCGTGGTCACCCACCAACTGGCCAATACCAAGCTAGCCGACCGCATCCTCGTCATGGACCAGGGCCGCGTCGTCGAGCACGGAACCTACGACGAACTCGTCGCCGCCAACGGCCACTTCGCAGAACTCGTCGCTCTCGCCAAAGACCGCTGATCAACTGCCCCACAGGAGCGAAGACATGAATGACACCTGGCAGGCCATCAAGCAGCTCGCAGGTCGACTCGACGACCACTCCGGGTACGACCACGAACATCGCATCCTGTTCCAACTACTCAAGATCCAGGAGGAAGCCGGCGAAGTCGCCGAAGCTGCCATCGGGGCCGCCGGCCAGAACCCCCGCAAGGGCTATTCCCACACGTGGCAGGACGTGGAAGCCGAGGTGTGCGACGTCATCGTCACTGGCATGGTCGCGCTGATGCGCATGAACCCCGATGCGGAATCTGTATTCACGGGCCACATGCAGCGCATCATCGACCGAGACCTTCTTTCGAACCCTCCTATGGCGCACGCTCCAGAAGGGCCTGACTCTTCAGCCTCCAAATCGCTGTCCACAGACCAGCCCAGCTGATTTCAGCGCCACCGAAGGGACGACTCCATGACCAACCCGACGCCGCCGACGAAGCCCTGGTCGCAACTCCATCAGGAAGGAATGGGCCCCACTCAAGAAGCCTTCCTTGACCTCGTTCGCAACACATCGCATTCGGAGCACTACTGCCAGAACATCATCTGGGGGAACCTCCAGACACCCGACTACGCTCGCGCGATGCTGCGGCTGGTTGTCGACTTCCACGGCTTTCCCGACGACATCGAAGCCGGAGTCACCGCCCGAACAGCTCGTGCGAACCTGATCGGCCAAGGCGGGCGCACCCACCACGTCCTGCTCGGCGAGTCCGCCCTGCGCCGCAACGTAGGCGGCACGCAGGTGATGCATGGACAACTGGAGCGCCTACTGGAGTCGATCGATCTGCACGGACTTGCTTTGGGCATCATCCCCGACCGTGCGCAGCTTGAGATCTATCCCGGGAACTCGTTCGGCCTCTTCGACGGCACGCGCGTTGAGATCGAGAACTACGGGGACACTCCGACCATCACAGAAGACACGCAAGTCGCCATCTACCGCCGCGCGTTCGGGATTCTGACGCGAAGTGCCGTTTACGGCGACGAGGCCCGCGCCCTGATCCGAGCCGAACTCCGCGAGCTGTAACAGATCCGAGCCCACCCACGTTCCGTGCTGTCACAGGTGGTCGCCCCTGTGTCCACCCGTGACGGTAGCCGGGGCATGGAGATATACGGGTGCCGACTGCGACGGCATGGCTCGCATCGAATGAGGGCCGCGCACTCTGGCAGGAGTACCTCTTCCAGTCGTGCGCGGCCCCCGCACAAGCGGCGGCGAGGAAACAGCCGCAAAGATGGATCCGAGGCCGAGCCGGTCAAGCCGGCCACGGCGTCGACATCCGCACGCGCGGCTGGAAGCGGCGCCGTCAGAGCTTCAGTGTCAGCTCGCGGTCGAACCTCGGCGGACGCGAGTTCGTGTCGTCGAAGGTTGAGTACAGGGCCAAAGGGCGCGGGCAAGTTGAGTAGCTCCGGGACGGCAGTATGGCCGCACGATGAGTTAGCTGGCCCGGAACGTTCCACCCCAGTGAGAACCGATCGGACTGCTATGCAAAAGCACGGAAGGCTGCCACGAAGGGGACGGCACTATGACCCAACATTTTGGCAAGGTGACCTGCGACCTCTCGATCTCCGTCGACGGGTACTCGGCCGGACTCAACCAGACCGAGGAGCGCCCGTTCGGCGACGACGCCGGTGATGGCTGGGGCGACAGGCTGCACGCCTGGATGTTCGAAACCCCGGAGCAGCGGCAGGCTGAGCTCGACCGACTGACGGTGGTCGGCGCCTTCATCATGGGGCGCAACATGTTCGGCCCCGTACGCGGTGCATGGGATCGACAGTGGAAGGGCTGGTGGGGCGACAATCCGCCATACCACGCACCGGTGTTCGTGCTCACCCACCACCCGCGTGACCCGCAACCGATGGACGGCGGCACCACTTTCCACTTCGTCACCGACGGCATTGAATCCGCCCTGCGGCAGGCTCGCGAGGCTGCCGGGGGCCGCAACGTGTCGATCCACGGGGGTGCGACCACCATCAACCAGTACCTCGCCGCAGGCTTGATCGACGAGCTGCGGCTGCACATTGTGCCGTTCACGCTCGGCGCCGGTACGCGGCTGTTCGACGGCGTGCCGTCACTGAATCTCGAACAGGTGGAGTCGCGAGCAGCGGACTCGGTCACACACGTGACCTATCGCGTGCTGCCCTGAGCGCAGGGCGTCGCTCGAATGGTCTCGTCGTTGGTCGTGCCTTCGAGCCTGCCATCGTCGACGACGGCGGGCTGCCCGTTGAGGGTGCAGGTCGGAGTGCCCCCTGGCCAGGTACTCCTCAAACCTTCTTACTGGCATCCAGCCCAGGCCGCCCCCATGCGCCCGGCGGATGGACGATTCAAGTCGTTGGTGGTTGCATGCCATTCCCGGGAGGTGCACAGTGACTGATCCTGCACGGACGAACCGGTACGCAAGTCAGTGCGCTCGGTGCGGCGAGCAAGTCGAAGCCGAGGCCGGAACACTGCTGCGCAGCGCGTGGGGCCGGTGGGTGATCTACCATCCGGCGCACGCCCCGACACCCGACCCGGACGGCACCACCTCGGACCCCTCCGCGCTGCGTCCCAACCAGCGAGACGGGCAGTGCGAGACGTGCGGGAAGACAGTCGCGGCAGGCTCGGGGGTGGTGGCGAACACTGTGTTCGGCGGTTGGGACGTGTACCACCGTGAACATGTCCGGGAGCCCGCGCCGCCGCCCCGTCGCCGTCACTCGGGCTGGCAGCGGCGCCACCTCATGGCTCTGGACATCGCGACCACGGGCAACCGCTACAGCCTCGACCGCATCCTGGGCGCGGCGGTGTGCACCACGGACGGGACGCGAAAGTGCTGGCTTGTCGACCCGGGCACCGGTCCGCTGTCCGTCGCACCGTCCAAGAGCCACCACATCACCGTGGAGCAGGCACGCGCCGAAGGGGTCGCTGCCGCCGAGGTGCTGGGCGAGTTGGCAACGATGGTGACCGAGTACCTGGCCGCCAAAGAGCCCTTGGTCGTCTGGTACGCCCCGTTCGTACTCACCATCCTGGAAACGGAGTTGACCCGGCCCGGACTCGCACCGTTGTCCGCCCGACTACCCAGCGGCCTGTCCCCGATCTGCGACCCCCTCGTGCTGGACCGGCACGCCGAGCCTTGCCGCTCCGGCGTGCGCCGCCTCCAGAACGTCGCCGAGTGGTACGGCGTCCACCATGACGACCCCAGCAACCCCGCCAGCGACGCGGAGACCTCCCTCGTCCTCGCACAGGTCATCGCGGCCTGCCACCCCGCCATCGGACGCCTGTCACGACCCGCCCTGCACCGGCAACAGATGCTTTGGCACAGCCAGTTCATCGAGAAGCTGGAGGCGCGTCGCCCCGGGATCACCACCGACCGCCACTGGCCCCTGGAAACCGTCGAGATGTCAGCCTGGATCGACCACGCTCCCGCCTGACAACAGGCTGGCGCATACCGCACCACGGTGGTCCCCGGCGCGTCCAGGGGGCAAAGCGGCGCGGCACCCCAATGACGAATATCTGGTCGGCAATGTTGCAGGCCCTCCTTGTGGCCTCTGCGTAGCTTGCTGAACCAGCGAGCGGTGCCAGGCGGATCACCTTCCCGCGACCGATGTTGGGATTGGTCGCGTTGCTGCGGGCGGGGCGGATGGAGGGGAGCCCGATGGCCGTGGACAGCTTCGGGCGCCAAGGCGGTCACGGCAACGACTGCTCACGGCAACGATTCGCTCCTCACCGAGGCGATCGCGGCAGCTCGCAGTTGTGTCGATCAGCCGTGCAGCGCCCGGTACGCCGCGAGCGCCCCTGGGTGCAGGGCGACGCCTCCGGTGCCGATCAGGCTGCGGACGTCGAGGAACTGGGTGCCCACAGCGTTGTCCGGGACGAGGGACGTGGCACGCCGGACCAGCAGGCGAGTGAGCGCTCCGGCCACGTCCCGGTCGAGGTCGGGGCGGCACACCAAGAGGTTCGAAACACCTATGGTGGCCACCCCGCCTGCCGCCCGGTACGCATCCTGGGGCAGCGCCACCTGTTCAAGACCCGAAGCTGCCCGTGCGTCGCGGCCGCCCATCCGGGGCAACAGCTCGGCCAGCGGCAGGAAGCGCAGGCCCGGCCGCTGGTCGAGGTCCTTGAGCGCGGGCAGGGGCACGCCGCCCGCCACGAGCAGCCCGTCCACGGACCCGGCCGCCATGGCGTCCGCCGCGTCGTTCAACGGCAGATGGCGTACGCGCACGTCGGTTCCGGCCGACAGGCCCGCCGCGCGCAGCAGCCGTTCCCCGAAGACGGCCGCCCCGGAGCCCGGGGCCCCCAGTGAGACGACGTGTCCGCTCAGGTCGGCCACGGTCCGCACACCCGTGTCGGCGCGCACCGCGAACTGGAGGTAGGTCTCGTAGACCCGGCCGATCGCCCGCAGCGGCACAGGTCGTGCGAACACGTCGGTGCCCGCGGCGTCCTGTGCGGTGGCGGTGAGGACGAGGGCGAGATCGGCCCGGCCGTCCCGCAGCCGCTTGATGTTGTCGACGCTGCCCGAAGTGGTGCGGACGTGGCATTGCAGGCCGGGGTGTGCCGCCGTGAGTTCATCGGCCAGGAGGTGCCCGAAAGCCTCGTAGAAGGCGGTCGGTTCTCCGGTCGCCAGGCGCAGCACTCCGCTGGGACCGCGGCCGATCCCGGAGATGTCTCCGGTGAGAGCGCCGCCGAGGGCGACGCCGCCCGCGGTGCCGAGCGCGGCGCGCACGACCGTACGGCGGTTCATCGGGGAGCCTCCTCGGCGGCCCGTGGCACGACCGCTCGCGCGCGCAGCCCGCGAGGCCGCGCCGGGCCGAGTTCCAGGTGTCCGCCGCGCCCCGCGAGGAGCTGTTCCGCGATGGCGAGGCCGAGACCCGTGCCCGTCGTGCCGGACTGCTTGCCCGAACGCCAGAACCGTTCCGTGGCGCGGGTGAGTTCCTCGGCGTCCAGGCCGGGGCCGTCGTCCGTCACCGTGAGGACTGCGTTCGGGCCCTCCACGGTGCAGCCCAGCGTGATCGCGGCGTCCTGGCCCGCGTACTTGATGGCGTTGTCGAGGAGGATGTCGGTGATCTGGGCGAGCTCGTGTTCCGTGCAAGCGACGAGGACGGGGACCGCGGGATGCGTGGTGAGGTGTGCTCCGGAGCGGCGGGCGACCGGTTCCCACAGGCGGTGCTGCTCGGCCGCGACGGCCGCCGCGTCGCAGGGTGCGTACGGTCCATCGGTCACCGTCAGCTCACCGGCCCGGTGTTCCGCCGTGGCGAGCACCAGCATGTCGTCGAGGAGTGTCTCCAACCGGTCGAGTTCGGTGGTGACTCCGGTGTACGTGCGGTCCGCCACGGCGGGCAGGTGGGCGTGCAGCGCGTCGACACGAAGCCTGAGAGCGGCCATGGGGTTGCGCATCTGGTGGGAGGTGTCGGCGACGAGCCGGCGCTGTTGTTCCAGGGCGGAGGTCACGGTGCTGGCCATCCGGTTGAATCCGGTGGCCAGTTGGCGCAGTTCGGGCGGCCCGGAGGCGTGGGTGTGTTCCGGGGGCAGTCCTGCGGCGAGCTGACCGACGGCGCGATCGAGGCGGCGCAGCGGTCTGACCACCCAGCGGGTCACCGCGCGAGCGAGGGCCGTGCAGGCAAGCGCGACCGCGGCCGCCGCGGCGAGGACAACTGCCCAGCGCCAGGCGATGTCACCGGCCGCCGCCCGTACGGAGGCCCGCAGGACGATGGCGCCGGACACCTGGGTGCCGGTGCCCGCGGGCTCGGCGAACATCCTGTGCCCTCCCGACCAGGGCGTCAGCGAGCCCGTGGGGTGCGCGGTCTGATTGCGCAGGGCCGCGTCGATGAGACGTGACACGGCCGGATCGGCGGCCCGCATCCCACCGGTTTGCACCACCGGCTTGTGGCGCGCGTCGGTGACGACGAGCGCCTCCCCGTACAGCCGGGTGTAGCGCCGCGCCTCGGCGACCACCGCGGCGGTGTCCCCGGTGGTCGCCGCCTGGTCCATCAGCGAGGCGAAGCGGTCGAGGTCGGAACTGCGGGCGAGCACCAGCTGCTGTGTGCGGTCGGATGCGGTGGACACCAGCAGCGGTACGGCGAACGCGGCCACAGCGAGCACCACGAACGCGAGGAGTGCCGCCTGGACCCGGTTGCGCACGTGACCGATCCTCAGTCCGTGCGGCCGGACGCGGCGTCGTCACCGAAGCGGTAGCCGAAGCCGCGGATCGTCGTGAGCAGCTCGGGACGAGACAGCTTGGCCCGCAGCTGGGTGAGGTGCACGTCGAGCGAGCGGGACACACCGTGGTGGGCGTCGCCCCACACCTCGTCCAGGACCTGCTCGCGGCTCACGGCCGTTCCGGCATGCGTGGCGAGCACGGCGAGGATGTCGAACTCCTTGGTGGTCAGCTCGACGTCCGCCCCGCCTGCCTGGACCCGCCGTGCGTCGAGGTCGACCTCGACGTCACCGGCCAGGACTCTGCTCGCCGCCGGGGCGCTCTTCGCGGCACTGCGCCGGGTGACGGTGTCGATGCGGGCGAGCAGTTCCGCGAGCCGAACGGGCTTCACCAGGTAGTCGTCGGCGCCGAGCCGCAGCCCGCGCACCACCGAACGCTCGTCGCCACGCGCGGTCAGCACCACCACCGGCATGTCACTCACCGCACGCAGGGACCGCAGTACGTCGAGGCCGTCCATGTCGGGCAGGCCCAGATCGAGGAGCAGCAGGTCGGAGCTGCGGTGGTAGGTCAGGACGTCCCTGCCGTGCTTGACCCGCCGGGCGACATGGCCGTGGTCGTAGAGGACCTCGAGGAGCGCCGCGGCCACCCCGTCGTCGTCCTCCGCAAGCAGTATCTGCACTGTCTCCCGCCTCCCATCAGCGGTGTCTACGCGGAAACCGCTCACGCCCGAATGTAGACCACGCCCCTGAGCACACTCCGTGGCCGGTGAGCGGGAACCGGTCGACGGGCTCCTCGGAGGGCCCGGAATGTTAAGGGACGGTTAGGTCCGTGTGCGGGGCCGTCGCGGGTCCGCACGGTCCGGGGTGAGGGTGCTGCCGTCGAAGACGACAGAGCCGGCCCCTAAGGACACAGCACATGATCATCGACTGCCACGGCCACTACACGACCGCACCGTCGGCGCTCGAATCCTGGCGCAAGCGGCAGATCGCCTCGCTCACCGGCGACACACCCTCCCCCGCGCGAAGCGAGCTGCAGATCAGCGACGACGAGCTGCGCGAGAGCATCGAACCGAACCAGCTGCGCCTGATGGACGAACGTGGCATCGACCTGACCGTCTTCTCGCCGCGCGCCTCTTTCATGGCACACCACATCGGTGACTTCGCCACCTCGGCGGCCTGGGCGTCGATCTGCAACGACCTGTGCCACCGCGTCGCACAGCTCTACCCCGAGCGTTTCGCCCCCGCCGCGATGCTCCCGCAGTCCCCCGGCGTCGACCCGGCCACCTGCATCCCCGAACTCACGCGATGCGTCGAGGAGTTGGGGGCGGTCGCACTCAACCTCAACCCCGACCCCTCGGGCGGGCACTGGACCGCGCCGCCGCTCACCGACCGCTCCTGGTACCCCGTCTACGAGAAGATGGTGGAGTACGACATCCCGGCGATGGTCCATGTCAGTACGAGCGTCAACCCGGCCTTCCACACCACCGGCGCGCACTACCTCAACGCCGACACCACGGCGTTCATGCAGCTCGTCCAGGGCGACCTGTTCACCGACTTCCCGACGCTGCGGCTGGTCATCCCGCACGGTGGCGGCGCCGTCCCGTACCACTGGGGGCGCTTCCGCGGCCTGGCGATGGCTCTCGGCAAGCCGCCCCTGGAGGACCACGTCCTCGGCAACGTCTTCTTCGACACCTGCGTCTACCACCAACCGGGATCCGACCTCCTGTACGACGTCATTCCGTCGCGGAACATCCTCTTCGCCTCCGAGATGATCGGCGCCGTCCGCGACATCGACCCGTGCACCGGCCACCACTTCGACGACACACGCCGGTACACCGAGGCGGCCGGACTGCCCACGGACGACCTCGCGGCGATCCAGGAGTACAACACCCGCGCCGTGTACCCCCGCCTGGACGCACTGCTGAAGCGCCAGGGCCGCTGAGCCACACACACCACCGCGCCCGACACACCACCCCGTACGGAGAGCAGAGCAGTGCACACCCTTGCCCCCAAGACCCCCGGATGGCTCGACTGGTACGAAGGACCGTCCGCGCCGACGTTCCGGCTGCCGGCCGGAGCCGTCGACACCCACTGTCACGTCTTCGGCCCGCAGGCCGACTTCCCTTTCGCGCCGGAACGCAAGTACACACCGTGCGATGGCGGCAAGGACCAACTGTTCGCCCTCCGCGACCACTTGGGCCTCGCCCGCAATGTGATCGTGCAGGCCACCTGTCACGGAGCGGACAACTCCGCCATGGTCGACGCCGTCCGCTCCGCGGGCGGCAGGGCGCGGGGCATCGCCACCGTCCGCCCGGACATCACCGAGGCCGAGCTGCGCGAGCTCGACGCGGCGGGGGTGCGCGGAGTCCGCTTCAACTTCGTACGACGCCTGGTGGACACCTCGCCCAAGGACGCGCTCCGTACGATCGCGCGGAAGATCGCCCCGCTGGGCTGGCACATCGTCCTGTACTTCGAGAGCGCCGACCTGCCCGACCTGGAGGACTTCTTCGGCTCGCTGCCCACTCCCCTGGTCATCGACCACATGGGGCGCCCGGACGTGCGCGAGCCCGTGAACGGCCCGGAATTCAGCCGCTTTCTGCGCTTCGTCGACCGCAACGACGTGTGGGTGAAGGTGACATGCCCCGAGCGCCTCACCGTCACCGGCCCCGCCGCGCTCGACGGACAGCGGCGCGCGTACACGGACGTCGTCCCCTTCGGCCGCCGCGTGATCGAGGAGTTCGGCGACCGCGCGCTGTGGGGCACGGACTGGCCGCACCCCAACCTCACCGACCACATGCCCGACGACGGCCTCCTGGTCGACTACGTGCCGCAGGTGGCGACGACCGCCGACGAGCAGCACAGGCTCCTCGTCGACAACCCGATGCGCCTGTACTGGCCCGACGAAACCCTCTGAGCCCCCGGCCCGCTCGGCTCGGCCTCCCCCTCCCCGACTCACCTGACGAAGGCGTCACATGTCCCCCTCCAACGCACTCAACCGGATCGACAGGCTGCCGATATCCCGGTTCCACAAACTCACCCTGCTCGCCGTGTCGTTCGCCTACTTCTTCGAGTTCGCCGACATCAACAGCTTCGCCACCACAGCACCGAAACTCGTCGACGTATGGGGGGTGACGGTCAATCAAGTCGCCTACGTCACCTCCCTCTCCTTCGTCGGCATGTTCATCGGCTCGATCGTCGGTGGCGCCGTCGCGGACCGGTGGGGACGCAAACGGGCCCTGGTGCAGACAACGCTGTTCTTCGCGTTCTTCTCGTTCACCTCGGTGTTCGCCTGGGACCTGGTGTCCCTCGGTGTGTTCCGCGTCCTGACATCGGCGGGCCTGTCGGCTATGACGGTGGTCGCCGTCGTCTACGTCAACGAGATGTATCCGGCGGCGGTGCGCGGCAAGTACCAGGCGTACGCCATCGTCATCGGCATCTGCGGCACCCCGGTCACCAACCTCATCGCCAGCCTCGTCGTCCCGCTCAGCGACTGGTCGTGGCGCCTGGTCTACCTGTGGGGCTCGCTCGGCATCCTGCTGGTCCTGTTCACCCGGCACCTCAAGGAGTCGCCGCGCTGGCTGGAGAGCCGGGGCGAGCACGCGGCGGCGGACCACGTGCTGCGCGAGATCGAGGACCAGGTCGCCGCGGAGAAGGGCCCGCTTCCGGAACCGGCACCACCGGCGGAGGAAGTCCCGGCCCAGAAGGCCCCGTTGAAGCTGCTCCTCCAGAAGAAGTACCTGCTTCCGACCCTCCTCCTGACCGTCCTGTGGGTGACCCAGACCATCGGCTTCTTCGGCTATTCGAGCTGGGCACCGACCCTGCTGGCCAAGGAGGGCCTCAGCGTCGAGAAGTCCGTCTTCTACGTGGCACTCACCACGGTCGGCGCACCGCTCGGCTCGTACCTGGCGTCGCTGGTCACGGACCGTTTCGAGCGCAAGTGGTCGCTGACGGTGTTCGGCACGGTCATCGCGGTGTGCGGCCTGCTGTACGGGCTCACGTTCAGTCCGGTCTTCATCGTCGTGTTCGGCTTCCTGGTGAACTTCTTCGAGCGTGGCTACACCGCGCTGGCGTACGCCTACTCCCCCGAGCTCTTCGACACCCGCGGCCGCTCCCTGGGCACGAGCGTCTCGTACGGTCTCGGCCGCCTGTCGAACGCGGCGGGCCCGCTGATCGTCGCGGCGCTGTACACCAACCACGGCTACCGCAGCGTCTTCTACTTCATCGCCGGCACCTGGCTGGTGGGCGCCATCGCCCTGGCCCTGTTCGGCCCCCGCACCCGCCGCGCCCGCCTCATCCTGGCCGAAGCACGCGAAGAGGCGACCGCGTCAGGCGGACGACGGGCAGCCGAACCGCAGAGCCCGTAAGGAGTGCATCAGGGCCGACGGATGCACTCCGCCAACGTGAGTGCATCTTCCAGCCGAGTGTCTGCGCAGCCGTTGCTGCTACTGGGCCCGCCGGCGGGGAACAACCTCGGTGACGAGGCGGCAGTCCCGCGGCGACATACGAGCGTTCTTGGCGGCTGCGATGAGGTCGGCGGGCCAGAACGGCTGCGAGATCACGACGTCTGCGTCGGGCAGATCGCGGTCGAAGACGCTGCCGTCGCCCTCTTTAGCCGGAGGTGACGAACGGGGTGAGGCCACGGCTTTCCAGGAGGGCCCGCAGGCCCAGCTCACCGGAGACGCTGCCGAGCAGGTGACCGGGTGTGAAGTCGGCGCCCATGTCACGAACACGGGCTCGTTCACCGTCCAGCGAGCATCGGAATGTCACGGCGGTAAGGGCGTCGAGGACTCACAAGTCACGCAACGCCCCACCATCGCTACGGCCACCACCAATGCCTCACATCACCTGGCCAACAGATCAGTTTCCGTCCGGGCCCTCGAATCAGCGCAGGAGTACCTGCCGGCCGGACATTCCCCGTCTTCGACACCCTGACCGTCGGCTACGGCCACTGAGGGGCGGACTGCGGGCCATGATCAGGGCATCGGTGGCGTCAGGTCTTCGGGGCGGCCTCCTCGGTGCCCGCCGCGGCCATGGTCCGGGCGCCGAGGACCACGGCGAGCATCACCGGAATGATCCCGGCGAAGGTCCACGCCAGGTCGAACACCTGGGCAAGCCAGCCCACCAGCGCCGGACCCGCCAGGACGCCCGCGTAGGTAAACGTGGTGACCCGGGAGACGAACATAGCGGCGCCCGGCCCCTGGCCGCCGGCGTGGCCCGCCGCGCTGAAGATCAGCGGGACCAGCACTGACGTACCGATCCCCATCACCGCGAAGCCCACCGTGGAGACGAGCTGAGACGGGCCCACGACCACGACGACCAGGCCCACCACGGTGATCGAGCCGTTGAGCCGGAACAGCCTCCGGCCGCCCACCCGCTCGGTCAGCCGGTCACCGACCAGCCGACCGACCGCTTGGCACAGGGTGAAGGCGGTGTACCCGAGGGCCGCCGCGCTGAGCGTCGCGCCCCGGCTGTCGTGCAGGAACACCCCGCTCCAACTGGTCACCGCGGCCTCGCAGATCATCAGCGCCAGGCCCATCGCGCCGAGGACCAGGATCCGCCCGCTCCAGCCGTCGCGCCGTCGGACGCGGGACCGCTTCGGCCCGGCCGCGGGCCCGCTCGCGCGGTCCGCCGCCGCGGGCAGCAGCCACACCGAGGCGGCCAGTCCGACCGGCAGCAGCACCCCGCCGACCCACAGCAGATGCCCCGCCGGGGACACGCCGGCCCGCAGCACCGCCGAGCCGATCAGCGAGCCGAGGACGGCGCTGACACTCCAGGCCGCATGGCAGCCGTTCATGATCGGGCGTTGCCGCAGGCGTTCCACCACCACCGCGTGGCCGTTCATGGCCACGTCGAGGGTGCCGTGCACGGTGCCCATCACGATCAGCGCGAGGGCCAGACGTACAGCGTCGTGGGCGAGGCCGACCCCGCCCAGCGCCAGGGGCAGCAGCCCCAGGGTGAGCCGGATCAGGCGCACGCTGCCGAACCGGGCGACGAGCCGCCCGACGAACTGCATGGTGAACAGGGCCGACACCCCGAAAAGCGTCAGGAGGACGCCAAGTTGGGACGAGGTGAGCCCCAGGTCGGCCTTCAGCGACGGGATCCGCACGATGTAACTGGCCAACAACAGCCCGTTGATGAAGAACACCGCGGTGATCGCCCAGCGGGCGCGCACCGCCGCGCCGGGATCCAGGAGGCCGCCCGACTCCGACCGCCCGGCTCCGGGTGCGGCGCCCTCCGGCCGGGTTGCGGCACGACTGCTCTGCTTCGACATGCTTGGTTTCCTTGGTGAGGTGAAGAGGCGGTGGTTGTCCAGGAGTTCGCGCCGCGGGCCTACGGCTCGTACCTGTCGTGATGCCGCAGCCACGTGCCCTTCGCACCGGGCGACGGCCTTCCCTGCGGGGTGAGATCGAGGTAGTTGTCGGTCCCGAGCAGCAGGTCGGTGCCGTCCCCGTACGCCGAGTAGGCGTGGTGCACGACGTCCGCGCGCCGGACGAAGACGCTGAGCCCGGACTGCTCGCCCCGGGTCCGCCACTCCTCGCCGCCGCGCAGCAGGGCCTCTTTGTCCTGGAAGCCGTACTCGACGGGGGCGACCGCCTCGTCCTGGGTCACGTGGAAGTCGTAGTTGAAGTCGCTGCCGTACGCGGAGTACCAGGGCACGGTCCAGCCCATGCGAGAGCGGAACGCCTCGATCTTCGCGATCGGCGCCCGGGAGACGAGCGCGAGCGTGGTGTCCCGCGCGTGCAGGTGCGAGCGGTCGCCGATGCTGTCGACCAGGTACGAGCAGAACCTGCAGCCGGCGTCCCAGGCCGGGTCGAACATGAAGTGGTAAACGATCAGTTGGCCGCGCCCCTCGAACAGGTCGGGCAGCCGGACCTTGCCGTCGGGGCCTTCGAGGACGTACTCCTTGTCGACCGCCACCATCGGCAGTGTCCTGCGGGCAGCGCCGGCCTCCGCCAGCACCCGCATGGCCTCCTGCTCCCGAGCGAGCAGCTCCCGTCGGGCCGTGCGCCAGACGTCCCTCGTGACCACCTGCGGATCGCTCATCGTTCTCCTCCTCGTTCACGTGCCTCGATCGAGGCCTTTGACAAGAGGTCGGAGCCGATCGCCGGGAGGCGACATCCTGAGATCGGAAACCTTGTTAAGTTCCTGGCGACCACTGTCCGCCGGGGAGGCGGTCGGAAACGAGGGGACGATGAAGTATCTGCTGATGGTCTGCGCCGACGAATCGCTCCGCATGACTCCCGAGGAGGACGCCGCGCATCTGGAGGCGGTCGGCGCCTGGGTCCGCGAGATGGAGGACCGGGGCGTACGCGTCATGGGCGACCGTCTCCGCCCGGCCGACGACGCCGTCTCGGTGCGGGTACGGCAGGACGAACTGTTGGTGTCCGACGGGCCGTTCGCGGAGACCAAGGAGCAGATGGCCGGCTTCGACGTGCTCGAGTGCGCCGACCTGGACGAGGCCGTCGAGATCGCCGCACGGCACCCCGGCGCCGCGCACGGGATCGTCGAACTGCGCCCGCTCTGGCAGGCCTGACCGGCTCCGGATCAGGCCGTGGTCCCGCACTGCCCCGGACGGGGCGCAGGCGGGCGCCCGGCGTCGGCCGCCTCCAGAGTTGCCGCCCGCGCCTCCAGGTACCGGCGCTCCGACGGGCTGTTCGTACGGGCCGCCGCCTGCTCGTAGGAGGCCCGCGCGGCCCGGCGCTCCCCGGCCGTCTCCAGCAGGTGGGCGCGCACCGCCGCCAACCGGTGCTGCCCCGCGAGGCTGCCGTCGCTCTCCAGGTTCCGCAGCAGGTCGAGCGCGGGCCCCGGCCCGTGCACCATACCCACCGCCACCGCGCGGTTGAGGCGCACCACCGGACTGTCGACGACACGCAGCAGCAGGTCGTACAGGCCGAGGATCTGCGGCCAGTCCGTGTCCTCGGCCCGCGCCGCCTCCGCGTGCACCGCCGCGATCGCGGCCTGGAGCTGGTAGGGCCCGGCGGGGCCGATGGGCAGGGTGGCGGTGATCAGCTCGATGCCTTCCCGGATGGCGTCCCGGTCCCAGCTGCCGCGGTCCTGTTCGTCGAGCGGCACCGGGGTTCCGTCGGGGGCGGTCCGTGCGTCCCGGCGGGCGTCGGTGAGGAGCATCAGTGCCAGAAGGCCGGCGACCTCGTTCTCCCGCGGCTGCATGCGCCGCACCTCGCGGGTGAGCCGGATCGCTTCACGGGTGAGGTCGCCGCGCTGCAGTTCGGGGCCGGAGTGGGTGGCGTACCCCTCGTTGAAGATCAGGTACAGGATGTGCAGGACCACGCGCAGCCGCGGCGCCCGCTCCGCCTCGGGCGGCAGCCGGAACGGGACGCCGCTGGCCCTGATGCGCTGCTTGGCGCGCGTGATCCGCTGCTTCATCGACGTCTCGGAGATGAGGAACGCGCGGGCAATCTCCGGGGTGGTCAGCCCGCCCACCGCACGCAGCGTCAACGCCGCCTGGGAGACGGGCGAGAGCGAGGGGTGGCAGCACAGAAACAGCAGCGTCAGTGTGTCGTCCCGCTCGGGCGGCCGGTCCTGGTCGCTGTCCGGGCCCGGGATCCGGTAGTGGTCGGCCGGCTCCCGCACAGCCGTGGCCACCTCGCGCTTCCTGCGCGCCAGTTCGCTGCGGTACTGGTCGACCAGCCTGCGCGTGGCCACGGTGAGCAGCCAGCCCCAGGGGTTGTCCGGAACGCCCTCCTGCGGCCACTGGCCGGCCGCCGCAAGCAACGCCTCCTGCACGGCGTCCTCACACGTGTCGAAGTCGCCGTACCGGTGCACGAGCGTACCGAGCACCCGCGGCGCCAGTGCGCGCAGCAGGCTGTCGATCTCGCGGGCCGTCGTCATGCCCTCATGATGCACAACCGGGTGACGCAGAGGACGGCCCGGTCCACCTATCGGAGCGCACGTCACGACGGGGGCCCATGACGTCCGGAGGGTGCGGTCCCGCGGCGACATACCCCCGGCGCCCCAGCTGCCGTGTGGTGAAGGTGAGTTCCTTGGCCTCCGTCACCCCCGTGGTGTCGTACCCGCCGACACCGTCCCCGGCCGGCCGGGAGCCAGCGAGGCAGCCCCGGCAGAGGGCCCGCCGAGGCGAAGGCGCCAGGTGAACCGGTCGATGCGTCGGCCTCAGCCCGCTTCGCGCAGGACCCCCTGGAGGAAGTCGGACAGCTCCGCGGTGGCGTCCAGCGGCAGGACGTGGGCGACGTACTGGTCGGGTCGGACCAGCACCATGCAGCCCCGGTCCCGGTCGATTCCGCGCAGGTCGAAGATGTCCGCCTGCCGCGGGTCGGGGCAGAAGGCCTTCTCGTGGTCCACCAGGGCGAGGCGGCCCTTGCGGGGGCGCAGCACCGCAGGCAGCGCGGTCGGCTCGAGGGTGCGGTGCGGCTGTTGCAGGATCGCACGGACGTCGAGGACCGCATCCGGGTCGGCGTCCCCGGGGGTGAAGCGGGCCAACGGGGAGGCCGCGGAGGCGAGATGGTCGCAGAGTCGGCGGAACGGGCCGTCGGCGGCCTGCGGGCCCACCCGGTCGGCGAAGAGGTAGAGCCTCCAGGCGCCGTCGGCCCGGGCGGCGTGCCCCAACTGCACGGGCCGGGCGTCCGCAAGGCGCACCACCGGCGCGGAGTGGAATCGCATCCCGACCGGGAAACCCTTGGCGAGGTGCTGGTGCTCACCGGTGCCCATGATCATCGACGGTTCGTAGCGGACGGACAGACCGGCGGTGTAGAGGCCCTGGGCGCGGAAGTAGTCGGAGAACTCCTCCCGTGCGCCTTCCGGCGCGGCCGTCTTGTCGCCCCCTCCCGCGGCCATCTTGGAGGCGAAGTCGCGGTCGAAGTCGATGAGGTCCTGGGCGACCCGCTGCCGCTCCTCGGAGTAGGTGTGCAGCAGTTCGGGGGTCGCCGTGCCGGTCAGCACGGCGGCCAGCTTCCAGCCGAGGTTGAAGGCGTCGGCCATCGACACGTTCATGCCCTGTCCGGCCTTGGCGCTGTGGGTGTGGCAGGCGTCGCCCGCGATGAAGACGCGGGGCAGCCGGTCGCCCGTCTCCTCCTGCGGCACGTCGTCGAACTTCGCGCACAGCCGCTGGCCGACCTCGTACACCGCCCACCAGCCGACGTCCTTCACCTCGACCCGGTACGGCGACAGGATCCGGTTCGCGGCCCCGGCGAGCACCTCGGGGGTGACGGCCTTCTCCCGCAGCAGGTCCCCGTACCGCTCCGCGTCCAGCTCGATGTAGAGCCGCACCAGGTAGCCGCCCTCACGCGGAATGATCAGCAGTGAGCCGGCCTCGGACTGGATCACGGACTTCAGCCGGATGTCGGGGAAGTCGGTGTCCACCAGGACGTCCAGGACGCCCCAGGTCTGGTTCAGCGCGTCGCCCTCCAGCCGCCGGCCGATCGCCTTGCGCACCGAGCTGCGCGCGCCGTCGGTGCCGACCACGTACTTGGCGCGCACCACGGAGGCGCCGCCGCTCCCGTTCTCCAGGGTGACGGTGACCGGGTACTCCCCCGCGTCCGGGCCCTGGGCGATGTCCACGGCGGTGGCGTTCAAGGAGTAGTGCGGGACCGTCCGGGACGCCGAGCGGGCCATGTGCTCGCGCAGGAAGTCGAGCATGCGGGCCTGGTTCACGATCAGGTGCGGCATCTCGGAGATGCCCTCCTCGACGTCGTCGATCCGGCCGGTGCGGACGATCGCGGAGCTGTTCGTGGGGTCGGGTTTCCAGAAGGTGACCTCGTTGACCTGGTACGCCTCCTGCTTCAGCTGCTCGGCCAGGCCGAATGCCTCGAACATCTCCACGGTGCGGCAGGCGACCCCGTCGGCCTGGCCCACCTGCAGCGGCCCGTCCTTGCGGTCCACCACGACGGTCCTGATCCCGGGGAAGGCCGCCAGCTGCGCCGCCAGTACGAGACCGGCGGGACCGCAGCCGACGATCAGCACGTCGGCGGTCTCGGGCAGGCCGGCGTCCGGGGCCTGGGCGGCGGGATGCGCCTCCTTCACCGAAGGGTCGCCGGGACGGTATCCGTCGAGATGGAACTGCACGATGCGAACTCCTTGGCAGAGGGGGCGGACGACGCCACGATTCTCCGCACGTCCCACGATGAGGGATAGACTTTTCTGCTATGCGGAACAAACCTGCCTACGCCGTCGGCTCCGTGGACTCCGCCCTGCTGCTTGCGATCGTGCTGCGCCAGGAGGGTCCGATGCGGGTCACCGACGCCGCACAGCGGGTCGGGGTGTCCGTCTCGACCGCACACCGGCTGCTCGCCACACTCGTGCACCGCGACTTCGCCGTGCAGCTGCCCGACCGCCGCTACGACGCCGGCCCGCAGCTGGGCCAGGCCCCCTCCCGCGCACCCGTGGCCCGGCTGCGCGAGGCCGCCGGTCCGCAGCTGCGCGCGCTGCGCGACCACTGGCACGAGACCGCCAACCTTCTGCTCCTTGACGAAGAGGGCACCGGGGTCCGCTTCCTCGCCACCGAGGAGGCCGACCAAGTGCTCCGCGTCGGCGACCGCACCGGCCGCATCCTGCCCGCCTACGCCGCATCCGGCGGCCGCGCCCTGCTCGCCCGGTACGACGACGCCGCCGTAGAGGCGGTCCTGGAACGCTGCGGCCTCGCCCCGGACCAGCGCGTCGTCCACCGGCGCGCCATCCAACGCGCCCGCCGCGAGGGCCACGCCCTCAACCAGGAGGCCACCGAGACCGGCCTCACGGCGGTGGGCGTCGCCCTGCCCACCGGCACGGCCGACTACCCACCCGCCGCGATCTCCCTGTCCATACCGTCGGCCCGCTGGTCCCGCGAACTACTGCCGTCCATGTCGAGCGCGCTCAAGGCTGCCGCGGCGCGTATCGCGGAGGGCTGAGGGGGCGGCGCAGCTCCGCACCGTCGTGTGCGTGGCACAGATGGCGAGCGGGCGAGTACTGGCTGTTCAGCATTGACGGGCGTGGGCAAGCCGGAACGGGGTTCAGCCGCCGGCGGCGAGGGTCCGCAGCCGGTCCAGGGTTTCGCGAATGACGTCTCGCAGGTCTTGATCGTCGGTGGCGGTGACCCATCGCGAGAAGGCGACGCGGAACACGGCGATGCTGGTCTCGGCGGCCAGGCCGGCCTCGATGTCGCCGATGCCCCTCTGTCGCAACCTGTCGGCCAGGGCGGCCGACAGAGAGGTGAGTTTGATCAACTCGCGTTCACGGAGATCGGCGTTGGCCATGATCACGGCCTGCCGCCTCCCTGCGAACTCACGGTTGCCACCCACCAACTCGGCCACGGTGCCGAGTACGGCCGCGACGGCATCCAGCGCCGACGCCGTGTCCGGCACCCCCTCAAGAACAGCCAGCGACTTCTCTTCCAGGGCGGAGGAATCACCGAAGAGGACCTCGCGCTTGTCGGCGAAATACCGGAAGAACGTGCGCGCCGTGACACCCGCCCGCTCGGCGATGTCCGCCACCGTCGTCTGCTCGAAGCCGCGCTCCAGATAGAGCGACAGCGCTGCCTCGCGCAGCCGGTCACCGGCCCCAGGCTTCCACCGTCCCATGCCGCGAGTGTAGGTGATGTCACCTCCTGACACTCCACTCCATCGACGGTGATGTCACTCGATGACATCACCGTGGTAGAGTGATGTCATTCAATGACATCAGTTCATGGAGGCCCCGATGAAGCGCATTCAGTACCACCAGTACGGCGGGCCGGAAGTGATGCGCCTGGAGGACTTCGAGCCGGCCCGTCCCGGGTCCGGCGAGGTCCTGGTCCGCGTGCGGGCGGCCGCGGCCAATCCGATGGACTGGGGCATCCG
The DNA here is from genome assembly GCF_055657265.1 of Streptomyces sp. NPDC107575. Lineage (NCBI taxonomy): Bacteria > Bacillati > Actinomycetota > Actinomycetes > Kitasatosporales > Streptomycetaceae > Streptomyces > Streptomyces sp. NPDC107575. The sequence goes on along the minus strand of NZ_JBVKBG010000001.1, from coordinate 800,760 downwards.
CAGCGGCGCCATGAAGCTGGTGACGGGACGGAAGTTTCCGCGCGCACTGGGCTACGACTTCGCCGGCGTCGTCGAGGCGGTCGGCGAGGGCGTCACCCGGCTCGCCGTCGGCGACGAAGTGCTCGGCGGGGCGTCGATCAAGGCGTCGGGGGCCTTCGCCGAGATGGTTCTGGCCGAGGAGAAGGGTGTGGTGAAGAAGCCCGCGCACCTCTCCTTCGAGGAGGCCGCCGCCATCCCGACCGTCGGCCTCACCGCCTACCAGGCCGTGCTTCAGAAGGGCAAGCTGCAGCCCGGGCAATCGGTCTTCGTCAACGGCTGCCTCGGCGGAGTCGGCCGGGCCGGCGCACAATTCGCTCTGGCGCACGGCGCCTCAGTGGGAGGCAGCTGCCGCGCCACCGCCACACACGACGCGCGCGACCTCGGCCTCGACCCGATCGTCGAATTCGGCTTCGACCCGACGACGCTCAGCGGACGGTTCGACCTCGTCCTCGACACCGCCGACACGCTCCCGACCGACGCAGCCAAGAAGATGCTGAGGCCGGGCGGACGCATCGTCAGCATCCACCCCACCCCCGCGAGCATCGCCAAGAGCGCGCTCCCGGGCCCGTACAACGTCCTGATCACCAGGCCCGTCACGGCGGACCTCGAGGAGGTCGCACGCGCCGCCGGACGCGGCACGCTGCGGGTGCCGATCGCCCGCACGGTGCCGCTCACCGAGGCCATCAAGGCGCTCACCGAACTCGAGCGCGACGGCACACCCAAGGGCGGCAAGCTCGTCATCACGACCGACTGACCCTCACATCCGGCCGATCCTCGCCCCCACTACAGGAGCTCCTTCGAATGACTGCTCAGATCTGGGTACTCGGCGGCACCGGGCGCAGCGGCCGCACCATCGCCACACACCTCGCCCGGCTCGGTCTGACGGCCGTCCTCGTCGGCCGCGACGCGGACCGCCTGCGCACCGCGGCAGAACCCACCGGCAGCGAAACACTGCCGGCCCCTTCCCTCGCGGCCGCCGCAGCGGAAATCCGCCGGCAACGCCCCGCCGTGGTCGTCAACACGGTCGGACCGTTCACCACGACGGCCCCTGAAATCATCGGCGCCTGCCGGGCCGCCGGCAGCCATTACATCGACCTGGCGAACGATGTCGCGGCGCTCTCGGCCGCGTACGAGATGCACGACGCGGCCACCCAGGCAGGTCACACACTGGTCACCGGTGCCGGGTTCGGCGTGACCGCCACCGAGAGCGTCGTGGTGAAGCTCTGTGAGGGCCGACCCGCACCGCTTCGGGTGCGCGTGGACATGGTGCCGTCGATGGCGATGGAGGAAGGCACCGCTGGTGAGGCCCTGATCGGCACTCTCTTGGGGAGCCTGCACGGCCGCCGGATCTCCGACGGCCACCTGGCACCGGCCCCGATCTTCAGCGACCCGGAGCGCCTCACCCTGCCGGACGGCTCCCAGGTCACCACCGCGGGCATGCCGTCGGGCGAACTGCTCGCGGCTCACCGAGCAAGCGGGGCCCGCCACGTGCTCTCGGCGACCAGCGAAGCGCCGTCCTCCCCCGTCTTCCGGGTGGTGATGCCCGCCCTGAGCACCCTCATGCGATGGGAACGGCTGCGCACATTCACGACACGCCACCTCGCCCGGGCACGCGTCAAGGCAAAGGAACGCCCCCGCGATCACTCCTGGGGCCACGCCGTCGTGACCTGGGCGGACGGCGAGACCCGAGAGGGCTGGCTGCGCCTGGGCGACGCGCAGGAGTACACCGGAGCAGTGTCCGCGGAGGTCGCCCGGCGGCTGCTGGCCGGAGAGGGCCAATCCGGCGCCTACACCCCCGCCGCCCTCTTCGGCCCCACTCTCGCCGAATCGTGTGGCGCGACGTACCTGCTGGACCAGCCCGGCCTACGGTGACCCACGATCACCAGTCGATCCCGGGCAAGGCCGCATGCACGAGCAGTTCGGGCCCCGCCCCGGGCGAACCGGAGGCGGGGCCCGAAGGATCGTGCTGACCGGTGGGTGGGTCCGTCACCCGGACAAGATGTCCTGCGTGAGGAAGAGCGGCATCGAGTCCTCCCACTGACTGTCCGTCAGCAGCTTCTTGTCGCTGCCGTCCGCGTTCATGCTGAAGATCTGGCCGTAGGGCTGGAAGGTGTCGTCGTACAGGGCGGCCTCCTCGCGGAAGCCGTACATGCCGCTGTTGTAGAGGATGCGGCCGTCGTGGTTCCAGACCGCGTGGCCGTCGTTGGCGCCGCTGCTCGTGAGCACCTTCAGGCCGCTGCCGTCGGGCTTGATGGTGCACACGTCGAAGTTGGTCGCGCTCGTCTTCCGCGTGAAGAGGATGAGCTTGCCGTCCGCGGACCAGTCCGGCAGGTTGTCGGACTCGGTGGTGAGGACCGTCGTCGCGCCCGTCCTCAGGTCGAGGATGCGCAGCCCCATCTCCTCGCCCCACACCCGGTAGACGATCCGGTTGCCGTCCTCGGAGTAGCTCGGGAAGCCGGCATTGGTCGATCCGTCCGTGAGCTCCTGGTGCGAGGAGCCGTCGTCGGCCACCCGCATCAGCTTCGCGGTGCTCGTGGCGCGGGTCTGGAACCAGCCGCCGAGGCCGAACGCGATCCACTTTCCGTCGGGCGACCAGGTGGGCCGGAAGGCGCCGGCCAGCCCGTGCTGCACCTGCGTGGGGTCCAGGCCCGATGTGGCGGTGTCGAAGACGACCTTCTCGTCCGAGCCGTCCGCACGCATGGTGACGATCGAGGAGTTGCCGAGCTGCTTGTTGGTGAGGGCGAGGCGCCCGTCCCTGGACAGCGCGGGGAACACGTCGCAGTGGCGGTAGTCCCAGTCGGGGTCCCAGCTGTACAGCGGGGCGTCCAGTGGGCGCGTCGTGTAGTCCAGCTTCTCGTAGACCACCGACTTCCCGTCCCGCGACCAGGCCGGGGAGCGCAGCGCCCGCTTGACGGAGGGGAGGGTGCCCGAGACGTACGCGAGGCCCTCGTCCGCGCCGCCCTTGACCAGGTAGCCGATCTCCGTCGCCGACACGTACTGGGGCGCGACCTTCAGGTTGGGCCCCGAGGTGTGCTCCACGCGTGCACCGGTCGTGACGTCCACCGAGACGATCTGGGACTCGACGGTGCCGATCGCCTCGGGTCGGTGGGCGCCCCAGGTGCCCTCGACGGTGATCTCGTAGAAGACGATCCGGGAGCCGTCGGGCGACCACTTCGGTGAGCCGAGGCAGTAGCCGTCGCGGGTCGCGACCTGGCGGAATCCGGTGCCGTCCGGCCGGATCACGTAGATGCTCAGCTCCTGGGTGTGTTCCCAGCCGGTGCCGTTGCCGTGGCCGCGCCAGGTGGTGTTGCGGTCGCTGGAGAAGGCGAGCCACTTGCCGTCGGGCGACCAGGCGGGGCGGAAGTGGCCGTCGGGGCTTGCCGGGTCACCGGCGAGCGCGGCCGTGCCGGTCAGGTTGGTGCGCCGGTTCGTGGCGAGGTCGAGCACCCAGATGTGCGTCTTGTGGTCGCCGCTCGTCGACACATAGGCCAACTTCTTGCCGTCGGGCGACGGGACCGGCCAGTCGTTCATCGCCGCGTCCGACAGCAGGCACTGCACGCCCGTGCCGTCGGCCTTCGCGCGGTACAGACACGAGTGTCCGTCCCCGGTGCGTTCCGAGGTGAAGAACACCGACTTGCCGTCGGCGGACAGGGCGGCGTGGTGGTCGAAGGACGCGTCCCGCAGCAGCGTGCGTTCGTTGGAGCCGTCGGCGTCGCTGATGTAGAGGGTGGCGCCGGACGGGCCGATGCGGTTCATCAGCATCACGCCCTTCTTGCCCTCGGCTGCCGCCGCCACGGCGAAGGGGGCGGGCAGGAACGCGGCTCCGGCGACAGCCGCTCCGGCCGCGAGGAATGCTCTGCGCTTCAGGTCGGGAGTCATCGCTGTACGGAGTCCTTTCGATCACGGGTGGAAAGGGGTACGCGCGGTTGGTGGACGCCGACGCAGTCGGCGTCGGGGACGGCCACGGAGGTGCCGGTGGCGCGGAGTCGGCCGGAGGCCGGGTCCACGCCGAAGAGGTCGACCGTGCCGCTCGCCTTGTTCGCGACGAACAGCCACCGCCCCTCGGGGTGCAGGGTGAGGCTCCACGGGGTCACTCCCCCACAGGGCAGCCGCTGCGCCTCACTGAGCAGCCCGGTCCTCCGGTCGACGGCGAGGACGACCAGGGCGTTGTCCCCGCGGTTGGAGACGTAGACGTGCCGGCCGTCGTGGCTGACGGCGAGTTCGGCGGCGCTGGTAGCGCCGGTGTGTCCGGGCGCGTTCGTGGTGAGGAGTTGGCGGGGTGTCAGTTCACCCTTGTCCGGGTCCCACGCCAGGGCCTCGATGTCAGCCGTCAGTTCGTTCAGCAGGTACACCGTGCGGCCGCGCGGATGGAACGCGATGCGGCGCGGCCCGGATCCCGGAGCCGTCGCATACTCCCGTACCGAACCGGCTGTCAGCCGCCGCGTGTTGGCGTCGTAGCGGTGCACGAACACGCGGTCCGCGCCGAAGTCGGCGACGAGCGCGAACCGGCGGCTCGGGTCGAGGACGACATGGTGGGTGTGCGGGCCTGCCTGGCGTGGATTGGGTCCCGAGCCGGTGTGCCGCACAGTGGAGGCCACCTTGCCGAGGCCGCCGTCGCGGTGGACGGGGACGGTCGAGGCGGTGCCGGTCGCGAAGTCGGCGACCAGCAAGGTGTCCTCGTCGTCGAGACCGACGTACGACAGTCCTCCGCTGCCGCCCGGGACCGCCTCGGTGCGCAGTTCGCCGGTGCGGCGCAGGGCACCGGACGCGTCGTCGATGGCAAAGGTGCGGATGTATCCGCCCTGCTCGCCGCCCGCGACGTAGAGGACGGGCCGTGTCGGGTGGACGGTGATCCAGTTCGAGCTGACCTCCGCCATCACACCCAGCGGAGTCATGGTGCCGCGGGCGGGGTCGAAGCGGATGGTGTGCACCTGGTTGTCGCCCCAGGTGCCCACGCAGAGCAGGTCGCTGGGACGCGTCGCGGCGGCGGCCGGTGCGGTGGTGGCCAGCGACAGGGCGCTCGATGCCGTCATGGCGGCGAGGACGCTTCTTCGGGAAGGACGCCGGGCCGGTGGCGCCCCGGCGTCCGGCGGTATGTGCTGCGGCTCGTTCATGGCAGGCGGATGCCTTTCTCGGAAGGCGTTGCGGGGTCAGCCCTTGGGCTGGGGGCGGCGGCGCGCCGCGAGGCCGAGGCGCTTGAGGGCGTAGGTGTCGAGCGCGCTAAGGACGCCGTTGAGGGCGAGGGTGAGGGCGACCAGGACGATGAGGCCGGCGAACTCGCTCGCCGCGTCGAGGTTCTGGGCCGCGGTGAACAGCTCGTGGCCGACGCCCTCGGAGGAGGCGATGAACTCGCCGCCGATGACACCGAGGATGGCGAGCGGTCCGCCGGTCTTGAGGGCGGCGAAGAAGGGCGCCGCGAGCGTGGGGATGGTGACGTAGCCCAGGACATGGTGGCGGCGTCCGCCCATCACCTGGACGACCTCGACGAGTTCGCGCTCACGCAGCCGCAGGCCCAGGTAGACGTTGTAGAAGACCACGAAGGCGACGCCGGTCATCGCGATGGTGATCTTCGACCAGGGGCCGATGCCGAAGAACAGCAGGAACAGCGGGGCCAGGGCGATCTTCGGGATGCCGTTGAGGGCCGCGACGAGCGGTTCGAGGACGCGGCCGAGCAGCGGGAACGAGCCGAGGACCAGACCCATCACGGTTCCGGCCGCGACGCCGAGGCCGAAGCCGGCGAGCACCTCGACGGCGGTGACCCGGATGTCGTTCCAGCCGGTCGCCGAGCCGAGCATCTCGACCAGCGCGTCGTACACCTCGGTGGGCTTGCTGACCGCGTACTCGGGGACGATCGGCCCGCTCATCACCTGCCACAGGACGAGGGCGACCACGATCACCAGCAAGCGGAGCGCGATGACGGTGGTGTTCTTCTGCCCGCCGGTACGCCGCTGCTTGGCGGGCCGGCCCCGGCTCCCGGTGTCGGGCTCGGGCATGGCCTTCTGGGTGACGGTTGCCATGGTCTGCTCCGTTCCGTTCGGGGTCGGCCGATTCACGGCAGGTAGGTGTTGGTCCAGTTGTCGGTGGTGACCTTCGCGTCGGGCACCGCGCCGATGCCGTCCTTGACGAAGGCGACCGTCTTCTTCCATCCGGCCTCGTCCTGCTTGGCGCTCTTGGGCCACTCGACCTGCTCGACGGCCCCGCTGAGCACGTCGTCCGGCACGCCCGGCAGGGTCTTGCGCGACGCGGCGAGCACGCTCTTGTCGTTCGAGGGATTCGATGCGAGGTAGTTCGTCGCCTGTTGGACGGCGGTGGCGAAGCCCTTCACGGTCTTCGCGTCGGTCTTGGCGTAGCTCTTCTTGACCACGACGGCCTGGCCGTAGCCGGCCTGCTCGTACGACCACTCGGGCACCTTGGTCGGGTCGGCGACCACGACGCCGTCGCCCTCGTGCTGCACCTGGAGCGGGATGGGTTCAGAGGTGATGAACCAGTCGACCTCGCCCTTGGCGAGCGCGGCCTTGTCGGCGGCGGGGCTGGGCAGGGACACCCATTTCAGCTTGCCCGGATCGACACCGTGGGCCTTGAGGAAGATGCCCGCCTCGGCCTTGGTGTTGGCGGAGCTGGCGCCGGCCGTGGAGTCGGCCAGCGCCTTGGCCACCTTCGCGGCGGGTGTCTTCGCGGTCAGCTGGTGCTTCTTCGCGAACGCCGTGCTGACGACGATGCCGAGCGGGTTGCCGCCGCCATTGTGCGCGACGGACAGTTCGGGCAGCCCCTTGGCGAGGCCCGCGAGGTAGCTCGTCGGGCTGGAGTTGAGGAACTGCACCGAACCCGACTGCAGGGCCGAGGTGCCGGTCGCGGCGGTCAGTGTCACGTACTTGATCTTGATGTTCTGCTTGTCGAAGTAACCCTTCTCCTCTGCCAGGCGTATCGACAGGTCGAAGACGTTGCCGCTCACTCCGACCGAGACGGTCGTCTTGCCGTCGGAGCCGACCGACGACGAGCCGTCGTTGCCGCACGCGGTCAGCAGCGCGGCCGCGCAGGTCGCGGAGGCGGCCAGCGCGAGGGAGGAGTGCTTCACACGGTGGATCCGGTGGTTCATGGGAACTCCTTTGTTCACCAGGCTTGTTGGGATCTGAAGAAGCGGGTCCAGAAGTCGAGGTGCTCCGGGTCCGAGACCGGGATCGGGCGGAAGTGCGCGCCGACCTCCATCACGGCCGCGGCGTCCGTCGAGAAGGCGGGCCACTCGGGCAGGCCCGGGCTGTTGGGATCGCCGGTGGCCGCGAAGTTGGTCCAGTACGTGCGCAGGGTGCGGGCGATCTCGTGGTCCTGCTCGGTCCACGAGGCGGTACCGCCCTTCGGGTTGCCGAAGACGTAGTCGATCTCCGAGCCGTGGAAGGCCCCGTGGACCGACGCGGTGCGGTGGGTCCAGAAGTAGGTGTGCAGCCTGCCGGTGGTGTGTCGGCTCCAGTCCTGGCCCCACAAGTACGTGGAGATGCGGGAGTTGTCGCGCGCCGCCTCACTGCTCGCACGCGCCGCCTCGTCGTCCGTGGTGGCCGGGTACAGCCGCAGGAACTCCTCGGCGAGCGGGCCGAACTTGCGGTGCGCGGCGGCCTGGTGCTGCTCCAGCGTCACATGGACCGGAGGTGATCCGGGCCGGATCGTACGCCGGCCGGTGCGCAGCGCGGCGACGAGTGTCCCGGGCACCGCCCCGCTCTCGTCGAGGTTGTTCCCGGTGAGGTAGTCGACGTCGTTCTGCAGGCCCTTGGTGTACGTCTCGTCGTAGCCGGCGGGGATCGCCCACCCGTCGAGGACCGGGCGCAGCAGCGGGGGTGCCGCGGCTCCGCCGGTGTCGACGCCGGAGTCGACGGGGTGGTTGCCGTCGATCAGCTTGTGCCAGTCCATCGTGCGCAGGTCACGGATGGTGCGTGCGCCGTGCTCGCGTATGTACCGGGTGCCCGCCCTCTCGGCATCGGCCGAAAGGCGGTACGAGGTGGAGAGGTAGCGCAGTTCGGGATCGCGGGAGTAGCGGGCGTGGCTCTGCGCGATCGCACGGTGGAACAGGCCCTCGGCGAGCGGGGACATGGCCAGGAAGTTGACGAGGCCCGCGCCCGCGGACTGGCCTGCGATGGTGACACGGCCGGGGTCGCCGCCGAAGCTCTCGATGTTGTCGTGCACCCAGCGCAGGGCGGCGACGCAGTCGAGCAGTCCGTAGTTGCCGGAGGAGCCGTGTTCGGACTCCTCGCTCAGCTCGGGGGCGGCGAGGAATCCGAGGGCGCCGAGGCGGTAGTTGAAGGTGACGACGACGGTGCCCTGGCGGGCCAGGTTCTCGCCGTCGAAGCGGGGATGTGCCCCGGTGCCCTCGCGGAAGCCGCCCCCGTAGATCCAGACGAGGACCGGTCTGCGTTCATCGAGGGAGGCGGCGCCCGTCCAGATGTTCAGGCTCAGGCAGTCCTCGCTCATGGGCACGTCGACGCCGGTCGCCGCCGCCTCAGTGGGTGCCTGCGGGCACATGGGGCCGAACCGGTCCGCCGGCCGGACGCCCTCCCACCGGTGCGGTGGCTCGGGCGGCCGCCAGCGCAGTTCGCCCACGGGCGGGGCGGCGTAGGGGATGCCTCGAAAGACGGTGACGGTGCGGTCCCGGCAGAGGATGCCCTGGACAGGGCCGGCCTCGGTGTCCGCGATGGGGCGGTGCATGCGGTCCTTTCCGCCCCGGCCGCCCGTCAGCTGGTGGGCGGCTCCGGGGACTTGTCGAGCAGCAGCGCCCTGCGGGCGGAGCCCACGTGGTGGCGCATCGCGGCGTGCGCGGCATCCGGATTGCGGGTGACGACGGCCAGGAAGATGGCCTGGTGTTCCTCCAGCGAGCCGGTCCTGGGGTGCGGAGCGGCCAGATTGCGGTACTGGCGCATCACCAGCGGGTACAGCAGCGTGTCGTAGGCGCGGGCCAGGGTCTGCTGGTGTGCGGCGGCCTTCATCTGCTGGTGGAAGCGCCGGTTGCCCCGCGAGTAGGTGTCCTGGTCGCCCCGGGACTGTGCCTCCTCCATGTCCTGAAGGATGCGGCGCAGTTCCTCGATCTCCTCTTCCGTGGCCCGCTCCGCCGCCTTCGCGGCGAGCGCGGCCTCCAGGATCTCCCGCGCCTCCAGGATGTCCGCCGCCTCCTCGACGGAGAAGCTCCTGGTCCGCACCCCGCGGTTGACCTCCCCGGTGATGTAGCCCTCCTGCGTAAGGCGTGCGAGGGCCGTACGCATGGTGCTCCGTGACACGTCGAACATCCGGGTCAGGTCCGCCTCGGTCAGCCGCGTGTCGGGCGGGATGCTGCCCGAAAGAAGCAGGGAGCGCAGCCCCTCGTACGCGTGGCTGTAGCGCGTGCCCGACGCCTTCGCCCCGGGTTCCACACCGATGCTCTCGCTGTCCGAGCTGTTCACCTTGACCGCCTTTACGTTCCGTGGAGATGAGGGCCGAGGCGGGAACAGTAACCGACGGCATGTCAGCCCAGCTCCCTATCCGCCCAGGCCCGCGTACAGACGCCGGGACGTGCCCGCGAAGATCTGCCGCCGGTCCTGTTCCGAAAGGCCCGCGAGAACGTCCTCGGCGAGGACGAGCAGCTCGGGCAGGGACTGCTCGGCCGCCGGGCAGTTCGAGCCCCAGGCGATCCGCTCGGCGCCGAAGGCCTCGACGACCGGGGTGAGGAAGTCGCCGGCTCGCTCGCCGGCGTCCTGCAGCCGTTCGAGGTTGCGGTGGGTCAGCTTGAGGTGCAGGCCCGGGTGCACGGCGAGCTCCGCCACCTCGGCGCCCGCCTGCGCGGGCGAGGCCGCGATGTCGGGGTAGCCGATGTGGTCGAGGAGCACGGTCACACCCGGGAACCGCTCGAGGAGCTCCACCAGCTGCTTGGTGGCGGGGCCGAGGCGCATCTGGAGACACACCGGCACACCGAGTTCCCCGGCCTGCTCCCAGAAGGGGTACGTCTCCGGGGCGGCGAACCACTCCCCCTGCGTGGGCACCGTGCTGCCGCTGGTGAAGAGCCGGACCCCGGAGAGCCCGCCGTCGCCGACCGCGGCCTTGAGGGAGCTCGCGGCGTCGGGCCGCAGCGGGTCGACGGTGCCGACGGCGACGAAGCGCTCGGGCCAGCGCCGACAGCTGTCGAGCACGTAGGAGTTGTCGTAGCCGTAGTTCGTGGTGGCCTGGACCAGAACGGCTTGGTCGATGCCCGTCTCGTCCATGCGGCTGACCATGCCCTCGGCGCTGACCGGCCGGGTCGCGGCCCACGTCGACTGCTTGCCCCCGAGCGGGGCCCGGGGGTAGGCGGTCTCGTCCTCGGAGATGATGTGGCAGTGCGCGTCGACGATGTGCATGAAGGTGCTCCCTTGTTCTTCGGGGTGGGCTGTGGGGATCCGGCTCGGTCAGGTGTCAGGCGTCCGGGTAGTCGCCCGCGGCGAACAGCGAGCGCAGGTCGGCGGGGAAGTCCTGGTCGAGCAGTCCCTGGTCCTTCGCGAACCGCACCATGGCGTGCAGGCTGGGCTCGTTGGCCCCGATGCCGTAGGGGACGGGGTCGGCGGCGATGGCGCGTCCCTGGCGGGCGAGGCGGGGCACGGCCGCCCACTCGGGCTGCTCCGCGAGGTGGCGGCGCTTGCTCTCCGCGAACGCCGCGTACAGCTTCGTCGGCAGTTCGGGGTCCCGCTCCACCAGCTCGGTGCGCACAGAGATCAGCGAGTGCAGCGGGTAGACACCCTTGCGCAGGTAGTGGTCCACGGCGAGCGTGCCGGCCTCGGGGAAGAGCGGGTACGGGCTGTCGTCGGCTCCGGGCTCCGGTTCGGCCGCCGCGGTCCAGCCGGCCCGCGGCGCACCGGCCCGGCCGGTGCCGGCGTTGCCGGTGAGCGCGGCGTCGATCTCCCCGGCGCGCAGCAGTTCGCCCAGCGAGCGGCCGTCGGTGACGCGCTCGACGTTGGCGGGGACCCGTCCCTCGATGTGGTCGTCGTCGTCGACCACCCACGTGATCTTGTCGATGTCCACGCCGTACTCGTCGCGCAGCACACCGCGCACCCACACACCGGTGCTGACCGAGTAGGCGCGCACACCGATGCGGCGCCCCTCCAGGTCGCGCGGCACACGGATGCCGGAGTTCGCGGCGCACTGCACGTCGCCGTGGTGGAAGCGCCGGTTGAGGAACACGGGCACCGCGGTCAGCGCGATCCCTTCCTGGCGGGCCATCAGGTAGGAGACCGGGGCCAGTTCGCACACGTCGAACTCCAGGTCCCGGATCATTCGCCGGTAGGCGCCGATGACCGGCTTGACCTCCACCGGGTCGACCGCGTAGCCGTCGATCTCGACGTCGCCGTCGAGCAGCGGCCGGCCGTGCGGGTACTCCCCGAGAACCATCGTGAGCTTGTCCATGCGCAGCTTTCTCCTGCTTCTGTACGTCTGGTGGTGGTGGCTGCTGTACGTGTGCGGCTTCAGCCGCCGAGGCGGTCCGGTGTCACCTTGAGCGCCGCGCAGGACCGTTCGACGATCTCGTCGTAGTCGACCGCCCGCTCGATCACGCCCTGCTCGTAGGCATAGGAGGCGGCCTTGGTGAACGCGCCGCGCAGTGCCTCGAAGCCCACGGGGTGCAGCGGCACGGGGCCCGGCTCGGCATCGGCGGTGAGTGCGGACTTCATCGCGTCGTAGGCGGCGAGGATGGCGGCGGAGTGCTCCGCGGCGGCCTGTTCGGACACGCCGACGACGTGGTTGACCGGGATGAATCCCTGGTCCTTGGACCACTGTTCGGCGGTTTCGCGGGCGTTGTCGATGGCCGTGCGGATGCGGTCGTCGTCCGGGAGCCCGTTGCCCATGATTCCGAAGTCGAGCCGGCCTTCGAGGAAGTCCGCCTGCAGCTTGGCGTCCTCCGGTGCCCGCCGCACCCACGAGGGGTCGTCGGCGCCGTCGACGTGGCTGCCCTCGTACGTCGTCCAGTCGGCCTTGCGCAGGTCGACGCCGTACTGCTCGCTGAGGAAGCCGCGCATCCACACACCGGTGGTCTGGCTCCAGGAGCGGACGCCGACGCTGTGTCCCTCGACGTCGGCGACCGACAGTTTGCCGAGGGTGACCAGGGTCTGGTGCTGGTGGCGTCCCAGGGTGGTGACCGGAAGGAGCAGTACCGGCTTGCCCCGGTCGACGGCCTGGAGGACGGTCGCGATGGCGACTTCGCACAGGTCCGCCTTCGACTGGTTCACGAAGCCGCGGGACGCCTTGTGCACCGGGCTGATGTCGAGCCGCTCGGGTTCGGTTCCGCTCTCGCGGATCGCCGCCTGCGCGGCTGCCGCGAGGTCGTCGCGGCCGAGCACCAACTTCATGTCTGTCTCCTTATGCCTTCGTCGTCCGTGGCCCGTGGTGCCGTTCGTGGTGCTGGCGCAACAGGTCGGCGCCGTAGTCGCCGGCATTGGGGGTGCGGACGATGGTGTGGATGTGCCGGCGCGAGTGGTAGTCGTTGCCGAAGATGACGCCGGGCATGTGCTCGAACTCGACGAGGATCACCGGGCTGTGGAACCGGTAGTAGAAGGTGCCGTCGGGGTCCCCGGCCCAGGCGAAGTGGGTGTCTCCCTCGTGGGCCAGGACCTCCTCCATGCGCACCTTGGCGTGGTGGTCGCCGGCCCGGTTGACGTACAGGCCGAGGAGCTGGAGCGCGGTGTCGCGCTGGCCGGCGGACATCTGGCTCAGCGGCAGCCCGTGGTGGTTGAGCTCGAAGTTGTCCCGGAAGGCTCCGACGAAGAGGTCCGTCGGCAGGGTGTCGGCGATGACGGCGCGCTCGCGCTGCCGGGAGCCGAGGTCGGTGAAGAGTTCATGGCCGAGCGCTTCCTCGCGGCGGAAGGCGACGGTTCCGGCGTACTTCCCGGAGCCGGCGATCACCGGTTCGGCGCCGAGGAAGGACGGGGTGAGGACCATCTGGTCGCCGACGAACACGCAGTTGACGTTCACGTGGTGGCCGTCGAGCTGCCAGCCCCAGGGGCCGCCGTTCTCGGGCTCCCCGTACACGGAGAACCAGTACAGCCACTCGTTGAGGCCGTCCTCGTTGTCGCTCAACTCGCCGATGGTCAGGTTGAGATGCATCAGGTCGACCATCTGGCCGTAGCCGTCCGCGCTGAGGCTCTCCCGGATGACGGCCATGGCCCGCTGCCGCTGGGTGTCGTCGAGCTCCTCCAGGCAGATGCCGTGCCGCAGGAAGTAGCGGGCGCCGTTGTTCCAGTGCCGCCAGCTCACGTCGTCGACGGGGAAGCGGCCATCGGCGAGCTGCTTCTCCGTCAGGCCCGCGAGGTAGTCCTCCGCCGCCCTGTACACCGGGCGGACGTTCGCGCCCGTGCCGCGCAGCGGGAACAGGTCCGGGCGGATACCGTCCGACGTCCCCACTCCACGAAAGGGCTCGTTCGCCGCCTTCACGCGCCAGGCGACCTTCTCGAGCAGATCCGGCGTCCAGACCTCCGGCTTCCGCGTGGGCGCGTTGCCCCTCTTACGCAGCGCCACCATCGCCGCTCCTCCTTGTCGCTGTTCCATGGCGGGTGCGCCGCCCGAGGGCGCACCCGTGCCGCTCGCCGCCTCATGTGGCGAGGAAGGCCGCCTTCTCCTCGATCGCCGCGACGTCCACCGGTTCCCCGATGAGGCCCTGTTCCAGGGCGTACTGGCCGGCGATCTCGAGGCAGGCGGTGAGCGAGTCGCTCCAGCCGGCCGCCACCGCGCGTCCGGCCGGCGAGTCGTCGCGCTCCCCCGCGGTCGACGCGATCGCGTCCTTCAACGCCCGGTACACGGCGGTCACTTCGTCCTCCCGGTCGCGCAGGATGTCGTCGCGCACCACCAGCAGATGGTTCGCCGGAACCGTGCCGTGCCGCTCGATCCACGCCTGTCCGGCGTCCTCGGCGTCCTTGACGAGGGGGACGAGTCCCGCTCCCTGCCCGCCGATCGCCTTCGGACCGAGCACCGCCGCCGAGACATCTCCGGCGCGCAGCAGGTCGGCGACCCGCTCGCTGTCCGACCGCTCCACGTTGGCGGGGTTGCGGTACTGGGCGACGTGGACGTCCTCGGTGGTCACCCACGTGACGTCCGAGGACTCGACGCCGTACTCCTCGCGCAGCCAGCCCCGTACCCACAGGCCGGTGGTCTGGCCGTAGGAACGCACACCGACGCGTCGGCCGACGAGCTCCTTGGGGCTCAGCGCCTCGCCCTCGGGCAGCCGGGTCAGCGAGCGGTGGTGGGTGCTTCCCACCAGGACCACCGGCAGCAGGGTCACCGGCACACCGGCGTCGCGGGCCTGGAGGTAGGTCGCCATCGGCATCTCGCAGATGTCGTAGGCCAGGTCACGGACCATCCGGGCGAAGGCCGGCGGCAGCGGGGCGAACTCCGGGTAGAGACACTCCGCTCCGTCCACGGGCACGGTGCCGTCCTTCAGCGGACGGGTGTGCGGGTGGTTGCCGAGGACCACGCTCAGCGGTGTCTTCTTGTGCGTCTCGCTCATGCCGCTCACACGTCCTCGCCGTACTGGATGCGCCGGTAGGGGGTACTCAGCACCTCGCGGGTGATCCGGACATCGATCACGGTGGGCCGGGGCTCGCGCACGTACTCCGCGAGCGCGTCGCGCAGTTCCTGTGCCGTGCGGACCGTGGCTCCGCCGCCGCCCAACGACTGCGCCACCGTGCCGAGTTCGGGCGTGGAGATGGTCGCGAGATCCGGGTCGAGACCCTTGGCCTTTGCCTTGTGGTACTCAGCGCCGAGGCCCTGGTCGTTCATCACCACGACCAGGAGCGGGACGTCGTAGCGGACCGCTGTCTCGAACTCGGCCAGGTGCATGATGAAGCTCGCGTCGCCCTCCACCACGAAGCCGGGCTTGTTGCCCTGGGCGATGAGCTGGCCGAGGGTGATCAGCGGGGCCTGGCCGATGGCGCCGAACATGCCGTAGTTGGACAGGACGTCGCGAGAGCGCTGGAAGAGCATGGTGCCGAAGTCGGTCTGGTGACCGCTGCCGAGGACCAGGCCCATCTCGCCGGGAAGTTCGTGGTCCAGGATCCAGATCGCCTCGCGCGGGTCGAGCCGGCCGGGCTCGCTGACGTACTCGGGCTGCTGGATGCGGGCGGTGAGGTGCTGCTTGACCGCGTCGGTGTGGTAGCCGTCCAACCGGACGGACCTGTCCCGCAGTTCGCGGGCCAGCTCGCCGAGCGCGGTGACCGCGTCGGCCTGCAGGTAGCAGTCGGCCACCTTGCCGTTGCCCATCACCACGTGCGGGGCGGTGTCGATCTGGATGTACTTGGCCTCGGGGTAGAGGTAGCCGCTTTCGATCGTGTAGTGGTTCAGGCTGGCGCCCACCGCGATCACGCAGTCGGCCTCCTGGAGCAGTTCCATGGACGGCTTGTCGCCGAAGAGGCCCGACAGGCCCACGTGGAAGTCGGTGCGGTCGCACAGCCAGTTCTTCGCCTGCAGCGTGGTGGCGAGCAGGGCGCCGGTCTGCTCCTGGAGAGCGAGGATCTCCTCGGCCGAGTCGGCCTTGCGCGCGCCACGGCCCGCGATGATCACCACGCGCTTGGCGTCCTGGATCAGGTCGCAGGCGGCCTGGATCCCGGCCGGGTCCGGCAGCAGCCGGGGCTTCTCGATCAGGGCGGTGGAGGGGACGTACTCGTCGTCGTAGTCGTCGAGTTCGGCGGTCTGCACGTCGAACGGCGCACTGATCATGACCGGCTTGGACTCGGTGCGCGCCAGGTAGAAGGCCTTGCGCACCGCGTCCTGGGCATTCTCGGGCCGGGTGACGTGGATGAACTCGCACTCGATGGCGGCGGCGAAGCGCCGCTGGTCGAGGTACTGGGTGGCACCTTCGTCGCCGAGGGGTGTCTCGCCGCAGAAGGCGATCAGCGGGGTGCGGGCCCGGCTCGCCACGATCATCGAGGTGGCCAGCTGCGAGACACCGGGGCCGCTGGTCGTGGTGACCACACCGGGCTGTCCGGCACCGCGGGCCCAGCCGTCGGCCATGCCGAGACCCGATCCCTCGTGCCGCACCTCGTACAGCCGCACGCCGCGGTCGGCGAGGGCGGCCATCCAGTGCATGTTGGCGTCGCCCATCATGCCGAAGACGTCGCTGGTGCCTTCCTTGACGAATGCCTCGGCCAGGGCCTCGTAGACCTTCACTTGTGGGACTCCTTCACGTTCGCCGCGGCCGTGGCCCGCGCTTTCAGGACACCGTCGAGCCGGGAGAAGACGCGCAGCGCGTTGCCCCCGTAGACCGCCTGCCGGTCGGCGTCGGTCATGTCGATGGAGTCGAGGGTGTACTTGGTGTCGTCGAAGCGGCGCCCGGTCTCGGGGTCCACGCTGCGGACGGCGCCGATCATCTCCGAGGCGAACAGCACGTTCTGGGCCGGGACGATGTCGAGCAGCAGCTCCATGCCGCGCTTGTGGTACACGCAGGTGTCGAAGGAGACGTTGCGCAGGATCGACTCCTCCAGCGGCGGCCGGCCGCGGTCCTGCATCATGCCGCGGTAGCGCCCCCAGTGGTACGGGACGGCGCCGCCGCCGTGCGGCAGGATCAGCTTCAGCGTCGGGAAGTCCTTGAACAGGTCCGACTCGCACAGCTGCATGAACGCGGCGGTGTCACCGGCAAGGTAGTGCGCACATGTGCCCTGCAGCGCGGGGTTCCGCGACATGGCGACGTGCACCATGGCCGGGACGTCGAGCTCGACCATCTTCTCGTACAGCGGGTAGTACACGCGGTCGGTCAGCGGCGGCGCCTGGTAGTACCCGTCGGAGGGATCCGGATTGAGCAGGCAGCCGACGAAGTCCAACTCCTTAACGCAGCGCTCCAGTTCGGTGACCGAGTTGCTGATGGAAGCGGCCAGGGCGTCGCCCGGGGACTGCGGCAGCTGGCACACCCCCACGAACCGCTCGGGGAACAGGCCGCACACCCGGGAGATGAGGTCGTTGCTGACCCGGGACCAGTCGAGGCTGGTGCGCTCGTCGCCGTAGTGGTGGGCCATCTTGCCCGCGCCCGGCGAGAACAGCGTCAGGTCGGTGCCGCGCTCCGTCTGCAGCTTCAGCTGCCCGTTCTCGATGGCGGTGCGTATCTCGTCGTCGGTGATGTGCAGTTGGTCGGGCGAGACGCGCGCGCCCGACTCCTCGAACGCCTGGATCTGCTTCTGCCGCCACTCCCCCAGCGCCGGGGGCGCCGTGGTGAAGTGGCCGTGACTGTCGATGATCATGAATTGCTCCGAAGTGGGGAGACGGACGCCGTCGGTCGCGGCCGGTCAGCTGTCACGGCCGGTCAGTTCACGGGCCTTCTCCAGGCCGGGGTAGGTGCGCACCGGCGCCGACATCAGGAACCGGTAGCCGTCGTCGAGCACCTGCTTGACGTTGTCGGCGGTCACATGCGGATGGCCGACGGCGACCCCGCGCTCGGCGCAGATGTCGAGGATCCGCCGCTTGCACTCCAGGACCCGCGGGTGCTCGTACTGGCGGGGGACGCCGAGCTCCTGGCTCATGTCGCCCTCGCCGATGAGGATCAGGCCGATGCCCGGCACCTGGTCGAGGATGTCCGGCAGGTTCTCGATGCCGCGCTGGTCCTCGATCATGAGTCCGACGAGGATCTCCCCGTCCGGGGCGAGCGGCCACACATCAGCCTTGGCGTAGTACTCGATGTTCGAGATGCCCCAGTAGCGGGTCGCGGCGTGCGGGCCGTCGCCGCGCAGGCCGGCCGGCTCGTACAGCGGGGCGTCGGGCAGGCGGGGGTAACGGCAGGCGGCGACGGCGTTGCGGGCCTCCTCGACCGTGGAGATGTGCGGCCAGATGATGCCGAACGCGCCGAGGTCGAGGGCCTGCTTGGCGTGCCACTGCGCCTTCTCGGCGCCGTTGGCGGGGATCCGCACCATCGGGGTGACGGCGGGGGCGAGGCTGTCCGCGCCGAAGATCTGCCGGCGGCTGAGCAGGTACTGGAAGCTGTCCCTCAGCGCGTTGATGTCCCAGGGCTTGTGCTCCATCTCGAACACCACCGTGTCGTACTTGGTGGTGGTGAGTTCGCTGGCGGCTGTCGGGTCGGCCGCGGAGAAGGTCGCGAAGACGTGCCCGCCCGCCTTGAGAGCGCCGATCACCTTGTTGTGCCTGGACGTTGCCTTCGTCGTCATCGTCGACCTCCTCGACCGAGTGCTGCACTGGACTTGCTGGCGGAACCGGATGCCGCCGGGGACTGCTGCGCGCCGCGCCTGGAGCGCCGACCCGCCCACCAGGCACGCAGCCGGGCGAACAGGCCAGCAGGACGGGCCGGGCGGGCGGCGGTAGCGGCCTGCGCCCCGGAGGGCGCCGCCGCCACCGGCTCGGCGGGCGGCGCGCACTTCTCGATGAGCTGGCCGGAGAACTCCTTGGTCATCCGGGAGATCACCGCCCCGGCACCCGACTCGATCAACTTGGCGAGTTTTCCGTTGAGTTGGATCTCACCGTCGACCGAGACCAGCGAGGTGTCGGGCGTCTCCCCCTCGACGACCCGGAAGGTGGCCTGGGCACTGAAGCGCGTGGCACCCTGTCCGTCCTTGCCGCGGGCGGTGAGCTTGCCCTCGTGCCCGGACTCGTCCAGGTCGAGCGAGACCCGGGCGCCGAACTTGACCCGGATGCCGCCGAACCTGACGACGAGCGTCCCGTCGAAGGACCCGTCGTCGTGCGAGGGGCCGAGCTCTGCGCCGCCGATGCACGACACGACGGCCTGGGGGTCGGAGATGACCTCCCAGACACGCTTGGGCGGACTTGGTACGGCGATCTCTTCCGTGATCGATAGCAACGCTGTGAACCTCACTGGGCGGCAGGCGTGACGGCATCCGAAAGGAACGTGCCGTCGTGCTCTGCGGTGTATTGGCTGGTGCGGCTGGGCCCTGCCGCGTCAGGCGGCTTCCCGCTGCTCGGAGGCGAAGAGGCCCCAGAGGTCGTTGTAGAGCTCCGAGAACTCACGTGTCTCGACGAGCGAGCCGATGCTGCGGGGCCGCTCGAAGGGGACCTTGATGACACGACGGATCGTGCCCGGGCCCTTTGACATCACGATGACCTCGTCGGCCAGGTACAGGGCCTCGTTGAGGTCGTGCGTGACGAAGATGAGCGTCCCGTTCTGCTCCTGCCAGATGTTCAGCAGTTCCTGCTGGAGCTTGAGGCGCGTAATCGCGTCCAGCGGCCCGAACGGCTCGTCCATCAGGACAATGGACGGGTTGTAGATCAGCGCCCGCGCGATCGCGCAGCGCTTCTGCATGCCGCCGGACAGTTCCCGGGGGAAGTGGTTCTCGAATCCGGTCAGGCCGACGAGCTCGATCCAGTCGGCGATGCGCGCCTCGCGCTCCTCCTTGGGGACCTTGCGGAACGTGAGCGCCAGGCCGATGTTGGCCCGCACGCTCAGCCAGGGCAGCAGGTGGGACTGCTGCGTCACGTACGCCGCGTCGGAGTTGACGGTGGTGACCGGTTCGCCGGCGTAGTGCACCTCTCCCTGCGTGGGAGTGAGCAGTCCCGCGGCCAGGTTGAGGATGGTGCTCTTCCCGCAGCCGCTGGGACCGATCACGGCGACGACCTTGCCGCGATCGACGTTGAACGTCACGTCCTGGATCGCCGGCCGGTGGGTGCCGGGGAACTGCAGGGTGACGTTCTCCAGACGGAGTGCCTCCGACTGGGAGTTGCGCTGTGTGGTCGACATGTCTGTCTCCTCGGCCCCTTCCACGCGTCCTCGCGACGAATCGAGCCGGAGGCCCCGCGCTCGCGCCTGTGGCGGCGTTCATGGGTGGCAGTGCGGTGGACGTGCTCTTGCTGAGGCAATCTCGGCGGCTCGCGCCACTTTCTAGATTGTCGGACAACCAGTGATGCGAACGTAACACCCCCTTCGAGCGGGAACAAGAAGTGCGCAGGGAGAACCTTGGATTCACAGAAACACCGGGCGTGATCGAGCGATCATTGTCTGACAACCATTGGGTGGCCTGGTGACCGGCGACGGCCCCACATGGCCAGCAGTACGGCGAGGCCGACGCCGGCCGCCGCGAGCCCGCCGACGAGCAGTGCGCCGCGGGCGCCCCACGACGCGCCGATCGCCCCGACGGCAGGGCCTCCGACGACGGTGCCCCCGAGCCAGCCGATCGACCAGATGGACAGCACCCGCCCCCGCATCTGCGGGGCGGCCGACACCTGCATCAGGGTCTTGGCCGACGAGTTGAACGTGATCGAGGCGGAACCGACGAACGCGAGCACGACCAGTGCCATGGGCAGCGTCGGCGCCAGGGCCGCGCCGCAGATGAGGACTCCCCAGATCACCGCGGACACCGCGAGTGACCGGGTACCGAGCCGGCGTCGGCGCATCGCGACCAGGCCGCCGAGCACCCCGCCCACGCTCATGACGGCCATCGCCGTGCCGTAGCCGGCCGGCCCCGCCCCGAACACCGATCTCGTGAGCAGCGGCAGGCTCACCGGGAACTCCCAGGTGAGGACGCCTGTCACGTACACCATGACCATCGGGTACAGCAGCTCGGGCGTGCGCCGGATGTAGCCGAGACCGGCGCGGATCTGCCCCTTCGCCTGCACCTCCCGCTCGCCCGGAAACATCTCCGCCGTCCGCAGCCCGAGCAGACTGACGATGACGGCGAGGAACGAGACCGTGTCCAGGGCGAAGCACGGGGCCACCCCCAGGGCCGCGATCACGGATCCGGCGATGCCGGGTCCTGCGAGTTTGGCCGTGTTGACGAGGGTGGAGTTGATCGCGATGGCGTTGGACAGGTGCGCGGCGTCGACGAGTTCACTGATCAGCTTCTGGCGTGCGGGATTGTCGAAGACGTTCGTGAGGCCGAGCCCGAGCATGACCGCGATGAGCAGCGGCAGTGTCACGAGGTGTATCCAGGACAGCACGGTGAGGACCGCGGCCTGGAGGGCGAAGCAGATCTGGGTGAGGAGCAGCAGCCTGCGCGTGTCGTGGCGGTCGACCACGAGTCCGCCCCAGGCCCCGAGCAGCAGGATCGGCAGATACCGGGCGGCGGTCACAATGCCGAGCACGGTTCCGCTGTCGGTCAGTTCCAGGGTCAGCCAGCCGACGGCGATGTTCTGCATCCAGTTGCCGGCCACGGACGTGAACTGCCCGATCGAGAACCGGCGGTAGTTGCGGATCTTCAGCGAGGCGAAGCTGCCCGGGCGGCCCTCGTCATGGGTCGGGGCCGCGCTCGGTCCCGCGTCCTCACCCGACACTCGTACCCATCGCGTCCTCCCCCTTGGGGAAGAAGGTCGTGAGGTTGTCGTACTCGGCCAGCGTCGCGGTCGGATACCACTTCAGCTTCGCCTTGCAGATCGCTTCGAGGACAGGTGTGCCGCTCGGGTCCGAGCAGTCGGTGCTCGCCGGGATCCGCGAGTTGTACGTCGTGGCGAGGGCCCGCTGGGCCTTGTCGGAGGAGAGGAACGAGGTGAGCAGCGCCGCGGCGGCGGGGTGCGGTGCGCCCTTCGGGACGTAGAGGTACGACTCGTTGGCGTTGGTCGGCGAGATGGGGGCCACCTCGACGGGCGCGCCGGTCTTCTTCGCCTGGAGGACGAGGTTGATGAGGCTGGTGCCGACACTCACCTCTCCCGACTCGATCGGCGCCTCCGACTGCGTCGTGTTCGGTGTGAAGTGGGGCTTCTGCGCGGCGAACTTCTTCGCCCACGCCAGCGCCTTCGCCTCGCCCATGGCCGGATCCAGCGCCCAGGGGGTCAGGAACGACGCGCGCGACTCCGCGGAGATCTTGCCGCCGGACCACTTGGGATCGAGCAGATCGTTCCAAGTCTTCGGCACGTCCGCGGGTTTGACCTTCTCCGTGTTGTACGCCCACACCTTGGGCACCGCCCAGATGTAGACGAGCTTCTTGTCGAGGAGGTTCTTGGCGCCGATGCCGTACGTCGACCAGTCGATGTCGTCGGCCATGTCGGCGGACGGGGTCACGGTGATTCCGCCGGCGTTGGCCACATCGACCGACACCTTTCCGGCCGCCTGTTCCATCCTGAGCTGGCTCACCTGGTCGGGAGCCTTGGTGTTGGTGTACTTGATCCTGATGCTCGGGTACGTCTTCTCGAACAGGTCGATCGCCGGCTGCATCTGCTGCTGCGGCTTGGGGGCCGACCACTCGACCTCCCCCTCCTTCTTCGCCTGCTTGACCAGCGCGTCCATCGACTTCGGCAGATCGGCGCTCTCGACCCGTGCACCGCAGCCGGCCAAGGCGGCCGCGCCGACCAGCGCGGTGGCCGCCGTCAGGGCGAACCGCTTGCGACCCGTCCCGCTCCTTCGTTCCTGTCCCATCACATGATGTCCTCAGGTCGTGTCCGCCCACGCGGGCTTGGCAGTGGCTATCGGTTGATCGCGGGTGCGTTGTAGACACGGGCGGCATTGCCGCCGAGGACGTCCGCGCGCTCGTCCGGTGACATCCAGGACAGGAGGCCCTCAATCGAGTCACGCAGGTCCTTCAAGGAACCGTCGGACGCCGGGAAGTTCGACCCCCACATCAGGTGGTCGGCGCCGAAGATGCCCGCCAGGCGTCGCAGCACCTCGGCGACATCGGCGCCCTCCGTGTCGTTGAGGCGCCGCAGGGCCGGAGGGGTGATCTTGAGGTTGACCCGCGGGAAGCGGGCCAGCTGCCCGAGTTCGTCGAGCTTCGGGTACGAGGGGCCGCCACTGGCGTCGGGGCGCCCGGCGTGGTCGAGCAGCACGGTCAACGCCGGGTGTGCTTCGAGGACTTGGAGGAGCTTGCCGGTGTCCTTCGAGTGCATCTGGATGCACACCGGCACACCACGGCTCTCCACGTAGTCCCAGACCGCGGCCATCCGCTCGTCGGAGAGCCCGCTGCCCGGCGTGGGGACCTTCGTGGTGCCGTCGGACACCCGGATACGGACGCCGCTGAAGCCGCGCTCCTCGATCCAGTGCCGCAGGTCCGGCACGGCCGAGTCGGAGAGGAAGTCGACGGCGCAGACGCCCACGAGGCGGTCCGGGAACGTGGCCAGGGCGTCGGCCGCGTACCGGTTGTCGAATCCGTACACGGTCGAGGCGTGGACGAGGGCGGCTCGCTCGACGCCGGCGTCGTCGAGGCTCCGGATCAGACCGGCGACATCCACCGGCCGGGTCTGGGACCACTCCGACCGGGTGCCGCCGAGCGGCTTCGGCGGGTAGGTGTCCGCGTCACTCGAGATGGCGTGGGTGTGGGTGTCGAAGTAGCGCATCAGCTTTCCTCTGAACGGTGTCGGTACAGCGGCGTGGGAAGGGGGGTCCGGTCTCGTGAGCCGGTCACGGGCCGCCCACGTAGCGGTTGAAGTCGGCGAAGAGGTCCGCCGCGTCCATGTCCGCCTTGATGACTTCTTGCTCGCGGGCGTAGCGGATGGCCGTCTGGAGGGTGGCCAGGAGGGTGTCACTGACACCGTGCTGCACCACGAGCTCACGGGTGGAGCCGGTGGGTTCCACGGGGCGGGCGGCGTCGATGCCGGCGCAGAGCCCCCGGTAGACCTCTCGTACGAGGTCCGGCCTGGATTCCAGGAGGTCCTTGCGCACGACGGCGAGATGGTTGATCGGGGCCCAGCCATGATCCTCCAGGAACCGTGCCTGCTGGGCCTTCCAGTCGCTGATCAGCGGGACCAGGCCGTCCACGTGGTCGGCCGAGCGGGCGCCCATGACGACCGCGGAGAGCTCGTCGCCCCGCAGGGCGTCCACCAGGGGCCGCGACGTGTGCTCGACGTTGGACGGCTCGGGGACGCCGTCGACATGGGCACCTTCCCGGGTCACCCATGTCACGTCCTGGGAGCGCACTCCATAGGTGTCACTGAGCACACCACGCACCCACAGCCCTGTCGTCTGGCTGTAGGCGCGCACGCCCACCCGCCGTCCGCGCAGGTCCTCCGGCCGGAGCCGGCCCTCACCGCCCCAGACGGAGATGGACTTGTGGTGGAAGTTTCCGTGCAGGACCACGGGGAGCGCGGCGACCGGGACGCCCGCCTCCACGGCCTGCAGCAGGGTGGCGATGGCGAGCTCGGAGACGTCGTAGCGGAGCTCACGGACCATCGGGGCGAACGCCCGGTGGATGGGCTCGATCTCCGGGAAGTCGAGATCGCAGGCGACCTTCACGGTGCCGTCGAGAAGCGGTTCTGTGTGCGGGTAGCGGCGCAGCGCCACCGAGAGTCGCGTCATCGTGCGACCCCTCGGTGACCCCGGGGAAGCCCTGCGTTACGGCGGCGTTGACTGATCATGTCGTTCTCCTCACCGGACGCTTTTGTTTGACAATGCGGGGAAGCTAACAGCGCTTTCGCCCCACACACAAGGCTTCAGCATGAGAATCGTCAAACAATCCGACCCGGCGGGACGGCTTCAGACGTCGGTGGCCCGGGTGGCGTTCAGCAGCAGCACCTGCCTCGCGGAGGCGACGTGGTGCCGCATCGCCGCCGCGGCCGCGTCGGGGTTGCGCGTCTTGAGCGCCGCCACGATGGCGCGATGCTCGTTCAGCGAGTTCGGCCTCGGGTGGGTTCGATTCCGGTCACGGAACTGCCGCATGACCAAGGGGTAGACGAGGACGTCGACGAACCCGGACAGAATGGGCTGGCGGGCCATCGCCCGCACCTGCCGGTGAAAGCGCCTGTTGAGCCGCGAGTAGTCCTCTTCGGCGCGCGCTTGCTCCGCGTCGCCCATCTGCTCACAAATTCCGGCGAGCTCCCGCAGCTCGGAGTCGGTGGCGTAGATGGCGGCCTTGGCGGCCAACGCCGATTCGAGGACCTCGCGCGCCTCCAGGACGGCGGCCGCCTCCTCGACGGTGAACACACGTGTTCTGACACCCCGGTTCGGCTCCCTGGTGACATACCCCTCCTGCGCGAGCCGCACCAGAACCGACCGGACGGTGCCACGCGAGACATCGAGACGGCTCGTCAACTCCGCTTCGGTAAGGCGCGCGTTCGGTTCGAAGTGCCCCGAGACGAGCAGGCTCCGCAGGTCCTGGTAGGCCTGCTCGAACCTGCTCGACGGCACCCCCTCCGGCCCGCTCGACGGCCGCTCGCTCATCCCGTTCCCCTCCCTCGAACACCCGGACTCTTTGTCCAACAATAAGAGACCGTCCGACACGGAACCAGGGGCCTGACCACGGCCGTCACACCCCTACGCCCAGCAGCTTTACGGCACGCGTCCGCGCGAACAACAGGCGGAAACGGCGGGAGCACGGGATTTTTGCGTGACGGGGTTCACGTCGAGCAGGGCCGGTGCTACGGTCCATTTTGTTTGACAAAGCGTCTGAGCCGCGAGGGGCCGCCACGGCCCACTCACAGTCGCCCGCACCGCCAGGGCCCGGCATCTGCCCGCGTCGACCAGAGATCGTCGCCGCTTGGTGCCCCGCCTCCCCCGTTCATCCCTGCCGCTGTGCAGAAGAACATGACGCGCCACTGCCGGAGAGCGCGTGACGTAGACCAGGTGCCCTGCGCAACGTGGGGCGCATACCCCCGAGGAGGGGATGGCGATCAGTCATAACGTGAAGAGAAGGGTGACACGGCGCAGTGCCACCGGTTGCGCGGCACTCGCGCTGCTCACTACGGCCGTCGTGAGCGGCTGCGGAGCAGGAGCCGGGCAGACCGCACTCCCCGCGTCGATGACTGCCCTGGAGAAGCAGGCGAAGAAGGAGGGCGAGGTCGTCTGGGCCTCCTGGAACCCGGAAGCCCAGATGCAGCCCGCCATCGACCTGTTCAAGAAGAAGCACCCCGGCATCAAGGTCAAGTACACCAACATCAAGGCACCGGACCAGGTGAGCCAGCTCAGGATGGAGCAGGCCGCCAAGAAGGTGTCGATCGACGTGGCGAACGCCGGCGGACTCACCATGACACCGGCGGTCAAGCTGGCCGGTGACGTCGACTGGTCGAAGTACGGCATCGCCGACAAGAACGTCTTCGCCAAGAACTTCGTCTACGTCTGGGCCACACCCAAGGTGTGGGCCTACAACACCGACAAGGTCAAACCCGCTGACGTGCCGAAGACTTGGGACGATCTGCTCGACACCAGGTGGTCCGGTGGCAAGATCTCCGCGGAGTCGCGCGCGTCGTTCATGTCCGTCTGGGATCTCGACGACGCGATGGGCGAGACAAAGGCGCTGGCATGGGCCAAGAAGTTCGGCGCCCTGAAACCGCACTACTCGCCGAACGTCACCCAGGCCGAGGCGCCCATCGAGTCGGGCCAGGTGAGTATCGGGACAAGCCTCGCCAGTCTGGCCCTCGCCGCGAAGGCGAAGGGAGCGCCCGTCGGCATCGCGCCGATCTCGCCGACCAGCGCCAGCGAGTCGTACCTCTACGTCCCCAAGGGGGCCCAGCACCCGGCCGCCGCGGCGCTGCTCACCTCGTTCCTGTCGTCCGACGCCGCCCAGAAGGTGCTCGCGAAGAGTTACAACTCCCGGATCCCGGTGGACACCGACTGCTCGGACCCCGGAGACACCGCCGTCCTCCACGCGATGTGCGCGGCGCACCTGAAGTGGTACGGCACCAAGACACTCGCCAAGTACAACAAGCTCTCCACGTTCTATCCCAAGGTAGAGAAGGAATTCGGGACCGATGTCGGCTAGCGATACGAAGAAGTCCGGGGGCCCGCGATGGTCCTGAAAACCGACGAGACACCGCCGCCGGCGGCGGCTGAAGAACCGAACACGACGCCGGCGAAGAGCCCTTCTGCGACACGGCGGAAGGTCGCGCCCGCAGCGGGCACCCTGTTGACCGTGGCGATGGCCGTCCTGGTGGGCTATCTGGTCCTGGTCCCCCTCGCGATCCTGATCTACAGCAGCCTGAAGCCGTCACCCACCGAGCTCCCCTTCGATGTGCCCGGCTTCTCGCTCGACAACTTCCAGGCCGTGTTCGAGTCCAGCCGGCTGGGGACGGTGACGCTCAACACCGTCATCTACGTGGTCGGTTCGCTCCTTGTCGCGCTGGTACTGAGCGTCAGCCTCGCCTACCTCTTCGAGCGGACCGACCTGCCCGGGCGCAGGTTCCTCAGTCCGATGGCGCTGGCACCGATGGCGGTCCCGGTCACGGTGATGGCGATCGCGTGGGCGCTCGTCGCGAACCCTGCGAACGGGCCGCTGGCGATCCTCATCCACAAGATCTTCGGCGTGCACATCGACATCTATTCCATCCCCGGCATGATTCTGGTGATGGGCATCTTCGGGGTGCCCAGCATGTACCTGATGATCGCCCCGGCCCTCGCCCGGCTCAATCCGGAACTGGAGGAGGCCGCCGCGACGGTGGGGGCCTCCCTGTGGCGCCGCCTCCGGCTGATCGTCCTGCCGCTCGTCACACCTGCCGTGTCCGCGGCCGGGATCCTGTTCATCGTCGTGGCGCTCGAAGGATTCGCCATTCCCGCGGTCCTCGGACTGCCGGACAAGATCTTCGTCTTCAGCAGCCTCATCCAGTACTCGCTGCAGCCGCCCGGCGGCATCCCCAACTACGGCCAGGCCAGCACCTATGGCGTCCTCATCCTGGTGGTGTCACTCGTCCTGCTCGCCGTGTACCGGCGCCGCGTCCGTGACACCAACCGGTTCCGCGTCGTGGTCGGCAAGGGCTACCGCCAGACCAGGGTGAGTCTCGGGAAGTGGCGGATCCCGGTCTTCATCGTCGTCTGCGCCTACATGTTCATCGGCATCGTGCTGCCCATCCTGGCCCTGCTGTGGACGAGCTTCTCGCCGTACACCCGACCCATCACCTGGTCCGGGTTCGAGTCGATGACCTTCGCGAACTACAGCCACCTGCTCGACATCCCGGACATCGGCAAGATTCTGCTGAACACGGGGGAGGTCGTCCTGGTCACCGCCACGGTGACCACCGCGATGTCGGTATGGATCGCCGTGGCGGCGGCACGACGGCAGTTCCGGGGCAGCACGCTCCTGTTCGAGACCCAGTTCGCGGTCTTCGGGATTCCGAGCGTCGTCCTCGGCGCCGCTGTCCTGTTCCTGTACCTGTTCGTCCCGATCCCCATCTACGGCACCGTATGGATCATCGTCGTCGCACTCGTGACCCGCTTCCTCCCTCGCAGTTCACGCATGGTGCAGACGGCGCTCCTGCAACTCGACGACGGCCTCATCGAGGCCGCACGTGTCACCGGCGCGAGCCCGGCCACCGTGACCAGGACCGTACTGCTCCCGCTTCTGCGGCCGACCCTGTGGAAGAGCTGGCTTTGGGTCTTCGCCCACGCGCTGGGCGAGCTCCCGATCGCCCTGCTGCTGACCAGTTCGGACAACCGCACGCTGGTGGTGGTCCTGTGGGACACGTTCACGTCCAGTGTCGACAACCCCACGGCAAGCGCCCTGGCCGTGGTCCTCGTGGTGATTTCGACGGCCGCGGTCTGGCTGGTCAACAGGCGCAGCGACATGCAGGAGGCATGAGAGAAATGGTGGAAACGATGAGCAAGAATCCCGTGAACTCGATCGTCATCACGGAGCTGCGCAAGTCCTACGACCGGACGGCCGGCAGCGAGGCCACGTACGCCGTCGACGGTGTCTCCTTCGATGTCCCCAAGGGGCAGTTCGTCACGCTGCTCGGGCCCAGTGGGTGCGGGAAGACGACGACCCTTCGCTGTGTCGCGGGTCTTGAGCAGGCCACGGGCGGGCGGATCGAGATGGGCGGGCAGGTGATGTTCGACGTGCCGGAGAAGATCCATGTCCGTCCCGAGGACCGGCCCATCGCGATGGTCCCGCAGTCCTACGGCATCTGGCCGCACATGACGGTCCTCGACAACGCGGCCTTCCCGATGCGGCACGGCCGCAACCGGCGCAAGGGCCAGGACATCCGGGGTCGCGCCCTGGACATGCTCGACCAGGTGGGTCTGGCCCCCATGGCGGACCGGTGGGCCACCCAGCTGAGCGGCGGGCAGCAGCAGCGCCTGGCCTTCGCCCGTGCCCTGCTCGGCGATCCCGAGGTACTCCTCCTCGACGAGCCGCTGTCGAACCTCGACGCGAAACTGCGCTCCAATCTCCGCCAGGAACTCCGCTCATTCCAGGAACAGTTCGGGGTCACCGCCCTCTACGTCACCCACGACCAGGCGGAGGCCCTGGCGCTCTCGGACATCGTGATCGTGATGAACCACGGGCACATCGAACAGATCGACCACCCGGAACGGCTCTACGACCACCCCCGTTCGTCCTTCGTCGCCGACTTCATCGGCAGCGCCAACCTGCTGCCCGTGCAGGATGTCTCGCCCCTGCGCGACGGCACCGGTGTGACCGCGAAGACGGACGTCGGCCCGGTGGTCTGCGGCCGCTCGTCGGCCGACGGGGACCAGCGCTCCAGCAGCGGCGGGTACGTGTGCGTCCGCCCGGAGAACGTGAAGGTCCGAACCACCCCTGAGGGACAGCAACCGACACTGAGCGACGCCGAGTTCCTCGCCACGGTCGACTCCTCCGAATTCCTCGGCGACCGCCTCGAACTGGTCGTCCGCGCCGCCGACATACCCATCACGGTGTCCGCACGGGCCGGCCTCGGGTGTCGGCCGGGCGACCAGGTCGTGGTGGGGTTCGATCCGGAGACGACGAGCTATCTCGCGAGCTGAGGAGGACGTGGGCATGGAGATCGGCAATATGTCACCCAGCAGGCGCTCCCTGATCGCCTCCGCGCTCCTCGCCGCAGCCGCCGGACCGGTTCTCGCCACGGCGGGCCCGGCCTCGGCCGCCGCCGGGCGCACCGTACGGACCGTGTCCGGTGTGCTGCGCGGCACCCCGGGAAGCGACGCATCCATCACCGCCTTCAAGGGCATCCCCTACGCTGCCGCGCCGGTCGGTGACCTGCGCTGGAAGCCGCCGGCGCCGCCCGCCCCGTGGAAGGGTGTGCGCGACGCCGACGCGTTCGGCGCCTCTCCCCCGCAGGCCCAGCCCGCCGACGGCAGCCTGACGATGAGCGAGGACTGCCTGTACCTCAATGTGTGGACGGGGGCATCGGTGTCACGCAGCGGCCGTCGGCGCCCCGTCTTCGTCTGGATCTACGGAGGTGGATTCTCCGGCGGCACGAGCTCGGACCCACTGTTCGACGGCGAGAACCTGGCCCGTAAGGACATCGTCGTCGTGACCTTCAACTACCGTCTCGGCGCTCTGGGTTTCCTCTCCACGTCCGAGCTGAGCGCGGAGTCGCCGCACGGCGTTTCCGGGAACTACGGCGTGCTCGATCAGGTCGCGGCCCTGAAGTGGGTGCGGCGCAACATCGCCGCGTTCGGCGGCGACCCGGACAACGTCACCATCGCCGGCCAGTCCGCCGGCGCGGGCTCGGTCGGGTTCCTGTCCATGTCACCGCTCGCCAAGGGACTCTTCCGGCGCTCGATCGCCGAAAGCCAGGTCCGCGACCCGGGCGATCCCGAACTGCGCTACCTCGGCACCTCCTACCGCAACTCCGCCACCGCCGAGAAACAGGGCAGTGCCTACGCCTCCTCGCACGGCGCGGCGAATCTCAAGGAGTTGCGCGCTCTGCGCTGGCAGGACCTGAACGACGCCGCGTCGCTCCCGGACACCACCGTCGACACCGGGAGCGTCGCCAAGCCGCCCCTGTTCAGGCCGGTCGTGGACGGCTGGGTGATCCCGTCCGGCTTCCGCACGACGCTCGCCCGAGGCACCCAGAACGACGTCATGTTCCTCGCGGGCAACAACCTCGACGAGAGCGGCGCCGTCCCCGAGACCGCTTTCGACTACTGGCGGGAGGCCGGCTACCCCGGCCGCCCCGGGGCGCCACCCATCCATGTCACCCTCGACGACTTCACCAGCGCCGCCCGGCAGAAGTTCGGCTCCATGGCCGACGAGTTCCTGCGGCTCTACCCCGCGACCACGGACGACGAGGCGGCCCGTGCGAGCAACGACGCGGTCCGCGACAACGCGCGCTCCTCGACATACCTGTGGGCCACGCGCTGGACCCGCCACACGGACCGGCCCGTCCACACGTACTTCTGGACCCACCGGCCGCCCGGCCCCGACCACGACATCCGCGGCGCCTACCACGCCTCCGAGATCGCCTACGTCTTCGCCAACCCGACCTCGTACTGGACCGACAAGGACCACGAGATCGCGGACGTCATGTCGTCCTATTGGGCCAACTACGCGGCCACGGGCGACCCCAACGGTCGCGGGCTCCCCAAGTGGCCCGAGTACTCGACAACTTCGCCCACGGTCATGGAGGTCGGCGACCGCTTCGGTCCGATACCGGTCGCCACGCCCGAGCGGCTCGACTTCTGGAGGCGGTTCTTCGCTACGCAGGGAGCGTGGTGATCCACCAGGTCGACCGAAGGCCGCCTCACGGCGCTCGCAGGAGGTCACTGAGGGCGAGGTCATCGAGCAGGTCAGCGCGTGCCCGGTTCACCTGGCAGCGCGTCAGGGCGTTCCCGCGAGCCAGCCCGTGTCCGTCGCCGGCTCGCGGGCGGCATTGCCCGCACCCGGCTCGCCCAAGGTCAACAGACGTTGACCCGGTAGTCCAGCCACGCGCCATCCATAGTGACAGCACACCGACGACGAGCCCTACTAGGGGCCCAGCGCTCCCCAGCAGGTGCTTGATGTCGCCTGCGGCGTGAAGGCCGTCGCCACGTGCACCCCTCACATCCCTGACAGGAGTACGTACGGGCACTCGGCGTGCCCCAACACGGGCCAAGACGTAAGCGACAGGTCCCACCTCGTTCACGACAGGCAACCACCACACAAGGTGTTCGGAAAAGGAACGGCTAAGCGGCGCCTAAGAGCCGAAAAGCTCTGCATCTACGTTGCGCATCCAAGCCGCTGTGAGGTCCTCACCCCATGCCGCCACATGGTCTACGTCGGGCATAGGCCCCTCACCGCGCCAAGGGCGCGCGGCGCTGCCGCGCTTTCCTCGACTTGTCCTTTTCTTGTCGCTGTGTGACCAACTGCTCGTGCTCGCCACCGTCTTCGTGAGGGCCCAGCTGGTGCGCCGGTCCCGAAAGACCGGTACGGGCTGTCTCCTGTCGTGCACGTGCAGCTGCTGACCTCAATCGGACCGGGGGGGACCTCGTCGAATCGGTCCGACTCGAGCCGGACCGGCATCGGACCGGTCAGGATGTTCGCCCCGCGTCCGGAGGTCCGCCGTGACGAAGGGTCTGTTCCAACTCACCGTCCACTCCCACCCGTTCGTCGAGAGTCCGGACTCGGTCCGGTCCGCTGCCACCCGGCCCGCCTCGGAGTCCGATGCAGTCCGATGCAGTCCGATACGGTCCGATTCGGGTCCGACCGTCACCGGCGGCGGTCCGGACCGCGTTGTGTCCGGCTGTTGGGCCCCTCGGCGCCCTGCACCTCAACCACACTGCATCCGCACGCCGCCGAACCGACGAAACCCAGCAGCCAATAGCTCGGGGCACCGGGCGGCGTCAGCAGCCCTCAACCTCAGTGGCCCCGCTACTCATGAAGCTGAGAAGTACTACGAGACAGCATTGAGTTGCGGTCACTTAAGGAAGTGGGCATTGCGCCGCTGAGCTGCGGTTTGTCGGCGTCTTGGGGCTGCCTCTCTAGCGGGAAGACGAATCGGAAGTCCCATTGGTAGCCGTCTCCGCCGAGCGACGGCCCACTCTTTAACCATCACGTTCCGCACATCTCCCGGAGTGGGGATCCGGACACCCCGCTCCTGTCGCCGCCCGAGTGGCCGCGGAGGAGGATGGAGTGTACGGAGCCGGCCGGTGAGCAGCCAGATCTGACCGACGGGCCGAGTGAGAGAGGAGGTGCGGCGTCATGTCGCAGTTCATGGACGTCCACCACGGAATGAAAGGCCTCACGGCCGACGACCTGATGAAGGCGCACCAGGCCGATCTCGCGATCGAGAAGGAAGAAGGCGTCCACTTCGAGAAGGCATGGGCGGACCCGGAGTCCGGCACGGTCTACTGCCTGTCCAAGGCCCCCACCGCGGATGCGGTCCAGCGCATCCACGAACGGGCAGGGCACAAGGCCGACGAGATTCACGCAGTCCCCCTGGCCGTGTGATCCCGGGCGCGAGGCCTGGGAAACGGCGCCGTGCGGGAACCTCCGCCCGGGGCCCGCACGGCGCTGCCGCCCCTCCCCCGCCGCCGTCCTGAGACGTATCCCCGGGCCCGGAGTAACGTCGGAGATGTGAGCGGAAACGATGCGGACCGGCTGTGGACGCAGTCCATGCCGGATGCCTATGAGCACCACCTCGTGCCGGTGTTCTTCCGGCCCTTCGCGGCCGACCTCGCGGCGCGTGCGGCGGCGCTGCGCCCGCAGCGTGTGCTCGAACTCGCCGCGGGTACCGGGGCCCTTACCACCGCCCTGTTCGACGCGGCACCGGACGTCCAAGTCCTGGCGACCGACCTCAACGACGCGATGGTGACCCGCGGCTCGGCCCAGGAGCCGCGCGCGCAGTGGCGGCAGGCGGACGCGCAGAAGCTGCCGTTCGAGGAAGCGTCGTTCGACCTTGTCCTGTGCCAGTTCGGGGTCATGTTCTTCCCCGACAGGCCCGGCGCCTACGCGGAGGTGCGCAGGGTCCTCGTCCCGGAAGGGCGCTTCCTGTTCAGTAGTTGGGGGTCCGTGGCCTCGCACGGCTTCGGCGCGGCCTTCCAGGACGCCCTGGAAGCCGCGATCCCCGAGGGCGCCCCGACCTTCCTCCGCGACATTCCGCACGGCTACACCGATCCGGCCGTGGTGGCCGAGGACCTCGCGGCGGCGGGGCTCGGCCTGGACGCCGCCGAGGAAGTGACGCTGGAGGGCGTCGCGGAATCGGCCGCCTCCGTGGCCACCGGATTCCTGACCGGCACACCGGTGAGCGCCGCGCTCGCCTCCCGCCCGGACGCGGCGGCCGTCCGGGACACCGTCACCCGGGGCATGACGGACGCCCTCGGCATCGGCCCGGTCACCGCCCCGATGACGGCGACGGTCTATACGGCGCGCCGACTGCCTGGCGGAGCCGCGTAGGCTCCTCGCCATGTCCGAGCCCGATCCCGACCCACGTCTGCAGTCCTTGGCCCACCGGATCCAGCCGGGACCCGTACGAAGGGTGAAGGTCCTCGGGTTCGACGGGGACGATGTCCTGGTGCGGCTCCTCGATGCCGAGGGAGGGGCGGGCGCTTCCGAGGTCGGTCGGATTCCTCGGCACGAAGCGTCGATGCGTCGGCCGGGGCCTCCGGACGAACTGTTCGAGGTCGGCCAGGAGATCGAGGCCGAGGAGATCGGGCGGTGGAGCGAGGGGCAACTCCGCCTCTCCGCAAGGGCGTGTGAGATTCCGGCCCTGCGGGATTTCCTCCTCGCCTTCGAGCGGGGGCAGCTCGTGGAGGGGACCGTCACCGCGGTGCACGCCTTCGGGGTCTTCGTTCACGTCGACGGCGAACCGGACGGTCTGTGTACCGGCTTCGTCCGGGTGCCGGACCTGTCGTGGGACCGGTTCGACCATCCCCGCGAGGTCGTCGAGGTGGGCCGGCGGATCACCGCTGAGGTGATCATCGCCGACCCGCGCTCCGGACAGGTCGCCCTCTCCCTCAAGGCCCGGCGAGAAGGTCACCCCGCTGGGTGAACGGACGAGTGAACTGGGGCTCTTCGCCCGCTACTCGCCGTGCGTGATCAGGCTGCCGTCCTTGCAGTGCTCGGTGTGCTCACCCACGTGGCCGCCTCCGAGCGCGGGGGTGACGGCGACCTCCTTGAGGCAGGTGGCCGCGTCGGCGGCGTTCACGTCGTCCGCGATGCCGACTCCGGAGCCGAGGTTGCTGCCGTTGGCGGCCTGGGCCGGTGCGGCGAGTCCCGTGAGGGCGAGGACGAGGCCGGCGGCGCTGATGATCTTCTTCATGCCCGGCGAACGATGCGGTGCGCCATCTGGGTGCGGGGCGGCGGGCAGGATCACCTGCCCAGGCGAGAAGGCGTACGTTCGCGCGGGCTGCGTGAGGCGGAGGCCCGGCCGCCAGCGCGTGGCGTCCGGTTCTCTGGTGGCCTCGACGCGCTCGAACCCCTGACTCAGCTCCACCAGACGAGCACACCGCCCAAGAGGAGGGCCGCACAGATGCCCAGATTGGTGCGCCGGTAGGCGAGGAACAGTGCCACGAACTCGCGGAGCATCGCACTGGGCCAGAAGTACGCGGCGGTCGGGGCGCCCACGACGTGCCCCCGCACCCCGGCCCTGCGCGCGGTCACCGCGGCGCGGAACACGTGGTAGTTGTTCGTCACCATCACACACCGGTATCCCGGCACGGCCTCTTCCATGATCGCCTTGCTGAACCGCAGGTTCTCCTCCGTGGACGTCGAACGGTCCTCACGTTCGATCAACTCGGCTGGGAATCCCCGCTCCACGAGGTAGTCCGCCATCGCGTGGGACTCGGGCAGTTCTTCGTCCGGGCCCTGTCCTCCCGAGGCGAGCAGGATCGGCCGACCACCCCTCTTCGAGAGTGCGGCGTGCAGACGGCGGGCCCGCTCCAAGCGGCTCGCCAGCAGCGGGGGCACCGAAGAACCGTTCACCAGACCGGATCCGAGAACCACCACGTAGTCGGTCCGTCGGCGCAGGTGGAGCCTTCCGTAAAGGAACGCGTAGA
This sequence comes from Streptomyces sp. NPDC107575, assembly GCF_055657265.1. Classification (NCBI taxonomy): domain Bacteria; kingdom Bacillati; phylum Actinomycetota; class Actinomycetes; order Kitasatosporales; family Streptomycetaceae; genus Streptomyces; species Streptomyces sp. NPDC107575. The sequence continues at coordinate 765,266 of NZ_JBVKBG010000001.1, read as the reverse complement.
CGAGGAAGCAGAGGAACAGGAAGGCGCAGTATCCCACCAGGGCCACGGCAGTCCCCGCCACGATCAGCAGGGTGCGGGTGTGCTGGACCCGGGCCACGATCAGCAGGGACAGCAGCGCCGCGAGCGCGCCCCCGGCCAGCAAGGACAGCAAGTTCGCCGGGCTCCTTCCCTCCTTGCGCCACATCGTCACGCCGTTGGAGATCAGGAATCCCGACAGGACGACGATGCAGACGACCGCCAGCGCGACCAGCCAGACGGCGAGCGTCCGGGTCAGCCGCGGGTCCTCGCGCACGAGCTCGAGCAGCCAGGGAGCCGGCGCGAAGATCACCGCCAGGCCCAGAAGGACGGCGTTGCTGAATCGGCGTCGCTCCCGCACCACTCCGAAGCAGAACATCAGAAAGAGCAGAACCGCCGGAGCGTAGGCCAACATGCGCACATGCTAGGCCCATACTTCCCGGGCCTGAACGCAACGCATCCCGCCCTGGTTTCGGCCGCAAAGGCCGCCACAGGTTTCGCCGCCGGGAATCGGGCAGGCGAAGAGGACACTCAGTGAGAGCCACGATCTGCAACGAAGAAGGGACGGCTCCCTCATGAGCGCTCCAATGACACAGGCGGAGCGCGTGACCTGCCCCGATGCCCGAAGTCGGGTCAGGTCGGTGCTCCAGCCCCTGTGCGAGAAGCTGCCCGCCCACCAGGCCCACCAACTGTGCCAGGACGCCTGCCTGGTGACCAGCGAACTGATCACCAATGCAATGCTGCACGGTGCCGGCGTGAGCGACTTCCATGCCCACGTCGACGACAAGGTGCTGACTGTCGGCGTCAGCGACCACAGCACGGCCCTGCCCCGCACGGCACCCCGCGCGCCGGAGCAAGCCGGCGGATTCGGCTGGACCATCGTCCGCCTCCTCAGCACCCACGTCGAGGTCGCGCCGGGCGAAGAAGGCGGCAAGACCATCACGGTTACGCTCGACGCAGCGCGACTGCCCGGCGCATGACCGGCGAGTGATCGAACTCGTGCTGATCGGGATGAATCCCTGCCTGGGGGCGTGCCGCCCCACGCACGCGGCCCTCCTCACGCGTCGGCGGTGACCTTGAGGACGTCGCACGTGTGCTGGAACTCCTCCATCAAGCGGGTCGCCTCGACGACCAGAACGCCGTAGGGGCGGGTGGAGTCGGCCAGCGGCAGGTCGTGCTCCTTCGCCGACTCCGTGATCCGCTCCCGCGCCTTCTGCGCCGTGACCGCCAGCTTGCACATCTCGTCGGCCTGCTCCGCGAGGGTGTCACTGTCGATCTCGGCGACGACATGGGCGATGTCGCGCAGTCGGAGGGCGAAGTCCGCGTACCGCTCGAGGACCGGGGCGTAGGTGTAGGTGCTCTCCTTCTCGCGCCACGTGCCGAGACTGCGGGTCAGCGAGCCGAGCTGGTAGACCGCGCGCTCCAGTGCGTCCAGCGTGTCCCGGTAGCGTTCGAACGACAGGTAGCCCCGGTGCGCGGGCAGCAGGCGTCGCGGATTGAAGGGCAGGCTGTGCTCGGCCATGCTGAGCCCGCTCCGCGCGTTCTCGACCGCGTCCTGCAGGCGGCCGCCGGTGGTGCGCCAGTGCTCGGCCCGGTCGGCGTCCACGTCACCGCTGCCCAGGCCGTCCGCCACGTCGTCGAGCAGGGCCTCGATCTCGGCGGCCAGGGCGTGCAAGCCGTGTTCCGCGCTGCGGTAGCGCAGCGGAGGCACGATGCACAGGTGCACGATCAGGCCGATGCCGCAGCCGACGAGCACGAGCAGGATGATCTGCCCGAGTTGGCTCGCCTTGTCCGCTGTGGAGGTGGCCGCGGCGTAGGTGGAGAAGGCGAAGAACGCGGCCGTCGGGACCTGGGAGCGCTGTTCGCCCAGCGCCGGCCACTGCGCGATGACCAGAGCGATCAGGGCGACCAGGACGAAGGCGATGAGATCGGGTCCCACGGTGAAGCCGATCGCGGCCTGTACCGCCACGCCGACCGTGACGGCACCGGCGTAGCGCAGCGCCTGCCACACCGATGCATGGATCGTGGTGTTCATGGTGAGCGCCGCGGAGAACGGTGCGAACGCAGGCGACATCGCTTTCATGAGGTCGTGTGCGACCCACCACGCGAGTGTCGCGGCCAGGGCGCATTTGCCGACGAACAGTACGGTGTCGCGTTCGTGCCCGGACGAGCGCAACGCCCGCGCCCACCACTGACCACCGCTTCGGATCCGGTCCAGCACGTGCTCTGCCTTTCCTTTCTGTGTGCCCCTTCGCGTGCATCAGAACAAAAGGATGGGCCCGACCGTGAAAGGCCGGGCCCATCCTGCTCGTTCGGCGCGCCGCTCAGGGCCGCCTCACCATCGGTACCAGCGTCCCTTGCGGGCGCCGCCCGACGCGGGGCGGACCACGAAGCCGAGCAGCCACACGACGAGCACGATCACAGCGACCCACCACAAGGCCTTCAGTGCGAAGCCCGCACCGAAGAGGAGCAGGGCCAGAAGAAGTACCAGAAGCAGGGGAACCATTGTTATTACCTCCTGGCCACCGAGTGCTCTGGTTCGCCTTTCACAAACCACGGTTCGAGGCTTTACGGCAGGTCGACCTTGTGTGCCGCGTCGACGAGGCGCCGCAACTCCTCCTTCGTCCAGCCGGTCAGTTGCGACACCTGCGCCCAGTCCTCGGGCGTCGCCTCACTCGACCGCAGGACCGCGGCCGCCTCGGCCTCCAGGTCCGTGCGGGCCGCGTCGAGGGCGGCGGTGGCGTCCTGGTACCGCTGCAGCGCGAGTTCCAACTTGGGTTCGTCCATCGCCGCATTGTGCCCCACGAAGCCGACGCCGAGCGTGACGTCACATCACGTCACGTCAGACCTTGCGCCACCTGGCGTTGGCCCACGAGAAGAGTCCGAAGGCGACGAGCCCCACGGCGATCAGTACGAGCAGCCACGGTCCAGCCGGGGTGTCGGTGAAGGAGCGCAGCGTGTCGTCGATGCCCTTGGCCCGGCCCGGCTCGTGTCGCACCGCGGCGGTGACGGCGAAGGCTCCCGCGGCGGTGAACACCACGCCGCGGGCGGTGCCGCCGAACACGCCGAGGAAGTCGACGTACTTGCGGGCGCGCGAGGAGAGTGCGGACATCTTCAAGTGCTTGCGGAACTTGCGCAGGAGCGCCCGTACGGCGATCCACAGGCCCGCCGCGGCGACGGCGCACCCGGCGGCGCCGACGATCCACTGCCCGTGCGGCCAGTCCAGCGCCTTCGCCGTGACGTCCTTGGAGCTCTTGTCGGAACTTCCGCCGCCGCTGGACTTCTCACCTGCGGCGAAGGACAGCACGGAGTACGCGACGAAGCCGTAGAAGACGCAACGGCCTGCGGCCATCGCCCGTTTGCTCGCCTTCCCGCCGTCGGGGCCGGCCTGGCCGAAGACCGCCTCGGACAACCGCCACAGGGCCATTCCGGCCAGGGCGATGCCGAGCAGCCACAGCAGGGCCATGCCGAAGGGTTTCTCAGCGATCTCCGCCACCGCACCGCTGCGGTCCGCCTGCTTGCCGCCGCCGTCGGCGAAGGCGATGCGCAGGGCGAGGAATCCGATCAGGAGGTAGATGACGCCGCGCCCGACGAAGCCCGCCCGGGCCGCCATCGCGATCGCGGGGCTCTTCGCCGCGCTGCGTGCCCGTCCCAGTCCTCGTGTCCTCGCCGATCCAATAGCTGCCATGACAGCCGAATGCCCCCGGTTCGAACTTCAACTCCTGTCCGTGGCGGGCGACTTCGCGCCGAGGCCGTCCCGTGGGGCGGCCGGGGACAGCCGGATGCCCGGCCACCGGCCCGTCGCGGCCAGTTCCCGGGTGACCTCGACGATGCCGCGCCGCACCGCCACCACCGTGTCGCGCGGATCGTAGCCGTCCGTGGCCGTGCGCACCGCGATGTGGCGGCGCAGCACCGGGTCGACGATGCGACGGACTTCGAGGTCGTGCCGGGTGCCGTGGACCGCGACCACCGAGCGCGGCAGGATCGTGCAGGCCTCGCCGCTCTCCGCGATACGGATCAGCGTGCCGAGCGATTCCACGTCGCCGACGTTCCTGGGCACCAGGCCGTGGGCGGCGAACGCCCGGTCGACCAGGGCCCGCAGGTTGCTGCGGGCCCCCGGCGTCACCAGCGGGACCTGCCGCAGGTCGTGCAGCGACACCTCGTCCGGGCTCTCCGGGGCAGGGTCCGGGTGGCCGATGAGGTACAACTCCTCCGAGTACAGCGGGAGTTCGGCCGTGCGCGGCGCGTCGTCCTCGCGGAAGACCGCGGCCAGGTCGAGGCGCCCGGCGAGCAGCAGCTCGTGGACGTAGCCGCTCATCGACTCGAAGAGCTGCAGGTGGATGCCGGGATAGTGGGCGCGCACCCAGGAGAAGAGGGCCGGCGCGAGCGGCGCGGTCACCGTCGTGGGCAGGCCGATCGCGACCGGGCCGTGCACCGGCTGGCGGCCGCCGGTGACGTCCTGGGCGAGCCGGTCGAACTGCCGCACCAGTTGCTGCGCGTCCCGGTAGAGCGTCAGCCCCTGGGCCGTCGGCCGCACGCCTCGCGGGCCGCGGTCGAGAAGGCGGACGCCGAGATGCGCCTCCAGCTGGGCCATGCGCTGGCTGACGGCGGGCTGCGACACATGCAGCACACCGGCGGCCCGGGACAGACTACCGGCGTCGACGACCGCGATGAAGTCGCGGAGCTGGGCGATGTCCACGGGGTGTTCGCGGCCGCCTTCCGGCTCTGGGGTGTCGGTCTACGTCTCGGTATGCCGTGCGGCGCGGTGGGCAATGCGGCGCGCTCGTTCGACGACAGGCCGGTCGATCATCTCACCGTCCACGGTCGCCGCCGCGTCGTGGCCCGCGGCGAGGACGCGGCGGGCCCAGTTCACCTCGTCCTCTGCGGGGACGAAGGCCGCGCGCACGTGCGGGAGCTGCGCCGGGTGGATGCAGAGCTTGCCGCCGAAGCCCCAGGCGCGGGCGCGGGTGGCCGCCCGGGTCACGGCGGGCTCGTCGCGGACGGCCGTGGTCACTCCGTCCACGGGTGCGGGCCGTTCGTTCACCACCGACCAGCGGACCAGGTCGGCGCGGGCGGAGTCCAGCGCCCTGTCGTCGGACACGTCCAGGTCGAGGGCGAGGTCGATGCTGCCGAAGAACAGGCGGGCGCAGGCGGGTTCGGCCGTGATGCGGTCGAGGGCGACCAGCCCGCGCGCGGTCTCGATCAACGGGAGGACGCGGGTGCCGCTCGTCTCGGCCGCGTCCCGCACCTGCGCGGCTGACTCGGTCTTGGGGAGCACGACGGCAGCGGGCGACAGAGCCCGGCACAGAGCAATGTCGTCCGCGTACTCGGCGGCCCGGGGACCGTTGACCCGTACGACCACCGGGATGCCGGCGTCCCCGGGCCAGTCGGCACGCAACTGCTCGCGGGCAGACGCCTTGTCGCCCGCCGCCACGGCGTCCTCCAGGTCGATGACGACGGCGTCGGCGCCGCTGGTGACCGCCTTCTCGAACCGGTCGGGGCGGGAGGCCGGCACGAACAGCCAGGTCACCGCCGTGGCCAGTGGGTCCGTCGGGTCGGTCATACGGCACCCCGGTTCGTGAGTTCGTCGATCTCGGTGGGTGTCAGGCCCACCTCGGCGAGGATGTCGCGGGTGTGCTCGCCGAGGCCGGGCACCGGGTCCATGCGCGGGGCGTCGTCGACCAGTCCGGGCGGGGCGAGTGCGGGGATCGGTCCTGCCGGGGTCTGCACCTGGTGCCAGCGCTCGCGGGCGGTGAGCTGCGGGTGCTCCCACACCTCGGCCAGCGAGTTGACCTGGGCGTGCGCGACCGGGACGGCGGCGAGGAGTTCGACGGCCTCGGCGGCGGTAAGGTCGGCGAACCGCGCCGCGATGATCGCGCCGAGGGCCTCGCGGTGCGCGTTGCGGGCGGCGTTGCCCGCGTATTCCGGGTGCGTCGACAGCTCCGGCTGCCCCAGGAAGCGCTCGCAGAAGGCCGCCCACTCGCGCTCGTTCTGGATGCACATCATGACGACCTTGCCGTCCCCGGCGGTGAAGGGGCCGTACGGGTAGATGGTCGCGTGCGCCGCTCCCGCGCGCGGCGGCGGCTCGGCGCCGTCGTACGCGTAGTACAGCGGGAAACCGAGCCACTCCACGGTGGCCTCCAGCATCGACACGTCGACGTGTGAGCCCTCGCCGGTGCGGCCGCGTTCCAGCAGGGCGGCGAGAATCCCGCTGTAGGCGTACATCCCGGCGGCGATGTCGGACACCGAGATGCCCACCTTCGCCATCTCCTCGGCGCTGCCGGTCACCGACAGGAGTCCGGACTCGCTCTGGACCATCAGGTCGTACGCCTTCGCGGTGGCGTACGGGCCGGGGGTGCCGTAGCCGGAGATGTCGCAGACGATCAACTTGGGGTGGGCGGAGTGCAGTTCGGCCCAGCAGAGTCCTGCCCGCTCGGCCGCGCCGGGGGCCAGGTTCTGCACGAAGACGTCGGCCTCGGCGAGCAGCCGGCGCAGTACGTCCATGCCCTGAGGGTCCTTGATGTCGAGGGTGAGCGACTCCTTGTTGCGGTTGACCCACACGAAGTGCGAGCTGAGCCCGTGCACCCGGCTGTCGTAGGCACGGGCGAAGTCGCCCGCGCCCGGCCGCTCCACCTTGATCACGCGGGCGCCGAGGTCGGCGAGCTGGCGGGTGGCGTACGGAGCGGCGATGGCCTGCTCGAGCGAGACGACGGTGATGTCGCGGAGGGGTTGCATGTGCTTCTTTCTCTCGTACGTGCTTGTGGGGGCGGCTCTCGGGTCTCACACCACGAAGCTCACCGCGATGACCAGCACCAGCGAGACGACCGATGCCATCGCGGTCACGAAGGTGAGGGCCTTGAGAGCACCCCGGGTGGTCACCCCGAGGAGCGGCTGGAACATCCAGAAGAAGTTGCTGTTGACCTGCAGCGCGAAGAGCGATCCCGAACCGATGGCCAGTGCGAGGACCGCGGGCGGCACGGCGAGGTCGCCCATGATCGGGGCGATGATCCCGGCCGCGGCGATGGCGGCGACGCCGATGGAGCCGATGGCCAGGTGCAGCAGCGCCGCGACGAGCCACACCAACAGGATCGTCACCACGGTGGACATGCCCGCGTCGGCGGAGAAGATCCCGGAGAGCACCTTGTCGAGGCCGGTCTTGCCGATGACGGCGCCGAGCGATCCGCCGACTCCGGTGACGAGCAGGATCTGCCCGGTGCTGTGGAAGCCCTCGGTCACCGCCTGCTCCACGCGCTCGTTGCTGAGCACCCGTTTAGCGAGGGTGTACGCGCCGACCAGGCCGGCGAACAGCGCGAACGCGGGGTTGCCGAGGAAGGCGAGCAGGTCGGACTTCACGCCCGCGGCGTCGGCGATGGCGCCGGTGGCGATGAGGAGCAGGGGGACGACGATCGGCAGCAGAGACAGGTAGAGCGGCGGCATCGGGCGGCGGGCGTGGGTCCGCTCGTCCTCGGACGCAGGTGTCTCGGCGGGCTCGGTGGAATCGGCCGGCTCGGTCGGCTCTGTGTCGGCGGGTATTTCGTCCCTGTCCGCGTTCCAGAAGCCGACCCGCAGCAACCGCCCGTAGAGGAACGTCGTCAGCAGCGCAGCCAGCGGGCCGAGGACGAAGCCGTACACCAGCATCGTGCTGAGCGGCACATGCAGCAGACCGGCGACCGCCAGGGTGCCGAGGCCCGGCACCACGAACACGTAACCGACGAGGATTCCGGCGCTCAGGGCGCCGCCCATCATGGGCAGACCGTAGCGGCCCATGCGCGGCGCGGCCGACTTGGCCAGCGGGGCGGCGAGGACGAGCTGGACGTCCACGTAGATGGACGGGAAGACGGCGCTCAGGGCGCCGGCGAGCGCGTAGGGGAGCTTGCCGGGGCCGAGGACGCGCATCAGCTTCTCGACAAGTTTCTGCAGCGCCCCCATGGAGTTCAGCAGCGAGCCGAGCAGGACGCCGAAGCCGATGAGCAGCCCCACCTCGGCCATGATGTCGCCGAAGCCGTCGACGATCGTGTCGATGGTGCCCTCGAAACCGAGGCCGGTCGCGATGCCGAGATAGAGCGAGCCGATGACCAGGGCGATCACCGGTTCCACCTTGGGCACCAGAATGAGCAGGACGACCACCAGGATGGCGATCGCGGTGTGCAGAGCTGTCACGGGGATTCCTCTCACCACGGCGTGAGTCCACGTGAGGGAACCATGCTGCTCACAGTGGCGGAAGACGGGAATCCGCGAGGGGGGGTATCAGGCGTGCTTATAGCGCGGGCGGCGACCCGTCGGCGCCTCGTTCGTCACTGGTGTTCCGTATTTCGGTGAACCAGTTACTCCACCCATGCGCCGGCCTCACCGTGGACGAGGGCGGCTTCGACGGAGGTGGCGGACGCGTGAGGATTCTTCGGCGACCACGGATGGAGGAGCCGAAGGTCTCCACCTCCGAACTGGAGCTGTTCGGCGGCCCGTTGCGCTATGACATGGGCTGGAGCAAACACGAGTACGCCCGCCTCGACCTCACCCTCTGGGGTGCGCTCAAGTCCCTGCCGCGCCTCGTGGGACACACCATCGCCCTCGCCTGGCACACCGACCGGCGTTCACTGATGATCGTGGGCGCCACCGAGGTGGGCCAGGGCATCGCGGCCGCGCTCAAGCTGCTCGCGGTCAACGCCGCCCTGCACGCGGTGCTCGCGGCCGGCACCGACGTGCGCGGCCTGCGCCACGCGCTGCCGGCGGGAGCGGTCCTGGTGGCGGTCAACAGTGTCAACGCCATCCTGGCGTCCTGGTCCACCTCGGCGGCGGGCAGTCTTGAGCCAAAGGTCGAACGTGCCGCGTCCGAGCAGTACTTGGCGGCCTGCGAGCGCGTCGAGATGGCGGCGATCGAGGACGGCGCGTTCCGCGAGTTGATCGACCGGGCGCAGTACGGGGCGAACGAGGCGCGGCACATGATCGGATCGAGTGTCTCGGCGATCAACAGTGTGTTCTCGCTGATCGCCTCCGGCGGGGTGCTGCTCGCGCTCAACCCGGTGCTGCTGCCGATGCTGATCCTCATCGTGGCGCCGCGCGGCTGGGGCGTGATGCGGGTGGCGCAGCAGCGGTACTTCTCGACGATGACGTGGATCGAGCATCTGCGGGCGAGCCGTGTGCTGTCCAGCCTCCTGACCTCGGTCACGGCCGCCCTTGAGGTGCGTGTGCACGGTGTAGGCGGCTTTCTGCTGCGCCACTTCCACCGGATGTCGCACACCGCGGAGTCCGAGCAGGAACGCCTGGCCAAGGACAAGGCCCGTACGGAACTGGCCGCGTCCGCCCTGCAAGGGGTCGGCTATCTGCTGACGTTCATGCTGATGATCGGGCTGTGTCTGTCGGGGAACATGAGCGTGGCCGCCTTCGGCACCGCCGCGATGGCGCTCAACTCGGGCTCCGCCGGGATCGGCGCTCTGGTCAGCACGATGAGCCAGCTCCACGAGCAGTCCCTGTACGTGCACGACCTGGCCGACTTCCTCGTGAAGGCCGAAGACTGGGCCATCCCGAAGGGCGGGCTCCCGCTGCCCGAACGCCCCGGGGCCATCCGTCTGCACAAGGTGAGCTTCCGCTACCCCGGCCGCGACGAACCGGCGGTCAAGGATGTCTCCTTCACCATCCCGCTCGGCAGTGTCATCGCCCTGGTAGGACCGAACGGCTCGGGCAAGTCGACGTTGGTGCGGCTGCTGTGCGGGCTGCATCTGCCCGGCGAGGGGCACATCCACTGGGACGGGGTCGACGTCGCCGAAGCCGACCGGCACCAGCTGTTCGCCCACGTCAGCCTCCTCACGCAGAGCTTCGAACGCTGGCCGTTCACGGCCGCGGCCAACATTCGCATCGGTGAGCCCGGCCGCGAGGCCACCGACGACGAGCTGCACACCTCCGCCGAGTACGCGGGCGCGGACGGGGACATCGCGGCGCTCCCCCGCGGCATGAACACCCTGCTGGGCAAGCAGTTCCGCGGCGGGAGCGACCTGTCGGGCGGCCAGTGGCAGAAGATCGGGCTTGCCCGCGCGCACTTCCGCGACGCCTGCATGATCATCGTGGACGAGCCGACGTCCGCGCTCGACCCGGACGCCGAGCAGCGCGCCTTCGACCAGATCCTCGGGCTCGCGGGCCCCGACCGCATCATCGTCCTGGTCACGCACCGCATGGCGGCGGTCAGGCACGCCGACCGCATCTTCGTCCTGCACGAGGGCCGGCTGATCGAACAGGGCAGCCACAGGGACCTGTTCGCCGCCGAGCCCACGAGCCGGTACGCGCACATGTACCGACTCCAGGCGGAGCAGTACGAACACCTTCCCCACCGGCCAACGCCCGACGCCGACCGGTCGGCCGTCCCGGAGCCGAACTGATGGTCAGGGGCGAACCGCCGGCGCACGGTCAGGGGCGCACGTCCGCCGCGCCGCCCTCCGCCAGCCGCGTGAGCCACTCGCGCAGCAGGATCTGCTCGGCCTCGCTGAGGACGTCCGGCTGGTCGGGCAGCGCGGCGCGCAGGGCGCGGGCCGCCGCCGGTGCGGGGCCGGACTCGGCGGCGGAGAAGGTGGGTTCGGCGCGGGCAACGGCGCTGACCATGGCCTCGCGCAGGACGGTCAGCAGCGCCGGATCGCGGCGCTCCTGCGGAGTGGCGTGCCACGTGATGACCGCACCCTGGCCCGTGGCCTGAATGATCTGCGCGGCCAGTTCCTCGTCGACCCGCAGCCATCCTCCGGCCGCCAGTCGCCGCACCCGGCCCCGCAGGATCTCCAGACCCGCACTGTGCGCGACGTCCGCCTCCCGGCCGGTGGACCGGTTCATCACCGCGAACAGTTCGGGGCGCGAGACACCGAACTCCACGACCATGTCCCAGCCGTGGCGCAGCTCCTCCACCGGGTCCTCCGGGGCAGGGTCGAGCTGGGCGCGCTTGCTCTCCAGGAACTGCGCGTATCCGTGCTCGGCGACCGCTTCGAGAAGTCCGTCCTTGTCCCCGAAGAGGCGGTAGATCGCCGGTGGCTGCATGCCGGCCGCGGCGGCGACAGCGCGGGTGCTCACCGCGTCGGGGCCCCCGGCCTCCAGCAGCTCGACGGCCGCTTCGACGATGCGGCGGCGGGGACTCACTGCATTCTCCGCACTCGCTGCGGTGTCACGGGTAGGCATGTATCGATGGTATCGATTATTCGCTTCCATCGTTAGTTCCAGTGTTATCGTTGTTCTGATTCCACTGGAAACGACGTTCGGAGAACCCCGTGATCATCGTGACCGGAGCCACCGGCAAGCTCGGCCGCCGCATCGTCGAGCGCCTCCTGGAGCGGGTCCCCGCCGACCAGGTCGGCGTCAGCGTGCGCGACCCCCGCAAGGCCCAGGACCTCGCCGACCGAGGCGTGCGCGTACGGCAGGGCAGCTTCGACGACCCCGATTCCCTGGTGCACGCCTTCGAGGGCGCCGACCAGGTGCTTCTCGTCTCCCTCGACCGCACCGGCGAGGAGTGCGTGGCGGGCCACCGCACCGCCATCGACGCCGCCGTGAAGGCCGGCGTCGGGCGCATCCTCTACACCAGCCAGATGGGCGCCTCCCACGACTCGCGCTTCCCGCCGTGCCGCGACCACGCCCGGACCGAGGACCTCCTGCGCGCCACCGGCCTGCCCTGGACCTCCCTGCGCAACGGCTTCTACGCCTCCAGCGCCCTGCAGTTCCTCGAGTCCTCCCGCCACAGCGGCGAAGCCGCTCTGCCCGCGGACGGCCCCGTCGCCTGGACGGGACATGACGACCTCGCCGAGGCCACCGCCGCGATCCTCACCGACGAGGGCCGCTTCGAAGGGCCCACCCCGGCACTCACCGGCCCCGCGGCACTCGACTTCGAGGCCGTCGCGGAACTCGCGGCCCGGGCCGAAGGACGCCCCTTCACCCGCACCGTCGTCGACGACGACACCTTCCGCGAGCGGGCCCTCGCGCACGGTGTTCCGGCCCCGGCCGCCGACCTGATGCTGAGCGTCTTCGTGGCGGCGCGGGACGGCGAGTTCAGCACCGTCGATCCGACGCTCGCCGAGCTGATCGGCCGTGCGCCGACCGACTTCCGTACGCTGCTGGAGCACGCCTGGGCCGCGTAGGTGGCGACGGGTCGCGGCGGAGGCCCGCAGGCCCTCACGCCCTCAAGCCCTCAACCGCCCGTACTCTCCCGGACGATGAGCTCGTGCCCGACGACGTGAGCACGCGGCGGGGCCTCGGCCGGACCGTCGATGCGGTCGAGAAGCAGGGCCACGGCAGCCCGGGCGATCTCCTGCTTGTCGGGGGCCACCGTCGTCAGGCTCGGCACGCTGAAGCGTGACGCCTCGATGTCGTCGAAGCCGACCACGTCGAGGGCGCCCGGGACGCTCACCCGCCGCTCGTGCAGGGCCCGGAGCGCGCCCAGGGCGAGGTGGTCGTTGAGGCAGAGCAGGGCGTCGGGCGCAGGTCCGAGTCGAGGAGCGTGGTCGCGGCCCGGGCGCCGTCGCGCCACTGGAAGGCGTCCACCGGCACGACGAGGCGGGCGTCGAAGGCGAGCCCGGCCTCCTTCAGCGCCTCGCGGCAGCCGTCGGTGCGCAGCCGGTCCGTGCCCTGGGGGCCGCGCACTCTGCCACCGACGACGGCGATACGGCGGCGGCCCCGGGAGAGCAGGTGCGCGGTGGCCTCGCGCGCGGCCGCCACGTTGTCGATGGCGACATGGTCCGTGCCGCCCCCGGCGGGCCGCTCGCCGAGCAGGACCACCGGGAAGCCGCGGTCGCGGCCGGCGAGGTCGCGTGGGTGCAGGGCGAGCGGGCTGAGGACGACGCCGTCGGTGAAGCGGGCGTCGAAGCCGCGCAGCGCGGCCAGTTCGCGCTCGCGCACCCCGCCCGTCCGGTGCAGAAGGACGGTCAGTCCGCGCCGGTCCGCCTCGGCCATCACGAGCCCCGCCAGTTCGGCGAAGTACGCAACGTCCAGCTCGGGCACAGCCAGGGTGATCATGCCGGTGCGGCCCTGGCGCAGTTGGCGGCCCGCGATGTTGACCCGGTAACCGAGTGCGTCGATCGCCTCTTTGACCGCCGCGCGGGTCCGGTCGGACACCTGCTCGAAGTCGTTGATCACGTTGGAGACGGTCTTGGGCGAGACACCCGCGTACTCCGCCACGTCCTTGATCCGGGGCCTGGCCGCCATGCCGCTCGCTCCTTCCGTCCTCCGCCGCTCGTGAGCGTATCCGCAGGGCCGCCCCGGTTGGCCGACTCGCCGTCACAGCCGCCGCGTTGACACGCTTGTGCCCCTTCCCTACCGTCCAGAAGCCTGAGGACTTACATCGATGTAAGGAGTCGCTCATGCGCGCACGACACCGTGCCGCTCTCGTCGCCGGGCTGGCCGCCGCGTTGATCGCCCTGTTCGCCGGCCTGGTCAGCGCGACGCAGTCCACGACCGAGGCGTCGGCACCGGCCTCCGCGCGCAAACCCGCCTCGGCAGCGGCCGCATCGAGCACCTTCCGCAATCCGCTCAACTCCGGCCCGGACCCGTTCCTCTCCTATGCGAACGGGGCCTACCACCTCACCACCACCCAGGGCGGCAGCATCAAGATGTGGAGCTCGCCCTCCCTGGCCACGCTCCTCGACGCCGACCCGAAGACGGTGTGGACGGACAGCGACACCTCGCGCAACCAGCACATCTGGGCGCCGGAGTTCTACCGCTTCGGTGAGCGCTGGTACATGTACTACACGGCCGACGACGGCACGGACGAGCACCACCGCCTCTACGTCCTGGAGTCGCAGGGCGACGACCCGACCGGCCCGTACCACTTCAAGGCGAAGCTCACGCCGCCCAACCACGCGAACGACTTCGCCATCGACCCGGGCATCCTCCAGCACAACGGCAAGCTGTACCTCGCGTACAGCGGGCTCAACCCGTACCAGCACAACGGCCTCAACATCGCACCGATGTCCAACCCCTACACCGTCTCGGGCGACGCGGTCGCCATCGACGGCGCGGGCGGCTGCCCCGAGGTCCGCGAGGGCCCGGAGTTCCTCAACCGCAACGGCCGTACGTGGATGACGTATTCGACCTGCGACACGGGCAAGCCCGACTACCAGGTGTGGATGATGTCCCTCGCGGACGGCGCCGACCCGCTCGTGGCCGGCAACTGGAAGCAGCACGACGGACCGGTCTTCAAGCGCGCGGACGACCGGGGTGTGTTCGGCCCCGGCCACCACGCCTTCTTCAAGTCGCCCGACGGCAAGGAGGACTGGCTGATCTACCACGCCAAGACCACGTCGACGAACACCTACAGCAACCGCACGACCCGCGCGCAGAAGATCGGCTGGAACGCCGACGGCAGCCCGAACCTCGGCACCCCGCTCGCCCTGGGCGCCACCCAGAACCTGCCCTCCGGCGACCCCGGCTCCGGCAACCACTGGATCAACGACGACGGCCGCTCCAGCGGTTCCGGCTCCGTGAAGTACACCGGCACATGGAACTCCGGTACGGGCTGCGGGACCCAGTGCTTCTGGAGCGACGACCACTGGAGCGACACGGCGGGCAACACCGCGACGTACTCCTTCACCGGCACGCGCATCGCCCTGCTCTCCGTGCAGGACACCGGCAACGGCATCGCCGCGATCAGCGTCGACGGCGGCCCCGAGCAGCGCGTCGACTTCCACGGCCCGATCCGCACCGGCGAAACCCTCCAGTACCTCAGCCCCCGCCTCACCAACGGCCCGCACACACTGAAGGTCCGGGTCACCGGCGACCACAACGCGGACTCCTCGGGAGCGTTCGTGAGCGTGGACCGGGCGGAGGTGTACACGGACTGAGGCGCGTGTCGCCCCGGCCCTAGCCGACCGGCACCACGGGTGGTGTCCCCTGCGTCCACACCACCCGCAGTGCCGTCTCGGAGATCCGCCAGCCGTCGGCCGTTCGCACGAGTGCGGTGTCGGTGTGGGCGGCCGAGATGAACACGTTCCCGGAGCCGTCCGCCAGGACGTGCGTGCTCAACTGGGCGCCGCGGGCCGTGGCCCGGTCGCCGTCGAGCTCGATGACGGTGTTGGTGCCCAGGTGCACGGTTCGGTCGAACAGCGCCATGCCGCCCTGGATGCGGGCCAGCAGGGCAGCGCGCCCGTGGACGGTTCCGATGGGCATCTCGGCGGTGACGTCCTCGGTGTGGAAGGCGCGCACCCACTCCTCGTCGAAGATCCCGTCGTCCAGGGAGCGCAGGTAGCGGTCCAGCAGGTCGGTGATCTCGGCGCGGTCGGTGAGGGCCTGTACCTGTCGCTGCATCTTCTCGGTGTCCATGGCGGGAGCCTCCTGCCTCAAGTGCGCTTGAGGTCAAGGAGGGCCCCGCCAAGGGGACGTCACCGCGTCATGGCGTCGACCGGTGCGCCCTCCGCGCCCCCGGGTCGTCCAGCGCCGGCACCAGCCAGTCAAGCGCAGCCTGTCCGGTGCGTACGGGGTTGGTGAGGGTGCCGACGCCCTCGATGGTGATCGACACCGTGTCGCCTTCGGTCAGGGTGACGTCGAGGCCGGGCACGATGCCCGTGCCCGTCGACAGCACCGCGCCCTCGGGGAACGGCTGGCAGTGCCACAGGTGGTCGACCAGGTCCTGGAGCGGGCGGTGGAAGGCGGCCGTGGTGGTCGTGCCCTCGAAGGCCACTCCCCCGTCCCGCCGTATCTGCATGCCGATCTTCAGCGCGCCGGCGTCCTCGATCTCCCACGCCGGGACGATGCCCGCGGACACCGCGGACGCACCGGCGTAGATCTTCGCCTGGGGAAGGTAGAGGGGGTTCTCGCCCTCGATGGAGCGCGAGCTGACGTCGTCCACGACCACGTAACCGACCGTCTGCGCATGGCGGTTGAGGACGAGGCCGAGTTCCGGCTCGGGGACGTTCAGTTCCGAGTCGTCGCGTACAGCGATGGGTTCGCCGTCCGTGACCACGCGCCACGGCTGCGACTTGAAGAACAGCTCGGGCCGGTCCGCGTCGTAGACCCGCTCGTACACCGACTGCTCGCTGCTCTCCTCCACCCTGGCGTCGCGCGAGCGTTCGTACGTGACGCCCGCCGCCCACAGCTCCATCAGACCGTCCATCGGGGGCAGGAGCAGCACCGGCCCCATCACCGTCTCCGTGGGCCCCTCGACACGGGCCCGCAGTTCGTCGAGCGGCAGTCGCAGCAGGTCCGCGATCCGGGGCCCTCCCGTGAAGGCCCGTACGGTGCCTGCCTCGTCGGAGATTCCGGTGCGTACGGTCCCGTTCTCGTCAGCGAAGCGCACGATGTGTGTCATCGGCCGTCCCTTCTTCCGTCGTTGCGTTGCTCTTCTGTCCGACCCAGTGGAAGGTCGCCGCCACCAGCGCTCCGGCGGCGGCGAGGATCGCGATGAGGTAGAGGCCGCCGGTCTGCGAGCCGGTGCCCGCCTCGACCGCGCCCATCGCGTACGGGCCCACGAATCCGCCGAGGTTCCCGAACCCGGAGATCAGCGGGATGGTTCCGGCTATCTGTACCCCGGCCAGGATCGTCGGCGGAACCGTCCAGAACACCGGCTGGGCGCCCAGGAATCCGAAGGCGGCCACGCACAGGGCGGCCACCGCGGGAACCGGCGGCAGCAGGACTCCGCCGAGCAGGCCGGCGACCGTGAGGAGCAGCGCGAGCCGCAGCGGGCCGCGCCGGTCGCCGGTCCGGTCCGACCACCAGGGCAGGATCAGCACCCCGGCGAGGGCGAAGACCCAGGGCAGGGCGGACACGAAGCCGATGCCGACGTCGCCCAGGCCGTCGATGCGGCCGACCAGGGCGGGCAGCCAGAACGTCACCCCGTACACGCTGATCTGGATCGCGAAGTACACGAACATCAGGCGCAGTACGCGGCTGTCGCGCAGGATCTCGCCCGCCCGCTGCGGGGTGTCGGCGCCCTCGGCCGGGCGGTCGGCGGCGATGCGGTCGACGAGCAGCCGGCGCTCGTCGTCGGTCAGCCAAGTCGCCTGCTCCGGGCGGTCGGTGAGCAGCCACGGGATGGCCAGCGCCATCACCACCGTCGGCGCGCCCTCCAGGATGAACATCCACTTCCAGCCGTCGATCCCGGCGAGGCCGTGCAGCCCGATCAGATAGCCGCCCAGCGGGTTGCCGATGATGCTGGAGACGGCGACGGCCGACTGGAACACACCGGTGGCCTTCCCGCGGTCCGGGCCCGCGAACCAGTACGTGATGTAGAGGATCACGCCGGGGAAGAAGCCGGCCTCCGCGGCGCCGAGCAGGAAGCGCAGGACGTAGAACGTGGTCGGGCTGCTGACCAGGGCCATGGCGCAGGACAACAGGCCCCAGACGAACATCAGTCCGGCGAGCCAGCGGCGCGCGCCGATGCGGTGCAGGGCGAGGTTCGAGGGCACGCCGAGGACCGCGTAGCCGACGAAGAAGATGCCGGCGCCGAGGCCGAAGGCGGCCGCGTCGATGCCGACGTCCGTCTCCAGGTGACTTTTGACCAGCGCCACGTTCGTGCGGTCGAGGAAGCTCAGCACGAACATCACGAACAGCGGTGGCAGCAGGCGCCGTGACACCTTGCGGCGCACCCCCTGCACGGTGGTCGCTGTACTCATCGGACCTCCTGCGATCCAGGGAAGCGTGTCTGACAGACACCGGCGACCGGGCCAGACGTCTGACCCGTGGACCGTAGTGATCGCGCAACTTCCGTGCAATACCTGGGATTTAAGAAATTGACCTTGCCGAAACGTCTGGTCACTGGCGCAGACATCTGACATGTTGGGGCCGTGTCGGCGACTGCCGACCGCGGGCCTCCCGTGCTCTGACAGGTCTGACAGGAGTGATTGCCGATGACCGCCCGTATCGTCGACGTCGAGACGATCGACGTCCGCTTCCCGACCTCCGCGTCGCTCGACGGCTCGGACGCGATGAACGACGCGCCGGACTACTCCGCGGCCTACGTGGTGCTGCGCGTGGGCGGCGGGGACGAGCGCACCAACTCCCTGGAGGGGCACGGGTTCACCTTCACCATCGGGCGCGGCAACGACCTGGCCGTGCACGCCGCCCGGGCGATCGGCGAGCGGGCCGTCGGGATGTCCGTGGAGGAGATCGTCGGCGACCTGGGCGGCTTCTCCCGCCACCTCCTCGGCGACAGCCAACTGCGCTGGCTCGGCCCGGACAAGGGCGCCATCCACCTGGGTACGGCCGCGGTCGTCAACGCCGCCTGGGACCTGGCCGGCAAGCTGGCGGGCAAGCCGGTGTGGAAGCTGCTCGCCGACATGTCACCGCGGCAGATCGTGGACCTGGTGGACTGGCGCTACCTCAAGGACGCGCTGACACCGGAGGCGGCACTCGCCCTCCTCGAATCCCGGGCCGCGGGCCGCGCCGAACGCGAGGCCCACGTACGGGAGGTGGGCTACCCCGCGTACACCACCAGCGCGGGCTGGCTCGGCTACGACGACGCCAAGCTCGCCCGGCTGTGCCAGGAGGCCGTCGACGCGGGCTGGGACTCCGTGAAGCTCAAGGTCGGCGCCGATCTGGACGACGACGTGCGGCGCTGCCGGATCGCCCGCGACATCATCGGCCCCGACCGGCGGCTCATGATCGACGCCAACCAGACCCTGGGCGTCGCCGAAGCGGTCGAATGGGCCAAGGCGCTCGCCCAGTTCGACATCTGGTGGTTCGAGGAGCCGACCAGCCCCGACGACATCCTCGGGCACGCCGCCATCGCCCGCGCCATCGCGCCCACGCACGTGGCCACCGGCGAACACGCCCACAACGCCGTGATGTTCAAGCAGTTCCTGCAGGCCGACGCGATCGGCATCTGCCAGATCGACGCCTGCCGGCTCGGCGGCGTCAACGAGGCGGTCGCCGCACTGCTGCTGGCCGCCGCGCACGACGTCCCGGTCTGCCCGCACGCGGGCGGCGTGGGCCTGTGCGAGCTGGTCCAGCACCTGTCGATCTTCGACTACGTGGCGGTGAGCGGCTCCATGGACGACCGCGTGGTGGAGTACGTCGACCACCTCCACGAGCACTTCCACGACCCGGTCCGCATCCGCGGCTCCCGCTACCTGGTGCCCGAGGCCCCCGGCTACAGCGCGCAGATCCGCCGCGAGACGCTGGCCGACTACCGCTTCCCCGACGGCCCGCGATGGAGCGGCCCCGGAATGGCATCCTGAGCGCATGCCGATGCCCATCACACCCACCACAGCGGCCGCTGACGGTTCCGGCGACGCCGCGGGCAGTGTCGTCGACGTGGCGATCCACCGCCTCAAGAAGCGCATCGAGACGGGCGAGTTCAGCCCCGGGCACCGCCTCCCCCCGGAGACCGTGCTCGCCCACGAGCTGGAGCTGTCCCGCCCGTCCCTGCGCGAGGCGGTGCGGGCCCTCGCCATGGCCGGAGTGCTCGAAGTGCGGCGCGGCGACGGCACGTTCGTCACCGACCTGCGCCCGGACCGTCTGGTCCGGGCGGCGGTCGGCTTCCTCGACCTCGCGGGCGACACCGGGCTCGACGAGATGCTGGAGTGCCGCAAGGTGATGGAGCCGGGCGCCACCGCGCTCGCGGCGACCCGCATCGACACCGCCACCCTGGACCGGCTCCAGGAACGCATCGAGCGGATGCGCACCCTCCAGGACGCCGAGGAACTCGTCCGCGAGGACCTGGCGTTCCACACCGACATCGTGGCGGCGACGGGCAACGCGACCCTGGTGTCCCTCCTGGAGACGGTCGCCCAGCGCACCGCCAGGGCCCGCATCTGGCGGGCCCTGGTGAAGTGCGACGTCGTCATGTGGACGCACGAACAGCACCTGGACATCTACCGCGCGCTGCGCGCCCACGACTCCCTGAGCGCCTTCGCGGCGGCGCACCGGCATGTGACGGATGTGGATTCGTGGGTGCGGGAGCGGTTGGAGGCGGTTCGGGGGGCGGGCTGACGGGCCGCCGCCGTACGGGGAGAGCGGCTACGGGAGCGTCACGCGGTCGAGGAACAGGTCGCGGCCGGCACACGTCGCCTTCTCTAGGTACAGCGCGTGCAGCGGCGCGTGGACCGGCGGTTCCAGTGCGACGACCTGTGCCTTGCCGCCCGCGACGACGCCGGGTGGTGCGGTGACGAAGGCGAGGCGCCGGGTGCCGATGACCGCGGTGACCGGCGGGGTGCCCTGCCGGTCGGTGCGCTCGACGCGCGGCTCGAACCCGGCGCGGCGGCAGTGCGCGATGAGGAGGTCGGTGTAGCCGGACCTGCCGGGTGTCCCCCACATCATGAAGCGCTCGCCTTCAAGGTCGGGCAGGGTCACGGTGGTTCGCTCGGCGAGGGGGTGGTCCGCGGCGACGGCGATGTGCAGCCGCTGCTCCCCCAGGGTCATGCGGGTCAGTCCGTGTTCGGGCGCCATGCCCCGGCACAGCCCGACGTCGAGGTTCCCGGCGAGCAGCGCGGCCGTCAGCTCGTCGGGGTAGCGCTGGTGCACCTCGGGGACCATGTCCGGGTGGGCGTCGGTCAGCGGGGCGAGCAGGGTGACGACCTCCTCGCCTGTCACCGCCGGGGTGTATCCGATGCGCAGCGGTTCGGTGTCGCCGCGCCCGATGTGCCGGGCGCGGCGCAGGGCGGAGCGCACCACACCGTTGAGCACACGGGCGTCCTCGACGAGCGCCTGCCCGGCGGGCAGGACGGCGACGCCGGAGCTGCCGCGCTCCAACAGGGGCACTCCCACCTCGCGTTCGAGGACGCGGATGGACGTCGACACTGCCTGCTGCGACAGGTGCAGTCGGGCGGCGGCGCGGGTGACACTGCCTTCCTCCACGACAGCGACCAGGTGCTCGAGCTTGTTCAGGTCCAGGGCCATGTCACTGTCCTACGGCATGGAGGTGTCGACCGCGTGGATTGCTCAGGCCTGGCCCGTCTCGAAGCGGCTGACCCGGCCGTCGGTCACGGTGAAGGTCCACCGCGTACGCATGCTGCCCCACGTGCTGTTCGTGTAGACGGCGGTCAGGGTCCTGCCGTCGTCCGACACGTCGTCGACGTCCATGCGCCCGTCGGCCGAGAAGATCTCGCGGTCGACCCATGCGGCCAGATCGCGTTCCGTGCCGTCGTCGGACATCGTGGCGTCGTCGGTGAGCGCGGCGAAGAACGCCTGCTTGTCCCCGGAGTTCACCGCGGAGATGAACGCGGCCACCGCCGGGTCCGTCGATTGCGTGGTCATCGCTTCCTCCTGGGGATTGTTCAGCGGGTGGTGTAGCCGCCGTTGGCGAACAGGGTCTGCCCGGTGATCCACCGACCGGACGTGGCCAGGAAGGTGATGAGCGGGACGATGTCCTCGATGTGGGTGAGCTGGTTGCCCATCGCCTGCGACTTGTGGAAGGCGACGCGCTCCGGGGTCTCCTGCGGGTAGAAGAACGGGGTGTCCATCGGTCCGGGAGCCACCGTGTTCACCGAGATGTGCCGGTCGGCGAACTCCTTGGACGCCGCACGGGTGAAGTGCTCCAGGGGCGCCTTGCCGCCGGCGTACGTCGAGTACCCGTCGGTGTACGCGGCCAGCAGCGACGTCCCCAGGCTGACGATCCTTCCATGGTCGTTGAGGCGTCGCCCGGCCTCCTGGATGAAGAAGTAGGCCGCCTTGGCGTTGATGTCGAACATGCGGTCGTACTCGTCCTCGGTGGTCTCCAGGATGGGCTTGCGCAGCACCATTCCGGTGGTGTTCACCGCGATGTCGACCCCGCCGTAGGTGTCCACGGCGACGTCGAAGAGGCGCCGCACGTCCGCCACCCGGGTCAGGTCGCCCTGGACGGCGAGCGCCTGGCCTCCGGCCTCCTCGATCTGCTTCACCGTCTGCCGGGCCTCGTCCTCGGAGGTGTGGAAGTGGACGACGACCTTGGCTCCCGCCTCGGCGAAGGTCCGGCTGGTCAGCCCGCCCAGGTTCTTCTCGCCGCCGCCGATGACGGCGACCTTGTCACGCAGCGTGTCCTCGGTCATGTTCAGCACTCCCTCGTGTCCTGCCGGTGATCGATCCGTTGGTGTCTCACGGTCGAGGCTAGGAGGACATTCCGGGCGCCGGGTAACAGAACCTTTGGGTTGCCCCACAGGTGTTACGGATAACCGCAGGTCAGACCCCCGCCCCCGACACCACCGGCGAATCCGTCCGGTCGCCCACCGAGCCCTGGGTGGCCTTCTTCGGGATCGGCTGGTCGTGGCGCAGGGCCTTCCAGACCTGGTGCGAGGCCTTCTTCAGGGGGAGGACGCGGCCCGCGTCCTGGGCGTCGTAGGTGACCGGGAGGGTGACCATGTTCGTGTGGTCGGGGCTGATGCCCTTCAGCTCCTTGGCGAGGCCCAGGAGCTTGTCGGCGGACGCCAGCTCGGAGTCGGCGCTGATGGTCTTGGTGGCCGTGTCCGCGAGGGCGTAGGACTTGCTCGGGCTGCCGAGCGGGTCGACGGTGTCGGCGCGGTGGATCAGGGCCTTGATGAACGCCTGCTGGAGCTGGATGCGGCCCAGGTCACTGCCGTCGCCCACGCCGTGCCGGGTGCGGACGAGCGCGAGCGCGTCCTTGCCCTTCAGGCGGTGCTTTCCGGTGTCCAGGGAGAGGCCGCTGTTGCTGTCGTGGATGGCGTTGCGGGTGGTGATGTCCACGCCGCCGAGCTCGTCGATCAGCTTTTGGAAGCCCTTGAAGTCGACTTCGAGGTAGTGGTCCATGCGGACGCCCGACATCTTCTCGACCGTCTTCACGGTGCAGGCGGGCCCGCCCAGCGCGTACGAGGAGTTGAACACCGCCTTGTGGGCGGCCTGGACGTCGCCGTGGGACGTCTTGCAGGTGGGGCGGTCGACCTCGGTGTCGCGCGGGATGCTGACGACGGAAGCCTTTTTGTGGGTCTTGTCGACGTGCAGGACCATCGCCGTGTCGGCGCGGGCGCCCATGACGCCGCTGCCGTACTCGCCGTGGGTTCCCGCCCGGGAGTCGGAGCCGAGCAGGAGGATGTTCATCGCGCCGTCGTGCTGTTCGTGCGGACGGTTGGCGCCGAGTGCGGCGTCCACGTCCGTGCCCTTGATGTTGCCGTTGAGGTGCTGCCAGGCGTAGGCCACACCGCCGCCGCCGACCAGGGTCAGGCCGAGGGCGCCGCCCGCCATCCAGCGCAGGGCGCGCTTGCGCTTGCGGTGCCGGGAGCGGCGCAGGCGCGCGGGGCCGTAGGCGGGCACCGTGGGCGCCGCGGGCTCATCGGCCGGGTGCGGCTGGTGCTCGTTCCCGCTCTCGTGCGGCATGGGGAGGGCTTCCTTACTGCTGGGTACTGCTGGGTGCTGCTGGTGCTACGTGCGCGGTCCGCGCCGGACCGCTGCTCAGTACGCCGAGTCGACGTTGTCGATGGAGCCGTAGCGGTCGGCCGCGTAGTTGGCGGCGGCGGTGATGTTGGCGACCGGGTCGGTGATGCTGTTCGACGTGCCGGAGACGTGGTACGTGTCGAAGGTGGGCTGGATCACCTGGAGCAGACCCTTGGACGGGACGCCGTTCTGGGCGTTGACGTCCCAGCCGTTCTCGGCGTTCGGGTTGCCGGAGGACTCGCGCATGATGTTGCGGTGCAGGCCCTCGTAGGAGCCGGGGATGCCCTTGGACTTCATGATGTCGAGGGACTCGCGGATCCAGCCGTCGAGGTTGTTCGAGTACGTCTTGGCGGGCGCCGCGGGCTTGGCCGGGGCAGAGGCGGCCTTCGCGGGGGCGGCCTTGGCGGGAGCCGTGTGCTCGGCCGCCTGCGCCGGGGAGGAGGGCACCAGGGTGAGGGCCGCGGCGGCGGCCGCCGCCGTGGCGATACCGGCGGCGGAGATCCGGCGCATGCGGTCGGTGCGGTTGGCGGTGCTCGCCGGCATCGGGGCAAAGGGCATCAGCATGAGGGGGTGCCTCTCCTACGGGGTGGTGCACGAAGTGCGTCGTGCGGCGCGAGCCGGTGCCGGTGCTCTCCGGCCGTTCCCGGCTGCTCGGGACTCCATCAGGGGTAGCGGCGCGCGGTGGGCGGACGCAAAGGTGTGACGTACTACCCGGGTACGCAGAACCGGCAGATCGGGCACTTCGGACCGGGGCCGGGCGGCGGGGTTCCACGCCGGCCGGAATTACTACCGTCCTTAGCATGTGCCGTGGCTCATATGGGTGGGCTCACAGCCGGAGGGGCCTGCGGGCCCCTTTTCCACCTGCGGTCGGCGGCACCGGGAAGACCCCCGCCGTTCACACCACTTCCACCGCGGCGTGTACAACCAGTCGCCCTCCTCGGCGGTCTGCTGTGATGACGCTGCGCCGCGTTCCGCGGGGAATCGCCGCGCACCGCCACCACGGCGACAGGACAAACGGGAGTGTGTGTGAACGGCATGAGACGGCAACGGTTGCTCGCGGCGTGCGCGACGGCGCTGGCGGTGACGGGCGGAGTGCTCCTGGCGGCACCCGCGCAGGCCGCGCCCCGGGCGGCGGCCTCACCCGCGGGTGACTTCGACGGCGACGGTTTCGGCGATCTGGCGGTGGGCGCGCCGGAGGGGACGATCGCCGGGTTCGCGAAGGCGGGCTACGTCTCGGTGGCTTACGGCACCTCGCAGGGTGTGCGCACCACCCGGCACAAGGGCATCACCCAGCGCACCGCGGGCGTCCCGGGCACCCCGGAGGCGGGCGACCGGTTCGGTTCGTCGACGGCCGTCGGTGACGTGGACGGCGACGGGTACGCGGACCTGGTCATCGGGGCGGGCGGAGAGGCGATCGGCTCCGTGAAGGGGGCCGGTTCGGTCACCGTCGTCTTCGGTGCGAAGGGCGGGCTGAGCGCGGACGCCATCGCCTTCCACGCCCCGACGCCCACGGCCCGGCAGGCCTTCGGCGACAAGCTGGCCGTCGGCGACTTCGACCACGACGGCCGCGCCGACATCGCGGTCGCAGCCGGGACGAAGGTGCAGGTGGTGAAGGGGGCCGCCAAGCTGCGCGACACCCCGAAGCCGGCCATGAAGGCCCTCACCCCGCCCGGCGGCGGCGCCGGAACGGGCCGGATCGCGGCGGCCGACGTCAACGGCGACGGCTACAAGGACCTCGCCACCGTCGCCTACGCCGACGACGCGGCAGACGAGGGCACCCTCGGGGTCCTGGCGGGATCGGCCAAGGGCCTCACCGGTACGACGCTCGGCAAGACGGGGCTGCCGTTCGCGGGCTACAGCATCGTCGCCGGTGATGTCACGGGCGACGGCAAGGACGACATCGTCGTGGACACCACGTTCTCGGACGGCCCCGACGACTTCCTGATGCGCATGTTCCCGGGCACCGCCTCGGGGATGGGCAAGGGTGTCGCGTACGAGGGCGAGGCACAGCCCGGCCGCGCCGGCGTCCTCGCGGACCTCGACGGCGACGGCCACGCCGACCTGGTCACCTCCGACACCACCGCCACCGACCCGGACGGCTTCAACAACGCGGGCGCGGTGACGGTCGTCCCGGGCGCCGACTCCGGCCTCGACGCGCAGGGCGCGCGCACCGTCACCCTGGCCACGCCCGGCGTGACCGGCTCCAGCGAGGGCAACGACCTGTTCGGCTCGGCGGTGGCCGCTGGCGACTACGACGCGGACGGCACGGCCGACCTCACCGTGGGCGCCCCCGGCAAGTACCTCGGCACCGGCGCGGTCAGCGTCATCCCCGGCTCGGCGGACGGCCCGACCGGCAAGGGCTCGATCCTCTTCACCCCGGAGGACCTGGACCACCCGGCGGTCAAGGCCCGCTTCGGCTCCGCCCTGGGCGCGACGACGAGCCACTGACGCGGACGGCCTCGGGGCGTGCCACCGCGCGCCCCGGGACCGGTTTCACGCCGTGGGTGCCTCGGCGAGCGAGAGGCTGTTGCCGTCGGGGTCCAGCACGACGACGTGGCGCACGCCGTTGCCGTAGGTCTCGACCGGCTCATGGTCGACACCGTGTGCCGCCAGCCGGGCCAGGGTCTCGTCCAGGCCGGTCACGCCGAGCGTGACCATGGCGCCACCCACACGCTCGGCGCGGACGTCGCGATCGTCGACGACGACCCACGCGTCCGCACCGACCTGCCACAGGTGCTCCTCACCGATGACCTCGTCGGCCGGGCGCCCGAAGAACACCGCGTACCACTCCACCGCCTTGGCCCGGTCGCTCACGCACATCACGCTGTACAGGTCCACGTGCACCACTCCTCCAGGTCGGTTCGGAGGGTAGACCGATTCCGGGTCCGGGACTCATCGTCAGCCATGCTGACCGGGTGACGACAGCACCGAACTCCCCCGACACCCTCCAGGCCGTCCTCTTCGACTCGGGCGGCGTGCTCATGCGGCCGATCGGGGGCCGTTGGAACCCCCGAGCGGACTTCGAGCGGACCGTCCTCGACCACGCCCCGTCGATCACCGCGGAACAGTTCACCGCGGCCATCGAGGCGGGCGACGAATTCTTCGCGACCGATTCATCGACGCCCGCCTACGACGACTACCACCGCCTGATGCTCCGCCACCTCGGCGTGGAACCGACCTCACGTCTCCTGGCCGCCTTGCGCCGCGATGTGGCCCCGTCGGTCTTTTTGGAGACGTACCCGGACGTCGAGGAGACCCTCGAAGAGCTGGGCCGCCGAGGGGTCCGGATGGCCGTGGTGTCGGACGCCTGGCCCAACCTGCCCGAGCTCCACGCCGGGCTGGGCATCGCCCGGTTCTTCGAGGCGTACGCGATCTCCGCGGTCCTCGGCTGCAACAAGCCGGACCCGCGCATGTACCACCACGCCAGCACCGCGCTGGGCCTCGCCCCGTCACAGTGCCTCTTCG
Organism: Streptomyces sp. NPDC107575; assembly: GCF_055657265.1. Lineage (NCBI taxonomy): Bacteria > Bacillati > Actinomycetota > Actinomycetes > Kitasatosporales > Streptomycetaceae > Streptomyces > Streptomyces sp. NPDC107575. Next base: position 738,536 of record NZ_JBVKBG010000001.1, on the reverse strand, counting down.
TGGACGACGATCCGGGACTGGTCGCCGCGGCCGTCCAACTCGGTTACGCGGGATGCGCGTTGTGCCGCGACGCCGCCGTTTCCGGCGTGCCGTCCATCGGCTCCCTGGCCGAACTCCTGCGCTTCTTCTGATGCTTCACGCCCTACGAGACCACCGCACCGCTCTGCCGGCGGCACACAACCGCCCCGACCGTCGCCAGCGCCAGGAACCCACCCATCACCAGTGCCATCGGAGCGGCACTCCGCGTACCGAACAGGCCGACCAGTGGTGACGCCGCCGCACCGAAGGTGAACTGGGCCGCGCCCAGGAGCGCGGACATCGCGCCGGGAGCCTCCCTTCCTCGGCTCTGGCCCACCGTGGTCAGGGCGGGGAACAGGAACCCGAACGACGCCACCGACACGAACAGGCACAGCCAGACCGGCCACAGGCCCGCACCGCCCGCGCCGGTGAACATCAGGAGTGCGACCTGCCCCGCGAGGCCGACCGCGGCTCCCGCCAGCATCAGCGACTCCGGGCCGAACCGATGGGCCAGGCGCCCGTACAGGAGCGAGGCCCCCAGGTTCCCGAGCGCGTTCACCCCGTACACGAGGCTGCTCGCCGCGGGCGAAAGGCGCAGCAGGTCGTGCAGTACGAACGTGGCCCCGGCCACGTAGGCGAAGACCGCCGCGCCCATGCAGCCCATGGTCAGTACCGGCGCCAGTACGGCGGGCCGCGCCAGGAGGCGGGTCGTCGCGCGCAGGGCGCCTCCGGCCCCTCCCCCGATGCGCCGTTGCGGCGGCAGCGACTCGGGCACGCCGCGCGCGAGACCCACCACCAGGACAACCCCGACGATCCCGAGCGCCACGAACACGAACCGCCACGGCGCCACCGCCAGCAGCGCCCCGCCCAACACCGGGGCCAGCACCGGCCCCAGCGCGCCGATCCCCGACAACGTCCCGTACACGCGGGCCAGTTCACTCCCGTGGAACAGATCGACGACCACCGCTCGCCCGACCACCAGGCCCGCGGCCCCCGAGACACCCTGCCCGAAGCGCAGCGCCGTCATCGCCTCGATCGTCGGCGCGAGCGCGCACCCCAGTCCGAACAGGGCGAACGCCGCCGTACCCAACAGCAGGACGGGCCTGCGCCCCACGATGTCGCTCAGCGGTCCCAGGACGAGCTGCCCGACGATGACACCGAGCAGGAACGCCGTGAGCGTCACCTGCGTCCCCGCGCTGCTCGTGTCCAGCGACCGCGCCATGTCCGGCAGGCCGGGCACGTACATGTCCGTGGCCAAGGGGCTCGCCGCCCCGAGCCCGGCCAGCACCGCCAACAGCAGCGCCCGAGAGCCGCCGCGGCTCCGTGCCCGGGCCTTCCCCCGCCGCGTTCCTTCCCGGCCGGCGATCACCTCGACCGTTCCCGTGCCCCGTCGGCAGGTTCCTGGCCGCCCTCCAACTCCAGGTCGACCAGGGCGACCTGCTGCATCAGATCGCCCGCCAGGCGCAGGAGTCCGCGTTCGGCCGGCGTCAGTGTGCGTGCCAGGGCGGACGCCAACCAGGCGTTCCCGTCCCGGACATGCTCCCGCAGTGCCTCCACACCGTCCTCGGTGACCACGATGTCCTGACGCCGCCTGTCCACGGTGCTCCGACTGCGCGCCACCCGCCCCTGTCGCTCAAGCTCCTGCACCACGCGTGTCAGCGACTGTGCCTGGACCCCCTCGATCGCCGCCAACTCGCTGATCGCCAGCGGGCCGCGGTGCTTGAGGTTCGACAGCACCGAGGCCGACAGCCGGGTCAGGGGCTCGGCATGTCCCGGATGCTCCGCCCGCAGCCGGGAGGCCAGGCGCGAGACGCCCCAGCGCAGTTGCTCAGCGGTGACCAAGTCCTCTTCGTCCGCGTCCATAACACCAAGCTAGGGCTTCCTTCTTCACGAGAGAAGCCCTAGGACAGCGAGAGAAATACCAAGCCCAAGCGTTCTATTTACCGACCGCCACCGAGAACCTCGTCCAGGACGCTCACCAGCCGGTCCGCGTCGTTCTCGTCGAAGACCAGCGGCGGGCGGATCTTCAGGACGTTGCCCTCCGCGCCGGTCGCCGAGATCAGGACCTTGCGTTCGCGGAGGCCGTTGACCACCGCGGTCGCCAGCGCCTGGTCCGGGGTCCTGGTGTCGCGGTCCGTGACCAGTTCCACGCCCACGTACAGGCCGGCCCCGCGGACGTCGCCGATGGCCGGGTGGCGGGCGCCCAGGTCGGTGAGGCCCGTCCGGAGGAGTTCGCCCACCCGGCGGGAGTTGTCGAGGAGGTTCTCGTCGCGGATGACGTCGAGGGTCGCCTGGGCCGCCGCGATGGCGACCGTGTTGCCGCCGAAGGTGTTGAAGTACCGCATGTCGTGGCCGAATTCGGCGACGGCGTCGTGGGTGACGGCGAGGCCGGCGACGGGGTACCCGTTCCCCATCGGCTTGCCCATCGTGACGATGTCGGGGTGCACGTCGTGGCGCTGGTGGCCCCACATCCGCTCGCCCGAGCGGGCGAAGCCGCACTGCACCTCGTCCGCGATGAACAGTCCGCCCGCGTCCTGCACCGCCTTGACGGCCGGGCCGAGCAGGTCCGTCGGCTGGGCGTACAGGCCGTCGGAGCTGAAGAGGGAGTCGACGACGAAGGCGGCCACGCCCACGCCGTGGCGCTCCAACTCCCGTATCTGCTCGCGAACATGGTCGGCGAACCACTCCGCCATGCCCTCCGGGGGGACGCGGTACGAGTCCGGGGTCGGCACCCGGCGCACCCAGGTGCCCAGCAGCGCGTTCTCGCCCATGGCCGGCGAGATCCCCGCCACCTGGTCGGAGTTTCCGTGGTACGCCTCCGAGGTGATGATGACGCCCTGGTTGCCGGTGCGGTACTTGGCGATGCGCAGCGCGAGGTCGTTGGCCTCCGAGCCCGTGCAGGTGAACATCGCGTGGCCGTCCGCGACCGGACCGCTGAGGGTCGACAGCAGGTCCTCGGCGTAGTCCAGGACGCCTTCCTGGAGGTAGCGGGTGTGCGTGCACAGTGTCTGCATCTGCTGGTGCACGGCCTCGACGACGTGCGGGTGGGCGTGGCCTACCGAGACGACGTTGTTGTAGGCGTCGAGGTACTCGTTTCCCTCGTCGTCCCAGAGGCGACAGCCCTTGCCGCGCACGATGTGCAGTGGCTGCTGGTAGAAGAGGCGGTAGGCGGGGCCCAGCAACTTCTCGCGGCGCGCGACAAGTTGGCGGGAGGCCGGTGAGAGGCCCTCCGCCGCGCTCGGGTCGAACGCGTTGTTCATCTTTCCGCGGGCCTTGGTGGTGGTCTCAGGGGTGCTCATGCTCGTCCTTCGTGGTGGTGTGTGCGGTGGGCGGCCCGGGCGTCGGCCGTGTTCAGAGGAACGTCGCGGAGATCTCGTCGGGCGTGCGGTCGAGGAACCACGCCAACTGGCCCCATCCCGGGCGGGTGTTGCGCAGGATGTACGTGGTGTTCCCCGGGATCAGCGACGCGCGGTGCATGGTGATGAGCGCCCGGGCGACCACCCGGCCCATCACGAGGTGCGGGAGCAGCACCAGTTCCGTCTCGGTGAGGTCGGTGCGGCGAAGGTATCCGCGCAGTACGTCGCGGGCCTCGGCGAACAGGTCAGGGACGGGGCGCCGCGCGGCATCCCGGGGCAGTTGGTTGAGCAATGCGGTGGCGACATCGACCGCGATCGCGGTGTGCACGGCGTCGCCGAAGTCGATGACACCGGTGACGAATTCGGGGGCGCCGTGGTCGACGAGGAGGTTGGACGTGCTGAAGTCGTTGTGCAGCACCTGGCTACGCAGGGAAGGCAGTTGGGGCACGACCACGTCCGTGAAGCGGGACAGGCCCTCGGCCAGGGCCCGGCGTTGCGCGGCGTCCGGGACTTCGTCGATCAAGGGGCGCAGGGCCGGGAGGTGGGTGACGTCCCAGGCGCACACCCGGCCGTCCGCCGGGTGGTGGAAGTCTGCCGTGGCGTAACGCAGTTGCGCCAGCATCTCCCCGATGCGTTCCCGTTCCGGCGCGGAGGTCCCCGTCATGTCGAGCGGTGTGCCCGCCGCGAGGGTCATCAACCGGGCCAGGCGGTGCCGGCCGGACCCGTCCCGTAGCGGTTCGAGCAGTCGGCCGCCGCGTGAGGGCAGCAGTTCGGGGACCGGCACCCGGTATCCGGACTCGTGCACGTGCCGCATCAGCTCGGTCTCGAAGTCGACTTCGTCGTCGTCCTCGTCGGGGTGGGAGACCTTCACGACGAAGCGCTCGCCGCCCGAGGCGTCGAGGCGGAACGTGTCGTCCTTCTCCGTCGCAAGGCGGGTCGCGGCGACGACGTCGAGGGCCCATCGCGCACGGGCCAGGGCGACCGCCTCGGACTCGCTCATCACCGCGTGGGCCGCGGCAAGGCGCCCGCTCCCCAGGCCGAGCCGGTCGAGCGTCACCCCGGGGTCCACGCCCTCGATCTGCCGGGCAACCGCGTCCGTCATGGCACCGTCCTCCCCCGGCGCGCAGGTCACCGGTGATCTCCGTAATGACGTACTCGACGTAATGACGCACTCGACGTTCGTGCGCTCCTCGTGCCGCTCCGGCTCCCCGTCCCTCCCTCACGCCTCGTGCCGCTCGTACTCCTGTGCCTCCCCGAAGGAATACGCCGCGATGCCCTCGCCAAAACCTGCCGACCGCCTACCGGAAGCCGAGGTCCGGATCCGTACCGGTCAACTCCCCGCTCGTGGCCCACAGTCGTGCGGCCACGCCCGCGTCCGCCATGTGCGCGGGAACCGGCTCCCGTCGCGGCGTGCCCCGCAGCCCGAAGATCCGGGGCCCCCACAGGTCACCTCCCCGTACCTGCTCATCAAGCACGGCGCGTACGACGGGCCATGCCCCGGCCTCCTTGCCCTGGACCAGGAGCGCGGCGGGCAGGGCGCGCAGCCGCTCGCCGGGCGTGGTCACGCGGACCGGCGGGCGGGACGGGGTGAGGGAGTCGAGCGCGCCGCCGGGGTGGGCGACCACGCTGAGGACGGTGCTGTCGAGGGCACGGAGTCGGCGGTCGAGTTCGAAGCCGAAGGACATCTGGGCGAGCTTCGAGCGGCCGTAGGTCTGCTTGGGCCGGTAGTCCCGGGTCGACTGGAGATCGTCGAGGTCCAGGCGTTCGGAGCGTGCCGCGAAGCTTCCCACCGTCACGACGCGGCCCGCGGGCGCCGCCGACAGCAGGGGTGCAAGCCACCGGGTCAGGGCGAAGTGGCCGAGGTGGTTGGTGGCGAACATCAGCTCGTGGCCGTCGCCGGTCTGTCTGCGGGGCGGGTCGTCGAGCGCGACCCCCGCGTTGTGGACCACCGCGTCGAGACGGTCGAGACCGAGATCGGCCACGGACGCCTTCAGAGACGTCAGATCGGCGAGGTCGAGCCGGAGGTGGCTCACCCGCGCCTCGGGGACGCGCGAGCGGATCGACGCCGCCGCGGCGTCGGCCTTGGCGCCGTCCCGGCAGCCGAGGACGACGTGCGCGCCGGTGGCGGCGAGTTGCTCCGCGGTGAAGTAGCCGATGCCGGCGTTGCCCCCGGTGACCAGGAAGGTGCTGCCCTCGGCGGACGGCAGCCGGTGAACGTCCCACGGCCGGTGCCGGGTTGCGGAAGACACGGTGTCGGACTCCTTGCGCTCGGGGGCGGTGTGCTCATGGCCTGCGGAGCACCCGTACGCCCACCCTCACAAGCCCCGCCGACATGTCGCCGACAGGTCTCCGACACACCGCGGTCCGCACACACTGCGGCCCGGACCGCGACGCCGTTTGCACGGTCGACGTCGCGGTCCGGGCCGCAGGGGGTTCTCGTCGGGTCAGCCGGCGACCTCGGCCCGCTCCTCCGAGGTGACGTCCGCCTCGGCCGGTGCGGACTGCGGGCCCGCACCGGTCTTGCGGCGTGCCGCGAGGACGTAGACCACCGTGAGCAGCGCCAGCCAGACCGCGCCGACCTCGAGCGCCACGCGGGTGTCCTCGTGGAAGCCGAGCAGGACCAGGACGGCGGCCATGAAGACGAGCGTGATGATCTGGCCGTAGGGCCAGAACGGGGCCGGGAACTTCAGGGCCGCGGTCTCCTCGGCCGACATCGAGCGGCGGGCCTTCACATGGGTCAGCATGATCATCACCCAGACGAAGACCGTCGCGAACGTGGCGATCGAGGAGATGATCAGGAAGATCTCGCCGGGCACGACGGCGTTCATCACGACACCGAAGAGCAGCGCGCCGATCATGACGAGGGTGGTCACCCACGGCACGCCGTTGCGGGTCGTGCGCCGCATGGCGGCGGGGCCGTGGCCGCGCTCGGCGAGGCCGTACATGGTGCGTCCGGCGGCGAAGATGTCGCTGTTGATGGCCGACAGGGCGGCGGTCAGGACGACGACGTTGAGGACGGCGGCCGCGGACTTGAGGCCGACCCCGGCGAAGATCTGCACGAACGGGCTGCCCGAGTCGTCGATCTGCTGCCACGGCGTGATCGACATGATCACGGCGAGGGTCAGGACGTAGAACAGGATGATCCGCATCGGGATGGTGTTGACCGCGCCCGGGATCGTCTTCTCCGGGGACTGCGCCTCGCCCGCCGTGACGCCGATGATCTCGGTGCCGCCGAAGGCGAACATGACGATGGCGAAGGAGACCACGAAGCCGTCGATGCCGCCCGCGAAGAAGCCGCCGTGGCTCCACAGGTTGTCCAGGCCGACGTGGACGTGGCCGCTGCCGAGGCCGAAGGCGATGACCGCGATGCCGACGAGGATCATCGCGACGATGGCGACGATCTTCACGAGGGAGAGCCAGAACTCCAGCTCACCGAAGACCTTCACGCTGACGAGGTTGAGCGCGCCGACGATGACGACGGCGGCGAGCACCCAGATCCAGCGGGGCACGTCGGGGAACCAGAAGCCCATGTAGACGCCGATGGCGGTGACGTCGGCGACGGCCACGATGACCATCTCGAAGGCGTACGTCCAGCCGGTGACGAAGCCGGCCAGCGGGCCCAGGTACCGGTTCGCGTACTCGCCGAAGGAGCCGGCGGTCGGCGATGCCACGGCCATCTCGCCCAGGGACCGCAGGACGAGGAAGACGGCGGCGCCGCCGATCAGATAGGCGAGCAGGACGGCCGGACCGCCCGCCTGTATGGACTCGGAGGAGCCGTAGAACAGCCCCGTGCCGATGGCTGAGCCGAGCGCGATGAAGCGGATGTGCCGTGAGTTGAGCCCTCGGCTCAGGCCGGCCTTTTCGGTACGCAAACGAGTGTCTCCCTCTTCGGGGTGGGGCCAACGGACGTTCCGGGGGACCTGATGTCCGGGCTCCCAATGACGAACGGCAGCCTGTATATTCCTGTCTATACAGGTGCGTCAAGAGGTGGTCCGATGAGTGAGCGGGCGAACGGCCCCGAGCGGTCCCCCGGAACCGCGTCGAGCGCGTCCCCGGCCGTGGGACGCGCCCTGGACATGTTGCTGTACCTCGCCGGCCGACCTGGCCTGGTGCAAGCCGCCACTCTAGCCCGTGACCTGGGCATTCCACGCTCGTCGGCCTACCACGTGCTCACGGTCCTGGTGGACCGCGGCTTCGTCACCTACGTGCCCTCCGAGCAGGCCTACGGACTGGGTGTCTCGTCCTTCGAGGTGGGCTCCGCCTATCTGCGCCACGAGCCCCTGGAGCGGCTCGCGCGGCCCATCCTGCGCACCGTCGCGAGCCGGCTCGGCCAGACCGTGCACCTCGGGATCCTGCACGGCGCGGAGACGGTCTATCTGCTCAAGGAGCGTCCTCCGGTCCGTGCCGGTGACATCGACATCGCACTCGTGACGGATGTGGGTGTGCGGCTGCCCGCGCATCTGACGGCCAACGGGCGCGCCATCCTCGCGCACACCTCCGAGGCGCAGCTGCGCGCGCTGTTCTCCCGGCCCGGCGATCTGACCACCCGCACCGGGCGCGGTCCGCGTTCGCTCACGGAGCTGACCGCCGAGCTCGGCAGGGAGCGGGAGCGCGGCTGGTCGCAGGAGGTGGAGCTGGTGTCGCCGGGCTTCTGCTCGATGGGCGCGGCCGCCTTCGACCACAACGCACGCCCGGTGGCCGCGATCAGCACCACCTGGCGCCGCCACCACGGCCGGCACGACACCGAGGACGTCCGCGAGGCACTCGCCCAGGGCGCGGCGCGGCTGACCACGGCGTTCTCCGGACACGTCCCGACTCCGGGTGGGGGTCAGGCGTCGTCCTGAGCCGGGCCGGTGCTCAGTGCGTGGCGAACGCGCCCTCGAGCCGGTAGCGGGTGCCCGGGTGCAGCAGCCGCGCGATGCTCACGAGGGCGTCCCGCGACCAGGTGCGGCGCTGGATCAGCAGGCACGGCTCCGTCGGTCCCACGTCGAGGATCGCGCACTCCTCCGGCGAGGCCAGGACCGCCTCGACGATGTGCTCACCGCGGCCGAGCGGAGCCACCTTCGACAGGAACGCGAACGGCGTCTGCAGCGTGAAGTCCTGCTCCAGGTAGCCGGGCGCGAAGGCCGGGTTGACGTACCGGTCCTCCAGCTGGAGCGGCACCCCGTCCTCGTAGTGCACGACCTGGGAGCGGAAGACCGGCCGGCCCTTGCCGAGGCCGAGGTGGGCGCCCGTGCGCTCGTCGGCCTCCTCCTCGCCCAGGGACAGCACGCGGGCCGAGTAGCGGTGGCCGCGCCGGTGCACCTCGTCGGCGATGTTGTGGACCTCCAGGAGCGCGGAGCTGGCCTTGCGCTCGGCGACGAAGCTGCCGACGCCCATGACGCGCCGGATGACCCCGTCGGAGGCGAGTTCGCGCAGCGCGCGGTTGACCGTCATCCGGGACAGGCCGAGCGCGTCGACGAACTGGCTCTCGGAGGGCAGGGCGTCGTCCTCCCGCCAGTGGCCGTCCCTGATCTGCCGCTCGACGAGCTCCTTGACGCGCTGGTACGCGGGCACGGCGCTGCTCGCGCCCTCCGCGTACCACCGGGCCAGCTCGGCCGGCTCCACCGTCACGTCGCCCACTGTCCTCGCCATCCGCTCCCCCGCTACCGGCTACTGCTGCGTACCTCGAATCCTATGGGGACGGCTGCCGCGGCGGACGGGCCGATGGTCCCGCCCGCGGGGAAGCGTCTCGGATCCGAGAAATACCGGCGGCCCCGCTGGTCCCGGCCCCCGCACTCGCGTGTCATGACGGTGCACAACGGCTCGATCCCCCTGAGGAGCACACATGACCAGCCCTTCCCCCGAAACGCCGGGCGTCGTCCGGGCCCCGCGCGGCACCGAGCTCAACACCCTGGGGTGGCAGCAGGAGGGCGCCCTGCGGATGCTCATGAACAACCTCGACCCCGAGGTCGCCGAGCACCCCGAGGACCTCGTCGTCTACGGCGGCACCGGGAAGGCCGCCCGCAACCACGCCGCGTACGACGCGATCGTGCGCACGCTCAAGACTCTTGAGGCCGACGAGACGCTCCTCGTGCAGTCCGGCAAGCCGGTCGGTGTGATGCGGACGAACGAGTGGGCGCCGCGCGTACTGCTCGCCAACTCCAACCTCGTGGGCGACTGGGCGAATTGGGAGGACTTCCGCAAGCTGGAGGCCGAAGGCCTCATGATGTACGGCCAGATGACGGCCGGCTCCTGGATCTACATCGGCTCGCAGGGCATCCTCCAGGGCACGTACGAGACGTTCGGCGCGGTCGCCCGCAAGAAGTTCGACGGCACGCTCGCCGGGACCATCACGCTCACCGCCGGCATGGGCGGCATGGGCGGCGCCCAGCCCCTGGCCGTCACGATGAACGACGGTGTCGCGATCTGTGTCGACGTCGACGAGACCCGCATCGACCGCCGCATCGGCACCCGCTACCTCGACGTGAAGGCCGACAACCTCGACCACGCGCTCGAACTGGCCGTGCAGGCCCGCGACGAGCGCCGCGGCCTGTCCATCGGCGTCGTCGGCAACGCGGCCGAGATCTTCCCCGAGCTGCTCGAGCGGGACGCGCCGATCGACATCGTCACCGACCAGACCTCCGCGCACGACCCGCTCGCGTACCTCCCGGTCGGCATCTCCGTCGCCGACTGGCACAAGGAGCGCGAGGCGGACCCGGCCGGCTTCACCGAGAAGGCCCGTCAGGCCATGCGGCTGCACGTCGAGGCCATGGTCGGCTTCCTCGACAAGGGCGCCGAGGTCTTCGACTACGGCAACTCGATCCGCGACGAGGCCCGCAAGGCCGGCTACGACCGGGCGTTCGCGTTCCCCGGCTTCGTCCCGGCGCACATCCGGCCGCTGTTCGAGGAGGGCCTCGGCCCGTTCCGTTGGGCCGCCCTGTCCGGCGACCCGAAGGACATCGCCGCCACCGACAAGGCGATCAAGGAGCTGTTCCCGGAGAACAAGCACCTCCACCGCTGGCTGGACATGGCCGGTGAGCGCGTCGCGTTCGAGGGGCTTCCGGCGCGCATCTGCTGGCTCGGCTACGGCGAACGCCACCTGGCGGGCCTCAAGTTCAACGAGATGGTCGCCAGCGGCGAGCTGTCCGCTCCCGTCGCCATCGGCCGCGACCACCTCGACTCCGGTTCGGTCGCCTCTCCTTACCGCGAGACCGAGTCGATGCTCGACGGCTCGGACGCCATCGCCGACTGGCCGCTGCTCAACGCCCTGGTGAACACCTCGTCCGGTGCCTCCTGGGTCTCCCTCCACCACGGCGGCGGTGTCGGCATGGGTCGCTCCATCCACGCCGGTCAGGTGTGCATCGCCGACGGCACCGAGCTCGCCGCCCGCAAGCTGGAGCGCGTGCTCACGAACGACCCCGGCATGGGTGTCATCCGGCACGTCGACGCCGGGTACGAGCACGCCGCCTCGGTGGCCAAGGAGCGCGGTGTGCGCGTTCCGATGACGGAGGGCGAGGGCGACTCCGCGTGAGTACGTCCCACAAGTTCCGGGAGGGCGCTCTCCCGGTCGCCGACGTTCCGGCCCGGCCTTGGTCGGGCCGGGACGACGGTCCTGGCGCGGAACACCTGCGCTGGCATCACGCGGTCGGGCTCGATGCCGGTGCGGCGGAGCCGGGTGACGTGGCGTTCGTCGGCTTCGCCAGCGACGAGGGTGTACGCCGCAACAAGGGGCGCCCGGGCGCCTCCCAGGGCCCGGACGCCCTGCGGCGGGCCCTCGCCCCGATGGCGCTGCCGAAGCCGCTGCGGGCGCTCGACGCGGGTGACGTCGTGGTCGACGAGCACGCGCTGGAGGCGGGGCAGGAGCGGCTCGGCGCCACGGTCGCCCACCTCGTCGACGCGGGGCACCCGGTGGTGGTCCTCGGCGGCGGCCACGAGGTCGCGTACGGCACGTACAGCGGCCTGGAGCGGACGCGGGCGGTACGCGCCGGTGGCCGGCTCGGGGTGCTCAACCTCGACGCACACTTCGACCTGCGCGACGACGCGCGGCCCAGCTCGGGCACGCCGTTCCTTCAAATGGCGCGGAACGAGGCCCGGCACGGCCGAGACCTCAACTACTGGGTGCTCGGCATCAGTCAGGCCGCGAACACGGAGGCTCTGTTCCGCACCGCGGAGTCGCTCGCGGTGCGGTACCTGCCGGACACCGAGTGCGGTGTCCTCGACCTCGCGCGGGTGGAGGCGTTCACCGACGCCTTCCTCGACAGCTGCGACCTCGTCCACCTGACGATCGACCTCGACGTGCTGCCGGCGGCGGTCGCCCCGGGCGTCAGCGCCCCGGCCGCGTACGGGGTGCCACTTGAGGTCGTCGAGCGGGTCTGCGCGCGGGTCGCGGCCAGCGGCAAGCTCGTGGTGTGCGATGTCGCGGAGCTGAACCCGGAGTTCGACGTGGACGCACGTACGGCCCGCACGGCCGCCCGCCTGGTGCACCGCATCGCAACCGGCTGGTCCTGACACCACCACTCCCCCACGAACAGGCCGCCAGGCCGCCCGGCACACGAAGGCCGCGGCCTGGCGGCCGCGCGGTTCCCGCGCTATCCGCCCACCGCGTCGCGCACGAACCGGCGCAGGTGCGTCCGCACGGCGTCGGGCTGTTCCAGCCAGGGTTCGTGCCCGGCGTCCTCGATCCGCGTCAGCGGCAGACCGAGCCGCGCGAGGGATTCGAGGGCCTCGACGGGACGCGGATCCCGGACGCCGCCGAGGAGTTCGGCCCGCGCCGGCAGACACGCGCGCAGTTCGGCCAGGCGCGCGTCGAGCGGGTCCGCGCGCCCGTCCTCGCCGAGTTCGGCGTTCATGGCCCAGTTCACGGGGCGGCGCCGACAGGCTTCCTGCGCGGCCCGGTGCCACCCGCATTCGGGGTCCGCGTGGTCGGTGAACCAGGACAACGTGAGCAGTTCGACTTCCTGCTTCTCGGTCCGGTCCGGTATCTCTTGCAGCGCGTGGCGCCGCTCCAGCTGTGCCGCGGACATCCGGCGCCCTCGTTCCGCCCGGTATCCGGTGCGCCAATCCCCCACGAAGGGGCCGCACATGAGCAGCATCGCGGCCACGCGGTCGCGGTGCGCCAGGCAGAACCGGCTCGCCAGGTCAGTGCCGTAGGAGTGCCCGATCAGCACGGCCCGGGGCGCGTCCCATACGTCGAGCAGTTCGGCGAGATCGTCGACATGCCGGGCGAGCGAGTGGCTCCCCTGCCACGGCGAACGGCCCGTGCCCCGCTGGTCGTAGCGGTACACGGGCGTGATGTCCCCGACCATGGCGGCTACCTCGCCGAGGTAGTCCGGAAGACCCGGGCCGCCGTGGAGCATCACCACGGGCGGCTGCCGGGTCCCGTCCCCCAGCAGGGTCCAGCTCAACCGGGCCCCGTCGGTCGTCGTTGCGAGGCCCCGCGTCGTCATCAAGGTCACCGCGGAGAACCTACCGACCGCGCCGACCCGCCGCCAAAGGTCGAGAAGACCTCAGCGGACCTCGGTCAGGGTCACGACCGCCAGGACCCCGTCGACAGCCACGTCGACGGGGGTCTCGTCGTCCTGGAGCAGCACCGCGTCCAGGCGGTTCAGGCGGACGGTGTCCAGCGTCGCCGTGCCGTCCAGGACGAGGGCCAGGACGCGGGTGCCCGGGGCCGGTTCGAGCACGGTCGGGCCGCGCTCGATGCGGACGTCGGCCTTCGCCTCGGTGCGGCGGGTCATGACGTTGAAGTCGACCAGGGGGCCGCCGAGGAGACGGCAGTCGGTCGTGGCGTCGCCGGAGAAGGGGAAGGGGGCGTAGCGGGTGTCGATGGTGTGTTCCGTGCCGTCGACGGTGAGGGCCATGCCTGGCCCCTCGACGACCGTGATGATCCGGTCGACGCCCTCGAACGCGGAGAACGGGCCCGCGGTCGCCACGTCGGCGAGGCTGATCCGCCACGCGAAGTCCTCGGTGGTGGAACCCTCGGGGTGCGCGAGCACCTCCGTCGTGATGCCTCCGCCGTTCTTCCAGGGGGCGGGGGTGCGTGCGTCGGCGCGCAGGATCTGGGGTGCCATGACGGTCAGTTGTCCTTGTCTTCGTACGGACGGCCGGGCCGAGACTAACGCTCGGTCGTGTGCCGTGATGCGAGGGCGGCTTCAGTGAAGACGCGGTAGCCGGCCTCCGGGTCGTAGCCGTGGATCTCGCGGGTGTCGAGGGCCGCCATGTACGTCAGGACGTCCTTGCTGACGACCTGTCCGGGGACGAGGACCGGGAAGCCCGGCGGGTACGGCGTGACGAACGTGGCGGAGACGACCGTACGTCCCTGTGCCATCGCGTCGGTGATGGCGTCCACCGTGAGGTGCTCGCACTCGGTGTCGTCGTAGGCGAGGAAGAACGCGGCGCGCATGTCTCCCTCGGGGGTGTGCGGGCTCGGCCGGAACACCGGGTGGAACTCGCTGAAGTCGGGCAGCGCGGCGGAACCGGCGTCGAGGGCGCTGACGGCGTCGCGGTGCGCGGAGCGGTCGTGCGGACCCATCTCGCCGACGCTCTCCTCCAGGTCCTCGGCGATCCGCACGAGCACCTCGATGAGGTAGGCGACGGAGCTGCGGGTGGTGCCGATGTTCGTCATGAACAGGAGCGTGTTGCGGGTCGTCTTGTTGACCTGGACGCCGTGCCGGTCCATGAGGAGGTCGTGCTTGAAGGTGTCCCCGTCGATCCCGGTGCGGCCGATGTGCATGGTGGCCCGGGTGGGGTCGAGCACGAACTCGTCCTCCTCCCAGGCCCGTTCCATCCGGGCGAGCCCGGCGGGCAGCGGCTGGTCGATCCCGGAGGAGCGGAAGCGGGGCGGGACGAGTTCGGGGGTGGTGAGGATGTGCAGGTAGCGGCTGAGCAGCGGGTGCTGGTCGACGGCGTCGCGGAGCACACCGGCCTGTTCGAGCTGCTTCTGGACGAGGGCGTACCCCTCCAGGACGGCCTGGCGCCGGCCCAGGTCCATGGAGGCGAGGATCTGGTAGTTGGGCGAGGTCGAGGTGTGCGTCATGTACGCCTCGTGGAACACCTCGGCGACCTTGTGCCGGAAGTCCTGGTCGAAGACGTGGACCATGGAGCCCTGGCGCATCGAGGTGAGCGTCTTGTGCGTGGACTGGGTGGCGTAGACGCGGACGCGGACCTGCTCGGGGTCGGGCATCAGCCGGGTGGTGGCGAGGGTCTCGTCGTCCGGGAACTCGCCGAGGCTCGCGCGGTGGGCGGCGTACGTGTCCGCGTACGCGGGGTCGCGGTAGCGGTCGGTCAGCGTACGGGCGGAGGCCATCGCGGTGCGCCGCCGGTACACCGGGTGGAAGCGGGCGAAGGCGAACCAGGCTTCGTCCCACAGGAACGCCAGGTCCGGCTTGAGCGCCAGGCACTCCTCCATCACGCGCGACGGGTTGTAGACGATGCCGTCGAAGGTGCAGTTGGTGAGCATCAGCAGCTTGACGCGGTGCAGGACGCCCTCGCGCTTGAGCATCAGCAGCTTGCGCTTGATCTCCTCGACGGGGACGGCGCCGTACATGCCGTACTCGTCGAGCGGATACGCGTCGAGGTACACGACGTGCGCGCCGGCCAGGACGAGCCCGTAGTGGTGGGACTTGTGGCAGTTGCGGTCGACGAGCACGATGTCGCCGGGCCGCACCATCGCCTGCACGACGATCTTGTTGGCGGTCGAGGTGCCGTTGGTGACGAAGTAGGTCTGGCGGGCGCCGAAGGCCTCGGCGGCCAGGTCCTGGGCCTCGCGCAGCGGCCCCGTGGGGGCGAGCAGCGAATCGAGGCCGCCGGAGGTGGCGGAGGTCTCGGCGAGGAAGATGTTCAGGCCGTAGAAGTCGGCGATCTCCGGTATCCAGGGCGAGTTGAGCACCGAGGCGCCGCGGGAGACGGGCAGCGCGTGGAAGACGCCGGTGGGCTTGCGGCTGTGGGCGCGCAGCGCGGTGAAGAACGGGGCGCGGTGGCGTTCGGTGATGCCGTGCAGGATCGACAGGTGGAGTTCGAGGAGGCCGTCGCGGGCGTGGAAGACGCGCCGGAAGCGGCGGCTCAGGCGGCCCGCGGTGGACTCGACGGCCCGTTCCGAGACGAGGTAGAGGTCGAGTTCGGGGCGCAGGGCGAGGAGCCGGTCGCCGAGCGTGCTGACCTGTTCCTCGCTGTCGCCGGGGCTCGCGGAGGCCGCGTCGCCGGACTCGTCGAAGAAGCGGCGCACGACGCTGAGGTCGTGCCGGGAGCGGTCGGTGAAGCGGTCGCGGATGACGACGGCCTGGAGGCTGGAGTTGACCAGCGAGGTGATGACCGCGTCCTCGAAGCTGGGCGCGACGACGATCTCGTAGGCGAACTCGTCGTCGGGGCGGCGCAGTCGGCGCAGTTCGGCGCGGAGCGCGTGCTCCTCGGCGGCGTCGAGGTCGCCGACGACGAGGACTTCGAAGTACGGGGTGGTGGGCGCGGGCAGGGTGTGCGCGGCGTCCGCCGGGTCCTCGGGTGCGCCGCTGGGGGTGGCGGCGGTGTGCGGGGCGGTGCCGCGGTGCGGGTGGCCCGCGAGGGCGCGGTTCAACTCGTCGGCGCGCTGGGCGAGATGACGGTGGTCGCCCTCGGCGAGCAGGGCCGCCAGTTCCGTGAGGGCGGGGGTCCCCGGGAAGGCCCAGCAGTGCTCGATGGGCGTCAGGAGGTCGATGAGTTCCTCGATGCCCGCGACGGTGTGCGAGTGGTCGTCCGCGCCCTGCGTGGCCAGGCGGTGGGTGAGGTCCGTCAGGGAGCTCCAGGCGTCGGCGCGCAGTTGCCCGACGCTGTTGTGCACCGTGGCCGTCGGCAGGTCATTCACCGGGAAAGAGCTCCTTCTGAGGGCTGCCCGGCCGCGCCGCGGACGGGGAGGGCACGAAGAGGGTGGGGCGTGGCGTGGGTGGCAGCGGGCCGGGGCCTCGCCCGTTGCGCCGGGTCCTGACCGGCCCTTCCCTTCGGCACGTTGAGGGACGTGCGAGGGGAAGAGCCGGCCGGGGCCCGGCACACCTCCCGGGTCACGCCGGAGCCGGGAGGTGTGAGGGACGGGGTGCGTCCGGGTCAGACCAGGTCGCCGGTGACCGACTCGGCGGCGGCCAGGGCACGGCCGGAGGCGACGTACTGGACGGCCTCCTCGATCTCGGGGGCGAGCCAGCGGTCGGTGCCGGGGCCCTCGACGGTCTTGCGCAGGCCCTCGCGCACGGCCGCGGTGGCCGGGGCGGGGGTCAGCGGGGCGCGCAGGTCCAGGGCGCGGGCCGCGGTGTAGAGCTCGACGGCGAGGACGCGGTTCAGGCCGTCGATGGCGCGGCGCAGCTTGCGGGCGGCCGACCAGCCCATGGAGACGTGGTCCTCCTGCATGGCGCTGGAGGGGATCGAGTCCACGGAGGCCGGGGTGGCGAGCCGCTTGAGCTCGGAGACGATCGCGGCCTGCGTGTACTGGGCGATCATGTGGCCGGAGTCGACGCCCGGGTCGTCGGCCAGGAAGGCGTTCAGACCGCGGTTGCGGGCCGGGTCGAGGAAGCGGTCGGTGCGGCGCTCGGAGATCGAGGCGACGTCCGCGACGGTGATCGCGAGGAAGTCCAGCACGGCGGCGACGGGGGCGCCGTGGAAGTTGCCGTTGGACTCGACGCGGCCGTCGAGGGTGACGACCGGGTTGTCGACGGCGCTGGCCAGCTCGCGGGAGGCGACGAGTTCGGCGTGGCCGAGGGTGTCGCGGGCGGTGCCGTGGACCTGCGGGGTGCAGCGCAGCGAGTAGGCGTCCTGCACGTAGGTGCAGTCCGGGCCCGCGTGGCTGGCGATGATCGCCGAGTCGGCGAGCAGGGAGCGCAGGTTGCCGGCGGAGTCGCCCTGCCCGGGGTGCGGGCGCATGGCCTGCAGGTCGGCGGCGAACACGGCGTCGGTGCCGAGCTGGCCCTCGACGCTCATGGCGGCGGCGATGTCGGCGGTGCTGAGCAGGCGGCGCAGGTCGTGGGCGGCGAGGACGAGCATGCCGAGCATGCCGTCGGTGCCGTTGATGAGGGCGAGGCCCTCCTTCTCCTCCAGGACGACCGGGGTGATGCCGGCGGCGGCGAGGGCCTCACCGGCGGGCTTCTTCTCACCGTCGGCGGTGCGCACGACGCCCTCGCCCATGACGGCGAGCGCGCAGTGCGCGAGGGGGGCCAGGTCGCCGGAGCAGCCGAGCGAGCCGTACTCGTGGACGACCGGGGTGATGTCGGCGTTCAGGAGCGCGGCGTACGCCTCGGCGGTCTCGGTGCGCACGCCGGTGCGGCCGGTGGCGAGGGTGGACAGACGCAGCAGCATGAGGGCGCGCACGACCTCGCGCTCGACCTCGGGGCCCGAACCCGCCGCGTGGGAGCGCACGAGGCTGCGCTGGAGCTGGGCGCGCAGCTCGGTGGGGATGTGACGGGTGGCCAGGGCGCCGAAGCCCGTGGAGACGCCGTAGTGGGGCTTGACGTCGTCGGCGAGGGCCTTGATGACCTCGCGACTGCGGGCGATCTCCTGGAGGGCCTCGGGGGCGAGGGTCACCCGGGCGCCGTGACGGGCAACGGAAACAACTTCGTCGGCTGCGAGGGCACCGACACCAACAACAACGTTCATGCCCCTATGAAGCCGCAGACGGAGTGGGGTTCGCGAGTCGTGCGACACGTCTTGTGTCTGGGATCCAAGACGCTGAGTCTGGGTTCCCAGACAGATGGTTTGCGACGTCTCTGGTCTACGCTCGCCCCATGAGCATCGTCCCGGCCGCCGCCCAGGTCCTGGCCGTCCTGCGCTATCTCGCCCGCCAGGCCGCGCCCGTGCCCGCGGCCGCCATCAGCCGTGACGTGGGGCTGCCGCGCTCGACGACGTACCACCTGCTCGACACCCTGGCGGCGGACGGCTTCGTGGTCCATCTGCCGGAGGAGCGGCGCTACGGGCTCGGGGTCAGCGCCTTCGAACTCGCCTCGGGCTACGAGCGCCAGGCCCCGTTCCAGCGCCTGGCCCGGGCGCCGCTCGCCGCGCTCGTCGACCGCACGGGCCACAACGCCAACCTCGCCGTGCTGCACGGCCGCGAGGTCATCTACGTCATCGAGGAGCGGGCACCGGGCCGTCCGCCGCTGGTCAGTGAGGTGGGCGTGCGCCTGCCGGCCCATCTGACGGCGAGCGGACGCGCGATCCTGGCCCTCCTGCCGCCGGCCCAGGTGCGGGCGCTCTTCCCCGACCGCTCGGCGTTCGTGCAGCGGCACGGGGCGGGCCCGGCGACGCTGACCGCGCTGCGCACGCTGCTCACCCAGGCCCGCCGCCGCGGTTACGCGACGGAGGAGGGCGAGGTCACCCCGGGCCTGTCCTCGGTGGCCGCACCGGTCCTCGACCACCACGCCCACCCGATCGCCGGGATCGCGGTGACGTTCCCCGACGAGACCGTGGACGAGGCGGAGCAGCGGCGGATAGCGGGCCATGTGGCGCAGACGGCGCGGGAGCTGACGCGGCGGGTGGGCGGGGCGACGCGGGCGCCGTCGGCGTAGGGCGGAGCGCACGCCCCCGTCCCGATGACTTTCCGACACGGCAGCGGTCAGTACAGACAGCGGACAACCACTGCCAGCACCTCGACTCCCCACGGAGAACGTCATGCCCCTGGACCTCTTCGCCGGCATCCCCGTCACCGACTACGCCGCGGCGCTCCCCTGGTACGAGCGGTTCTTCGGCGCGAAGCCGTCGTTCCTGCCGAACGAGATCGAGGCGGTGTGGGAGGTGGCCGAGCACCGCTACGTCTACATCATCGAAGACCCGGAACGCGCCGGGAACGCGCTGACCCTGTCCTTCGTCGACGACCTCGACACCCGCATCGCCGCGATCGCGGAACGCGGCCTCGAGCCCACGAAGCGCGAGACGTTCGACGGCGGCGTGACGAAGGTGATCTACCGGGACGCGGACGGCAACGAGATCAGCTTCGGCGGCAAACAGGCCTGACACCCCCGGCATTCACGAGGCCCCTCACCGCCGGTGAACCCCCAGCCCTTCGCCGCCCGCCGCGAGATCGGGACGCAGGACGAGTTCCTCGTCGTACTCACCGCCCACCTCGGGCCGGTACGCCAACGGTTCCTCGTCGGGAAGCGTACGCAGCCGCTCCCGCAGCGCGGCGGAGGTACGGGCGTAGTCCGCCGCGTCGTGCCGGTCCGCGCCGTATGTCACGAACGGCGCGAGCGGCGCCATCCCCGTGTACCAGAACGTGCCGTGCAGCAGCGGGAACAGCACCTGGTCCACCTGCCCGTGGATCCCGCGCGGCCCGAACCCGGACGGCCGGGCCCCCACCGACGTCACGACCAGGGCCCGCTTGTCCGCCAGACCGCCGTCGCCGTACCGCCGGGTGTGCCCGTCCGGCGCCTTCACCCCGAACCCGAGCCCCTGCACCAGCACCCGGTCGAACCAGCCCTTGAGGATCGCCGGGGGCCCGAACCACCACAGCGGGAAGTGCAGGACGACCACATCGGCCCAGACCAGCTTCTCGATCTCGCCCCGAATGTCGGCGCTCAACTCCCCCGCCGCATAGGCCCGTTCCTGCTCGGCGCCAACGAACAGCCGCTCACGGCCGGGCGCCCCGCAGCCGAAGTCGTCGGCGTCCAGGACCGCCTTCCACTTCATCGCGTACAGATCGGACACCTGGTACGCGTGCCCGAGCCCGTCGAGGTCACCGAGTGCGTCGGCCATCAGGGAACCGTTGAGGGAACGCTGTTCGGGGTGGGCGAAGACCCAGAGAATGTTCATACCTTGAGCGTGCGCCCTCACCTTCGCACGGCGTCAGTGGCCAGATGGCCATGGGCCGCAGGAATCTGGCCACCGCTTCACCGGGCTGGGCTGACCCGAGCCCTCTCGCCTCAACGGCCCGCCGGACGCCACTCGAACATCACGATCGTCGCGTCGTCGCGCAGCCGGTTGTCCTGGGCGTCGACGATGGAGTGGATGAGCCGGCGCAGTGTCTCCGGTGGCAGTTCACCGGTGGCGGTGGCACGGACGATGTAGTCGACGAACCGGTCGAGCCCCAGTTCGTCGCCGTGCTGGGTGCGGGCCTCGGTGACACCGTCGGTGT
This sequence comes from Streptomyces sp. NPDC107575, assembly GCF_055657265.1. NCBI lineage: Bacteria > Bacillati > Actinomycetota > Actinomycetes > Kitasatosporales > Streptomycetaceae > Streptomyces > Streptomyces sp. NPDC107575. The sequence goes on along the minus strand of NZ_JBVKBG010000001.1, from coordinate 718,106 downwards.
ACATCAGGACCCGGTCCCCCGGTTCGAGCTTCATTTCGTGCACCCGCCGAGGGGCCGAGGAGAAGGTCGCCGGCAGCCCCAGGGGCGGGTCGGCGTCCCGCTCCATCGCCCCGGCCAGCAGGCGCTGGTCCCGGATCAGCAACGGCGGCGGGTGCCCGCAATTGATCCAGCGCAGTCCGCCGGTGGCAAGGTTCAGCTGGCACAGGATCGCGGTGCAGAACTGGTCGGGCAGCCATTCGGCCAGTGCCTCGTCGACGGCGTCCACCAGTTCGGAGAGGTCGGCCCCGGTGCGGCGGGCGTTCCGGCAGGCGGCGAGCGAGACCACGGTGGTCAGCCCCGAGGCCAGGTTGTGCCCCATCGAGTCCAGGATCTCCGCGTGGAGCGTCGTATCGGTCAGGGCGTGATCGAAGGCGTCCCCGCCGATCTCGTAGGCCGGCTCCATGACCGCCGTCGAGACCGCGTGGGTGGTGCCGATCGTGCGGGGCGGCAGGTAGGCGCGCAGCATCTCGGCGGGCAGCTGCATCGGTTCGGTGCGGGCACGGCGGACGTAGGTGTCCTTGAAGGCCCGCTTCGAGGTGACCATCATGGCGCACAGGTGGGCCAGCGTTCTGCCGCGTCGCAGGGAGAGCGGATCGAGCGCGGGCGCGTGCACGGCGAGCACCCCCAGCCGCTCGACCCCGTCCACCATCGGCAGCCAGGCGGTCATCCCGCCGAGCTCGGACTCCTCGACCCGCAAGGACTGCGTGCGATACGCCCAGCCGGCGAGCGAGTCGTCGATGGGGAGCGTCGGGACCACATCGTTCAAGGGGGCGAGCCGGCGCTGCTGCAGATCGGCCTGGTAGACCACGGCGCTCTGCAGCCCGAGCGCCTTGGCGCAGCGCGCCACCGCCGTGGTCAGGTCCACCGCCGCATTGCCCGGGTCGGCCAGGAACTCCCCGAGGGCACTGTCCGCGGTCTCGGGTACCGTCAAAACGCCATCACTCCCTGTGCGGTCGGTACGGACGGCTTCCAGGCAGTCTCTCCCCGCGCGCCAAGGACCGCCTCCGGGCCGCCGCCGACTGCCGCGACACGAGTGACGGCGCGCCACCTACTCCATCAGGGCCACCGCGAGCGCCACGACGATCAGGCCGCTGGCCAGCCCGACGAGCACGAGGCGCAGCGCCGCCAACCGGTCCTGCGGGGGCCTGGTGTCGTCGCACTCGCAGCCCGCCGCCCCGTGCCAGAGCACGGGTGAATCGAGCCAGTACGGATCGGTCAGCTCGGCCTGTTCCTCGGCGCGCACGGTGTCGCTCATACCGGGGAAACGACACTGCGCCGCATGAGGGCGCGCGCCTGGCCGAACCGTTATTGCGCCCTCACGGAATGGTCACAGTCGCGGCGCGGACACCCGCGTCATCCGTTCCGTCGACTGGGATGGATTGAAAGCGTTCAACGCTCCATTCGGCCAGGCCCTCCTCACTCTCAAGTGGCGACTACAGCCGCATCCTTCTACGCGAATCCTGTCCACCTCATTGACGCTCCGCAGCCCCACCCATACCGTCCGCCTAAATCGATTCACCTACGCTGCGAGGTCATCGTGATCAGTAGAAGGAGCGTCCTGACGGGGACCGCCGCCGTACTGGGAGCCGTGGCGGCAGGAGGGCTGCCCGTCGCTCGGGCCGCCTCCGCGTACGCCTTCGCCGACCGGATGCGGCAGGCGTACGGCGGTGTCGGGATCGAGTTCCGGCCCGAGGTGCGGTGGTGGCTCGCCGAGGGGCTGAACACGGATGCCACGCTGCGGGCGAACGTCAAGCAGATCGCCGATCTCGGCTTCGGCGCCGCCGAGTTCCTCGCCATGCCGGAGGAGGGCGCGGACGACAAGACGTACGGCTGGGGCTCGGACGAGTGGACGCACGACTCGCGGCTCGTGATCGAGGAGGCCACCGCGCGGGGCCTCGGGTTCAGCCTGACCAGTGGCACGCACTGGGCGACGGCCAACCTCCCCGACACGTTCACGTGGGACGGCGCGGCGTTCGACTACGACAACAAGGCGGCGTCGAAGGAACTCGACTACGCCACCGTCCTGTTGGACGCGGGCGAGGCCTTCGACGGTGCGCTGCCGCGCACCGTGAAGCCGAAGGAGTCGGCGGACTCGAAGGAGAACGTTTTCGAGGGAGTCGTCGCCGCCAGGATCACCAAGCCGCGCCCCGGCAGCGGACAGGCGCCCGGGTACGGCCAAGGGACCGGCACCGGCGAACTCGACCTCGACTCGCTCACCGACCTCTCCGCCCAGGTCGTACGGGACGGCGACACGTACTCGCTGAAGTGGACGGCCCCCGACGACGCCCCGGACGGCGAAGGACAGTACGCCCTCTTCGTCTACTGGATGCATGGCACCGGCGAGATCTTCGAGCCGTCGACCAGCAAGAACTACACGATCAACTACGTCGACCGCTACGGCATCGACGCGCTCAAGGACTACTGGGAAGCGAACGTCCTCACGCCCGAGCTGAAGGAGACGATGCGGCGCAACGGCCGCGGGGAGATCTACATGGACTCCCTCGAACTCGCCAGTTACGGCGCGGCCGGTGTGCTGTGGGGCCACCACTTCAAGGACGAGTTCCGCGCCCGGCGCGGCTACGACGTGACGCCGTACCTCCCGGTCGTGTCCTGGGACAAGACACGTCACGACTCCAACAAGCCACCGGAGTTCGACTACGCCGTCGCGAGCGACACGGACACCGGCCGCGTCCAGAAGATCCGCAACGACGTCAACCAGACCTTCTCCGAGCTCTACGAGGAGAACGTCCTGAAGCCGCTGCAGGCGTGGCTCCACGGGCTGGGCATGAAGCTGCGCGCCGAGCCGTCGTACGGGATGGTGTACGAGATCTCGACGCCCGCGAAGTACCTCGACGGCGTCGAGACGGAGACGTTCGCGCAGAACGGTGACCTCGACGTCTACCGCGGCATGCTCGGCTCCGCGCACATGTACGGCCGCCCGTTCTCCAGCGAGACCGGCGCCGTCGGCGGCCGCAACTACTACTACGACATGGACTACTGGACGCGGATCGCCTACCTGCAGTTCGCCGGGGGCGTCAACCGCACGGTGTTCCACGGCTATTCGGCGATCGAGGGCTCCGAGGCCGACACCCACTGGCCCGGGCACGAGGGCATGTACTCGTTCTTCTCCGAGCGGTTCGGCGGCCGTCAGCCGGCGTCGATGATGTACCCGGAGTGGACGGAGATGCTCGGCCGGATCCAGAAGGTGCTGCGGCAGGGCAAGCCGCGCCGGGACCTCGCGATCCTCAGAACGGACAACGCCTTCATCTCCTACGGTCAGCCGCGCGCCAACACCCCGGCCGAGAACAGCTACTTCATGAACGACAAGCCGTACTTCTGGCGCGATCTCGCGCTCCAGCACGCCGGTTACACCTACGACTACTTCTCGCCGCAGCTCCTGGAGGACGAGGCCAACGTCCGGTGGACGCGGGACGAGCTGCAGCCCGACGGGCCGGGCTACCATGCCGTCATCCTCTACCAGGACTCGCTCGAACTCTCCGCCGCCAAACGCCTGTTGACGATCGCCAAGGGCGGCCTGCCGGTCCTGTTCGTCAACAACACCTCCGAGATCCGGTCCCACGAGGGGCCCGAGATCGCGTACGGGAAGGCCGCCTCGACCACGCGGTTCACGCGGGACGGCGAGGAGGAGCTGGGCCGGGTCGTCGCCCGCATCAAGAAGCTGCGCAATGTCGCCGAGGTCGACCGGGCCGAGGACGCCCTCGCCGCGCTGAAGCGCCTGGGCGTCGAGCCGCGCGTCGCCTACGCCGCCCCGAACGACACCATCATGACGATCTCCCGGCTCGACGCGAAGGCGAACGTCCTCTACACCTTCGCCTACAACTTCAAGTTCGAGAAGAACAAGGGCAAGGACGCCACCACCTTCACCCTCTCCATGGCCGGCCGCGGCAAGCCGCACACCATCGACGCCTGGACCGGGGCCCTCGACCCGGTGGGCACCTACGCCACCGACGGCGGGCACACCAAGGTCGAGCTGTCATTGAAGCCCGGCGAGGCCGCCGTCCTCGCCCTCGACCTCAAGGACCGCACGCCGCACACCCACGCGGTCGCCACCACCGCGGACCGGGTGATCGAGGACGGGTCACGCCTTTCGGTCCTGGCCACCCGCAGCGGCACGTACACCACCACGCTCAGCAACGGCCGCAGGGCGAGCACCCGGGTCCGGGTCCCGGACCCGATTCCGCTCGAACGCTGGGACCTCACCGTCCAGGACTGGAACGAGGGCGACCGCAAGGTCAACACCGAGACCAAGTTCGGCCACGAGACGAAGGAGGTGTACTACACGACGAAGAAGACGGACCTGTCCTTCCCCGACAGCCACCTCGTCCCGTGGAAGGACCTCCCGGCGACGGAGGCGCAGCTGTCACGTCTCGCGGGCGACAACCCGTCGATGTCACACGTCTCCGGCATCGGCACGTACGAGACGACGTTCCGACTGCCACGCGGCTGGACCAGGTCCAACGGCGCCTACCTCCGCATCGGTTCCACCAATGGCGACCAGGCCCGCATCCTCGTCAACGGCCACCAGGCCCCCGGCCTCGACCTGCGCACCCTTCAGGTCGACATCTCGGACCTGCTGCTCGCGGACGCCGAGAACACGTTGAAGGTGATCGTCGCAACGACCCTCACCAACCGTCTGCTCCAGCGCGGCTACGAGACGCAGGGCGGGGTGCAGGACTACGGGTTGACCGGGGAGGTGTCGATCGTGCCGTACACCGTGGCGGAGGTGTCGGTCGGCTGAGGCACCGGGCGGCGGCGCCCACGCAGGCCGGCGCCGGTGTGCTCCGCCGCCCCGGACGTCTCACCCTTCCTCCAGCGCCTTCCGGAACGGCAGCGGGCTGTGCAGTGCCTGTTCGATCCGCTCCAGTGAACGGCCCTTGGTCTCCGGCACCTTCAGGGCGACGAACGCGATGCAGGCCACGTTCATCAGCGCGTAGAAGAGGAACGTGCCGGAGCGGCCGATGGTGTTGATCGCGGTCAGGGCGGTCATGGCGATGAGCAGGTCGAAGCCCCACAGGCAGACCGTTGCCAGGCTGGTGGCCTGGCCGCGGACGCTCAGCGGCAGGATCTCGGGGCCGATGAGCCAGACGACGGCCTGCATGCCGACACCGTTGAACAGGATGTACGCGAACAGCGCGATGATCACGGTCCACCGCTCGACCGAGGAGTCTCCGAGGACGCCGAAGGCGACTGCGAGGACGGTCATCGCCAGGGCGGAACCGGGCAGGAACCACAGGATCGTGCGGCGCCGGCCGGTCTTGTCGACGGCGATGGCGCCCACCACACCGGCCACGACGAGCATCGTGCCGATGCCGATGCCTGTCAGGAGCGCCACCGAGTCCCCGAAGCCGGCGTCGGCCAGGATCGTGGGCGCGTAGTAGACGATGGCGTTGATCCCGGTCAGCTGCGAGAAGGCCGCGATGCCCACGGCGATCAGCAGGGCCGGGCGCAGCCAGCGCTGCCCCAGACTCCGCCAACTGCCGCCGCCCGCGGGGGCGGCGGCCGTGACGGCCGTGATCTCCGCAGCCTCTGCCGCGACATCCGTGCCCGCGGGCCGCAGCCGCCCGAGCGTGCGCAGCGCGGCGTCCGTCCGGCCGTTCTCGATCAGCCAGCGCGGGCTCTCGGGCAGGAAGGCCATGCCGATCGCGAGGGCCGCGGCCGGGACGACGGCCAGACCGAACATCACCCGCCAGCCTCCGCTGTCGTTCAGTGCCCAGCCGCATACGTAGGCGATGAGCTGGCCGATGGCGACCATGAGCTGGAAGACGACCATCAGGCGGCCGCGGATCGCGGGCGGGGACAGCTCGGCGATGTAGACCGGCACCATGTTGGACGCGCCGCCCACCGCGAGGCCCAGCACGAAGCGGGCGGCGATCAGTGTCGTCACGCCGGGCGCCAGCGCGGCCGCGACCGCACCCAGGGCGAAGATCACCGCGACGGCTGCGACCACCCTGCGGCGCCCGTGCCGGACGGCGGCGCGGCCTGAGACGACGGCGCCGACCATCGCGCCGAGGAGGATGACACTGACCACGATCTCCTGTTCGCGCGAGGTCAGGTCGAGGTCGTCGCGCAGGTGGAGCAGGGCGCCGGAGATGATGCCGGTGTCGTAGCCGAAGAGCAGGCCGCCCAGCGCCGAGACGGCGGCGACGGCGTAGACGAGGCCGGGGGTGCGCCCCAGTCCCTTTCCGGTGTCCTGGTCGGGTCGCCGGGCGGCCACCGCGGTCGGCTCAGGCATCGCCCATGACCAGACCCTCGATGGTGTGCTTCTGCGTGACCGGCGTCAGTGCGTCGACGACCGGGCAGTCGAGGTGGCGGCGCACGCGCTCGGGCAACGCCTCCCAGTAGGCGCGGGTGACGGCGGTGTCGTGACGGTCGCCATTGGTGGCCTCGGGGCCGTCGATGCCGAGGATGAGCACCGGCCGGGAGACGGCCGATTCGTTCTTGGTGCCGCGATGGATGGTGAGCGCGGTGCGGGCCGAGATGTCGCCGCGCTGCGGGTACTTGCGCACGGCGCGCTCCTCGTAGCGGGCGTAGTGCTCGCGGGGCGGGAACATGCCGTGCTCGAAGTCGGGTTCGTCGTCCCACTGCGTGCCGGGGGCGATCTCGAAGGGGCCCATGTCCTCCTTGGTGTCGACGCCGGTGACGTTGAACGCGAGGGAGGTCAGACGGCGTTCGGTGCGGGTCTCGTCCGGAATGGGGAAGTCGCGGTGCCAGGGCTGGTTGACGGCTCCCTCCAGCGGTACGTCGAAGCCGAGTTCGACGATGCGGTAGTCGGGGCCGAGAACGGCGGTGGCCACCGAGCGCACCCAGGGGTGGTCGACCAGATCGACGAAGCCGCGCAGCTGCTCGGGGTGGATCTCGACGTAGTAACGGTTCGGTCCGCGACCCACGGCGCCGCCGGGCCGGGCGCGCGCCTCTTCGTAGGCCGTCTCGATGTCCTCGCGCAGCCGGTCCGCCCACTCGACGGTGAAGGCGCCCTTCCGCGCCGTGATGCCGTCGGTGTACAGGTTCTCGACATCCCCCGACACGTCCACGTCGAGCTCCGCGGGAACGACACCGGGAAATGCGCCACCAGCGGATGCCACACCGGCAGAAGCGTGCACAGCCATCCTTGCCTCCTTGCAAGCAGAACTTCCGGCGACAGGTTTGCATCGATGCATGCAACGTTGCAATACCCTTCTGGTGAGGAGTTTCGAGGCGGCGGTCCGCCCAGGTGCGCACGCCCGTACGACGCGGGCCACGCGCCTCCGGGAGCGCACGGACCGCGTGAAAGGATGAGCCGGTGAGCAGCCGTCTGAAGGATGTGGCCGCACGGGCCGGGGTCTCCGTGCGCACGGTGTCGAACGTCGTCAGCGGGTCCGGCGCGGTGGCCGCGGAGACCCGGCAGCGCGTGCAGGAAGCCATCGACGAGATGGGTTACCGGCCCAATCTGGCCGCGCGCAGCCTGCGGGCGGGCCGCACCGGGATCATCGGCCTGGCCATCCCCGAACTGCACTCCCCCTACTTCGGCGAACTCGCGGGCCTGCTCGTGGAGGAGGCCCAGCGCCGCGCCTGGACCGTGGTGATCGACCAGACCCGCGGCGACGCCGAGGCCGAGCGCCGGCTGCTCACGCGCAGCGGCGGGCGCGTGGTGGACGGACTCATCATCAGCCCCTGGGCGCTCGACCCGGCCGAGCTGACCGAACTCGCCGCCACGGCCGCCCCGGCGGTCCCGCTCGTCCTCCTGGGCGAGCGCAGCCCGCGCGGCGCCCTGGACCGGGTCGCCGTGGACAACGTCGCCGCCGCGAACGAGGCCACCACCCACCTCGTCCGCATCGGGCGACGCCGTATTGCCGCCATCGGCCTGCAGCCACACCTTCAGAACGGCACGGCGCAGCAGCGCGCGCAGGGCTACCACCAGGCGCTGGACCGGGCCGGACTCCCCCGCCCCACCGACGCCCTGCAGCGGACCGTCGCCGCGCTCCACCGGGCGGACGGCGCCCGCGCCATGACCGAACTGCTCGACGGACCCGAAATCCCCGACGCCGTGTTCGCCTTCAGCGACGAACTCGCCCTGGGCGCCCTGCACATGGCGCACGAGCGAGGGCTACGGGTACCGGAGGACATCGCGATCGTCGGCTTCGACGACATCGAGGACGGGCGCTACAGCCATCCCCCGCTGACCACCATCGCACCCGACAAGCACCAGATCGCCCTGCGATCCCTGCAGTGCCTGGCCGACCGCATATACAGCCCCGACAACGCCGTGCCCGCACAGGACCTGACGGTGCCTCACCGGCTGGTGGTGCGCGGGACGGCGTAGGGCGTTGCCACCCTCGGGCCCGGAAGCCCCTTGCCCCGTTAGGCCGTTGGCCGACGTGTCAGGCCACCGGCACGAGAGGCGCGTCGAGCAGGCTCCGGTCCCCGTCGACGCCGTGGGCCAGCGCGGCGGCCACGTCCTCGTGCGGGGCGCCGAGGCGGATCGCGCTGACCTTGTCCAGCTTCTCGTAGTGGTGCGGGGCGAGTTCGACGTTCAGGGCGTCGAGGTAGCCCGCCAAGTGTGCCGGGGTGCGGGGGCCCACGATCGGGATCAGCGAGGTCCCGGACCGCGCCGCGCGCTCGCGCAGCCAGGCCAGAGCGACCTGGACGGGGCCGGTGCCCAGCTCCTCGGCCACCGCGAGGACGGCGTCGAGCACGGCGGTGCGCTGCTCGCCGCCCTCGCCGTCGACCGCGGCGCGTGCGCTGAGTCGGCCCTGTTCGCCGCGGCGGTACTTTCCGGTCAACAGGCCGCCGGCCAGCGGGGAGTAGAGGACGACTCCGAGGCCGTGCGCCTCGGCCATGGGCAGGAGCTCGCGGTCCGCGGAGCGTTCGGCGAGGCTGTACTCGGTCTGGATGCCGACCAGCGGCATGCGTCCGCCCAGCTCCGATCGGACGGCGGCGCCGGCCACCCGCCAGGCCGGGAAGTTCGACAGTCCGGCGTAGCGGACCTTGCCCGCCCGGATCAGGTCGTCGAAGGCGGCCAGGATCTCCGGCAGCGGGGTGACGCCGTCGGGCAGGTGCGGCATGAAGACATCGACGTAGTCGGTCCCCAGGCGCCGAAGGCTCTCCTCGAGGGACCGGATCATGGTCTTGCGGCTGTTGCCCGTGGTGCCGGGGCGGATCTCGGCGCTCCGGCTGCCGCTGTACTTGGTGATGACCACGTAGTCGTCGCGCTCGCGGCCCAGCAGCTCGCCGAGAACGGTCTCGGCCTCGCCGTTCTGGTAGATGTTCGAGACGTCGAAGGTGGTCCCGCCGGCCGCCACGAACGCGTCGAAGATCGCCCGAGCCCCTTCCAGGCCCGCCGCGGTCGGGGCCGAGCCGAAATTGGCCGTGCCCAGCACGTACTCCGACACCCGAAGGCCGCTGTGTCGTCCGAAGGTCTGGTAGCGCATGGGGCCTCCTCAGGAACGGGATCTGCGGTACGGTCGACGACACTAACACGTAAAACGAATGGTCATTCTTTTATGCCGAAGGTCAGCCAGGCCCACCTCGACGCCCGCCGTCAGCAGATCGTCGACGCCGCACGCTCCCGCTTCGCCGAGGTCGGCTTCGCGCGGACGTCCATGCCCGACATCGTCCGCGCCTCCGGGCTCTCCACCGGGGCGATCTACCGGTACTTCAAGAGCAAGGACGAGATCGTCGCCGCCATCTGCGAGGAGTCGAGCCAGGCGCTTCCCGCGGAGCTGACCGCCGAGGCCGTCCGCGACTTCCTGGAGCACATTCGCACCCTGGCGCGCGAGGAGGGGCACGCCCGGCTGGTCGCCCAGATCTACGCCGAGGCCGCGGTCTCGGCGAGCCTCGCCGCGCTCGTCGACCGCCAGCTCGGGGAACTGCGCGCGGCGGTGGCCGCGTTGCTGCCCGACCGCGAGCCCGCGCACGCGGACCGGATCGCCGAGGCCTTCGTCGCCGTCTGCCAGGGCTACAGCCAGCAGCTCGCGGTGCGGGGCGATGTCGACCCGGCGCCCTTTGTGACGGCTCTGGTCGCGATCACCGAGTCGTAACGGAGGAGTTGGGACGGCCGATTTCCGGTGGTCGGGCCGTCGTCGCCGCACCATTGGGCGCGCGCCCTCCACCCCTCGACGCGGCCGGTCGCCCCAACGCGATGCCGAGCAGGACCAGGGCCATGCCCGCCGCCTGCCGCACGGTCAGCGCCTCTCCCCCGAGTGCGACGCCGAGGGCCACTCCGGTGAGCGGGTTGAGCAGGCCGATGAGGCCGACCGTGGCGGCGGGCAGGTGGCGCAGGCCGGTGAACCAGGCGACGAACGCGAGCGCCGTGGCGATCACCGCCGTGTAGGTGAGGGCCGCGGCCCCGGGGGCGGTGAACGACGGGGGTCCGCCCTCGAAGACCACGGCGGCGGCGAGCAACAGCACTCCCCCGAAGGTGAGTTGCCAGGCGGTACTGGCCAGGACCCCGGCCTCGTTGCCCCAGCGCTTGGACAGGGCGTAGCCGACCGAGGACGTGGCGAGGGCTCCCGCCGACGCGAGCAGGCCGGGCATGCTGGGCGCGCCGGCCTGCCCGGCCAGCATCAGCACCACACCACCCAAGCCGATCGCGGCCCCGGTCAGCGGCACCACGCGCGGCCGTTCGGACAGCAGGGCCCACGCGCTGAGCATCAGGGCGGCCGGCGACAGTGCCATCAGCATCGAGGCGGTCGCGGTGGTCAGCAGGTGGGCGGCGAGGTAGACGAGCAGGAAGAACGCGCTGGTGTTGAGCAGCCCGAGCACGGCGGACCGCCACCACCAGACGCCGCGCGGCAGTTTGCGGGACAGGGCCAGCAGCAGAAGACCGGCCGGCAGGGCCCGCAGGGCGGCGCCCCACCAGGGACTGCCGGCCGGGAGGTACTCATGGGTGACGAAGTAGTTGGCGCCCCAGGCCACCGGGGCGAGCGCCGCGACGGCGCCCCACCGGTACATAGTTTCCATGGAAGGTAATATAGCTTCCATGGAAACTATCTCGTCCAGCAGTGAAGGCGTCCCCTCCGGTGCGGGCATGGATCACGTCGCCCGCATCCAGGCCGCCTGGCGCCAGGAGCGTCCCGACCTGGACGTCGCGCCGCAGGGTGTCATCGGCCGGCTGCACCGGATCGCGACGCTGCTCACGCAGGAGCTGTGCACGGTCTACGGCCGCTATGACCTCAGCGAGGGCGAGTTCGACGTGCTGGCCGCGCTGCGCCGCGCGGGCGCCCCCTTCGAGCGCGCTCCCGGCGAACTGGCCGCGCACACCATGGTCACGACCGGTGCCATCTCGAAGCGCATCGACCGCCTGGAGCGGGCGGGCCTGGTCGCGCGGCGCCGTGCCACGGGTGACGGGCGCGGCCGGGTCGTCGCGCTCACCGACGCGGGCCGCGCCCTCTTCGACCGGGCCTTCACCGACCACATCCGCAACGAGCACCGGCTGCTCGCCGCGCTGCCACCGTCCGAGGCCGCGGCGCTGGAACACCTTCTGACCTCGTGGCTCGCCCAGCTGGAGACACCCTCGCCGGGGCCGGGTTGATCACTTACCGCGTCGCCGCGACCCCGTCGGCAGGCGCCGCACGCAGTTCCTCGGCGACGAGGCCGCGTACGCGCTCGCGCTCCGCACGCCCCCACGTCTCCTTCGTGACCAGGATCCCTACGAGGCCGATCACCGCCGCGCCGAGGTAGAGCAGCGCGGCCCCCGGCCAGCCGAAGGCACCCACCAGAGCCGCGGCGAGCAGGGGCGCGAAGCCACCGATTGCCGCCGCGATCTGGTACCCGAGCGAGGCACCCGACGTACGGGTCGCGGTGCGGAACTGTTCGGTGAGCAGGGAGCCCTGGGTGCCGGTGAGCGAGGCGTGGATGAAGCCGATGCCGATGATGAACACCGCGACGACCAGGGCGGGTTGGGCGGAGTTGGTGAGCAGGTACATGGGGAACGCGAAGAGGATGGCCGCCGTGCACCCGGCGATGTAGATGGGTCGGCGTCCGATGCGGTCGGTGAGCGCGCCGGCCAGGAAGGTGACACCGATGGCGAGGACGCTGGCGACGGTGATCGCGGCCAGAGCGACGGGCCGCAGGTCGGGGTGGTGGTCGGTGATGTAGCTGAGCAGGTACGTCGCGGTGGAGTAGTACGCGAAGGACTCGACGACGCGCAACGCGATGACCCGCAGGATGCCGCGCCAGTCCCCCGCCAGCGTTGCGAGGAACGGGTTCCGCTCCGTCCTGCCACCGGCCTTGGCCTCCTGGAACTCCGGGGACTCGGACAGCCGCGAACGCACGATCAGCGCGGCGACCACAAGCACCGCACTCACCAGGAACGGTGTCCGCCACTGCCAACTGCCCTCGAACGTGGCACTCAGGGCGAACACACCACTGGCCAGGGCGATGCCGAGCGGATTGCCTGACTGAGGTATCGCGGCGAACATGCCGCGCCGGTGCCAGGGCGCGTGCTCGTACGCCATGGTGATCGCCCCGCCCCATTCGGCGCCGAACGCGAGCCCCTGGATCATGCGGATCAGGGTGAGCAGGATCGGCGCGAGCACGCCCACCTGCCCGTACGTGGGGAGAGCGCCGATCAGGAAGGTGGCCGCACCCATGACGATCATCGCCGCGACGAGGACGGGCTTGCGGCCGAACTTGTCGGCGAAGTAGCCGCCGACGGCGCCACCGAGCGGACGCATGACGAAGCCGACGGCGAGCGTGGCGAAGGAGAGCAGGGTGCCGACGAAGCGGTCGCTGTCGGGGAAGAAGACGGCGCCGAAGTAGAGGGCGGAGGCGGTGCCGTAGGCGATGAAGTCGTAGTTCTCGACGCTGGTGCCGAAGGCGGCGGCGATCGCGGTTTTGACGCGGTCCTTGGAGCCGAGCACGCTCGGCTGCCCTGCGGGGGTGCGGGTGGACATGGGGATCTCCTGCGGGTTCGGGGCACGTGCGGGTACGCCGAGGGGACGCCCGGCGCGATGTGCGCGCGGGCGCGGGGAGGGGGCGTCGGTGCGAGAGGAGAAGGGGGTGGTGCGGCGGGGTGTGTCAGGCGGTGACGGGTGTCAAGTCGTCGAGGGCGTTGAGCTTCGCGACGCGGCGGCGGGTGTCCGCGTCGTCGTCGAAGGTGGCACCCAGGAACTCGCGGACGATGTCGGGCACGAGCGCGTGCGGGACGAGCCAGGCACCCATGGCGATGGCGTTGGCGTCGTCGTGCTCGACCGACTGGTGGGCGGAGTACGGCTCGTGGGCGAGGCCGCAGCGGATGCCGGGGAGCTTGTTGGCGGCCATGACGGCGCCCTGCCCGGTGCCGCACACGAGCACGGCGCGTTCGGCGGTCCCGGCGAGTACGGGCTCGCAGGTGTCTCGGGTGATGTCGGGGAAGTCGACGGGTTCGCTGGTGTGCGTGCCGCAGTCCACGACCTCGTGGCCGAGCGCCTCGATGGCCTGCCGGACGGTGTCCTTGAGTGCGAAACCGGCGTGGTCCGCGCCGAGGGCGACCCTCATGTGTTGTCCTGCCTTCCGAATCTTCTGGTGCACAACTGCCGTACGGGCGGTCACTGTTGGGTCTTGGGCGCCCGGTCGACGAAGGTCGTGGGGATGCGCCGGCCGGTGGCCTCGCGCCCGGCGATGAGGTCCACGACCCCGCGTACGCCGAGCCGTCCGATCTCGGCGGCGTCCTGCCGGACGGCGCTGATGGGTGGCGAGGCGAACTCGAACCAGTCGAGGTCGTCGACGGACACCACCTCGATGCGGGTCGCTTGTTCGGTGCCGAGCCGCTCGCGCAGCGCGCGCACGGCGCCGAGCGTGGTGAGACCGTTCGCGCCGAAGACGGCGGTGAACGGGACGCCCCGATCGAGGACCCGGTGCATCGCCTTGGCGGCCCCGTCGGCGAGGAAGTCACCGGAGTCCAGGAGTGCGTCGTCGGTACTGATGCCGTGCGGCTCGCGTCCGGCGAGGTAGGCGGCGCGGCGCTCGGCGCCGGTGGAGATGGTGTCGGGGCCCCCGATGAAGGCGACGTCACGATGCCCGCGCCGCTGCAGCCAGTCGAGCACCTGGCCGACGCCCTGGGCGTTGTCCGTCCCGTACATCGGGGCGTCGATGCCGTCGATGGTGCGGTTGAGGAAGACCAGCGGGAGACCGGAGGCGACGGTGGCGGCGAGCTGCGGCGAGACGGTGCTCTGCGGCGCGAACAGCAGTCCGTCGATGCGCTGCGAGGCGAAGGTCCGCAGGTAGGCGTCGGCCTGGTCGGCGTCCTCGTTGGCGTTGGCCAGCAGGACGGTGTAACCGTGCCGGCGGGCCTCCTGCTCGGCGGCGTGCGCCAGTTCGGAGAAGAACGGGTTCCGGATGTCCGAGACGAGCAGCCCCAGCACGTCGGTGCGGGCGCGCCGCAGCGCACGGGCGGGCCCGTTGGCGACGTAGCCCAACTCGGCGGCGGCCGCCAACACGCGCCGCCGCGAGTCCGCCGAGGTCTGACTGCTCCCGCTGAGCACGCGCGAGGCGGTCCCGAGCGCGACGCCGGCGCGCGCGGCGACGTCCTTGATGGTGGCCATCCGTGGCTCCACTTCCTCGTGGATTTCACTCGTGGATTCATGGAAACGTTTCCATGGGGTGGATGACTTTAAGATCGCATACGGGGCGTGGGCCGGGCAAGGGGTTGGAGCGGTGGGCAGTTACTGCGCTCCCAGCGTCTAGCTCCGCCGGTAGGCAACCCCTTGCGGGTTCGACGCGTCGTACACCCGCGTCAGGGTCGAGCCCTTCACCGTGAACGTGGATGCCTTCACGTCGTAGCAGGCGCTGCCCGAGTGGGCCGGGTCCACCGTTCCCGAAGTCACGTAGATCCGGGCCCCGTTGCCCCCGACGGAGTCGAGCCGTGCCGTGTACTCGCAGTGGCCCGCGCCGGGGACGTCCCACAGGTAGCGCAGGGCGTTCTGGCCGACGGATGCCCGGGAGACCGTGAGTTTCTGCGGGTCGTTTCCGAAGCCCGTGCCGTAGCCGCTGACGGCCCAAGTGCCGAGGAAGGAGGAGGGGACGGCGCTGGGTGACGAGCCTTCGCCGGTGTTGTCGGAGCCGCTTGAGCTGCCCGAGTTGTCGGATCCGGCCGCCTCTCCGGAGTCCCGACCGGCAGTGCGGGACGGGTCGGCGGTGTTCGGCGCCGACCCGGCGCCGCCGTCGCCGTTCTTGTCGGCCGAGGCCCGCTCGCCCTTGCCGCCGTCCGACCGCTTCGAGGGTGAGGGGCTGGGCGTGGAGGCGGGTGTGTCGTGTTGGGGTGTCGCGCGTGCGCGGTTCGTGTCCGGGGCCGCCGCTCCCGGGTTGTCGTCACGGGCCCACGGGGTCAGGAGCATGGCCGTGCCGCCTCCGACCACGATCACCGGCACCACGACGAGGGCCGCGAGGCGGGTGCGTTTGCGGGGGCGGTCGTCTTCGGCGTCGGGTTTGCGTGTGGCTGGGACGGCGGCCGGGCGTAGAAGCGGGGTCGGCCGGTCCACGGCCTCTGGAGCCGGGCCCTCGGATTTCGGTTCCAGGTCGAGGAGTTGGGCCGCCCGGCGGGCGAGGAGGGAGCTCACCGCGTGCGGCAGGTACGGGTCCCCGGGCGTGGGGCGTGGGCGGTCCGGGTCGGCGAGGAGGGTCGAGACGTCCGGGCGGGCGTTCATGTCCTTGGTCAGGCAGCGCGAGATCAGCGTGCGCAGTGTCTCGTCGGGTACGCGGTCCAGCGCCGGTTCGTCGTGGACGACGCTGTACGAGATGGAGTGCCCGTTCGTCTTGCCGTGGCCGAACGGGAGCCGGCCGGTCGCCGCGTACGCGAGGACGCATCCCAGGGCGAACACGTCGCTGCGCGGCTTGGAGCCTTCGTCGAGGATCTGTTCCGGTGCCATGAAGCCGGGCGAACCGACGACCAGTCCGGTGCTCGTCAATGGTGTCTCGGCGAGGGTGTCCGCGGCGCAGGCGATGCCGAAGTCGATGACGCGGACGCCGTCCTCGGTGAGCATCACATTGGACGGCTTGAGGTCGCGGTGCACGATGCGCGCCGCGTGGATGTCCTTCAGGGCACGTAACATCCCGTCCGCGAGCGCGAACACCGAGGCGGCAGGCAGGGGCCCGGACAACCGGACCACCTGTTCCAGAGAGAGCCCGGCGACGTAGCCGGTCGCGACCCACGGGGGCTCGGCGTCGGGGTCGGCCTCGAGCACAGGCGCGGTATGACCGTCGCCGACGCTGCGCGCCGCCTCGATCTCGCGGCGGAAGCGGGCCCGGAAGTTCTCGTCGCTGGAGTACTCGTCGTGCACGACCTTCACGGCGACCGTGCGTCCGCTCTCGGCCCGGGCGACGTACACCCTCCCGAAACCGCCCGCGCCGAGACGGCCGAGGAGCCGGTACGGTCCGATGCGCGGCGGGTCCGCGGCCTTCAGCGGCTTGATGCGGCTGTCCGCGACGGCGGCCTGAGAGCCGCGCTGCTGCGGCACCTCGTTCACGGCCTCCCCCTCGTCCGCCTGGACGAGTTCGTCCCCCATACGTCCGTCCCCCTGAGCTCGCTGTGCCGCGCCTCTCACTAATTGGAAAGTCACGCTATCCAATTACGACCTCGCGGGGCACTCGAACTGCCAAACGCAGCCTACTGGTTGGCCCGTGTCGTGAACGGCAGCACCAACCGCGACCGATGCCCCGCGTCCCGGTACACCTTGTGCGTGACCGGGCGACCCACCGGCAGGTGGAACGCGTCCGGCGGCAGTAGCGCGTTGTGCTCGTCCGCCAGGGGTTCATTGTTGGAGAGTTCCGCGGTCAGGCGGTGTCCCGGCAGGAAGGTCGCCGCGAACGGGTAGATGCGCAGGATGTACTCCTCGATGCGGCCGGGTTCGAGCGGGACCGACCGCGTGTGGGGGTGGTGCGGGTCCCCCTCGGTGGAGCGGGACGCGTCGAGTTCGCGGTGGGAGGCCTTGAGGTAGGCCGTGGTGATGAGTTGCCGTTTACCACCGGTCGGCGCCTCGTCCCACAGGCGCAGGATGAGGTTCGTGTCGGGCTGGTCGATCTCGACGAAGAGGTGGGCCGCGCCCTGGCCGATCATCTCGGTGGGCTCGGTGAAGGGGGCGGTGCTCCAGCTGAGGATCTCCACCTTGTCGGTCACGGTGAGGGGGGCCTGGTAGAAGCCGTCGGGGGCGGCGTGTTCGGCGCCCATCGGCTCGGGCTCGTACGAGAGTTGGCGGCGCGGGCGGAAGTACAGCGGGCGGTGTGACACATCCTTCGGGGGCCACTGTGCGGCCCTGACCGTCTCGCGGGAGCCCTCCACGTGGACAGTGACGGCCGGCTCGTCCATGACCCCGTTGTCGATGCCCTTGAGCCAGTACTCGTACCAGCGGAACATCTTGTCGTGTTCCTCGACGAACGGTCGCGACTGCATGGGCGGGTAGGGGCCGATGTCGAGCTTCTTGGGGCCGCGCAGTGTGTCGTAGAGCGCGATGGTGCCGTCCATCGTCCAGCCGCGGCCCTGGTCGATCTGGAGCCAGACGGGGATGTCGATGGTCGGGGCGAGGGTGATCGGATTGCGTTCCTCGTACCAGTCGCCGTCGACCTCGTTCATGACGATGTCGAACCACGCCTCATGGTTCTTGGGGTAGTTGAGGACGTGGACGAGGTTCGGCCAGGCCGACACGTCCGGGTCCCGCAGGCGCTCCGCCACCCGCTTCCTGATCTCGTCGGGCGTATACGTCTCCAGCATCCGCGACTTGACGCCGTCGGTGAACGCCCAACCCGAGTCGCCGCCCCGGCCCTCGCGGGCGGCGCGCGGCATGAGCCACATGATGCCGCCGTGGTACGTCGTCTCGTAGAAGTCGTAGTGGCCGCCACTGACGAAGATCGCCTTGAGGCTCGGTGGGCGTTCGGCCGCCGCGAGGACCTGCATGGAACCGAAGTACGAGATGCCGATCATGCCGACGTTGCCGTCGCACCACGGCTGCGCCGCCACCCATTCGATGAAGTCGTACGCGTCCTGGCCGAGGGGGACGCCGCCGGCGTTGTAGTTGCCGATGTGCGTGCCGTCGGAGGTGCCCGATCCACGCAGGTCTCCGATGACATGGACGTACCCCTCATCGACGACGCGCGCGATGTCACCCGCCTCGACACAGCCGTCCCACATCGGACTGGGGCGGCGCTGCGGGGGCGTGGTGAGGGCGAGGGCCTGGAGTTCCTTGCCGTAGGGGCTCAGGGCGACGAGGGCGGGGCGTGGTGTGTCGTCGTCGGCGCGGGCGTAGGTGTCCGCCGCCAGCGTGACACCGTCGCGCATCGGCACCCGGACGTCCTTGCGGACGGCGATGGTGTGCTCGCCCGCCCGGATGGTGTGGTCGTGGTCGTCGGTCATGTCTGCTGGCTCCTGTGTGACGCGTTCTCGCCGCGCGTGCGGTAGGCGTGCATCGAGGTGAAGAACGGCGAGGGTTCGAGCGTGGGGTCGCCGGTGTAGCCGAGTTCGTGGGCGGCCGCGGCGAACGGGGAGTACGAAGAGTCCGTGGGCGTGAGGCCGGAGGACAGGCAGCGGCAGGCGGCCTCGGCCACGCGTGACTCCGCCGCGAGGCTCTCGTCGATGGCCTCCCTGGCCTGCGCCTCGTCGAGCTCGACGCCGTACGGGGTGCCGTCGGCCCGGCGGTAGGGGTGTCCGAGGTAGAGGCGGCGCGGGCGGACCTCGTCGCGCAGGTGGCTCAGGCCGGCGCGGTACGCGGACGGGTCGGTGTAGCCGGGGAAGCCGTTGGCGGCGCCGTGGACCTGGACTGCGTCGCCGACGAACGCCGCGCGCTGCCCGTCGATGACATAGGCAACCGAACCCGGTGTGTGGCCCGGGAGGGCGTGCACGGAGACGGTGACATCGCCGCCGAGGGAGAGTGTCTCGCCGCCCTTGACCAGCACGGTGGGTTCCAACTCCCCCGAGATGACGGCCTTCGTGGCCGCCGCCACCTTGGCCTCGCCCTCGCGGTCGTGGAGGTATCGGCCGCGTCCCTCGCGGTATTCGTCGACGTGCGCCTGCCGGGAGCGGAGCATCGGGGCGTCGGCCTCGTGGATCACCACCTGTGCCCGGCGGCCGGTCAGTTCCCACAGGGCGTGAGCGCCGCCGACGTGGTCGATGTGACCGTGTGTCAGCAGGATCCAGCGGACGTCCTCGATACGGCGCCCGATGGCCTCCAGGGCGGGGGCCATGCCCTCGGCGGGCGAGGTGGCGATGCCGGTGTCGACGATCGCGGGTTCGGGTGCGTCGACGTAGAAGCTGTAGAGGCCGAAGCGGCCCCACGGCGAGAACAGGGGGCGGACGGTGACGTCATGGGTCATGGCGGCCCTCAGCGTCCGGCCAGGAAGTCGCGGGTCTCGGTGAAGACCCGGTGGTACTCGGGGATCCACGAAAAGTGCTGGACGAAGCCGTGGCCAGCACCCTCGTACCGGCTCACCGTCGCCGTCACTCCGGCCTCGCGCAGACGGCGGCCGTACAGCTCGCCCTCGTCGCGCATGGGGTCGAACTCGGCCGTGACGACGAGCGCCGGCGGCAGTCCGCTCAGGTCCTCGCGCTTGATGGGAGACACCAGCGGGTCGGCCGGGTCGGCGCCGCTGTCGATGTAGAAGGCGTTGAACGGCTTGAGCCCTGCCGTCTCCAGGCCGTAGCCGACCGCGTTCTCGCGGAGCGAGGCGTAGCGCTCCTCGTCGAAGTCCAGGTCGAGGGAGGGGTAGTAGAGGATCTGGTGGGTGATCCGGTCGAAGCCCTCGTCGTACGAGCGGGCCGCGACGGCTGCGGCGAAGGTGCCTCCGGAGCTGTCGCCCGCGACGGCGAGGGTCGTGCCGTCCCAGCCCAGCGACTCCCCCTCGTCGGCGGCCCAACCGGTCACCGCGCAGCAGTCGTCGAGGCCCGCCGGGAAGGGGGACTCCGGTGCCCGGCGGAAGCCCACCGAGACGACCTTGAGGCCGGTCTCCTTGGCCAGCGAGCGTGCGATGTGGTCGTGGGTCTCCAGGCTGCCGAGGAAGAACGCTCCGCCGTGGAAGTAGACGAGCAGGCCGTGGCGTTCGGCGTCGGTGGGTGTGTAGACGCGTACCGGGATGTCACCGGTCGTGGTGTGTGCGGTGACATCCTCCACCGCGTGCAGCGGCAGCCGTTCCGCCACGGGTGGCACGTGGGACTCCTCGTCGGCGCGCATGGCCGCCGGGTCCAAGGGGCCCTCGGGCGCGGGCGGGAGGGCCGCCAGGAACTTCGCTATCTCGGGGTGCAGCGACATGGTGGTCACTCCTTCGTGGTGGCGGGCGTCGGCTGCTGGCCGGGGAAGACCTCGTCGATCTCGTCCTCGGCCCAGCCCTGCCGCGAGATGGCCTGCAGCTTGTCGGTGACCGGTTTGCGGGTGGCCTGGAACAGGGCCAGGGCCTCCGGCACGGAGTCCGCGCCGCGCAGGGCATCGGCGAGCGCCCCGGCGTCCTCGATGGCCGAGTTGGCACCCTGTCCCTGGTGGTGCAGCATCGAGTGCGCGGCGTCGCCGATGAGGACGACGGAGTCCGAGTGCCAGGTGTCGACCGGGTCGATGTCGTAGACGGCGCGGATGTTCACGGTGTCCATGTCGAGGCCGCGCGTGATGTCCACGAGGCGCTCGTCGAAGCCCTCGACCGTGCGCAGCAGGTCCTCCTTGGTGACCCGCGGCGTCCAGGTGCCGTCCGGGCACAGGGCGGTGATGTCGAAGGACACCTGGTCGCGGTGGCGCAGCGGCAGAAGATAGACCTTCGTGCCGCGGCCGATGTACATGCGCAGGTTGTCGTCGGTGACCATGCCGCGGGCGTCGGCCACCGGGATGACGGCGCGGTAGGCGTGCTCGCCGGAGAACACCGGGTCCTTGTCGCTGAACAGCCGTTGCCGGACCACCGACTTGATGCCGTCGGCGCCGACGACGAGGTCCGCCTCGGCGGTGGTGCCGTCGGCGAAGGTGAGGACGGAGCGGGGCCCCTTGTCCTCGATGCGCTCGAGCCGGTGGCCGAGGCGCACCATGCCCTCGGGCAGCGCGTCGAGCAGTGCCTCGATGAAGTCGCCGCGGTGGATGAGGTGGGTACGGGTCTGCGCGCTGTCGGCCGGCCAGGTCTCCTTCATGATGGGTTCGCCGGTGGGCGTGAGGATCTCGAAGTACTCGCTGGGCGAGCTGACGCGGTCGATCGCGTCGAAGATCCCCCACTCGCGGAACCGGTTCACGGTGACGGGGCGCAGACCGATGCCGGCGCCGACCTCGCGGGTCCGGCTCGCCTGCTCGTACACGGTGACGTCGGCGCCGAGCAGGCTCAGCGCCTTGGCCGCGGCGGCGCCGCCGTAGCCCGCCCCGACGACGGCGATCTTGAGTTCTTTCAGGTCCTGCATGGGGTGGGTCTCTCCTGCTTCTACTTCTGGAGGGTCAGGACGTCGGCTGGACGGCCAGGAAATCGGCCGGGTTGTCGACGAAGATCGTCCGGATGGCGACCTCGTCGAGTCCGGCGGCGCGCAGGTCCGGGATCAGCTCGTCGAACAGGTAGTTGACGGTGTGTCCCTTGACGCCGGGCCAGCCCAGCGGGGAGCAGTTGGCGTCGGCGGAGGCGAGGACCTGGCCGATGCGGCGGCCTCCGTCGACGAACCGCAGGAAGTGGTCCAGGCGTTCCTTGCGGGGGCGGGCCCAGAACGGCGGGTCGGGCAGCTCGGTCTCGTAGCCGAAGGTGTCGAAGCCGATGCGGCCGCCCTGCTCGGCGATCCAGGTGTCGCGGGTCTTGTCGGCGTTCACGCCGTCGTCGACGTGCCCGAACAGGACGCGCTTCAGCGGGAGTTGCTCTTCGTTGAAGATCGCTACGGCGTTCTCGGCGTCGATGGCGAGGTGGGTGAGGATCGGTGCGCCGGTGGCGAGCGCGGCGCGGGCGGCGGCGCGGTAGATGCGCTTGTCGAGATCGGTCATGCGGCCGCCGCGGCTCACACCGACCTTGATGACACCGGCGCGGCTGCCGGTGTCGCCGATGCCGACGGTGATCTCGTGCACGAACTGGTGTGCCAGGTAGTCGACTTCGGCGCGGGCGAAGTGCGGCAGGGCGGTGTCGCCGCCGACGAAGCCGGTGCAGGCGACGATGTGGACTCCGGTCTTCGCGGAGAGGGACTTGTAGTGGTCGACGTCGCGGCCGTTGCAGATGCCGGTGGCGTCGACGAAGGTGCCGCCGCCCAGTTCGTGGAAGCGGCGCAGCTTCGGGACGGTCTCCTCGTAGCGCCGCTCGGGGGCCTGCCACCACTGCGTGTCCAGTTCGGAGCCGGGCATGCCGTAGCCGATGTGTTCGTGGACGGCCACGAAGCCCAGCTCCTCGGCGGGGATCGGTCCCAGGACGGTGTTCACTCGCGACACAACGCTCACCTTCGAAAGGTCTTTTGACGGATGGTTGGGGGCGTGTCGGGCGTTCAGCGCACCGCGAGCAGCTCGCGCGGATTGGCCTCGAGGATGTGCCGTACGTCGCCGTCGTCGATGCCGTGCGCGCGCAGCAGCGGCACGAAGTCGGTCAGCAGATGGCTGTACGGCAGGTCGCCCGCGGGGTGCCCCTTGGCCACCCCGGTCGCGCCGACGGAGAGCAGGATCCGGTCGGTGTGTCCGGCGCGCACGAGGTCGGCGACCAGGGCGGCGCGCTCGGCGTCGGTCACGTGCTCGTCGTCCTCGGTGCCGACGTGGTCGAGGAGGACGTGGGCGCCGCGGGCGGCGATCTTCTCGGGTGCGCCTGCGGCGACGGCGTCCTTGCGGTCGAGGCCGCCGACGGCGACGCGGTCGGCCGGGAGCCGCTCGTCCAGGACGACGTCGAGTTCTGCCGCGGCGTCGGCGCCGTGCCGGAAGGAGACGGCGGTGCCGGTGGCGAGGGCGGCGCGGGCGGCGCCGCGCAGCAGGCTCTCGTCGGTGGCGGTCATGCCTGCGCGGGTGACGGCGGTGGTGACGAGGCCGGCCGGTCCGCGGCGCTCGACACGCGGGACGACCATGCCCTCGGTGACCTCCCGGGCGTAGAGGTCGGCGAACTTGTCGGCCGGCCAGGGTGTCGGCGGGTTGGTCTGCGGGGTGAGGAAGTAGCCGCCGAGCAGTTCCTCGGGGCCCTGGCCGGTCGTGGCGACGATGTGGACGCCGGTGGCGCGGGACAGGGACTCGTAGAGCCGCAGGTCGCGGCCGTGGAACATGCCGGTGCTGTCGACGAGGGTGCCGCCGCCGTGGGAGCGGAACTCGCGCAGCTTGGCGGCGAGTGTCTCGAAGATCTCGGCGCGGTCGAGGGTGACGTCGAAGGCGTGCTCGGCGCCCGGGAGCACCGAGAGCAGCGCCTCGTGGACGGAGACAACGCCCAGTTCGTCGGCCGGCACCGGTCCCAGGACGGTGTTCACGGTGGTGCTGTTCACGCTCATGCCTGCCTCACGTGTCCGGTGCGGGTGCGGTGGCGCGCCCCTGTGGATGCCGTCACGCTAGCGATTCGCTTTACAGCGCGTCAAGCAAACAAACGCGATGAAAAATAACTGGTCATGGCATTGCGCGACAGCCGGCCATGTGAGCAAAAAAGGCTCCTCCGAGGCCGTGGAGGGCCTCGGAGGAGCCTTTGACGAAGGTGGTGCCGGGTGCGTCAGGTACGTCAGGTCAGCAGGCGCACCCAGCTGGCGCTCAGCTCGTCGAGCAGTTGCTCTCGACTGAGCTTCCAGTCGGCGCTGCCCCAGTGCTGGGCGACGTAGTCCAGCTCGGCCATCGCCAGCACCCCCTTGAAGCGGCGCTGGTGGGGGGCGAAGCGGCCGGCCCGCGTCAGGCCGTCCTCGATGTCGCTGATGGCCTCTTCCATCCACCGGTCGACGAGGTCGCGCAGCTCCGGATCGACCGCGGCGGCGTCCCGGCCGACGCGGATGATCGGCCGGATCTCGGGCCAGCTGTCGGCGGTGCGCCGCAGCCACGCGCCGATTCCCTCCGCCGTGCCGTCGGCCACGGTGGCGACGAGGTCCTGGGCCGTGGAGCCGTGCTCCGGGGAACGGACGCGCTGGAGTGCCTCGTTGAGCCGCTCGTCGATGAGCGCCTTCATCAGGTCGGTCCGGGAGGGGAAGTACGCGTAGAACGTCACGCGGGTGGTGCCCGCGGCGGTCGCGATCTCGTCGACCTTGGTGGCGGCGTAGCCCTTCGTCGTGAACAGCTCGAGCCCGGACTCCAGCAGGAGGCGGCGCGTCATCTGCTTCTGCGCCTGTCGAAGGTTCGCCATGCCGGAAATCCTAACGTCACGCCACGCACCGGCCCTCCGGGACGTCCGCCGAGGTCAGTGGGCATGGACCGGCTCATCGCCCGGCGCGCGGTCCACCTGCAGGAAAAGCCCCCACCTCCGGCCCGAACCGGCGCTTGTACGCAGACGGTGTGATGCCGGTCGCGCGGCGCATCAGCGTGCGCAGATTGGCAGCGGTGCCAAGCCCGCTGCGTCGCGCGACCACCTCGAAACGGGACTCGCCTCGCTCGATCAATCGGCATGCCAGAGCCAGCCGTTCCCCTGTCAGCCACGCCAGCGGGGTCGTGCCCAGTTGCGCCTGGAAGCGGCGATGCAGCGTCGCCGGACTGACCGCCGCACGCGCCGCGAGGCCGGACACGGTGAGCGGTGAGTCCAGCCGTTCCTGGGCCCAGGCCAGGACAGGTGCCAAGGACTCGTCCGGCAGGTCGGGGACGGGGCGCTCCACGAACTGCCGCTGCCCGCCGTCCCGATGCGCCGCGAAGACCAGCCGCCGGCTCACCGAGTTGGCGACCTCCGCGCCGTAGTCGCGGCGGACCAGATGCAGCCCAAGATCGAGCGCAGCTGCACTGCCTGCTGCGGTGAGGATGTCACCGTCGTCCACGAACAGCACGTCTGTCTCGAGCTGGACAGAGGGGAAGCGGGTCCGGAAGGACTCCGACCATTGCCAGTGCGCGGTGGCCCGGCGCCCGTCGAGGACTCCGGCCTCGGCCAGCGTAAAGGCACCGCTGCAGAAGCCGACCAGACGCGCACCGCGGGCGTGTGCCCGGCGGACGGCATCGAGCACAGCGGGACGGCGGGGCACTTCGACGTCCGGGCGATTGGGGACGATCAAGGTGTCCGCCGCGTCCGCCGCTTCCAGGTCGGCGACTCCCGTGAGCGTGAAGAATCCGTCTCGCATCAGGGTGTGGGGCTCGGGAGAGCAGAGCCTGAAGTCGTAGAGATCACGGCCGATCTCCGGTCTGCGCAGACCGAAGACCTCGGTCGCGCAGCCGAGCTCGAAGGGGTTCGAGTTCTCGTCCACGATCACGACGACCCGGTGTACGCCCGCCGCGTGAGCTGCGTGCGAGGATTCTTTCGCCATATGCAATTCCTAGCACTCGCGGTGGTCGAGCGAAACGGCTCAGGATGAGCACATGAACAGCGAACCCATCTCCCTCAGCAAGGCGCTGGACTCCTTCGATGCCTTGTGGAGCCCCCGCATCGTCACGCGCGTCAACGATTACGACGTCCGCATCGCCAAGGTCGAGGGCGAACACATCTGGCACGTGCACGAAGACACCGACGAGTTCTTCCTGGTGCTCGACGGTGAGCTGCGGATCTCCCTGCGCGAGCCCGACGGGGAGCGCACGGTCCTGCTCCCACAGGGGGCGGTCTTCACCGTCCCCCGAGGCACAGAGCACAAGCCGTGCGCCCCCTCCGGCGCCGCGATCCTCATGTTTGAGCCCACCGGGACACCGACCGTGGGCGATCGCCATGACGAGGTCCCCGAGCACGTCGACTCAACGACCGGACACGCACTCAGCACCTGACCCGTCCCCCTGATGCCTTTACCCCGCCTGCACCCGGAGCGCATCATGATCTTTCGTGCCGCCGCGCGTGGCCGTCCGCGCCGCCTACGAAGGGTCGATGTCAGTGGATGGGCGAACCCCACAGATCGAGGCCGTGCTGTTCGACACCTTCGGCACGGTCGTCGACTGGCGGACTGGTGTCGCGTCCGCCGTCGACGACTTCGCCTCACGTCATCGCCTGACCCTCGACGGGACGGCGTTCGCCATGCGCTGGCGGGCGCTGTACCAGCCGGCGATGGAACCCGTACGCAACGGCGAGCGGGACTTCACGCCGCTCGACGTTCTCCACGCGGAGAACCTGCGGATCGTGCTCGCCGAGCACGGAGTCGACCCCGCCGCCTTCGACGAGATCGAGCTGACGTGGCTCAACGAGGCGTGGCATCGGCTGCCCGCCTGGCCGGATTCGGCGGCCGGCCTGGCACGACTCGCCCGCAGTGTCACGGTCGGAGCGCTGTCCAACGGTAATCTCGCGCTCCTCGCCCGCCTGGCCAAGCACGCGGGCCTCCCCTGGGACGTGATCGTCGCCTCTGACATCACCCGCGCGTACAAACCGCAGCGGCAGGCCTACGAGCGGGCGGCCTCGTTCCTGGGGCTGCGTCCCGAGCAGGTCATGCTCGCCGCGGCACACAACGAGGACCTGCGGGCCGCCCGGGACGCGGGCCTCCGGACCGCGTTCATCGCACGGCCGACCGAGTACGGGCCCACGCAGGCGAAGGACCTGGCGCCCGATGGGGACTGGGACTTGGTGGCGGGAGATCTGGTCCAGTTGGCGACGGTCGTCGGTGACCGGCTCTGGACCGCGGACCGGCACCTCGCGCCGCCTGCGGGGTGAACTCCCGTTCCCACGGCAACTGCACGGGGCTCGTAGGATGCCGGGGTGCCAAGACCGATACCGACCAGCCGTCGCGCGTGGATCGTCACGTGGGCGGTGCTGTGCGCCGCCGGGCTCGCCGCCACGTACGGGTTGAACACCTCCTCGGAGCCCGACCCGCGGCCCGAGAAGCCGGTCAGTGCCCAGTGCGCCGAGCTGATCGCCTCCATCGAGAAGCAGTTGGCGAAGAACGAGCGGGACGGCAAGAAGGATGGAGTGGTGGCGTTCTCGCGCATCCGGAATGCCAACGACGACGATTGCAGCGACGCGCTCCGCGACCACTTCGGCGGTGAGCGGTGACGCGTGCACTCCTCCTGCCTGGCGGCCGACACCCGGCCACTGGCCGAGGGCGAAGACCCGTGCGCGGGGAACTGAGCAACTCCCCCACTCTTACTGCGTGTTACCGCCTGCCCGCCGCGAGCGCCGTCTCGACCGCCTGCAACGCGGTCAGATCCGTCAGCGGATCACCCTCCACCACCAGGACGTCCGCGCTGTAGCCGGGAGTGAGTTGGCCGGTCGTCTCGTCGAGGCCAAGCGCGTGAGCGGCCTCCGTCGTCGCCATCGCGAGAACGCGGTCGTTGGGCAGGCCCAGGTGCTCGTAGAACGTGAGGGCGGCGGGCAGGCCGTCGAAACCGGCGCGCTGGACGCCCGCGTCGGTTCCCGCGATCAGCCGCGCCCCGGCCTCGGCCGTCCGACGGATCACGTCGAACATGGCCTCGGCGCGATCCGCGCCGAAGAACTTCGGCAGCATCCGCCAGTTCGGGCTGACCGTGGGGCAGACGTAGATGTTCTGCTGGACGATCTGGTCGAGCACGTCCTCGCGGACCTCGAATCCGTCGGCCGTCATCCACGTGCAGTGCTCGATGGTGTCGACGCCCGCCGCGACCGCCGCGGTGATGCCGTCCGCGCCGTGTGCGTGCGCGGCGACCGGCAGTCCGGCGCGGTGCGCCTCGTCGACGAGCGCCGCCAACTCCTCGCCGGAGAACTGCGACTCCCAGCTCGCGGCCCCACCCTTGGTGAGTCCGCCGCCGGTCGCCATCACCTTGATGACTCGGGCACCGGACTCGGCATTGCCCCGCACCAGCCGACGGACTTCGTCCGGCCCCGAGACCTCGCCGCCGAGGAACCAGCAGTGGCCACCGGGCGGAGTGACGGGGGTCGTCGCGGAGACGACCCGCGGCCCGACGGCCGAACCCTGCTCGATGTCCCGCGCGAGGCGCACGGCGAGGCCGTTGCGGTCGCCGAGGTCGCGGGCCGTCGTGACGCCGACGGCCAGTAGTTGCCGCGCCCGCGCCGCCATCGCCGCGAACAGCGCCTCGTCGTCCTGTTCCTGGAGCGTGGATACGGGGTCCGGTCCCGCGTCGAAGCAGAGGTGCACGTGGGCGTCGATCAGGCCCGGGAGGACCGTCCCGGCCGGGAAGTCGAGCCGAGGTTCGTCGGGCCGTGCCTGGGGCTCGACCTCCTCGCGCGGACCGACGGCGGCGAGGACGCCCTCGCGTACGAGCACCGCCCCGTCGGCGACAACGCGAAGATCAGGTCCGGTCAGGACACGCGCGGCGGTGATCAACATGAATCGCGGCTCTCTCTCGCATGCGAAGAACGTCAAGAACGTCAGCTGTCGCAACGCAGGACATCAGAAAGAGCGGGGAGTTCCTGGCTGTACGCGCCAACTCGCCCCCACTCCCTCCCACCGTGTCGTCGTCATCCCACCAGACAGCAGTCTCCGCACTTGCCGCCGTTCGGGGCCCGGTAGAAGAGACAGCAGCTGCGGCGGCGGAACGTCGGACCCGGGCCGATGATCCGACCCGTGTCCCGCAGCCTGCCCGTCTCCAGCAACTCCCGTGCCAGAAAGGTGACTTCTGTCTTCAAGTCCGGCCGGATCCGCAGCAATTGCGCCGCCGATCCGACGAGCGCCGAGGCCGAATTGCCGGCCAGCAGGCGCGGTGCCACCTTGATGGCGAGGCCGCTCTCGACCTGCTCCAGCACGTGGTCGACCTCCTCGTACACCGCGTCGGCCAGTGCCGGGAGCTCCGGCGCGCGGCATCCCTCCGGGCCCGGCAGGCGGAGGGCCGGCCCCTCCCCCGACCACTCCACCGCGCTCACGCTCGGCACGATCCCGTGGACGAGCGCGCAGGCGAGGACCGGTGACCAGAGGCGTGCCGCGAGGCCGAGGTGGGCGATGGAGGCGCCGATGCGGGGTTCGGCGGCGGTGTCGTAGTGGTCGTTGACGGCCCGGGCGCGTTCGGCGAGGCCTGCGTGGACGAGCCGCGCGCCCGCCGACCGTGCCGGCGTCGTGTCGAGGGCGAAGAAGCCGCCGAGTCGTGCCGCCACGTCACGCAGCGCCTCGGTGACCTGTTCCGACGGCACCGCGGTCATGAGATCGGGGCCCTGCGCGGCGGCTTGATGACGTAGAACTCCAGGATCTCGGGGCACGGTGCCACTCCCGGTCCGCCCGCCCGCACCCAGTCCGCGATGTCCTCGGTGGCGTCACGGTCGTTGACCAGGCCCAGCCACACCGGCCGCGCTCCGGCCGCCCGTCCGGCGGCGGAGGGCTGCACGACGATGACGTTGGCCTGTTCGCAGACGTCGAGGCACTCGGAGATCCGCAGCGGGGCGATCTCCCGCAACCGGGCCGTCTGCGCCGCGTGGTCGCCGCTGACCTTGACCGTGCCGCAGCAGCAGTCGCGGCACACGACCAGGCGGCACGGAACCGCCCGGCCCGCCGCGGGTGCCGGGGCGTCGGCGCGTCGTCGTCGGGACATGGAGCATCCTCCCTCTGGCCGGGGAGTTCCGCCCCGGATTGCTTCGAGGGGGCGACAGCGTGAGTCTCCTGGCTCTCGGGTCCGTGCTCGCCCCGGCCTTCCCGCCCTCACGGGGCAGTGGTCTTCCGGGATCCGCTCGCCGATCACAGTGGCGGTACCGCACCGGATTCACACCGGTTTCCTCGGGCCGCCGTCGCCCGTGTTCCCGGACATCATGCCATCCGGCCCCGCCCCTGATGTCGGCAACTCCGGCACTCCGGCACCAGGGGCGAGGGCGTTCAGCGGCCTACATCAGGCAACAGGCGCGTACGTCCGCTTGCCCCGCCTGTACGCGATCTCGCCGAGCACGATGTCGCAGAGCATGAACGCCGCGAGCGGCAGGCCGAGCAGCGGCACGAAGTAGCCGAGCACGGCGATCACCACCATCGCCGGCACCACGACGTACGGCGGCACCTGCTGCCAGGCACCGCGCGGAACCGGCCGCCCGAAGGCGGAACCGCGCCCGCGCTGCCACCACATCCGGTATCCCCACACGATGAGGAGCACCACCGCCAGGGCGAGGGCGGCGAGGGCGATCTGGTTGACGAGGCCGAACAGGTTGCCGGTGTGCAGGTCGATGCCCCAGCGGGACAGCTTGGCGAGCACCGGGTAGTCGGCGAACCGCACGACGTCCGTGACCTGCCCGCTCGCCGGGTCGACGGCTACGGCGTCCTGCTTCTCCGGCCAACTCCGCTGGATCTGCTGGACGACGTACGCCGAGGAGGGGTCGGCGGGCGGGACGATCTCCACGGGGTTCGAGAGGCCTTCGGCGCGGGCCGCCTCCAGCACCGCGTTCAGACCGACGCCGCCGTCGCCTGCCGGAGCACCCGATCCGCCCATGTCGTGCCCTGCGTGTTCACCACCGGAGGCAGGGGCGGCGGACGCGGAGACCGCCGGTGTGGTCTGGCCGAGCGCTTCGCGCAGGTCGGTGATGCTGGCACCCGCGTACGTCGACCAGGTCAGGCCCGTGGCGGACAGGAAGAAGAGTCCGAGCGCCGCCCAGACTCCCACCGATCCGTGCAGCGACAGGGTGCGCCTGCGGCCGGTCGTCCCTCGGATCGCGCGACGCGAGCGGCGGCGGGCGAACCAGAGGACGAGTCCGCCACCCGCGATCACCCACATCCAACTCGCGGCGAACTCGCTGTACAGGCGGCCCACTTGGCCCAGGTGGAGGTCGCGGTGGAGTTCGTCGATCCAGGTGCGCAGGGGCAGCGCGCCGGTCGATCCGTACTGTTCGAGGGCGCCGCGTACCTCGCCGTTGTACGGGTTCACGAACACCGCGAGCGTGTGGTCGGCGTCGACTCCCACGACACCGGAGAGCATGACGCGCGTCGTCGCCCCGGCCTCGGGCGACGGCCGCACGGCGCTGACGTCTCCTTCCGGATGGGCCTTGCGGGCGGCGGCGACCTGTTCGGCGATGGGCAGTTGGGCCTTGCCCACGGGGACGTTCAGCTCATGGGCGTAGACGATCTTCTCGGCCTGGAACGAGCCCGCGTAGAGCAGGCCCGTGACCGCGGCGACGAACAGGAACGGGGCAACGAACACCCCGGCGTAGAAGTGCAGTCGGAGCACCAGCGGGCGCAGTGACGCCCAGGCCGACCGGTCGGCGGGCGGCGCCTGCCGACTCTCTTCTGCGGGGCGGGAGTCAGAGGTGTCTGACGTCTCGGAGGTGATGGACAACGTGGTCCTCCAGTTTCGGGCAGCACGGAGTCCGGGCGCGGGCCCCGCCTTTCGGCGGCGGCCCTGGACACATCCGGATCCGGTGCGTTGCGAGGGAACTCGGCCGCGCGGGCCCGCTCCGGGCGTGCGCACGGCCGACGCCCGAGGGTGCGGCGCAGCCTCGGGTGAACCGGCTGTCGTCAGGCGACAGCGTTCCCTGCGGGTGGGCCTCTGGAGGTGATGGGGTCCGCGAGGAGCAGCTCGCGCGGCGTACGGGCGCGCCGGGTGCGGCGGGCGTGAATGCGCGGCCGGTGCGGCGGAGTCGGCAGGCGGAACGGGAGCGTCAGCGGCGCGACGATCCGGTCGGCGACGCACCGCGCGAGACGGAACGCGGCCTGCTCGCCGTACGCGAGCCACAGCCCGCTCAGCACGGCGGCCAGCAGGTGGGCCAGGAGCATGCCGGAGGGAGACATGCCGCCCATGTCATGACCGGCATGGCCCATTTCGTGCATGCCGCCCATCGCGTCGGGCGGCATCGCACCCATGGGCATGTCGCGCATGGGCATGTCGCCCATGGACCCCATCGATTCCATGGGCGTGCGGCACAACACGTGATCCAGCCACTGCCCGGCGACAGAACCGCCCGAAGCCGCCGGGTGCGCGACGACCTGCGCCCACGAGAAGAAGAGGTGCAGCCCGGCCTGCGCGACCACCGACAGGCCCACGACCGGCAGGACTCCCCGCTCGCGCCCTGCGGGCCCACACGCCGCTCCCCCAGTGGCCGCGAACCCGGCGGCCAGGGCCCACCACGGCACGGTGTCACCGGACATGAGCGTGTGCGCGAGCGCCGTGAGCAGCACGCAGACGGCCGCGAACATCGCGGCCCGTCCAGCGCGAGCGTTCCGGCGTGTGGTCATGGCCGACCCATCTTGGCATCCGCGCCCCTGTGATCACCGGCAGGTTCGCAACCCGGCGTGCGCACCGTGGAAGCCACGTAGGATCGCCGGGTCATCACCGCGACGGGTGACAGGAAGCCGGTGCGAATCCGGCACGGTCCCGCCACTGTGACCGGGCAGCGCGTGTCGACGCGGCCCGGGAGTCAGGTCACTGGCCCGTCGCGGGCTCATTCCGAGGAGCGCGGACTCCGTAGGAGGCTTCACGTGTACGACGGTCCGTACCGTCCCCATGACCTTCCCCTTCCCCGTGTGCGACGGCGGCGCTTCGCCGTGCGTGTCACGGCCGCCCTCGCCGCGCTGTCGGCGACGGTGCTCACCGCCGGCTGCGGCCCGTCCGGACCGGACGCCGCCGGCGCCGACAGCCGCCCGAAGGCGTCGACCGCCAAGGGCTTCCCCGTCACCATCGACAACTGCGGCGTCAAGACGACGTACAACAGGCCGCCCTCGCGCGTGGTGACCATCCATCAGCACCCTGCCGAACTCCTGCTCTCCCTCGGTCTGAAGGACCGCATGGTCGGCACGGCGTTCCCCGACTCCGCAGTCCTGCCGAGCCTGCGCAAGGACTACGCGTCGGTGCCGCAACTCGCCGCGAAGGCGCCCTCGTTCGAGAAGGTCCTCGAGACCGAACCCGACTTCGTCTACGGCGGGTACTCCAGCGCGTTCGACGAGAAGGAGGGCCGCTCGCGCAAGGCGTTCGCCGACGCCGGCATCGACACGTACCTCAACCGCGAGTACTGCGGCAAGAAGAACGTGACCATGCGGGACACCTACGCCGAGATACGCACCATCGGCAAGATCTTCGGTGTCCCCGACCGCGCCGACACCCTCGTCTCCGAGCTCCGCGGACGGGTCGCGAAGGCGAGCGCCGCCGTCCGGGGCAGGCCGGACGTCCCCGTGTTCGTGTACGACAGCGGGGACAAGTCGGCCTTCACCGCGGGCGGCAAGGGCCTCGGCACGCAGTTGATCCACCAGGCGGGCGGCCGCAATGTGTTCGCCGATCTGGACGACGTGTTCGGTGATGTCTCCTGGGAGCAGGTCGTCGACCGCAAGCCCGAGGTCATCGCGATCTACGACTACGCGGGCGACAAGAGCGTCGAGCAGAAGAAGCGGTACCTGCTCGCGCAGCCCGCGCTCGCCGACGTACCCGCCATCAAGCACAAGCGGTTCGTGGTGCTGCCGTTGACCGCGACGCTGGTCGGGGTCCGGTCGGCGTACGCGGTCGAGGGTCTTGCGCGCGGGCTGCACCCGGAGAGCTTCAAGTGACGGCGCCCGCGGTGGCCGGCAAGAGACCGGCCGGCGTGCGGGGGCGACACATCGGCCAGGGGGCGCGGCTCACCGCCACCCTGGTCGTGCTCGCCGCGCTGCTCCTCGTCTCGCTCACGGCCGGACTCGCCATCGGCTCGGTGCATGTGCCGCCCGGTCAGGTGTGGGGCATCGTGACGCACGCCCTGGGCGCCGACTGGTGGGGCGAAGCGGACTGGTCGCGGGCGCGGGAGACGATCGTGCTCGACGTGCGGGCGCCGCGTGTGCTGCTCGGGGCCATGACCGGCGCGGGTCTGGCGGTCGTCGGCACGGCCCTGCAGGCCCTGGTGCGCAATCCGCTCGCCGAGCCGTACCTCCTTGGTGTCTCGTCCGGTGCCTCGCTCGGCGCGGTCGCGGTCCTCGTGTTCGGGGTCGGTGTGGTCGGCGCGATGTCACTGTCGGCGGCGGCGTTCGCGGGCGCGCTCGGCGCCCTCGTCCTCGTCTACGCCACCGCGCGCACCGGCGGCCGCATCACGTCCGGCCGCCTGATCCTGTCGGGTGTGGCGGTCGCGTCGATCCTCAGCGCGCTGCTCAACCTGCTGCTGCTCACCACGGACCGCGGCAACGAGGCACGTACGGTCCTCGCCTGGACGCTGGGCGGTCTGGGCGGGGTGTCCTGGAACTCGCTGTGGCTGCCGGGACTCGGCCTGCTCATCGGGATCGGTGTCCTCATGGTGCAGGCGCCGAACCTGAACCTGCTGCTCGCGGGCGAGGAGGCCGCCACGACGATGGGCCTGGACGTGGCCCGCTTCCGCGCCCGGATGTTCGTGCTGGTCTCGCTGGTCACCGGTGTGCTGGTCGCGGCGGCCGGGCCGATCGGCTTCGTCGGCCTGATGCTGCCGCACATCGTGCGCCTGCTCGTCGGCGGCGACCACCGGCGGGTGCTGCCGACGGCCGCCCTGGGCGGTGCCGTGTTCCTCGTGTGGGCGGACATCGCGGCACGGACGGTCGCCGCGCCGATGGAGATCCCGGTCGGTGTGCTCACGGCGCTGTGCGGCGGCCCGTTCTTCCTGTGGCTGATGCGACGGGACGCCCGGCGTCGGAACGCGGGAGGTGTCGGATGACGACGCCCTCGGACCTCCAGGTCGAGAGCCTCACGCTCACGGCGGGCGCACGCCGCCTGGTCGACGACGTCTCGCTGACCGCCCGACCGGGCGAGACCATCGGCCTCGTCGGCCCCAACGGCAGCGGCAAGTCCACGCTGCTGCGCGCCGTGTACCGGGTGCTGCGCCCGAACGCGGGGACGGTGCGCGTGGACGGCGCCGACGCGTGGTCGCTGCCGGTGCGCCGGCTGGCCCGCACGGTGGCCGCCGTCGTGCAGGACGCGGGGGCCGATGTGGAACTGACGGTGGCCGAGGTCGTCGCGATGGGCCGCGCCCCGCACAAGCGCCTGCTGGCGGGCGACACGGCGGAGGACGCGGCCCTGATCGAGGCGTCACTGACCTCCGTCGATGCCGCCGACCTCGCCGACCGGCCCTTCGCCCACCTCTCCGGCGGCGAACGCCAACGCGTCCTCATCGCCCGCGCCCTGGCCCAGCAACCGTCCCTCCTCGTCCTCGACGAACCCACCAACCACCTCGACATCAGGCACCAGTTGGAGATCCTGTCGGCCCTGCGCCGCCTGCCCGCAACGGTCCTGGTGGCCCTCCACGACCTCAACCTGGCTGCCCACTACTGCGACCGCCTGTACGTCCTGCGGGGAGGTTCGGTCGTCGCATCGGGCCCACCGCACGAGGTGCTCACCCCGCGGCTCCTGGCCGAGGTCTACGAGGTGCACGCCGAGGTCGCCGTCCACCCGCGCACGCGGCGACCGCAGGTGACGTATCTGCCGGAGGAGGAGGGGAGCTTCCCCTAGCTTCCGACGGTTTCCGATCGGGCGGCCCGTGCGATGCGGGAATCCGGGTGGCTGCCGGTGGCGTTGGATCAATGGCCGGCAGCACACCCCCTGCTTCCTCCGGGAGACACCTCATGTCCGAGCCCACGTCAGAGTCAGCGATCGACGCCCTCGTGTTCGACGTTCTGGGCACGCTCGTCGACGAACCCGCCGGGATCCGGGCCGAGATCCGCCAACTCGCCCGGGACAGCGATGAGTCCACCGTCGAGAAGCACCTCGCACTGTGGCAGCAACACGTCGAGCGCGAGCAGCAGCGCGTACTCGACGGTGGCCGGGCCCCCGCGGCCAGCGATGTCATCGACCTGGAGGCCGCACGGCTCGTCGCCGATGCCGCCGGGGTCCGGGAGCCGGCCGCGGTGGCGGAGCTGGCCCGGGCGGGGCGCAGGCTTCCGCCCTGGCCGGACACGGTGGCGGGGCTGGCCCGGCTCTCCGAGCGGTACCCGTTGATCGGGCTGTCCAACGCGAGCCGTACGGCGCTCCTCGGCCTCAACGCCCACGCCGGACTCCGCTGGCACCAGGCTCTGTCCGCCGAGGACGCCCGGACGTACAAGCCGGATCCGGCGGTGTACCGGCTGGCCGTCGACGTGTCCGGTCGGCCGCCGGAGCGGCTGCTGATGGTCGCCGCGCACGCCTGGGACCTGCGCGCGGCGCAGGCTCTGGGGCTGCGTACCGCCTACGTCGCCCGACCTGTCGGCGACCCACCCGTCGCCTCCGACCGGTTCGACTTCCACGCCGCCGATCTGGCGGACCTCGCGGCGCAGATCGGGGCGTGACGGGAAGGCTCGTCTCAGGCGTCCGGCAAGAAGCTCGCGATCTCCGCCGCCACGGCGTCGGGGACGAGCGACGGGGCGAAGTGCATCTGCCCGGGGAACGTCGTGTACGTGACCTTGGGCAGCGCGACCGCGAGACGGTCGAGGGTCGTCGGCATCGGGTCCCAGGTGTCGGCGCCCCGCATCAGCAGGGTCGGGACGGTGACATCGGCCCAGCGCTGGATGTCCGCCGAGTCGGCGATCAGCGCTTCGAGGTCGCCGCACCAGCCCCGCGCTTCCTCGGGATCGCTCTCGCCGGGCTCCGCGGGCTCCGCGGGCTCCATCAGGTCCAGGAGCGCCGCCGGGACACGGGCCACCTTCTCCGCCAGCAGCCGGTCGGCCCGCCGCTGGTCCCCCTTCGCGGTCAGTTCCCGGAACTCCGCCAGTACGGGGGCCAGTTCGGCGCCCACCGCGTACAGCGGCGGCTCCCACAGCACCAGCGAACGCACGGGCAGACCGGCCAGCGCCGCGTGCAGGGCGACGTTCGCACCGTAGGACATGCCGGCCAGATGCACGGGGCGGCCGATCGTGGCGATGAGTGCCGCGACATCCGCCACCTCGTCGGCGAAGCGCTTGGGCGAGCGGGCCGGCCCGCTCGGGGAGTAGCCGCGACGCGCGGGCGTCCACACCTCGTAGCGATCGGCGAGGAGTTCGGCCACCGGCTGCCAGGAGTGCAGCCCGCCGCCGGAGCCGTGGACCATGACGACCGGCGGGCCCGAGCCGCCCCTCCGGTAGGCGATGGCCCTCCCGTCGGCGGACTCGACCGATGTGACAGGCCCGAAGACGGACTCGGGTGACTCGAACTCGCTCGGCATGGCAGGACCCTCGCACGGGGTGTCAGGCACGGTCCACCCAGTTTTGCTGCGCGCCCGGTGGTGTCAGTGGTTCGGGTCGGGGATCGTCTCGGGTCGGTACTTCGGTAGATGCCGGACGGGAACGATCGCCAGCGCGCTCACCCCTGCCAACACCAGCAGCCCGATCTTCAGGGCCCGCAGCCGGGCATCGGACGTGATCCGCACCGCCTCGTCCACCTGCGCGGGGGTCGCGCTGGTGGCGGCGAGTTCGTCGCGCAGATCGGCGTTGCTGACGAAGCCGACGTCGCTGAGCCCGGCCTCCTCGCGCAGCGGCTCCGGCAGGGAGGAACCGGTCAGAGCGGTGCCGACCACCATGCCGAGCACACCCACCAGCATCGCGCCGGCCAGGGCCGTGCCCACGGCGGAGGCAAGGTTCTGCGTCGTACCGCGCAGCGAGCCGACGTCGCCGGCGAGTGTCTTCGGGGAGTTGGTGACCAGGACGTTGAACAGCAGTGTCACCAGGGCGCCCTGGCCGATACCGAACACGATGAGGCCGACGACGGTCGGCACTGTCTCCCAGTTGTTGGTGACTACGAAGGCCAGCCAGACCGCCGCCACGGTGGTCAGCGCGAACGAGGTGCGTGCGATGCCGCGCGAGGAGAAGCGGTCGTAGAAGCGCACCACCAGCAGGGCGGAGACGAAGACCGTGAGGTTGAACGGGATCATCGCCAGGGAAGTGGTGAAGGGGCTGCGGCCCTGCACGATCTGGATGTACAGCGGGACGGTGAAGTTCAGGGCCGCTTCGAGCGCGACGACGATGAACAGGGCGTAGACGGCGGAGCGTTCGCTCCTCGACCCGATCACGGTGAGGCTGATCAGCGGGGTCCCGCCCGTGCGCGTCTGTCTGCGGGTCCATACGAAGAACAGCTGCCCGAGGATGATCCCGAGGACGAGCAGCGCCAGGGCCGGTGAGAGGCCGAGGAGTGAGAACGGCGCTTCGGGCTCGGCCACGAGCGCGCCCCAGTCGTTGAAGTTGTTGAAGCCCATCGTCAGGCACACGATCGCGCCGCCGATGAACAGGGCTCCCACGGCGTCGATCCTGACCGAGCGGTCGGCCGAGTCCGAGCGCAGCGTGAAGCTCAGCGCGAAGACGAGCGCGGCCAGCGCGGTGAGGATCATCCACACCGGGCGCCATCCGACGTACGTGCCCAGCAGTCCGCCGACCAGGAAGGCGGTGATGCCGGACGCGGCACGCGCCGACCCCAACGAGCCCACGGCCGCGGCCTGCTGGGCACCGCGGTAGTTCTCCGCGATCAGGGCGACCAGGGCCGGGACGATGATGGCCGCGGACGCCCCGGCAAGGCCCTGGGCCGCGATCATGAACCACACGTTCGGGGCGAGGAACATCATCACCATCGCGGCGGCGAAGACGAGTACGACGATGCGGAACACCAGCACCCAGCCGAACTTCTGGCCGAGCTTCGCGCCGGTCATCACCAGGGCCGCGACGACCAGCCCGTACATGACGATGCCCGTGCTCACCCGTGTCGGGGGTGCGTCGAAGGAGTCGACCATGCCGCCCAGCGACACGGGCAGGGCCGCGACGTTGAAGGACATGAGCACCTGGGCGAGGGCGATGGCGAACATCGGGGCCCACGAGGCGCGTTGCTCCTCCTGAGGCTCGGCCGTGGTCGAGGAGGCCATGTTTCAGGGTTCCGTTCTTGTGCGCGGCGCGGAGGCGAACAGATTCATGCCGAGGGCACCGGACAGGAAGTGGGTGGCGCGCTGGCCACGGATGCTGTTGCCGGCCACGTCCAGACGTGGCGAGAAGGCCGCGAGCCCGGCCTTCCCCGGGGAGACGGTCAGGATGCCGCCGGAGACTCCGCTCTTGCCCGGCATGCCGATCTCGTAGAGCCAGTCGCCGGTGCGCTCGTACAGGCCGGCCGTGGCGAGGGCGGCGAGGGTGTCCCGGCACACCGCGGCGTCGACGACCTGGTGGCCGGTCAGCGGGTTGACGCCGCCGTCGGCCAGGGTGGCGCCCATGACGGCCAGGTCACGGGTGGTGACCTCGAGCGAGCACTGCCGGGTGTAGAGGTCGGTGGTCGCGACGGGGTCGGCGGCGAGCCGGTCGTAGCTGTAGAGCAGCCGGGCGATCGATTCGTTGCGCTGGTTGGCGGCCGCCTCGGAGGCGTACACCCGCTCGTCCACCGCGAGCTCCCGGCCCGCGAACCGGGACAGCCCGTGCTGGATGAACGCCCATCGTTCCTGCGCGTCGCTGCCCGGAACGAGGCTGGTGGTGGCGAGCGCGCCGGCATTGACCATGGGGTTCATCGGGCTGCCGTGGTGCAGTTCGATGGCGAGGACCGAGTTGAACGGCAGGCCGGTGTTGTTCACCCCGACGCGGCGGCGGACGGTGTCGTGGCCGAGGGCCTGGTCCACCAGCGCGAACACGAAGGCCTTCGAGATCGACTGGATGGAGAAGCGGTGCCCGGCCGCCCCGACGCTGTGCACGCTGCCACCGATGTCCGCGACGGCCAGGCCGAACAGCCCCGGATCCGCCTGCGCGAGCACGGGGATGTAGTCGGCGACCGTTCCGGCGTCGTCGCCGTGGAATCTCTCGTACGCCGTGGTGAGGGCCGCCTCGATGTCCTCGGCCGCCGGCGGTGTGCCCGTGGAGACCGCCGCCGTCTCGTGCGCTGCGGAGACCGCGTCGCGAGCATCGTGGATCACTCGCTCCATCAACAGCCCCCCATATCCGCGGCAGAATCGGCCCACTCGGCCCGGCACGTGTCGATTCATGCTCCACGCATCTCGTCCGGCACGCATTCCGGGTTGGGGCGACCGGGGGAACGTTCCGGCGCCTCACTCCCCCGTGGGTGACACTGAATCGACCACACGCAGCAGAGAGGTTGGATCATGACGCACGCGGTTGTCGCAGGTCTTGACGGAATCCGGGACGACCTGGCCGACCTCTACCGGGACCTCCACGAGCACCCGGAGCTGTCGTTGCAGGAGACGCGGTCGGCCGAGGTGCTCGCGGGGCGGCTGCGGGCCGCCGGTGTCGACGAGGTCGTCGAAGGTGTCGGCACGACCGGCGTGGTCGGGGTGGTGCGCAACGGCGAGGGGCCCGTCGTCATGCTCCGCGCCGACTTCGACGCCCTGCCGGTGGAGGAGAAGACCGGGCTGCCCTACGCCAGCGTCGCCCGCGCGGTGGACCGCGAGGGCAAGGACGTGCCGGTGATGCACGCGTGCGGGCACGACATGCACGCGGCCTGTCTGGTCGGGGCGGCGACCCTGCTGACCGGGGCGCGCGAGCAGTGGCGCGGGACGCTGCTGCTGGTGTTCCAGCCCGCGGAGGAGCTGGGGTGCGGAGCCCGCGGCATGGTCGACGACGGGCTGTTCGAGCGTTTCCCCGCCCCGGAGGTCGTGCTGGGCCAGCATGTGGGGCCGCTGCCCGCCGGGTTCATCGGCCACGGCAGCGGTCCGGTGATGGCCGCCTCGGACACCCTTGATGTCACCTTGCACGGTCGGGGCGGTCACGGCTCACGGCCGGAAGCCGCCATCGACCCGGTACTGATGGCCGCTCATGTGGTGACCCGGCTGCAAGGTGTCGTCGCACGCGAGGTGCCGCCGTCGGAGACGGCGGTCGTGACGGTGGGCCGTATGCAGGCGGGCACCAAGGACAACATCATTCCCGACACCGCCGAGCTGGGCATCAACATCCGTTCCACGACGGCCGCCACCCGCGACCTCATCCGCTCGGCGACCGAACGCGTCGTCCGCGCCGAGGCCGCGGCGGGCGGTGCCACGCGCGATCCCGAACTCGCCTGGACCGGAAGCGTTCCCGCGCTTGTCAGCGACCCGGAGGCCACCGCCACCACGCTGGCCGCATTCGCCGGACACTTCGGCGAGCAGCGCATCATTCCCATGCCACCGGTCAACGCCAGTGAGGACGTGGGCGTGTTCGGCGACGCGATCGGGGTGCCGACCGTCTTCTGGTTCTGGGGCGGCCTCGACACCGACACCGTCCTGGCCGCGCTGGGGGCCGGCAAGCTCGACGACCTGCCGGCCAACCACTCCCCGCACTTCGCCCCGGAGATCGAGCCGACGCTGAGCACGGGCGTGGAGGCACTCACGGTCGCGGCGCTGACGTGGCTGGGCACGCCGTGACGTGTACGCCTTAGTGGCATCCCTTGGCGATTCGCCTAGTAGTACCCCTTCGACCCATCGATCAGCTCCCGCACGATGTCCGCGTGCCCGGCGTGCCGGCCGGTCTCCTCGATGAGGTGGATCAGCATCCAGCGCAGGTCGATCTTGCCGTCGCCGTACTTGGGGTGGCGGCCGATGTCGTCGAGGGAGGCCGCGGCCACGATCTCGTTGCTGCGGGCGCACTGGGACTCGTAGTCGATCAGGAGTTGTTCGAGGGGGATGCCGTCGGTGCGCCAGTCGGCGTCCTCGTCGTCCCCCTCGTCGAAGGAGGGGTTCACCGTCTCGTCGCCGCCGAGGAACAGCACTTCCAGCCAGGTGTGTTCGACCCAGCGCATATGGCCGATGAGCCCGGCCATCGTCATCGCCGGGGACGTCGGGACGACGCTGCGGCGCGCGTCCTCGTCGCTCAGTCCTTCGCACTTCCATCGCAGAATCTGGCGCTGGAGGTCCAGCCATCCGATGAGTGCCGTGCGCTCGTCGGCCTGGAACGGTGGGCGTTCAAGTGAAGGGGCCATGCCCAGCGACGCTAGCGTGCCCGTTTCCCCGATGTCCGCAGGTTTTCGGCCGACGCGATCGAACCCGACGTGCGTGTAACACACATCGGCCTTTCGGCGCTGTCACCAAGAGGGGCTCCCCGGCAGTCGGCGGCCGGGGAGCCCCTCTTGGTGTTCCCGCTGGTGTGCCGCCCACTGTCGCAGTCGCTCCGCCGGCCTCGGCAGCACCACGAACGCCTCGGCCTGGAGGCATGCCCAGCTGATGCGGGGCAGGTCGCGGGCGGTCGGGTAGACGACGAAGCGCGGCTGCCACTGCGGCCGGAACTTGGCGTTGAAGCGGTACAGCGACTCGATCTGGAACCAGCGCGACAGGAACACGAGCAGCCGCCGCCACCCCTTGAGGACGGGCCCCGCACCGATGCGCTCGCCGCGCGCCAACGCCGCCCGGAACACCGCGAAGTTGAGCGAGACGCGGGCGATGCCGAGGCCGGGCGCGGCGCGCAGCGCGGCGACGATGAGGAGTTCGTTGAGGCCGGGTTCGGCGGTGCGGTCGCGCCGCATCAGGTCGAGGGAGAGGCCGTCCTCGCCCCAGGGCACGAAGTGCAGCAACGCGCGGACATACTGGTGACCGTCGGCGTCCTTCTGGTGGGCGGTGACGACGACGCAGTCGCTGTCGGCCGGGTCGCCGAACCGGCCAAGGGCCATGGAGAAGCCGCGTTCGGTGGCGCTCCCCCGCCAGGCCGCCGCGGCCTCCCGCAGCTGTTGCTTCTCCTCGTCGGCGAGTTCGCGCACGCGGCGTACCCGGCATGAATAGCCGCTGCGCTCAATGCGGTTGACCATCTGGCGCACATTGCGCATGGCGCGGCCGCCGAGGCTGAACCCGGCGCAGTCGACGATGGCCTCGTCCCCCAGCTCCAGGGCCTTCAGGCCGCCTTCCCGCATCCAGATCTGGGCGCCGAGTTCGCTGCAGCCCATCACGGCGGGCGTCCACGCGTGCCGCGCGCACCGGTCGAGGAACTCCTTGATGGCGCCCGGCCAGGCCTCCGGGTCGCCGAGCGGATCGCCGCCGACGACCGCGACACCACAGACCACGCGGTAGGCGACGGCCGCCTTCCCTGTGGCCGAGAACAGGACGGCCTTGTCGCCGCGCAGCGCGAAGTAGCCGAGCGAGTCCCGCCGCCCCTCCCGGCCCAGCAGGGCGCGCACCCGCGCGTCGCTGTCTCCCGGCGCGAGCCGGACGGGACGCAGCGCCAGATAGACCGTGGTGGAGGCGGTGAGCAGCCCGAGGGCGAGCAGCGACATGTTCACGGCGTCGCCGATCCGGTCGCTGTCGTACGTCAACGGGCCCGCCATGCCCACGAGTCCGTACGCGACCTGTTTGATCCGGTCGACGAACGAGATGCCCTGCCCGGCCTCGTGGTCGGCGCGCACCCCGACGATGAGGAGCCCGAGGCCGACGCTGATGGTGCCGAGCAGCAGCAGGTTCCCGAGGGCGCGGGCCCTGCCGCGCGGATCGCTCAGGGCCCGGAACTCGCC
The DNA here is from genome assembly GCF_055657265.1 of Streptomyces sp. NPDC107575. NCBI lineage: Bacteria > Bacillati > Actinomycetota > Actinomycetes > Kitasatosporales > Streptomycetaceae > Streptomyces > Streptomyces sp. NPDC107575. The sequence goes on along the minus strand of NZ_JBVKBG010000001.1, from coordinate 674,976 downwards.
CCGCAGCAGGACGAGTCCGGCGCACAGCAGCGCGGACACGGTGGCCGCGACGAACGCGTGGTGGCGCAGGCCCTGCACGAGCGCGCTCACGGCGAGCAGCGCGACGGCCGCCTCCCAGGCCCGCCGTTTTCCGCGGCGCAGGCCGCGCGCGAGCAGGACGAGGAGGACGCCGGAGACCAGGGCCGCGGCGCGTGCCACGTCCTCGGTGAGGCCGGGAACGTAGGGCGCGAGGCGTTCGATGCGGCTGGCGCGCATGTGCGGGGAGACGGCCGTCGCGATGTCGACGAGCCCGATGAGCAGGCAGGTGTGACCGGCGATGGCGGCGGGGCGTGGCTTCACGGCCGCTGAGCGTAGGCCCGCCGGTCACCAGTGGAGTAAGGGCAGGTGAGGAGAAGGGTAAGAAAACGCGGCGCTGCCAACCCTGCTCCCCGTCCGGGCCTCTTGTCCGGTGGAGGCTGCCGCGGGGCGGCACATGCGCGCCCGCTGTGAGAGGTGGAGGAAACCATGGGCCCGACGAGCCGTGCGCTGGAGTGCACGACGGCGCTGCTGGCACTGGCGGGCGTGGGGCTCACGGTGTGGGCCTGGCCCCGGCTCGCCCGGCGCGGCCCCGCGGCGGTGCTCGGCAGGCTCGGAGCCCTCGTGGTGACTCAACTGGCGCTGCTGACGGCGTGTGCGGTGTCGGTGAACGCGCACTTCGACTTCTACGGCTCCTGGGGCGAGCTGCTCGGCCACCCGCCCACCACGCCCGCGCATGTCGAGGACTCGGGCGGCGGACTCCGTGCGGACGCGTCGCGCGGCGGCCTCGTACAGGCTGCTGGGCCGCAGGGCCTGGACCAGGTACAGGGGCTGCCCTCGGGGCCTCCCGCGAAGGCGGGACAGGTCGAGTCGGTGCGCATCGTCGGGCGGCGCACACATGCCGTCGATCCCGCGTTCGTGTATCTGCCGCCGCAGTACTTCCAGCACCAGTTCCACCGGCAGCGCTTCCCGGTGATCGTGGCGATCAGCGGCTATCCGGGCGGCATCATGAACCTCGCACGGTTCCTCCAAGTACCGCAGACCGCCGCCCGGTTACAGGCGTCGGGGCGCATGCAGCCGACCGTGGTGGTGATGGTGCGGCCCACCATCGCGCCGCCGCGCGACACCGAGTGCGTGGACGTTCCGGGCGGCCCGCAGGCCGAGACGTTCTTCACCAGGGACCTGCCGGAGGCGCTCAAGTCGGCCTACCGGGTGGGGCACGACCCCAGCGCGTGGGGCGCCCTCGGCTACTCCTCCGGCGGCTCCTGCGCACTCCAACTCGCCCTGCGCGACCCGAAGGTGTACCCGGCCGCGGCCGCGCTGTCCGCCGACTACCGGGTGACCGAGGACCTGACCACGGGCAGCCTCTTCGGCACCGGTCCAGCCGCGGCGCGCAGGCAGCGGGGACACGACCTGGTGTGGCGGCTGCGGCATCTGCCGGTGCCGCGGGTGTCGGTCCTGGTGGCGAGCTCCCGGCAGGGCGAGCCGGACTACGGGCCGACAATGAGGTTCCTCAAGGCCGTCCGGCCGCCCATGACATCGGCGCGCATCGTCCTGCCGCGCGGCAGCCACCACTTCACGACCTGGCGGCGGGAGATCGGCCCGGCGATGGAGTGGATGGGCGGGCAGCTGACGTTCCCGCAGGACACCACACCCCGCCCGAAACCGCACGGCTCCGCGCAGGCGGCCACGCGGGGGCACTGACGCGGACACGGATGCGGGGCGGGCGGCGGACCGCCACCGACAAGTCGGACCGCCGCCCGCCCCGCGGGAGCTCGCGCCACCGGCACGCGGGGGAGGGCGGGCACGGTGGCGCGAGCGGCTCGGAGCAGGGCTAGGGCAGGCGGGGCCGCGGGGCGCCTGTGGGGTGGCGTCCGCCGGGTGTGCCGTCGTCGCCGGAGGAGACACCACGTACCGAACGGGTCTTCCTGCGCGCCCAGTTGGCCGCCCGGTCGCTGAAGCGCTGCCAGGCGCGGGCGCGCCGCGAGGCCCGCAGGTCCTCGAAGAGGGTGTCGTAGCGGGCCACGACCGGCTCAGGGTCGTAGCGGTGCGCCGACCGGAGGGCGGCCGCGCTCATCTCCTTGCGGCCCGCCTCGTCCCCGATCAGGTCGAGCATCGCGGTGGCGAGCGCCCGCGCGTTCCCGACGGGCACGAGCCGCCCGTCCACGCCGTCCGTGATGATCTCGGCGGGCCCGAGCGGCGCGTCCGTGCTCACGACCGGGACGCCGCAGCGCATGGCCTCCACCAGCGTCATCCCGAACGACTCCGCGTCCGAGGCGCTCACCACCAGCGAGGCCCGGGCGAACTCGGGCTCTATCGGCGCGACCGCGCCCATCAGGCGGGCCCGGCCGCCGAGCCCGAGGGCCGCGACCAGCTCGCGCAGTCGCTGCTCCTCTCCCCCGGCACCGTAGATCCGCAGCTCCCAGCCCGGCGCCTGCCCCACCACCTCGGCGAACGCCTCCAGCAGCAGGTCGTAGCGCTTGCCCGGCGCGAGCCTGCCCGCCGCCGCGATCACCTTCGACGTGCCGTCCGAGGCGGGCACGGGCACCGCGGGCACGATGTTCGGCACGCACCGCACGACGACACCGGGCAGCGGCATCCGCTCCCGGTACACCCGCGCGTCCGCCTCCGTCATCGTCACCACCGCGTCGAGCGCGCGGTAGTGACGGCGCAGCACGGCCCGCAGCTTCTTGCTGTGCGCGTCGTGGCGCAGGTGTTCCTGCGCGATCCGCAGAGCCCGCTTCGGGCCCCACAGGGACAGGTACACGTTGATGCCCGGCCGGGTGCCGATCACGACGTCCGCGTCGCAGTGCTCCTCCAGGTACTCCCGTGCCCGCTGGTCGTGCAGGAGCGTGTACTGCTTGTGGCGCTTCTCGGCGGCCGGGAAGTCCCGCGCCGGCTCGGCGAACGCGGCCAGACGGGTGTCCTCGCTGTCCGCCCGCGTGTCCACCAGCGGTACGAGGGTGATCCGCGGGTCGACGGCGAAGCGGGGGTTCGCCCGGTGCCGGGACATCGAGACGATCTCCACCTCGTGGCCGCCGTGCTCGACGAGCGCGGCGGCGAGGTTGAGCGTGGTGCGCACCGTTCCGCCTATGGCGTACGCGTTGTGCAGCAGGAACGCGATCTTCATGTGCAGTGCCTTCCTCGGCGGGCGCACGGCGCGGGCCCGTACCGTTGCCGACAGCGTGCGGGCCGGGGGTAAGGGACCCGTCGTCCGCCGGTGAGAGGCGGGTAAGAAGGCCTCCGGTCGGCGGTCGAGCGGTCGATCCGGGCAGGCCACGGGGGCAGACTGGGTCATGTGTCGCAACAAGCCGTTTCACCAGCCGCCCGACCGCCCGAGACGCCCGCGCCCACCGTGCTGCTCGCGGAGGACGACCGGGCGATCCGGCACGCGCTGGAGCGCGCCCTGACGCTGGAGGGCTACACCGTCACGGCGGTCGCCGACGGTGTCGAGGCGCTGGCCGCCGCGCACCGGCACCGGCCCGACATCCTCGTCCTGGACGTGATGATGCCGGGCATCGACGGCCTGCAGGTCTGCCGTGTCCTGCGCGCCGAGGGCGACCGCACCCCGATCCTCATGCTCACGGCCCTGGTGGAGACCCCCGACCGGATCGCGGGCCTCGACGCGGGCGCCGACGACTACGTCGCGAAGCCCTTCGACGTCGAGGAGGTCTTCGCCCGCCTGCGCGCCCTGCTGCGCCGCACCGCGCCGCCCACCGACGAGCCCGACGACCACCGGATCACCGCCGGCGACCTGCGCATCGACCCCGCCGCCCGGCGGGCCTGGCGCGGCACCCGCGAGCTCGAACTGACCCGCACCGAGTTCGACCTCCTCGAACTCCTCGCCCGCAACAGCGGCATCGTCCTCGACCACACCACCATCTACGACCGCATCTGGGGCTACGACTTCGGCCCCGGCTCCAAGAACCTCGCGGTGTACGTGGGCTATCTGCGCCGCAAGGTCGACGAGCCCGAGGGCCCGCCGCTCATCCACACCGTCCGGGGCGTCGGTTACGTCCTGCGGGACACGTGAGATGCGGGATCACCGAGGTGCCGGGGAGCGAGCCGTGCCCGACGGCAGGCGCCCCAAGCGGTGGCGGGCCCGCAGCCTGCGCACGACGCTCGCCATAGCGTTCGCGCTCGTCGCGGCCGGGGTCACCGCGCTGGTGGGCGTCCTGTCCTACGACTCGGCCGCCCGGCTCGTCCGCGTCGACCAGGAGGCCGTGTTCGACGAGGTCGTGCACGATCTCCGCTCCCAGGTGCGCCAACAGATGCTGGCGCCCGACGACTTCACCTCCGCCGACCCGGACCACGACGGCCCGCGCGACGACCTGACCCGTCCGGTCGGCACCGACGTCCAGGTCCTCGGCCCCGGCGGTGCGATGGTCGACAAGGGCAATCCTCCGCTCCCGGTCGACGCCGACGCCCGCCGCATCGCCGACGCGGACACCGCGGGCACCGTCGACGAGGACCACGACGTACCGGTCGGCGGCGACGAGTACCGGATGGCCACGGTCGCCCTCGGCGACGGGCGCGGCGCGGTCCAGGTCGCGCAGGAGTTCAGCGACACCGAGGACCTGCTGCGGGAGCTGCAGAAGCGCACGCTGCTGTTCGCGGCCGCGGTCGTCCTCGCGGCGGGCCTGTTCGGCTGGTGGCTGGCGCGCCGCATCACCTCGCGCCTGGTCCGGCTCGCCGAGACCGCCGAACGCGTGGCGTCGACCGGGCGGCTCGATGTCGCGGTGCCGGTCACCGGCCGCGACGAGGTGGGCAGCCTGGGCCGCTCCTTCGACCGGATGCTGGGCCGGCTCGCCCGGTCCAAGGACGACCAGCGCCGCCTGGCCCAGGACGCGGGCCACGAACTGCGCACGCCGCTCACCTCACTGCGCACGAACATCTCCCTCCTGCGCCGGATCGACGAGCTGCCACCCGCGTCCCGGGCCGAGCTGGTGGCCGACCTCAGCGACGAGTCCCGCGAACTGACCGATCTGGTCAACGAGTTGGTGAACCTCGCGGCGGGCCACCAGGACGACGAGACGCCCGTCGACGTGACGCTCGCCGAGATCGCGGAGGACGTCGCCGTCCTGGCCCGCCGCCGCACCAGCCGCACAATCACGGTCAGCTCGGACCCGGACACGACGATCACGGGCCTGCCCACGCAGTTGCAGCGCGCCCTGACCAACCTGGTCGAGAACGCCGCCAAGTTCGACGCCGAAGGCACCGCCCCGATCGAGATCACCGTCACCCGCATCCCGGGCTCCGGGGTCCGCCTCGAGGTCCTCGACCGGGGCCCCGGCCTCGACGAGGTCGACACCGAGCGCATCTTCGACCGCTTCTACCGGGCACCGGCCGCCCGCAGCAGACCCGGCTCGGGGCTCGGCCTCTCCATCGTCCGCGAGGTGGCGGCGGCCCACGGCGGCGTCCCGTTCGCGACACGCCGGGACGGCGGCGGCGCGGTCATCGGCTTCACGGCCCGCGAGGCGGCGCCGGACTGAGCCGGCGCGTGTCTCACAGGCTCTGGCGCTCTTTCTGCCTCAGTACGTCCGCCGAACTCTCGGACACCGGCGCCCAGTTGGGCTCCTGCGGCCGGGTGTGCTCGGTGCCGGACGTGATGGCCCAGCGGGCGATCACGAACGAGAGGGGCGTGGCGAGGACTCCCGCGATCAGCGCCGTGATGTCCTTGCCCATCCCCAGGGAGTGCACGCCGAGGAAGAGGAGCGCGCCGCTGAACACCATGTTCACGAGGCTCGACAGCGGGAAGCGGAAGAAGCCCCGCCAGGTCGGCCGTGTGCGGCAGGTGATGTAGCTGTTCAGCAGGAACGAGCCGACGACGCTGACCGAGAACCCGATGACATGCGCGATCAGATACGGGATCCACCGGTTGAGCGACACGTACACGGACATGTACACCGCCGTGTTCACGATGCCGATCAGCCCGAAGACGACGAACTGCCGGAAGGTGCGCAGCCCGCTCTTTCCGTGAACCGGGTCCTGGGGCCGCACGATCGCGTCCACGGTGAACGCGGGCTCCCTTCCGGGCGCGGGCACGGAAGCACCCCGCTGTGCGCTCGCCTCGGTCTCGCGCACCACATATGGCGGCCGGCGTTTGGTCTCCCCGTAGATCCGGCCGACGTATTCACCGATGACACCGAGCGTGGCGAGCTGGATTCCGCCCAGGGCCGCAATGGCGATCAGCAGCGTGGCGAATCCGGGAACGTCCACTCCGTGGATGACGACATTGGCGGCGATCCACAGCGCATACGCGAATGCCGCGAACGCGAGACCGAGGCCCGCGTAGATGACCAGGCGCAGCGGGCGGCTGTTGAAGGAGATCAGCCCGTCAATACCGTAGTTGAGGAGGTGCCTGCCGCCCCATTTCGAACGGCCCGCCGCCCGATTGACATTGTGATAGGTGAAACTGACGGTGTCGAAGCCGATCCAGGAGAAGATTCCCTTCGAGAACCGGTTGGCCTCCGGCAGTGCGAGCACCGCGTCGACGGCGCGGCGCGACAGCAGCCGGAAGTCCCCCTCTCCGTCGACGACGTCGACGTCCATGCAGCGACCCATGGCCTGGTAGTACGCCGAGCTGACGGTCCTGCGCAGCAGCCCTTCGCCGGAGCGGTCCCGGCGGGCGACGACCTGGTCGTAGCCGTGCCGGCGCAGTTCCAGCATCCGGTGCAGCAGTCCCGGCGGGTGCTGCAGGTCGGCGTCCATGAGGGCCACGGCCGCGCCGCGCGACATCCGCAGCCCCGCGAGCATGGCCGCTTCCTTGCCGAAGTTGCGACTGAAGGACGTGTAGCGGACCCGCTCGTCCGCGGCGGCCAGATCGCGCAACTGGGCCCGGGTGGTGTCGCGGCTGCCGTCGTCGACGTAACAGATCTCGAAGGAGCGCCCCGTGTCCTCCAGGACTTCCATCAACGCACAGTGAAATGTGTTGATCACTTCTTCCTCGTTGAAGCACGGCACAACAACTGAGATCTGACACGCTTCCATTCGTTACCCCAGCAGGTGTGAGTCCTGGATTTCCGACTACGGCCACCACCATGACGCATCAGGTCAAGACGACGGTAAGAAGGCTGGGCCGAACGCGCCGGAAGCCACCCTCGCCGCGTTATCTTTCGATCAGGCTGACCAGCGGAACCGAACGTCGGCACACTGCAAACCGTATTTTCGTGTCGCGGGGAATTCCTTCCCGGCGGCACCGATCGAGAAGGGGGCGGCCTGTGGTGCACGCACCGGAGAAGGCTGTTCGAGACCAGCGCACCGGTGTCGCTCCGGAACCGCGGAGGACATGGTGGCGGACGGCCGCACCCCTGGGGCTGCTCTCACTCCTGCCGCTCGCCGTGCTCGGCTACGCCGCGTGGAACGCCCGCCTCGTGCGTCCGGGCGGCGACGACTGGTGCTTCCTGCCGGTGGTCCATGACGGCGGACTGTCCGCGATGGTGGGGAAGTTCTACCTCCACGACAACGGACGGATCGTCAACGCCGTTGCGGTGTGGGCGTATGCGCGGTTCGGGGAGGCGGGCCAGCAGTGGTTCGCGCCGGTGTCCGGTGTGCTCGTCCTCGCGCTGCTGTGGGCGTTCGCCGTCGCGGTGCTGAACGCCGCGCGGCTGCGGGTGCCCCGGGGTGTGCCGCTGCTGGTGGCGTCGATGGTGTCGGCTCTGTTCCTCTTCGGGTCGCCGAACACCTACAAGACGTTCTACTGGCCGGCCGCCTCCGTCTCGCACACGCTGCCCCCGGTGTTCGCCTGCGCGGCGGCCGTCCCCGTGCTGTGGGCGGCGTCGCGGCGGGGCAGGCTCCTCGCGCTGGGCACCGTCGTCCTCGCGGGGGTGTCGCTGGGGCTGCTCTCGGAGGAGACGACCGTCGTCGCGGCGACCGTCCTGGCGTTCGCGCTGCTGATCAGCGGCCGGGCCTTCCCGGCGGCGCGGCGGCGGTTCCTGCGGCTGTGCTGCACAGCGGGCATCGCGAGTCTCGTGCTCGGCACGCTGATCCTGTACACATCCCCCGGCGCCACACGCCGGCGCGAGCGCAAGAACGCGTCGACGATGTTCACCCCCGACTCGCTGCTCGGCGCCCTGCACGGATTCGTGGAGATCGCCGCCACGGTGCTCACCACGTGGTGGTACCTGGGGGCCGTCGTGGCGGGTGTGATCCTGGGCGTGGTGTGTCCCGGTCCTCGGGGCCGTGCCTCCCTCGCGCAGCGGTACGTTCCGGTGCTCCTGGCGGGTGTCGGCGCGCTGCTCGTCTCGGGCTACGTGTGCACGGTCATCACATACCCCGTCTTCAAGCACCATGTGGTGTCGTCCACCCGGCTGTGGAACGACTACCTGCTGCTGTACCTGCTGCTCCTCGTCTTCGTCGGCGCGCTCGCCGGGAACGCCGCACGGGTTCGTGTGCGGCGCCCGGCACCGGTCCTGGCCGCCGGCGGGGTGCTGTACGCCCTGGTGTGCGTCGCCCTGACGGCTTCGCTCACGGGCCTGGGATCCACGATGCAGGCGCACGCCCGTGACTGGGACCGCCAGGACCGCTGGATGAGCGCGCAGGCGGCGGCCGGCGCGCAGACGCTGCCGTACAAGCGGCTCCCGCAGAGCAAGATGACCGAGCCGTTCCGCCACGGCGGCAAGGCGAAGTGGCCCGCTTCGTGCATCGCCACCTACTACGGCGTCGAGCACATCAAGCAGGCCCACAAACTGCCGTGACTCAGCCCGCCCGGCCCGCCTGGGACAGGAGGCGCCGGGCGCGGTCGAGGACCGGCTTGTCGACCATCTGGCCGTCGACCGTCGTGACCGCGTCGCCCGCGGCGAGCACGGAGCGCGCCCAGGCCAGTTCGGACTCGCTGGGCGCGAAGCCCGCTGCCACGGCCGCGAGTTGGGTCGGGTGGATGCACAGCTTGCCCGCGAAACCGAGGCGGCGCCCGTGTGTGACATCGGCGTCGAGGGCCTCCGCGTCCCGTACGGCGGTGGTGACACCGTCGAGCGGAAAGCACAGGCCCGCGGCCGCCGAGGCGAGCACCACCTGGGAGCGGGCGTGGGTCAGCGCGAGGTGGTCGTCGTGCGCGACCCCGAGGTCGGCCGCGAGGTCCACGTTGCCGAAGGCGAGGCGCACCACGCCCGGCACACCGGCCACTTCGTGGGCGCGCAGCACCCCGCGCGCCGTCTCGATCAGGGCGATGAGCGGGCAGCGCCCGGCCGTTCGCGACGCGAGTTCCGAAAGGGCCTCCGGGCCCTCGGACTTGGGGACCATGACCGGGCAGCCGTGTTCCGCCGCCACCGCCAGGTCGGCCTCGGCCCAGGGGGTGCCGGGGGCGTTGATCCGCACGACCGGCCGATGCCCCGCGGCCAGCCAGGCAGCGACGTGCGTCCGTGCCTCGTCCTTGCCGGCCGGGGCGACGGCGTCCTCCAGGTCGATGATGACGAGGTCGGCGCCGGATGCGTGGGCCTTGGCATAGCGGTCGGGACGGTCGCCGGGCACGAAGAGGAGGCTGCGCGCGGCGGCGATCCGCTCGGGAGCGTCGGGAGCGTCGGATGCGTCGGTCATGCGAACGTCACCTCCGCGGAGGCGTGCCGCGCCTCACGGTGGGTGGCGACACCGAGCCGGGCGCCCCGCCCCTCGTCCGCCGGTGTCCCGGTGGCCAGCAGGTGTTCCCCGGCGAAGGCGGGCCGGTGCAGCCGGTAGGACAGCGAACCCACCTGCCGTTCGGGCGAGTTGCGGCGTACGAGGTCGAGCATCAGCAGGGCGAGCAGCGGGCCGTGGACCACCAGTGCGGGGTAGCCCTCGACGTCGCGGCAGTACGGGGCGTCGTAGTGGATGCGGTGGGCATTGGCGGTCAGCGCGCTGACCCGGAAAAGCAGTCGCTCGTCGGCCTGGGCCCGCAGCTGCCAGGTGGCCTCGGCGTGCGGGAGGGCCGCGGTGTCGACCGTGGCGGGGTGGGCCGCCGCCGCGCTGCGTCCCGAGCGGTAGACGATGTCCTGTTCCTCGACGAGGCAGGTGCGGCCCGCCTGGCGGAACTCGCGGCGTTCGGTGACGAAGAGGAGTTCGCCGCTGCGGCCGCTCTTGGGGGTGACGGAGGCGAGGCTGCAGACCCGTTCGGCGGGTTCACCGAGGCGCAGCGGCTCCTCGACGTGCACGCGGCCGCCGGCGAACATGCGCTGCCGGTCGGGGATCGGGGGCAGGAAGCGGGCGTCGGCAAGGTGTCCGTCGGGGCCGAGTTCGCTCTGGGCGGGCCACTCCAGGAAGTACAGCCACTGCCACAGCGGGGGCAGCGGGTCGCCCGCCTGCGCGGCCGGTTCGGGCAGGTCGAGGACGGCGGAGAGGGCGGCGGCGGGGCCCGGCGGCAGGGCGTCCTCGTCGGTGGTCGCGGAGGGCGCCCAGGACTCCACGTAGGAGGCGAGGGACGGGGTGGAGGCGGCGGATGCCATGGGGGTGCTTGCCTTCCGTCGGGGGGCGGGTGTCACGCGGGGGTCGTGGCGTCGGGCCTGGCGGGGACGGCCACGGCGCCCGGTTCGGTCTCCAGCTGGGAGTCGCGGGAGGGCTCGCGCACGAGGAGGGTGGCCAGCAGCGTGAGGCCGACGCAACCGGTCACGTACCAGAAGAACACGGTCTCGTGCCCGTTCTGCTTGAGGGCGAGGGCGACCGGTTCGGTCAGTCCGCCGAAGGTGGCGGTGACGAGGGCGTGCGGGAGGCCGACGCCCAGGGCGCGCACCTTCGTGGGGAACATCTCGGCCTTGACGATGGCGGCGAGGGCCGAGTACCCGGTGACGAACGCGAGGGCGAGGGTCATCAGGAGGAAGGCCACCCACGGGTTGCTGGTGTGTCCCAGGAAGGTCATCACCGGGACCGTGAGCACCATGCAGCCGATGGAGAAGCCGAACATGACGGGGCGGCGGCCCACCCGGTCGGACAGCGCGCCGACCAGCGGCTGCAGCAGCATGTACACGAAGAGGGCGGCGAACCCGATGACCGTGACGGTCGACTTGGGGATGCCCGCGGTGTTCACGAGGTACTTCTGCAGGTAGGTCGTGTACGTGTAGAAGGCGACGGTGCCGCCGATGGCGAGGCCGAACACGGCGAGGAGCTGGCGCGGGTACTCCTTGAACAGGGCGACGAGCCCCTTGCGTTCGCCCTCGGTGGCGCGGGCCCGCTCCTTCTGGAAGTGCTCGGACTCCTCCATGGTGCGCCGCAGGTACATGACGGTGAGACCGGCCACGGCCCCGACGACGAACGGGATGCGCCAGCCCCAGCTCGCGAGCTGGGCCTCGGTGAGCACGTTCTGCAGGACGATCGCGACGAGCAGCGCGGAGAGCTGGCCGAGCACGATGGACACGTACTGGAAGCTGGAGTAGAAGCCGCGCCGTCCGGGCGGTGCCACCTCGGAGAGGTAGGAGGCGCTGGAGCCGAACTCGCCGCCCACCGACAGGCCCTGGGCCAGGCGCGCCACGACCAGGAGGGCGGGCGCCCACAGGCCGATGACGTCATGCCCAGGCGACAGGGCGATGACGAGCGATCCGGCGCTCATCAGGAGGACGGAGAGGGTCAGCGCCTGCCTGCGGCCGAACCGGTCGGCGTAGGCGCCGAGCAGCCAGCCGCCGAGCGGGCGCATCAGGAAGCCGACCGCGAACACCACGGCGGTGGACAGGAGTTGGGCGGTCTGGCTGCCCTCCGGGAAGAACACCGGGGCGAAGTAGACGCTGAAGGTGGCGTAGGCGAACCAGTCGTACCACTCGATGAGGTTGCCCAGGCAGCCGCGCACGACGTTCGCGGTGACGCGGGAGGGTGGGCTGGTGGCGGGTGTCTTGCTCATCCGTGGCATCCGTGGCGTCTCCGTACTCAGTGCTCGGGCGGCGTGGGTCGGGCGGCTCAAAACGCCACTCATCATGAGCGCTGATGTGGGATGCGGAACAATAGAAATCCGTGATGCGTCCATGCGTCGCGGGCATGGCGGCCGCAGGCCCGTCCCCCGCGGCTCGCCCTACAGCGGCGCCCCCTTGAGGAACCGGACGACCGCCGTCCCTGCCTCGGCCCGGCACTCCTCGAAGTAGGCGTGGCGCGCGCCGGGGAACGTCAGCGTCATGGCGTCGGGGATGCGGGAGGCGAGCAGCGGCAGATTGTCGGGCGGGGTGAGCCGGTCCTGGTCGCCGTGGAGGATGAGCGTGGGCGCCATGATGTACGGCAGCGCGTCCCAGGCGTCGTGCCCGCTGCTGGCGCGCAGGTGGCCGCGGCGGGCGTGCGGCGGCATGTCGGGGTCGCCGAGGGTGCCGTACGGGCCGGGGTGGGCGGCGCGCCAGGCCGGGGTGTACATCAGGTCGGTCAGCGCCTCCTGGGCGGCGCCCGGTTCGGTGCGGGCCAGGGCGTGACGCACCTCCGCGTCGCGCTCCACGGCGTACCGGCCGCCGGGTGAGGTGCAGCCGAGGACGAGCCGGCGGATCCGCTCGGGGTGGCGCGCGGCGACCCACTGGGCGACCCGCCCGCCCATGGAAGTGCCGTACAGGTCGGCTCGTTCGATGCCCAGCGCGTCGAGCACGGCGATCACGTCGTCCGCGAACTGCCAGGTCGAATAGCCCTCCTGGGCCTCAGGCTTCCCACTGTCGCCGGTGCCCCGGTAGTCGACGGTGATGGTGCGGCGGGCCGTGTGGAAGTCGTCGCGCACCGTGTCCCACCAGTGGTGGTTGTTGGCCTGCCCGGCGAGCAGGACGAGGGGGTGTCCGGTGCCGCGGGTCTGGTAGGCGAGGGTGGTGCCGTCGGGGGCCGTGGTGGTGCCTTTTTCGGTGTACACGTTCTCGATCATCCCTTGGATCTTCTTCTCACTCATCCGTTCCGCCCTCTTCCTCCGCCTCGGGGAGCCGCGCCGAGGGCCATCTGCCGCTCGCCACCGCGGCGTTCACCTGGCGCACAAGTGCCTGTGCGACGACGTTCACCGCGGGCGGGGTGCGGCCAGTGCGGGGGGCACCCAGGACAATGGAGCGCCAGGCGGCGGGCTCGCACAGGGGCGCGGCGCTGAGCGAGCCCGCGGCGACGTCCTCGGCGAGTCCCACGCCGGGCAGGACGGTCCAGCCGTGTCCCGCTCGTGCGAGCTGCTTCTGCACGGGCATCGAGTTGGTCTGCGCCGCCACCTCGATGCGGGCGCCTGCGCGGGCCGCCGCCGACTCGATGAGCGCGCGCAGCGCGTGCCCGGACGTCGGCATCACCAGGGGGCGCGCCGCCGCCTCGGCGAACGGGACGGGCCTGTCGGCGCGCAGCCCGGCCTCCGGCGGCGCCGCCACCCACAGCCGCTCGCGCACCAAGGGGCGCACGTTCAAGGAGGGCGCGCTGCCGAGGTTGTAGAGCAGCGACAGATCGAGGTCGCCGTCGTCGAGCCACTGCTGCAGATGGCCCGAGTAGGCGGTCATCACCCGCAGCTGTACGCCCGGGTGGGCCTCGCGCATGGCCGTCACCAGGGGCTCCGCGAGCAGTTCGAGGGTGCTCTCCAGCAGGCCGACGGTTACGATGCCGGACACCTCACCGGGCGTGGGCCGCACCTCCGCGCGGGCCCGCTCCAGCTCGTGCAGCGCCCGCCGGGCCCGCTCGACCACGGCCGCCCCGGCCTCGGTGGGCCGCATGCCCTGCCGGGTCCGCTCGAAGAGCGGGACGCCCAGCTCCTCCTCCAGGGTGCGGATCTGGCGAGTGACGGCGGGCTGCACCAGGTGCAGGACCGTCGCGGCCCGCGTCACACTGCCCACCTCGGCCACCGTCACCAGCGCCTTGAGCTGTTTGATGTCCATCGCGCCCCGCCCCTCGCCCCGCCATCCGCGCCGCGCATGGCGGCATCACGATTTGCTATTTCACGGGCATTGCCATGAAGACCCATGATGTTAGTCGTCACGGGGAGGCCGCCCGCAGGCCGCCCCGCGCACCCACACGACCACCCCCTGCTCCTGGAGGTCACCGCATGACCGGGACGACCGACCGTGCCGCCGCGCCGCCGAAGCACCCGCTGTCCGGGATCACCGTCGTCAGCCTCGAACAGGCGGTGGCCGCGCCGTACGCCACCCGCCAGCTGGCCGACCTCGGCGCCCGCGTCATCAAGGTGGAGCGGCCGGACGGCGGAGACTTCGCCCGGCGCTACGACACCACCGTGCACGGCGAGTCGAGCTATTTCGTCTGGCTGAACCGCGGCAAGGAGTCGTTGACCCTGGATGTGAAGTCACCGGCCGGCCGCGAGCTCCTCGACGAACTCCTCGCGGACGCCGATGTGTTCGTGCAGAACCTCGGGCCGGGCGCCGCCGCCCGCCTGGGCCTGGACGCCGCGACACTGTCCGCGAAGCATCCGCGCCTGATCCCGTGCACCGTCTCCGGCTACGGCACCGACGGGCCGTGGGCGGACCGCAAGGCGTACGACATGCTGGTGCAGTGCCAGACCGGCCTGGTCTCGCTCACCGGCACGGCCGAGGAGTCCGCGCGGGCGGGTGTGTCGATCGCCGACATCGCCGCCGGGATGTATGCCTACAGCGGCATCCTCACCGCCCTGTTCACCCGCGCCACCACCGGCGTCGCGCACGCCGTGGAAGTCTCGCTGTTCGAGGCGCTGGCCGAGTGGATGGGCCAGCCCGCCAACTACACCCGCTACGGCGGGACCCAGCCGCCGCGCATCGGCACCCAGCACGCCACCATCGCCCCGTACGGCGCCTACACCGCCCGCGACGGCAAGCAGATCCTGATCTCCGTGCAGAACGAACGCGAGTGGCGCGCGCTGTGCGAACAGTTCCTCGAACGGCCCGAGTTGGCCTCGGACCCGCGCTTCGCCACCGGCTCCGCCCGCGTCGCCCACCGCGACGAGCTGAACGTCGTCATCGCCGAGCACTTCCTGGCCTGCGACGGAGCCGACGCCGCCAAGGCCCTCGACGCGGCGGGCATCGCGAACGCGGGCGTCAACGACGTCGCCGAGTTCCTCGACCACCCGGTGCTCGCGGGCCGCGGGCGCTGGCACGAGGTCGGCACGCCCGGCGGCCCCGTCCAGGCGCTGCGACCCCCGGCCGACCTGGCCGGAATCGAGCCCCGGATGGACCCGGTGCCCGCCCTCGGCGAGCACACCGAACGACTCCTGGAGGAGCGCGGACGCACCGCCGAACAGATCGCGGACCTGCGTGCGGCGGGCGCGATCTGATACTCCCCACCCCGCGCACCCCTCCCCCGGACACCACGACAAGACAGCAAGCAGAGGAGAAGACCCCCGTGAGCACCCTGGACGCCCTGGACAGCGACGAGCGGTTCGTCGTCGAGACCGTGCACGACTTCGTCGACAAGCACGTCAAGCCGGTCGCACAGGAGTTGGAGCACTCCAACACCTACCCGGAAGCCCTCATCGAACAGATGAAGGAGATGGGCATCTACGGGCTCGCCGTCCCGGAGGAGTTCGGCGGCACCCCGGTCTCGATGCCCGCGTACGTCCTGATCACCGAGGAACTCGCGCGCGGCTGGATGAGCCTCGCGGGCGCCATGGGCGGCCACACCGTCGTCGCCAAGCTGCTCACCCTCTACGGGACCGAGGAGCAGAAGGCGGCGTATCTGCCCCGGATGGCGACCGGCGAGCTGCGCGCGACGATGGCCCTGACCGAGCCGGGCGGCGGCAGCGACCTGCAGGCGATGCGCACCTCGGCCCGCCGCCAGGACGACGGCACGTATGTCGTCAACGGCTCCAAGACGTGGATCACCAACTCACGGCGCTCCGGGCTCATCGCACTGCTGTGCAAGACCGATCCGGACGCGACGCCCACCCACCGGGGCATCTCGATCCTGCTCGTCGAGCACGGCCCCGGCCTCACCGTCTCCCGCGATCTGCCCAAGCTGGGCTACAAGGGGGTCGAGAGCTGCGAGCTGTCCTTCGACGGGTACGTCGCCGCCGCCGGCAATGTCCTCGGCGGGGCGGAGGGCAAGGGGTTCGGGCAGATGATGAAGGGCCTGGAGACCGGCCGTCTGCAGGTCGCCTCGCGCGCCCTCGGCGTCGGCCGGGCCGCCCTGGAGGACTCACTGGCGTACGCGCAGGAGCGGGAGTCGTTCGGCAAGCCGATCTGGCAGCACCAGGCGATCGGCCACTACCTGGCCGACATGGCGACCAAGCTCACCGCGGCCCGCCAGCTGACCCTGCACGCGGCCCGGGAGTACGACGCGGGCCGGCGGGTCGACATGGAGGCGGGGATGGCGAAGCTGTACGCGTCCGAGACGGCGATGGAGATCGCGCTCAACGCCGTGCGCATCCACGGCGGTTACGGCTACTCCACCGAGTACGACGTGGAACGCTACTTCCGCGACGCGCCACTGATGATCGTCGGTGAGGGCACGAACGAGATCCAGCGGAACGTGATCGCGGCTCAGCTCGTCAAGCGAGGGGGCCTGGACTCGTGAGGGGAGCCCAGGTGTAGCGGACGCGCACGCCGTGGTCCCGCAGCCAGCTGGTCTCTCTGTGCCGCAGTTCGTGCGCGGACTCCGGGGCGATCGCGCAGGGCCAGCGGACGAGGACCGCGGTGACGTCGCCGGTCTGCACGAGCTGCCGCACCCGCCGCCAGCCCGTGCGCCGGGCGGGGTCGGGCTCGCCATAGGTGTCGGTGACGACCTCGGCGATCGTCAGCCCGCGCTCCTGGGCGAACGCGCGGCCTTCGGTCTGCGCGCACTGCGTGGCCGGCCCGGTCGCGTCCGGGGCCCGGTCGGCGCATACGTACAGCACGGCCGGTGAAGCGGACTCGCAGTGGGGGGTCATGGGCGCCTCCTGATAGTTGGATCGAGGAGAATGGATTCCTCGCCGCGCGAAGGGTGAAGAGCGGTGCCGGTCGATCTCCGTGGGCTCAGGAGAAGGCCGTCAACTCGGCCCAGACGACCTTTCCTTCGGCCCGCGTCGAGCGCGCGGAGCCCCAGCGGTCGGCGAGCTGCTGGACGAGGAAGAGGCCGCGCCCGCCCTCCTCGCCCGGCCCCGCACGGTGCTCGGGCGGCCGCACCGGAGTGAGCCCCTCGTCGTGGAGCTCGATGCGCAGGCTGCGCTCGTCGTCGGTCAGCGTGAGGCCGCACAGGACCTGATCGCTCTCCGTGTGCAGCAGTGCGTTCGTGGTCAGCTCGGACACCAGCAGCACCGCGTCGCAACAGGTGTCGCCCGGCACTTCCCAGGATCGGAGCCGCTCGCGCACGGTGTCGCGGGCGGATCTCGCGCTCGTGCGCAGCGCGGGCAGTCCGAACCAGAACTCCCGGCCGGGCGCGGTGGTGGCTAAGGCGGAGGACGCAGCCGGGGCCAGGGGCGTGGGGAGAGTCACGAATGTCGCCTTCCAGTGCCTTCCGCGGGGCGGGCGCGGAGTGGGGGTGCGGGCTACTGCTCGAGCCGTGAGAGGCACGGGCCAAGTCGGGCATCACGGACCCCCAGGGGGCCTGATGCCGCGTCAGAGCCGTGACGTGACCGCTCACAGTGCAACTATGCGCGTGATCGTGCTCACGCTGCAACCGACTCCCTGATAATTTCAGCAAGCGGGGTATCACCCTGGCGTCATCATCAAGTCACTGCAAGAATGCTCTTGTTGATGAATCCTCAGGAGGTTGGGCGTGAGTGAGGCCCGTTCTGCTACCAGCGCGCCGACAGTGCTGCGCATGATCCTCGGCCGTCGGCTGCAGGACATGCGTCTGGCTGCCGGTGCCTCGCTGGAGGACGCGGCGAAGGCACTGCGCGTGAAGACCCTGACGATCCGGCGGCTGGAAAAGGCCGAAGTGGCGCTGAAGCCTCTCTATGTGGAGAAGCTCCTGGAGACCTTCGGCGCGGGCCGGCAGGAGATAGACGAGTTCGTCGACCTCGCCGAGCAGGCCAACGAGCCGGGCTGGTGGCACTCCTACCGGGACGCCGTCCCCAGCTGGTTCACCGCCTACGTCAGCCTGGAGACCGACGCCAAGACCCTGCGTACCTACGAACCCCAGTACGTCACGGGCCTCTTGCAGACCCCCGACTACGCGCGCGCGGTCCTGCGCGGCGGGCTGCCGAACGGCAGCGAGGAGGACCTCGAGCGCCGCGTGGCGCTGCGGCTGCGCCGCCAGGGCCTCCTGGAGAAGGAGGACGCCCCCACCCTGTGGGTGGTCATGGAGGAGGCGGTCCTGCACAAGGAGGTGGGCAGCCCCGACGTGATGCGGGAGCAGATCGAGCGCCTCCTGGACGTGTCCGAGCTACCGCACATCAGCCTGGACATCGTGCCGTTCTCCGCGGGCGCGCATGTCGGGGCGTGCGCCCCGTTCACGTACTTCCGGTTCGAAGAACCCGAGCTGCCCGACATCGTCTACAGCGAACTCCTGTCCGCATCCGTCTATTTGGACCAGCGCGCGGACGTGGTCGCCCATCTTGAGGCGCATTCGCGTATGGCGCTGCTGACGTCCTCGGATGACAGCAGGGCGCTCTTGAACCGTATGCGCAAGGAGTACTCAACATGACGGTCGTCGAAGTCGAAGAGGGCGTCTACAACGGGATGCCGGCCCGCAACCTCGGGGAGCAGGGCTGGGAGCGCCCCTGGAGCGGGCCCAACGGCGGGCAGTGCGTCGAGACGAAGCTGCTGGCCGACGGCCGCGTGGCCGTACGGCAGTCGACCGACCCGGCCGGTCCCGCGCTGATCTACACACCGGAGGAGATCGCCGCGTTCGTGCGTGGCGTGAAGCAGGGCATGGCCGATCACTTGGCCGCCGGATGAGCCGGCGGCCTGCGGGAGGGGCGCCGACACCGCTAGCGTTCCCGGCCTGTGGACCGACAGTCACACCGATGAAGGGGAGCACATGACCACCAGGCAGTCCGGCCGGGACCTCGACACGAGCAAGGCCCACTCGGCCCGGATGTACGACTACTTCCTCGGTGGCAAGGACCACTTCGAGGTCGACAAGGAGGCGGCCATGGTCGCCGCCAAGGCCCACCCCGGCCTGCCTGTCACCGCCCGCGAGAACCGCGCGTTCATGCACCGTGCCACCCGCGTGCTCGCCCAGGAGCACGGCATCCGCCAGTGGCTCGACATCGGCACCGGCATCCCCACCGAGCCGAACCTGCACCAGGTCGCCCAGTCCCTCGTGCCCGAGGCCCGCGTGGTGTACGCGGACAACGACCCGCTGGTCCTCAAGTACGCCGAGCGCCTCATGCGCAGCACGACCCAGGGGCGCACGGCCTACATCGAGGCCACGGTCACCGACCCGGAGTCGCTGCTCGACGCCGTGCAGGACGCCGAGGTCCTGGACTTCACCAAGCCCATCGCGCTCTCCCTCAACGCGCTGATGCACTTCGTCACCGACCCGCACGACCCGTACGCGATCGTGCGCCGCCTGCTCGAGCCGCTCCCGCCGGGCAGCGCCCTCGCCATGAACCACTGCACACCGGACTTCGACCCGGAGACGTGGAACGGGGTGGCGGAGGCGTACACCAACTCCGGGACGCCGGTGCAGTTCCGCTCGCACAGCGACGTGCGCCGCTTCTTCGACGGACTCGACCTGATCGAGCCCGGCATCATCTGCTGCCACCGCTGGCGCCGCGACAACCCCGAGGACGGGACGGAGATCGCGGACGCCGAGATCAGCCTCCTCGCGGGCGTCGGCATCAAGCACTGAGCGGCGCCGACACCCTCAGCCCCGCCGGTTCCTGAGGTACCGGCGGGCCAGCACCGCACCTCCCGCCACGACCACGACAGCCCCCGCGGCCCACCCGATGGTCGCCGCCGGAGAGGTCCGCTCGCGACCGCTGATGTCGGTCGCCAGCTCCGCGCTGTCGTTGTCATGGGTGCGGTCGTACTTGCCGACGACGCGGACCGTGCCGCGCGCACCTGGCACCTTGTCGTCGATGCGGACCCGCACGGTCACCGAGGTGCTCGCGCCCTCGCGGCCGTCGATCTGCTCGAACGCCTCGCTGCCCAGGCCGCACCGCCACGCGCGGGAGCCCTTCGCCGGGCGCTTGCACGCGTTGTCCATCGGGTCGCCGTCCACCGTGTAGGGCGTGCCGGTGATCGTGGTGCCCTCCGGCGGGACGATCTCGAAGCGGTCCGGGTTGATGCCGGGCAGCTTGCCGCCGTTGACGTTGCGCGCGCCGATGCGCACCGTCACGGTCTGTCCGACCTTGCCGCGGACGGGCCCCTCGACGACGGGGGCGTAGTCGACCTGCGCGGTGCCGCGCACGATCAGTGAGCCCCAGGTGTCGCGGCTCTCCTTGAAGTCACCGGTGGGAACGCGTTCGAGTGTCAGCTCAGGACCGCTTCCCCGGTGCGGGTAGGCGGCCTTGTCCCGTGCCCCGTACAGGGGTTGATGGCGGACGCTCTCCGCGGGCATGTCCGCGTCCAGGTGCCCGATCATCGGCCGGCCGATCCGCCAGGCGGTGTGCGGGGGAAGTGGTGTGCCGAACTCGCACCAGGCGAGTTCGGTCCCCGCCATCCCCTCGTCCGAGGCGTCGTCCTCGGTGTCGGGATACCAGCAGTTGCGGTACTTGTCCTCCACCGTCAGATGCCGGCCGTAGGAGGACATCCGCAGCGCGAACCTCTCGACCGGCCAGTCACTCTCGTTGGCGAGGCCCGGCCGCAGCTCGACCGGCTCGTCCGCCTCGACCAGGCCGGGTACCCGCTCCGCCCCGGACGGTGTCAGGTCGGGCGGCTGGATCTCCATCCGCAGGTCCGCGCGCACGTCCGCGGCGTTGTCGGCGCGTGCGGTGAGGTGCACGGTCCCGCCGTCGCCGGGGGTCACGCCCTCCTTGCCACGCAGGTGGAACGGGGTGAAGTGGGTGGCGTAGCGCAGCGAGCGCGGGTCGAAGCGGCAGCGGAACACGGCGTCGTCCCCGGTGCACCGGTGCCCGGGAGTCATGGTCCCGACGCCCTTCAACTCCCCGGCGTCCACGGTGATCTCGACGTTGCGGGCCACGCCCCCGTGCGGCTGCACCAGCAGCCTGGGGGCATCGACGCGCGCCCCGGCGCCCTCGTCGGGGTCGTAGAGTCCGGACGCCTCGGGGACATCGAGCGTGAGCCTGACCTCTCCCCGCGCGAGGGCCGGGGCCGCCGCCCCGCTCACGGCCAGCAGCGCCCCTGTCACCAGCGCCGCCGCCCGCACCCCGAAGTGCCGGCCCTGTCCGCGCACTCGCCGCATTGCCACTCCCCCGTACTCGCCCGTCACGGCCCCGTTGGCGGACGGGGCCACGAAGGCACCCTACGAGACACCTTCCGTGACACCGCGCCGGGTTCTGCCGGCCCGCACGGGGAGGACGGCGAGGACGGCCTGGGCCAAATGGCGCGACCTCCGCCACACAATTAGCGTATTCCTCGTATATCGCCTATACGGGACGGAGTACGCCGTGACACACGAGCCTCAGCACGCCTCCCAGGCCACCGCTCGCACGAACAAAGAAGCGGCTTCCCGGTACGCGATGGGTGACCGGCAGGACTTCACCGACGCGGACCGGGGGTTCCTCGCCCCGTTCCCGGACAAGCTGTACGGGAGCGACGGCCGTGTCATCTTCGACGCGAGCCGCTTCGGCTACCTCGGTGACGACGTGCCCGCGCCGGACACGGTGAATCCCAGCCTGTGGCGGCAGTCCCAGCTGCTGCGCCGGGGCGGTCTGTACAAGGTCGTCGACGGTGTCTATCAGGTGCGCAACAACGACATCGCCAACCTGACCGTCGTCGAGGGCGACACGGGCCTCGTCGTCGTCGACTGCATGGCCTCGGTCGAGGCCGCAAGCCAGAGCATGGCGATGATCCGCGAGCACGTCAGCGACAAGCCCGTCGCCGCCGTGATCTACACGCACACCCACATCGACCACTACGGCGGCGTCAAGGGTGTGGTGAGCGCCGAGGACGTGGCGTCGGGGCGGGTGCCGATCATCGCGCCGGGCACCATCGCCTCCTTCGACAAGCACGCCATCGGCGAGAACGTGATCGCGGGCAATGCCATGTCGCGCCGCGCCTCGTACGCCTTCGGCAGTCTGCTCGACCTGTCCGACACCGGCTGTGTCACCTGCGGCATCGGCATCACGACCGTGCCGGGTGTCACCGTCTCGTACATCTCGCCGACCGACCCGATCACCGAGACGGGCGCGAGGCGTGAGCTCGGCGGCCTGGAGTTCGAGTTCCTCTACGCACCGGACACCGAGGCGCCCGAGGAGATGCACATCTGGATCCCGCAGCTGAAGGCGCTGACCTGCGCGGAGAACGCCAACCACTCGCTGCACAACATCCAGACGCTGCGCGGCGCCCGCACCCGCGACGCCCGCAACTTCGCCCGCTACCTGGACGAGACCCTGGAGCGCTGGGGCGACGAGGCCGAGGTGCACTACGGGCCGCACACCTGGCCGGTGTGGGGCAACGGCGAGGTGACCTCGTTCCTGGAGTCGCAACGCGACACCTACAAGTACATCCACGACCAGGCGCTGCGCCTGGCCAACAAGGGATACACGCCGCTGGAGGCCGCCGAAGTCCTGGAGCTGCCGGAGGAGTTGGGGCGCAGGTGGTTCAACCGCGGTTACCACGGCACGTTCCACCACGACGTCCGCGCGGTGTTCACCAAGGAACTCGGCATGTGGGACGGCGACCCGGTCACCCTCCACCCGCACCCGCCGGTGGAGACCGCCCGCCGGCTCACCGCCCTGGTCGGCGCCGCAGGCATCCTGGCGGAGGGGCGCCGGGCGATCGACGAGGGAGACTACCGGTGGGCGGCGCAGATCCTGCACGCCCTCGTGTTCGCCGAGCCGGACAACGAGGAGGCCCGGCGTCTCCAGGCCGACGCCTACGAGCAGATGGGCTACCAGGCCGAGGGGCCGCAGTGGCGGGGCATCTTCCTCACGGCCGCCAAGGAACTGCGCGACGGTGTGCAGAAGGCGGTGTTCGCCACCGCGAGCCCCGACACGATCCTGGCCATGCCGATCGACATCCTCTTCGACTTCGTGGCCGTCCATGTGAACGGTGACAGGGCGGCCACGGCCGACCTCCGTCTGGACCTCCACTTCACGGGGACCGGCTCCGATCCCGACTCCGGCGAGACATGGAACATGTGGGTCCGCCGCGGCGTGCTGCACGCCCGGCGCGGCACCTCCCCCAACGCCCGGCTCACGGTCACCGGCCCCAAGGCGGCTCTCGTCGGCGTACTGCTCAAGCCCACGAGTGCGCAGGAGTTGGCCCGGGCGGGGAAGGTCTCCCTGGACGGTGACGCGGCGGAACTGGAGCGGCTCGCGGGGCTGCTCGACGACTTCGATCCGGACTTCCCGGTCGTCACTCCGTGACCGGGGCGGGCCCCTGCTCGCGCCGCCCCGCGATCCACTCCCGCCCCTCCGTCTCCGCCGCGGCCAGCGGGCCGAGGAGTTCGGGGGCGGACGGGACGATGCCGAGGCGTTCGCTCAGGCCCGTCGACTTCAGAACGCGGACGAGGGAGGGCTGTGCGCCCGCGAGGATCAGGCGGCCGCCGGCCTCGTCGAGGGAGCGGGCGTAGCGGTCGAGGAGTTTGATGACGGCGGAGGACGGGACGTCGGGGAGGGTGCGGACGACGAGGACCAGGACCGCGTCGCGGGCCTCGTCGACGGACGGCAACTCGCTCTCGATCTGCGGGAGTTCGGCGAAGAAGGACGTGCCCGCGTAGTCGAGGACCGTGATCTCGCCCGCGGGCAGCCGCTTCGGGGGTGTTCCGGTGCGCCAGGATCCGTCCGGGGCGCGGATCAGGGCGATCAGTTTCGCCTGGCGGGCGGCCTGGGCGCAGTACAGGAGCAGGGAAAGGACCGCTCCGATGACGATGGCCTGCTGGAGCGGGAGTTGGGTGGTGGCCAGGAAGGTCAGGATCATCGCGGCCGACGACATCCACGAGGTGCGCAGCACGAGCGCGATGTCGCGGCGCTTGCCCCAGATCAGTTCGCCGCCGACCACCAGGATCAGGCCGCCGATGACCGGCATGGGGATGCGTTCGGCGAGCGATCCGCAGACCAGGACGACCAGGGCGAGGAAGACGCCGGAGATCACGCCGGCCCAGCGGGTGCGGGCGCCCGCGCTCACCGCGACGCCGGTCCGCGACATCGAACCGCCGCTGGGCAGCGCCTGGAAGAGGCCGCCGAGGACGTTGGCGTACCCCTGGGAGCGGAAGTCCGCGTTGACGTCGGAGCGGGAGCCGTCGGGGTTGGGCATGGACGGGGAGATGCCCGCGGCCTGCGCGAGGGCGACCAGGGCGACGGAGCAGGCACCGGTGAGCAGGTCAGGGAGCGCCGACAGGTCGGGGGCGGAGAAGGCCGGCAGGGCCCCGGGGATGTGCGCGATGTCCCGCACCAGTTCGACGTCCGTGCCCGCCACGGCCACCCCGACGCTGACGACGACCATCGCCACCAGCAGCGCCACCGACTCCAGGCACCGCACCGCGCGCGCCGCCGCCCACACCACGACCGTGACGGCCGCGACGAGGGTCGCCGCGCCCTGCCAGTCACCGACGTGCGCCAGCCAGTCCCCCACCTGGTAGAGCTTGTTGTGGCCCTGCGGGGTGTAGCCGGTGGCGTCCTTGAGGACGCCGACGATGATCTGCAGGGCGATCCCGGTGGCGAAGCCGGTCATCACGGCGTTCGACACGAAGCTCATCACGACGCCGAGCCGCAGCACGCCCATCAGCAGCATGACCACGCCGACGAGCACGGTCAGCATCGCGATGTTGCCCGCGCTCCTCGGGTCGAGCCCGGCGTCGGACAGCACGCTCTGCGAGGTCAGGGCGATGGCACTGGTGAGCGTCGTGACCATGAGGACCGTACGGGAGGTAAGCGAGCCGACGATCGCGGGCACGACGCCCGCGTACAGCCCCGCCACCGGGTTGAACCCGGCGATGGCCGCGTACGCCATGCCTTCCGGGATGGAGAACAGCCCGGTCACCGCGCCGCTGGCCGCGTCCGCCGAGCTGGGGCGGCCGAGGCCGCGCAGCCACTGCTTCGGACCGCTGCGCCGCCGCTCCGCTTTCATGCGCCTCCCCTTCATGCGCGGGTCTCGCTGTACCGCCTCAGGGCGTCACGATGGCGAAGTTCGGGTCCGGGTCGTCCAGGAGGCCGAAGAGGCGGGCCAGGGCCGTCGCGTCGCCCTGCTGGCCGATGCCGTCGAGGCCGTGGCCCGCCAGGATGCCGAGGAGTTGGGCCTTGGTGAGTGTCACGGTCAGGTCGGCCTCGGTGTCCCGGGGATCGGGGAAGTGGACGAGCGCGCCGTTGGAGAGCTCCATGCGGTGCGTCTCCGCGAGGTCGATCACCTTCCACACGATGCTGAGGCGCACGTCCCAGGCGCGCGGGCCGTTGATGCGGATGGCGAGCGAGTCGAAGATCTGTGTCACCGAGAGGGCGGAGGCCATGCTCGACGCGAGCGCGATCGGGGTCTTCGGGGCGCCCTCCGTCAGCTCGTGCGCCCCTTCGAGGAAGAAGTTGCGCCAGGTCGCGCACTCGGCGCCGTACCCGAGCCGGGTCAGCACGTCGGCGAGCAACTCCTTGGCGCCGGCGTGGTCGGGGGCGCCGAAGACGACGTGGGAGGCGAGTTCGGCGGCGAAGCGCAGGTCGCCCTCGTCGGCGAAGGAGCGGGCGGTCGCGACGGCCCGGTCGGCGCCGCCGAGCGCGCGCACGTACCGCTCGCCCTGGGCCTGCGGCGGGTGCTGCCACAGATGGGCCGGGTTGCCGTCGAACCAGCCCATGTAGCGCTGGTAGATGGCCCGCACGTCGTGCGAGACGGAGCCGTAGTAGCCGCGCGCGTGCCAGGCGTTCTCCAGGTCGGGCGGGAGCTGCATCTCCTCGGCGATCTCGATGCCGGTGTGTCCGGAGTTCATCAGGCGCAGCGTCTGGTCGTGCAAGTAGCCGTACAGGTCGCGCTGTTGGCCCAGGAACCGCGCGATGCGGTTCGTGCCCCAGGTCGGCCAGTGGTGGGAGGCGTAGACGACCTCGGCCTCGTGGCCGAAGAGTTCGAGGGCCTCGTTCAGATAACGCGACCACATGCGGGCGTCGCGGACCTGGGCACCGCGCAGGGTGAGCAGGTTGTGGAGAGTGTGGCAGGCGTTCTCCGCCATGCACAGGGCGCGCCGCTCGGGCAGGTAGAAGTTCATCTCGGCCGGGGCCTCGGTGCCCGGTGTCATCTGGAAGACGAACTTCACGCCGTCCAGGACCTCTTCCTGGCCGGTCCTGGTGATGGTCACGCTCGGCGGGATCAGCCCGACCGAGCCCGAGGATGTGGCCATGCCGAGCCCCATGGTGACCTGTCCGGTGGGTCCGACCGGGGTGCCGAAGGCGGAGAAGTACATGCCGCGCCGGATCATCGCGGTGCCCGCGTAGACGTTCTCGGAGACCGCGTGCTCCATGAAGTGCTCGGGCGCCACGACCGGCACGTCGGAGTCCGGGCTGATCACGCCCATCACGCCGCCGAAGTGGTCGAAGTGCGGGTGGGTGTAGATCACCGCGGTCACCGGCCGCTCGCCGCGGTGCGCGCGGTACAGGCCGAGGGCCGCGGCGGCCGTCTCGGCGGAGACCAGCGGGTCCACGACGACGACGCCGCGCTCGCCCTCGATGAGCGACATGTTCGACAGGTCGAGGCCGCGCACCTGGTACACCCCGTCGGTGACCTCGTAGAGCCCCTGGCGCGCGCAGAGGGCGGCCTGCCGCCACAGGCTCGGGTCGACGGTGTCCGCGGGCTCCGGGCTCTCCCTCAGGTACGCGAAGGCGTCGCTGTTCCAGACGGTCGCGCCGTCGGCGTTCTCGACGACACCGGGTTCCAGGGCCGCCACGAACCCCCTGTCGGCGTCCGCCGCGTCGCTTCCGTCGTCCGGGGGCAGATCGTGCGCGGGCATCGGGTCCCTCCTCAGGTACCGGGGCTCCGCACCGGCCACGGTCCCGCCCCTTGCGCGGGTCCCACCGCCACGGGCCCTGATGCCCCAGCCTCTGGCCGCGCGGGGGCCCGGACCATCGGGACTGGGCCGAACGGGTGAGATCCCGCGGGCCGCGACGGTCCGGGAGTCGCGGCCGCCACCGATGACTTTCCACGTCCCGGAGAGTCCCCACCCACGTAAGGAAGAACGTGCCGTACGCGCACGGCACCCCATCGTCCGGAGGCCCCATGTCCACCACCGGCAACGCCCTGCCGCCCGTCGTCGACCGCGCCACGTGGGAGAAGGAACTGGCGGCGCTGCGGGTCCGCGAGAAGGCCGCCACCCGGGAGCTCGACGCCATCGCCGCGCAGCGGCGCCGGCTGCCGATGGTCGAGATGCCCGACTACGTGCTGGAGGGCGAGGAGGGCCCCGTGCGGCTCGCCGAAGTCTTCGGTGAGCACCCGCAGTTGATCGTCTACCACCACATGTGGCACGAGGGCGCGGAGTGGCAGTGCGGTGGCTGCACCGGCTTCACGTCGCAGTTCACCCGGCTCGCGGGGCTCGAGAAGTTCGACGCCCGCTTCGTGATCGTGACGCAGGGGCCGATCGACGAGGCGCTCGCGTACCGGCGCAAGGTCGGCAACACGATGACCTGGTACTCCACCGCGAACAGCTCCTTCGGCGCCGATGTCGGCGCGCCGCCGGACGCCGGCTTCGCGGTCAATGTGTTCCTGCGCGACGGCGACACGGTGTACCGCACCTGGCACACCGACGGCCGCGGCACCGAGCAGCTGAGCTATCTGTTCGGCCTGGTCGACCTGCTGCCGTACGGCCGGCAGGAGGAGTGGCAGGACTCCCCCGCGGGTTGGCCCAAGTCACCGACGTACAGCCGGTGGGCGTCGCCGCAGGAGATCGCGGCGGCGTACGGCGAGCGCGGCTGAGGTCAGGCGTCCTCGACGCCCAGCACCCGGTTCACCGTCGTGCGGGCCTCGTAGAAGTCCTCGTCGGAGACGTTCGGGTCGTCCTCGGTCTGTTCGAGCCAGTCCGACATCTCGTCGGGCGACCAGCGGTCGAAGTCCTTGGGGATGTCGAGCGTCGTGGTGTTCATGCGCAGCCGCGCGACGGCTGTCGCTTCCTCGACGCTGATGGTGTTCACTTCGGTCATCGCGCCCCTCCCATCGGGTCTTCACGGGATCGGACCGGCGACCTTGCCAGACGCTCCGGGGCAGTGTCCAACCGCGACGTCACGGACAGTGAGCGCAGCGCGCCAAATCCTGCCCCACAGTGCCCGGTTGACCTCCGCAAACTCGGTGTCGGCGCGGCCCGCTCAGCGCACCAGGACGTGCTCGCCGGAGCGGGGCACGACCGCGTGCCAGCCGAGTTCGGCCCCGATGCGGTCACGCAGCGTCTCGGCCGCGGTCTGTTCGCCGTGCACGAGGTACGTGGTGTGGGGCGCGGGGGCGCCGCGGAGCCAGTCGACGATCTGCCCGGCGTCCGCGTGGGCGGAGAAGAACGGCACGTGTTCGATCCGGGCGCGGACCTTGACGTACTCGCCGAACATCTTCAGGACGTCCGCGCCCTCGGCCAGGTCGCGGGCGCGCGTGCCCTGCGCGGCGAAGCCGACGAGGACGACCGTGTTCCGGTGGTCGGGCAGCAGCCGCCTGAGGTGGTGCAGGACCCGGCCGCCCGTGGCCATGCCGGACGAGGAGACGATGACGGCGGGGCCCGGCACGTCGTTGATGGCGATGGATTCCGACACGGTGCGCGCGGCCGTGAAGCAGGACGCGTCGAGGGCCGACTCGCCCGCGTCCGGCAGGAGTTGGGGGTCGGCGCGGTCCACCGCACGCCGGTAGACGTCGAGCGCCGACAGGGCCATCGGGCTGTCGACGAACACCGGCACACCGGCCGGCAGGACGCCGGTGCGGCGCAGCTCGGCGAGTTCGCTCAGGACTACCTCGGTGCGGTCGATGGCGAAGGCCGGGACGACGACGGTGCCGCCGCGCCGGAACGTCTCGGTGAGTACCTGTCCGAAGCGGTCGCGGGCGTCGGCGGCGTCCTCGTGGTCGCGGTCGCCGTACGTGGACTCCATCAGGAGCACGTCCGCGCCGGTGAACGGGTCGGGCGGGCGCAGCAGCGGGTGTCCGGGCCTGCCGAGGTCGCCGCTGGCGGCGAGGGTGTGGCCGCTCTCCAGGGTGAGGTGCGCCCAGGCGGAGCCGAGGATGTGTCCCGCGTGGTGCAGGCGCACGCTCGTGCCGTCGGCGAGGCGCGTGTCCTTGCCGAGGGCCACGGGGCGCAGCAGCCGCAGGGTCCGCTCGACGTCGTTCTCGTCGTACAGCGGCAGCGCCGGGCGGTGCCGGGACCAGCCGCGGCGGTTGGCGTGCTCGGCCTGTTCGACCTGGAGGCGGGCGCTGTCGCGCAGCACGATCTCGGCGAGCGCGGCGGTGTCGGGGGTGCAGACGATCTTCCCGTCGAAGCCCTCCTTCACCAGGCGTGGCAGATGGCCGCAGTGGTCGAGGTGGGCGTGGGTGAGGACGACGGCGCGCGCGGCGGCGGTGTCGGCGGGCAGCGGGCGCCACTTGCGGCGGCGCAGTTCGCGTACGCCCTGGAAGAGACCGCAGTCGCTCAGGATGCGGCTGTGGTCGCTCTCGACGAGGTACTTGCTGCCGGTGACCGTGCCGACGCCGCCGAGGAAGGTCAGCAGCTCCGGCCGCGGACCGCTCACGCGTCGTCCTCGCTGCCGTCGCGGACGACGAGGACCGGGCAGTGCGCGTGGAGGAGGAGGGCCTGGCTGACCGAGCCCATGATGAGCCCCTTGAAGCCGCCCCGGCCGCGGGCGCCCACGACGATCATCCGGGCCTCCTTGGACACCTCGATGAGGGTGGGGCGCACCCGGCCCTCCAGCAGCCGCCGCTCCACCGAGATGTGCGGGTGGGCGGCGAGGCCGGGGGCGAGCGCGTCGGTGAGGGTCTGCCCGGCCTCCTTGCGCAGCTCGCTGATGTTGGAGACGAGCGGGGTCAGCGCGCCGTGACGTTCGGGGCCCTCGGCGGACCAGGTGTTCCAGACGTGCAGGGCGAGCAGTCCGGTGCCGCGGCGCTCGGCCTCGCCGAACGCGGTCTCGACCGCGGCCTGCGCGTCGCCCGAGGAATCGATGGCGACGGCGACGAGGCCGCCCGGGTCGGTCCGGCCCCTGACGACGAGCACGGGACACTTGGCGTGCGCGGCCAGATACACCGCGACGGAGCCGATCAGGAGCCCGGTGAAGGCGCCCAGGCCACGGCTGCCGACGACGACCAGGTCCGCCTCCGCCGAGCGGACCGTCAGGATCGTCAGCGGCTCGCCCGTGACGACCTCGCCCTCGATGTCCGCGAGGTCCGGCTCCGCGGCGCGGGCGTGCTCGACGGCCGAGGCGACCAGGGTGTCGGCCTGCCCGCGCAGCGCCTCCGCGGCCGCCGCGAATCCGGCGGCGCGCATCATCGGCCAGACGAAGGCGTGCACGATGCGCAGCCCGAGGCCGCGCTCCCGCGCCTCCCGGGCCGCGATCGCCACGGCCTCCAGGCTCGAATCGGACCCGTCGGCCCCGACCAGTACATGGCCTGCCATGCGCGCGCTCCCTGTCGTTCCCGGCACCGTCATCGGCCGCCCGCGCGGCCCGGTTCAAGCCTGACCCGGTCCGCCGGGCGGCGCACGGCGAGCGACGAGCCCCTGCGGTGCCGCGGGCGGCGAGGCGCCCGTCGACGACCACGTCAGGCGTCGACGGGCAGCGCCACCGGGTAGGCCTCGACGAAGTCGGCCGACCGCGACACCGCGCGCCACTTCTCGTCCTCGGCGAGGAGGCGTCGGTCGAGGTCGATCGACGCCTCGGCCGCGTGGACGCCGAGTGGCAGGTGCTCGGGAATGTCCTGGCGTCCGGCGACCTGGACCAGGATCTCGGCGGCGCGCCGCGGGTCACCGGCCGGCACCCCCGCGTCGCGCAGCTTCGCCATCCGGCCGACCGTCTCCTCGTATCCCTCCGGGACCTCGTGGACGGCCATGGAGGAGCCCGCCCAGTCCGTGCGGAATCCGCTGGGCTCGACGACGAGGACCTTGATGCCGAAGGGAGCGGTCTCGGCCCGCAGGACCCGGCTGAATCCGTCGAGGGCGAACTTCGCGGCCTGGTACGAGGCGATGCCGCCCGAGCCGCCCACCCGGCCGCCCACCGAGGAGATCTGGACGATGAGCCCGCCGCCCTGGGCGCGCAGCACCGGGACGGCCGCCTTCGAGACGTGGTAGGCGCCCCAGAAGTTGGTCTCGAACTGTGCGCGGAAGTCGGCGTCGTCCCCGGTCTCGATCGGGGCGACGTTGGCGTACCCGGCGTTGTTCACGATCACGTCGACGCGACCGAAGCGCCGCGCGGCGGCTGCCAGCGCCTCCTGCGCGGCAGCCGGGTCGGTGACATCGAGCGCGACGGGCAGCACGCGGTCGCCGTAGGCGTCGACGAGGTCGGTGAGCTGCTCGGGGCGGCGCGCCGTGGCGACCACGTTGTCCCCGGCTTCGAGGGCAGCGGTGACAAGGGCGCGGCCGAGGCCGCGTGACGATCCGGTGATGAGCCATGTCTGTGTCATGAAAGTTAGTACAACACCGTTCTCTTAATTACGCAACCGCGTTGCGCTAAGCTGCCGCCATGAGCACTCCCGAGTTCCAGCGCGCCCGCAGCAGCGCGGCGAAGCAGGCCCGCGAGGCGGCGATCCTCGACGCCGCCCGGAGACTGGGCGCCGAAGGCGGCATCCGGCGCGTCACGCTGACCGACATCGCCCAGGCGGTCGGGATGCACAAGTCCGCGCTGTTGCGCTACTTCGAGACGCGCGAACAGATCTTTCTGCGCCTGACCGGCGAGGGATGGCGGGAGTGGTCCGCGGCGCTGCGCGCGGAGCTCGGCCGGCTCACCGCCGATGCCACCCCGGCCGCCGTCGCCGGCGCCTTCGCCCGCACGCTCGCCGCGCGCGGACCCTTCTGCGACCTGCTCGCCCAGGCACCCCTGAACCTCGAGCGCAATGTCTCGATCGAGTCCGTCCGCGCCTTCAAGCTCGGCGCACACGCCGAGGTCGACGCCATCGTCGCGGCCGTGCGCCGCCTCCTGCCCGGGCTCACCGAGCTCGACGCCGTCGACCTGATCGCCACCGCCACCTCGCTGGCGGGCGCGATGTGGCAGATGTCCTCGCCCGGCCCGGAACTGGCCGAGCTCTACCGCAGCGACCCGCGGCTGGGACACGCGATCGTCGAACTCGAGCCCCGGCTCACCCGGATCCTCACCAACTTCCTGCGCGGCCTCACCGTCGACTAGGGCATTGCCCTCCATGAACCACCGGTGTCACCATTGGTTCATAAATCGGTGGAGAGCCCTCGGGAGCACACGCATGGCACGCACGGCGCGATGGATGGCAGGCGGAGCGGCGGTCGCGGCCGCCGGGGCGGGGACGGCCTGGTTGTGGCGGCACCAGGAGGAGATCGCGTTCCGGCGGCCGGTGAACGAGTGGACGTTCACGCACATGTCGGCAGTGCTGCCGGTGGCGCCCGTGCCCGCCGCCGCGCGGGTGCGCCCGCTGCCCCAGGGCGAACTGCCGCCCGGATTCACCTACGAGTTCGGCGGCACGCGCCGCACCCTGGAGCAGCTGCACACGCGCACGCACACCACGGGGTTCGCCGTCGTGCACCGCGGGCGGCTCGTGCACGAGAGCTACCCGGGCCGGTTCGGCGGGCCCGCCCGCCGCTTCCAACTCTTCTCGCTCACCAAGTCGGTGACGTCGGTGCTGCTCGGCATCGCCCTGGCGGAGGGCGCGCTCGGCTCGCTCGACGACAAGGTGGTGGCGTACTGCCCCGAGCTGGCCGGGTCGGCCTACGACGGGCCGACCGTCGCGGACCTGCTCGACATGACGAGCGGCGCCGGCGGTGTCGAGGACTACGAGGACCCGCAGGCCCCGGTCAACCGTCTGATGCGTGCCGTGACCGGCCGCGGCTCGGTGCTCGACGTGGTCCGCTCCGTCGACCCGGGCGCGGACCCCGGCACGTTCTTCAACTACTCGACGCTCGACACGCAGGCCCTCGGCTGGGTCCTCGAGGGCGCCACCGGCCTGCCCCTGGCGCGGTACGCCGCCGAGCGGCTGTGGAGCCGGATCGGCGCGGAGACGGCCGCGTACTACGGGCTCACGCGCGGCCGGCCGCGGACCGCCGTCGGTGGCGGATCGTTCAACGCGACGGTGCGGGACATGGCTCGCGTGGGGCTGCTCATGGCGCGCGGCGGCGCCGTCGACGGGGAGCAGGTCGTGCCCGAGGCGTGGGTCGAGCGCGGACGCGGCAGCGGGAAGGAGTTCCTGCGGCCGGGAGCACTGAGCGAGCTGTACCCCGCGCACTACGGCTACGCGAACCAGTGGTGGACGCTCGGCGGCGAGCACCGCGCGTTCACGGGTCTCGGCATCTACGGGCAGTTCCTGTGGGTCGACCCGGTCGCGGACGTCGTCGTGGTGAAGACGAGCGCCTGGCCTTCGGCCGAGGACCCGGACCGCGACGCCGAGACCGTGGCGGCGCTCTCGGCCCTGGTCACCCACCTGGCCGACGCGGAGTGAGGGGGCGGGCCGGTGCATAGGATTGGCGCCATGACAGACCACGGCGGCAGCACCCCGGCGCCGGCCGCCCCAGCCGCCCGGCGCGGCCGGCCGCCGTCCACCGCCCTCAACCGGGACCGGATCCTGGACGCCGCCCGCGCCCTCGTCGAACGCGAGGGACCCGACGCCCTCACCCTGCGCCGCCTCGGCGCCGAACTCGGCTCGAACCACACCGCCGTGCTGCGCCACTTCTCCGGCAAGGAGGACATCCTCCTCGGACTCGCCGAGCAGCTCATCGAGGAGGCGGTCACGGGCTACGAGCCGACCGACTCCTGGCGCGAGACCCTGGCAGGCCTGGCCCGCCGCGTCCGCAGCGCCTGCCTCACCCACCCGCGGGTCGCCGCGATCGTGGCCGGGCGGGTCTCGCGCCGCGACGCCGAGTTCCGGGGCGCGGACCTGGTGATCGGCGCGCTGCGGCAGGCCGGTTTCGGTGACAGGGAGGCCGCCCGCTACTACCGTGCGCTCGCCGACACCGCCCTCGCCATGGGCGCGCAGGAGGCCGCCGTCGCCGCGCTGGACGGCGCGGCACGCGAGGGCGACCGGCTGGCCTGGCGGCGCGAGTACCTGGCCGTGTCGCCGACCGCCTATCCGCATCTCGCCTCCGTCGCCCCGCACTTGGCCGCGGCGGACGAGGACGACCAGTTCGAGACGGTGCTCGGGCTGCTGCTCGACGCGGTGGAGCTGCGGGCGCCGCGGAAGCCGTGAGACCCGGCGCGTGGTCGGCAGTGCGACACGACCAACTCGTGGATTGAAACCGCCGGTTCGGGTCACTCATGGAACCGATGACGTGCTCGTCGGTGCCCACGCAGCGGGTGGTTCTCGCCCAGCGTGCGGCCCGTTCACCGTGGAGGACCGCGCTCCGGCCGCCCTCTACACCCTCGGCCGCGTCACCGTCGCGACAACTGGCCGGATCTGTGCGGCACTTGATGCTTCTCCTACCATGGCGAGGACCGCGGGATCACCCGGCGGTCCACGGACGTGGCAGCACCCGCTGGAGGGGAGCGGGTGTTGCTGCTTTTCGGACGGGTCGGGGGATCGCCGCCGCTATCCCAGCGCCAGCATCGCCTCGGCGATCTCACCGACGTCCGCGTCGCGGATCGCCGTGGCGGCCTCCTCGAGGACCAGCAGCCGCGCCCCGGGGACGTCCCGGGCGATCGCCTCGCCGTTGCCCACGGGGAAGAACAGGTCGCGGCGGCCGTGCACCACGAGCGTGGGGACATCGATCCCGGGCAACCGCTCACGCCAGCGAGGGGTGCAGTCGAGCCGCGAGAACACCATCCCGAGCTGGTTGGCCATCTGGACCTGGGGGTCGGTGCCGGGCGTGCGGTCCCAGATCCGCGCCGCGACCGAGCGCGCGGTGGCGGGGTCGTTGCCCATGACCTCGGCGCCGGCCGCCGCGAACTCCGCGACCGCCTCGCGGTCGGTCCAGTCGGGCATCGGACGGGAGAACAGCCTCCCCATCGTCGCCCGGTCGTGATCGGGGAGGTCGTCGTCGACCGGGCCGGGCGCGACCGCGCGGGTGCCGACCAGGGTGAGCGCCGAGAACGCCCCCGGGTGGTCGAGCGCGGCGACCTGCGCGACCATCCCGCCGACACCGATCCCCGCGAGGTGCGCGGGACCGCCGCCGAGCGCCTCGACCAGGGCCGCCGCGTCGGCGGCCAGGTCGCGCAGCGTGTAGGTGGGTGCCTCCGGGTCCCCGGCCGTGGACTCCCCGCTGTCGCGCAGGTCGTAGCGCACCACCCGGCGCCCGCCCGCGGCGAGGCGCTCGCACAGCGCGTCGGGCCAGGACAGCATCGTCGTCCCGCCCACGAGCAGGATCAGGGGCGCGTCCTCGGCACCGAACGACTCGGTGCCGAGGACGACGTCATTGACTTTCACAGTGGTCATACCAAGGGAGACCCGAGCCGCCTCCCGAACTCATCGCCCGGTGCGCGCCGGGCGGCGTGGCGGGAGGCAGCCGTCCGACTCAGGCGGACGACGTTTCCACGGCCACCACCGCCACGTCGTCGTTCCTCGGTCGGCCGCCCCAGGCCCGGGCCGCGGCGGTGAGGTGGTCGACGGCCTGCGCGGCGTTCGCGCGCGGCGGGGGCGACCAGTGCCGGGCCGGGTCGAAGAACGTTCCTTCGGGGGCGCGGGTCTCGGTGATGCCGTCCGTCACGCAGAGGAGCACGGGCGGCGCCGAGTCGATGGTGTGGGGCCTGCCGCGCTGGGACGACAGGTGGAACATGCCCAGCGGCAGCTCCGCGTCCGGCAGTGGAACCTCCCGTACGAGCCCGTCCGCGACGGCGTAGGGCGCCGGGTGGCCGCAGTTGAGCACGGTGACCTGCCCGTCGGCGGCGAATTCGAGCAGGAGGGCGGTGGCGAACCCCTCCGTCGCCGCATCCTCGGACCCCGTCCCCGACAGCGCCGCGCGGGCGACGGAGCGGTCGAGGTCCGCGGCCAGCCGGGCGAGGTCCGGTTCGCTGTCGGCCCGCTCGTGGAAGGCGCCCACGACGACGGCGACGGCCCGCACGGCGGACACACCCTTGCCGCGCACATCGCCGATCATGACGCGCAGCCCGTGCCGGGTGTGCACGAGGGCGTAGAAGTCCCCGCCCACCGCGGCCTCCGTGTCGGCCGGTTCGTAGCGGCTGGCGAGCGTGAACCCGCCGACGCTGCGCGGCAGTTCGGGCAGGATGGCCTGCTGGAGGCGGCCCACGACGGAGCGGGCGGAGTCGACGTGCTCGCGTTCGCTCTGCAGCACGCGGGCGACGAGGAAGGCCAGGACCACGCCGGTCGCCGCCGTGGTCACCCGCATCAGCTCGTACTCCACGGTGTCGTGCCGGACGGTGACCACGGCCACGGAGACGGCCAGCCAGGTGAGGGCGATCGCGAGCGTCGCCCGCAGGCTCGACACGGCGGCGGCGGTGAGAGCGGCCATCAGCGCCAGCGGCGTCCCGGTGCACCAGACGGGCGCCCACAGCTCGACGACCGCGGCCCCCGCCAGCATCAGCAGCGGTGCCAGAGCCGTGGTCGGCTGCAGGCGGCGTTCGAGAGCCGCGAGCCCTGGCAGGACCTGTTTCACGTCTCGTCTCCTCCGGTGAAGGCGCGGAACGGGTGGAATTCCGGACAAATCCATCGTGGAGGTTCGTTGAGGGTTAAACCACAGGTCGAAAGTCCCCCACATAAAGACGCCGTCAATCCGCGTTGCCGGGGGCTCGTGGTTACTGGTCGCCGCGCAGGTATCGAGTGATCATGGCGACCAGCTCCGTTTCCAGCCTTTCAACCTGGGCGGGGTGTGGGGTTGCCATGAGTTTGTGGGTGTTCATCTCTACGGTTCCCACGACGAGTTCCGCAGCCATGTCGAGGTCTGTTACCTGGACGTCGGGATGGCGGGCGAACACCTCGCGCACCTGGCTCACCCGGGCTTTGCCGTGCCGGTCGATCGCTTCCACCAGGTCACTGGAGACCGGCGCTTCCTCGATCATGATCCGCAGGAGCTGCGGGTCGTCGCGGTGGTGGTCGATCGCGTCGCGCACCAAGGACCGGATGGCGTCTTTCAGGCTGCCGGGGGTCACGTCCAGCTCATCGGCTCCTGTCCAGGCGCCGCGGTCGATGTGCCGGACCAGCAGCTCGGCGAGGATGGCGTCCTTGTTGGGGAAGTACTGGTACAGCGAGCCGATGGACATCCGGGCCCGTTCGGCGATCCGGTTGGTGGTGCCGGCCGCGTACCCGTACTCGGCGAAAACGTGAGCAGCTGCGGTGAGGATCCGCTCGCGGGTGAGTTCGGCGCGCACCTGCTGGGGCTTGCGACGTGGGGCGAGGCGGCGGTCGGCGGGTGTCATCCGTTGTTCCTCCTGGCCGGTGAAAAGCGAGTAGCAAATAGCTGAGCTTTTACTCAGAATACTGCCATGACCTGCGGAAACAAGAAGGTCTGACACCTCGTTCCGGCAGGCGCCGACCAGGCTGTCCGCCTCTTCCTCCCATGGGCCGGTCCGCCACCGGCTGAAAGGAATCCTCATGCGGCAGTACACCTTCGAGCCGGACTCGATGCACCGGCTGTCCTCCGTGGACGAGGTCGAGGCGGTCGTCGGCCGCCCGGCCGCGATGATCGTTCAGAAGCAGATCGGCGTCCTGGACGCAGGGTGCCGCGAGGTCCTCGCACACAGCCCGGTCGCGGCCTTCGGTCACCAGGACTGCGACGGCGCCGTCCGCACCACGTTCGTCGGTGGCACGCCCGGATTCGCGCGTGTCCACTCCCCGCAGCGGTTCTCCTTCCCTGTTGCAGGGGCGAGCGTCGCATCCGGCCCGGTCTCGTTGTTCTTTCTGCTGCCCGGTGTGGGTGAGGTGCTGCGTGTGAACGGCACAGCATCCGCCCTCAAGGGTGGGGAGACGGCCGTGGACATCGCCGAGGCGTACGTGCACTGCGCGCAGGCCGTCATCCGCTCCGGCCTGTGGGAACCATCCTCCGCATCCCCCGCCGCGGAGCCGATGGTGGACCAGGGGCCGTTGGCCGGCCCGGGTGTCAGCGACTTCCTGTCCGCCTCCCCCTTTCTGGCGTTGTCCACCTGGGACGCGGAAGGCGGCAGTGACACCAGCCCGCGCGGGGAACAGCAGACGGTGGCCCGAATCCTGAACGGCCGCACCCTGGTTCTGGCCGACCGCAAGGGCAACAAACGCGCGGACACCCTGCACAACCTGCTCCGCGACGACCGGATCGCCCTGGCCGCCCTCGTCCCCGGCCGCAGCGGTGTCCTGCACATCCACGGGCGCGCCGCGATCACCGACGACGCCGCGCTGCTGAAGTCCTTGGCCTTGCGCGGCGTGCCGCCGCACCTCGCCCTCCTCATCGACGTGGAGTACGCGGAGGTCCGCAGCAACGATGCAGTTTCCCGTGCCCGCCTGTGGAACCCTGACGTGCGATCCGGCCGGGATGCGGCACCCGACATGATGGCCCTGGGCAGCGCCCACCTGGCTGCCGGCGCAGCCGAGTCCGGACGCGGCTCGGCACGGCTGATCAAGGTCATCACCGCCATCCCTGGCATGAGCCGGCTCATGCGGAAAGCGATCGACCGTGCCTACGTGTCCGGGCTGCGCAAAGAGGGCTACGACGATGTCCGCACCCCTTCCTCTGCTCGCCGTGGCGATGCGCATCACGGTGAGGTGGCGGAGGGCCCGCTGCGACCCGTGCGTGTCTGCGAAATACGGCAGGAGACGCCGTCCGCCCGCACCCTGGTTCTCGAGGACGCAGCCGACGAGGCAAAGCCGTTCGACTTCCACCCCGGGCAGTTCTTCACCCTGGTCACGGACATCGCGGGCCGGTCCGTACGGCGTGCCTACTCGGCCTCCTCGGCGCCGGGCGCGACCCGGCTGGAACTCACCGTCAAGCACGTTGAGGGCGGGCAGTTCTCCACGCACGCCCACCGTCACCTGCAATGCGGGGACCAGCTCGCGGTACGGGGCCCCTCCGGTACCTTCCACGCCCCGCCGCAGGCCACCGAACAGCTGGTACTCATCGCGGCCGGCAGCGGCATCACGCCCATGATGAGCATGATTCGCACCCGCCTGTCCGATCCGGCATCGGCCGGAAGGATCGACCTGCTGTACAGCAGCCGGAGCCGCGAAGAGGTCATTTTCATCGATGCGTTGACGCGCATGGAAAAGGACCACCCGGACCGGCTGACGGTCACCCATGTCCTCACCAGTCGCGACGGTCGGCTCGACACGGAAGGCATCCGCCGGTGGGTGACCGGCCTCCCGCCGACGGACACCGCACATCACTTCGTCTGCGGCCCCGAAGCGCTCATGGACACCGTGCAGGACGTCCTGCAACAACTCGGCGTGCCGGACGAGCACACGCACCAAGAGCGCTTCAGTGGTGGCGTCACCACCCCAACCACCCGGGCACCCCAGGAGATGAGAGTCGAGAAGGACGGGAGCCCCGTCGGAACGACCGTGGTCGAACCCGGACAGAGCCTGCTCGATGCCGGTCTCGCCGCAGGACTGCCCATGCCGTACTCCTGCACGGTCGGCAGCTGCGGCGAGTGCAGGGTGCGCGTGCGCAGCGGCGAGGTCACGCAACCCGAACACACCTGCCTCACCCGCACGCAGAAGGCGGAGGGACAGGTACTGGCATGCGTCGGTTGTCCGCTGTCCAAGGTGACCCTTGATATCGCGGCCCACCAATGACGAACGAAATGCGCCTAGGTCCTCGGACCTCCTCCGGTCGTCCCCCGTCAATCATTCACGGGCCCGATGCCGCACGCGGCCGCACCGGTCAGTCTTGTGGTCCACCCGCCGACAAGGAGCGCACGATGTCGTACTTCGAGAACATGCGGTACCCGGAGCCCCGCTACCACGGCGACAAGGGCGAGGTGAGCGCGTCCTTCCGGTCGGCCGACACCCCTGCGGAGGTGTCCTCGCCCGGCGGGTCCACCAGCTACCTCGCCACGCAGGAGTCGACCGGCGGCGAATTCGGGCTCTACAAGGGCGTGCTGGGGCCACGCTCGGCCGGGGCGAAGGAGCACTTCCACCGGGCGATGTCGGAGTCGTTCTACGTCCTGTCCGGCGAACTCGAGCTCTACGACGGCGAGAAGTGGGTGACGGGCCGCGAGGGCGACTTCCTGTACGTGCCGGCCGGCGGTCTGCACGCCTTCAAGAACGTGACCGACGACCCGGTGTCGATGCTCATGCTCTTCGCCCCCGGCGCCCCGCGCGAGGAGTACTTCGAGCGCGTCGCCGAGATGTCGCAGCGCGGCCCCGAGGAGCTCAAGGAGTTCCGCGTCCGGCACGACAGCTACTTCGTGGAGGACTTCGACTTCGGGACGGGGCAGGCGACGTAGCGTCGCTCCTCTCGCTCCCGCCGCACGGGCCGGTATTCAGGGCCGCACGACCTTCCGAACCCAGGACCTTGGTCCCGGTTCGCCCGTTTCGGGCCGGGGAGGACGACCGGTGTCCAGCCGTCCAGTGGAAGCGACCCAGCATGCTCACCAGCAATCCGAACGTCTCCGCCGACCGACTCGCCGATCTCGCCGTCGCCGCCTTCACCCGCGAGGTGTTCCTGACGCCG
Organism: Streptomyces sp. NPDC107575; assembly: GCF_055657265.1. Classification (NCBI taxonomy): domain Bacteria; kingdom Bacillati; phylum Actinomycetota; class Actinomycetes; order Kitasatosporales; family Streptomycetaceae; genus Streptomyces; species Streptomyces sp. NPDC107575. The sequence goes on along the minus strand of NZ_JBVKBG010000001.1, from coordinate 634,485 downwards.
AAGCCGGGGCTTCCGGACTGCCGGACCGCGCAGACGCCCGCCAACACCGTGTTCTCCTCGCTCGTCGACGCCGGTGTCGGACTGCACGGCTCGTTCCGCGACGCCGCGTGCGCCGGAGGCGACCTGGAGCGGCTCGCGGGGGCCTGCGCCGACGCGCAGCGCCAGGTGCCGTACGTCGCCTCCCTCAACGGCCTCGACGTCGCCGCCCGCTCGCTGTGCCTGCTGTCGGCGGCCTGGGCGCAGGGCGCGGAGAGCGCCGACGACGCCTGCGGCCGCGCCCTGGAACTCGACGCGCGGGTCGAGCCCACCGGGGACTTCCGCGACGGCTACCGCGCGCTGCCCGCCGAGGAGAAGCGGCGTCAGCTGACCGCCGCGCTCGCCGCCCTGCCGGGGCTGCGCTCGGCGCGGACGCGCGGCGTCCCCGAGGAGACCGCGCAGCTCGACGCGCTCCTCACGCTGATCGCGTCCGTCGACGACATCCGGGTGGCGCAGGACAAGGGCCCGCTGGCCGTCCGCCTGATCCGGCAGGACGCCGCCGCGGTCCTGGCAGCGGGCGGCTCCGGCACCGCCGAGGGCGGCCGGCTGCTGTCCGAGCTGGACGAGGAGATGGCCCACTACGGCATCTGCCCGGCGGCCAGCGGCGCCCTGCTCACGGTGCTGCTCTTCCTGGACTCCGTGGTCGAGCGCCCGCTGACGGTCGCGGCCTGAGCCGCCCGCCCACGGGGGGGGCGCGGCACCGTGTGGCGTAGGCGGACTGGCCCGCACCGGCCCGGCCACCGAGGCTGATGGGCACCGGCCACGTCGCGCACAGGAGGCACTCCCCCCGTATGGACGCCACCTCAGCGGTGCCCGACGCCCGCACCCACCTGGCGCTCCGGTCGATCAGGGAGCTGCTCGCGGCCCAGCGGCGTCGGATCAGGCAGTACGCCGAGTCGTACCAGGACCCCGGCCGAGACAGGGGCGCACTGCCCGCCACGGTCTCGTCCTCGCCGCTGCCGCCCGCACCCTCGGGCCGGGAGGTCCTGGACGCCATGCCCGCGCCCGCGCTGCTGGTCGCCCCGCTCCTGGACGACGACGGCCGCATCCAGGACGCCCTCTACGTCGCCCAGAACGCGGCGGCCCGCAGCTACGCCGCCGAGCGCCTCCCGCACGGCAGCCTGCCGCGCTGGGTGGGACCCGTGTCGCTGTTCGAGCGATTCCCGTCCCTGACCAGGACGCCGCTGCCCGACATGCTGGCCGCCGCGCTGGGTGAGCGCGCCGCGCAGGGGCCCACGCTGATCGAATGGGTCGTGACCACGACGCGCGGCCCGGTGCGGATCAACGACCAGGTCCGGGTCGCCCCGTGCGGCGAGCACCTCCTGATCACCTGGGAGCGCGGCCACCGCCTGCACATGGCGGCCGCCGCCCAGCAGCTGGTGCGCACCTGCTGGGCGGAGTGGAACCTGGCCGACGGCGGGGTCGACCCCTCGCGCGGTTTCCGCCAGGTGCTGGGTCTCGACGGCGACGCGGACATCCCCACCCTGTCCGAGCTGGCGGCGACCGTGACCCCGGAGAGCCTGCCCGAGCTGTACCGGACGCTGTACGACGTCATCCTGCGCAAACGCACGGGCATCTGCGAGCTGCGCCTGAACGGGGCCGGTTCCCGGGTCGTCCGGATGACCGCCGAACCCGTGCGCATCGCCCCCGGCGGCCTGGTGTGGGCGCTGCGGGCCGTGCTCACCGACGTGACCGCCGAACGGCGCCGCCGCGCGACGGCCGAGCGCGCGGAACGCGAGGCGCGGCGCCAGCGCGGCCGGGCCGAGGCCGTCGCCGAGGTCGCCGGTGTGCTGCGCGAGGCGGTCCTCCCCCACTTCCAGGACGAACTGGCCGCCTACGGACTCGAGGCCACCGCCGTGTACCGGCCCGACGCCCGGGAGGCCGGGGTCGGCGGCGACTGGTACAAGGCGCGCAGGCTCCCCGGCGACCGTCTCCTCGTGGCGCTCGGCGACGCCCGCGGGCACGGCCTGGCCGCGGTCACCCTCATGGCGAAGCTCCGCTACGCGCTGGCCGGCCTCGCCTACACCGAGCAGCGCGTCGAGCAACTCACGGAATGGCTCAACGAGTTGGCCTGCGCCGACGGCATCGAGTCGACCGCGACCGCGATCATCGCCCGCTACCACCCGGAGGTGGGGCTGCTGCGCTGGACCTGCGCGGGCCACCCGTGCCCCGTCCTCGTACGGGACGGCGCGGCCGGTCAACTGCCGGACCCCGAGGGCGGACCGGGGCTCCCGCTCGGCGTCCTGTCGGGGGTGCCGTACACGGCGGCGGAGACGGCGCTGCGCGTGGGCGACATCGTCCTGATGTACTCCGACGGCCTCACCGAGCGCCGCGACAGCGACCCCGACCTCGACACGCAGCGCTTTCTCGACGCGGCGAAGCGCTGCCTGCGCGGCGACGGCCCCGGTGCGGGGCACGAGGCGCTCAACGAGTACGCCGAGCGCGTCGTCGGCGAGCTCGACGGGCCGCACCGCTCCGACGACGCGACCCTCCTGGTCCTGCGGCGCACCGCGACGCCGCCCCCGACGCCTTAACGACCGATCAGCATCTCCCCGCGGCAACGGCGAACCCGGCCGGAACAACCCCGTTTCACGCCGCGGGGGTTGTCGTGGGACCGCGGGCCTCTTAACGTTCGATCAGTCCTGGATCGGGTCCCCGCACAGGCCGCCACGGCCGGGGTGACCCGGGCCGTCCGGCAGCCGTCGACGGGAGCCCCGTGTCCTTCGTGCCCGACGCAACTGACGCATCCGGTCCCACCGCACCGCCCGCACCCTCGCCCGACGCGTCCCTGCGGGCCGGTCGCCGCCTCTCCCTCGCCCACCAACTGGCGCGCCAGGCCCGGCGTACGCCGACGGCCCCGGCCCTGCGCCACCGGGACCGGGAGATCACGTACGCCGTCCTCGACGCCCGCGTGAACCGGCTCGCGCGCGCCTACGCCGCGCGCGGTGTCGGACCCGGCGACCGGGTCGCCGCGCTGACCACGAACCGGATGGAGACGGTGGAGGTCTGGTTCGCCGCGCTGCGGCTCGGCGCGATCGCCGTGCCGATCAACTTCCGTCTGGTGCCCGCCGAAGTGGCCCATGTCCTCGGCGACTGCACCCCGACCGTGTTCGTGGTCGACGAACCGCTGGCCCAGCTTGGCCTGGAGGCACGGCGCCTCGCCGGCTCCGACTGCCGGGTGCTGCACCTCGGCGACGGCGAGGCACCCGACGGCACCGAAAGTCTCACCGCGGTGCGCGACGCGTACGACGACGGGCCCGTCGAGGCCGACGTCGACGAGAACGACCCGGCGTTCCTGATGTACACCTCGGGAACCACGGGCCGTTCCAAGGGCGCCGTGCTCAGCCACCTCAACCTGGTCGTGAACACGCTGCACATGGTGGAGGTGCAGACACCGAAGCCCACCGACCGGGGCCTGCTGAACATCCCGATGTTCCACATCGCGGGCGTCGACTCGATCGTCGCCTCCATGCTCTACGGCACCTGCACCGTCATCGGCGCCACCGTCGGCTTCGACGCTGCGGAGACGGTCGACCTGCTGGAGCGGGAGCGGATCACCGGCTGCTTCCTGGTGCCCAGCCAGTGGAAGGCGATCTGCGAGGTGCCGGGCATCCGGGACCGCAAGCTCGTCCTGAACAGCCTGAGTTGGGGCGCCTCCGCCGCGCCGCCCTCCGTCCTGGAGGCGATGAACGACACGTTCCCCGGCGTCGTCATCAGAAGCGCCTTCGGGCAGACGGAGATGGCGTCGGTGACGTGTTACCTCGACGGCGAGGACGCGGTGCGCAAGCTCGGCTCCGTCGGCAAGCCGGTGCGGCACGTCGACGCGCGGATCGTGGACGAGGAGATGCGGGACGTGCCCGTGGGCGAGGTCGGCGAGATCGTCTACCGCGGCGGCAATCTCATGCTGGGCTACTGGAACAACCCCGAGGCCACCGCCGCGGCCTTCGAAGGCGGCTGGTTCCACTCCGGAGACCTGTGCCGGATGGACGACGAGGGCTACATCTACGTCGTCGACCGCAAGAAGGACATGATCATCTCGGGTGGCGAGAACATCTACTCCGCCGAGGTCGAGGCCGTCATCGACCAGCACCCCAAGGTCGCCGAGGTGGCCGTCGTGGGCGTGCCGCACCCCGAGTGGGTGGAGACCCCGCGCGCGTACGTCGTGCCGAAGGATCCCGCCGATCCGCCCACCGAGGCGGACATCACCGAGCACTGCCGCGAACTGCTCGCCTCGTACAAGAAGCCGACCTCGGTCGTCGTCATCGAGGCGCTCCCGCGCAACGCCGCCGGGAAGGTCCTCAAGGTGCGGCTGCGCGAGGCCGCCCGCGACTGACAGGACTCCCCGACGCCCCCCCGACTGGACGGATCCGCATGTCTGACGCGACACATGAAGACCTGACGGAACTGCGCGCCCGGATGGCCGCGTTCATCAACGACGAGGTGATCCCCGCCGAGAAGGTCCTCGGCGGCCGCACCCCCGAGGCCCGCGCCACGCTCGCCGCGCTGCAGGAGCGGGCGAAGAAGCTGGACCTGTGGATCCTCGGGCACCCGGCCGAACTCGGCGGCAAGGGCCTGCCGTTGTACGACTTCGCGCTGGTCAACGAGATCATCGGGCGTTCCGAGTACGGCCAGCTGGCCGTCGGCACGTACACCATGCAGGACTCGATCATGCTCGATCTGTACGCCTCCCGTGCGCAGCGCGAGCGCTGGCTCAAGCCGCTCGTCAACGCCGAGATCAGCCCGAGCGTCGGGCTCACCGAGCCGGAGGTGGCCGGCTCCGACCCGACCCGGATCGCGACGACGGCCGTGCTCGACGGCGACGAGTGGGTGATCAACGGCCACAAGTGGTTCACCACCGGGGCCAGCCGGGCCGCGTTCACCACGGTCTTCGCCCGTACCGACGAGGACGCCGCGAGCCCGCACGCCGCCGTGTCCGCGATCATCGTGCCGGCCGGCACCCCGGGCCTGGAGATCTCCCGCGTCCTGGAGACGATGGGCGACACCGAGGGCGACCACTGCGAACTGCGCCTGACCGACGTCCGGGTCCCGGCCGACCATCTGCTCGGCGAGCGCGGCGAGGGCTTCACCATCGCGCAGCGCCGCCTCGGTCCCGGCCGTATCTTCCACTGCATGCGCTGGCTCGGGCAGGCGCAACGGGCCTTCGAGTTGATGGTCGAGCGCGCCAACACCCGGTACGCGCACGGGTCGTTGCTCGCCGAGAAGGGCGAGATCCGGCGCTACATCGCGGAGTCGGCCGCCGAGATCCAGGCCGCCCGCCTGATGACCCTGGACGCGGCGCGTCGCTACGACCAGGACGGGCAGGCCCGCCTGGAGATCAGCATGGTGAAGTTCTGGGGCGCACAGGTGCTGCACAACGTCGTCGACCGCGCCATCCAGGTGCACGGCGCGCTCGGTGTCACCGCCGACACCCCGCTGGAGGCCATGTACCGGCGCGCCCGCTACGCCCGCATCTACGACGGGCCCGACGAGGTGCACCGCATGGTCGTCGCGCGCAAGCTGCTCGGCGACGTGACCAAGGCGCCGTGGGCGGGGCTGCCCGCGTGAGCGATCCACTGCGGGAGGAACTGCGGGATCGACTGGGCGAGTTGTGGGGCGGGCCCGCGACCGTCGAGGGCTGGCGGAGGCTTTCCGGTGGCGCCAGCCGGGACACCTTCACCCTCGACGCCACGGCGCCCGACGGCACCCCGCACCCGATGATCCTGCGCTGCGACCCGCCGTTCAGGCCGAACCCCGAGGTGATGGCGCGGGAGGCCGCGGCCCTCGCGGCAGCGGCCGACGCGGGGGTGCCCGTGCCTCGGCTCGTCGACCAGGGCACGCTCCTCGGGCGCGCCTGCCTGGTCATGGAGCGCGTCGAGGGCGAGACGATCCCGCGCCGCCTGCTGCGCGACGAGCGGTTCGCGGCCGTGCGTCCGAAGCTGGCGCGCGAGCTCGGCCGGATCCTCGCACGCATCCACACGATCCCGGCCGCGTCCGTCCCGGACCTGCCCGAGACCGACCCCCTGCACCAACTGGCCGACCTCTACTACCAGTTCGACGACCCTCGTCCGGCCGTCGAACTGGGCCTGCGCTGGCTCGCCGAGCACCGCCCGCCGACCACGGGCCCGGCCCGCGTCGTGCACGGCGACTTCCGCAACGGCAACCTCATGGTCGACGAGACCGGGGTGCGCGCCGTCCTCGACTGGGAGCTCGCCCACCTCGGCGATCCGGTCGAGGACCTGGGCTGGCTGTGCGTGAAGGCCTGGCGGTTCGGCTCGGCCGAGTCGGTGGGCGGCTTCGGCCCGCGCGAGGAGCTCCTCGCCGGGTACGCCGAGATCGCCGGGACCCGCCCGAGCGAGGACGAACTGCACTGGTGGGAGGTGTACGGCACGCTCCGCTGGGCGGTGCTGTGCCGCATGCAGGCCGAGCGGTTCCTGTCCGGCGCCGAACAGTCCGTCGAGTACGCCGTGTTGGGCCGCAAGGTCTGCGAGCAGGAGTACGACCTGCTGCTCGCGCTCGGCGTCACCGAGCCCGGCGCCGTGCCCGACGTCCTGGCCGGCCGCGACGACACCGCCGCCGCTCCCCCGCACGACCGCCCCGGCGCCGACGCGCTGCTGCGCTCCGTGCAGACCTTCCTCACCGAGGAGACGGCGGGCGATCCCCGGCTGCGCTTCCTGTCGAAGGTGGCGGCGAACGCGGTGGCCGTCGCCCGCCGCGAGGCACTGCTCGCACCCGCCCAGGCCGACGCCCACGCCCGCCGCCTGGCCGCGCTCGGCCTCGCCGACGACCGTGCCCTCGCCCGGGCAATCCACGACGGAACGGTGTCGGTGGACGATTCCGCGGTCCTCGAAGCCGTACGAGGCGGTGTCACCGACAGGCTGGCCGTCGCCAACCCGGCGTACGCGGCGCAGCCGGCACGGTGACCGCCACCCCGAACCCGTAGGAACGAGAACCGAGGGAGCACAGGCATGACCAGCACAGAGGCCGCCGACGAGACGCAGCAGCGGGTGACGGTCACCGTGACCGACGGCGTCGCCGACGTCCGGCTCAACCGGCCCGACAAGCGCAACGCGCTGGACCCGGCCATGTTCGAGGCGCTCGTCGCGACGGGCGAGCGGTTGAAGACCGAGGAGGGCGTACGGGCCGTCGTACTGTCCGGCGAGGGACCCGACTTCTGCGCCGGGCTCGACTTCACCTCCTTCCAGGCGATGCGGGACGGGCAGCGGCTGTCCGGGCTCGCCGCGCTGCCGCCGTCGGACGGGCCCGCGCAGGCGGCCGGGCAGCGCGCCGCGTACGTCTGGGCCGAGCTGCCGGTGCCGGTGATCGCGGCGCTGCGCGGCAACGCGCTCGGCGGCGGGCTCCAGGTCGCGCTCGGCGCCGACATCCGCATCGTGGCTCCGGATGCCCGCCTCAGCGTGTTCGAGGTGGCGTGGGGGCTCGTCCCCGACATGACCGGCACGCAGCTGCTGCCCGAGCTCGTGGGCCGCGACGTGGCGAAGGAACTGACCTTCACCGCCCGGATCGTGGGCGGCGAGGAGGCCGCGCGCATCGGCCTCGCCACGTACACGGCGGACGATCCGCTGGCCGCCGCCCTGGAGACGGCCGCCCGGATCGCGGCGCAGAGCCCGCACGCCGTCCGCGCGTCCAAGCGGCTCCTCGACCTCGCGGGCCGCACCGATCTCGCGACCGGCTTCGCCGAGGAGCAGAAGGAGATCGGCGCGCTGATCGGCAGCCCGAACCAGGTCGAGGCGGTGGCGGCCCGCTTCGGGAAACGGGCGCCGCGCTTCACCGACATCTGACAACTCCCGTACGGCACAGAGAGCTACAGAGAGCTTGAGGACCCACGCATGACCGACGCCCAACAGGCCGCCACGGACACCGACTTCACGGAGATCCGCTTCGGGGTCGCCGACCACATCGCCACCATCACCCTGCACCGGCCCGAGCGCCTGAACGCCTTCACGCACACCATGGCCGCCGAACTCATCGCCGCGTTCGACCTGACCGACGCGGACGACGACGTGCGGGCCGTGGTCCTGACCGGCTCGGGGCGCGGCTTCTGCGCGGGCGCGGACCTGGCGGGCGGCGCCGCCACCTTCGACCACGAGGCCGTCGGCCGGGCCGGCGGGCGCACGGACTTCGGCACCATCGACGGGGTGCCGCGCGACGGCGGCGGGTGCGTGGCGCTGCGCATCGCCGCCAGCGTCAAGCCGGTCATCGTGGCGGTCAACGGCCCGGCGGTGGGCGTCGGTTCGACGATGACGCTGCCCGCCGACATCCGGATCGCGGCCGAGTCGGCCCGCTTCGGGTTCGTCTTCGCGCGCCGCGGCCTGGTGCCGGAAGCGGCGTCGAGCTGGTTCCTGCCGCGGGTCGTGGGGATCTCGCAGGCGATGGAGTGGGTGGCGACCGGCCGGGTCTTCGACGCGGCGGAGGCCCTCGCCGGACGCCTGGTCACCCGCGTGGTCCCGGACGAGGACCTCCTGCCGACCGCGTACGCGCTGGCTTCCGAGATCGCGGAGAACACCTCGGCCGTCTCGGTCGCGCACTCGCGCCGCCTGATGTGGTCGATGCTCGGCGCCGCCTCGCCGTGGGACGCCCACCGCCTCGACTCTGCAGCCATCTACAAGCTCGGCCAGGGCCCGGACGCCGCCGAGGGCGTCATGTCCTTCCTGGAGAAGCGCCCGGCGAAGTTCCCGGCGACCCTCGCCGATCACGAGGACACCCTCCCGTCGTGGCCCGAGCCGCCGCAGGACGTCCGATGAGCGCGGCGCGCGGCATGTTCGACCTCACCGGACATGTCGCCCTCGTCACCGGCGGAAACTCCGGCATCGGCCTCGGCATGGCCCACGGCCTCGCCGAGGCGGGCGCGGACGTGTGCGTCTGGGGCACGAACGCCGAGCGCAACGCGGCCGCCGCGGACGAACTCGGCAAGCACGGGACGCGGGTGGCCGCGATCCGCTGCGACGTGGGCGACGAGGACGCGGTCACCGCCGCCTTCGCCGAGACCCTGGAGCGGTTCGGCCGGGTCGACTCGTGCTTCGCCAACGCGGGGATCAACGGCACGATCACCCCGTTCACGGAGCTGAGCCTCGCGGACTTCCGGCGGGTGATGCGGGTGAACCTGGAGGGCGCGTTCCTCACGCTGCGGGCCGCCGCCGCGCACATGGTGGAGCGCGGGGGCGGCGGCGTCCTCGTCGGCACCTCCAGCCTGTCGTCGGTGCAGGGCAGCCCGCGCAACGAGGCGTACGCGGCGAGCAAGGCGGCGCTCACCTCGCTCCTGCAGGGCTGCGCCGTGGAGTTCGCCCGCCACGGCATCAACGCCCATTCCCTGCAAGTGGGCTGGACGGAGACGCCGTTGGCCTCGGCCACGCTCCACAACGAGACGTTCGAGCGCAACGTCATGAAGCGGATGCCGCAACGCCGCTGGGGCGACCCGTCCGACTTCGCCCGCCTCGCCGTGTATCTGGCGGGCGGGGCCGGCGGCTTCCAGACCGGAGACACGATCGTCGTGGACGGCGGGTACTCGATCTTCTAGAGGTCGTCGGGGTCAGATCGTGTCGAGGTCGTCGTCCCGGTATCAGCCGTGTCGAGGCCGTCGGGAGTCAGATCGTGTCGAGGTCGCGCACCGCTTCGTGCGCGGCCTCGCTCTGCCGCAGCACCTGCCGCCGCAGTTCCTCGACCGGGAGTTCGTTCTCGCCCATCACGCCGGCCGCGAAGCGGGCCGCGACGCCGGCGCCGATGCACGCCGATCGCCAGCGGGAGAACGCCACGTAGTACGGCAGGCGCGAGACGTCGAGGCCGGAGGCCTTCGCGTAGGCGTCGATCAGTTCGGTGCGGGTGCAGAAGCCGGGGGCCGCGCTCGGGCCCGCCGTCGTGGGTGGGACCGTGTCGCCCGGTTGTTCCCAGGTGGAGACGAGCCAGCCGAGGTCCGCCAAGGGGTCGCCCAGGGTGGCCAGTTCCCAGTCGAAGACGGCGACCACCGTGCCGTCGGGGGCGAAGGAGAGGTTGCCCGGGCGGAAGTCGCCGTGGACGATGCCCGTCGACTGCGGGGGTACGCGGTCGAGCAGCGCGTCGTGGACCGTGTCGAGGAGCGCCAGGTCGGGGGCGCCGGAGCGGTGCACCTGGCGCTGCCAGCGGTGCAGTTGGCGTTCGACGTAGCCGCGGGGGCGCGCCATGTCGCCGAGTCCGACCTCCACCGGGTCGAGGCGGTGCAGGGCGGCGAGGACCTCCACCAGGCTCGTGCCCGCCCGGCGCCGGGCGTCCTGCGGCCAGTCCGCTACGGCGTCCCGGTCCGCGCCCACGGTGCCCTCGACGAAGTCCATGACGTAGAACTCCGCCCCGCTCACCGTGGTGTCGGCGCAGTAGGCGAGCGGTTCGGGCACCGGTACCTCGGTGGGCGCGAGGGCCGTCAGGAAGCGCCATTCGCGGCTCATGTCGTGTGCCGTGCTGAGGACTCCGCCGGTGGGCGGCCTGCGCAGCGCCCGGACGGTGCCGCTCGCGTCGGTCACCCGGTAGGTGAGGTTCGAGCGGCCGCCGGAGACCAGGTCGAAGGTGAGCGGTGGGGCGATGCCGGGCACGTGTGCGGCGAGCCAGGCGTCGACCGCGGGTCCGACGCCGGTCGTCATGCCGGTCCCGGCTGGGCGTAGCGGGCCTTGAGCTTTCCCTTGACCAGCTTGCCGGTTGGCGTGCGCGGCAGTTCGTCCACGAAGTCGACGCTGCGGGGCGCCTTGTAGTGGGCGATGCGCTCGCGTACGTAGGCGATCAGGCGCTCCTCCAGGTCGGGGCCCGGTGTCACGCCCGGCGCGGGCTGCGCCACCGCCTTGACGGCCTCGCCCATCTCCGGGTCGGGGACGCCGATCACCGCGACGTCGGTGATGTCGGGGTGGAGGGCGAGGATGTTCTCGATCTCCTGCGGGTAGATGTTCACCCCACCAGAGATGATCATGAAGGTGCGGCGGTCGGTGAGGAACAGGTAGCCGTCCTCGTCGAGGTGGCCGACGTCGCCGAGCGTCACCCAGTCCGCGTGCTCCGGGTGCTGCGCGCCCTTGGTCTTGTCGGGGTCGCCGAGGTACTCGAAGCTGCCGTCGCCCTCCCGCGCGAAGTAGACCGTGCCGGTCTCCCCCGCGGGCAGCACGCGCCCCTCGTCGTCGCAGATCCTCGGCTGCCCGAGGATGGGCCGGCCGACCGAGCCCGGTTTCGTGAGCCACTCCTCCGAGGTGATCAGCGTCATGCCGATGCCCTCGGTCGCGGAGTAGTACTCGTACAGCTTCGGCCCCCACCAGTCGATCATCGCGCGCTTGACGTCCGGCGGGCAGGGCGCGGCGGCGTGCACGACGACCTTGTGGCTGGAGAGGTCGTAGGCGGTACGGACCTTCTCCGGCAGCCGCAGCAGGCGGATGAAGTGCGTCGGCACCCACTGGCTGTGCGTGATGCGGTAGCGCTCGATGGCGCGCAGCGCGTCCTCGGGGTCGAAGCGCTCCATCATGACGACGGTGCCGCCGAGCGCGTGCACGGAGGCGCCGTAGCGCAGCGGCGCCGCGTGGTAGACGGGCGCGGGCGACAGGTACACGGCGTGCTCGTCGAAGCCGTAGAACAGGCGCAGGAGTTCGACGAGTGTGTCGCCGGGCTCGCCGACCTGGCGGTCGGGCAGCTCGGGGCGGATGCCCTTGGGGCGGCCCGTGGTGCCGGAGGAGTAGAGCAGGTCGGCGCCGCGCGGCTGGTCGGCGGGCGGCTCGGCGGACGCCCCGGCGAGCGCGGCCGCGTAGTCGTCGAAGCCGTCGACGCTGCCGCCGTAGGCGAGCCGGACGCGCGCGGTCGCGGGGATCTGCGCGGCGACGTCCCGCGCCAGGTCGGCGAGGGCGGCAGAGACGACCAGCGCGGCGGCGCCGGAGTCGCTCACGATGTACGCGATCTCGGCCGCGGACAGATGGTGGTTGACGAGGGTGATGTAGAAGCCGGAGCGGACCGCCGCCCAGTAGACCTCGTAGGTGTGGATCGAGTTGTCGGTGAGGAGGGCGACCACGTCGCCGCGGCGCAGGCCCGCCTCCCGGAACACGTGGGCGAGCCGGACGGAGCGTTCGTCCAGCTCCCCGTACGTCAGCCGTTCGCCGGTCGACGCCATGACGACGGCGGGCCGCTGCGGATCGTTCTGGGCATGGGCACCTGGATACACGGGACGCCTTTCGCATGGACGTGGACGCCGGTGGCCGTGGACTCTTTCTAAGTCACCCCGCGCGGCGGCAGCAAGACGTACGACGCGATGAATTGATCGTTCGTTCAGGGCGGGTGTGCCGATTCAACTGCCGGTTCAACTCCCGTCGGCGCGCTGGGAATCAGCCGCAGTCCAGCGGCGGAAGGCCCGCATGAAGCTCGACGGCTCCGAGTAACCGAGCCGGTGCGCCAGCTCCGCGGCGGACAGCCGCTCGTGCCGCAGACCGTCCTGGACGAGGGTGAGCCGTACGTCGTCGAGCAGGCGGCGGTAGGTGGTGCCCTCGGCGGCGAGCTTGCGGCGCAGGGTCCGCGAGGTGATGTTCATGCGGCGCGCGATGTGCTCGATGCCGGGGTCGGGGCCGCCGCCCGCCAGCAGGTGCCGGCGCACCGTGCGGGCCGCGCCGCTGCCGCTCGCCCGCTGCGCCACGAGGCGCTCGCACAGCTCCTGGCAGATCTGCGCGGTGTGCGGATTGCCGTGCGGCAGCGGGCTGTCCAGGAAGTCGTGGTCGTAGACGAGGGCCGTAGTCCCGGCGCCGTAGCGCACCGGAGCACCCAGGACGGTGGCCGGCGGGGCGCCCGGCGGCTCGGGGAGGGCGAGGTCGACGCGGCGCAGCGGGACGGCGGGCCCACCCGCGAACACCTGGCGGCCGAGGACGATATTGGCCGCGCAGTCCCGTTCGACGAGGAAGCGCCGTACGTCGGCGGGGATCCGGCCGCCGTCCATGCGGTGCAGGACGTCCCCCGCCGCGTCGACCACCGCGCTGTGCCGGGCGAAGCCGAAGGTGAGCGCCGAGTACCGAAGCCCGCACCGGAACACCTCGCGCATCGTCGGCGCGCTGAGCAGCGCGTAGCCGAACAGGCCGAACGTGGTGACGTGGTAGCGCGCCCCGACCTCGATGCCGAGCCCCGGGCGGTCGCCGAGCCCGCGCAACAGATTGCGGACGACGGCGATCTCCTGCGAGGCCTCGACGAGGTGGTGCGGGTCACCGAGCGCCGCGGCGTCGATGCCCGAGCCCGCGAGGCAGTCCGCCGCGCCGAGCCCGCGTTCCGCGGCGAAGTCGAGCAGCAGGACGACGCCCGATGCGGCACGCGGGAAGTCCCAGTCGGTGAAGCCCTCGGCGATGACCTCCGGCTGCGCGGCAGCCGTGTCCATCGACACGGTCATGACCGGCCCTCCGTTTCCCGCCGTCACGTTCCGGCCGTCACGCTGCCAACGCCCGCATCCGTCAGGGGAGTTCATGACAGCACGGGCTCCCGGCGGCCACAACCCGGCTGCGTGTCCGAATCTGTCCCGGCGTTGTCCGCTTTGGTCATGGAGGCACGCCGGTGGGCCGCCCTAGCTTGAGGCAAGTGTGTCCGGCCCCGTCCGGCCGTCCGGTTCGGTGACGAGGGCGCGGTCGGGCGCGGCCGTGTTGCCGAAGCTGGGAGGACGCGCATGCAGACCAAGGGAGCCCTGCTCCACAAGCCCGGCGAGGACTGGACGGTCGAGCCGATCGAGGTCGGCGACCCGGTCGCGGGCGAGGTGCAGCTGCGCCTGGCCGCTTCGGGCCTGTGCCACTCGGACGAACACTTCCGCGTCGGCGCCAGCCTCGCCGCCACCTACCCGCTGCTCGGCGGGCACGAGGGGGCGGGCGTGGTGACGAAGGTCGGCCCCGGCGTCACCGGCGTCGAGGAGGGCGACCACGCGATCCTCGGCTTCATCCCGGCCTGCGGTGTGTGCCGCCCCTGTTCGCAGGGCCTGCAGAACCTGTGCGACCAGGGTGCCAACCTGCTGACCGGGCAGTCCATCGCCGACAACACCTACCGCACGCTCACCGCCGGCGGCGACCCGGTCACACCGATGTGTCTGCTGGGCACGTTCGCTCCGTACGTGACCGTGAACCAGTCCTCCGTCATCAAGATCGAGAAGGATGTGCCGCTGGAGACGGCCGCACTGCTCGGCTGCGGCGTCTCCACGGGCTGGGGCTCCGCCGTCTCCATCGGCGACACACGGCCGGGAGACACCGTCGTGGTCGTCGGTGTCGGCGGCATCGGCATCAACGCGGTGCAGGGCGCGGCGGCGGCCGGCGCGCGCTTCGTGATCGCGGTGGACCCGGTCGAGTTCAAGCGGGACAAGGCACGGGAGTTCGGCGCCACGCACACCTTCGCCTCCATGGAGGAGGCCGAGGGGCCGGTCACGGAGCTGACCTGGGGTGCGAAGGCACACACCGTCATCCTGACCGTCGGTGAACTCCAGGGCGACCAGCTGGCCCCGGCGCTCGCGATGACCGCCAAGGGCGGCCAGGTCATCGCGACGGCCCTCGCGGACATGCAGCAGATCGACGCCAAGGTCAGCCTGTTCGACCTGACGCTGATGCAGAAGCGGATCCAGGGCGCCATCTTCGGCGGCATCAGCCCGCGCACCCAGATCCCGCGCCTGCTCGAGCAGTACCGCGCAGGGCGGCTCAAGCTGGACGAGCTCACCACGCGCACCTACCGCCTGGAGGAGATCAACCAGGGCTACCAGGACATGCGGGACGGCAAGAACCTGCGCGGCGTGGTCCGCTACACCGACGCCGACTACTGAGCCGCCACATCACCGATGCGGGCGGGCCGCTCTCGGCCCGCCCGCTCCCCATCCGCGTACCGCTCACCCCTGAGGAACCCGCAGATGCCCGACACCAGCAAGCTCTACATCGGCGGCCGTTGGGTCGCCTCGGCAGGACCGGGAAGCATCGACGTCATCAGCTCCAGCACCGAGGAGGTCGTCGGCGCCGTCCCTGACGGCGTGCCCGCCGACGTGGACCGGGCGGTCGAGGCGGCCCGCGAGGCGTTCCCCGGCTGGTGGGACACGCCGGTCGAGCAGCGGGCGAAGTATCTGGAGGAGATCGCGGGCGGACTGCTGGCGCGCGCCGACGAGCTGGCCGCGCTGATCTCCTCGGAGATGGGCGCGCCGCTGTCCTTCGCCAAGGCGATCCAGGTGCCGCTGCCGGTGAACAGTTTCACGCAGGCCGCGGCGGTCGCCCGCACCTTCGCGTTCGAGCGCGAGGAGGGCTCCACGACGATCGTGCGCGAGCCGTACGGCGTCGTCGGCGCGATCACCCCGTGGAACTATCCGCTGCACCAGATCGCCGCGAAGGTCGCCTACGCGCTCGCCGCCGGCAACACCGTCGTCGTCAAGCCCAGCGAGGTCGCGCCGCTCAACGCCTGGGTGCTCGCCGAGATCATCGACTCAGCGGGGCTGCCGCCCGGTGTCTTCAACCTGGTCAGCGGCACAGGCCCGGTCGTCGGCGAGGCCATCGCCGCGCATCCCGGCATCGACGTCGTCTCCTTCACCGGCTCGACGCGCGCGGGCAAGCGCGTGGCGCAGCTCGCCGCCGACACGGTCAAGAAGGTGGCCCTGGAGCTGGGCGGCAAGAGCCCCAATGTGCTGCTGCCGGACACGGACTTCGGGGCCGCGCTCCCCCAGGCCGTCCAGGCCGCGATGATCAACTCCGGTCAGACGTGCTCCGCCCTCACCCGCCTCCTGGTGCCGCGCGAGCGCCTCACGGAGGCCGAGGAGCTGGCCCGTACGATCGTCGAATCGATCACGGTCGGCGCTCCCGGCGACGAGAAGACCGTCCTCGGCCCGCTCGTCTCAGCGACCCAGCTGGAGCGCGTGCGCGGCTACATCGACCGGGGCGTCGCCGAGGGCGCCCGCCTGGTGACCGGCGGAAGCGACCCGGTGCCGGGCCTGGCCACCGGGTACTACGTGCAGCCCACGGTCTTCTCCGACGTCACCACCGACATGGTGATCCACAAGGAGGAGATCTTCGGCCCGGTCCTGTCCATCGAGCCGTACGAGGACGAGGACGACGCCGCCCGTATCGCCAACGACACGCCCTACGGCCTCGCCGGCGGCGTCTGGTCGGCGGACCCCGAGCGCGCCCGCGCGTTCGCACGCCGCATCCGGTCGGGCCAGGTCCAGGTCAACGACGGCTCGTTCAACCCGAACGCGCCGTTCGGCGGCTACAAGCAGTCCGGCATCGGCCGCGAGTACGGCAGCCTCGGCCTGGAGGAGTTCCTGGAGGTCAAGGCGATCCAGCACTGAGAGCGAGGGTGCGACGGGGCGGACGCTGGAGACTCACAGGCCGCCCCGTTCGCTCACCAGGCGGGCCACCTCCCGGAGCTTGATGTTGTGCTCCTGGGAGTAGCGGCGCAGCACGGCGAACGCGTCCGCCTCGCTCAGATCGTGCCCGGCCATCAGGATGCCCATCGCCTCGCCGATGACATGGCGGGTCTCCACGGCGCGGTGCAGGGACGCGTGGTCGCGGGCGCTGGAGAAGGCGACGGCGGCATGGGAGGCGAGGAGCCAGCCGGCGGTCTCGCTGGCCTCCGTGAACGCGCCGGGCTGGGCGGAGTAGAGGTTGAGGGCGCCGAGGTCGCCCTCCTCCTCGGTGTAGAGCAGGAAGCCCATCATGCTGCCGATGCCGAGCTCGTGGGCGCGCGGGGCGTACGAGCGCCAGCGCGTCGTCTCGGTCGAGAGGTCCTTGATGCGGAACACGGGGTGCCCGGTGCGCGCCGCGTCGAAGCACGGCCCCTCACGGACCTCCCCCTGGAGCCGGTCGCTGTCCTCGACGAGCTTGCTCGTGGCGGCCAGTGTCTCGACCTGCCCCTTGCGCAGGACGAGGATGCCCGCCGCGTCGCAGCCCTCGACCTGGTCGACGGACCAGGTGGTGATCTTGTGCAGCGTCGCGTCCACGGACTCCTGTGCCAGCAGTTCGCGCGCCATGGACGCCATGTTCAGGGCGAACTCACGCCATTCCACGTCGCGCTCCTCGGCTTCGGTGTACGTCGGTTGTTGCGATGGGGCCAAGACTGCCACCATCCGCCCCGTCCCGGGCCCACCGGGTCCGGGACGGGGCGGCCGCGGGGCGTCAGCCGCTGCTGGCCGAGGTGTTGGTGATCGGGAGTGTCTTCTCCGCGCCCGTCACGTAGAGGTCGCGCGGGGCCGTGCGCAGCACGAACGTGGTGTCGTCCTTGTCGACCCGCACGGACATGACGAAGAAGCCGTCGTGCTCGGTGGTCGTCTTCACGTCGTACTGGCTCTCCCAGTACGTCTGCAAGAAGACTTCGGTGTCGTAGGGGTCGACCCCCTCGGGCGTGGTGACGCGGCCCTGGACGGTGAGGATGTCGCCCGCCTTCACCTTCCGCTTGTTGACCTGGTAGCTGACGGAGCTGGACCGGGTCTGGACGCCCACGGTGGTGTCGGCGAAGTATCCGTCCTGCGGGGTGTCGGGGTCGCCGTCCTCGTCGTAGGAGGCCGAGATCTCCACCTCGTGCTCGGCGTTGAGCAGGCTGCCGGCGCCCACGTGGTCGATGTTGACGTTCGGCACGGTGAACTTGCCGTCGGCGTCGCTGACCGGTGTGCCCAGTTCCCGCGGCTCGTAGTAGTTCGGGTCGATCGGGTCGCCCCAGGGGTTCCAGGTGGTGAAGCGGACGACCTCCTTGACGGTGACGGGGATGTTCGGGGCCGGGGTGCCGTCGGCCTTGGTGACGGTGCCGGTGACGTCGACCCGGCGGTCGTCGTAGTCGGTGCTGGTCGGGTTGGTGCTCACGTGCAGGACGTAGGCGTCGCCGGGCGCGGCGTCCGCGCTCTGCGCCGCGGCGGCGGGCGCGGACAGGACGCCTGCGGCGAGCAGCAGCGCGGCGAGGACGGCCGGCCGCTTGGGAAGGGTGTTTCCGGACACGGTTCAACTCCAAGTTCGGTCAGTGCGTGAGGAGTTGCACCGGGCGGTACCGGTCCCGCCGCGGCGCGTGTGTGCATCACACACGGTTCGATGGACGGGGCGGGGCGGGAGTTGTCCGCGGGGCGGGCGCTGTTGCACGGCTGTGGCGCGGGACCGTTCTGTCCGGGTTCGGCGTTCACCTGGATGTCGCCCGCGGGACACACCGGGCACCGCGGCCCGCCCGGACACCCTTGACAAGCCGTGCGCCGCTTGATTGCTTGGCCCCACCACACACCGAATGATCGGTCGGTACGCCGAGCGGGAGGGAAGCAGCGTGACGGAATCCGCAGAACCGGGCCCCGCGGAGCGCATGTTCGCCGCGGACCTGGCCTCCCAGCTCCTCGGCATCGAACTCCTGGAGCACGGCGCGGGTCACGCCCGGCTCCGGATGAAGGTGACGCCGTCGATGGTCAACGGCCACGGCATCGCGCACGGCGGCTATGTGTTCCTCTTCGCCGACACGGCCTTCGCGTGCGCCTGCAACAGCGAGGGCCCCGTCACCGTGGCCTCCGGCGCCGACGTCACCTTCGTCGCTCCCGCGCACGAGGGCGACGTGCTGGAGGCCGCCGCCCACGAGGTCACCCGCTTCGGCCGCAGCGGCCTGTACGACGTGCGGGTGACGCGGGGTGAGTCGGTGATCGCCGAGTTCCGGGGGCGCAGCCGCAGCGTCCCTACAGACCGAGGTCGCTGAGACCCGGGTGGTCGTCGGGGCGGCGGCCCTGCGGCCAGTGGAACAGTCGGTCCGCCTCGGCGATCGGCAGGTCGTTGATGGAGGCGTGGCGCCTGCGCATCAGCCCGTTCTCGTCGAACTCCCAGTTCTCGTTGCCGTACGCGCGCTTCCAGTTCCCCGCGTCGTCGTGGCACTCGTACGCGAAGCGGACCGCGATGCGGTCGCCGTCGTACGCCCACAGCTCCTTGATCAGCCGGTAGTCGAGCTCCTGGTTCCACTTGCGGGTGAGGAAGGCGACGATCTCGGCGCGCCCGGCGGGGAACTCGGCGCGATTGCGCCACCGGCTGTCGGGTGTGTAGGCGAGCGCGACGCGCTGTGGGTCACGGGTGTTCCAGGCGTCCTCCGCAAGGCGCACCTTCTGTACGGCCGTCTCGCGCGTGAACGGCGGAAGCGGCGGACGTGCGCCGGCGGACTCGGGGGCGGGGGCTGTGTCATCGGTCATGATGAGCCTCCTCCCCCGTCGAGCCGCTGACGCAACGCCCGCTCGAGGTGCTTCCCGGGCCGGGACGGTGTCAGAGCAGTTCGAGCACCGTCGCGTTGGCCATGCCGCCGCCCTCGCACATGGACTGCAGGCCGTAGCGGATGCCGTTGTCCTTCATGTGGTGCACCAGGGTGGTCATGAGGCGGGCACCGGAGCCGCCGAGCGGATGGCCGAGGGCCATGGCGCCGCCGTTGGGGTTCAGGCGCGCGTAGTCGGCGCCGGTCTGGCGCTGCCAGCCCAGCGAGACGGAGGCGAAGGCCTCGTTGATCTCGTAGGTGCCGATCTCGTCGAGGGAGAGGCCCGCGCGGTCGAGGACCTTGGCGGTGGCCGGGATCGGTCCCTTGAGCATGGTGATCGGGTCGACGCCGGTGACGACACCCGTGTGGAAGCGGGCCAGCGGCGTCCAGCCGTTGCGGGCGGCCACCTCGGAGGTGGTGACGAGGAGGGCCGCGGCGCCGTCGGAGATCTGCGAGGCGTTGCCCGCCGAGATGACTCCGTCCTCCTTGAACGGGGTCTTCAGCCCGGCCAGCTTCTCGACCGTCGTGCCGCGCCGTACGCCCTCGTCGGTGTCGAAGAGCGTGCCGTCGGCGAGGGGGACGGGGGTGATCTGGTTCTTGAAGCGGCCCTCGTCGATGGCACGGGCGGCCTTCTCGTGCGAGTCGGCGGCGTGCTGGTCGAGTTCGGCGCGGGTGAGGCCGAACTCCTCGGCGATCATCTCGGCGCCGATGCCCTGGTTGAAGACGACGTGGTCGTAGCGCTCGCCGACGAGCGGGCCGAACGGCTTGCCGACCTGGCCGCCCGCGCGCGTGGAGCCCATCGGGACGCGGGACATGGACTCGACGCCGCCCGCGATGGCGATGTCGTACTGACCGGCGATGACCCCGGCGGCGGCCTGGTGCACGGACTGCTGCGAGGAGCCGCACTGCCGGTCGATGGTCAGTCCGGGCACGGACTCGGGCCAGCCCGCGGCCAGCACCGCGAACCGGCCGACGCCGCCCGCCTGCTCGCCGACCTGGGAGACACAGCCCCAGATGACGTCATCGACGGTGGCCGGGTCGAGGCCGTTGCGCTCGGCGAGCGCCTTGAGGACGTGGGCGGAGAGGTCGACGGGGTGGATGTCGGACAGCGCGCCGCCCGGCTTGCCCTTGCCGACGGGGGTCCGCAGGGCATCGACGATGACTGCGTCACGCATGCTGAACTCCTTGGTGGGATACGAGGGTTGGCGTCGCGCCCGGTCTACTTCGGGGCCATGCGGATCGCGCCGTCGAGGCGGATGGTCTCGCCGTTGAGCATCGGGTTGGTGACGATGGAGTCGACCATGTGGGCGTACTCGGCGGGCTGTCCGAGGCGGGCCGGGTGCGGCACCTGGGCGCCGAGCGAGTCCTTGGCCTCCTGCGGAAGGCGGCCGAGCAGCGGGGTCTCGAACAGGCCGGGGGCGATGGTCATCACGCGGATGTTCATGCGGGCGAGGTCGCGGGCGATCGGCAGGGTCATGCCGACGATGCCGCCCTTGGACGCCGAGTACGCGCACTGGCCGATCTGCCCGTCGAACGCGGCGACGGAGGCGGTGTTGACGATGACACCGCGCTCGCCGTCGACCGGTTCGTTGCCGGTCATGGCCTGGGCGGCGAGGCGGATGACGTTGAAGGTGCCGATCAGGTTGATCTCGACGACCTTGCGGAAGGTGTCGAGGACGTACGGGCCCTCCTTGCCGACGGTGCGCCCGGCGGAGCCGATGCCCGCGCAGTTGACGGCGACGCGCAGCGGGGCGAGCGCCACGGCGGCCTCGACGGCGGCGGTGGCGTCGGCCTCGCTGGTGACGTCACCGGCGACGAAGGTGGCGCCGAGCTCCTTGGCGACGTTCTCGCCGTCGGAGGTGGGCAGGTCGAAGATGACGACCTTGGCGCCCGTGGCGGCGAGCCGCTCGGCGGTGGCGCGGCCGAGGCCGGAGGCGCCTCCGGTGACGAGGGCGGAGGACTGGGCGTCGAGCTGCATGGCAGATCCCTTCTTGGGGACGGGGGTCGCAGGGAGGAAGTGGGTCAGAGGCCGAGCGACTTGGCGATGATGGTCTTCATCACTTCGTTGGTGCCGCCGTAGATCCGCGAGACGCGGGTGTCGGCGTACAGGCGGGCGATCGGGTACTCGGTGACGTAGCCGTAACCGCCGTGCAGCTGCAGGCACTTGTCGATGACGCGGCCCGCGACCTCGGTGCAGAACAGCTTCGCCTTCGCGGCGTCGGCGACCGAGAGTTCGCCCTCGTCGTGCAGTTCGAGCGCGCGGTCGGCCATCAGCTGGGCGGCCTCGACCTCGGTGGCGCACTCGGCAAGGACGAACTTGGTGTTCTGGAAGTGGGCGACGGGCTTGCCGAAGACCGTGCGCTCCTTCACGTAGTCGGTGGCGAAGCGCAGCGCCGCCGCGGCCGTGCCCGAGCCGCCGAGGGCGATCATGAGGCGTTCCTGGGCGAGGTTGTGGGACAGGTAGGAGAAGCCCTTGCCCTCCTCGCCCAGCAGGTTCTCGGCGGACACCTTGACGTCCACGAAGGCGAGTTCGGCGGTGTCGGAGGCCTTGAGGCCGATCTTCTGGAGCTTGCGGCCGACGGAGAAGCCCTCGCTCGCGGACTCCACGACGAGGATGGACAGGCCGCCGCGGCGGTCCTCGGGATCGTAGGGCGCGGTGCGGGCGACGACGAGGACCAGGTCGGCAAGGGCCCCGCCGGTGATGAAGGTCTTGGCGCCGTTGAGGACGTAGTGTGTGCCGTCGGCGGAGCGTTCGGCCTTCGTCTGGATGTTGGCGAGGTCCGAGCCGGTGCCGGGTTCGGTCATGGCGATCGCCGTCATGAGGTCGCCGGAGACGAAGCCGGGCAGCCATCGCTCCTTCTGCTCCTGTGTGGCGTACCGCATCAGGTACGGCAGGATCAGGTTCGAGTGCACGGAGTAGTTGCCGAAGGTGACTCCGGCGCGCGTCGTCTCCTCGACGGCCACCGCCGCGAATTTGAGACTGGCCTCGCCCGCGCCGCCGAACTCCTCGGGCACCTGGATGCCGAGCACGCCCAGTTCGCCGAGCCGGCGGTAGAAGTCGCGCGGCGGGTGCCCCTGTTCCTCCCACTCCTGGTGGACGGGGGTGACTTCCTTGGCGATGAAGTCCCGCAGCATCGAGCGGAACGCCTCGTGGTCCTCGTTGAACAGCGTACGGCGCACAACGGCCCCTTCTGCCTGTGTAGAACGATCGTTAAATTACGTCGGCGTGCCGGGCCCTGACAACCCTTGCGCGGATCACCGGGGTGCGGGCACGTGGAGCAGCGCCTCCTGGGTGACGGAGGCGACCAACTCCCCTCCCCTGCTCCAGACTTCGCCGTGCGCCAGGGTCCGTCCGTCGCCCGCCAGAACGCTGTGGCACGCGAAGAGCAGCCATGCGTCGGTGCGGACCGGCCGGTGGAACCACATGGCGTGGTCGAGAGAGGCGAGCGAGATGCCGCGCGGTCGCGGCTCCCCGTAGGCCACCAGGGCGGTGGGGGCGAGCGGGGCGTCGCAGATGTAGGCGAGGACGCCGGCGTGCAGGCCCGGCTCGTCGGGCATCGCGCCCGTGGTGCGCATCCAGGCGTAGCGGTCGATGCGCCCGGCGTCCGGATCCCGCTCGAGGGACACTTCGCGGTACTCGACGGAGGTGCTCAGCGGATGGTCCTGCGGCCGGTGCGCCCAGCCGTTGCCAAGCCCCTCCGGTCCGGGCACGTCGGGCATGCCGGGCTGGCGCCAACTACCGCCGTGCTGCGGCTGCTTGAACGAGACGCTCATGGTGAGCGACTCCTTGCCGTCCTGGAACGCGGTGACCTGGCGCATCGAGTAGCTGCGGCCGTCGCGGACGACCTCGGGCTCATAGCGCACGGGCCGTTCCGGCGACAGGGCGCGCAGGAAGTAGGCGTGCAGCGAGTGCACGACCCGGTCGTCCGCCACGGTGCGGTGGGCGGCGTCCAGGGCCTGGGCGAGGACGGCGCCGCCGTAGCTGCGGGCGGCCGCGCGGCCGGAGTGGCAGTACCCGTGGAAGGCGCCGTTGTCGGCCGCCTCGACGCTGATGTGTCGCCCCTGGCCGAGTTCGCCCAGAGGGGCGGCGGGTCGCGCACCGCCTCCGTCCGGGGCCCGCTCGACCGTCGCCTCGTCGACCATGCCGCCGCTCACGTGTGCGTCACTCCCGCTCCGTCGGCGGCCGCGTACCGCTGCCGCAGGTCCGTCTTGAGGATCTTCCCGGCAGCCGAGACCGGCAGCGCCTCCAGGAAGTGGATCTCCCGCAGCCGCTGGTACGGGGCGACGTGCTCGGCCACGAACGCCATGAGTTTCTCAGCGAGTTCGGGCCCGGCCGGATGCCCGGCGCGCGGCACGACGTACGCGACGGGGATCTCGCCGACGTCGGCGCGCGGCGCGCCGATGACGCTGGCGCCCGCGACGGCGGGGTGCCGGTGCAGCAGGTCCTCAAGGGGCGTCGGGTACACGTTGTACCCCTTGTAGATCAGCATGTCCTTGGCCCGCCCGACCAGGTACAGCCAGCCGTCCTCGTCGACCCGTCCCAGGTCGCCGGTGCGCAGCCAGCCGTCCTGGAACTGTTCGGCCGTCAGCTCGGGGTGCCCCTGGTAGCCGTCGGTGATCTGCGGGCCGCGCGCCCACACCTCGCCGGTCTCACCGACGGGCAGCGCGGGGCCGCAGCCGAGGTCCCTGATCTCGACCTCGGTGTCGAAGACGGGGGCGCCGACGCTGCCCTCCGGCACCGGATTGTCGTCCACCAGCGGGTGCGCGGCGAGCGCCATGGTGGCCTCGGTGAGCCCGTATCCCTCGACGATCGTGGCGTTCGGGAAGAGCGCGCCGAGGCGGCGCATGGTGTCCGTGTCGACGGGCGCGGCACCGGAGTTGACGCTGCGCACCGAGGAGAGGTCGAGTTCCTCGACGCCGGGCAGCGCGAGCAGGGCGTGGAAGAGGGCGGGCGAGCCGGGCACGGACGTGACGCCGTGCTCCTCGATGAGTCCCACGAAGCGGCGTGGTTCGAAGCGGCCCGCCATCACGACCGTGCTGGCCACCGCCACGCTGACGGACTGGCCGACCAGGCCCATGGCGTGGAAGAGCGGGGCGAGCGCCACGGCGGTGGTCGCGCCCAGGTCCATCGTGTGCGCGGTGCGGGCGGCGGGCACGGATTCGAGCGCCACCCGGCCTTCGTCGTCGGTGACGGGGACGGCGGCGCCGCGCCAGCAGGCCATCTGCAGGGCGTTGGCCAGGACGTTGCGGTGCAGTACGCGGACCGCCTTGGAGCGCCCTGTGGTGCCTCCGGTGAAGGCCAGGTGCGCCAGATCGGCCCCGCTGACGTCCGCCCGCTCCCCCGGTTCGGCCGCCAGCAGTTCCTCGATCGGTACGCCGCCGGGTTCGGCGGCGCCGTCGGGGGCGGGCGCGGTGGCCGTCGCCGGGACGAGGGCGGTCAGGCGGACGCCCGGTGCCGCGGCCTTGGCGAGGGCGGGCGCGGTCGCCGGGTGACTGAGCGCGGCGACGGCGCGCGCCTCGTCGAGCTGGTCGCGCAACGCAGCTGGCGGCAGCGCCGGGTTGAGGGGGACGACGACCGCGCCCGCCAGCAGGATGGCGTAGTACGAGACCGTGAACCAGGCCGAGTTGGGCTGGTGCAGCGCGACCGCGTCGCCCTTGCTGATGCCCCGTGCGCGCAGCCCGGCGGCCAGCCGCAGCGCGGTGTCGTACAACTCCCCATAGGTGAGGGCGAGTTCGCCGTCGCGCAGGGCGGTGCGGTCGGGGTGGCGGTGGGCGGTTCCGGCGAGCAGGTCGCCGACGGCGGCGTCGGGGTAGTCGAGACTCTGGGGCATGCCCGGGGGCACGTAGCGCGTCGTCAACCGACGATTCCCTTCTCGCGGAGTGTGTCGATGTCGTCGGGGGCGAGCCCGGCCAGCGTGGTGAGCACCCGCGTGGTGTCGGCGCCGACACACGGGGCGGGTGCGGGCTCGCCGGGCGGTGTGGTGGTGAAGCGCGGCGCGGGCGAGGGTTCGGGGCCGCCGTGGGGGCCGCGCCGGTAGGTCGAGCGGGCACTGTTGTGGGGGTGTTCGGGCGCCTCGTTCAGCGACAGGACCGGGGACACGCAGGCGCCCTGTCCTTCGAAGGCGCGGGCCCACTCGTCGCGGGTGCGCGTGGCGAAGAGACGCGCCAATTCATCCTTCATCGGCGCCCAGTTGGCGCGGTCGTGCTGGCGCGCGAACCGCTCGTCGCCTTCGAGATCGAGCACGCGCAGCAGCGCCGCGTAGAACTGCGGCTCGATGGCGCCGACGGCGACGTGCCGGTCGTCGGCGCACCGGTACACGGCATAGAAGGGGGCGCCGCCGTCGAGCATGTTCACGCCGCGCCGGTCCTCCCAGCCCCCCTTGGCCAGGAACCCGTAGGTCATGGCGAGCAGCAGCGCGGTGCCGTCGGTCATGGCGGCGTCGACGACCTGCCCCTCGCCGCCGGCGCGGGCGTGCAGCAGCGCGCTGACGAGGCCGAGCGCGAGCAGCATGCCGCCCCCGCCGAAGTCGCCCACCAGGTTGAGCGGCGGCACGGGATCCCCGTCCGCGGGGCCCATGGCGTGCAACGCCCCGGCCACGGCAATGTAGTTGATGTCGTGTCCCGGCTCCTGGGCGAGCGGACCGTCCTGGCCCCAGCCGGTCATCCGCCCGTACACCAGTTTCGGGTTCGCGGCGAGCAGGACGTCGGGGCCGAGGCCGAGTCGTTCGGCGACGCCGGGCCGGAAGCCCTCGATGACGGCGTCGGAGCGCGCGATCAACTCCCGTACGACGGCGGCGCCTTCGGCGTCCTTGAGGTTCACGGCGACCGAGCTGCGCCCGCGCAGGATGACGGGGTGCGGGCTGTCCTTGCCCGCTTCGGCGGGGCGCTCGACCCGGATGACCTCGGCGCCGAGGTCGGCGAGCAGCATCCCGCAGAACGGGGCGGGTCCGATGCCGCCCAGTTCGACGACCCGTATTCCGGCGAGCGGTCCGGCGCTCACCGGCCGGTCCAGCGCGGGGCGCGCTTCTCGGCGAAGGCGCGGGCGCCTTCCCGCGCGTCCTCGGACTGCATCACGGGGGCCGCGAGCTCCCGCATGCGCTGCCACTCCTCGTCCGCCGACCAGTTCGGCGCGTTCGCGACGATCTCCTTGGTGGCGCGGACGGCGAGCGGGCCGTTGGCGGCGATGGCACGGGCGAGTTCGAGGGCGCCGTCGAGGGCGGCGCCGGGTTCGGTGACCCGGTTGACGAGGCCGTAGGTGTGGGCGCGCTCGGCGTCGAGGAAGTCGCCGGTCAGGGCGATCTCCAGGGCGACGGAGTACGGGATGCGCCGCGGCAGCCGCAGCAGCCCGCCCGCCGCGGCGACGAGCCCGCGCTTGACCTCGGGTATCCCGAACCTGGCGTCGCGGGCCGCTACGACCATGTCGCAGGCGAGCGCGATCTCGCAGCCTCCGGCCAGGGCGTATCCCTCGACGGCGGCGATGACCGGCTTGCGGGGCGGCGCCTCGGTGATGCCGGCGAGGCCGCGCCCCTCGACGGTCGGGGTCTCGCCCTTGAGGAACGCCTTGAGGTCCATCCCGGAGCAGAAGCTGCCGCCCGCGCCGGTGATGACGCCGACCACCTGGTCGTCCCTGCGGTCGAGTTCGTCGAGCGCGGCGGCCACGCCTTCGGCGACGACCCGGTTGACCGCGTTGCGGGCCTCGGGCCGGTTGAGCGTGATGACGGTGATCCCGTCGGCGCGGAATTCGCTGAGCACGGCGTCGGTCATGGCGTGGCTCCCGGAGTGGGTCGCGGACTGCGTACGCTGCGACGGAGCGACCGACGACCGCTCCGCCCGGCACGGCTCGGCCTCACCCACCCCGCATTGAACAATCGTTAAGCTACGAGGATGGGTGCGGGCCTGTCCAGACCCGTGATCAATTCCGGGGGACGCCAGGGGTGTTCACCGAGGGGGCCACCGCTGCCCCTGCCGGCGCGTCAGCGGCGCGTGACGAGGACCGGGCACTCCGCGTGGTGCAGCAGTGCCTGGCTGACCGAGCCGAGCAGCAACCCCTGGAAGCCGCCCCGGCCGCGCGCGCCGACCACGAGGAGGCTCGCCTCCCGCGACGTCTCGATCAGGCTCGGGCGCACCCGGCCGTGCACCGACCGCGCCTCTACCTCGACGTCGGGGTGGCGGCCCCGGCCGGCGGCCAGCGCCCCGGACAGGGTCGCCTCGCTGTCCTCGCGGAGCTTGTCCGTGTCGAACCAGAGCGGGGCGGGGCCGCCGGGCCCCGCGGGTCCCGTGCCGCTCCAGGTGTTCCACACGTGCACGGCCAGCAGGCCGCTCCCGCGGCGCGCGGCATCGTCGAAGGCCTCCTCGACGGCCGTCTTCGCGGCGTCCGAGCCGTCGACGGCGACCGCCACGGGGCCCTCGGGCCGCTCCCGGCCGCGTACGACGAGGACTGGGCAGTACGCGTGCGCGGCGAGGTGCACGGCGACCGAGCCGATCAGCAGGCCGGAGAAGGCGCCCAGGCCGCGGCTGCCGACGACGACCAGGGCGGCGTCGCGCGAACGGGTGGCCAGGACGGTGAGCGCCTCGCCCGTGACGACCTCGCCCTCGACCGGGGCGAGGCCCGGCTCCTCGGCCCTGACCCGCTCGACCGCCTCGGCCACGACCTCCTCGGCCCGGCGGCGCATGGCCGGCTCGGCGGTCTCCGCGGACGTCGAGCCGTGCCGGATCTTCAGCATCGGCCAGGTGAACGCGTTCACGATGCGCACGCCGAGCCCGCGTTGCCGCGCCTCGTGCGCGGCGACCGCGACCGCCTCCAGGCTCGACTCCGAGCCGTCGGCCCCGACCAGCACGTGGCCCGCCATGTGTGCGCTCCTTCGTCGGTGCTGCGTCCTGACTGGGTGTCCCCACTGTCCAGACTGACCCGACGGGCGGCCCTTCGCACGGCGGGGCGTCCGTGCGCGCCCCGCCGTGCGGCGGCGGTCAGGACCGCCGCGCGTTCCTCACTCGTGGTCCTCGATGTGGATGTCGCCCACCCGCGTCGGCACCGCGTCCAGCTCCGCCAGCGTCGCCGCGTCGAGGGCGAGCGCACCCGCCGCGACGTTCGCCGCGAGGTGGTCGGCGTTGGCGGTGCCCGGGATCAGGAGGACGTTCGGTGCGTGGTGCAGCAGCCAGGCGAGGCCGACCTGGGCCGGGCTCGCGCCCAGCGCCTCTGCGGCCGCGGCGACGGCGGGCTCGTCGGTGACCTTGGGCATGCCGGGGAAGGCGCTGCCCAGCGGGAAGTAGGGCACCCAGGCGATGCCCTCGGCGCGGCAGAGGTCCAGCAGCTCCTCGTCGTCGCGGGCGACGAGGCTGTACGCGTTCTGTACGCAGGCGATCCCGGCGGGCAGGCCCCGGCGCAGTTCGTCGAGGCCCACGTTGCTGAGCCCGATGGCGCCGATCTTGCCCTCGTCGCGCAGGGCGGTCATGACGGCGAGCTGGTCGTCGATGTCGACGACCTGGTCGCCCTCGGCCCGCAGCCCGGGTCCCGTCTCGGCACGGCGCAGGTTGACCAGCGGGACCTGGTCGACGCCGAGGCTCTTGAGGTTGTCCTCGACGCCGGCCCGCAGTTCCTCGGGCCGCTGGGCGAGGCGCAGCGGCAGCGGGCCACCGGAGTCGGGGGTGGCGCCGACTTTGCTGACGACGAGGACGTCGTCCTCGGGGCGCAGCGCCTCGCGGATGATCTCGTTGGAGAAGCCGTCGCCGTAGAACTGGGCGGTGTCGATGTGGTCGACACCCAGCTCGACGGCACGGCGCAGCAGCGCGACGGCTGTGGCGCGGTCCGGGTCGAGGCGGGGCAGCTGCATCGCGCCGAATCCGACGCGTGAGACGTCCCGGCCGAGCAGCCGGCCGGCGCCGCCGGGGCGCGGGGCGCCGTTCGCGGTGACTGCGGTGGAGGAAGAAGCAGAAGAAGACGCGGAAGAGGTCATGGGAATGCCACCTCGTGCGAAGATAGAGGAAACGGAGGAACCTCCGTTACACCGAAGGTAGCACAACCGGAGGAGCCTCCGCTTTGCCTGCGTCCCCATCCGACCAGAGTCCGAACCCCGGCGCGGGCCAGGCCGACCGCCCCGCCCGCGCGGACGCGCGCCGCAACCGTGAGCGACTCCTCGCCGCCGCCCGCACCGCCTTCACCCGGGACGACACGACGGTGGCCCTGGAGGCGATCGCCCGCGAGGCGGGCGTCGGCATCGGCACCCTCTACCGGCACTTCCCCACCCGCGAGGCCCTCGTCGAGGCCGTCTACTCCGCCGAACTGGACGCCGTGACCTCCGCCGTCGAGCCCCTGCTCGGCGAGCTGCCGCCGCACGAGGCGCTGCGCGCCTGGATGGACCGGTACGCGGACCTCGTCACGGCCAAGCGCGCGATGGCCGGCAGCCTCACCCTCGCCCCGGCCTCCGGGCGCGGCGTCACGGCGAACACCCGGGAGCGGCTGACCGCGTCGGTCGCCGCCTTCCTCGACGCCGGGGCGCGCACGGGCACACTGCGCGGCGACGTACCGGCCGACGACGTGATCACCATGCTGCTCGGCGTGTTCCTGTCCACGACGGCGGGCGAGCGCGGGGACCGCGTGCGCCCGCTGCTCGACCTGGTGGTGGACGCGCTGCGCCCGCGCGAGGCGTCGGCGTAGCGCAGCCCCACAGCCGCGTGGCTGATCAGCACCGCCTCCGCCCCCGGCGCACGTTTCGCCCCGCACACGTCGGCAAGGCACCCCACGGACGATGATCACTGCGTGGGGAGGCCAGATGCGGACAGTCGGTCACAGCGCCGGCCACGACGACGACACGGACCCCGGAACGGGTGGTTCGCGGCGGCGGGCACTGCTCGCCGCCGGGGTCACGTCCGCCGCCGCGCTCGTCGCCGGATGCGGCACGTCCGGGGCCGACGACCGGCCGGCCGGCACCGAGCGGGCCGCGCGCCGCCCCTCGGAGTCCTCCCGCTCCCCCTCGCCGAGCCCCACCCGCAAGCGCCCCGAACTGCCGCGCGGCGGGCGCCGGTTGTTCCCCGAGCACCGGCTCGTCGGCTACTGCGGACTGCCGGGCGCGACGGCGCTCGGCCGGCTCGGCACGGGCGACCTGGACGACCGGGTCAAGGAGCTGGAACGGCGCGGGCGCGCGTACGCCGAAGGCCGCCGCGTACTGCCCGTCCTGGAGCTGCTCGCCACCGTCGCCAACCCGGGAGCGGGCCCCGACGGCACGTACCGCACCCGCACGCCCGACGCGACGATCCGCACCTTCCACGAGACCGCGCGCCGCCACAAGGCGCTGCTGCTCCTCAACATCCAGCCCGGCCGCGCGGACGCCCTCGACGAGGTGAAGGCCCTGGACAAGTGGCTCGCCCACCCGGACGTGGGCATCGCCCTCGACCCCGAGTGGGAGATGGATCCCGGCCAGATCCCCGGCGACACCTACGGACACACCAGCGGCCCCGAACTCACCCGCATCGCCGACCACCTCGCCTCGCTCGTGGACGACCACGACCTGCCGGAGAAGGCCTTCGTCTACCACCAGGTCGCCGAGTCGGTCGTCCACGACGAAGGGGCCCTCGACGTCCCCGAGGGCGTCGCCGTCGTCAAGAGCGCCGACGGCATAGGCAGCCCCCAGCTCAAGCGTCACACCTGGGACCGCCTGGTCGACCGGATGCCCGACCGGCTCCACACCGGCTTCAAGCTGTTCCTCGAGGAGGACACGGAGGGCGGCACCGACATGATGACCCCCGACCAGGTCCTCGGCCTGCGCCCGCGCCCGTCGTACGTGATGTACGAGTGAGGCCGGGGCCGGCTTCCCTTAGGCGCGATCGCCGCTCCCGGCCGACTCCCGGAAGCGCGCGGCCAGTTCGCTGCGTGAGCGGATGCCGAGCTTGGAGTAGACGTGTGTCAGGTGGTACTGGACCGTCTTGACCGAGATGAACAGTTCCAGCGCCGCCTGCTGGTTGGTGGCTCCGGCCGCGACCACCTTCGCCACGGCCCGCTCCTGCGGTGTGAGCCGGGCCAGGCCCGCCTCGGCCCTCCCGGACTGCAGGCCGCCCGCCTGGAGTTCGCGCTCGCACCGCTCGACATAGGTGCGGGCGCCCAGCGTGGCGTAGGCGTCCCGCGCGTTCCGCAGGACGGTGTCGGCCTCGCGGCGCTTGCCGACCCGGCGCAGGGTCTGGCCGTACGCGAAGTTCACACGGGCCCGGTCGTACGGCAGCGGCAGCCCGTCGAGCCGTGCGAGCGCCCCGTCGAACTGGCCGCGGGCGGCATCCACGTCGCCGCGCGCCGCCGTCAGCCGGCCGCGCGCGATGGCGAGCCGGGCCTGCGCCGACCGCTGCCCGCGCGCGTCGGCGCACTGCTCGTGCGGGCGCAGGAAGCCGTCGGCCTCGTCGAGGCGGCCCGTCATCACCAGCGCGTTGGCGTAGACGTCGGGCCAGGGCCAGAAGCCGGGTTCGTCGACGGAGCCGCGGGGGTCGAGCTGGACGAGCGGGGTCAGGGCCTCGACGACGCGCTCGTACTCGCCGCGCGACTCCGCGACCTGGGCGCGGGCCAGGCACGAGGGCACCAGCATGCAGGCGTACGGGTGGATGTCGGCCTGGGCCGCGGCGACATGGTGGTCGGCGGCCGCCGCGTCGCCGCGCAGGGCGTGGATCTGGGCGGCGGTCCAGTGCACCAGCGGGCGGACGATTTCGATGCGGACGACGCCGAGCCGTTCGGCCGCGCGTTGCGCCGTCTCCAGGGCCTCCGTCCAGGCGCCGAGGGCGAACTGGGTGCGGGCCAGCCAGCCCTGCGCCCACAGGGAGATGCGGGTCGAGCCCATCCGGTAGCCGGTGGGGACGGCGGCCTCCAGTCTGCGGCGGGCGGACTCGGGGGCGTCGGTGGCGAAGTCGACCCAGCCCAGGCCCAGTTGGAAGCGCTGCGGCTGGGCGCCCGCCGGGTGGCCCGCGGCGGCCTCCGCGTAGGCGGCAGCGGCCTCGGTGTGCCGACCGGTCATCGCGAGTCCGAGGCCGAGCACGGCTTCCGACTCGATGCCGGAGGGGTCGTCCGCCTGCGCCAGGCCGACGGCGCGCCGGGCCCAGGTGACGAGCTGGTCGCCGTCCCAGCGGGCGAGGGCGTGCAGCACGCGCCGTTGGCTGATCCTCGCCATCAGCTCCGGCCTGCGCGTGGCGTCGCAGTGCGCCTCGGCGGCGTCCAGGAGTGTCTCGGCCTCGGCGGGCCGGCCGCGCATGATGGCGAGGTAGGCGAGCACGGTGTCGCGCAGGGCGCTCGCCGGGAAGCTCTCCAGCTCCGGGGCGAACATGGCGGCCTGCGGGATGTCGCCCGCCCCGATCATGGCGTCGACGGCGCGCAGCAGCCGGTCCTCGCGGCTCGCCCGCCCGGTGCTGAGCCGACCGGCCCGTACGAGGGTGTCGGCCACCGCCGACCACTCCCCCGCGCTGGCCCGCTGCGTGGCGTACCGGTCGAGTTCGTCGGCGAGGGCCTCGTCGGGGGCGGCGAGGGCGGAGACCTTGTGCAGCAGGGCGCGGCCGGTGTCCTGGACGAGGTCGGCGGCCTGCCGGTGCAGGGCGGCCCGGTCGGTCAGGCCGATGCCGGTGAGGACGGCGGCCCGTACGAGGGGGTGGGAGAAGGCGAGTTGGGCCCGTCCGGGGTCGACCGCGGCGGTGAGCAGCCCGGCGGCGCGGGCCTCGTCGACGGCGGGCAGCGGGTCGCCGGTCAGCGCGGCGAGCGCCGCCGCCTCGGTCAGGGACGCCTCGTCGCCGAGCACGGCGCAGGCCTCGACGAGGCGGCGGGCGGCAGGACCGCACCGCTCGATGCGGTGGCGCACGGCGTCGGCGCTGCGGGCGGGCGCGGGGAGTTCGGGGCGCCAGTCGCGCCAGGTGTCGCGGGGCAGTTCGGCGAGGAGCCGGGAGATGTGCCGGGGGTTTCCGCGGGTGCGCTCGCACAGGTGCCGGGCGGCCGGGAGTTCCAGGGTGAGGCCGTGGTGGTCGCGGGCGAGGGCGCGGGCGTCGTGGGGGTCGAGCGGGCCGAGCCGGAGGGCGGCTCCTTCGCAGCCGTCGAGGAACGCGCGGGTGCGCAGCAGGGCGGCGGCCGGTGCCTCCGGCTCCGGACCCAGCTCGTCGGGGCGGTCCCGTGCGAGGAGCACGACCAGGACCCGCTCGTCGGACATCCCGCGCAGCGCGGAGCCGACCGCGCGCAGGCTCTCCACGTCGGCCCAGTGCGCGTCGTCGACGACCACGACGACCGGCTCGCGCTCCTGCCGGGCCGCCCACTGCCTGCGCAGGTGTTCCGCCACCTCCAGGACCGCGCCGGTGTCGGGCAGGGCGGCCCCGAGCGCCAGGGCGAGCTGGCGGGCGAGGCCGAACGGCACCTCGCACTCCCACGGGACACCGGAGACGGTCACCACGTGGACGTCCGCTGTGCGGAGGTCGTGCAGCGCGTGCCGGACCAGGGCGGTCTTGCCGATGCCCGCAGGCCCCTCGACGAGCAGCAGCCCGGGCCGGCCGGCACGCGCCGCGCTCAGCGCTCGGGTCAGTACCGCGGCCTCGGCGGTGCGTCCGACGAGGTCGCGCCGCTGTTCAGGGCGCCCGTCCATGGTCCAGCACGCTAGCAGGGGGCCTCGGTCAGCCAAGGTCGCCGCCCGCGACCGGCAGGACACTGCCGGTGATGTACGAGGCCTCGTCGGAGGCGAGGAAGCAGATGGCGGCGGCCTGCTCGTCGAGGGTGCCGTAGCGCCCCAGCGGGCTGTGCGCGAGGGTCTGGTCGATGTGTGCCCGGAACCAGGCCTTCTCCTGCTCGGTGTGCTGTGGTGGTGTGCCGCGCGGGACCCGGCGCGGCGGGGCGTCGGTGCCGCCGGGCGCGGTGGCCACGACGCGGATGCCGGCCTCGGCGTACTCCAGGGCGAGCGAGGCGGTGAGGGCGTTGATGCCACCCTTGGCCGCGGAGTACGGGATGCGGTGGATGCCCCGGGTGGCGGCCGACGAGACGTTCACGATGACACCGTGCCCCTGGTCCTTCATTCCGGGCAGGGCGGCGCGGCAGGAGTACAGCGTCGTCATCAGGGAGCGGGTGATCTCCGCCTGGATCTCGGGGGCGGTGAACTCGGTGAACGGTTTGAAGTTGATCGCGCCGCCGACGTTGTTCACCAACACGTCGATGGTGCCGAGGAGTTGCTCCGCCTCCGTCAGGGCGGCGTGCGCGCCCTCGTAGCTCTCCAGATCGGCGCGGACGGCGTGCGCCTTCAGCTCGTCGGCGGCCTCGCGGACGGTGTCGGCGCGGTCGACGAGGACGACGTCCGCACCCTCGGCGACGAGGCGGCGGGCCACGGCGAGGCCGATGCCCTGCCCGGCCCCGGTGACCACGGCCCGCTTCCCCGCGAACCGGTCGACGTGCACGGTGCGGACGCTCACGCGGCGGCCTCCGCGGCGACTCGGGCGGTGGCCGGGGTGAACTTCTCGTAGTGGAAGCTCGCCGGGGTCACGCCGAGGGCGTCGATGTGTCCGCGGACGGCCTCGACCATGGCGGGCGGTCCGCACAGGTACACGTCGGCGGCGCCGTCGTGCAGGGTCGCCGCGTCCATCAGGCCGGTCACGAAGCCCTTGTTGCGGGCGGTGGAGGCGGCGTCGGCGACGCAGTGGTCGAAGGTGAGTCCGGGGATCACCTCGGCGTAGTCCTCCAGGGTGTCCAGGTGGACGAGGTCCTCGTCGGTGGTGACGCCGTAGAGCAGGTGCACGGGCTGTCCCGTCGGCTGCTGGGCGAGGCGTTCCAGCATCGACAGGAGCGGCGCGAGTCCGGTGCCGCCGGCGAGCAGCAGGGCGGGGCGGGACTGTTCGCGCAGGTAGAAGCTGCCCATGGGGCCGGTGAATTCGAGGCGGTCGCCGATCCGGGCGCGCTCGGCGAGGTAGCCGGACATGGCGCCGCCGTCGACGACGCGGACCAGGAAGGACAGCTGCCGCTGGTTCGGCCCCGAGCTGAAGGAGTACGAGCGGGTCTGGTCGGTGCCGGGCACGGCGATGTTCACGTACTGGCCGGGCAGGAAGTCCAGGGCGTCGCGGTCGTCGACGTCGAGGGTGAACTCGACGGTGGTGGCGGAGTGCCGCTTGATGTCGGCGAGGGTGGCTGCGTGGGTGGCCGCCCCGGTCTTGGCGGCGGCCGAGGAGGCGGGGACGCTCAGCACGAGGTCGCTCTGCGGTGTCATCTGGCAGGGCAGGCAGTACCCGGCGGCGGCCTCGTCGTCGGTGAGGGCCTCGTCGATGTAGTCGCCGCCGTCGTAACCCCCGGACTCGCAGAGCGACTTGCAGGTTCCGCAGGCGCCGTCGCGGCAGTCGAGCGGGATGTTGATGCGGGCCTTGTAGGAGGCCTCGGCGACGGTCTCGTCGGGGCGGCACTCGATGAATCGGGTGATGCCGTCCTCGAAGTTCAGGGCGACCTGGAAGGACATGTGGCGGCTCATTTCGACGGCGCGGGCGGGGGGATCAGACGTGGTAGATGTCGACGACGTGGTGCACGAAGTCGTTCTTCAGGACGACCTTCTTGCGGGCGATGAGCGGCTCGGGCCCGGACACGTCGAGGGTGTAGTGCGAGGTGCCGAAGTACGTGTCGGTGCTCTGGTAGCGGTAGTAGAGCGTGAACCAGTTGAACCGCACGTCCACGAGGTCGCCCTCGCGGGCCGTGACCTCGACGTTGGAGATGTTGTGGCCGGTGCGGGGCTCGGGCAGGCTCGTCGCGCTGGAGCGGTCGGTGCGGATGCGGAAGACGCGGTCCTCCAGGCCCGCCCTGGTCGGGTAGTAGACGAGGGAGATCTCGGTCTGCGGGTCGCACGTGAGCTCGTCGTCGTCCGCCCAGGCCGGCATCCAGAACTCGGCGTCGGCGCGGTAGCAGTCGAGCCACTTCTCGAACTCGCGGTCGTCGAGGTACCTCGCCTCCCGGTACAGGAACTGCCGGATGTCCTCCAGTGTGAACTTCTCGACTGCGGTGGTCACTTGGCGTCCTCCAGGTCGAGCGCGGCGGTCAGGGTGTCGGCCCAGTAGCGGTGCTGGATCGGGTAGAGCCCTTCGTCCTCGGTGCGCACACCACTGGCGATCGGGTTGATGCCGATCTTCTTGGCCTCCTCGTCGGGGCCCTCGATCTGGTGCACGGCGCCGCGACTGAGGTCGTTCCACGGCATGGATCCGGCCAGGTACGTCTTCTGGCAGGAGCGGAACTCCTCCAGGTCGTCGGGGGTGGCCATGCCGGTGGCGTTGAAGAAGTCCTCGTACTGGCGGATGCGCTGGGCCCGCTGCTCGGCCGGTTCACCCTTGGGGGCGATGCAGTAGATGGTGACTTCCGTCTGGTCGACGGAGATGGGCCTGAAGTGCCGGATCTGGGAGCTGAACTGGTCCATCAGGTACACGTTCGGGTACAGGCACAGATTGCGGGAGACACCGATCATCCAGTCGGCCCGCTCCTCGCCCACCTGCGCGGCGAGCTCCTCGCGCCGCTCGTACAGCGGCCGGTTCGCCGGGTCGAGCCACTGCGTCCACAGCAGCAGATGGCCGTGCTCGAAGGAGTAGAAGCCGCCGCGCTGCTTGGCCCAGCCGCCGGCGTCCATCGTCCGGGTGTCGTTCTCCGACTCGCCGGAGGTGCGGCGGGCCTGCGTGGCGGCGTAGTTCCAGTGCGTGGCGGAGACGTGGTAGCCGTCGGCCCCGTTCTCCGCCTGCAGCTTCCAGTTGCCGTCGTAGGAGTACGTGGAGGAGCCGCGCAGCACCTCCAGGCCCTCGGGCGACTGGTCGACGACCATGTCGATGACGACGGCGGCGTCCCCGAGGTGCTCGGTCAGCGGCTTGACGTCCGCGTTCAGGCTGCCGAAGAGGAAGCCGCGGTAGCTCTCGAAGCGGGCCACCTTCTTCAGGTTGTGCGAGCCGTCCGTGTTGAACTGCTCGGGGTAGCCGGCCTCGCGCGGGTCCTTCACCTTCAGGAGCTTGCCGGTGTTGTTGAACGTCCAGCCGTGGAACGGGCAGGTGAACGTGGTCCTGTTGTCCGTCTTCTTTCGGCACAGCATGGCGCCGCGGTGGCTGCACGCGTTGATCAGGCAGTGCAACTCGCCTTGTTTGTCACGGGAAATGACGACGGGTTGGCGCCCGATGTACGTGGTGAAGTAGTCCCCGATCTCCGGGATCTGGCTCTCGTGCGCCAGATACACCCAGTTCCCCTCGAAGATGTGCTTCATCTCGAGCTCGAACAGTTCCTCGTCGGTGAAGACGCTGCGCCTGACGCGGTGGACCCCGCGCTCCGGGTCCTCCTCCAGGGCGTCCGCGAGGATGGTCCGCGCGCGCCCTGTGGTGCTGCCCTCCGCCATGTTCCCGTCCCTTCGCCTCGACCTGGCCTGCCTGGTCGGCGGCCGTGTTGCGACTGCTTTTCAGCACGATGACAGCCGGGTGAAGAGTCGGCCCCGGACATTCCCCCAGGGTTGACCCAGGGGGGTATTGATATCGCCGGAGTCTCAATAGCCTGCAAGTGGATATTTGTGGGGTATGGGGCCCGCTGCCTACGCTGAGGCACGTCGAGGGCCCCACCGAGACGCAACAAAGGGGCAGCCGGATGGAATTGAGGCACCTGAGGTACTTCGCGGCGGTCGCCGGGACACGCCACTTCGGCAGGGCCGCGCAGGCGCTGCACATGGCCCAGCCGCCGCTCTCCCAGGCGATCCGTCGCCTGGAGACGGAGCTGGGCGTGGAGCTGTTCACCCGCACCACCCGGCAGGTGTCCCTGACCGGCGCCGGCGAGGTGTTCCGCACCGACGTGGAGCGCATCCTCGCGTCCGTCGACGAGGCGGTGGCCCGCGTGGGCCGGTTCGCCTCGGGCGTCGAGGGGGTGCTCCGGGTCGGCCTGACCGGATCCGCCTCGTACCGCCAACTGCCCACCCTGGCCCGCCTGGTGAAGCAGGAGATGCCGCACGTACGGATGGAGGTGCACACGGAGATGCTGACGCCCGCGCAGGAGCACGGACTCGACGAGCGGCGCCTCGACGTCGGAGTGCTGCGCCCGCCCATCCGCCAGGAGGGCATCGCGCACCGGCTGATCGCCGAGGAGCCGCTCGTCGCGGCCGTCCCGGAGGGCCACTGGCTGGCCGACGCCACGACCGTCCGCGTCGAGCAGCTGCGCCACGAGGACTTCGTCATGTACGGCGCCACGCTCGGCTCCGTCGTCAACGACGCCGTCGTCCGCAGCTGCCTGAACTCCGGCTTCTATCCGCACCGCGCCTACGAGGTGACCGAGACCTCGGCCGCCCTGGCCCTGGTCGCGGCGGGCCTCGGCGTGGCGGTGCTGCCCGACTCCGTGCGCTCCGCGCCCCGCGAGGGCGTGGTGTGCAGGACCGTCGAGGACGCCCTGACGGTGCCGCTGGCCCTGGCCTGGCGCCGCGAGGACGAGACACCGCTGATCCGGCAGCTGCTCGACGTACTGGAGCGGCACGACCTGTTCGCGACAGAGACCGAGGCAACACCATGAGGACCGAGGGAATGCCATGAAGATCGTCAAGGTGGAGGCGATTCCCTTCGCCATCCCCTACGTCAAGCCGCTGCGGTTCGCGAGCGGCGAGGTGCACACCGCCGACCATGTCCTGGTCCGGGTGCACACCGACGAGGGCCTGGTGGGAACGGCCGAGGCGCCGCCCCGCCCCTACACGTACGGCGAGACGCAGGAGTCGATCGTCGCGGTGATCGACAAGATCTTCGCGCCGCAGCTCCTGGGACTCACCGTCCTCGAACGGGAGTTGGCGCACGCGCGCCTGGACCGGACCGTCGGCAATCCGGCCGCCAAGGCCGCCGTCGACATGGCCCTGTGGGACCTGCTCGGCCAGAGCGCGGGGCTGCCGGTGTCCGGTCTTCTCGGCGGCTTCGGCGACCGGATGCGCGTCAGCCACATGGTGGGCTTCGCCCCGGCCGAGGCCATGGTCGCGGAGGCAGAGCGGGTCCGGGACACGTACGGCATCACGACGTTCAAGGTGAAGGTGGGCCGCAACCCGTACACCG
The DNA here is from genome assembly GCF_055657265.1 of Streptomyces sp. NPDC107575. Classification (NCBI taxonomy): domain Bacteria; kingdom Bacillati; phylum Actinomycetota; class Actinomycetes; order Kitasatosporales; family Streptomycetaceae; genus Streptomyces; species Streptomyces sp. NPDC107575. The sequence goes on along the minus strand of NZ_JBVKBG010000001.1, from coordinate 595,263 downwards.
AGGACGTCGCCGCCTGCCGGGCGCTGCGCGCGGCCCTCGGCCCCGACGTGGAGCTGTACGTCGACGGGAACCGCGGCTGGTCGGCCTCCGACGCTGCGCGCGCCCTGCGGGAGATGGCCGACCTGGACCTGACGTTCGCGGAGGAGCTGTGCCCCGCCGACGACGTGCTCGGGCGGCGCTGGCTGGTCGCGCAGAGCCCGATCCCGTTCATCGCGGACGAGAGCGCGACCCGGGCCGCCGAGGTCACCCGCGAGCTGCTCGGCGGCTCGGCGACCGCCATCAGCATCAAGACCGCCCGCACCGGCTTCACCGCCTCCCAGCGGGTGCTGCACCAGTGCGAGGGCCTGGGCGTCGAAGTCGTGATGGGCAATCAGATCGACGGCCAGATCGGCACGTTGTGCTCGGTCGCCTTCGGCGCCGCGCACCGCTCCTCCTCGCTGCACGCGGGCGAACTCTCCAACTTCCTGGACATGTCCGACGACCTGCTCACCGAGCCGCTCACGATCGCGGACGGCACGCTGCGCGTCCGCGAGGGCGCGGGCCTCGGGATCGACATCGACCCCGAGAAGCTGGCCCGCTACCGCCAGGACACCTGATGCACACCATCACCCCATCAAGGACGGGACACACCATGACGGACACCGCCACCGAGCAGGCCACGGCCTCCGCGTCGGGCAACGCGGCCACCGAGCAGTTCCGCAGCAAGCAGCGCACCGACACACCCGCCGCCAACACGGCGCGGGTGAACACCCTGGTCTCCGAACTCCTCGCCGCCACCCACGACATCATCCGCCGCCACAAGGTGAGCTACGCCGAGTACGACGCCCTCAAGGCGTGGCTGATCCAGGTCGGCGAGGACGGCGAGTGGCCGCTCTTCCTCGACGTGTGGGTCGAGCACGTCGTCGAGGAGGTCGCGAACGAGAACCGCGAGGGCAGCAAGGGCACCATCGAGGGCCCGTACTACGTTCCGGACGCGCCCGAACTGACCGCCGACGCCACGCTGCCGATGCGCGCGGACGAGGGCGGCACACCGCTGCTGTTCCAGGGCCAGGTGCGCGCCGTCGACGGCACCCCGCTGGCCGGCGCCACCGTCGAGATGTGGCACGCCGACGACGACGGCTTCTACTCCCAGTACGCGCCCGGCCTGCCGGAGTGGAACCTGCGCGGCACGGTCGTCGCCGACGACCAGGGCCACTTCAGGATCCACACGGTGCAGCCGGCCCCGTACCAGATCCCGACCGACGGCTCCTGCGGAAGGCTCATCTCGGCCGCGGGCTGGCACGCCTGGCGCCCCGCCCATCTGCACCTCAAGGTGTCGGCGCCCGGCCATCAACTCGTCACCACCCAGCTGTACTTCAACGGCGGCGAGCACGTGGCCGACGACATCGCCTCCGCCGTCAAGCCCGAGCTGATCCTCGACCCGACGCCCCGTGCCACGGGCGGCGGCCGCGAGGTGACGTACGACTTCGTTCTCGACAAGGTGTGATGCACGGTGCTGTTCGCTGTACGCATGGACGTCGACATCCCGCGCGACCTCGCTCCGGACGAGCGCGCCGACCTGGTGGCCCGGGAGAAGGCCTACTGCCACGAACTGCAGAAGTCCGGTGAGTGGGCGCACATCTGGCGGTGTGTCGGCCAGTACTCCAACCTCAGCGTCTTCGACGTCGCCGACAACGAGGCGCTGCACAAGATCCTGTGGAACCTGCCACTGTTCCCCTTCATGTCCATCGAGGTGACACCACTCGCGCAGCACCCGTCCGACCTCGCGGCCGGGGACCCGGTGTGACGGCACTGCCTCATCACGTGGTGAGCGGCCCGGCGGACGGGCCGCCGCTGCTCCTGGGCCCGTCCCTGGGCACGTCCACAAGGGTCTGGGACCAGCAGATCCCGGGCCTGGCGCGGGACTTCAGGACGATCGCCTACGACCTGCCGGGTCACGGCGGGTCCGCCACCGGGCTCCTGCCGAACACGAAGGCGGGCGCCACCACGGTCGCCGACCTGGCGGCCCTGGTCGTCTCCCTGGCGGACCGCCTCGGCCTGGACCGCTTCCACTACGCGGGGATCTCCCTGGGCGGCGCCGTCGGGGCACACCTCGCCGCGCACCACCCGGACCGGATCGCGTCCCTGGCCCTGGTCTGCTCCTCGTCACACTTCGGGCCGCCGGAACCCTGGCACGAGCGGGCCCGCCTCGTCCGCGAGCAGGGCACGGCCGCGCTCCTCGCGACCGCTCCCGACCGCTGGTTCAGCGACGGGACCCTCGCCGCCACGTCCACCGGCCGCCGCCTGCTCGACGCCCTGGCGGCGACGGACACGGAGGGCTACGCGGCCTGCTGCGACGCCCTGGCCGCATACGACCTGCGCCACCGCCTCGCGGACATCAGCGCGCCGACGCTCGTCGTGGGCGGCTCGCGGGACGTGGCGACACCGCTCCCCCACGCCCAGGAACTCGCGGCCGGTGTCGAGCGCGGTCACCTGGAGGTACTGGAGTGCGGTCATCTGGCCGCCGAGGCGGCATCGCCGCTGCTGGAGGCGCTGAGGAGGCACCTGGACCGCACACCGACCCGCTGAAATAGGATCGCGCCATGCCCGACACGACCGAGTCCACGCCCGACATCAAGATCGCGCAGCGGGCGCGGAACATCGCCCCGTTCTACGCCATGGAGTTCGCCAAGCAGGCCGCGGCGCTGGAGGCCGAGGGCCACCAAGTCGTCAAGCTCAACCTCGGCGAGCCGGACTCCGGGGCGCCGCCTGCCGTCCGCGAGGCGATGCGCGAGGCCATGGACGGGCGGCCGCTGGCCTACACGGCGGCCCTTGGACTGCCCGCGCTCAGGGAGGCCATCGCCCGCTTCTACATGGAGCGGCACGGCGTGGAGGTCGACCCGGCCCGTGTCGTCGTGACCGCGGGTGCCTCCGCGGCACTGGTGCTGGCCACCGCGGCCCTCGTCGACCAGGGCGACGAGGTGCTCATCGCGGACCCCTCGTACCCGTGCAACCGGCAGATCGTCGAGAGCTTCGGCGCGGACGTCACCCTCGTCCCCACGGACGCGGCCACCCGCTTCCAGCTGGACGCGGCGTCGGTGCGCGCGCACTGGACGGACCGGACGGCGGGCGTCATGGTCGCCACGCCCTCGAACCCGACCGGGACCTCCGTGCCGCTCGACGAGTTGGACGCGATCTGCCGGTTCGCGCGCGAGCGCGGCGCGTGGCGGCTCGTCGACGAGATCTACCTCGACCTCGGCGACCACGACGAGCAGGGCAGGCCGCCGCGCAGCGCGCTGTCGGTCGACCCCGACGCCGTCGTCGTCAACAGCTTCTCGAAGTACTTCGGCATGACCGGCTGGCGGCTCGGCTGGTGCATCGCGCCGGAGCCACTCGTCGCCGCGATGGAGCGGATCGCCCAGAACTACTTCCTGTGTGCCTCGGCCCCCGCCCAGCAGGCCGCCCTGGAGTGCTTCACCCCGGCGTCCCTCGCGATCTGCGAGGAGCGCCGCACCGAGTTCACCGAGCGGCGCGCGCTCGTCCTCGAAGGACTGCGCCGGATCAGCCTGCCGGTCCCGGTCCCGCCCGACGGCGCCTTCTACGTCTACTTCGACGTCGCCGGCACGGGCCTGACCTCCTGGGAGTTCTGCGAACGGGCCCTGCGGGACGCGCACGTCGCCCTCACCCCGGGCCGCGACTTCGGGACCCACACGGCGGACACCCACGTACGCCTGTCGTACGCGGCGTCGTCCGGCGAACTCCGCGAGGGCTTGGAGCGGCTGGGCAAGTTCGTGGCCGGGCTGCGCTGAACCGGCCGTTCGCCAGGGCGCATCGCCGGGGCCCCTCCGCCCCGCCGCTATAGGGTTCGATCATGAGCGAAAGCACGCCGCCGGAGGCCGCCCCGTACGACCGCGCCGCGGTGCTCGGCGAGCGCCTGAAGGAGCGCATCTACGCCTCCCTGACCCTGCTCGCCGTCCTGGTCGGCCTCGCGCAGGGCGGGCACAGCAGCCACAAGGGAGCGACGGTGGCGGTGGCGGCCACCGCGCTCGGCCTGTGGCTGGCGACCCTGGTGGCGGACATGCAGGCCCACCCGGTCGTGCACGGCAGCCGGCCCACCCTGCACGAGATCAAGCACGAGCTGTTCACCAGCAGCCCGCTGCTGACCAGTGCCATCGGGCCGCTGCTGCTGATCGGTGTGTCCGCGCTCGGGGCCGTGGACCTCACGACGGCGCTGTGGATCGCCGCGGGCAGCGAGGTCCTCACGCTCGCCCTGTGGGGTTTCGTGGGCGGCCGCCGGGCCGGTGCCGGGGCCCTGCACGCCGTGGTGACCTCGGCGCTCAACGCCGCGATCGGCCTGGGCGTGGTCTTCGTGAAGCTGCTCGCCGGGCACTGATCCCCGTACGTCGACGACTGCCGCGCGCGGCCTCGTCGCGCCTTCATGGGGTGAACTCACCAGCCACGAAGGAACTTCGCCTGTTTCAACTCTTGACGCACTGGGCGGTCGAGAGCACATTGAGACCGCTCTGGGAGCGCTCCCAGAAAGTTCCAGGCAGCAGGCTGTCCAGCTCGCATCCCACCCGATCCCTGGAGGCACCCCCCATGCACGAGAGACCCGGCATGCACACGCGCACCCGCACCCGTACGCGTGGCCATCGCGGACGGCACGTACTGCGCAGGACCCTGGCCTCGGTGGCCGCCACCCTCGGACTGGTCGCGGCCGCCACGACCGCCACCACCCAGTCCGCCGGAGCCGCCGCCCCGCCTCCCCCGTCGGGCTGGAACCAGCTCTTCCTCGACGACTTCAACGGCTCCGCGGGCACCGGTGTCAACACCTCCAACTGGCAGTACGACACGGGGACTTCGTACCCGGGCGGCCCCGCCAACTGGGGCACCGGCGAGGTCGAGACGATGACCAGCAGCACGGCCAACGTCTCCCTCGACGGCAGCGGCAATCTGCGCATCACCCCGCTGCGCGACTCCTCGGGCCACTGGACGTCCGGCCGCATCGAGACCAAGCGCACCGACTTCCAGCCCCCGGCGGGCGGCAAGCTGCGCGTCTCGGCGCGCATCCAGATGCCGAACGTCACCGGCACCGCGGCCGAGGGCTACTGGCCGGCGTTCTGGGCCCTGGGCGCCCCGTACCGCGGCAACTACCAGAACTGGCCCGGCGTCGGTGAGCTGGACATCATGGAGAACGTGCAAGGCCTGAACAAGGTCTGGGCGACGATGCACTGCGGCACCAACCCCGGCGGACCCTGCAACGAGACGACGGGCATCGGCGGTTCGACCGCCTGCCCCGGCAGCACCTGCCAGTCCGGCTTCCACACGTACAGCATGGAGTGGGACCGCTCGGCCAGCCCCGAGGCGATCCGCTTCTCCGTCGACGACGTCACCTACCACACGGTCAAGGCCAATCAAGTCGACGCGACGACCTGGGCCAACGCCACCAACCACGGCTACTTCCTGATCCTGAACGTGGCGATGGGCGGCGGCTTCCCCGACGCCTTCGGCGGCGGCCTCGACGGCGACACCCAGCCCGGAAAGCCGATGGTCGTGGACTACGTGCAGGTCCTGTCGGCCGACGGCGGCGGCACCACTCCGCCGCCGTCCGGCAACCGTGACGCCTACGGATCGATCCAGGCCGAGTCGTACGACAGCCAGTCCGGCGTGGCCACCGAGAGCACCACGGACTCGGGCGGCGGCCAGAACCTGGGCAATCTGGCAGGCGGTGACTGGGCCCTCTACAAGGGCGTCGACTTCGGCTCCACGGCGGCCACGCAGTTCAAGGCGCGGGTGGCGAGCGGCGCGCCGAGCGGGGTCAGCGGCCTGGTGGAGGTGCGCCTCGACAGCCGCACCAGCGCGCCGATCGGCAGCTTCTCCCTCGCCAACACCGGCGGCTGGCAGTCCTGGCGGACGGTTCCGGCCAACATCGCCCCGGTGACCGGCACGCACGACGTGTATCTCACCTTCACGAGCGGCCAGCCGGCCGACTTCGTGAACGTGAACTGGTTCTCCTTCGGGCACTGACCGCCGGCACACACGGGGACACCCCTGCGGGGGCCAGCGCCTCGCAGGGGTGTCACCGGCTTCCCGCGCACCGGCGCGTCAGAGCGGAAAGGTGACGACCTCCGAGAAGCTCATGCTGACGCCGCCCGGCGCGACGAAGTTGCCGATGTCCTCGGCGCCCGCCCGCCCGGCCGGTGTGCCGAGGGCGGCGAGCGCGTCCTCCTTGGAGTCCCAGTCGAGCGCCGCCACCAGGAAGTGCGGCGGCTTCGACCCGTCGGGCATCTCGGACACGCTCCACTGGAAGGACCGCAGCCCCGGCATCTCCGACGCCAGCGGCGCGTGCACCTCGCGGTAGTGGGTCAGGAACTTGTCGGGGTCGGCGGGGTGATCGTAGATGACGGTCATCCGGTACATCGGTGGGCCTCCTCGTGGCACGGGTCCGCTCCGGGCGGGGCGGCGTCCACCCGCCCCTCCCGCACCACTGGCCTTCCCCGGCCGCGCCGGGACAGTCCCCGGCCGCCTGTTACTTCTGCGACTCGTCCTGCCCCTTGCCCTGGTCCATGCCGAGGTGCTTCTTGGCCTGGTCCTGGGCGGAGTCGACCTGGGAGCTGTACTTGCCCCCGGTCTTCTTGTCCACGGCATCGCCCGCCATGTCGACACCCTTGCCGGCCTGGGACTCGTGCCCCTTGATCATCTGCTTGATCTTGTCCAACGCGGACATGGCAACCTCCTCGTGGGCCTCTCCTGACCTCCAGGATCACGCCTGTGGGCGGGGCGCGCATGTGGGCGCCCACGGAGCGGAGGCCGGACCGGCGCGCGGCCCAGGTCACAGCACCCGCAGCGTCCCGTACTCCGAGGCCGTCGAGCTCGTGCCCGCGTACACGTCGAAGCGGCCCCGCTCGACGCGGAAGGTGCCCGCCGGGTCGTTGGTCCAAAAGCCGAGGTCCTCCTCGCCGAGCGGGAAGGAGACCGTGGTGGTGGCGCCTGGGGCGAGGGTGACGCGCCGGAAGCCGCGAAGCTTGCGGACGGGCTGGGCGATGCTGGCCGTGACGTCGTGGACGTACAGCTGGACGACCTCGTCGCCGGGGCGGTCGCCGGTGTTGGTGACCCTGACGGACACCTCGACCGTGGCGCCGTCGGCCAGCTCCGCGCGGGTGAGCGACGCGCGGTTCAGCGCCGGGGCCGACGTCGTGAACGTCGTATAGCTCAGGCCGTGACCGAAGGGCAGCCGCGGGCCGTCCTCCAGGTCGAGGTACTTGGATGTGTACTTCTCGTCCGGGTCGTACGGGCGGCCCGTGCTCTCGTGGTTGTAGTAGACGGGGATCTGGCCCACCGCGCGCGGGAACGTCACCGGCAGCTTGCCGCCCGGGTTCACCGCGCCGAACAGGGCGTCGGCGACCGCGTGGCCCGCCTCGATGCCGCCGTGCCAGGCCTCGAGGACGGCGGGCGCCGCGTCGTACCAGTCGCCGAGGACCAGCGGCCTGCCGTTGACGAGCACCACCACGTACGGTCTGCCGGTCGCGGCGACCGCGGCGATCAGCTCCTCCTGGCCCGCGGGCAGCCCGATGTCGGCGCGCACCGCGGCCTCGCCGCTGAGCGCCGGGTCCTCGCCCACGACGACCACGGTGACGTCCGCCCGGCGCGCCGCGTCCGCCGCCTGCGAGGGGTCCGTGCCCGCGTGCGCGACCGTCGCCGCCGGGGCCGCCTCGCGCACCGCGTCCACGACGCTCACGGAGGGGAAGCGGCGGCAGCCCGGACCCGCCCATGTGCCGTGCAGGTCGGTCGAGTCGGCGAAGGGGCCGACCACGGCGATCGATCCGGTGTCCGGCGCGAGCGGCAGCGCCTGCGCCTCGTTCTTGAGCAGCACCATGGAGCGCGCCGCGGCCGCGCGGGCGGCCGTGCGGGCGGCGCGGCCCGGCTCGGTGATCTCGGCGGACTCGTCGCAGTACGGGCTGTCGAACAGGCCGAGGGCGAACTTCAGGCGGAGGATCCGGGCGACTGCGTCGTCGAGGCGTGCGAGCGGCAGCGCGCCCGACTCGACCAGGCTCTCGCCGTGCTCGGTGATGTTCGTGGAGACCATCTCCATGTCCATCCCCGCGCCGAAGGCGAGGGCCGCCGCGTCCGCGCCGTCCTCGGCGAAGCCGTGCGCGATCAGCTCCTCGACGCCCGTGTAGTCGCTGACCACGAAGCCGTCGAAGTCCCACTCGTCCTTGAGGATCGCCCGCATCGTGTGCGCGTTGCCGTGCGCGGGGACGCCGCCGACCGTGTTGAACGCGGCCATCACGGTGGCCGCGCCCGCGTCGATCGCGGCCTTGAAGGGCGGCAAGTAGTGGTTGCGCAGCCGCTGTTCGGACACGTCGACCGTGTTGTAGTCGCGGCCGCCCTCCGCACCCCCGTACGCGACGAAGTGCTTGGCGCAGGCGGCGAGCCGGTCGTCGTGCGCCAGCTCGCTGCCGTCAGCCGCGCCCTGATGGGCCCGGATCTTGGCAACGGCGTAGACCGCGTTGAGGTACGGGTCCTCGCCGGAGCCCTCGGCGATCCGGCCCCAGCGCGGCTCGTGCGTCACGTCCATCATCGGGGCGAACGTCCAGCGCACACCGTTCGTCCTGGCCTCACGGTTCGCCACCTCGGCGTCGCTCCGTGACACCTCGGGGTCGAAGGCGGCGGCCTGGGCGAGCGGGATCGGGAACGTGGTCCAGAAGCCGTGGATGACGTCGAGGCCGAACAGGAGCGGGATGCCGAGCCTCGACTCCTCCACGGCGATGCGCTGCAGCGCGTTGGTGTGCGCCGCGCCGTGGATGTTCAGGACGGAACCGAGCCGTCCCGCCCGCGCGGCCTCCTCGATCTCGGCGGTCTGCCCGCCGCCGGGTCCTGTCTCATCGGTCCACGTCAGCTGCTGGAGCTGCCCCAGTTTCTCCTGGACCGTCATCCGGTCCAGCAGTTCCTTGACTTGTGGTTCGTACGCTCGCAGCACGGGGTGACCTCGAAGCCTTCTCTGCCTGTTGCCGTATCGATGTCCGCGAAGTTAACGTTCTCGCGCGGCATGAATGTAAGCGCATTCAATTGGTGGCGACAAGGCCCCCCACCGGGCCTTCCCGGAGGTTTCCCGTGACGGACGAAGCATCGGCCCCGCTCCGGGTCATGTCCCTCAACCTGCATGTGGACTGGCCGGGTTCGCCGCATCCGTGGCGCGAGCGCCGCCCGCTGGTCGCGGAGCTGCTGCGCGGGGCGCGGCCCCATCTGCTCGGCACGCAGGAGGGTCTGCGCGGCCCGCTGGGCGAGCTCGCCGACGACCTCGGGCGCGAGCGCTACGGATGGGTGGGCCAGGGCAGGGAGGGCGGCGACCGGGGCGAGTTCATGTCCGTCGGCTACGACCGCGCGCGCCTGTCGGCCCTGGAGCACGGGCACTTCTGGCTGTCCGACACACCGGAGGTGGCGGGCTCGGAGACCTGGGGCGGGGGCTGCCCGCGGATGGTGACATGGCTGCGGCTCCGCGATCTGGCGACCGGTGCCGAACTCCTGGCCGCGAACACACACTTCGACCACGCCAGCGCGCACGCGCGTACCCGGGCGGCCCGCCTTCTCGGCGACCGTCTGCACGCCCTCGCCCCCGGCCTCCCCTGCATCGTGACCGGCGACTTCAACACCGCGGCGGGAGGCGAGGTGCACACGGCTCTGCTGTCCACGGCCCACCTGGTGGACACCTGGGACACGGCCGAGCGGCGCGGGCCCGCCCTCGGCACCTTCCACGACTACGGTCCGCCCGAGCCGGACGGCGAGCGCATCGACTGGATCCTGGTCTCGCCCGGGACCCGCGTCCGCGAGGTGGTGCTCGACGAGTTCGCACGCGACGGCCTGCGTCCGACGGACCATCTGCCCGTACGCGCGGAGATCCGGCTCCCGCACCCGCACCACCCCTGACCCGACCCGCCCTGCTCTCGCCCCGCTCTCACTCCGCTCTCACTCCGAAGGACGTTCACCGTGCCGCTGTCCGACCGACGCCCCGCCACCGAGTGGCTGGCCGACGCCGTGCTCTACCAGATCTATCCGCAGAGCTTCGCCGACTCCAACGGGGACGGCATCGGCGACTTCGCCGGCATCGAGTCACGGCTCGACCACCTGTCGTGGCTCGGGGTCAACACCGTGTGGCTGAACCCCTGCTTCGCCTCGCCGTTCCGCGACGCCGGCTACGACGTCAGCGACTACTTCTCCGTCGCGCCCCGCTACGGCACCAACGACGACCTGGCCCGCCTCGTCGAGGCCGCCCGCCGCCGCGGCATCCGGGTGCTGCTCGACCTCGTGGCCGGACACACCTCCGACGCCCACCCCTGGTTCACGGCGTCCGCGAACGACCCGGACGACCAGCGCTACATCTGGGCGAACCCCGAGGACCCGGCCGCCCTCCCCGAGGGCTTCGTCGCATCCCCCGGCAGCCGCCCCGGCCACTACCTGCCGAACTTCTTCGAGTCGCAGCCCGCCCTCAACTTCGGCTACGCGCGCCGGGATCCGGCCGAGCCGTGGCGCCTGCCGGTCGACGCCGAGGGCCCGCGCGCCAACCGGCAGGCGCTGCGCGACGTCATGGACCACTGGCTGTCCCTCGGCCTGTCGGGCTTCCGCGTCGACATGGCGGCATCGCTGGTCAAGGACGACCCCGACCAGTCGGCCACCTCGGCCCTGTGGCGGGAGCTGCGCGGCTGGCTGGACACCGCGCACCCGCACGCCGCGCTGCTCTCCGAGTGGGGCGACCCGGCGACATCGGTCCCCTCCGGCTTCCACGGCGACTTCTTCCTCCAGTTCGGGCCCGTCCGGGACGGCATCGCGCTGCGCTCCCTCTGGAACAACTTCGAGGGCACGGTGAGCGAGCCGTGGGAGCCCCTGGAGCCGTACTTCGGGGCGGAGGCGCTGGGCTCGCCGCGTACGTTCCTCGACATCTGGCGCTCGACGACCGACACCATCGGCGACGCCGGGTTCTCCTGCCTGCCCACCGCCAACCACGACTTCTCCCGGCTGTGCTGCGGCCCGCGCACCGCGGACCAACTGCCCGCCGCGTTCGCCTTCCAGCTGACCTGGCCGACGCTGCCGGCGATCTACTACGGCGACGAGATCGGCATGCGCTACGTCCCGGGCCTGCCCGACCACGAGGGCAGCCGGCTCGGCCCGCGCTACAACCGTGCCGGTTCGCGTACGCCCATGCAGTGGGACGCCACCGGGAACGCGGGCTTCTCCACGGCGCCCGCCGACGAGCTGTACCTGCCGCTCGACCCGGCACCGAACCGGCCGAACGTCGCCGACCAGCGGGCCGACCCCGGCTCCCTGCTCAACCTCGTGCGACGTCTGGTCGAACTGCGTACGTCACGCCCGGAGTTGGGCTCGCGTGGCGCGGCGCGCGTGCTGCACGACGGGTACCCGCTGGTGTACGTGCGCGGTGAACACCACCTGGTGGCCGTCAACCCGGGCCGGGCCGAGGCCTCGTACGACCTGCCGCCCGAGTACGCGGCCGCCGCCGGAACCGCGACGCCGCTGCTCGCGCAGGGCGTCGAGGTGTCCGACGGCCGGGTGCGGGCCGCGGGGTTCGGCTTCGGGATCTTCGAGGTCTGAACCGGGCCTCAGCCCTTCCGTACCGTGAACTCCCGGCGCTTCACCCGCAGCACGGTGCGCCCGCCCTCCGACGAGGACCGTGCGCCCTCGCAGTGGGCGGTGCCGTCGACGGCGACCACGGCCTCGTCGCCGAGGGTGCGGAAGGTGACGCTGCCCTCGGCGACCCCCGTGATCTCGGCGGTCGCGTACGCGATGCGCAGGCCGCCGGCGCGCAGACCGAGCGGCAGGATCGCCGAGCCGCGGCCCCGGAGGTGGAGGCGTGCACCGCCGAAGAGGGCCCTGCCCTTCTCGGTCACGGCGATGTCCTCCGCGTACCCGGAGGTGACGTTGAAGGCGTGCAGCAGGCGGCCGCCGTCGGCGTCGCGCGTGGTGAGCAGGAAGACGCCGGGGCGGGTGGCGGAGTGCCGCACGGCGGGTGTCGCGCCGAGTCGGCGGAACGCGCCCATCCAGAAGTCGAGGTCGCAGCGGTAGTCCGTGGCGACGACCACGGCCCGCCCCTCGCCGACGGGGATGTCGAAGGCGCAGCCCTTGCCGGTCGTGATCTCCCGCAGGATCGTGACGCCCCGGCTCGCCGTGCTCAACTGCGCGTAGCCCACGCGGGTTTCGGCGATGCCCTCGGCCCAGCCGTGGGCGGACACGGACAGCCAGAACTGGTTGGCGTCGGTCATGGTCTTCTCGGGCTTCAGGCCGAGCGCGTCCTGGAGGACCGTGCAGGTGTCGCCCGCCATGTCCTTGCCGGGCACCTTGCCCGAGAGGACGAGCTTGCCGCCTGCCTCCAGGTAGCGCACGAGGCGCTTCTGCAGGGCGGCCGCGAGGTACTCGCCGGTGGCGAGCGCGAGGACCGGCACGCTCTTCGGGGCGATGTCGCCCGCCTGCAGATCGACGCTGCGGTAGCGGAAGCCGCCGAGCAGCATGCCGCGGGTGAGGGCGCCGCCGGGCCCGTAACCGCGGGCGGCCTGTACATCGGCGAGGACCGCGTCGGCCTTGTCCCGGCCGGTCGGGTGGTACTCGGTCAGGTAGTGGTCGGGGACGAAGGCCAGTGCCACCTCGTCGAGCTCGGGTTGGGCCGTCGCGAGGAGCGGGGCGAGTGCGCGGACCGAGCGGGCGCTGCGGCGGGTCGGCTCGAAGCTGACGCCGCGCCGTCCCTCCGGGTCGACGGGTGCGGCGAAGCCGTGGCGTTCGCCGGTGATGCCGATGCGGTCGTTGCCGTCGCCCGTCGGCCTGTCGAGCTTGGGGTTGAATCCGCCGGCGAACAAGTAGTAGTTGAGCAGCTTGTTGCCCTGGGCGAGGCAGAGGTGGGTCTTGAGCCAGGTGCTCTCGGCGTCGGTCTGGGCCGAGAGGCTATTGCCGTAGTCGGCGTGCCCCGCGTCGAACTCCAGGGCCGACAGGGGCTGGTCGTCGTCGGCGACCGCGGCCATGAAGGCATTGATCAGGTACAGGTCGGTGACGTTGTGGAGATCGAGGTCGCCGAGGTAGAAGTCGGAGCCTGCGATCATGCCGGGCCGGCCCGCGTAGGTCTCCATGAGCTGGCTGATACCGATCGGGAAGTTCTCCGCCGTGCCGCCGCCGGTGCCGTGGATGTTGATGAGGAAGGGGATCCCGGAGACACCGCCGTCGCGCGCGCAGCTCTTCAACTCCTCGACGTAGCGCGCGAACCGGCCGCGCATGAAGCTGCCGAGGTCGTGCATGAGCGCCGCCGCGTACGCGTCCTTGGGGGCGCGGATCGCCTTGTCGCGGTCGTCGGCGGGCGCGTCCGCGAAGGGGTAGCGGTCGCCGAGACCGTCGCCGTACGTCGTGTCGAGCCAGTCGTTGAAGTCGGCCAGGGCGCCGGTGGTGAGGTTCGGTCCGTTGCTGACCCACGCCAGCATGCCGATCTCGTTGTCGAGTTGGCAGGCGATGACGCCGGGCCGCCCCTTGCGGTGCAGGCGCTTCGCGAGAACCGGCATGACGGCCGCGTACCAGCGTTTGACCTTTTTGAGGTAGGCCGGGGCGAGGTAGTCGAGCGCGGCGGTGGTGGCCTTGGCGCCGTCCCAGCCCGTGCCGACGATCTCGGGGTGGTCCTCACGGACGCGCAGCGGCACGCCCTCGCCCTTCAGCTCGGCCATGGTGAACGGGCCCGGCCGGGCGATGACCTTGAAGCCGTTGTCGCGGCACAGGTCGAGGAAGGCGCCGAGGTCGCGTTCGGGACGGGTGCGGCCTGTGACGTCGAGGCTGCCGTCGCCGGTCTCGTGCCACATCCAGGGGATGTACGTGGCGATGGTGTCGAGTCCCGCCTCCTTCGCGCGGTCGAGGCGGGACTGCCAGTCCGCGCGCTTCAGCCGGAAGTAGTGGATCTCGCCGGCCATCACGACGGTGGGCTCGCCGTCGATCCACAACTGCCGGTCGCGGAAGGTGACAGCGGCCGCGGTGTCGGTGTCCCGCGTCGGCGTGGCGGCCGCCGCGGGTGACGTACCGACATCCGTCGCGAGGGCGGCCGGGGCGGCGGCCATCCCGGCGAGCACGGCGCGACGGCTCGCACCGGTTCTCTCCACGGGCGCGGTCGGGGCAGGGGGCATGAACACTCCTGTGCGGGGAGGAGGGGCGGCGCCCGTCACAAGTGCGCGGGCGAGTCCTGGAGTTGCAGCTGGAGCCCGGTGAGCCGCTCCGTCAGGTCCGCCACGGTGTGCGCGTAGGCGGGGTCGTCGTAGCGGTTGTGGAGTTCGTCCGGGTCACGGATCAGGTCGAAGAGTTCCCACTCGGGTGTGCGGTGCTCGTTCTTCGCGCCGACCTGGCCCGAGCCGTGGCCCGGGTAGTGGATCAGCTTGTGGGTGTGGGTGCGGATGCCGTAGCTGGCCTGCGCGTTGTGGCAGACGTCGAGGTGTTCGAAGTAGCGGTAGTAGACGGACTGCCGCCAGTCCCGCGGGTGTTCGCCGCGCAGGAGCGGGAGGAGGCTGCGGCCCTGCATGCGCGGGTGGGCCTCGGCGCCGGCGAGGTCGAGGATCGTCTGCGCGTAGTCGACGTTCACGACCAGTTCGTCGCAGGCGGAGCCCGGCTCGACCACGCCGGGCCAGCGCACCACGAGCGGGATCCGCAGCGACGGGTCGTACATGAACCGTTTGTCGAACCAGCCGTGTTCACCGAGGTAGAAGCCGTGGTCGGAGGTGTAGACGACGGCGGTGTCGGCGGCGTCGCCCGTGACATCGAGGTGGTGCAGGACGCGGCCCACGTTCTCGTCGAGCGCGGCGATGACCCGCAGGTACTCCTTGATGTAGCGCTGGTGGCGCCACTCCCGCTCCTCGCGCTCCGAGAGGCCTTCGGGAACGGGCGCCTTGAGGTCGCTGTCCTGGAGGTCGCTCATCCGCATCTCGGCCTCGACGGCGGCCGTCGAGCGGTGGCTGTAGTCGTCGTGCAGGGTGGCCGGCGCCGGGATGTCCTCGTGCTCGTACAAGTGGCGGTGGCGCTCCGCCGGTTCGAACGGGCGGTGCGGGGCCTTGTGCTGGATGAGCAGGGCGAACGGCTTGTCGGGGTCCCGGCGGTCGAGCCAGTTCAGCGCCAGGTCGGTGATGATGTCGGTGACGTAGCCGGGGTACTGGCGTTCGCCGTCGCGGGTGAGGAAGCTCGGGTCGTGGTAGACGCCGTGCTCCGGCAGGATCTCCCAGTGGTCGAAGCCGACCGGGTCGCTCGCCGGTCCGTGGCCCAGGTGCCACTTGCCGACGATGGCCGTCTGGTAGCCGGCCGCCTGCAGCATCGCCGGGAAGGAGGGCTGCGAGGAGTCGAACTTCTGGCCGGGCTGCTCCAGCGTCGTCATGCCGTTGATGTGGCTGTACGTGCCGGTGAGCAGGCTCGCGCGGGCCGGGGAGCAGATCGAGTTGGTGCAGAAGGCGTTGTCGAACCGCATGCCCTCGGCGGCGAGCCGGTCCACGGCCGGGGTGGTGTTGATGACGCTGCCGTACGCGCCGATGGCCGGGACCGCGTGGTCGTCGGTCATGAAGAGGACGAGGTTGGGGCGGCGGTCGCCTCCGGTGCGCCGGGTCACTTGAGGCCCGCCGTGGCGATGCCCTGCGTGAAGAAGCGCTGGAGCAGCACGAAGACGAGCAGCACCGGCAGGACGACCAGGAAGGCGCCCGCCATCAGCACACCGTTGGAGCCGTCCGCCTGGGTCGGGTCGGTGGCGAACGTGGCGAGGGCGACGGGCAGCGTGTACTTCGAGGGGTCGTTCGTGACGACGAGCGGCCACAGGAAGTTGTTCCACGAGCCCAGGAACGTGAAGATCGTCAGTGTCGCCAGGGCCGGCTTGACCAGGGGCAGCACGATGCGCCAGAAGATGTACCACTCGCGGGCGCCGTCCATCCGGGCCGCTTCCAGGAGTTCGTCGGGCACGGCCTGGATGAACTGGCGCATCAGGAAGACGCCGAAGGCGCCGGCGGCGAACGGCAGGATCAGGGCCGCGTAGCTGTCGACGAGATCCATCCCGCTCATCATCACGAACTTCGGCAGCAGCATGAGGTTGTCGGGCACCATCAGCGCGCCGAGCACCATCGCGAAGATCGGCCGCTTGCCCATGAAGTTCAGCTTGGCGAGCGCGTAGCCGAGCATCGAGCAGAACAGCAGATTGCAGGCGGTGACGAAGACGGCGACCAGGGCCGAGTTGAAGAACGCCTGGCCGACGTTCATCAGGTCCGCGAGCTTGCCGAAGTTGGCGAGCGTCCACTCGGTGGGGATCCACACCGGCGGGCTCGCGCCCAGCTCGCGCGGGGTCTTGAAGGAGGACAGCGCCATCCACAGGAACGGCGCGACCATCACGAGCAGTCCGGCGCTCAGGAGCACGTAGACGGACGTGCGCGACAGTCGCGACCTGCCGCCGCGGACCCGGGTGTCGGTCGTGGTGGCGCTCATTTGGTCTTGTCCTTCAGGAGGCGGAGCTGGAGCGAGGTGACGGCCAGGACGATCACGAAGAGGACGTACGCCATGGCGCTGGCGTAGCCCATGTGGAAGAAGTCGAAGCCCTCGCGGTACATGTCGAGCGACAGCGTCATGGTGGCTTCGTTGGGTCCGCCCTGTGTCATCACGAACGGCTCCTCGAAGACGTTGAGGAAGCCGATGGTGGTCATCACGGCGACGTACAGCATGGTCGGGCGCAGCAGCGGCACCGTGATCCTGCGGAGTTCCTGGAAGGGGCCCGCGCCGTCGATCCGGGCCGCTTCCCGTACCTCGGTCGGGATGGCCTGGAGGCCGGCGAGGAAGAGCACCATGGCCGTGCCCATGTTGCGCCAGACCGCCATCACGATCAGGGACGGCATCGCGAGTGTCTCGGAGCCGAGGAAGTCCGGGGTGGAGAAGCCGAGTTGGTGGCCGAGCCCCGCGATCAGGCCTTCGCTGGGGTCGAGGACGAAGCGCCAGATGACGGCGACCGCGACGATGGCCGTGACCACGGGGGCGTAGAAGCCGACGCGGAAGAAGGTGCGGAAGCGGTCGATGCCCGAGTTGAGGAGGACGGCCGCCACGAGGCCCGAGCCGATGGTCAGCGGCACACCGAGGACCACGAAGTACAGGGTGTTGAGCAGGGCGCGGACGAACTTGTCGTCCTGGAACAGCTTCGTGTAGTTGTCCAGGCCGACGAACTGCGCGGACAGCGGGTCGGTGACGTTGCGCAGGCCGAAGTCGGTGAAGCTCATCACGAGCGTGGCGACGATCGGGAACGCCATGAAGGTGAGGAACACGGCCAGGAACGGCGTGGAGAACAGCCAGCCGGCGAGGTTGTGGCGTGCCAGCCGGTCCTTGCGGAGGCCGTCGCCGGCCGGACGGGGCGGGACGTCGTCGGTACGTCCCGCCCCCTCCGGGTCCTTGCGCACGCGGCCTTCGGCGCCGGTGGCCGCGGTGGTGGAGCTCATGGCGTCAGCCCACCAGTCCCTCGGTGGACTTCTGGAGCTGCTTCGCGGTGGCGCTCGCGTCGGCGCCGCGGGCGATCTTCTCCAGGGAGGTCTCGATCTGCACCGCGAACTCGTTCCACTTCTCCACCGGCGGGACGGCCTTGGCCGAGTCCAGCGCCTTCTCGAAGACGGGCAGCGAGCTGTCGCCCTTCTTCATCGCGGGCTGGTCCCAGGCCGCCTTCGCGGCGGGCAGCGTCTTGTCCACCTCGTACCAGTGGGCCTGCGCCTTTGGTGTGGCCAGGTACTTGGTGAACTCCTCGGCGGCCGCCTTGCGCGCGCTGTCCTTGAAGGTGACGAGGGAGGAGCCGCCGACCCAGGAGGTGGACGAGGTGTCGCCGGGCACGGGCGCGACGGCCCACTTGCCCTTCAGCTCCGGGTGCTGGTCGTTGATGTTCTGCACCATCCAGGGGCCGGACTGGAACATCGGCCGCTTCCCGTTGGAGAAGTCCTTGGCGGCGTCCTCGCCGGGCGTGAAGTTCTTCTTGGCAAGTCCCTTGTCGAAGTAACTCCCCCACGCCTTCAGCGCCTTGACGGACTGCGGCGAGTCGAGGGCGGGCTTTCCGTCCTTGCCGATGAGCTCGCCGCCGGTCGAGTACAGGTACTGGAGCCAGCCCTGCCAGGCGCCGGTGCTGCCGGGCTGCAGAAGGGTGCCGTACTCCGCGCCGTGCTTCTTGTACGCGGTGGCGAGCGCCTGCTGATCGGCCCAGGTGGCCGGGGCCTTGGTGACACCGGCCTTCTTGGCGAGGTCGGTGCGGTAGTAGAGCGCGCGGACGTCGGCGTACCAGGGGACGCCGTAGGCCGTGCCGTCCTTGACGTTGCTGTCCCACGTGGCGGGGAAGAAGTCGGAGCGCTTGAAGGCCTTGGTGTCGACCGGTTCCAGGGCATCGAGGGCGATGAACTCACCCATCATCGTCGAGCCCATCTGCGCCATGTCGGGGAGCTTCTTGCCCGCCAGGGAGGACACCAGCTTCTGGTGCACGACGTCCCAGCCGACCGGGGTGATCTTCACCTTGATGTTGGGGTGTCCCTTGGTGAACTCCTCGGCCACGGGCTTGAGTCGCGCCCCCTCCTCCCCCATCGCCCACACGGTCAGCGTCTGCTTGGCGTCGGCCGCGACCTCCTCGCCCCCTCCGCTTCCGCACCCGGTCAGGGCGATGGCCGACACGAGGGTCAGGGCCAGACCGGCGGACAGGGTGGTGCGTGACATGGCTCCTCCTAGACGCGCAGTACGCGCTCGTGCTCGGACTGGGGCGAGCAAGCGGCAACAGCCGTTGTATGCGCTGCCTGTATGCGCTTACACAACGATGCAGGCACGACCCTGACGCACGGTTTGGGTCAGCTCAAGAGCCACAGAGGTAACGCTTGGGTAAACCTGCTGAACTGGGGGCGTGGGGAGGGCAGTCGGAGGGGCGCGCCCTGAACGCGGAAAAGGCGGGAGCGTCGGGGCGCGCGGAGAAAACCGAGTGCCTGGGACACACGGTCGGCCGCACACTGCCGACATGGATCACGTGAGCACCGCCCAGCAACTGGTACGCGACCGCTTCCCCGACGCGCGCGCCGCCTTCCTCGCGGGCAGCGTCCTCACGGAACGCCGCACACCACGCTCCGACCTGGACATCGTGGTCCTGCTGTCGGGGCCGCCCGCGCCCTGCCGCGAGAGCCTCCACCACCAAGGCTGGCCGGTGGAGCTGTTCGTACAGACCGAGACAGACTGGCACCGCTTCGTCGAACGGGAGACCGCGGCACGCCGCTCCCCGCTCCTGGCCATGTGCGCGGAGGGGCTGCTGCTGTCCGACGCGGACGGGATCGGCGCGGCCCTGCGGGCCGAGGCCCGGCGGCGCTGGGCGGCCGGGCCCCCACCGGCCTCGGAGCGCGAACTGGAGGACAAGCGCTACGCCCTGACCGACGCCCTCGACGACCTCGAAGGCTGCGCCGACCCCCTGGAACGCACCTACCTGGTCGCACACCTGCTGGGCCTCGCCTCGGAACTCGCGCTCCTCGCGGGCGGCCACTGGCTCGGCGGCGGCAAGTGGCTCTCGCGGCGGCTCGCGGACGCGGACGCCGACCTGCACAAGCGGCTGACGGCCGGCGCCGCGGCGACCATGTCCGGCGCCGACGACGCCGCGCGACACTTCGCCGGTGTGGTGCGCGAGATCCTGGACGCGGCCGGTGGACCGTGCTGGGCCGGGTACCGCCGCGACTGAGCCCCTCCCCCTCCTGACCTGCGAAGCCCGCCGGCCTTGCCCCCGCACAGTCGCCCGCCTATGGTGAATGCGCTTTCATCCGTCGGCGGGCCACGGCGCCCCCGCAGCAGACTCGGGGGCCGCCCAGATGACCACCACGCCCACGGTGTACGACGTCGCCGAGCGCTCCGGCGTCTCGATCGCCACCGTGTCGCGGGTCTACCGCAATCCCGACTCCGTGCGCGCGCAGACCCGCGACAAGGTGCTCGCCGCCGCCCGCGCGCTCGGCTATGTCCCGAGCGGCAACGCCCGCGGGCTGGCCAGCCGTTCGACCGGCGTGCTCGGCCTGTGCTTTCCCGACTACTCGGATCCGGACGCCGAGTCGGAGGCGGAGGCCGGGGTCGGCGACGAGCCGGACGACAACGCCGCGATGCTCTACTCCGACCAGATCATCCGCGGCATGGAGCGCGCCGCGCGCCGGCACGGCTACGCGCTGCTGATCGCGGCCTCGCTGAAGAGCGGCCCGGAGACCCTCGTCGCGAAGGTCGCGGGGCGCGTCGACGGTTTCGCGGTGCTCGCCCGCACCGTTCCGACGGAGGAGCTGGAGGTCATCTCGCGCCGCCAGCCCGTCGTGATGCTGGCGGGCCCGCGCGAACCCGGCGACCTCGACCGCCCGGTGCGGCTCGACCACATCCAGGTCGCGAACGCCGACGGCCAGCGCGAGTTGACCCGCCACCTCATCGAGGACCACGGCCTGCGCCGGCTGGCGTACGTGGGCTCGGCGGAGGACTCCCCGGACGTGGAGGCCCGTTTCCGCGGCCACACCGAGGCCTGCCGCGCCGCCGGTGTCGGCGTGGCGGACGCGCCCGATCTGCGCGTCGGCATGATGACGCAGGCGGAGGGCGCGCGGGCCGCCGCCACCCTCCTCGACCGCCCCGGCGAACGCCCCGAGGCGCTCCTCTTCGCCAACGACCAGATGGCGGTCGGCGCCCTGCACACACTGGAGCGGCGCGGCCTGCGCGTGCCGCGGGACGTGACCGTCACCGGCTTCGACGGCATCCCCCTCGGCCGGATGGCGCGTCCCGCGCTCACGACGGTCCGCCAGCCGATGCGCCGCATGGGCGAGGAGGCGGTGGAACTGCTGGTGCGGCGCCTGGGCGGCCGGGCGGACCAGGAACCCGAGTCGGTGACGCTGCCGGTTTCGGTGGTGCGCAGGGCGAGTTGCGGCTGCTGACAAGTGCGGCGGCCACCTGGATAGGGTGATCCCCCGTCCACACCACCAGGGGGGGCCAAGTGGCCAGTAGATTCACCGAGTTGACCGTCGACTGTCACGACCCGGACGGGCTCGCCCGGTTCTGGTGCGCGGTCCTCGACTTCAAGGTGATCGACCGGAGCGAGGACAAGGTCGAGATCGGTTCCTGGGAGCCGACCGTCGAGGAGGTCAGGGCCCGCCAGATGCCGCCGACCCTGATGTTCATCCGGGTCCCCGAGGGCAAGGCCGTGAAGAACCGGCTGCACCTCGACGTCAGCCCGGTCGACCGCAGCACCGAGGACGAGGCGACCCGGCTGCTCGCCCTCGGCGCCACCAAGGTGGACGTGGGCCAGGGCCCGGGACGCAGCTGGGTGGTCATGGCGGACCCCGAGGGCAACGAGTTCGACGTCGTGCGCTCGTTGGCACCCTAGGACCGTGCCGACCATGCCGACTCCAACTCGCGGCGCCTCTGGGGGCGTTCGCCCGCCTGACCGCAACGACCGCATGTGGACCCTGCCTCGACACATCACGGTCGTACTCGCTGCCGGTGTCGCCCTGTTCCTGCTGAGCGCCTGCCTGGTGTGGGCCGCGCTGGGCTTTCCGGCGCTCACGGGCCCGCGGGCGCTGGCGGCCGACAAGCGGTTCGACCTGATCAAGATCTCGCTGTCCGTGGTCGCCGGTGTCGGCGGCGTGCTGGCCCTGGTCGTCGCCTACCGCAAGCAGCGCCTGTCCGAAGCGGCCGAGCGGAGGGAGGACACCCGGCTGCTGAACGAACGCTTCGTCACCGCGAGTTCTCAGCTCGGGCACGAGTTGCCGATGGTCCGGCTCGCCGGGATCCACGCCCTGGCCGGGCTCGCCGACGACTGGCCCGAGCAGCGCCAGGTCTGCATCAACGTTCTCTGCGCGTGTCTCCGCATGCCTCATACGCCCTCCGACGCGCCGTGGCACCACGACGAGGAGTCGGAGATCCGCCTCTCCCTCACCAGGATCATCGCCGAGCATCTGCGTGCAGGCGCCTCGACGAGCTGGGAGGGCCACGACTTCGACTTCACCCGCGCCGTCCTGCGCGCGGCGGACTTCAGCGGCGCGCGCTTCTCGGGTGGGCGCGTCTCGTTCAGCCTGGTGCGCTTCACCGGTGGCTGGGCGTCCTTCGACGACGCCCACTTCAGCGGCAGCCGGGTGACATTCGGGGGCACGGACTTCGCCGACGGCCGGGTCACCTTCGCGCGTACGACCTTCAGCAAGGGGCAGGTCACGTTCCACGGAGCCGAGTTCAACGGTGCCCAAGTGTCCTTCCTCGGAGCACGCTTCACGGGAGGAGAGGTCGACCTGTCCGAGGCCGACCGGGACCGTCTCGGGACTCCCCCGGAGTTCGACGCCTGGGAGGCCCCTCCGCCGCGCCTGCTCCTTCCGCCGACCGTGAACCCCCGTGGACAGACCTCGGATTCGGCGCACGTTCCGTCGAACAGGGCAGGCGACTGACGGAGCGCCACCTTCCCTCGCCACCACCCTCACCTTCACCGCCATCCCCATATCGGTCATACTCGACGAAACATGCACACGCACCCGCACACCACCGCACGTCGAGGAGTCCGCCATCACCATCACAGGACCCGCGCCCACCGCAGCCGTTGACCGAAATCCCGGGCTCTCCCGGCCGTGGCACGGCGTGTTGGCCGTCGTCGTCGCGGCGGCGCTCGTCGCTCAGCTCGTGCTCGTGTTCAGCGGTGGGTCCGCCGCCGGGGCCGGGGACACCACGGGGGACGACGCCGACGCGCTGACCCGGCTGGTGCGCATGCTCAGTTACTTCACGATCCAGAGCAACGTCCTCGTCCTGATCTGCTCGCTCTCCCTGGTGCTGTGCCCCGGCCGCGACGGCCCCCTGTGGCGGGTGCTGCGGCTCGACACACTGCTCGGCATCACGATCACCGGCCTGGTCTTCGCGCTCGTCCTCGCGCCGCAGATCCACCTCGAAGGCGTCTCCCTGTGGATCACCGTGGGGCTGCACTACGTCGCGCCGCCGATGACGCTCGTCGGCTGGCTGCTGTTCGGGCCGCGCGGGCGGATCGACGGCGCGAGCGTGGGGTGGGCGTTCGTATGGCCCGCACTGTGGATCGCGTACACGCTCGTGCACGGAGCGGTCACGGACTGGTACCCGTACCCGTTCCTCGACGTGCACGCGCGCGGGTACGGACTCGCGCTGCGGAACATCGCCGGGGTGCTCGTGGTCGCGGGCGTGCTGGCCTGGCTGTTCGCACGGATCGACCGGCGGCTCGGGCGCCGGCTCAAGCGGCCGCTGCCGCTTCCCGACCACTTCTGACGCGACCCCTCAGCGCGTCGGGACCTCCGCCCACACACAGTGACCGGCCGGGAGCCTCCTGCTGCCCCACGCCCCGCCGGCCACCCGGTCCACCAGCAGCAGACCGCGGCCCCGCTCGACGGAGGGCGGCACTGCGGGCGAGCGGCGCAGGACGGCGGCGGGCAGGCCGGGACCGCGGTCGAGGACCTCGACGCACAGGGTGCGGCTCACGGTGAGACGCAACTGGTAGGGGCCGCGGGCGTGTTCGCAGGCGTTGGCGACGAGTTCGCTGGCGACGAGGACGGCCGCGTCGACGGCGCGCGGATCGACGGCGTATCCGTCGAGCGCCTGCCGCACCCGCTCGCGGGCCTGCGCGGCGGCGAGTTCGACGGACTGGTTCCAGGTCAGCAACGGGCGGGAGCGCTCGGCGCATTCGGGCAGCAGCTGCCCGCCGGCCGCGGTGCTCTGCTCGCTCGCCCTGTTCGCGCGGTAGACGTACATGACGGTTCCTCCGGATCGGAACGCGGGGCGCACTCTTCCCATGGCATTCGGCGCAACCGTGACGGCGGTTTGGAGTACGGCGGGCGAGCGCCGGGCGTTCATCGGCACCCGCACCCCCTGTCGTCACACCCCCACCCCGTGAAAGGATGCGCGGGCACAACTCCGACACAGCACGCCCGCAGGAGGCCCGCATGCGTAGGAGGACGGGCGGGCTGTTCACGACCGGTGACGGAACCGTGGTGATGCTCGCCGAGCAGCGCCCCGGCGCCGACGGCCAGTGGCGGATCACCGCCCGCACCCAGGCCGGCCGGCAGATCGCCGAGGTCAGGTTCCGGCTGTGCGAGGAGTGCGCGGTCGGCCGGATCCAAGCGATCTGGGTCGACGAGCCGTGGCGCCGCGAGGGGATAGGGCACGAGCTGCTGCGCGGCGCGATCGCCGTCGGTGACGGCTTTCGCTGGACCACCACACTGCAGTCGTCCATGGGCCGCCGCTTCTTCGTCGCCATGGGAGACACCGAGGGTGTGGAGCTGCTGCACGGCCGGCCGCTGTGCCCGCACATGATGGGGCGGTGGGGCCGGGCCTGGGCGAGACGGGCGGCGGCCTGACCCGGCCGCCGTCGACTCCGGATCTCCCTGGCATGGACCGACACCCTCTGGGTACGCGGGGCGCCATCCGCCCGTACTCCAGAGGGGACTTCGACCATGCACGAGAACTCCATCCCGCAGAACGGCCCCTCCCCCGCGCAGCAGGCGCTCAGCGCCCTCAGCCTGAACACGGAGGACCAGGGCGCGCTCGACAAGCTCGCCGAGTGCGAGGTCCTCGTGCCCGTGCCCGAAGAGGCGGGCGCGGACCAGGATTCGGACTCCCATGCACTGTCGCTGCCGGTCATCGAGCAGCCGGGCGGCGAGCAGCTGGTCCCGTTGTTCACGTCCGAGCTGCGCATGTCGGAACTGCTGCCGTTCATCTCGCGCTGCACGACGGTCCCGCTGGGCGCGCTCGCCTCGCGCTGGCCGACGGAGCTGTCGATGACGATCGACGCGGGTTCGCCGGACGCCCTGACGCTCAACGGCGAGGGCGTACGGGAGCTGCTCGGCCACCGCTCCTGAGCCGGACCGCCCGACCCCGACCCCGAACCCCCCACCGACACAACTGAGGACCACAGAGGAGGCCCCGTGCCCTTCCGTGACCGTACGCACGCCGGTGAAGAGCTCGCCCTGCGGCTGCTGGAATGGGCCGACTCCAGCGAACTCGTGGATCCGGTCGTGCTCGCGCTGCCACGCGGGGGCGTCCCCGTGGCGGCGCCCGTCGCGCACGCGCTGCACGCGCCGCTCGACGTCCTGGTCGCCCGCAAGATCGGCGTGCCGGGCCGGCGCGAGACCGCGATCGGCGCCGTCGTCGGCGAGGAGCCCCCGCTGTTCGACCGGGTGGCCCTCGAACTCCTCGGCCTGAGCGAGGACGGTCTCGGCTCCGACGTCGCCGAGGCCAGGAAGGAACTGCACCGCCGCACCCACCTGTACAGAGCGGGTCGCCCCGAGCCGCCGGTGGCGAGCCGGACGGTGATCCTGGTCGACGACGGCCTCGCCACCGGCCTCACCGCCACCGCCGCGCTCTTCTCGCTGCGTCGCCAGGGCCCGGCCGGCCTCGTCCTCGCGGCCCCGGTCGGCAGCCCGCAGACCGTGGCGGACCTGCGCGGGCACACGGGCGACGTGATCTGCCTCGACCAGCCGCCGGACTTCCACGCCGTGAGCGAGGGCTACGAGCGGTTCCCGCAGGTCTCGGACGCGGAGGTGATGGACGTACTGAACGCGTTCCACGCCGACGAGCCGAGCCATGAGAAGAGCGGGCGCGGCGGCTGACCGCACCAGGATTGCGGGTCACCAGCCCGTGAGCACCAGATGGTTCACGAGCAGGGCGAGCACCACCTGTGCGGCGAGCCAGGGTCTCGCCCGGGGCAGGAAGGCGCAGGCGGGGAGGAGCCAGAGGGCGAAGGGCAGCCAGATGCGTTCGGTCTCCGCCTTGCTCATGCCGGACAGGTCGGCGGCGAGCAGGGCGAGGAGCGCGGCTCCCGCGAGGAGCGCGAGCCGGGCCTGCCCGCTCTCCCTGTCGTCCGGCCTGACCAGGAGCCCGACCGTTCGCCGCAGCCCCGCCACGGTCGCCACGCCGACGACCAGGACGGTGCACGCGAGGTTGGCCCACACCCAGTAGCCGTACGGGCGGATGCCGCCCGCGCCCTGGTAGTAACGAGTCGTCAGCAGGTGGTACGCCTCCCACCAGTTGAACCCGGCGAGCGTGAACGCGAGTGGCACGACCGCGAGTCCGGCGCAGAACAACACCGCCGGCGCCACCGGCCGCTCCCGCACCCTCCCTCGCCCGAGGAAGAGGACCGCGAGGCCGATCAGCGCGAACAGCGTGAGCCCGTACGACAGATAGCAGGTCAGCCCGAACAGCAGCCCCGCCCCTGCCGCCCAGCGGAGCGAACGGCCGCTGACCGCGAGCGCGAGCAGGGCGACCGCCCACGCGGCGACGGCGGCGAAGTACGCGTCGGCCGAGGCCCCCATCCACACCGCACCCGGCACGACGACGAGGAACGGGGCGGCGCGGCGCGCCAGTTCCTCCCCGGCGAGCGCGCGCACGGCGACGAGCACGGCCACGCACGCCGTCGCGCCGACGACGATGCACCACAGGGCCGCCCAGCCCCCGCCGCCGAGCCCGATCCGGTCGAGCAGGACGAAGGTGAGCGGCGCGGCGGGCGGGTGGCCCGCCGTGTGGGCGGGCCAGTGGTCGGGCGCGTCGATGAGGATGTGCCGCGTGTAGTCGCGCAGGGCCGCCGGGATGTCGTGGAAGCGGTCGATGACCTGGAGGTACTCGTACTTGGTGGTGAGCCGCTTCGCGATGCCGCGGTGCCAGCCGTCGATCAGGGCGAGGGAGAGGATCCAGGCGGTCGCGGTGGCCCAGGCCGTGGCGAGCAGCGCGCGCCAGCGCAGCCGGGCCGCGAGCGCGGGCCCGTACGCGACGACGACGGCGGCCACGGCGAGGGCGGCGGGCGTGCCGGGACCGACGTGCGGGAGCCATCTGCCGTACAGCGGGGGCGCGCCGACGTGCAGGGTGCCGTAGGTGTCCTCCATGTGGCGTCCGACGAGTGCGGCGGCCGCCACGAGGAGGAGCGCGGCCACGGCGGCGTACAGGTCGCGGCGGGTACCGCGCGGTTCGGTGCGGGGGGTCACAGGGGAACGCTAGGCCGAGAGGCGTCCCGCACTGCGCCGACCGGCCCTGATGTCAGCGTTTCGTCATGAGTCGCGCACCCCGATGGACGGTCTCCGCGGCCTAACGTCGAGACATGCGCGACACCCCCGCCTCCCCCTCCTTCTGGCGCAGCCCCCTGCGTGGCCCCTGGCTCACCTCGGTGCTCGGTCTGGTGCTGCTCGTCGGCATCACGGTGCTGTTCGTGACGGGACTCGTCTCGTACGCGGCGTACAACCCGGGCCTCGCCCCGGTCAACGACAAGACCCCGGACAAGGGGATCCTCGGCTTCTATCTCTTCGCCTGGCCGACGGACCCGCACTGGCTGTACCGGCTCACGCAGGGTGTGCATGTCACGCTCGGTGTCACGCTGATCCCGGTGCTGCTTGCGAAGCTGTGGTCGGTGGTGCCGAAGCTGTTCGCGCTGCCGCCGGCCCGTTCGCTGACGCACGCGCTCGAACGTGTCTCGCTGTTGCTGCTGGTCGGCGGCGGGCTCTTCGAGTTCGTCACCGGGGTGCTCAATGTGCAGCTCGACTATCTTTTCCCCGGTTCGTTCTATCCGCTGCACTTCTACGGGGCGTGGGTGTTCTTCGCCGCGTTCGTGGCGCATGCGGCGCTGAAGGTGCCGGCGGCGCTGCGGAACGTGCGCAAGGCGCGCGAGGAGGGCGAGCTGGTGGCTCCGCGCCCCGATCCGCCGACCGTGTCGCGGCGTGGCGCGCTGTGGTTCGTCGGCGGTGGCTCGCTGCTGTTGTTCGGTACGACGGCGGGGCAGAGCTTCGACGGGCCGCTGCGCCGCACCGCGCTGCTCGCCCCGCACGGCGGCGCCGACCCGGCCCGTGGCCCGAACGGCTTCCAGATCAACAAGACCGCCGCCTACGCGGGGATCGACCGCGCGGAGACGGCGGATGACGCGTGGCGTCTGGTCGTGGTCGGGAGCTCGGGCCGCACGGTCCGCCTCAGCCGCTCCGAGCTGGCGGAACTCCCCTTGCACAGCGCGGCGTTGCCCATCGCCTGCGTCGAGGGCTGGTCGACGTCCGATCAGTGGTGGCGCGGGGTGCGGCTGCGCGATCTGGCGGCGCTGGTGGGTCACGACGGCGATCCGCCGGACGTGCTCGTGGAGTCGCTGCAGCGGCGCGGCGCCTTCCGGCACGCCGCGCTGCGCGCCAATCAGGTCGCCGATCCGCGTTCGCTGCTCGCCCTGTACGTCAACGGGGAGCCGCTCTCCCCCGACCACGGCCATCCGGCACGCGTGATCGTGCCGGCCGCGCCGGGGGTGCTCAACACCAAGTGGGTGGCTCGACTCACCTTCGGAAAGGTGTGACCGTGATGTCTCTCCTGCGCGGCCGTCGCGTGCCGTTGGGCAGTCCGCTCCAACTCCTGCTGCTGCTCTGCTCGTTCGCGCTCGCCGGATACGCGGGTGTGCGGCTGCTGGCCGACGACTGGTTCGGGGTGGCGCTGTGGTTCGTGGGGGCGGCCCTCGTGCACGACCTCGTACTGGTGCCGCTGTACGCGGGTGTGGACCGGCTGCTCGTGCGCGGGTTCGCGGCGGCAGGGCGGCGGGAGCGGGTGGGGTACGTGCGGGTTCCCGCCGCCCTGTCGGGGCTGCTGCTGCTCGTCTGGTTCCCGCTGATCAGCGGGGCGGTGGACGAGCGCTTCCGGTCGGCGACCGGCCGCTCGGCCGACGTGTACCTCGGTCACTGGCTGCTGGCCACGGCCGCCCTGTTCGCGGGTTCCGCGCTGCTGCTCGCGGTGCGGGTGCGCAGCGCGGCGAAGCAGCGGCCGCCCACGGACCACTGATCGACGGGGCGCAGCCCGACCCCGGCCGCGTACCGGAGCAGGGCGGGAGTGCCGAGGCGGGCCCACGGGAAGGGGTGGTCGCCGGGCCGCCCGGGCTGCCCCGGTGAGTCGGTGACCTGCACGCTGGCGCGTTCGTCCACGTCGACGGACGCCGTCTCGGCCATCAACAGGCCGCTGGGGGCGAGGAGTTGGGAGACCCGGGCGAGCAGGGTGCGCGGGTCGCCGCCGATGCCGATGTTGCCGTCCATCAGCAGCACGGTGTTCCAGCGGCCCTCGCCGGGCAGCGGGTCGAACACCGAGCGGCACAGCGCCTGGCCGCCGAGTCCCCGGCTGTGGGCGACGGCCGCGTCGCTGACGTCGACGCCGAGTGCGGTGCGGCCGCGCGCGGCGAGTTCCGCGACGAGCCGTCCGGGGCCGCAGCCGACGTCGAGCACGGCGCCCTCGCAGCGGTCGAGCACCTGCCGGTCGACGGCGTCGGCCCGCGCGCACCAGCGTTCGACCTCGAGGGGCAGCAGCCAGCCGTCGGTGCGGCGCAGGAAGAGCGGGCCGCGGCCGGCGCGCAGGGCGGCGGAGTACGGGTCGGCGCCCGCCCAGGGGGCGGTGGGCGTGCTCACCGTGGGGCCTATCGACGCTCTCATCGGTGCGCTCCCGTCGTCCATCGCGTCAGGCGCGCGGCGAACCGGCCGTGCGGCGCCTCGGCGGCCACGGCCGCGGCGTCCTCTGCGGTGTCCACGTCGCGCAGCGGCGGCAGATCGCGCACGGTGAGGCCCGCCTCGACGAGCCGGGCGCGCTGCGCGGCGCCGGTGCGCGCGGTGGACATGGGCACACCCCGCAGCAGCCGCGGATCGGGCTGAGCCAGGCCGAGCGCCCAGAAGCCGCCGTCGAGCGCCGGGCCGAACCAGGCGTCGCAGTCGGCGAAGTCGACGGCGAGCAGGTCGGGGCGGACCTGCGGGGTGTCCATGCCGATGAGGAGCGCGGGCCCGTCGCACTGGGCGAAGGCCGCCGCGAGCCGCTCGTCGAGGCCGCCCGCGCACTGCGGCACGACCTCGAAGCCCGGCGGCAACCAGGGTCCTGGCGCGCCGTCGAGGACGAGCACGCGGCGGGCGGCCGGGGCCTGCGCGACGGCCTCCAGGGTGTCGGCGAGCGCGGCCTCGGCGAGCTCCGCCGCCTCCTGGGGCGTGAACGGCGGGGTGAGCCGGGTCTTGACCCGGCCGGGGCGCGGCTCCTTGGCGATGACCAGGATGTCGTGCGGGGCGCTCACCGGACGCTCCCTTCGCGTACGGGTGTCTCGTTCAGCACCCGGCTCATGTCGCGCACCGCCTGCCAGGTGCCGCGCCAGGTGCCGGTCACCTTGGAGGCGCCGGTGCGCGGCAGGTACGGCACGTCGTGTTCGGCGATCCGCCAGCCGGCGTCGGCGGCGCGCACCACCATCTGCAGCGGGTAGCCGCTGCGCCGGTCGGTGAGGTCGAGTCCGAGCAGGGCCTCGCGGCGCGCGGCGCGCAGCGGTCCCAGGTCGTGCAGGCGCAGACCGGTCCTGCGGCGCAGCATGCGGGCGAGCGCGAGGTTGCCCGCGCGGGCGTGCGCGGGCCAGGCGCCGCGCGCCGTCGGGCGGCGGCGGCCGAGGACCAGGTCGGCCCCGCCCTCCTCCACCTCGCGCACGAAGGGGACGAGGTGGCCCGGATCGAGGGAGGCGTCGCAGTCGCAGAAGCACACGATGTCGGCGTCGGACGCGGTCAGGCCCGCGTGGCAGGCGGCGCCGAATCCGCGCCGCTCCTCGCGCACGACCTGGGCGCCCAGCGAGCGGGCGATGCCCGCGGAGCCGTCGGTGGAGCCGTTGTCGACGACGAGGGCGCGCCAGTGCGGCGGGATCCGGTCGAGGACCCAGGGCAGGGCCTCGGCCTC
Organism: Streptomyces sp. NPDC107575; assembly: GCF_055657265.1. Lineage (NCBI taxonomy): Bacteria > Bacillati > Actinomycetota > Actinomycetes > Kitasatosporales > Streptomycetaceae > Streptomyces > Streptomyces sp. NPDC107575. Next base: position 564,597 of record NZ_JBVKBG010000001.1, on the reverse strand, counting down.
GTTGAGGCAGGGAAGGACCACGTCGACGGTGGTGGGTGGGCTTGTCACGGGTCTCACCCTACGAGCCTGATTCGGACATTTCGGGTGCGAGATCCTTACGAAACACGGACGTCGACCGCTCGGCCCCCGCCGGGACACCTCGTGCGCGCGCCGCGGTGCGAGGCTGGTGGCATGCAGCAGTCATACGAGCCCACGGGGGCAGGCCCCGACGGCGGCGCGGCCCGCGTCCTGGTCGTCGACGACGACCCGACCGTCGCCGAGGTGGTGGCGGGATACCTGGACCGCGCGGGCTACCGCGTGGACCGCGCCGCCGACGGCCCCGCGGCCCTCGCGCGCGCCGCCGCGCACCGCCCTGACCTGGTGGTGCTCGATCTGATGCTGCCCGGCATGGATGGCCTGGAGGTGTGCCGCCGAATGCGTGAACGCGGCCCCGTCCCGGTCATCATGCTGACCGCGCGCGGCGACGAGGACGACCGGATCCTCGGCCTGGAGGTCGGCGCGGACGACTACGTGACGAAGCCGTTCAGCCCGCGCGAGCTGGTGCTGCGCGTGGAGTCGGTGCTGCGCCGCGCCCGCCCCGCCGCCGCCCGGCAGCGCCCGCTCTACGCGGCGGGCCTCGCGGTCGACCCGGCGGCGCGCCGCGTCACGCGGGACGGCGCCGAACTCGCCCTGACCCTGCGGGAGTTCGACCTCCTCGTCTTCTTCCTGCGCCACCCTGGACGGGCGTACAGCCGCGAGGACCTGATGCGCGAGGTGTGGGGCTGGGAGTTCGGCGACCTGTCGACGGTCACCGTGCACATCCGCCGGCTGCGCGGCAAGGTCGAGGACGATCCGGCGCGCCCGCGCCTGATCCAGACGGTGTGGGGCGTGGGCTACCGCTTCGAGCCCTCCACGGCCCCCGAGCCCGCCGAGCAGGAGGCCTGACCGTGCGCGACATCCTCCTCATCGCCCTGTACGCGTTCGCGGGCGCCGCCGCCACGGGCCTGGCGGGGGCGGGCGCGCTGCGGCTGCTGCGGCGGCGCTCGCTGACCGCCTCGATCGCCGTGGTCGCGAGCGTCGGCGTGGTGGCGATGCTGGCGGGGACGCTCGCCGTGGCGTGGGCGATGTTCCTGTCGGCGCACGACCTGACGGTGGTGACGCTGGTGGTCGCGATGGCGGCGGCCGTGTCACTGGCGACCGCGCTCCTCCTCGGCCGCTGGGTGGTGGCGCGCAGCCGCGAGCTGGCCGTCGCCGCGCGCTCGTTCGGGGACGGCGGCGACTTCGCCGCGCCCGACGCCCCGGCCACCGCCGAACTGGAGGAACTGAGCCGGGAACTCGCGGCGACCAGCGCCAAGCTCGCCGCCTCCCGGGAGCGCGAGCGCGCGCTTGAGACCTCGCGGCGCGAGCTGGTCGCCTGGATCTCGCACGATCTGCGCACCCCGCTCGCGGGTCTGCGCGCCATGGCGGAGGCGCTGGAGGACGGCGTCGCGGCCGACCCGGACCGCTATCTGCGGCAGATGCGCACGGACGTCGAGCGGCTCAACGACATGGTGGGCGACCTCTTCGAGCTGTCCCGCATCCACGCGGGCGCGCTGCCGCTCGCCCCGGCCCGCATGTCGCTGTACGACCTGGTCAGCGACGCGCTGGCGGGGGCGGACCCACTCGCGCGCGAGCACGGGGTGCGGCTCGTCGGCGAGCAGGTGGAGCCGGTGCCGGTGGAGGTGGACGGCAAGGAGATGAGCCGGGTCCTGGGCAACCTCCTCGTCAACGCGATCCGGCGCACTCCCGCGGACGGCACGGTCGCCGTCGCCGCGCACCGCTCGCCGGAGGGTGTCGTGGTGTCGGTCTCGGACGCCTGTGGCGGCATCCCGGAGGAGGACCTGCCGCGCGTCTTCGACACCGGGTGGCGGGGCACCCACGCGCGTACTCCCCCGGCGGGCGCGGGCCTCGGCCTCGCGATCGTGCGCGGCATCGTCGAGGCGCACGCGGGCCGGGCCACGGTCCACAACATCCCTGGCGGCTGCCGCTTCGAGGTCACGCTGCCGAGCGCGGCGGGGTAGGCACCTGGCTTGGATCCTTACTTGACTTAGACAACGTCCAAGTTAGGATCTGGAACACGATCCGATCCGTCGATCGCACGAAGGAGCCAGCCTTGCCCGAGAACAACCAGAAGCCGCTGACCACGGTTGCCGGAGCGCCGGTTCCCGACAACCAGAACTCGGTGACCGCCGGGCCGCGGGGCCCGATGCTGCTGCAGGACGTGTGGTTCCTGGAGAAGCTCGCCCACTTCGACCGCGAGGTCATCCCCGAGCGCCGTATGCACGCCAAGGGCTCCGGCGCGTTCGGCACCTTCACGGTCACGCACGACATCACGCGGTACACGAACGCGAAGATCTTCTCCGAGATCGGCAAGCGGACCGAGATGTTCGCCCGCTTCTCCACCGTCGCCGGTGAGCGCGGCGCGGCCGACGCCGAGCGCGACATCCGCGGTTTCGCCCTGAAGTTCTACACGGACGAGGGCAACTGGGACCTGGTCGGGAACAACACCCCGGTGTTCTTCTTCCGCGACCCGCTGAAGTTCCCCGACCTCAACCACGCGGTGAAGCGCGACCCGCGCACGAACCTGCGCGACCCCGAGAACAACTGGGACTTCTGGACCAACCTCCCCGAGGCCCTGCACCAGGTGACCATCGTGATGTCGGAGCGCGGCATCCCCGCCTCGTACCGGCACATGCACGGCTTCGGCTCGCACACGTACAGCCTGATCAACGACCAGGGCGAGCGGTTCTGGGTGAAGTTCCACCACCGCACCCAGCAGGGCATCAAGAACCTCACCGACGCCGAGGCCGAGGCCCTGGTCGGCAAGGACCGCGAGTCGCATCAGCGCGACCTCTTCGACGCGATCGAGGGCGGCGACTTCCCGAAGTGGAAGCTGTTCATCCAGGTCATGCCGGAGGCCGACGCGGAGAACTACCGCTTCCACCCCTTCGACCTCACCAAGGTGTGGTCGAAGAAGGACTACCCGCTGATCGAGGTCGGCGAGTGGGAGCTCAACCGCAACCCCGACAACTACTTCGCGGACGTGGAGCAGGCCGCCTTCACCCCGGCCAACGTGGTGCCCGGCATCAGCTACTCCCCCGACAAGATGCTCCAGGGCCGGCTGTTCTCCTACGGTGACGCGCAGCGCTACCGGCTCGGCGTGAACCACCACCAGATCCCGGTCAACGCGCCGAAGAACCCGGTGAACTCCTACCACCGCGACGGCGCCATGCGCGTCGACGGCAACCAGGGGGCCACGCCCGGCATCGAGCCCAACTCGTACGGCCGCTGGCGCGAGCAGCCCGCCTACCGCGACCCGGCGCAGGCCGTGGGCGCCGTCGCCGACCGGTTCAACTTCCGCGAGGACGACGACAACTACTTCGAGCAGCCCGGCAATCTGTTCCGGCTGATGAACGCCGAGCAGCAGCAGGCCCTGTTCGCGAACACGGCGCGCGCGATCAACGGCGCGTCGCAGGCGACCGTCGAGCGGCACATCGCCAACTGCACGCAGGCCGACCCGGCCTACGGCGAGGGCGTCCGCAAGGCGATCGAGGCACTGGCCGCGGGCAAGCTCTGAACCCACGCGGGGAGCCCGGTGCGTTCCGTGCACCGGGCTCTGTGCCCTTTCGTCCGTTCGTATCTCAGGAGTGGTTGGCGTGAACAGCGGCGCACTGACGCCCGAGCAGACGGAGCGGGTCATCGCGCTCGCCCAGGACCTGGCGCGGGAAGGCAGCACGGCGGACCTCGTGGAGTTCGTGGAGCACGGGCTGCCGGTCGACGTGACGGACGCGCAGGACAACAGCCTGCTGATGCTGGCCGCCTACCACGGCCACGCCGACACGGTGCGCGCCCTGCTCCGCCTCGGCGCCGACCCGGACCTGCGCAACGCCCGCGACCAGTCGCCCGTCGCAGGCGCCCTGTTCAAGGGGGCGGACGACGTGGTCGCGGTGCTGCTCGACGCGGGCGCGGACCTCGACGCCGGCACCCCGACGGCGCGCGCCGCGGCGGCGATGTTCGGGCGTGAGCACCTGCTGCCCGGCTGACCGGGGCTCAGCGTTCCATCGCGGCGCGCGCGAACTCCCGTACGCCGTCGTCGAATTCCACCTCGGGCTTCCAGCCGAGCTCGGCGCGGAGCCGCGCCGAGTCCGCGGTGATGTGCCGGACGTCGCCGAGCCGGTACTCCCCCGTCACGACGGGGTCCGGCCCGCCGTGGGCCGCCGCGAGTGCGGACGCCATCTCGCCGACGGTGTGCGGGGTGCCGCTGCCGGTGTTGTAGGCGCGCAGCGCGCCCGGCTCCGCATCGGCCTCGAGCGCCACGGCGTTGGCCTCGGCGACGTCCCGTACGTGCACGAAGTCGCGGCGCTGGCGGCCGTCCTCGAAGACGCGGGGTGCCTCGCCGCGGGCGAGCGCGGAGCGGAAGAAGGAGGCGACCCCGGCGTACGGGGTGTCGCGGGGCATCCGGGGCCCGTACACGTTGTGGTAGCGCAGCGAGACCGCCGTGCCGCCCGTCGAGCGCGCCCAGGCGGCGGCCAGGTGTTCCTGCGCGAGCTTGGTCGCGGCGTACACGTTGCGCGGGTCGGTCGGGGCGTCCTCGCCGACGAGGCCTGGCGCCAACTCGGCGCCGCAGTCGGGACATCGGGGCTCGAAGCGCCCCGCGTCCAGGTCCGCGGCGGCGCGCGGCCCGGGCCGTACGACGCCGTGGTGCGGGCACGCGTAGCGCCCCTCCCCGTAGACGACCATCGACCCGGCGAGCACGAGGCGCGGCACACCGGCCTCGGCCATGGCGGCGAGCAGCACGGCCGTGCCGAGGTCGTTGCGGGACACGTACTCGGCCGCGTCGGCCACACCGTTGCCGAGCCCCACCCTGGCCGCCTGATGACACACGGCGTCCACGCCGACGAGGGCACGCGCGACCACGTCCGGGTCGCGCACATCGGCGCCGGGGTCCTCCCGTACGTCGAACACGACGGGCTCGTGCCCGCGCGCGGTCAGCGTCTCGACGACATGGGACCCGATGAACCCGGCACCGCCGGTGACCAGAACTCGCATGCCGTCACGCTAGGTCCCGCGACCCCACGGATCACGGCAACGGGCCGATGCGTCATGACTCCGTAAGACACGGCCGGCCCCGCAGGACGCCGCTGCGCACGCCCCGGCCCAGGGCCCCCTTGACACGTTTTGCATAATGCAAAGGTCGGTATTTTGCATTATGCAAACGTGAGGCGGGAAACAGCGTGAGCGGCACAGGAAGCGGCCTGCGGGCCATGCGGTCGGCGCTCGGGGGCCGGGGTTCGACGATGGTCCTCGCGGTGCTCGTCGGCGCCGGAGCGGGGCTCGGCTCGATCGTCTTCCGCTGGTGCATCCAGACGTTCACACGGCTGCTGTCCGGGCACGGCGACTACGCGGCGGCCCCCGGCAGCGCCAACCCGCACGTGCCCTGGCTCGGCCCCTTCTTCGTCCTGATCACCCCCATTGTCGGCGGCCTGCTGTACGGCCCGCTGGTCAACCGCTTCGCCAAGGAGACGCGCGGCCACGGTGTGCCGGAGGTGATGCTCGCGGTCGCCAAGCGCGGCGGCCGGATCAGCCCGAAGGTCGCCGTCGTGAAGACCCTCGCGTCCGCGCTGACCATCGGCTCGGGCGGTTCGGTGGGCCGCGAGGGGCCGATCGTGCAGATCGGCTCGGCGCTCGGCTCCACGCTCGTCCGTGTCACCGGGCTGACCGAGGAGCGGCTGAAGCTACTGGTGGCGTGCGGTGCGGCGGGCGGCATCGCGGCGACGTTCAACGCCCCGCTGGCGGGGGTGTTCTTCGCCATGGAGCTGATCCTGCGGGCGTTCACCGTCGAGGCGTTCGGCGCGACGGTCCTCGCGAGTGTGACCGCGAGCGTGATCGGCCGGGCCGCGTTCGGCGACGTGGCCTTCCTGAGCCTGCCCGACTTCCCCGTCCAACACCTGGGCCAGTACGCCCTGTTCGCGGTGCTCGGCGTGATCGCGGGCGCGGTCGGCGTCGGCTTCTCGCGGGTCCTGTACGCGATCGAGGACGCCTGCGACTGGCTGTGGCGCGGCCCCGAATGGCTGCGCCCCGCGGTCGGCGGACTGGCGCTCGGCCTGGTCCTGCTCGCGCTCCCCGAGATGTACGGGGTCGGCTACCCGGTCCTGGAGAAGGCCACGGAGGGCGGGTACGCCGTCGGCTTCCTGCTGCTCCTGCTCGTCGGCAAGATGATCGCCACGAGTCTGACCATCGGGATCGGCGGCTCGGGCGGGGTGTTCGCGCCGAGCCTGTTCATCGGGGCGATGCTGGGCGCCGCGTTCGGCGCGGGCGCCCACGCACTGCTGCCCGGCACGGCGGGGGCCGTCGGCGCGTACGCGCTGGTGGGCATGGGCGCCGTCTTCGCGGGCTCGTCCCGCGCGCCGATCACCGCCGTGGTGATCCTCTTCGAGCTGACCGGCGAGTACTCGATCATCCTGCCGCTGATGCTGGCGATCGTCCTCGCCACCGCCGTCAGCCGCCTGCTCACCCGCGACACGATCTACACGCTCAAGCTGCGCCGCCGCGGCATCGACCTGGACGGTCCCGCGCCGGGCGCACCGATCGGCGAGCAGCGCGTCGGCGCCGTCCTTGAACCACTGCCCGCTCCCCTGCCCGCGACGCTCCAACTGGCGGACGCGGCCGACTTGTTGAGCCGCTCGGGCCACGGCGCTCTGCCGGTGCACGACGCCTCCGGCGCCCATCTCGGCGTCGTCACGGCGCAGGCGGTGGCCGAAGTGCTGGCGGAGCAGCAGGACGGGGCGCCGGCCACCGTGGGCGAACTCGCCCTGCGCACGCCGCGCGTCACCACGGACCAGCCGCTCGCGGCGGCGCTGCACACGCTTCTCGCGGCGCCCGGCACGGGCCTTCCGGTGATGCGCGCGGACGGGGACGAGCCGGTGGGCTGGCTCAGCCACCAAGGGGCGCTGCGGGCACTGCACCAGCCGGTGCCCGCGCAGGCCAGGGCCGTGCACGCACAGCCCGCGTAAGGGTCAGCCGGTGGCGCCCGTCGGCAGGTCGGCCCAGCCCAGCGGGTGCAGGGTCGGATCCGGGGTGCCGGGCGCCGAGGGCTCGCCGCCGGCCTCGTTGAACGCGTCGAGCGCACCGATCAGCGACGCACGCTGCTCCGGGTCGAGGCGCTCCACGATCCCGGCGATGTCCTGGCGGCGCCGCGCGGTCACGTTCTCGACGGTGCGGCGCCCCTCGTCGGTGAGCTGCAGGAGCGTCTCGCGGCGGTTGGCGGGGTTCGCGCGGCGGTCCGCGAGGCCCGCCGCGATCAGCCGGTCCACCATCCGCATCGCGGTCGACGGAGCCACGTGCAACTGCTCGGCGAGCGTGACGAGTTTCGTGGCGCCGCGCGTCGAGAGCACCACCAGCATCCGGAACTGGGCGAGCGTCACCCGGTCCTCGACCTCCGCGAGGGACCGGGCCGACACGGCGACGAGCAGCCGCGACGCGGTGAGCACCGCGCGGGTCACCGCGTCCACGTCGTCCCTGCCCTCGGCCCGGGACCCGTCCCCGCTCTCAGCCATGCACCCTCCTCTACGAAGAGGCCATGTTCGCACGCACCTCCCGCTTCCACGCGGACACCCGTGCCATCGTGGACCTCTGCCTCGGAACCCGCACAGGCCCGACCCGACGAAGCCCACCGAAAGGCGCCGGCCATGCCCCTGCCCCGCACCCCCGAAGGACGACCGGCCCTGCCCACCGGGCTCCAGCGCCGCCTGGCCCGCCTCCCCATCGGCCTCTACCGCGCGGGCCTCGGCCCCCTGCTCGGCAAGCGGCTCCTGCTGCTGCACCACAAGGGCCGCGTGTCCGGGCAGCACCGGCGGGTGGTCCTGGAGGTCGTCGCGCACGACGCCGAGCGCGGCACCTGGACCCTCGCCTCCGGCTTCGGCCCCCAGTCCGCCTGGTACCGGAACCTGCGGCGCACCCCGCGCACCCTGATCCAGCACGGCGCCCACCGGTACGTGGTCGACGCGCACTTCCTCGACCCGGACGAGGGCGCGCTCGTCATGGCCCGCTACGCCCCCGAACACCCGCGCACCGCCCGCAAACTGTGCACCTTCATGGGCTTCGAGACCGACGGCAGCGAGGAGTCGTTCCGGGAGGCCGGTCGGCAGATCCCGTTCGTACGCCTGGAGCGGGCGCACGACGCGCAGCGCCGACCCTAGAACTGTTCCGCGTGCGTACGTCTGCGGCGGCCGGGTACCCGGGCGCCGCGACCGAAGTCCACCGAGACGAGACGACGACACGGAGGACAAGCACAATGACGACATCCGTCGAGACCGGTGACGTCACCGGCACGCTGGACAAGGACTACAACCTCGTCTGGTTCGTCGAGTCCTGCCTCAGCAACGCGCTGCGCCTGGAGACGTACATCCACGACGCGGAGCGCACCCAGGACAAGGAACTCGCCGAGCTGTTCCGCAAGGCGCAGGCCGACAGCCGCAAGGGCGCCGAGATGGGCAAGCAGCTCCTGCGGTCCCGGCTGCAGGGCTGAACCGTCCGCGGCGCCGCCCTTGGTGCGACGCCGACCGCGGCGGGACAATGTGTCGGATCCGACCCGCACCGGGACGGACCCGGCACACTCGTCGAAGGCGGCGCCCGTGAACGACGACGGCTATTACGACCTGGGATCCTTCCACCGCGAGATCACGACCTCCTCCCCCGAGGCCCAACTCTGGTTCGACCGCGGCCTGTTGTGGGTCTACGGCTTCCACCACGAGGAGGCCGCAGTCTGCTTTGAACGGGCCGTCGCGGCGGACGAGCAGTGCGCCATGGCCCACTGGGGCCTCGCCTACGCCCTGGGGCCCAACTACAACAAGCCCTGGGAGGCGTTCGACGCGCACGACCTGACGTCGACCGTCGAGCGCACGCACCACGCCGTGCAGCGGGCCGCGCTCGCCGCCGCCCGCGCCACACCGGCCGAGCAGTCGCTGATCGACGCCCTCACGTCCCGCTACCCGTCGGCCGGCCCCGCGCCCGACCAGTCGGTGTGGAACGAGGAGTACGCGCAGGCCATGGGCAAGGTCTACGCGAACCACGGGTCCGACCCCGACATCGCGGCACTGTACGCCGACGCCCTGATGAACCTCACGCCCTGGCAGCTGTGGGACCTGCCCACCGGCCGCCCCGCCGAGGGCGCCCGCACGGTCGAGGCGCGCGAAGCACTCGAACGCGCACTCGCGCGACCGGAGGGCCGCGACCACCCCGGCCTGCTGCACCTCTACATCCACCTCATGGAGATGTCACCGATGCCGGAGCAGGCGCTGCCGGTCGCCGACCGGCTCCGGGGCCTGGTCCCCGACGCGGGCCATCTGCACCACATGCCCTCGCACATCGACGTGCTGTGCGGCGACTACCGGCGCACCATCGCCGCCAACACCCGCGCCATCGAGGCGGACGAGAAGGCGCTGGCCCGCGACGGCGCGATGAACTTCTACACGCTCTACCGCTGCCACAACTTCCACTTCCGGCTCTACGCCGCGATGTTCGCCGGCCAGGCGGAGGTGGCCTTCGACTCCGTGGACCGCCTGGAAGCAGCCGTCCCCGAGGAACTGCTGCGCGTCGACTCGCCGCCCATGGCGGACTGGCTGGAGGGCTTCCTCGGCATGCGGGTGCACGCCCTGGTCCGCTTCGGCCGCTGGCAGGACCTGATCGACCTGCCGCTGCCCGGCGACCCGGAGCTGTACTGCGTGACGACGGCGATGACCCACTACGGCCGGGGCCTCGCCCTCGCCGCGACCGGCCGCACCCGGGAGGCGGCGGCCGAACGCGCGCGCTTCACGGCGGCCGTGCAGCGGGTGCCGGAGTCCCGCACCGTCTACAACAACACCTGCCTCGACCTCCTCGCCATCGCCGCCGCCATGCTCGACGGCGAACTCGCCTACCGCACGGGCGACTTCGAGCAGGCCTTCGCCGACCTGCGCCGCGCCATCGCCCTCGACGACGCCCTCCCCTACGACGAGCCGTGGGGCTGGATGCAGCCGACCCGGCACGCGTACGGGGCGCTGCTCCTCGAACAGGGCAGGGTCGCGGAGGCCGCCGACGTCTACGCCGCCGACCTGGGCCTGGACGACACCCTCCCCCGCTCGCTGCGCCACCCCAACAACGTGTGGGCGCTGCACGGCCATCACGAGTGCCTGCTCCGCCTCGGCCGCACCGCGGAGGCCCGGATCATCGCCCCGCAGCTGACGACGGCGCTCGCGGTGGCGGACGTCCCGATCCACTCGTCGTGCTACTGCCGCCTGGAGACGGCCGACGGCTCGGACGACTGCTGTTCAGACCACCCGCCCACCCCCTGACCGCTCGCCCATCACTCCTGGCCCTCACTCCCGGACCTCACTCCTGGTCCTCCAGCAAACGGAACCCGCCACCCCGACAGCCGCCGCACACCTCCCCCTCGCACCGCCCACTGCCGTGGCACTCGTCGCACAGCCCGTCGTGCCACGTCGTCCCGTCCAGAGCGTGGTGCGGGCGCGGATAGTGGGTGTCGGGCAGCACGCACTCCACCTGTGTGTCCGGGTGCCTGCGCACACACAGGTCCCGACCGGGCTGCCGACGCCGAACTTCTTCTGTCATGACCGCCGCTTCCCCTTCCGCTACGACTCCAGGGAAGCACCCGCCACTGACAATCGGGGTCCGACGCGGCTAGGGCCTGTCGTTTGGATCAGGCCGGATCAGGGAGCGGGGTCTGGTGCGTGCGATCGCAAGGCGGAGGAGGGAGGCGACGCGGAGCGTCGTCGACCGACGACAACGCCGCGAGCGTGCGTGCCAGACCCCGCGAGCCCGGCCTGATCCAAACGACAGGCCCTAGTTGTCGCCACCAGCCTGCGCCGTGCCGCCCGCGGCTGTTGTCCGGGGCGCGGCGGACCCGTCGTCCTGCGAGGCGCCCCAGGAGGCCAGCAGGCGCAGGCTCTCCTCGGAGGGTGAGCCGGGTTCGGCGGTGTAGAAGAGCAGGGTGAGGCCGGGGTCGGCGTCGACGGTCGAGCCGAGCCACGAGAGCGACAGGTCCCCGACGACCGGGTGGTGGAATCGCTTGCTCCCGGTGCCGTGGCGGGTGACGTTGTGCATGCCCCACCGGGTGCGGAAGGCGTCGCTGCGGGTGGACAGCTCGCCGACCAGATCGTGCAACCCCTTGTCGTGCGGATTGCGCCCCGCCTCGTTGCGCAGCACGTCCACCACCCGGTCGGCGATCACGTCCCAGTCGGGGTAGAAGCGGTGGGACGCGGGATCGAGGAACTGGTAGCGGGCGATGTTCGGCGGCTGGACGTGGCTGTTGTACAGGTCGACCCAGAAGGCGCGGCCGAGCCGGTTGGTGGCCAGGAGGTCCAGGCGGCTGTTGACGACGAAGGCCGGCGCCGCGGTGACGGCCTCCAGGGTCCACAGCAGGCTCTCCGGCAGCTTTCGCTGCGCGCCGCTGGGGCGCGGCCGCGGCTGCGTGAGGGCGTCGGAGCCCTCCTGCGCCCGGACGAGGTTTCCCAGGTGGGCCCGCTCCACGTCGTCGAGCCGCAAGGCGCGGGCGACGGCTTCCAGCACCCCCGGGGAGACCCCGGCCAGATTGCCGCGCTCCAGCTTCGCGTAGTACTCGACGCTGACATCCGCCAGCGCCGCCACCTCGGCCCGGCGCAGCCCCGGCACCCGGCGCCGGCTGCCGGCCGGGAACCCGACCTCCTCGGGTGTGATCTTGGCTCGCCGCGAGGTCAGGAACTCACGGGCTTCGTCGCGGTTGTCCACGACTCGACGGTACGTCGGGATCCCGGCCGGAGCGATGTACTGCCAGTACACCCCTCATCAGTGCCTCGCCCCCCACCTGAAATGCCGGTTTCCTGGATCGCGACGACATCCGGACATCGGAACACCGAACGCGAACACGAACACGAACGGGACCCTTCACTGATGAACCCCAACCCCACCTACGACTTCTCCGGCCAGGTCGCGCTCGTGACCGGCGCCGCCTCCGGCATGGGGCTGGCCACCGCCCGCGCCTTCGCCGAGGCCGGCACGGCGGTCGTCCTCGCCGACCTCGACCAGAAGGCCGCCGAGCGTGCGGCCGATGAGCTGACCGACGCCGGCCACCGCGCCCTCGGCCTCGGCGTCGACGTGGCGGACGAGGGACAGGCCGCCGCCATGGTCGCGCGCACCGTGGAGACCTTCGGGCGCCTGGACATGGCCTTCAACAACGCCGGCATCCAGGCGCCGCCCGCCGACGCCGCCGACGAGACGGCCGCGGATTTCGACCGCGTCAACGCCGTGAATCTGCGCGGCATCTGGACGTCCCAGAAGCACGAGCTGCGGCAGATGCGCGCCCAGGGCTCCGGCGCGATCGTCAACTGCTCCTCCCTCGGTGGCCTGGTCGGCCTGCCCGAACGCGCGGCGTACCACGCCTCCAAGCACGGCGTGATCGGCCTGACCAAGAGCGCCGCGGTCGAGTACGCCCCCAAGGGCGTCCGCATCAACGCCGTGTGCCCCGGCGTCATCGAGACGCCGATGGTCGCCGACATGCTCGAAGGTCAGGCCGAGGCCATGGCCGAGATCATGAAGCAGCAGCCCATCGGCCGCCTGGGCGCCGCCGAGGAGGTCGCGGCCGCCGTCCTGTGGCTGTGCAGCCCGGCCGCTTCCTTCGTCGTCGGGGTCGCGCTGCCCGTGGACGGCGGCTTCACCACGCACTGAGCGCCGTCACGCGGCGCCGGCACGCTCGGCGGTGACCACCACCGCCGTGTACGGCAGCGTGAACTCGCCGCCCATGGCGTCGATCGCGGCGCCCGTGCGCGCGAGCAGGTCCTCCAGTTGCTCGGGCCGGTACGTGCCCGCCTCCCCGCTGGTGCGCATCTGCTCCAGCCACGCGTCACGGGTGTACGTGGCCTGCCACTCGAAGCGCCATTCCTCGGGTTCGCCGAACAAGGCGGTGTCGCGCAGACCGTCGGCGACCTTGGCGAAGATCGCGCCGTACGCGTCCAGGCTCGCGCGGAGCCAGGGGTTGCGCGGGGAGTCGGGCAGGGCCGCGCGGTGGGCGGCGGCGAAGGCGTCCGCGAGGGCGGGGCCGGGGCGGAAGACGTTCCAGAAGAGCGCGAGGCGCCCGCCGGGCCGCAGTACCCCGGCCGCCTTCGCGGCACCCGCGACCGGGTCGACCCAGTGCCAGGTCTGGCCCGCGACGACCGCGTCGAAGGTGCGGCCCGCCGCGTCCCAGGTCTCGAACCTGCCGACTTCCACGTCGAGTCCGTGGCCGCGGGCGTACTCCGCCATGCGCGCGTCGACGTCGACGCCGAGGACGGTGCTGCCCGCCGCCCGGAACTGGCGGGACACGATGCCGGTGCCGCAGCCGACGTCGAGGACGTCCGGGCCGGGCGCGGCGGCGGCGATCCGGGACACCAGGGCGTCGGGGTAGCGCGGCCGGGTGCGGTCGTAGCGGTCGGGGTCGGTGCCGAAGGACTCGGCCATGGCGCGGGCCTTGTGCGGCTCGTTCGGGGTGGTCTCGGGCTGCTTCGACTCACGAGTGGGCATGCGCCCACCATAATGGGCACACGCCCACTCTTCTACCCTGAGCCGAACCGAATCCCCGCCGAACGAAGGAGACGCGCAGGTGCCGACCGGTGTGGCCATACGCGATGCGCGCGAGCAGCTCTTCGACGCGGCCGAGCGCGTCCTCATGCGGGACGGCGCCGCCGCGCTCACCAGCCGGGCGGTCACCGCGGAGGCCGGCTGCGCCAAGGGCGTGCTGCACCGCCACTTCGCCGACTTCGACGCGTTCCTGGCCGACCTCGTCATCGACCGCGCGGGCCGCATGGAGGAACGGGCCGCCGCGCTCGTGGCATCCGCCGGCACCCGCACCGTCGTCGACCTCCTCACGGACGCGCTGACGGACCTGTTCACTCCGGTCGTCGTCGCCATGGTCGGCCTCCTCACCTTCCGCGACGGCCTGCGCGCCCGACTGCGGGCGGCGGGCCGCCCGGGTGTCACGGTCCTGTCGGACGCCACCGCGATGCTCCGCTCGTACCTCGAAGCGGAGTGCCGGGCGGGCCGATTGGCACCCGACACCGACATCGACTCCCTGGGCCTCACCCTGATCGGCTCGGGACACCTGCTGTACGCGAACCGGGAGGACGGCCCGCCGAGCGACGCGGACGTCCGCCGGGTGGTCACGTCGGCCGTCGCCGGGGCGCTCCCCCGCTGACAGGCCCCGACTCCCCGATGCCCGACTACCTGAGCACCTCCTTAGAATGTCACCCAGATTGTTGACACTTGCGTTGACAGTTGGTGGCGTAGGCCCCGGGGTGAGGCTCGCTCGCCCCAGGAGCCACACGGGAGCGATGAGTTGAAGCACCGGACCATCAAGCGCAGAAACGTCGTGATCGGAATCGGGGCCACCGCGGGCGCCGCGGCCACCGGCGGGCTCGCCCTGTCCGCGCAGGCGTCGACCGGGACCACCACGCCCGACAAGCCCTCCGGCACCCTCACGTTCGACAAGGGCGCGTACACCGAGCTGACCACGACCGTCAGCACCGACGACGGCGACAAGGAGGTGACGTACCGCTTCTGGAAGGCCATCACCTATGTCGCCAAGCCCGTCGACGAGAAGTATCAGAGCCTGAACGTCAGCGAGCCGGTCGCGATCGACGGGAAGGCGGTCGACGCCTCCGACGCGCCCATCCTGTTCGCCAACTCCGTCGGCGGTTACATGCCGTCCTCGGTGGCGGACGCGGACGGCATAGGCGGGGGCGGTGGCGGCATGCCGGGCGGCGGCGCGCTCAACTCGAATCAGCTGCTCGCCCTCGCCGCCGGCTACGTCGTCGTCGAACCCGGCGCCCGCGGCCGCACCCTCAAGGACGACGACGGCACGTACTACGGCACCGCGCCCGCCGCGATCGTCGACCTCAAGGCCGCCGTGCGCTACGTCCGCGCCAACAAGGGCCGCATCCCCGGAGACACCGACCACATCGTGTCCTCCGGCACCAGCGCAGGCGGCGCCCTGTCCGCGCTGCTCGGCGCCTCCGGAGACAGCCGCCTCTACGCCGCGTACCTGGCCGAACTCGGCGCCGCCGACGCCTCCGACGCGATCTTCGCGACCGGCGCCTGGTGCCCGATCGCCGACCTCGAGCACGCCGACGGCGCGTACGAGTGGAACTGGGGCTCCAACAAGCTGAGCGGCGGGGAGCAGGTCGACCAGGCGACGTCGAAGCAGCTGCGCGCGCAATTCGCCGAGTACCAAGCCGCGTTGAGGCTGCCCCGGCGCGACGGACGCGGACTGCTCACCGCCCGGAACTACGACGAGTATCTGCTGACGCAGTATCTGCAGCCCTCCGCCACCCGATACTTGCGGGCCCTGTCGGACAGCGACCGCGCCGCGTACCTCGCCGACAACACGTTCCTCACGTGGCAGGGCGGCCGGGCCACGTTCACGTGGGAGGACTTCCTCGCGCACGTGGGCGCCCGCAAGAAGGACACGCCCGCCTTCGATCCGTTCGACCTGTCGTCCCCCGAGAACAACGAGTTCGGGGCGAGCACCACCGAGGCACGGCACTTCACCGCGTTCGGCGCGCGGCACGACACGAGCGGCACCGGCGGTGGGCGCGTCGCCTCCGACATCCCCGAAAAGCTCGACCTGATGAATCCGATGTATCACCTTGCGCGGCGCAACCCCGGCCGCTCCAGGCACTGGTGGATCCGGCTCGGCACGAAGGACAGCGACACCTCGCTGACCGTCTCCGCCAATATCGCGGCCGGCGCGGCCGGGCTCGGTGACAAGGTCGACCACCTCTACTACTGGGACGAGGGGCACGGCGCCAACACCGATCCCGCGGACTTCATCGCCTGGATCGCCGAGGTGACGGGCCACAAGAAGAAGTAGCGAACGTGCAGGGCACTGTGGCCCGGCTCCCGCGAAGGAGCCGGGCCACAGTGCCTTGCGGAGCACAGGTCAACCGGCCAGCGCCGGCGCCCCCTTCGGGTCCCCGCTCCCCCGGTTCAGTCCGGCCTTGATGGTGAGCGCGGCCAGCGCCATCATCACCGCGCCGAACACCGCTGCCACCGCGAACATCGAGAAGCCGAGGTCCGCGTGGCCCGCCGCGAGGAGCTGGCCGCCCATCCACGGGCCGAAGACGGCGCCGAAGCGGCCCATGCCGGAGACCCAGCTGAGCGCGGTCGGCCGGTCCTCCTCGACGTGGTGGGAGCCCACCGTCGCGTACACCATCGTCTGGCCGCTGAACAGGAGCAGACCGGCGAGGAAGACCACGCAGTACAGCAGCCCCACCGACATGTGCACGCCCATCAGGTAGACGAAGACCGCGGTCAGCGCGAACCAGATGATGACGATGCGGCGCGGGCCGACGAGGTCGGCCAGGCGGCCCGCGACCAGCATGCCCACGATGCCGCCGACGTTGAGGAACGTCGAGAACAGCAGCGAGTCACCGGTCTCGTAGCCGAGATCGCCCATGATCTTCGGCAGCCACTGGCCGACCCCGTAGACGAGGAGCAGGCCGGCGAACGACGTCAGCCAGAAGCACAGCGTCGTCAGCCACTGGCGGCCGCGGAACAGGGCCTTGATGCTCTCCAGCCGGTCGGCGGCGTGCCCCTTCGGCTCCGGCAGTACGAGGCCGTACTCGCCGGCCAGGCTCTGCGCCCGCGCCGTGCGACCGCGTGTGAGCAGGTTCGTCGGCGACTCCGGCAGCAGCTTCAGGGCCAGCGGCAGGAAGATCAGCGCGGGTATCGCGCCGACCAGGAACGCCGAGCGCCAGCCGAAGTCGTCGATCAGCCACAGCGCGAGCAGCGGGGCGACGGCGCCGCCGGTCTGGTGTGCGGTCATGATGACACCGGTCGCGAGCGCCTTGCGGGCGCCGGTGGTGAACTCCATGCCGTACGAGATGGCGATCGGAAGCAGCGCTCCGAGGCCGAAGCCGCACACCAGGCGGAAGAAGCCGAACACCCCTGCGCTCTGGGCGAGTCCGCAGCCGACGGTGGCGACCGTGAAGACGACCACGGACGTGAAGACCGTCTTGCGTCGGCCCACCCAGTTGCTGACCGTGCCGGACAGGATCGTGCCGATCAGCATGCCGAAGGTGGTGTAGCTGCCGATGTCACCCGCGGTGGCGTCGGTCAGGCCGAGCGCCTTCGAACCGAGCATGTGCGGCAGCGCGGAGCCGTAGATGAAGGTGTCGATGCCGTCGATGAACACCAGCGCCCAGCACAGGGCGATGACGACGGCGCGGCTCCGCGGGGACGGAGCGGCGGCGTTTTCGGGCAGGGGGGAGCGGTAACGCGAGGACATCTTTGTTCCTCTCGTGCGGGCAGTCCGGCGGGCCGGAGGTGATGGTGGTGGAGACCCCTGGGGTCAGGGCTCGATCGGCGGGGTGCCGTGGGTGTGGAAGGACTCGATGGTCTTCAGGCCCCAGGCCTGGCCCTTCTTGCGCTCTTCCTCGGTCCAGGTGATCAGCGGCCAGTCGGGCGCGAGGACGAGGCGGGTGAGCGGGTTGCACAGCTCGATGCGGTTGCCGCCGGGCTCGTAGACGTAGAGGAAGAACGTCTGCTGGATGGCGTGCTTGTGCGGGCCCGTCTCGATGAACACGCCGCTGTCGATGGCGAGATCGGCGGCGCGCAGGATGTCCTCGCGGTTGTCGGTCGCGAACGCGATGTGGTGCAGGCGGCCGTTGGCGCCGGTCCAGTCCTCGGTGTAGACGACGTCGTACGACTTGTTGGTGAAGGTCAGCCAGCGCGCCGCGACGCGGCCGGTGTCGAGACGGATCTGCTCGGTGGGCCGGGCGCCCAGGATCTGCTGCTGGAACTCGGCGTTGGCGAGGACGTCGGAGGCCAGGAAGTTGATGTGGTCGAGGCGGCGCACGCCCACACCCCGGTTGGGCTTGGCCTGCGGCTGGTTCTTCAGCGCGGGCCGCAGCTCCTCGGGGGCCCGGTAGTGCTCGCTCTCCCAGTACAGGGCGTGCTCGTGGCCGTCCGGGTCCGTGGTCACGTAGAGCTTGCCGAGGCCGGGCTCGTCCTCGACCCAGTGGCCGGTGCCGCCGGACTCCTCGACCGCCTTGACGCGGCGCTGCAACGCCTCCTCGCTGGAGGTGCGCAGCGCGATCCGGCCGAGGCCCGGCTGCTCGCGGGCGGTGAGGACGAGGCTGTGGTGCTCGTAGTCGTCGAAGGTGCGCAGGTAGACGTGATCGCCGTCCTGGCCGCACACGGTCAGGCCCAGGAAGTCGGTGAAGAAGCCGACGCTGGCGTCCAGGTCCGGGGTGAACAGCTGGGCGTGGCCGATGTGCGCGATGTCGCCGAGCGGCGGAGTCATCGGGGACCTCCTGAGGTGGATGCGGGGCGCGGGAAGACCGTGCCGTCGAAGAGGGTGCGGGCCGTGCGGACGACGGCGGTGCGCTCGGCGACCGGCTGTCCGTCCGGGCCGCGGGTGAGGCTGCTTTCGATGTCCGTGAAGCCGGTGGGGTGCTCGATGCGCAACCGGTCGCCGTCGCTGGGGAGTTGGGCGATGCCGTCCGCCACGCTTCCTTCGATCCGCAGGCCCGCGGCGACACTCGCCGCGCCGAGCACACCGATGGTCGTGTGGCAGCGCACGGGGATGAACGTGCGGGTGGTGACGGCTCCGCCGTCGCGTGGCGGGGCGAGCAGGGTGAGCTTGGGCACGGTGGCGCCGGTGACGTCACCGAGGCCCATCAACTCCCCCGCTGCCAGCCGGATTTCGTGAAGGCGCGCTGCGAGCCCGGTGTCCGCCTCCAGCTCCTCCGGGTCCTCGTAGCCGGTGACCTTCAGGGACTCGGCGGGGATCAGCACGGTCGGCATGCCGTTGTCGACGCAGGTCGCCTCGACGCCCGCGACGGTGTCTCGGGGGTGGCCCGTCGGCAGCAACGCGCCTTCACCGGGCGGGAATTCGACGACCACGACCACCGGCGCCCCGGGCGCCCGGCGGGTGGGAAAGCTGACCGTCGCTCGGTCGCCCGAGTTGACCATGCGGATGCGGACCGAGGTCTCGCCGTCCCCCGCGGGCACCAGTCCGCGCTCGACCGCGAACGGGCCGATGCCGGCGAGGATGTTGCCGCAGTTCTGCCGGTCCGACACCACGGCCTCGTCGACGCCGACCTGGAGGAACAGGTAGTCGACATCGGCGGCCGGATCCTGCGAGGCACTGACGATCCCGACCTTGCTCGCGAGGGGGTGGCCGCCGCCGACGCCGTCGATCTGGCGCGGGTCGGGGCTGCCCATCACGCGCAGCAGCAGGTCGTCGCGGGCGGCAGGGTCCGCGGGCAGGTCGTCTGCGAGGAAGTACGCCCCCTTGGAGGTGCCGCCTCGCATCAGCATGCAGCGCAGGCCCTCACTGCCGGTCACGAGGTGTGCTCCTCGTACGTGCGGTACTCGACGCCGAGCCGCTTGAGCGTGTCGCGCAACCCATAGCGGTCCAGGCCCAGTTGACCCTCCAGGAAGGCCGCGCGCGTGGCGGCCTCCTTCTCCTCACGGGCCCGCGACATCTCGGCGGCCTCGGCGGTGCGCTCGCGCGGCACGACCACCACACCGTCGTCGTCGGCCACGATGACATCACCGGGGCGCACGGTCTCGCCGCCGATGACGACCGGGACGTTGACACTGCCGCCGGTCGCCTTGACCGTGCCCTGCGCCGACACGGCCGCCGACCAGGCGTGGAAGCCCATCTCGCGCAGCTCGGCGGTGTCACGGATGCCGGCGTTGGTGACGATGCCGCGCACCCCGCGGTGCTGCAGCGCGGTCGCGAACAGCTCCCCGAACATGCCGTCCGTGGACGGGGATGTGGTCGTGACGACGAGGATGTCTCCCTCGCCGCACTGCTCCACGGCCGCGTGGATCATGAGGTTGTCGCCGGGCCAGGACACCACGGTGACCGCGGTGCCCGCGATACGCGTGTCCCGCTGGTTGGGGCGCAGGTGGTGGCCGAGGAGACCGGTGCGGCCCATCGCCTCGTGGATGGTGGCGACGCCGTACCCGGCGAGCGCCTCGACGTCCTTGGGGTCGGCCTTGGGCGGGTCGGTGACGATGACGCCGGGCATCAGGCGAGCTCCTTCGCGATCTGCGGGTACGGGCGCATGTACGCCTCGGCCATGCTCTTGTGCGCGAGCCCGAGGTTGGGCCCGGCGTTGCGCTTGAGCTGCACACCTCGACGTACCGCGAGGTCGGTGTAGTACTCCCACAGGTGCTGCTGGGCACCGAGGCACTCCATGGCCTTGCGCTTGGTGTCCCACACCTCGGTGATGTCGAGGAGGACCTCGGGCCTGAAACCGCTCATCTCGGGCTGGTGCGGCTCGAAGTAGAAGACGGGCGGCGCGCCGATGATCTCGCCCTCGCCGGGGTAGCCGATGGCCTGCGCGAGGACGCGGGCCTGCAGCGCCATGCGGTTGGCGGCCGGGTGGTCACCGTTGTACGGGTCCTCGACGGGGTGGGTGAGCACGACGTCGGGCTGGGTGTCCCGATAGACGGCGACCAGCTGGTCGGTCAGATCGGCGGTCTCCACCAGCGGGTAGTCACCGGCGTCGAAGAAGCGGACCTCGGCGCCGAGGGTGGCGGCGGCACGCTCCGCCTCGTCGCGGCGCAACGCCTTGATCTCGTCGAGCTTCTTGCCCTCCCGCCAGGCCTTGGCGGACTCGCCGCGCTCCCCGAACGTCAGGCACGCGATGGTCACCTTCTCGCCTCGGGCGGCGGCGAGCGCGATGGCGCCGCCCGCCCGCCACACGAAGTCCCCGGCGTGCGCGGTGACCACCAGGGTCGATCGTGGCGTGGCGGTGGCGTGGCCGTTGGTCATGCTGCATCTCCTTGGTGACAGGTGTGCACCCGCCCCCGATGCGGCGTCAGTCGGCGCTCAACACGTCGATCACACTGCGGAGGTGGGCGCGGACGGCCGTCTCGGCCGCCTGCGGGTCCCTGGCCCTGATCGCCTCGATCATGGCCAGGTGTTCACCCAGGGACTGCTGCGAACGCCCGGGCCGCAGCGCCAACTGGAAGCGGTGGCGCACCAGTTGGGCGTTGAGCCGCTCCAGGAGCCCTACGGCCGTGTGCTGGCCGGAGATGTCCCGGATGCGGGCGTGCAGCTCGTGGTTCAGGTCGGAGTAGGTGAGCGGGTCACCGTTCTCGACCGCCTTGGACATGGCGTCCCCGAGACCGGTGAGCTCGTCGAGCTGCGCGTCGGTGGCCTCCTGAGCCGCCTTGGCCGCGCACAGCCCTTCGAGCGCCATGCGGCACTCGGTGATCTCCACGGCCTCCTCGACCGTGACGACCCGGACCCGCGAACCGCGGTTGCGGATCCGCTCGACCAGGCCTTCGGCGGCCAGTTCGAGCAGCGCCGCGCGGATGCTCGCCCGCGTCACGTCGTACTGCTCGGCGAGTTCGTTCTCCACCAGCCGCTGGGCCGGTGACATCTCGCCGCGCAGGATCGCCTTCCGCAGTTGATCGAGCGCGTACTGCTTGGCCTGCTCTCCGGAGCCCGGACGGGCTTCCTCCGGCATGTGCCCTCCCTGAGTGAGTGCGTGTCGACGCTAAATCTAGGCGAACGAAATTGTCAACGATTTTGTTCGCAACTCACAGCAAGTCATGCGCTGCCCTGGGCGAGCGGCCCCGCACCGCACGTTCACCGCGCGTACGCGCCCGCTTCGGACGCCACCCCCTTGCCCCTCACGCCAAGATCACAGGATGTGAATGCCATGTACGCGACATGAAGGAGCTTTCACGTGGCCACTTCACGGACGTCCCTGCCGGTCCTCGCCATCGCGGTCGCCGCACTCGCCGTGACCGCGACGGGTCCGGCGCAGGCCGCCTCCCGGGCGCTGCCCGCCGTCCCGCCGCGCGCCGAGACCGCCGCCCTGCACGACGACGCCGCGGGCGGCGACGCGGACGCCGACGACCCGGCGATCTGGCGCAACCCCGCGGACCCCGACCGCAGCCTCGTCGTCGCCACGGCCAAGCAGGGCGGCCTGCGCGTGTACGACCTCGACGCGCGCGAGGTGCAGTCGCTCCCGGCCCCCGCGAGCCCCGGCGCCGACGACGCGCCCGGCCGCTTCAACAACGTCGACCTGGTGCACAGCGCGGGCCTCGGCGACCTGGCCGTCACCTCGGACCGCGGCAACGACCGGCTGCGCCTGTACCGCATCGACCGCGACCGCTCCGGCGGCCCGCTCACCGACGTCACGGACCCGAAGGCGGCCCCGGTCTTCTCCGCCTCGCAGGACGAGATCAACGAGCAGCGCACGGCATACGGGCTGGCCACCTGGACGGACCCGGCGAGCGGCCGCTCGTACGCCCTGGTGAGTCAGCGCGAGCGCACCCGCCTCGCGCTCCTGGAACTCAAGGCGAACGCCGACGGCACGGTCGGCTACACCAAGGTCCGCACCCTCGACCTGCCGTCCGCCTTCCGCCTCCCGAACGGCGCCTCCTGGTCGCCGTGCGGCGAGCCCGGCGAACTGCCCCAGGTCGAGGGCATGGTGGTGGACCCGGCGACCGGCACGCTCTATGCCGGCCAGGAGGACGTCGGCATCTGGCGGCTGCGCGCGGACCTCGGCGGCACTCCGAAGCTGATCGACAAGGTGAAGGAGTACGGGGTCCCCGGCACCTACGACGAGGCGAGCGAGGAGTGCGTCGCGGGCGCCGACCCGGGCTTCGGCGGCAAGCACCTCACCGCGGACGTCGAGGGCCTGACCCTGGCCACGGAGGACGACGGCGACGGCCTGTTGCTCGCCTCCAGCCAAGGCGACGACACCTTCGCCGCGTACGACCGCGAGGTGTCCGACGCCAACGCGTACGAGGGCGGCTTCCGCGTCACGCCCGCCTCGGCCGGACTCGACGGCTCCGAGGAGTGCGACGGCGCCGCCGCGCTGAACGAGCCGCTGGGCCGGCGCTACCCGGACGGCCTTCTGGTCGTGCAGGACGGCCACGACGCGCCCGGCGACCCGGACCGCCCGTCCACCAACTTCAAGTTCGTGGACCTCGGCGCGGTCACGGACGCGGTCGACGACTGACGGCCGCGGCGGGCCGCTCGTCGACCGGCCCGCCCCACGGCGCCTCGAGCGCCGCGCGCAGCGCACCGAGTGCCTCCTCGCCGATCCGCTCCGCAAGCCGCGCCTCCAGACCGTCCAGCGCGCGCCGCGCCCGCTCGTGGGCGCGGCGCCCCTGCGCGGTGCGGCGCACCAGGCGCTGCCGGGCCGACGCCGGATCGGGCACCTGCTGCAGGAGCCCGTCCTCGATCAGCGTCCGCACGGCCTGATGGACGGTCTGCCGGGTCACGCCCATGCGGCGGGCCAGCTCCGCGACGGTGGTGCCGTCCGCGTCGAGCATCGCGAACAGCTGCACCTGCGTGGGCGTTATCGGCGCGATGCCCTCCGCATCGAGGGTCGCGAGCAGTCCGTCCTCGAACCAGCGGCGGGCCTCGCCGAGCAGTTGCGGCAGATCACGTCGGGGCTCGCTCGTCACTGCGTCCGTCCTTCCGGGTGGGTCTCGTCACGGCCTCTTGCCTCCCGACCGCACACCGTGTCAGGCTACCTGACATCAACCGTCAGGCACCCTGACACAACCGAGGACGACACCATGACCATGGAATTCGCGACGCGCTACCGCAGTGCCTCCCGCATACCGGCCGACCCGTCGAAGCCGTACGTGATCGAGAAGGGCGAGGGCGACCGGGCGCACCTCTTCGGCGACCTCGTCACCGTCTACGCGGGCGGCGAGCAGACCGACAACACCTTCAACTTCTTCACGGTGGAGGGCCCGAAGGGCGACATCATCCCGGCGCACGTGCACGCGGACACCCACGAGGTGTTCTACGTGACGCAGGGCGCGGTCCGGCTCTTCGCCGAGGATCCCGAGGGCGAGCAGCTGGAGCGGCTGCTCACGCCGGGCGACTTCGGTTTCGTGCCGAAGAACTGCGCGCACGCCTACCGCATGGAGCGCCACCACTCGCAGGTCGTCGGTGTCGCCGCGGGCCCCGGCGGCACGTTCGAGCGGTTCTTCGAGACGCTGGGCACGCCGGTGGAGGGCATGGGCCTGCCGGCCCAGCCGTTCGTCCCCGAGCCGAGCAAGTTCGGCACGGTGCCGCAGGAGTACGACGTGCGCTTCCTGCCCGACCACCAGTGGCGCACCTCGTGACGCCGGGCGAGCTGCGGCAGTTGATCGCCGCGCCGCACCCGGACGTCGCGCCACTGCCGCGGGCGACGGCCTACGCGGGCGGCGTGCGGGCGCTGCGCGGCGTCCCGTACGCGGACGTGGAGGGCGCCCGCCCGCTGGAACTCGACCTGTGGCTGCCCGCGTCGGCGGCCCCCGCCCCGCTGGTGCTGTTCGTGCACGGTGGAGCGTGGCGGCGCGGCCGGCGCGACGACATGGGTGTGCGGACGTGGGGGTGGGCTCCCGGCCCGTTCGAGCGGCTCGCGGCGGCGGGCCTCGCGGTGGCCTGCGTGGACTACCGGCTCAGCGGCGAGGCGATATTCCCCGCGCCGCTGGAGGATCTGTGGTCGGCGCTGCGCTGGCTGGGTCTGCGGGCGGACGAGCTGGGGATCGATCCCGAACGCACCGTCGTGTGGGGCGAGTCGGCGGGCGGTCACCTGGCCTCGCTGCTCGCGCTCACGCACGACGAGCCGCGGCTCGCGGGGGCGGTGATCTGGTACGGCCCGTCGGACCTGACCTCGCCCCGGCCGCCGTTCGACCCGGCGGACGCCACGACGCCGGAGGCGCTGCTGCTGGGCGGCGCGCCGACCGCGGTGCCCGAACGCGCGGCGGCGGCGAGCCCGTTGAAGCGGGTGCACGCGGGCGCCCCGCCCTTCCTGGTCGTGCACGGCGAGGCGGACTCGATGGTGGCCTGCTCGCACGGCGGGGATCTGACGGACGCGCTGCGGGCGGCCGGGGTGCCGGTCGAGCTGCGGACGATACCGGGCGCCGACCACGGCTGGCACGGCGCGACCGAGGACGAGGTGATGCGGATCTTCACCACGTCCCTGGACTTCGTACGGAGGCGGACCTGAAGCCCACTTCGGAGGCAGAGCCGACCACCCCTTTGCGCGGCTCCGCCCACCTGGCAGATTGGTGTGCCCCTGTCCCCTGGTGAAGAGGTGCGCGATGAGCCCGCAGTTCGGCGACTACCAATTCGAGATCTACCTCGACGGACTGCGCGGCGTGACGCCCACGCAGCCGATGGACTACGCCGCCCTCGAACAGCGGGCGCAGGCGGCGCTTTCCCCCTCGGTGTGGTCCTACGTCGCCGGGGGCGCGGGCGACGAGCACACGCAGCGCGCCAATGTGCGGGCCTTCGAGCGGTACGGGCTCGTGCCCCGGATGATGGTGGGTGCCACGCAGCGGGACATGTCCGTGGACCTGTTCGGGATGCGGCTCGCCTCGCCGCTGTTCATGGCGCCGGTCGGCGTGATCGGGCTGTGCGCGCAGGACGGGCACGGGGACCTGGCGACGGCGCGGGCCGCGGCGCGCACGGGTGTGCCCATGGTGGCGTCGACGCTGACGGTCGATCCGATGGAGGAGGTGGCCGCGGAGTTCGGTGACACACCCGGCTTCTTCCAGCTGTACACGCCCACCGACCGGGCGCTCGCCGAGAGCCTCGTCAAGCGGGCGGAGGCGGCCGGCTACAAGGGCATCGTCGTCACGCTCGACACCTGGGTCACCGGCTGGCGCCCGCGCGACCTGTCGACGTCCAACTTCCCGCAGCTGCGCGGCCACTGCCTGGCCAACTACAGCTCCGACCCGCGCTTCCAGGAGATCGCGGCGAGCACCGACCCCACGGACCTCGTCCGTTCCTGGGTCGGCCTCTTCGGCAACCCGCTCACGTGGGACGACCTGCCGTGGCTGCGCTCGCTCACCGATCTGCCGCTGATCCTCAAGGGCATCTGCCACCCCGAGGACGTGCGCCGCGCCAAGGACGGCGGCGTGGACGGCATCTACTGCTCCAACCACGGCGGCCGCCAGGCCAACGGCGGCCTGCCCGCGCTCGCCGCGCTGCCGGGGGTCGTCGAGGCGGCGGACGGCATGCCGGTGCTCTTCGACTCCGGTGTGCGCTCGGGCGCCGACATCGTCAAGGCGCTCGCGCTGGGTGCCACGGCGGTGGGCGTCGGGCGCCCGTACGCGTACGGTCTCGCGGTCGGCGGCGTCGACGGGCTGGTGCACGTCCTGCGCTCCCTGCTCGCCGAGGCCGACCTGATCATGGCGGTGGACGGCTATCCGACGCTGGCGGATCTCACACCGGAGTCACTGGTCACGCTGGACTGAGCCCTCCGTCGCGGCTCACCGCGTCGACCAGGCGCGCGAGCGCGTCGGCGGCCCGCTCCAATCCGCCGTGCGGGCTGACCGGTTCGTCGAGGTAGTGGTCGCGGCGCAGCTCCAGCATCAGCGCCGTGACGCGGGGGTCCTTGCCGTAGTACGCGAGGGGGACGTACGTGCCCGAGAAGGGGGTGTTCTCCGCCGCTTCCCCATAGGGAGCGAACGCCTCACGGGCCGCGGCGAGGAGCGCGTCCGGGGTGTGGAACGGGTCGGTGCCCAGGCAGACCGGAGGGCGCGGGTCGCTGCCGTGGAGCTCGTAGGGCAGGGCGCGGCTCGGGTAGGAGTGGACGTCGATGACGACCGCCCGGCCGGTCGCGGCCAGGCGGTCGGCCACGGCCCGTGTCATGGCCCGCGCGTAGGGGTGGAAATACCGGTCCAGCAAGGCGTCCTCGTCCGCCGGGGGTTCGGGGCGCAGCGGCTCGCGGTGTGTGGTGCGGGTGTAGACCGCGCCCATGCCGACCTCGCGCATCTCCTCGCGTTCGTCAGGGAACCGCTCCGGGTCGACGACCAGGCGCGAGCGCTGGTTGACGAACCTCCAGGGTGTGACGGCCGCGGCCCGCGCGGCGCGTTCCGCGACGAGGTCGGTGTGCGCGTCGGTGATGAGGTCCAGTTCGCGGGCGAGGGCCTCGCCCCGGAGCAGCAGCCCTTCGCGTACGAGCGCCGGGATCTCGCGGGAGGCGTGCGGCACGTGCAGGAGCACCGGGGAGGACGGGTCGCCCGGGTGCAGCCGGTAGGGCGGAGTGCCGGCGCCGTCCTGTACTGAAGTGTCCGCGGAGTCCGAGGTGTCCATGTGTCCCACTCTCCCACTCCGTCCACTTTCTGGGACGCGTGGTTTCGAGGTGTGGTCGCGGGGTAGGGAGCCGGTCCGCTACTACTGAATGGACAGTGAGTAGCTGGAGCGCGACAGGAGTACCTCACCTTGCCCGAAGCACCTTCAGAACTCGTGCGTCATCTGTGGATTCCGCTCGCCGACGGCACGCGGCTCGCCGCCCGCGTCTGGCTCCCGGAGGGCCCCGCACGCCCGGCGCCCGCGATCCTCGAGTACATCCCGTACCGCAAGAACGACGGGACGGCCGACCGCGACAACAGCCTGCACGCCCGCTTCGCCGCGTCCGGCTATGCCGCCGTCCGCGTCGACCTGCGCGGCAGCGGCGACTCGGACGGGCTGATGCTCGACGAGTACGCGCAGCAGGAGCTGGACGACGGTGTCGAGGTCATCGCGTGGCTCGCCGCGCAGGAGTGGTGCGACGGCACCGTCGGCATGATCGGCAAGTCGTGGGGCGGCTTCAACGGGCTGCAGATCGCGGCCCTGCGCCCGGCAGCCCTGAAGGCGATCGTGACGGTCTGCTCGACGGATGACCGGTACGCCGACGACGTGCACTACACGGGCGGTTCGCTGATCGCCTCGGAGATGCTGCCATGGGCGTCGACGATGCTCGCCTACAACGCGCGGCCCGCCGATCCGGCCGTTGTCGGCGACGAGTGGCGCGAGCGGTGGCTTCAGCGGATGGCCGACACCCCCGTGTACGTGGAGGAGTGGCTGCGGCACCAGACCCGCGACGCCTTCTGGAAGCACGGTTCGGTGTGCGAGGACTTCTCGGCGATCGAGGCGGCCGTGCTCGCGGTGGGCGGCTGGTACGACCCGTACTGCGGGGCCGTGCTGCGGCTCCTTGAGGGCATCGACAACGCTCCCGTGCGCGCGCTGGTCGGGCCGTGGGCGCACACCTATCCGCACCAGGCGGCGCCCGGTCCCGCGATCGACTTCCACGGTGAAGTGGTGCGCTGGTTCGACCAGTTCCTGCGCGGCAAGGACACCGGGGCCCTGAACGATCCGGCGCTGCGGGCATGGCTGCCCGAGTGGGCAGCGCCCGGCGGCGACCGGGACGAGCGGCCCGGTCGGTGGGTGGCCGAGCAGCAGTGGCCCTCCGAGCGCATCGAGCGGCAGGAGTTCGCGCTGGCCGGCGAGTCGGCGGGCGAGGCCGTCGGGCACGACCCGCTGCGCTTTCGCGACGCGCACCTCGACAGCACGCGGGTGCTCGGCACCGCGGGCGGCAGCTGGCTCCAGTTCGGCGACGCGGCCGGGCAGTTCGGGCCGCAGGGAGGCGACGACGGGCTCGCGCACTGCTTCACCACCGCGCCGCTGGACGAGCGCGCGGAGATCCTCGGCGCGCCGTCGGTGACGCTGCGGGTGAGCGCCGACCGGCCCGCCGCGCAGCTCGCGGTCCGCCTCAACGACGTGGCTCCGGACGGCAGTTCGCGGCTCGTCACGCGCGGCCTGCTCAACCTGACGCACCGCGAGGGCCACAAGGAGACGCTGCCGCTGGAGCCCGGTCAGGCCTACGACGTGACCGTGCCGCTGGTCGCGACCGCCCACGCCTTCGCGCCCGGACACCGCATCCGCGTCGCGGTCTCGTCCTCGTACTGGCCGCTGGCCTGGCCGTCCCCCGAGCCGGTCACGGTCACCCTGCACCCCTCCCCCGCCGCCGCGCTCCACCTCCCCGTACGGCCGTCGACGGACACGGACGCCGAGCTGCGCCCCTACGGGGAGCCGCAGCCGGACCTGCCGGTCGAGTTGTCGACGTCCGGCGAGGGCTCGTCGCGCAAGGTCGTGCACGATCCCGTCACGGGCCGCACCGACGTCGAACTCATCGTCCGTGACGGCGAGTTCAAGGATCTCAGCGACGGACTGTGGAAGCGCGGCGACGCCGTCGACCGCTTCTCACTCACCGAGGGCGACCCGCACTCCGCGGTCGTGGAGTGCGAGCGCACCGAGGAGGGCGGGCGCGGCGACTGGCACTGGAAGGTCGTCACGCACAGCCGGATGGCCTCCGACGCCGCCTCGTTCACCGTCGTCAACACCCTCACCGCCTACGAAGGGGACACCCGCGTCTTCCATCGCACCACGGACGCGGTGATTCCCCGGCAGGGAGTCTGAACATGCGCAGACGCACGTTCCTGACCGGCTCGCTCGGTGTCGTCGCGGCCGCCGGAGTGGCCACGGCCACCGGGTCCGCCGCCGGCACCGGCCCGGTGATCACGGTCGGATCGAAGCAGTTCACCGAGTCGTGGGTGATGGGCGAGCTGTACGCCCAGATCCTGCGGAAGCGCGGCTTCGACGTCGTCCTCAAGTCCAACGTGGGCAGCGCCGACCTCATCGACCGGGCGCTGCGCAACGGGCAGATCGACCTGTACCCGGAATACACGGGTGTCATCCTGCAGACGTTCGCGATGCCCAAGCACATGCCGACGACGGCGCGCGGCACGTACGAGGCGGCGAAGAAGTTCGAGGCGGGGCGCGGCATCTCGCTGCTGCCGCCGACCCCGTTCCAGAACCGCAACGCCGTCGCCGTGCGCACCGCGGACGCCCGCAAGCACGGCCTCAAGACCGTCGGTGACCTGAAGAAGCTGGGGAAGATCTCGTACGCCGAGTACCCCGACAACATCACGGGCCCGCTCGGCTTCGACGCCATCGTCAAGGCGTACGAGCTGCACGACATGAAGGTGCGGCCGCTCAACATCGGCCTGCAGTACCCGGCGTTGAAGAACGGGGACGTGGACGCGGCCGACGTGTTCACCACCGACCCGCAGCTGCGCCGCTACGACTTCACCATCCTCGACGACGACCAGGCCATCTTCGGGTTCCAGAACGTCTCCCCCGTCGTGCGCACGTCCCTCGTCGAGAAGTACGGCGAGCGGCTCACCGAACCGCTGAACGCCGTCGACGAACTGCTCACGGAGGAAGCCATGCAGGCCCTGAACGAGGCCGCCGCGATGATGCGGCTCAGCCCGGCGAAGGTCGCCGACCGGTTCCTGAGAGCGAACAAGCTGATATGACCGTGACCGAGGAGCATTCCACGATGCAGACCGCTGCTCAGACCGCTGCCGACATCGTCTTCGACGCGGCCACCAAGACGTACGACGGAACGGACGAGGCGGCCGTCGACGCGCTGTCCCTGACGGTTCCCGCGGGCGAGATCTGTGTCCTGCTCGGCGCCTCCGGGTGCGGCAAGACGACCGCGCTGACCCTCGTCAACCGGCTCACCGAGCTGACGAGCGGCGACATCCGGATCGGCGGCAGCAGCATCCGCGAGCAGGACGTCATCGAGCTGCGGCGCGGCATCGGCTACGTCATCCAACAGGCCGGTCTCTTCCCGCACTTGACGATCGAGGAGAACGTCGCAACGGTGCCGCAGGTGCTCGGCTGGAAGAAGCCGAGGATCGCGGAGCGCTCGCGCGAGCTGCTCGAACTGGTCGGCCTCCCGCACAAGGAGTACGCCCACCGCTACCCCTCGCAGCTCTCCGGCGGCCAGCGCCAACGCGTCGGCATCGCCCGGGCGTTGGCTGCCGATCCGCCCATCATGCTCATGGACGAGCCGTTCGGCGCGCTCGACCCGGTGACGCGCGAGCACGTGCAGGACGAGTTCCTGCGGCTTCAGGAGCAGGTGCAGAAGACGACCCTGTTCGTCAGCCACGACATCGACGAGGCCGTCCGCATGGGCGACCGCATCGCGATCCTCGCCAAGGGCGGCAAGCTGCTCCAGTACGACACCCCGGAGCGGATCCTGCGCGAACCCGCGGACGACTACGTGGCCCGCTTCGTCGGAACGGACCGGGGCCTCAAGGCGCTGACGCTGCGCACGCTCGGCGATCTGAAGCTGGACGCGGCGGACGACGGCGCCGAGGGCTCCCTGCGCACGAGCGACACCCTGCGCACCGCTCTGTCCGCGCTGATGGCCGGTGGCGCCGAGCGGCTCGCGGTCGCGGACGAGGCCGGCAAGCCGGTCGGCTCCGTCACCGTCGCGCTCATCCGGGAGGCGGCGTGAGCGGCCCCGTCATCCCCGACTTCGGCACCGCCAGTGCGTGTGTGCGCGACAACGGGGTGTTCTGCGTCGACTGGTTCACCGCGAACTTCTCCAGTGTGTTCGGCCCCGCCCTCGTCCAACACGTGCGTCTCACCGTGATCGCGGTCGGGATCGGCTTCCTGATCGCGTTCCCGCTGGCGCTGCTCGCGCACTTCCGGCGGTGGCTGGTCCGTCCGCTGGGCGGCCTGACGTCGTTCCTCTACACGATCCCGCCGATGGCGCTGTTCACGCTCCTCGTCCCGGTGACGGGCCTGTCCGTGCTGACCGCCGAGATCGCCCTGGTCGCGTACACGCTGATGGTGCTGTTCAAGTCGACGGTCACCGGGCTCGGCGAGGTACCCGAGGACGTACGCCGTGCCGGTGTCGGCATGGGCCTGACCCGGCGCGAGATCCTGTGGCGCATCGAGCTGCCGCTCGCGCTGCCCGGCGTGATCAGCGGTCTTCGGGTGGCGACCGTGACCACGATCAGCGTGGTCGAGATCGCCGCGTTCATCATCGACCAGGGGCTCGGTTCGCCGATCATCCAGGGCCTCCAGTCGCCGTTCAACACGCAGTTCATCGGGGCGGGGCTGCTCGCCGTGGCGCTCGCGCTCGCCGCCGACGGACTGCTCGTGCTGCTCGGCCGGGTGCTCACGCCGTGGGCCAGGACGCGGAGGACCGTCTGATGCACACCTTCCTCGCGAGTTTCTCGTTCATGGCCGACCACTTCGGCCTGCTGCTCAGCCGGACCGTCGACCATCTGCTGCTCTCCGCGGCGGGTGTCGCGGTGGCGCTGGTGATCGCGGTGCCGCTCGGTGTGTGGCTCGGACACCGCGGCAAGGGCTCGTTCCTGACCGTGAGCATCTCCAACATCGGCCGTGCGCTGCCCTCGCTCGCGCTCATCGCGATCTTCCTGGGGCTGCTCGGCATCGGCTTCGTCAACGTCATGACGGCGCTGGTCATCATGGCGGTCCCGCCGGTCCTCACGCACGCGTACCTGGGCGTGGAGCAGGTCGACGCGGACCTGGTGCGCGCCGCACGCGGCATGGGTCTGACGCAGTGGCAGATCCTGTGGCGCGTCGAACTGCCCCTCGCGCTCCCGGTGTTGTTCACCGGCATCCGGATCGCCGTCGTGTACGTGATCTCCAGCGCGACCCTGGCCGCCGTCGCGGGCGGCGGCGGGCTCGGTGACATCATCCTCAACCAGGTGTCGTACGGCCTGTCGGGTGTCATCGCGGCGGCGCTGTGGGTGGCGGTCCTGGCGCTGGTCGCCGACGGCCTGTTCGGCGCCGTCGGCAACCGGCTCGCGCCGCGGGGGACGAAGGTCTAGGCGTCTAGCGCTTCGGGGTGTTCAGGGGCGGCGGCATGTGGTCGTCGGGGACGATGTGCATCGCCGCCTCCTCGGCGCCCGCCGCGCCGCCGTCGATGCCCTCGTCCGCGGCGATCTCCTCCTTGGTGGTGTCCGGGTGGGCGCCCTCGTCCGGCCGCGTGAGGCGCCCGGCGCGTTCCTCGCCGGCCTCCGGGTCGACGGGTTCGCCCTCGCCGCCCGGCAGGTCCCCCACCCCGTCGCCCTCGGGGCGGTCCGGGTCGGGCACCTCCTGGCGCAGCCGCTCGTCGAGCGACTCGCCCTCGTGCTGTTCGGACGCGGTGACACCGGGCTTGGTGACACCCAGCGGTTTCTCGGGCGGGGAGTAGCCCTCGTCGAGTGTCTCGTCGTAGTCGCGTTCGTCCAGCGCGTTCTCGGGGTCGAGCGGAGCGGCGTCCTCCTGCTCCTCGTTTCCGCCGGTGGGCTGGTAGGTGTCGTCGGCCATCTCGTTCTCGCTCATGGTCGCCTCCGATCGTCGGTCGGGTCGGGTCAGGGAAGCGGGGTGCCGCCGGTGGCGTTGAGGATCTCCGCGGTGATGAAACTGGCCTGGTCGGAGGCCAGATAGACATACGCCGGTGCCATCTCGGCGGGCTGCGCCGGGCGGCCGAGGGGCGCCTGCTTGCCGAACTCGGCGGTGTCCGGCAGCGTCGCCGGGATCAGCGGCGTCCACACGGGCCCCGGGGCCACCGCGTTCACCCGGATCCCGTCCTCGACCAGCATCTGCGCCAGGCCCTGGGTGAACGTGACGATGCCGCCCTTGGTCATCGCGTAGTCGAGCAGATGCGGGCTCGGCTTGTACGCCTGCACCGACGTGGTGTTGATGATCGAGGCACCGGGCGGCATGTGCGGCACGACAGCCCGGCACAGCCAGAACATCGCGTAGAGGTTCGTGCGCACGACGCGGTCGAACTGCTCGGTGCTGATGGCGGTGATGCCGTCCGGCTGCGACATCTGGTACGCGGCGTTGTTCACGAGGATGTCGATGCGGTCGAACGCGTCGACGGCCCGCTCCACCACCTGCTCGCACTGCGCCTCGTCCCGCACGTCGCACGAGACGGGCACCGCGGTGCGCCCGGCGTCCTCGACCAGACGGACCGTCTCGCGGGCCTCGTCGGCCTCCTCCGGCATGTGCGTGAACAGGACATCGGCGCCCTCGCGGGCGAAGGCGAGTGCCACGGCGCGGCCGATGCCGGAGTCACCGCCGGTGAGCACGGCCTTGCGGCCGGTCAGCCGGTCCGCGCCCTTGTAGGAGTCCTCGCCGTGGTCGGGCGGCGGGTCCATGGGCCCGGTCCAGCCGGGCGGCTCCTGGTCCTGCGAGGGGAAGTCGGGCCGGGGATGCGCGGTGACGGGGTCCTGGGGGCGTGCCGGGTCGGACATACCGGCCTCCTCTGCGCCGATGGCGGCTCTCGTGTTCCGCGGCGCCGCGGTGCGCCGCGGAACACGAGTGCCCGCGTGGCCCGACCTCATACAAGGCGGGCGGGCGCCCGGACCGGATCACACGTTCGGCCTAGAACCCGGGGTCGCAGCAGCCCTCGCGCCGCATGTGCCGGCCCACCTCCAGCCAGTCGTCGCCGGTGGCCCGCAGTGTCGTACTGGTCACCGGCTCGAAGGAGTCGACGAGGTCGGCCTGCTGGAACGGGACGCCGCCGCGCAGCACCGCCGTCGTACGGATCAGGTCGTCGAAGTCGGTGAACGGGTCACCGTCGACGATCGTGAGGTCGGCGAGCTTGCCCTCCTCCAGGGTGCCCAGGTCCGCGTCCGCCCCGAAGACCCGGGCGGGCATCAGCGTCGCCGTGTGCAGGGCCTGGGCCGGGGAGAGTCCGCCGCGGTGCAGGGCGCGCAGCGCGAGGTGCAGGTGGAGGCCGACGGGGACGAGGGGCTGGTCCGTGCCGAGCGCGATGTGTCCGCCTGCGGCGAGGATGCGCCGGTAGACCGCGAGCTCGGTGTCCAGGGTGGCGAGCTGGGCGGCCGTGGGCGGTGTCTTGGCCAGTTTCTCCACGGCGGCGGTGTCCCACGGCGGCATCAGCCGTGTCACGCGCGGGTCCTCGGCGATGGCCGGGTCGGCGCCGATCAGCGGCTGAGCGGTGAACGGGGTGGCGATGAGGTGGAAGTCGCCGGTCCTCGAGTAGATCTCCTGGACGTCCTGCCCCGCGCGCCCGGTCGCCGTCGTCGCGCGCCCGAACTCCAGGCGCTGCGTAGCCTGCAGATGGGTCGTCAGGTCCTGGCCGAGCTGGATTCCCGGTGTGCACAGGTGGCTTCCGCTGCGCACACCGAGCCGTTCGTGCGCGAAGGAGGCCGCCTCCTTCATCACCCAACCCGGCGCCCGTACATAGGTCTTGACGAAGTCCCAGTCGAGCGCGGCGGCCCGGTCGAGCGAGCGGCGCAGACCGGCGCGGGTGCGGTGGGCGCGACCCATGCTGTAGGCGACGCGCGGACCGTCGAGCAGTTCCCCGGTGGCGAGCAGCCGCGGCCCGGCGAGCGCGCCCGCGTACACCGCTTCCCTGATGCGGGCCTGCTCGTAGGCGAAGCCGCCGAGGGAGACCGCGGTGGTGATGCCGTACGCGAGTTGGAGCGCGGTCTGGCGGCCGCCGTAGGTGGACTGCCAGGGGTGGGTGTGGGCGTCGAAGAGGCCGGGGAGCACGGTCTTGTCGGAGGCGTCGAGGCGCTTGGTGGCTGCCCGGCCGCCCGCGCGGTGCGGGGTGACAGCGGTGATGCGGCCGCCCTCGACGGTGACGTCGACGTCGTCGCGGACCTCGGATCCCGTGCCGTCCCAGAAGCGGCCGGCGTGCACGACGGTGTCGGCGGGGCGGGGGCGGCGGTGGTCGAGCGGGATCCTGACCGTACGGGCGGTACCCTTCGCGACGTCGAGGAGGCGGAGCCTGCCCGCACTCAGGTAGAGGAGCCGGAGGCTGTCGGCGGACCAGCTCGGGTGGTCGGCGGCCTCGTCGGTGACCTGGCGGGCGTCGCCGTCCGGGGTGCCGTCGGGGCGTACGGGCAGCAGCCACAGCGCGGACTCGACGACCACGGCCATGGTGTGTCCGTCCGGCGACCAGGCGGGCCCGGAGTCGTAGCGGTCGGCGATCGAGACGTGCGGGGCGACGGCGTGCACGACCGCCTTGCCGGTCCTGGTGTCGACGACGCGGATGAGGTTGTAGCCCTCGCGGAAGCGCTGGTTGAAGCGGCCCCGGTCGCACAGCGCCACGTATCTGCCGTCGGGCGACCAGCAGGGTCTGCCGGGCAGTCCGCCGCTGCCCATGGGGGCGGCGAGGACACGTTCGGTGCCCGCGGTCAGCTCGCGCAGGACGAGGTTGCCGGACATGTCGATGCACGCGAGGCGCTGTCCGTCGGGCGAGAGCGCGGGGAACACCC
Source organism: Streptomyces sp. NPDC107575 (assembly GCF_055657265.1). Lineage (NCBI taxonomy): Bacteria > Bacillati > Actinomycetota > Actinomycetes > Kitasatosporales > Streptomycetaceae > Streptomyces > Streptomyces sp. NPDC107575. The sequence continues at coordinate 528,708 of NZ_JBVKBG010000001.1, read as the reverse complement.
GGCCGCCCTCGGCGAGCACCGTCTCCTTGCCGCTGTCCAGATCGTGGCGGCGTACGGAGAACAGGCCGGCCCGGTCGTCGGCGTAGACGAGCGCCTTGCCGTCGGGGGTCCAGGTCGGGGCGAGTACGTAGCGGGTCTGCGGGGCCTGTACGACCTTGCGCGGGGCGCGGCCTCCCGAAGTGGAGCCGACCCACAGCGAGTTGAGGGCGGCGAAGGCGACCTGCTTGCCGTCGGGCGACAGGGCCGGCAGGTGCGGGGAGCGGACGGGGCGGACTCCACCGGCCTCGAAGTCGTAGCGCTTGACGCGGTAGCGCGGCCGGTCGACCGGGAGCTTCGCGGTGAACGTGACCTGTTCGCCCTCGCTCGGCGCGGCGGGCCGCACGAGCCGGAAGCGGCCGTCGACGGTGAGCAGCAGGGTGTCAGGGCCCGTCCAGCGGGGCGGTACGGGCGCGACGTCGCCGGGCACCTCGACCGGTTTCCCGTCGACGACGAGGGTGCAGCTGGCGGAGGGCGCGGGGGTGGTCCGCAGATACGCGAGCGGGCCCTTCGCGCCCGGGGCGACGGCGGGGGTCATCACCTGCGCGCCGGAGTCGTCCGCGTGCTCGGTGGCGACGGCGCCGGTGCCGTCGGCGGCGACCGAGGCGACGGTGGACGCCTGGAGGGTTCCGGCGTCGGTGACCACTGCGCGTACGAACAGCACGCGGGTGCCGTCGGCGGACCACGTGGGGTCGAAGTCCTCCCAGGCGCCGCCCTGGCCGGGGCCGTTCTGGCCGGGAGCGCCGGTGAGGCGGGTGAGGGTTCCGTCGCGTACGTCGACGGTCCAGATGCGGTACGGGGCGGCGTGCTCGGGGTCGCCGCCGCGCTCGGAGGCGAAGGCGATGCGGTGGCCGTCCGGGGACCAGGCGGGGCCGCGGTCGTCCCAGGGCCCGTCGGTGAGCTGCTTCGGTGTGCCGCCGTCGGCGTCCAGGAGCCACAGGTGGAAGCCGCCGCCCTGGTAGGCGCAGATGACGAGCCGCTTGCCGTCCGGGGCGAACTGGGGGCGGGTGGGCTCGAGTTCGGGGGTGGTGAGCGGTCTCGCGGTGCCGCCCTTGCGCGGGATCGACCAGAGGATGTTCTGGATCTCGGCGACGAAGCGGTCGCCGGACGGGGCGAGGGTGGCGGCGCCGTTGGTGGCCGCGGTGAAGGAGAGGGAGGCCGGGGCGTTCCCGGCGGCGGCCGCTGCCTCCGCTGTCGCCGTTTCGAGGAGGGCGCCGGCGCCCGCGGCGAGCGCGCCGGCCGTGACGGTGGTGGTCTGCAGGAAGCGGCGGCGGGTGACGGAGGGGCCCGGGAGGGACGTGTCGCTGGGGGCGGTGGTGACGGGGGTGGTGTCCATGAGACTCCCATTGCACGGAGGGCGTGGGGACCCACGGGGCCGAGGAGACCCATGGGTCTTGCGGGACCGAACTGTGCGCGAGTCGAACAGGGAACGCACAGCAACATACGTGGCACCCGCAGTGAGTCAACACGGCCGACACCACGAACCGGCCGACGGACACACGGAAGCGGCCCGCCGGGGTGAGGGCAGCGGGCCGCTTACCGATCGAACTGCTCGGGGCGGTTACTGCTCGACCGGCCCGGTGGGCCCGGTGAGCGGGAGGACCGTCTGGCACTTGACCGCGCGGGGGTGCTCGGGGTCGAGCGCGTTGAGCACGTGGGTGAGGGTGACCGGGTCGTACGGGGCTTCGAGGTGGTCCGCGTAGTCCTTGGCGCACGTGTCCTGGAGCCGGATGTTGCGCACGCTCGCGCCCGGGCCCGCCTTGAGGAAGGCGTTGGTGTAGGGCGAGACCACCTCGTCGTACTTGGTGGCGATGACGGTGTAGTCGACGCCCGGCACGGTGTCGCCGCCCGCGTCGAGTGCCTTGTTGAAGTCCGAGCCGACCTCCTGCTCGACGAGGGCCGGGGCGGTCTTGTCCAGGAAACCGTTCACGGGCTCCAACAGGTGCAGCTGGCGGCCGAGTTCGGTGATGCCGGACAGGGTGGTGCCATGGTTGGAGGGGGTGATGCCGACGAGCTTGCCGACCTTGCCCGCGGCGCTCGGGTCGTCCTTCAGATAGGTGCGGGGCAGCGGTCCGCCGCCCTGCGAGTGGCCGACGAGGTCGACCTCGGCCGTGCCCGTCGCGCCGCGCACCTTGTCCACGAAGGCGCCGAGCTGCCTCGCGCTGTCCTTCATGTGGGCGGTGCCCTGGATCGGTGATGTCGCCTTGTCCGCGCCGTAGTTGAAGGCGAAGACGCAGTAGCCGTTGTTCGCGAGGAGCGGCGCCGCGCCGCGCCAGTTGTCGTTCATGTTCTCCAGCGTCCCGTGGATCAGGACGACGGGCCTGGGATGCTCGGCGCTCGGCTTGCAGCCCCAGTCGTTCGCGCCGGGCGGCGCCTCGCCGGCCTTGAAGAATCCTGCCAGGAATCCTTTGGTGAAGTTGTACTCGACCGGCCTCTGCTCCTCGGTCGCGGTCGCGTGCGGGGAGCCGAGCGAGACAAGTCCCGCCACTCCGATGACACCCGCTGCTGCCGCGCCGAAAATCCTGCGTCTCATTTTCCAGTACCGTCCCTTGTTCTGGAATGCCGCGTGCTGAGCGGCGTCGGACGGCGTGAAGCTAGGAGAACTCCGAGGCGCCCGGCAATGCTGTGAGCACGGCGGTGCGCAGGGCGCGCAGAACGGTGCCAGGAATCCTCGCGCGGGCCGGGCGAAAGTGTCACGAAGGTGAGCGCTTCACCGCCCCCACACCCCCGGTGATCCGCAATACCGCTGGTGAACGACCGACTAGCACTGGTAGTTGACTTCGTGTCAACATCTTGACCGGTGAGTAACCCCGGCCCATACTCGGCGGACGGACGGACCTGGGAGCGAAGGGATGAACGGACCCGGCACGATCGGCACGCCGAGTTCCGGGGGCGCGTGGGCGGCATTTCCGCAGCGGCTCCCGGACGAGCTGCGCAGAGAGAACCCGACCCTCGCGGCCGAGATCATCCACGAAATCCGGCGCCAGATCCCGGAATTCTCCCGGCCGTTGTCCGGGCAGTTCGGAATGTCCATCCAAAGCGGTGTGGAATCCACTCTCGCGGAATTCGTGGACCGGGTCGGGAATGGCGGCGGGGAACTCGACGCGCGGCGCCTTCCGATCTACCGGGCGCTCGGCCGCGGCGAGTTGGCGGAGGGTCGCAGCCTGGACGCACTGCAGGCCGCGTACCGGCTCGGCGGCCGGGTCGCCTGGCGGCGCTACGTACGCGTGGCACGGCGCCTGTCCCTGAGCACGGACGCGCTGGCCCGGCTCGCGGAGGCCGCGTTCACGCACATCGAGGAGATCGCGGCGGCGTCCGTCACCGCGTACGCGCGCGCCCAGGCCGACGCCGCGGGCACCCTCGACCGCCGCCGTCACCGCCTCCTCGCCCTCCTGGTCGCTCCCGCCCCTGTCGGGCCCGTGGCACTGGAACAGGCGGCGCGGGACGCGGAGTGGGAGCTGCCGGAGCTGGTGGCAGCGGTGGCGTTGGGGCCTCGGGGAACGGAGGCTCCCATGGGCGCGGCAACCGGGCTGGGAGTGGCGGGCCCCACGGCCCCCGCCGCGGCGCGAGCGCCGGGGCGCGGCGGGCAAGGCGTGTCCCCGGTCCGGAAGCCGCTGCCCGAAGCCGTGCTCGCGGATCTCGACGGACCCGCCCCCTGCCTGCTCGTCCCCGACCCCGGCGCGCGGCTCGCCGACCCACGCCTGCGCCGGCTCCTGGACGAGCGCGCGGGTGTCATCGGACCGGTCGTCCCCCTCGCACAGGCCGCCGATTCGCTGCGCTGGGCGCGCACCTTGCGCGAGCACGGGCTCAGCGGTGCACGCACGGACGCGGGCGGGCTGGAGTCGGGCGGCCTGGGAGCGGGTGGACTGGCAGCGGGCGGACTGGAGGCAGGGCGGCACCTCACGGACCTGCTGCTGCTCGCCGACCCCGCACTCGTCCGCCTCATGGCCGCACGCCGCCTCGCACCCCTCGCGGGGCTCACCCCGAAACAGCGCAGCCGCCTGGCCCACACCCTCCTCGCCCATCTGCAGAGCCCGCACGGCAGCGCTCCCGAGCTGGCCGCGCGCCTGGCCATCCACCCGCAGACGGCCCGCCAGCGCCTGCACCACCTGCAACGCCTCTTCGGACCGGAGCTGACCGACCCCGACGCCCGCTTCGAGCTGGAGGCGGCGCTGCGCGCGGAGCCGCCGAGTACCCAACCGTAAGGTCGTGACCTGCAGAAACACCCGAGAATCGGGCGCGCACGAACCGCACCCGCCCGCCGCACACCACCCGGGAATACCCCACCCCTTGCCCCCGTTGAAGGCGTCGAGCAAGGAGGCAACAGTGGAGCAGCAGTACTACACGCACGGGACGGCCGCGGAGCGCTGGGACCGTGCCCAGATGTTCTTCGAAGCGAAGGAGTACGCGAACGCCGCCCGGATCCTCGACGGCCTCGTCGAGGAGGTTCCCGAGCAGGTCGGCCCCCGCCTCCTTCTGGCCCGTTCGTACTACCACTCGGCCCAACTGCGCCGTGCCGAGACCGAGTTGCGCACCATCGTGGAGCACGACCCGGTGGAGCACTATGCCCGCCTGATGCTCGGCCGCACGCTGGAGCGCCAGGGCCGGCACGACGAGGCGGCGCCGCATCTGCGGATGGCGTCGGCGCTCGCGGGCGACTTCGAGTGACCGGTCCGGACACCGAGCACGGAACACGCGGGTCCCGTCTTCTGGGCGGGACCCGCCGGCTTTGGTGTCACGTCTCGACCGGTGTCAGCCCTCGCCCCCGACGAAGTCCCTGATCGCGGCCACGACGGCTTCGGGCTGTTCGTCGGGGATGAAGTGTCCGGCGTCCGGCACGACGATCCCGGTGGTGTGCTCGGCCCACGGGCCGATGGAGGCGGCCATGTCGGGGACCGAGCCGTGACTGCTGGACATCCCGAGGACGGGCACGACCAGGCGACGCCGTTCGAGCGCCTCACGGTTCTTGCGCGCCGACTCCCCGGCGTCCCGGTAGTACGCGAGGGAGGCTCGCAGGCCGCCGTCGGCGGCCTGGGCCGCCGCATAGTGGTCGATCTCGGCGTCGTTGAACGTGTCGGGAGTCAGCGCCTTCGCCTTCAGGAACCAGCCGACGTACTCGCGCTCCCGGTCGGCGAGCAGCACCTCGGGCAGGTCGGGCACGGTGTGGAACGCGAAGTGCCACGTCTTCCACGCGCGCTCCGGATCAGTGGGGATCGACTCCGGGAGCGTGATTCCGGGGATTCCCGCGTCGAGCAGAGCGACCTTACGCAGGTCGCTCTCGAAGGTGAGGGCGAGGGAGAAGGCGACCCAGGCGCCGACATCGTGGCCGACCAGGGAGTACGTCGACACACCGAGCGCCTGCACGGCGGCGTGGACGTGCGCGGCGACCGCGTGCGTGTCGTACCCGCGCTCCGGACGCTCGGAGTGCCCCTGCCCCGGCAGGTCGATCGCGATGACACGGAACCGGTCCGCGAGACCGGGCATCACCGCCCGCCAGGCCCACCAGGTCTGCGGAAATCCGGCGAGCAGGACGACGACCGGCCCGCCCTCCCGTCCGCCGTCGACGACATGAAGCCGGACCCCGTCGGCGTCGACCCAGCGGTGAGTGAATCCGTCCAGATGCCGCAGGGGCAGGTCACGGACGGGGTTGCTCGCGGTCACAGGGTCCTCCGTCGATATCAGGTGTGCGGTGATGGGGGCTTTACGGGCCACGCCGCACGCTGGGAAGCTCACACATCTTGAACTGACCAGTTCAAGATACTATGCCGCACAGCATGGCCCGACACATCGGCAACGGCAAGGAAGTACCGCGTGGCAGGCAAGAAGCAGTTCGACGTGGACGCGGCGCTCGACGCCGCGATGATCCAGTTCTGGCGCTCCGGCTACGCCGACACCTCGCTGGACGACCTGTCGCGGGCGACCGGCCTGAACCGCAGCTCCATCTACTCCTCCCTCGGCGACAAGGACACGCTCTTCCTGCGCTGCCTGGATCGCTACGCCGCGCGCTACGGCGAGAAGTACGACGCCGCCCTGTCGTGCGCGACCTCGGACCCCGTCGCGGCCGTCCGCGCCTTCTTCGACGTCACGCTCGAGCGCATCGCCGATCCCGGAGTGCCCGACGGCTGCCTGGTCACCCAGTCGACGATGGCGATCCCCGTCCTGAGCCCGAAGGTCGCGGCCCACGCCACGCAGTCACTCGGCCTCCAGCGCCGGCGCCTGCACACCGCGCTGAAGGCCGGCCGGCTGTCCGACCAGCACGCCGAGTCCTTCGCCGTGCATGTGGCGGCCGTGAACCAGTCGCTCGCCGTCATGAGCAGGGCCGGGACGAGCCCGGCGCAGCTCCGGGCCATCGTGGACGTCACTCTTGACGCACTGTCACAGGCGGCGGACACGCGGGAGAGTCGCCGCGCTTGAACGGAAGGAAACCCCCTCTGCCGCGACGGCAGCGGGGGTTTTCGCTGTGCGCACTGAACCAACACCGTCGCGATCCCATCCTCCAGGGCACACGCGTGAGCGATTGGCGCCTGAGAAGCGGATCTCGTCATATACAGTGACAGACCGCTATCAACTACCCCAAATGGGCCCAACAGCCTGTCACTTGGAGAGGGAGACTCTTGCTCCGTCGTTTCGCCACACTCGCCGCGTCCGCCGCCATCGCGGGCGGTGTCCTGTTCGCGGCCGTCCCCGCGCAGGCCGCCCCCACTGCCGACCAGGCCGGTGTGTCGGCCCGCGGCCCGATCACCTGCAACATCCCCAAGATGCGCCAGCAGGTCGCCAACCTGAAGTCCAAGGCGGCCAAGTTGGACGCGCTCGGCTACCACAAGTCGGCCGCGAAGGAGCGCGCGAAGGCGCGGGGGATCCAGGCGCGCATCAAGCAGTGCCAGGACGCCGACAACAACGCCCCCGGCCCGATCGGCGGCTGAGGCCCCGAGGCTGAACGAGCCCCCGCCCGGCAGCACGTGCGCCGGGCGGGGGCTTTTCGCGCCGCCTCATCAACCGCAGGCGACTGAAGCACTGTTGAGGCACGGGACTCGCCCCGCTACCGGCGAAGCACAACACACCGCAGCCCACCCGGCTCCAGGTCCACCCACGCGCCGCTGCCCCACCCCGCCAGCGAAACGGCCGCCGCCCCGGCTGCGCTTGTCGTCACATGTCCCTCCCCCGGCTCGACACGGCTGCCCTCTGTGCGACTCGCCCCGCACGCCGTTCGACCGGGAGAACAGCCGCGATCGTCGCGGCTACCTGCTACCTTCCGGGCCGTGATCGACAACGTATATGTGGGCAACGCCGGCAAAGACGCGGCGCTGGACCGGGGCTGGCTGCTGGGGCACTTCAAGGATGCCTCCGACCCTCGGCACAGCGAGGACGTGGAGATCAAGTGGGGCGTCCACCCGCCGGGCGACGAACGGGCCCAGTGGGTGACCGGCGAGGCACGCACCGCCCTGCTGGTCCTCATCAGCGGACGCTTCCGGGTGGAACTGCCCGGGCGCAGCGTCCTCCTGGCCGAGCAGGGGGACTACGTCGTGTGGGGCCATGGCGTCGACCACTCCTGGTTCGCGGAGGAGGAGTCCGTGGTCCTGACGGTCCGCTGGCCCTCGATCCCCGGCTACAAGGTGCCGGCAGAGGACGATTCCACCACCGACCGAAACCCTTCGGGCGGGACGGTGGGCCTGTAGCCCGCCGGGGCGTCACGTCCGGGGACGGCGCGCCGAGCCACTGCTCGCTCGGCGCCGCCGAAAACGGATCGTCACGGCGGACCGGGTCCCCTACCGTTCCGTCATGCAGATCGTCGTGACGCTGGACTGTGTCGACACCGAGGTGCAGGCGGAGTTCTGGCTGGCCGCGCTCGCCCCGCTGCACTACCGGCGCGGCTTCGAGGGCGCGCCGTATCTGAGCCTGGTCGCTCCCGCCCCCGCGCCCACCCTCCTCCTGCAACAGGTCCCGGAAGCGAAGCGGTCCAAGAACCGCATGCACCTCGACATCGACCTCGGCACCGAAGACCTGGGCACGGAGGTCGAGCGCCTCCAAGAACTCGGCGCCCGGCGCATCTCTCCGGAACAGAGCGAACACGGCTTCCGCTGGATCGTCGCCGCCGACCCGGAGGGCAACGAGTTCTGCGTGTTCGCTCCTCCGACCCAGGGCGCCACGGCGGAGGACGCTTCCACCACCCCGCCGTCGGCGACCTGGCTCTCGACTACGACGCCCTAGAGATCCCCGCCGACCCCGGCCCGACCATCGTCACCTACACCCTTCCCGCCGATTCCCCCGACGCTGCCGCGTTCCACCGTCTGTCGGCCCGACCCTTGCGTGACGGTGCCGGGCTTCGCGGCGGACGGGGCGGTCATGTCGAGCAGGAGCAGCGCGTCGTGATCGGGGCTGCCGGGTTCGGCGGTGTAGACGCCGATGCGCTGGCCGGGGGTTCCTTCGACGTGCAGGGACTGTGAGGTCAGGGTGATGGTTCCGACCTGCGGATGCTGGAACGTCTTGTGGGCGGGCTTGCGTCCGGTCACTTCGTAGCGCTCCCACAGACCCGCGAAGTCGGGGCTCTTGAGGAGGAGTTCGCCGACGAGCTGGGTGAGGTCGGGGGCGTCCGGCGCGGTGCCGGCGATGGCGCGCAGGCGGGCGACACACGCGGTGATCTGCCGGTCCCAGTCGCCGAAGAGGTCGCGGGCGGCGGGGTGCAGGAAGAGATAGCGGGCCAGATTGCGGTGCTTGACCGGCCAGTCCTCCAGACCCGCGTACAGGGCGAGGCCGCCGGGGTTCCAGGCCAGCAGGTCCATGCTGCGGCTGATCACATAGGCCGGGTTGGGGCGCAGCGACTCGAGGAGCAGCTTGAGGTGGGGGCGGACCGTGCGGCTCGGCGCGGGTGGGGGCTCGGCGACGTAGCGGGCGGCGCGGGCGGCGAGTTCGCGCAGGTGCTGGTGCTCCTGGTCGTCCATGTGCAGGGCACGGGCGAGGGAGTCGAGGACGGCGGGGCTGGGACGGGTCTCCTTGCCGCGTTCCAGGCGCACGTAGTAGTCGATGCTGATGCCGGCGAGGGTGGCCAGCTCCTCGCGGCGCAGGCCGGGGGTGCGGCGGATGCCGGCGCCCACCGTGAGGCCGACGTGTTCGGGTCTTGTCTGGGTGCGGCGGGCGCGCAGATAGCGGCCCAGCTCGGCGCCCTCGCTGTGCGCGTTCGTCGGTGCCATGCCTCCAGTCTCACTCGCCCTGCGGATGCCGCGCAGGGCGTAGAGGGGCCCTGTCATTACCCCTGAAGAGCCCGCCCTGCCACACGGCCGCGATCCGGGCGAAGGTGAAGGGGCAAGACGCCGGTGCCCCGGCCTCTTCGCTGTCGGCCCAGGCGCGATCCGCCGGGCCGGGTGAGAGTGAGGGGGCCGGGTACGCCATGGATCGAAAGAGGGCGAGATGCGGTACATCAAACTGCGTGACCTGGAAGTCTCCCGGGTCGGGCTGGGCGCCATGGGCATGTCCCACGGCTACACCGGCTCGGGCACGGACGACGCGGAGTCCGTCCGGACCGTCCATCGGGCACTGGACCTCGGCGTCACCCTCATCGACACCGCGGAGATCTACGGCCCGTACATCAACGAGGAACTGCTCGGGCGGGCGCTGAAGGGGCGCCGGGACCAGGTGGTCCTTGCCACCAAGTTCGGCCTGGTCTCGCACGGCGGCGACGGCGCGTGGAACCTGGACTCCAGCCCCGACAACATCCGCACCGCCGTCGAGGGGTCCCTGCGGCGGCTCGGCACCGACCACATCGACCTGTACTACCAGCACCGCGTCGACCCGAACACGCCGATCGAGGAGACCGCGGGCGCCGTGGGCGAGCTGATCGCCGAGGGCAAGGTGCGTGCCTTCGGGCTCTCGGAGGCGGGCCCGGACACCATCCGCCGCGCTCACGCCGTCCAGCCCGTCACCGCCGTCCAGTCCGAGTACTCGCTGTTCACGCGCGGGATCGAGGAGCGCGTCCTGCCCGTCCTGCGGGAGCTGAACATCGGCCTGGTGCCGTTCTCCCCACTCGGCCGCGGCGTCCTGACCGGCACCGTGCGCTCCACCGACGAGTTCGACGAGAACGACTTCCGGCGCGGCAATCCCCGCTTCACCGGGGAGAACTTCCGGCGCAACCTGGCCCTTGCCGACGAGGTCAAGGCGCTTGCGGACGAGGCGGGTGCTACGCCAGGACAGGTGGCGCTGGCCTGGCTACTCGCCCAGGGCGACGACATCGCGCCGATCCCCGGAACCAAGCGGGTGGCCCGCGTCGAGGAGAACACCGCCGCGGACGCCGTCACGCTGACCGCCGAGCAGCTCGACAGGCTCACCGGCCTGCCGCCCGCCGCCGGCGCCACCCACACCGAGGCCCAGGCCCGGATGCTCGAACGCTGACACCTGGCACACCCCCGGCACGAACCCCGTTTGGAGCAGCACCCTCATGCGCGCAGCAGTGATGTACGGAGCCGGCGACGTCCGCGTCGAGGACCGGCCCGACCCGAAGATCGTCGACCCGACCGACGCCGTGGTGCGCACGCTGGCCGCGTGCGTGTGCGGCAGCGACCTGTGGCCCTACGCCTCGATGCCCGCCACCGACACCGGGCGCCCCATGGGGCACGAATTCCTCGGTGTTGTCGAGGAGACCGGCGCGGACGTGACCGGTCTGAAGGCCGGCGACCTGGTCGTCGCCCCGTTCACGTACAGCGACAACACCTGCGACTACTGCGCCAAGGGCCTGCACATCTCCTGCCGCAACGGCGGCCGGTACGGCTTCGACGGCGTGGACGGCGGGCAGGGCGAAGCGGTCCGTGTCCCGCATGCGGACGGCACCCTGGTGAAGCTGCCGGTGGCCGCCGACTCCGCGCTCCTGCCCTCGCTGCTGGCCCTGTCGGACGTGATGACCACGGGTCACCACGGCGCCGTCACCGCCGGAGTCGGCCGCGGGGACACGGTGCTCGTGGTCGGGGACGGGGCGGTCGGCCTCTGCGCGGTCGTCGCCGCCCAGCGTCTCGGTGCCGAACGGATCGTGCTCGCCGGCCGTCACGAGGCGCGCACCACGCTGGGCCGGCACTTCGGCGCCACCGACGTGGTCGCCGCACGCGGCGAGGAGGGCATCGCGCGCATCCGCGAGCTGACCGGCGGCGTGGACAAGGTGATCGAGGCCGTCGGCACGCGTCCGGCCCTCGACACGGCGCTCGGCGCGGTCCTGGACGGCGGCACCGTCAGCCGCCTCGGCGTCCCCCAGTACGAGGAAGGCCCGATCGGGCCGGCCCTCTTCATGCGGAACATCACCCTGACCGGCGGCGCCAGTCCCGCCCGCGCCTACATCGAGCAGCTGCTGCCCGACGTCCTGGACGGCACCATCGCCCCAGGACGCGTCTTCGACGAGACGTTCCCCCTCGACCAGGTCCCGGACGCCTACCGGGCCATGGCCGACCGCCGGGTCCTCAAGGCGCTCATCCGCCCCTGACCTTCAACTCGCCCGCCCCACCAAGGACTTACCCATGCAGCACGTCACCTTGAACAACGGTGTCGAGATGCCGATCCTCGGCTTCGGCGTCTACCAGATCCCCGCCGAGGACACCGAACGCGCCGTCTCCGAGGCACTGGCCGCCGGGTACCGCCTGCTCGACACCGCGGCCGCCTACGGCAACGAAAAGGCCGTGGGCCGCGCCATCGCCTCCAGCGGCATCCCGCGCCAGGACCTCTTCGTCACCACGAAGCTGTGGGTCCAGGACGCCCCCGCCCAGGACAACGCCCGGCGCGCCTTCGAGACGTCGCTGGCCGAACTGGGCCTGGACCACCTCGACCTGTACCTGATGCACCAGCCCTTCGGCGATGTCTACGGCCAGTGGCGTGCCATGGAGGCCCTCAATCGCGAGGGCGTCGCCAAGGCGATCGGTGTCGCGAACTTCTACCCGGACCGGCTGGTCGACCTGATCGTCAACAACGAGATCACCCCGGCCGTCAACCAGATCGAGACCCACCCCTTCTTCCAGCGCGCCGACTACCAGGACCTCATGCGCGAGCACGGGGTGCAGATCCAGTCCTGGGGCGGCTTCGCCGAAGGCAGGAACGACCTGTTCAGCAACCCGCTCCTTGCCGAGATCGGCAAGGAGCACGGCAGGTCCGTGGCCCAGGTCGTGCTGCGCTGGCTCACCCAGCGCGGAGTCGTCGCCATCCCCAAGTCCGTCCGCGCCGAGCGCATGGCCGAGAACATCGACGTCTTCGACTTCGAGCTCACCGACGAGCAGCTGGCCCGGATCGCCACTCTCGACACCGGCGGCTCGCTGTTCTTCGACCACCGCGACCCCGAGATCGTCACCTGGCTCGCGGGGCGCCGCCTGGACGCCTGACCGGCCCCTGTGCGAGGGCGAGCGGCGCGACGGCCGTGCCGGCAGCCGCTCGTCCCGCTGAGCTGCCGCTCCGCTAGCCTTGCTGGACGATGAACCGCACCGATCAGCCCGCACCGGCCCCTCGTCTGACCACTCCCTGGGGAGATGTCGACCTCGCCCGTTTCCCGGAGAATCCCCGCGACCAGCTGCGCGCGTGGGACGCCGCGGACACGTATCTGCTGCGGCACCTCGCCGAGGCGGGCACGGACCTGACCGGTGCGGTGACAGTGGTGGGTGACCGCTGGGGCGCGCTGGGTACGGCGCTCACCGGGGTCCCGGGCTGCACCCCGACCCTGATTTCCGACTCGTACCTCGGCCAGCAGGCGACGTACGCGAACCTGAACCGGAACGGGCACACCGGCGCCCGCCTCCTCACCACGCAGGACGCCCCGCCCACCCGCATCGACGTGCTCCTCGTCCGCGTCCCGAAGAGCCTCGCGCTCCTCGAGGACCAGTTGCACCGGCTGCGGCCAGCCGTGCACGAGAACACGGTGGTGGTCGGCACCGGCATGGTGAAGGAGATCCACACCTCCACGCTGAACCTTTTCGAGCGGATCATCGGCCCGACGCGTACGTCGCTGGCGGAGAAGAAGGCGCGTCTGATCTTCAGCGAGCCGAGCCCGGCGGTCGATCCCGCCGCCGCATCGAATCCGTGGCCGCACACCTATCAACTCCCGTCCGACATCGGCCCGTTGTCCGGCCGTCCGGTCGTCAATCACGCGGGCGTGTTCTGTGCCGAGCACCTCGACATCGGCACCCGTTTCCTCCTCCAGCACCTCCCGCGAGGAACGGACGCCCGCACGATCGTGGACCTGGGCTGCGGCAACGGCGTCGTCGGCACGAGCGCCGCGCTCACCCACCCCGACGCGGACGTCCTGTTCACGGACGAGTCGCACCAGGCGGTGGCGTCGGCGCGGGCCACGTACGAGGAGAACGCAGGCGACCGCCCCGGCAAGGCGGAGTTCCGCGTCGCCGACGGTCTCGCCGACACACCTCCCGGCTCCGTCGACCTGGTCCTCAACAACCCTCCGTTCCACACCCATCAGGCCACGACGGACGCGACGGCGTACCGCATGTTCAGCCAGGCCCGCGCGGCGCTCCGCCCCGGCGGCGAACTGTGGGTGGTGGGCAACCGTCACCTCGGCTACCACGTCAAGCTGCGCCGCCTGTTCGGCAACAGCCAACTGGTCGCCAGCAACGCGAAGTTCGTGATCCTGAAGGCGGTCAAGCGAGAGCCGCGCGGTCGGCGCGCCTGAGGGCTGTCCGGCGTGTGTCGGGCGTGGCCCGCGTGTCAGGTGTGCCTGATCACCTGGTAGATCGTCTGCGCGGCGGGCGCGGGATGCGGGACCTCGTGCCAGCCGATCTCCTGGGCCCGCTTCTCGATCGCGGCCCGCGCCGCCCGGGCCGCGTCCTCGTCCTCGAAGAAGGCGATCGACAGCCCGTTGCCGGTCGCGGGATCGACGAGATGGTACGAGCCGTGCACACCGGGCACGGTGGCCGCGGCCTCCAGGACCCAGTCCCGGTCGTCCGTGGGCATCGGCTCCCACACAGCCACCCGCGCGATCATGCCGTCCCCCTTCGCCGGTCCCCGGGTCCCCCGGACCTTCAGGATGCGCCGGATCCGGCGCCGGGTCACGCCCCGGTGCACCCAAGGACGTGGTCGATCGCGGCCGCGACGTCGACGGCGGCATGGGTGGGCCGGAAGCCGTCGAAGGTCCAGCCCCGCCCGCCCGAGACCCACACACTGCGAAGGCCCAGGGCGTCGGCGCCCGCGATGTCGGCGTGCGGCGAGTCGCCGACGACCCAGGCGCCGTCCAGCGACGCTCCGACGGACGCGGCTGCCGCGTGGAAGATCTCCGGTCGCGGCTTCTTGTGGCCGACCGCCTCGGACACGACCCATCCGTCGACGATGCGGTCGAGCCCGCTGGTACGCATCTTCGCGTCCTGCTGGTCCGTGCGGCCGTTGGTGACGACGGCACACGTCCAGCCGTCCGCCCGAGCCCTGCCCAACGCCTCGCGGGCCGGCTCCGTCAGGGCGACGCGGCCGGCGCCGCCCTCGCGGAGAAGGTCCTGGACCGCGCAGGTTGGCACCTTGTCGCCATATCGATGAATCATCGCCGCGGCGACCTGCTGGCGCGCCGCGTAACCGCCCTCGTCCACGCCCATCAGCCAGTCGGCCTCAGCACACGGCAGGCCGTGCTCCGCCAGGAAGTCGTCGATCGCGGCGCGGAAGGCCGCGTCGCGGTCGACGAGGGTGTTGTCCAGGTCGAGCAGCATCAGCGGCATGGCCGGTAGTAGATCAGATGGGTCAACCAGTTCGAGGGCGCGGGCGCTCACGCCCCGGTCGGCGCGGGACGCTCTATCGCGATCATGACCGCGTCGTCGTCCAGCTCGCCGCCGACATGGCGCAGCAGGTCCCGCCGGAAGCGGTCGAGGAAGGCGTCGGAGTCGTTCCCGGTCCACCCGGTGATGCGCTCGGCGAGCGGGTAGAAGGCGCCCGCGGGGTCGCGGGCCTCGGTGACACCGTCCGTGTACAGCAGCAGGAGATCGCCCGGCTCGAAGTCGAAGCTCTCGACGTGCCGGCTCGGGTCCGTGAGCTCGCCCAGGCCCAGCGGAGGGGCGGGGTGCTGCGCGTCCATCGTCATCGGCTTGCCGTCGCGCAGGACGACCGGCGGCGGGTGGCCGCAGGACACCATGTGGACCGGGCCGCCCTCGTCCGGGATGTCGAGGACGGTGGCGGTGATGAACGTTTCCGCGTAGTGGCCCGCCTCCCCCGGTTCCATGAGGCCCCAGCACACACTCCGCTCGAGGTACGCCACCAGCTCCCCCAGGCCGGCCTGGCGGTGGGCCGCGCCGCGGAACGCCCCGAGCAGCAGCGCGGCGTCCCCGACCGCGGTCATGCCCTTGCCGCGCACATCGCCGACGATCAGCCGGGTGCCGGTGGTGGTGCGCACCGCCGCGTACAGGTCCCCGCCGATCCGCGCCTCGGCCTCCGCGGCGAGGTAGAAGGACGCGGCGCGCAGGGGGCCGAGCCGCCGGGGCAGCGGCGGCAGGACCACCCGCTGGGCGGCCTCGGACACGTACCGCACCTGTGAAAGCTCTCTCGCGCGGCGCTCACGCAGGACACAGAAGACGACGAGGCTGATTCCGACCACCAGCAGCGCGACGATCTGTGCCTCGTGGTTGGCCGAGAGCAGCTCGTCCGGGTCGCGCAGCACGCCTATGGTCGTCTGCGCGAGCACCGCGAGGGCGGAGACCAGTCCCACCGTGCGGGGCCCGCCGAACAGCGGCGTGATCGCCGGGGCGGCGACGAGCAGCGGGCCCAGGTGGATGTGGGGCGGCGCGAGCACATCGACGACGGACACGACGACGATCCACGCGACCGGGATGGCGACCAGCGCCCGCCCCGCTCGCACCGGCGGTCCGGGCACGTCGTGACCTTGCGACATGCCTCCTCTCTACACTGCCCTTGCCCCACGCGCAGCGGCAGCCCCAAGAGTGGGGCCCGTCGGCTACCGGGCGCGCCGGTCGTACCTCGCCTTGGCGACGCGACGGCAGACACCGCTCGCGACCGCCGCGCAGAGACTGATCAGCGTGGCAGTGCCCCAGCGCGCCTGGTTCATGACACCGCCATGGGCCGCGATGTACAGCCACAGGACCATGAAGAAGACCATCGAGCACAGGATGCGCAGCGGGACCAGGTACCAGACCGGCTTGCCTTCGCTCACGACCACCGCGCGCTGAACACGGTCGACCGGTTCCTGCGCCCCCTGCCGGACGATGGCGGCGAACTCCCGGTCGATGTCCGCGTCGGAGAAGTCCCCCCTGCGTTCCTCACTCACCGCGACCCCCGATTCGCCGAGCAACTGAGTAGCCGAGCAGCTGAGCGACGCCCGATGTCCGCGGATTTTCCCGTCGTGGGGAGGGGCCGTCAATGCTCCCCCGCCCCGTCCTGCCCCCACCCTTGTAGGAATGATTCCCTCCGGGCCACGATGCCCGCATGAAGGGTGATCTTTTCGCGAGTGAGTTCATGGTGCAGCCCGCCGCCGCGCCGGGCATGACCGTGCAGAACGCCAAGTCGATCCGGTATGTGATCGACGGCGAGATGCTGGCTCGGCAGGGGGCGATGGTCGCCTACCGGGGGAATCTGCAGTTCGAACGGAAGGGGCAGGGCGTCGGCGGCATGCTGAAGCGGGCCGTCACCGGGGAGGGGCTTCCCGTGATGAAGGTGCGCGGGCAGGGTGAGGCCTGGTTCGCGCAGGAGGCGCAGAACGTGTTCGTCGTGG
The DNA here is from genome assembly GCF_055657265.1 of Streptomyces sp. NPDC107575. Taxonomy (NCBI): domain Bacteria; kingdom Bacillati; phylum Actinomycetota; class Actinomycetes; order Kitasatosporales; family Streptomycetaceae; genus Streptomyces; species Streptomyces sp. NPDC107575. The sequence continues at coordinate 512,003 of NZ_JBVKBG010000001.1, read as the reverse complement.
ACCTCGAACCCGGCGATGTGTTCACCGTCAACGGCCGCAACGTGCTGTGCTTCGACGCCTCGCTGTCGTACGAGATCAAGACGGTGAAGGGCGCCGGGATGAGCGGCGGCGGTCTGTTCAACAGCGTGTTCACCGGGCAGGGGCGGCTCGGGCTGGTCTGCGAGGGCAATCCGCTCGTGTTCCCCGTCTCGCCGCAGCAGCCGGTGTACGTGGACACGGACGCGATCGTCGGCTGGAGCGCCAACCTCCGTACCTCGCTGCACCGTTCGCAGTCGCTGGGCTCGATGATCCGCGGCGGGTCCGGGGAAGCGGTGCAACTCATGCTGGAGGGTGAGGGGTTCGCGGTCGTACGGCCCAGTGAGGCGACCCCTCACAAACCACAGCAGCACTAGAGGAGCACCAGAGCATCACCAGAGGCCGGTGGAGGGTCGGTCACACGGTCAGGACCCGGCGCCCGCGCGTGTGGCCGGCGCGGCTGTCGGCGTGGGCCGTCGGGGCCTCGGCCAGTGCGTACGCCTTCTCGACCGGGATGTGCAGCTTCCCCCGCGCGATGAGGGCCACCGTCTCGGCGAGGGCGTCGGGCACGCTCCCGGCCACACCGGAGAACCGGACCCCGAACTCGGGCGCCCCGAGGTCGGCGATGGAGATCACCTTCTGCGGGTCGCCGGTCAGTTCGACGAGTTCGCGGATCACGCCCGAGCCGGCCAGGTCGAGCGCCGCGTCGACCCGGCCGAACCCACGTACCCGCTCGACCCAGCCCTCTCCGTACGTCGTGGCGCGGGCGCCGAGGCCCCGCAGGTAGTCCTGGTTCGCCGCCCCGGCCGTACCGATCACCTCGATGCCCCGGTCGCGGGCGATCTGCAGCACCGCCGACCCCACTCCCCCGGACGCGCCGCTGACGAGCAGCGTCTGGCCCGGCCCGACACCGACCTCGCGCAGGACGCGCAGCGCGGTCTCCACCACGGAGGGGTATCCCGCGGCCTCTTCGAACGTCAGCTCCTCGGGCATGCGGGCCCAGGCCGTCAGCACGGCGAACTCGGCGTACGTCTCGACTCCTTCGCCGAAGACGCGGTCCCCGACCTCGACCCCTTCGACGCCCTCGCCGACCTCGTCCACCACCCCCGCGGCGTCGAGCCCGAGCCCTGAGGGCAGTTCGGTCGGGTGGGCCCCCAGGACCTGCCCCTCGCGGATCCTCCAGTCCGCGGGGTTCACACCGGCCGCGCGCACGGCGATGCGTATCCGGCCGGGGCCCGTGCGGGGCTTCTCGGCGTCGATCAGGTGCAGCACGTCCGGGCCGCCGAACTCGGCGAAGTTCACTTTCCGCATGGTCGTCACGGACTTCACGTTCGTCATGTTCGTCATGATCTCCATGCGGCCGACCGTAGCACTAACCGTTAGTGTTTCACGACGGTTATGTTTTTGGCGTTGTTGTTCTTTTGGATCTGCTAGCGTTCGCGCATGAACGAGCCGCCGTCCGGACGTCGCGAGCGCAAGAAGGCCGCGACCCGCCAGAAGATCGCCGAGACCGCCCTGCGGCTCTTCCTGGACCGCGGGTACGACGCGGTGGGGATCCGCGACGTGGCCGCCGAGGCCGACGTGGCCGTCACCACGGTCTTCTCCCACTTCGCCTCGAAAGAGGCCCTGGTGTTCGAGCAGGACCAGGACTTCGAGCGGGGGCTGACGCGGGCGGTCACCGACCGGGCGCCGGACGAGCCGCTGATCCCCGCGCTGCGCCGCGAGGTCGAGGCCCTGGTCCGGCACTGCACGGCGGACAGCGCCGTTCCGATCTGGCAGATGATCGAGTCGTCGGCGGCCCTGCGGAAGTACGAGGAGTCGATGCGGCTGCGCCACGCGGAGTCGCTGGCCGCGGCCATCGCCGCCGACCCCGGGCTGCGGCACACCACCACGGCCTGCCGGACGATCGCGCGGTTCGTGATCGACGCGTACGCGCTGTCCCGCGAGGCGGACGAGCCGGACGCCGCGCTCGACGAGACCTTCCGGATGATCGACGCCGCCTGGGAGGCCGGCCGGCCGACGGCCGACGCCGGTAGCAGTCGCTCCTAGAAGGCGGCACGCGGCGCGTTCGCGTGTTCCTCCACCGCGATGCGCGCCAGCTTCGTCAGCATCATGCCGTTGCGGACCGCGACCAGGTAGTCGACCGGAAGTCCGTGCATTCGTGTGCCCGGACCCCTGAGCGGGTGCCAGTCGAGGACGAAGAGGGTGTGTTCGGCCCACGGGATGAGGTTCATCGCGATGCGGGCGGCCCCGAACGGGTCGGCCTTCGCCTCGAGTTCGAGCCGGTGCTCCGGCTCGCAGATCCGGACCGTACTGGTGTCGTCGAGGGTCAGCGGGCCCAGGCCCACCCGCACCTTCAGGGCGGTGCCCACGTCCGGCCAGGCCGGGTCGACGTCGAGCACCCGCTTGGTGCCCGTCACCCACTCCCCGTAGCGGTAGCCGTCCGAGAGCAGCGCCCAGACCTCGGCGGGCGAGCTCAGGATCAGTCGGCGGGTCCTGGCCATGGGGTCGGTCACGCTCCTGTTCCCAGGTTCCCTGGTTCCCAGCGGCTACGCGTGGATACGGCTGGACACCACTGAATACCGCTGGCGCATTTCAGGACAAAGCTAGCAGCGGGCTCGCCGCTGCGCCTGGGAGACGTGCGCCATCGGAGGGGACACCGACGGTCGCGTACGCACGTCGGCTCCGCGAGAATGTGCGCGATGGCAGCGACGGCAGGCCCCACTCCCGACGCCGCCCCCGGTGTCCGGCTCTCCTCGGCGCGCGGGCGGTGGATCCTCGCGTGCGTGGTGCTGGCCTCCGGGATGGCCATGCTCGACGGGACCGTCGTGAACGTCGCTCTGCCGACCATGGGGCGCGACCTCGGAGCCTCCCTGTCCGCCCTGCAATGGGTCGTCAACGCCTACATGCTCACCCTGTCCGCGCTGCTCCTGTGGGGCGGCGCGATGGGCGACCGGATCGGGCGGCGACGGGCGCTCGTCCTGGGTGTGGTGTGGTTCGCGGTCGCCTCGGCGGCGTGCGGACTCGCCCCGAACGAGGGCATGTTGATCGCGGCGAGGGCGCTGCAGGGTGTCGGCGGGGCACTGCTGACTCCCGGGTCGCTCGCGCTCGTGCGCTCGGTGTTCCATCCCGACGACCAGGCCCGCGCGGTGGGCGCCTGGTCGGGGCTCACCGGTGTCGCGGGCGCGCTCGGGCCGTTTCTCGGCGGGTGGCTGATCGACGGGCCCGGGTGGCGGTGGATCTTCCTCATCAACGTGCCGATCGCCGCGGTCGTACTGCTGATCGCCGTGCGGTACGTCCCCGAGAGCCGGGACGCCGCGGCGGCCGACGCCCCCTTCGACCAGCTGGGCGCGGTGCTGGCGGCGGTGTGTCTGGCCGGGGTGAGTTATGCGCTGATCGGGTCGTCGGGCGGCGGCGCGTCCGCCGTGTCGACCGGCGTGCCCGCGCTCGTCGGCCTCGTCGCCGGTGTCGCCTTCGTGGCCGTGGAACGGCGGCGGGCCGCGCCGATGCTGCCGCTGTCCCTGTTCCGCTCGCGCCTGTTCAGCGCCGCGAACGGGATGACGCTGTGCCTGTACGCGGGCATCGGCGGCATCCTGTTCCTGCTGCCGGTCCAGCTTCAAGTCGCCCTCGGGTACGACGCGTTGGAGGCGGGGGTGGCTACGTTGCCGGTGACCGCGCTGATGCTGCTGCTCTCCCCCAGGGCCGGCGATCTGGCGCGCCGGGTGGGGCCGACGCCACCGCTGGTCGTGGGACCCGCCGTCGCCGCGGTCGGAGTGCTGCTGATGCTGCGGATCGGTCCCGGGTCCTCGTACGCGGCCGATGTGCTGCCCGCGGTCGCCGTCCTCGGACTCGGCATGAGCCTCTTCGTGGCCCCGCTCACCACGACGGTCCTCGCGTCGGTGGACCCGGAGCACGCCGGTCTCGCGAGCGGGGTCAACAACACGGCGGCGCGGGTGGCGCAACTGCTGGTGGTCGCCGCGCTGCCGCTGGCCGTCGGCCTCTCGGGGGACGCGTATACACGGCCCGAGGCGGTGGACAGCTCGTTCCACCGGGCGACGATCGGCTGCGCCTCACTGTTCGTACTGGGTGCGGCCACCGCGGCCCTGTTCATCCGGCCACGGTCGGTGCGCCCGCGCCTGGAGGACGCGCCGCGCCCGCAGTGCCGGGCTCATCTCGGCGTCTCCGCACCGGCGTTGGAGCCGGGCGAGGAGCAACGCGGGTAGGCGCCCCGCGCGGCGGCGTCGGCCCACGGCCGACCTCGAACCACGGCCGGTGCCGCGAATTCACGTGCATCGCGCGCCCAACCGTGCTGGGGTCGTGCATCGTGAACGATCACTTCCTCAGCCGCCCGGACCTGGCGGACAGCATGGAGCGGAATCTGGCGGAACACGCCTGCCACCTGCATCGCGGCATGGCCGGTGCGACCGTCACGGAGACCGATGACCTCCTCGTCGCCGACAGCGGGCTGGCCGATGACACCTTCAACATCGTTGCCGCGGCCCGCTTCAGCCCCGACACCGCGGCGGCCCGCATCACCGAGACGCACCGGGCACTGGCACGCACCGGTCGGCCGTTCTCCTGGTGGGTCGGCCCCTCATCGCGGCCGTCGGACCTCGGCGACCGGCTGACGGCGGCGGGCCTGCCCGAGACCGAGTGCGAAACGGCGATGTGGGCCGAGCTGGACGACTCCCTCCCCCGGCCGGACGCGCCGGGCTTGGACATCCAAGCCGTGGCCACGTCCGAGCAGCTCGCCGACTACGCCACGGTCCTCGCCGCGAACTGGACCCCGCCCGCCGACACGGTCCGCCGCTTCTTCGACCGGACCGCCCCGCAGGCCCTCGCCGCGCACTGCCCGGCCCGCTATCTGGTCGGCTACGTGGACGGCCGCGCGGTCTGCTCGGCCGAAGTGTTCCTCCACGCGGGAGTGGCCGGCGTCTACAACATCAGCACCCTGTCGGACCACCGCCGGCGCGGGTACGGCGCTGCGATCACCCTCGCCGCCCTGCACACGGCCCGCGACCGGAACCACCGCATCGCGGTGCTGCAGGCCTCACCCGACGGCGAGCCCGTCTACCGCAGACTGGGGTTCACCGCCTGCGGCCGGTTCACCGAACATGCCGTCACCGGCTGACGCGCATCCGCCTTCCGGTACGACGGTCTTCCTCGCCGATCCGGCCGTGCGAAAGGGGGACGAACGGCCCTGGCGATCTGCCGAGAGGCCTGGGCAGAATGTGGTACGCAGTCAGGGCTCTGCTGCCATGCCTGAAGGCCCCCTGTCCCTGGGCCGTCCCCCACGGCCGGAGTCGCGTTTTGTGCCGACCACGCGACCCCGGCCCCGTCCTCGCGGATACCTGGTCGGGGCGATTCCCGCCGCCCCGACATCCGCTGGAGGACGGTGGTGCGGGGCGTCCGTGAAGGGGAGTCCGACGCCTCGCACACCGGCCGCCGCCGGTGCGGGCTTGCCCCCGGCGGCGGCCGCCTCAACGTTGTCGTACAGCGGTCTTGAAGAGTACGCCCGCACGGGCCCGGATGCATCGTGAAAGCAACGCATAAATCCATATCGACACGTCCGGAACCCCCAGTTCGGAATCCGGGGTCACCGAGCCGACCCGGGCGCGCGGCAAGCCGGCGCCACGGAGTCCTGCCCGCCCGCCAGCTCGGCCCGGAGTTCGCCGAGGTGTTCGCGGTAGCGGGCGACGTTGTCGAGCTTGATCTGCTCGTAGCCGCGGACCTCGTCCGGCAGGGCGGCGATGCGTACGCCGAGCGCGTGGATGTCGGGTGTGAGCGAGTCGAGGATCTCATCGACGACGTGGCGGTATTCGGCGACCAACTCCCGCTCCACGCGCCGGACTTGGGCGTACCCGAAGAGGTCGAGGCGGGTTCCGCGCAGCCGCCGGGCCGCGACGAGCAGGCGGAAGACGGGGGTGAACCACGGGCCGAGGGAGAGCTTGCGGCGCATGCCCAGGGCCCGCAGGACCGGTGGGTGGAGGCGCCAGGAGACGCGGGCGCCGGGGCCGAAGCGTTCGCGGACCGCGGCGAATGCGGCCGGGTCGAGGGAGAGGCGGGCGACCTCGTACTCGTCCTTGTACGCCATGAGTTTGTGCAGGTGGTGCGCGACCGTCTCGGCGAGCGCGGTGGAGCCGGGCACATGCTCGGCCTCGGCCGCTCGCACCCGCCGAACCAGCGCGGCGTATTCCTCGGCGTACGACCGGTCCTGATAGGCGATCAGCTCGGGGACGCGGACGGTGACGAGGCGGGCCAGTTCGGAGTCGGCGGGGGCGCCGATCCGGGCGATCAGGTCGCGTGCCTCGTCGGACAGGGGTGCCGCTCCCGGCCGTGCGCCGTCACCGCCGTGTGCTGCGAGGGCCGCGGCGAAGTCCGCCGGTGCCGCGACCGCCTGGCGACCGCGGCGGAAGGCCTGGATGTTGGCCTCGGCCTTCACACCGTTGAGGGTGATGGCTTCCTCGATCGCCTCCGCGGGCAGCGGCAGCGCGCCGGTCTGGAAGGCGGCGCCGGCCAGCAGGATGTTCGCGAACTGGTCCTGCCCGAAGAGGACTTCGGCGACGCGCCGGGCGTCGAGGAAGGTGGCACGGTCGGCGTCCGTCGAGCGGCGAATGCGTTCGGCGGCCTCGTCCACCTCGGGGAAGGACCGCGAGGTGTCGACGACCATGTGCCCCGTGGGCACCTCGCTGGTGGAGACGACGGCGACCGTCCGGGCCGGATCCGTGACACCAAGGTTCGCGCTGTCGGCCGCCACCAGGAGGTCGCACCCCAGGTACAGGTCGCACTCGTCGGCCGCCGCCTTGCCGGCCCGCTCCGCGGAATCGTCCTCGCTGATCTTCACGTCGGAGACGACCGCACCGCCCTTCTGCGCGAGCCCCGTCTGGTCCAGGGAACGCACGGTCCGTCCGGCGAGCGTCGCGGCCGTGCTCAGGATCTGGGAGAGCGTGACGACGCCGGTCCCGCCGACGCCGAGGATCCGGGTGGTGTGGACGGTGTTGGTGCGCCCGTGCGGCGGGGTCGGGTCGGGGAACTCGTCGGCCGAGAGCGACACTTCAGGCTTCGGGCCTCCTCCCCTCCCCCGCTTGCCGTCCTTCGCCGGGACGACCGTCAGGAAGGACGGGCAGTCGCCCTCCAGGCAGGAGTAGTCCTTGTTGCAGGACGACTGGTCGATGCGTGTCTTGCGGCCGAACTCCGTACGGACCGGCTGAACGGACAGACAGTTGGACTTCTCCCCGCAGTCGCCGCAGCCCTCGCACACCCGCTCGTTGATGACCACGCGCCGGGCGGGGTCGGGCGCGAGCCCCCGCTTGCGCTTGCGCCGCAGTTCGGTCGCGCACTCCTGGTCGTGGACGAGGACGGTGACACCGGGCGTCTTCGCGAGGACCTCCTGCGCCTCGATGAGCCGGTCGCGGTGCCAGATGTCGGTGCCGGGGGCCAGGTCGCGCTTGCGGTGGCGGCGAGGGTCCTCCGTCGTGACGATGATGCGGCCCACGCCCTCCGCACGCAGCGAACGGGTGATCTGCGGGAGAGACATCACACCGGCCGGGCGCTGACCGCCCGTCATCGCGACGGCCGAGTTGTGGAGCAGCTTGTACGTGATGTTGACCCCGGATTCGACGGCGGCCCGGACCGCGAGGCTGCCCGAGTGGTGGAAGGTGCCGTCGCCGAGGTTCTGCAAGAGGTGATCGCGGTTGAGGAACGGCGCCATGCCGACCCACTGGGCGCCCTCACCGCCCATCTGCGTCAGACCGGTCACCTCCCCGGTCTGCTTCTCGTCCATCAGCAGAACCATGGCGTGGCAGCCGATGCCGGCTCCGACCAGCGATCCCTCGGGGGTCTTGGTGGAGCTGTTGTGCGGACAGCCGGAGCAGAAGTACGGGGTGCGCGGTGCCAGCGGCACGAGGGGCAGCTCGATGCGTCCGGCCGCCGAGCGCCGGGCGGTCTGCCGGTGCCGCCACCGCTCGACGGAGGGAAAGTTGTCGTACGCGGCCAGTCGGGCCGCCAGTCCGTTGGCGATCGTGTCGGGGTCCAGCTCCCCGTAGGGCAGGAAGAGGGTGCTGCCGTCGGGACGCCGCTTGCCGGTGATCACTGGGGCGTCGGGCCGCCCGTACAGGAGGTCCTTCAGCGCCGTTTCGACGAGCGGGCGCTTCTCCTCCACGACCACGATCTCGCGCAGCCCCGCGGCGAACCGGTCGACGACGGACGGCTCCAGCGGGTGGATCATGCCGAGCCGCAGCAGCCGGACGCCGCGCCGCTCCAACTCCGCTCCGTCGAGACCGAGTTCGGTGAGCGCCTGCCGTACGTCGAGGTAGGTCTTGCCCGCGGCGACGATGCCGATGCGGTCACCCGGCGAGGCGGACACGATGCGGTTGATGCCGTTGGCGGCGGCGTAGCGCCGGGCCATCTCCAGGCGGACGCCGTCCCGACTGCGCTCCAGGGCTTGGAGGTTGGGGCCGATCAGGCGGGCGGTGACCTCGTGCGCGAAGGGTGTGCCGTCGATGTCGGTGTCGGGCGCGACCGGCCGTACGCGGTCGGGGTGGACCCGCACGCTGCCGGAGCCGTCCGCGACGGCCGTGACGACCTTCAGCGCCGTCCACAGGCCGCTCGCCCGCGACAGCGCGACGGCGTGCAGGCCCAGATCCAGGGCGTCCTGCGGGTCCGCCGGGTACAGGATGGGGAACCCGAGGTCGGCCAGGAGGAGTTCGGAGGCCCCGGGCACGGTGGAGGACTTCGCTCCCGGGTCGTCGCCGACCAGGGCGAGGGCCCCGCCCGCCGGGTGCGTGCCCATGAGGTTGCTGTGGCGCAGGGCGTCGGAGGCCCGGTCCACGCCCGGTGACTTGCCGTACCAGATGCCGCTCACGCCGGTGAAGCGGGCGTCCGGGGAAGCGGAGGCCAGTTGGGAGCCCTGGACTGCGGTGGCCGCGAGTTCCTCGTTGACGCCGGGGCGCAGCACGATGTCGTGCGCGTCCAACAGGGGGCGGTGCCGGGCGAGTTCCATGTCGTATCCGGCCAGCGGGGAGCCTTCGTAGCCGGAGACGAACACCGCGGTGCGGCGGCCCGCGCGCCGGTCCGCGCGCCGCTGGTCCAGGGGCAGTCGGGCCAGCGCCTGGATCCCGGTGAGGTGGACGACGCCGTCCTCGAGCAGGTACCGGTCTTCCAAGCTGGTGCGCGGGGACGGTTCGGCCACGGCTGCTCTCCCTGGGCGTGTACGCGTACGGGTCGGGGACCCCTCAAGGATTACCGTGGATACGCTGCGTCCCCAGCGGGAGAACCCCGAATCTGCCCCCGGTTCTTCGTGGATGTCACAAGGAGCGTACGTACATGCCCGGACAGCAGCGTCGCGACGCGCAGGCCGCCCCGCCCCCGGTCACCGCGGTCGCCGACCGCCTCGCGGACATCACGGCGGCGGTGACCGACCGGATCCGGTCCGAGATACCCGGCTACGTGGTCGTCCCCTACGCGGAGCACCGCGAGGACGTGCATGCCCAACTCGGCTTCATCATCGAGGGACTTGTCGCCCGCCGGCCGCCGTCCGGCGCCGCGAGCGAGCACGCGCGGTCCTTCGGCCGGCGGCGTTCCACCCAGCGTCTGGCCCTGGCCGATGTCATCGAGGCGTTCCACATCGCGTACCGGGAGATCTGGAACGAGCTGCTGACGGAGGCCCGCAGCAGCGACGAGCTGGCGCTCGCGCTGGTGGGTGAGGTGGGGCTGCTGTGGAGCTGGTTCCACCGGCTCAGCGCGGTGGTCGCGGACGCGCACTCGGCCGAGTCGCGCAGCCGCCAGGCCACCCAACAGGCCCTGCGCCGCGACCTGTTGGGGGCGCTCGCGGGCGGCCCGCTCGGCGAGGACAAACAAGAGGCCCTGGCACGCTCCCTGGGTTTCGAGCCGGACGGCGAATTCCTCGTCGTGTGCCTCGACGGTGTCGCCCAGCTCCAGGCCGACGCGGTCAACCAGGCTCTGGAGGCCCTGGGGCACCTCGGGGGTGTCGCGCACTGCTGCTACGACACGGGGGTCGCGGCCGTCGTCGCGCAGGGCTGCACGGCGGAGGACGTCCTGACGGCCGTCCACGAGGGAGAGCCGGAAGCACTGGCCGGTGTGGGGCTCCGGCGCCCGGGCGTCGCGGGAGCGGTGCTCAGCTTCGCCGACGCGGGCCAGGCGCTGGAGCGGGCCCGGCGGGTGCGGCAGGACGTCCGCTTCTCCGACACCTGGCTCCTGGCCACGCTCGGCAGCGCCGGGGACCGCCTGGACACCCTCTTCGCCCCCGGTGCCGCGGCGGCCGCCCGCCACCCCCGCCTGGCAGAGACCGTCCGGGCCTACGCGGCCCACGGCTACTCCCTGACCGCGTGCGCCCGGGCCCTGAGCATCCACCCGAACAGCGCCAAGTACCGACTCGACCGGTGGCGGACGCTGACCGGTTGGGACGTGGGGACGTTCGACGGGCTCGTGGCGTCCGTGGTGTGTCTTGAGCGGGAGGGGAGTGCGCAGGGATGACGGCAGGGGGCCGTCCGCCGGGAGCGGCGGGACGTCGGCGATGCTGACACGCCAGAACCACGCCGGTTAAGTCTGTTCTGTCCGGTGTTCCAGACGGTAGCTTGGAAACGAGGTCGCCCGAGGGAGGCTGATCGCCATGCCGTGGTACTTCTGGCTGCTTGCCGCCGCGGGGCTGGGCGCCGCGGAGTTCTTCACGCTGACGCTGGTCTTCGGGCTGTTCGCGGGCGCGGCCCTGGTGACGGCGGTGGTCGCGGGCGTGGGCGTCGGTCTGCTCGGCCAGCTCGTGGCACTCGGGGTCACGGCGGCAGCGGGCCTCGTCCTCGTACGGCCTGTCGTCCTGCGGCACCTGGCCCAGACGCCCCTCACCCGCGAGGGCAGCGACGCGTTGATCGGCAAGCCTGCCCAGGTCATGCAGGAGGTCACCGCGACCCGCGGCCTGATCAAGCTGTCAGGCGAGGAATGGTCCGCGCGCGCCCTCGACGAGAGCCAGGTGATCCCCGTGGGGGCGCTGGTCGATGTCATGGAGATCCAGGGCGCGACGGCGGTGGTCTACCCCAGAGAGCTCCTGCCCTGAACCTGCCGTGCACGCCCTGCACGGCCGACCATCCAGCAACGGAGGAAGCGTGGAAGCCATTCTCATCCCGATTCTGGTGGCGATCATCGTCGTCATCTTTCTCGTGGCCACCTCCGTGCGGATCGTCCCGCAGGCCCGCCGCTACAACATCGAGCGGTTCGGCCGGTATCGCCGGACGCTGCAGCCCGGCCTGAATCTCGTGGTGCCGGTGGCCGACCGCGTCAACACCAAGCTCGATGTCCGCGAGCAGGTCTACTCGTCCGACCCCAGGCCGGTCATCACCGAGGACAACCTCGTCGTGAACATCGACACCGTGCTCTACTACCAGATCACCGATCCGCGGGCGGCGGCCTACGAGGTCTCCGACTATCTGCAGGCGATCGACCAGCTCACCGTGACCACGCTGCGCAATGTCATCGGCAGCATGGACCTGGAGGAGACCCTCACCTCGCGCGAGGAGATCAACACCCGGCTGCGCACCGTCCTCGACGACGCCACCGGCAAGTGGGGCATCCGCGTCAACCGTGTCGAGATCAAGGCCATCGACCCGCCGAACACCATCAAGGAGGCGATGGAGAAGCAGATGCGGGCCGAGCGCGACAAGCGCGCGGCGATCCTGCACGCCGAAGGCGAGCGACAGGCCAAGATCCTCACCGCCGAGGGCACGAAGCAGAAGGACATCCTCGAGGCCCAGGGCACCCAGCAGGCCATGATCCTGCGGGCCGACGGCGAGGCGAAGGCGGTCGAGCGCGTCTTCCAGGCCGTCCACCGCAACAACGCCGACCCGAAGATCCTCGCCTACAAGTACCTCGAGACGCTGCCGCACCTGGCGAAGAGCGAGAACAACACGTTCTGGGTGATCCCGGGAGAGCTGACGGAGGCGGTCCGCTCCGTCTCCAGCGCGTTCGGCGACCACTCGACGATGGGCCTGCCCAAGAACGCGCAGCAGCCCGAGGAGTCCGCCTCCGACGACACCGACACCGGCTCCGCGGACGACACCGGTACCCCGGAGATCGAGCCGGGTCCGCCGCAGACCACCGCCGCCGCAGCGGCCGACGAGGTCGCCAAGCAGGCCGCCGCCGCGGTCAACCACGCGAAGGCGGAGGCCGAGGCCGCGAGGACGACCTCGACGCCGGGGCGGGGGAAGCCGGCCGCCGACTGAGCTCCCGGTCCAGTACGCCTCAGTCGTCCTCCGCCGGCGGCACCGCACGCTCCGACAACACCGGCTCCGCCCTCAGCTCCGGCCCCCGCAGCCGCAGCAGTTCCTCGAACTCCCGCATGCGGCCCGCCTGGTACGCGGCGATGTGCTCGGGGTCGTACGCGTAGAAGCCGGTGTGGTCCTGGAGGCCGCGGCGGTGGGACGTCATGTTGTCCTCCACCACGGCCGGGGCGCGGAAGCGGTCGCCGAGTTGGGCGGCGAGGTAGCGGGAGGCGTAGTAGAGGATGTCGCCGCCGCCCCAGTCGATGAATTCGAGCGGGCCGAGGACGGAGAAGCGTGTGCCGAGTCCGGCGCGGACCGCCAGGTCGATGTCGGTGGCGCTCGCGACGCCCTCCTCGACCATGCGGGCCGCCTCGTTCATGACGAGGGCCTGGAGGCGGGGCACGATGTAGCCGGCGGCCGGGCCGCAGACGACCGGTATCTTGCCGATGCGGCGCAGCAGTTCGGTCATCCGCTCCACCTGCGCGGGGGCGGTGCGGTCGCTGCGGCTGACCTCGACGAGGGGCATGAGGTCGGCGGGGTTCAGCCAGTGCGCGTTCAGGACGCGGCTCGGGTCGGCCATCAGGTCGGCGATCTCGGTGACGAGGAAGGTCGATGTCGTGGAGGCGATGACCGCGTCGGCGGACACATGTGTGTCGACCCATGACAGGGTGTCCCGCTTGACCTCGATGACCTCGGGCACGGCCTCGAACACGACGTCCGCGGCCGCGAGCCGGTCTTGGGCCGACTCGCGGTCGCAGACGAGGAGTTGGGGAGCTCGACCGTCGCCCGTCCCTGGGGTTCGCAGGCGCTCCAGCACCTGCTGCTCGGCCGCCTTCCGGTACCCCGCCCGGTCCTCGTCCGTCTCCTTGACGTCCGCGAGGGTGACATCCGTCCCGGCGGCCAGGAAGGCACGGGCGATGCCCTGCCCCATGCGCCCGGCGCCGACGATCACCACCACGTCGGTGCGTTCCGTGTCGGTCATGCGGGCAGCCCTTCGTGCAGCAGCTTGGTCAGTTCGGGGCGGGAGAGCCGGGCCAGGCCGAGGGACTCCAGCGTGCGGCCGTCGGCGTAGAGGTCCCTGCCGGTGACGGCGGACGCGATGCTCAACAGGCCCTGCGCGACGGGCGTGGGGACGTCGGCCCAGCGTCCCACCGACACCAGGAAGGACAGGCCGAGGCGGGTGTCCTCCAGCATGTAGCGGTGGTCGAGGAGGTCGATCCTCTCCCGCCAGTCGCCGCTGTCCGTGAGCCGTTCGTGGGCCGCGCGCCCGTACATCCACTCGTCGCCGTCCGCCGCGTAGTGGTCGGCGAGCGGGAAGTGCGGGGCCGCGTAGCCGAGCGCCTCGCGGACCGCGATCCGTTCGGCGTCGAGGGCGTCGGTGACCCGGCGGATCGAGGGCTGGGTGCCCTCGTTGTGGATGTCCCAGGCCGAACTGTGCTCCAGCGGACCGGCGTTCATGAGGATGAGCGGCGGATGGATCACAGGACCCGCGTTCATGAGCGCGCCGCTGAGGCTGTCCTCGACCGGCTCGACCGACGGGTAGGCCTCGCGCAGCACGCGGAACGCGGCGTCGGACGAGCGGGCGGGGAACACGCCGGTGGGCAGGCGCGTCGCGTACCCGCTCACCACCACCTCGTACGGTCCGTGCGTACGCGCCAGGTAGGGCAGCGTCCCGGTCTCGGCGAGCGCGACGTCCGCCGTGTTGCCCGCCTCGGCCATCGCCCTGGCGAAGAGCACGGTGCCGAAGGTGCCCGGCGGGAGGAACACCACCTGGCCCTCCTCCAGCAGCGGTGCCACCCGGGCCGCCAGGTCCTCGTGCACGGTCGCCGGCAGCGGTACGACGACGAGGCGCGCGCCCCGTACGGCATCGGCGAGGTCCGCGACGAGGCGGATCGTCCCGGCGCGCGCCGTGTCGCCCACGGTGACGTCCCTGGTGCCGCGGTGGTCGCGGACGGTGAGGGCGCCTCGCTCGCGCAGGCCGTCCAGGGCCTTGGTGTCACGCCGCCACCAGCGCACGGTGTGACCGTTCTCCGCGAGTTCGGCCGCTGCGGCGAAGCAGCCGTGCCCGCCGCCGAGGATGGTGATGTCCATGTGTGCTTCCGTTCCCTTCAGTTGAGCGTACGAAGCGTGGCTGCGCAGGTCCGGATCAGGCGACGGCGATGTCCGGCGTCTGTGCGGCGAGGCGTTCCTCGCGGGCGAGGCTGCGGCGGAAGTGGGCGCAGCCGCGCCACAGCAGCACGATGCTGCCGACCGAGGCGACGCCGTACACCAGCGACAGGGACGTACCGATGCGCTGACTCGATCCGAGCAGCTCGTCGGTGACCAGCGCGACCAGCGTCGTGCCGAGGCCCACGGCGGACAGGTTCGAGATGAGCAGGAACACGGCGGACACCTGGGCGCGCATCTGGTTCGGGCTGAGCACCTGCATGGCGGCGGTGGACGCGGGCATCGGGAACGAGGCGAAGAACATCGTGACCGCGAGCAGCACCAGCGACAGCCACAGCGGCCTGACGTGCGGGAACACGATGACCGGTACGAGCATGCCGACGGCGCCGACGACACCCGCGCGCATCGCCCCGTCCGGGTGGCCGAGCTTGGTGAGGCGGTCGACGAGCCATCCGCCGAAGAGCACGCCCGAGCCGTTGGCCAGCAGCACGACACCGCCCAGGACGTAGCCGACCTCGGTCGGGCTCAGCCCGAAGGCCCGCATGTAGAAGGCCGGCATCCACGCCATGAGGCCGAGCAGCACCATCGCGTAGCAGGAGAAGCCCACGTAGTGGCAGAAGAACGTGCGCGCATGGCCGCGCAGGAAGGTGAACACATCACGCATGGCCACCTTGCGTACGGCGCCCGCCGAGTCCCTCGCCAGGCCGCGCCGCACCGGGTCGCGGACCGTCAGCAGGAACACGAGCGCGACGAGCAGTCCGGGCAGCCCGATGATGAAGAACGTCAGCTGCCAGGCGCGCACCTCCCCCACGAGCGGGACGGCCACGGTGTCGACGTCCTTGAGCAGCCCGATGACGTACCCGCCGATGAAGAACGCGGCGCTGCCGCCGATGAACGAGCCGAGCGAGTAGATCCCGGCCGCCCGGCCGAGCCTGCTCTTGGGGAACATGTCACTGAACATCGAGTACGCGGACGGGGTCAGCGACGCCTCGCCCACACCCACCCCGACCCGGGCCAGGAACATGTGGGCGAACCCCTTGCTCAGCCCGGAGAGCGCGGTGGCCAGGCTCCACAGCGCGATGCCGATGGAGATGATCACGGGACGCGAGCGGCGGTCGGCGAGCGCCGCGATGGGCAGGCCCATCACCGAGTACAGGACGGAGAAGGCGAGCCCGCTCAGGAGGCTGAACTGGGTGTCCGTCAGGCTCAGGTCCCGCTTGATGGGCTCGATCATCAGCGACAGGGCCTGGCGGTCCACGAAGGACAGGACGTAGGCGGCCGTGCAGATGCCGACGATGTAGTTCTTGTACCGCTCGGACATCCGGGGCCCGGGGCCGGGTTCGAGATGGATTTCGGACAGCTGGGACTGCTCGGTCATGGGACGGCGCCTCATCGGGTCTGGGTGGGGTGGTGCCCGGTACGAGATGGAGCTGGCCAGGGATCAGAGGCTAGCCACGCCCAACTCGGTGAGCCATCCCTGGAATCCCGGTGCGGGATCGGGGATTTCCCGCATCACGTGGGCCGGGTCGGGGCGGGTTCCCCGAGGTCCTAGAGTGGGGCCGGTCTTGGCACAGCAAGGAAATGAGGATCAAGTGGTCGACATGACAGCCGCGGCGCGGAAGGTCTTCGACCGGTACGACGTCGACGGGGACGGGCAGTTGACTGCCGAAGAGTACCGGCAGGTCGTCGCGGAGCTCGGTGACACGGGTGTCACGGCGGAGGCCGCGCAGGAGCTCATCGACACCATCGACAGCGACGGTGACCGCAAGGTCTCGTTCGAGGAGTTCCGGGCCTCCATGGGTCTGTGATCTCGCGCATCGCACCACCGCCTGTGCCCCCGGGGTCGTGACTCCGGGGGCACAGGTGTGTCGGACGGCGACCGTCAGGCCCGGCGGCTCAGCGGGCGCCACCAATGGGCACGGCGCGGGTGCAGCGCCCGGCCGAGCCGGCGCCCGGCGACGAGGTATCCGACGAAGGCGCCCGCCGCGTTGAGGATCACGTCGTCGATGTCGAAGGCCCGCCCTGCGACCAGCAGGCCCTGGGCGAACTCGACGGTCAGCATCACGAACGCCGTCATCAGCACCACCCGGACGAATCCGCGGGTGCGCGGGAAGAGCACCGGCAGCAGCACGCCGAACGGCACCCCGAGAAGGACGTTCCCGCCGACCTGCTTGATGGCGTCGCGCCAGTCGGGCTGGTCGAGGTACAGGCCGATCGAACTGCCCGGGCGCAGGTTGGTGTGCGTCAGCGATTCCGAACCGGGCGAGGGGACGAGGGTGGCCCTCGCCAGCGCGACGGCGAACGCCACCATGCAGACGAAACCGACCGCCATCACGAAGGCCCGGACCAGCCGCCGGCCCCACGAGTACCGCCGCGTACGGGATTCGTTGTCCATGTACCGCCGGATACCACGGAGTTGGCGCCGCACACGCCCGGCCGGGCCCGAGCCCGCCGGGTGGCCGGAACTCGTCGGTCCGCGACCGCCCCGTCCTCCCCACCAAGACCTTGACACGTCCACCACCACTTGTATGGTCTAGTCCAAGCAACGGCCGCTCTGCTCAAGGGAGTTCACCCGCGCCATGCGTCGGGCGGACCCCTCCTGCCCCCTTCGCGCCTCTTGGTCCCCACCCTCGAGAGGCCGGCCCGGACGTGCGCCCCCACTTCACGCACGCCCCGGGAAGACCTGAAGTGAAGGAGTACGCATGAACGCCAGAAGGAAGACCGCCGCGCTCATCGGCGCGGCCCTCGCCCCGGTCATCGCCGTCAGCCTTCCCGCCGGTTCGGCGAGCGCGCACGGCCACATCTCCTCTCCGCCCAGCCGCCAGGCACAGTGCGCGGCGGGCACCGTCTCCTGCGGTGACATCACCTACGAACCGCAGAGCGTCGAAGGCCCCAAGGGGCTGACGAGCTGCAGCGGCGGCAACAGCCGGTTCGCCGAGCTCGACGACGACTCCAAGGGCTGGGTCGCCACCCCGGTCTCGCGCAGCACCACCTTCGAGTGGAAGCTGACGGCGCAGCACGCCACCAGCACGTGGCAGTACTTCGTCGGCGGCCAGGAGATCGCCGAGTTCAACGACAACGGCGCGAAGCCGGGCGCCACGGTCACCCACGACGTGGACTTCGGCTCGCTGACGGGCAAACAGAAGGTGCTGGCCGTCTGGAACATCGCCGACACGACGAACGCGTTCTACGCCTGCATCGACGTGAACGTCGGCGGCTGAGCGAGCGAGCACCTCGGTACGGCGGCGTCGCGGGTCTTCCCCACGTCGGGCTTCCGGTCCGTCACGGCCCGCGGCGCCGCACAACACCCCCCCACACCCCCCCCCACCACTCCCCCCTCGATCGGAGTGCTTCGCCATGCGCCTCCGCACACCCAGTCTGCTGATCGCCACCGCATGCGCCGCCGTCCTCGCCCCGCTGACCCTCGCCGGACCCGCGTCCGCCGAAAAGGTCGGCGCGCAGGCCGACTTCGTCGTCAGCCAGAGCCAGTTCGACCAGATGTTTCCGGGCCGGAACCCCTTCTACACGTACGAGGGCCTGACGGCCGCGCTCAGCGCCTACCCGGGGTTCACCGGCACGGGCAGCGACACCGTGCGCAAGCAGGAGGCAGCCGCCTTCCTCGCCAACGTGGGCCACGAGACCGGTGGCCTGGTCTACGTCGTCGAGCAGAACACCGCCAACTACCCGCACTACTGCGACAGTTCGCAGCCGTACGGCTGTCCGGCGGGCACCGACAAGTACTACGGGCGCGGCCCGATCCAGCTCAGCTGGAACTTCAACTACAAGGCGGCGGGCGACGCGCTCGGCATCGACCTGCTGCACAATCCCGACCTCGTGCAGAACGACGCGGCCGTCGCCTGGAAGACCGGCCTGTGGTACTGGAACACGCAGAGCGGGCCGGGCACCATGACCCCGCACAACGCCATGGTCAACGGCGCCGGGTTCGGCGAGACCATCCGCAGCATCAACGGCACCCTGGAGTGCAACGGCGCCAACCCCGGCCAGGTCCAGAGCCGTATCGACAACTACAAGAAGTTCAGCCAGATCCTGGGCGTCGACCCGGGAGCGAACCTGAGCTGCTGAAGCGGCGGTGACGGCGGCCGGCCCGCGGCGGTGACCCGGGACTCGTCCTTGAAGGGGCGTTGCCTCGCCGCGGGCCGGCTGGAACGCTTCTGGGGTCGAGCAGGTGGCTTCCGGGTCGAGCAGGTGAGGGGCTGATCGCCGTGTCCGCCGATCCGTCCGGCCACCGGGTCCCGATGAGCGGTGAGTTCGTGGTCTGGATGCTCGTCTCGCTGGTGAGCAGGACGCCGGTGGCCATGGCGCCGCTGGCCCTGGTGTTCCTCAGCCGGCACGGCGCGGGCGGGTACACCTCGGGGGCCGTACTGGCCTCCGCGTACGTCCTCGGCGAGGTGGCCGGTGCGCCTGTGCTCGGGGCGCGCCTGCGCGGTGGCCGGATGCGGCGGCAGCTGGCCTGCGGCCTGGCGGTCGGGGCGTGCGCCTTCGTGGCCCTGCCGTTCGCGCGCTCCGCCCCGCTGCCGGTGCTGATCGGTCTCGCCTTCCTGGCGGGCGCGGCACCGGCCGCCTGCCCCGGCGGGGCGCGGGTCCTCCTCACGCGCATGGTGCAGGACACCGCCGTGCCGCGCGCCTTGAGCGTGGAGGCCACGTTGACCCAGATCATCTGGGCCGCGTCGCCCGGCCTGGTGGTCCTCCTCGCCCTGGAGGCCGACGCCGGGGCGCCGCTGCTGCTGGGCGGCGTCCTCGCGGCCACCGGTTCGCTGCTGCTGTCGCGCCTTCCCGAACAATCCGACACCGGACCCGCCGGGCGCTCCGGGGCAGCGGCGGGCCGGGGCCTGCTGTCCGCCTGGCCGATCTACCTCACCAGCGCGGCCGCCATGACGATGCTGGCCACGGCGGAGCTCGTCCTGCCCGCGCTCCTCGAGGACCGACGGGTGGCTGTCGGCTGGGCCGGTCCGCTGCTCGCCGGTTTCGCGCTGTCGGGGGCGGCCGGGGCGCTCTGTTACGGCATGCGGTCCTGGCGGGGCTCCGCGCGGACCCAGAGTCTGGTCCTGCTCACGGTCACCGCCGGATGCGTAGGTCTGGTCGCGGTCCTGCCGGGCCTGCCCGGTATCGCGGCCGGGCTCCTCCTCGCGGGCGTCTTCCAGTCGGGCGTCATGATCACCCGGAGTCTCAGCCTGCGTGCGCGCCTGCCCGAGCACGCGCACGCCGGTGCCTACTCCGTCATGTACGCGGCCGGGGGCATCGGATACGGCCTCACCGCGGCGCTGTCCGCGGTGGTCCTGAGCGCGGCGTCACCCGCTGCCGCCGTCGCCGGAGGCGCTGGTTTCGCCCTGCTGGCCACCGCCGTCAGCGCGATCGCCGAGCGCGGTGTGCCGAAGCACATGTCGGGCAGTCGTCCTCGAAGTGCGCCGAGTGATCAATGTGCGGAGACTCGGCCCTGACGCGCAGAGAAGAGGACGACAGCGAGAGGTGGCATCGGCACGTGGCCCACACACCTTCTGACGGCCCGACCACCAGAGGCCGCAAGCGCATGCCGGAGACGGTCGCGGGCCTGCCCCAGCATGTGCGCGAGGAACTGGACCGCCGGCTGCGACGCACCAAGCGGGGCTATGGCAAGCAGGACGTCCAGGTCGTCGAGAAACCCCTGCTCAAGCGGGCTGTCGGCGCCTCGGCGCTCGGCAACTGCATGGAGTGGTTCGACTTCGGCGTCTACAGCTATCTCGCCGCCACCATCGGCAAGGTCTTCTTCCCCGGCGCCTCCCCCGGCGCCCAGCTGATCTCGTCCTTCGCGACATTCGCCGCCGCGTTCGTGGTGCGACCGCTCGGCGGCCTGGTCTTCGGCCCGCTCGGCGACCGCATCGGGCGGCAGAAGGTGCTCGCCACGACCATGATCATGATGGCGGCCGGAACGTTCTCGATCGGCCTCATCCCGAGCTACGAGACGATCGGCATCGCCGCCCCCGTTCTCCTCCTGGTCGCCCGAATGGTGCAGGGCTTCTCGACCGGTGGCGAATACGGGGGTGCCACCACATTCGTCGCCGAGTACTCACCGGACCGACGGCGCGGATTCCTGTCCAGCTGGCTCGACTTCGGCACCTTCGTCGGCTATGCCCTGGGCTCCGCGCTCGTCACCGTGCTGAACATCGCCCTCACGGACGCCCAGATGCTGTCGTGGGGCTGGCGCCTGCCGTTCCTGATCGCGGGCCCGCTGGGTGTCATCGGCCTGTACATGCGGCTCAAGCTGGAGGAGTCCCCCGCCTTCCAGCAGCAGCTCGACGAGCACGAGAAGAGCCTCGCCCAGGAGTCGGTCGGCAGCGAGTTCAAGACCATCGTCCGCGAGCACTGGCGGCCCCTGCTGGTGTGCATGGGCCTGGTCCTGCTCTACAACGTCACGAACTACATGGTCACCGGCTATCTGCCGAGCTATCAGACGGAAGCACTCGGCCGCTCCAGCGGCTCGGCGGACGTCCTGGTCCTCATCGGCATGGTGTGGATCGTCCTCCTCATCACCTTCCTCGGGCGCCTCAGCGACCACATCGGCAGGCGCCCCCTGTACGCGGGCGGGGCGATCGCCATGATCCTCCTGGCCGTCCCCGCGTTCCTCCTCATCAAGTCGGAGGGCACCTGGCCACCCATCTTCGGCGTGCTGATCCTCTCCACGCTCCTGACCTGCTTCGCCGCCCCCAGCGCCGCCACGCTGCCCGCGCTGTTCCCGACAGCGGTGCGGTACGCGGCGATGGGCATCGGCTTCAACTTCGCCGTGGCGGCGTTCGGCGGCACGACACCACTCGTCACGGAGGCCCTGGTCAACGCGACCGGCGACAAACTGATCCCCGCCTACTACCTGATGGTGGCCGGAGTCATCGGCCTGGTGACCGTCAAGTTCCTCCCGGAGAGCGCGCAACTGCCGCTGAACGGCTCCCAGCCGATGGTCGGCTCGAAGGAGGAACAGAAGGAACTCATCGACACGTCCCAGGACCTGTACCGCTACGCCAAGGAAGAGGCCGAGGCACGCTGACCGACCTGTTGCCCCTGCATCACTCGAATCCCCTGCCCGTACGTGCTACCCGACGGTAATGTTCGAGCCCGTCCGCAACTCCCGAGGGAATGGCATGGGCACCGTCATGGGATTCGATCCCGTCACCGAGCACGCGAGAACCCGCGCCGCGCTGGACTCCGTCCTCGCCCGCGTCGTCCGTACGGTGCGGGAGGCGCCCGACCAGGAGGCGGCGTCGGGGCTTCCCGGCTGGACGGTCGGTGACGTCGGCGCACACCTCGCCGCCGTCTATCTGGCCTGCGGCGCGCACTGGTCGAACGAACCCGTGCCCTGGGACGAGGTGCTGCCGCCGGGCGACGGGCCGCTCGTCGAGCGGATCACCACGCTGAACGCCCGGTCCATCGGGCTGCTCGACCCGGCGGGACGGGCCACGCTCGCCGACCTGCTCGCCGAGCGCGGCGCGGCCTTCCTGCGCGGAACCGAGGGCCTGGCCCCGGACACCCCCGTCGAGACACCCTGGTACGGCCCCGGGGTGACGCTCACCCTGGCGGCCCTGACCGGCCTGATGCTGAGCGAGAGCCTCGTGCACGGCCTCGATCTCGCCCGCGGCACCGGGGCACCCTGGCCGATCGGCCCGGACGAAGCCGGCCTTGTCCTCGGCCAGTTGATGCCGACGATGATGCCGATGACGGTGAACACGGCGAAGGCACAGGGCGTACGCATCGCCTTCGACCTCGCCATCAAGGGCGGCCCCCGGCTCGCCGTCGTCGTCGAGGACGGCGAGGCGACCGTCACCCGGGACGCGCCGACGCGCCGCTACGACTGCCGGATCACTGCGGCCCCGGCGACGTTCCTGCTGGTGTCGTTCCGGCGGATCCCGGTCTGGAAGGCGGTCGCGAGCGGCCGCATGCGCGCGGGCGGCCGCCGCCCGTGGCTCGCCACACGCCTCGGCGAACTCATCGCCACACCCTGACATCCCGTGAGGAACCGGCGCCTGACGAAGCGGACCCC
Source organism: Streptomyces sp. NPDC107575 (assembly GCF_055657265.1). Classification (NCBI taxonomy): domain Bacteria; kingdom Bacillati; phylum Actinomycetota; class Actinomycetes; order Kitasatosporales; family Streptomycetaceae; genus Streptomyces; species Streptomyces sp. NPDC107575. The sequence continues at coordinate 489,527 of NZ_JBVKBG010000001.1, read as the reverse complement.
GAACTGGCCGCTGGTGTGCAGCGTCGTCTGGATGACGCGGGTGAACCAGGGCGGCCGGGGGCGCAGCGCCCAGTACACGGCTCCGGCGGTGATGGCGGCGAACACGGCCAGGATGACCGTCGACAGGCCGGGATCCCGCCCGCTGAGCAGGACGGACATGGCGATGATGGGGCCGAACTCGCCGACGGCGCCGAACGCCATGGTGACGGTGCCGAACCGGCCCTGCAGATCGCCGCTGTCGCGCAGGAGGGGCACCACCGTGCCCAGGGCCGTGCTGGTGAGGGCGGTACCGAAGATGACGCTGCGCGGAAAGTCGAGACCGGTCAGGGCCAGGGCCAGCGCGAGACCCGCGACCAGCGAGATCACCCACGCCCACACGGCACGGCGCAGGGTGTCTCCGCGGATGGCGTCGAACTGGATCTCGTAGCCAGCGAGGAAGATCAGCAGGGACAGGCCGAGGTCGGCGAGCACGTCGGTGAGCTCCTCGGAGTGCGCCCACCCGAGGACGTCGGGGCCCATGACGATGCCAAGGACGATCTCGAAGATGACCAGAGGCACCCGGACCCAGCGGCCGAGACCGTGCGCCAGCAAGGGCGCGAGCACCGCCGCGGCCATGATGAGGATCAGCGTTCCTGGATGCTCCACGACGACGTCCCCTGATGTGCGGCCGGTACCTGCTGCTCCGAGGATCCGTGGAGCGGGCCGGTACGGCATCCATTGGCGGGCCGTGCGGGTGAACGTGCCGCCGAATCGGGCGAGTTGATGCGGTGCCGCTACGAAACCGGCTGCGCGCCGTCCCACGGCCCGAGACCGGCGAGCTGGGCGATCCTCAGCCCCGTGTGGAGCTCGCGGCGCAGCCGGCCGTCGCCGAGGTCGGCTCCGACAGCGGCACGGATCTTGCCGAGCCGGTAGTAGAGCGTCGAGCGGTGGATGCTGAGCACCCGGGCGGTCTGCTGGGCGTCGCCGCCCCTGTCGAGGTAGCAGTCCAGCGTCGTCAGGAGTTCGAGGCCGAGGCCTGCGGTGAGCAGGCGGTGGACCGGCGGTGGCAGCTCGTCGACGCCGAGTGTCTCCAGCGGCAGCCGGGCGAGCGTGCCGTCGAGGCCCACCTGTTCCCAGTCGGTCACGGTCGGGTGGTCGTGCGGTGCGAAGCAGGAGGCACGCCAGGCCAGCCGTGCGCGCTCGAAGGAACGGTGGACGTCGGCGAGTCCGACCAGGGGACCGATGCCGGCCCGTACGCCCGCGACCTGCGGTTGTTCGAGGATACGGGTCAGCCGCTGCTGGACGACCGGCCGCGGGAAGAGCAGGACACCCAGCCCGTCGGGCAGCGGCGCACCGGCCGCGGAAGCGGTCGAGGCACGGGCCACGAACCCGAGCGTCACCGTGACGGCCAGAGCCGCCCGTTCGCCGTCGCGGGGTGACGCGGTGCGCGGGTCGGTGCCGAGCACGACCGGGCAGTACCGCCCCGATGCGCTGAGGATCCGCTCCGCTACGAGCGCCTCGGCCGCGGCCGCCCGCCGCTCCGGGCCACCGGTGACCAGGTCGACGGTCAGACTCCGCGAGCGCGCGAACTCCTGCTCGGCCCGCAGGCCGCGGAGCGCCAGCAGGTCACCGAGGGACGGGCCCGCCTCCAGGAGTGTGTCGAGCGCGTCTGCCGGAACGCGCTCCGTGCCGAGCACGAGCACCAAGTAGCCCCTGATCCGGCGGTCCCGGTCGGCGAGCCGCAGGAAGAGGCAGTCGCCGAGCACCGGAACCGACTCGACGCAGTACGCACGGCTGTCCGTTCGCGGCGGTTCCCACGCATCGCTGTGTGCCAGGACGTGCGAAAGGCGCCGGCGGTCGGTCTCGCTCTCGTGCATGGAGTAGCCGACCACGCGCATCGACTCGTCGACGAGGACGAGCCGGTGCCCGACGGCCTCGGAAAGGTCCTGGACCGCGTCGTCGAGGTCGGGTGTCCGCTGCATGGACGCATCGTAGACACGCTCCGACAGACTGTCGGAACGCGGTGGTGAAGGTTGCCACCACGTTCCGATGCCGGGCGCCGCACACCCCGCCTAGGGTCGTGCTCACCGAGCGAGAGGGGTCGAGCATGACGGGTGTGGACTCAGGGCGGCGGATCGCCATCGTGGGCGCGGGCATCGGAGGTCTGACCCTCGCGGTCGAGCTGCGCAGGCGGGGCCTTGAACCTCATGTGTACGAGCAGACCGAGGAGTTGCGCGAAGTGGGTGCGGCGGTCGCGCTGTCGGCCAACGCGACCCGCTTCCTCCGCGACCGGACCGGCATCGGCGAGGGGCTCGCGCGGAAGGCCGCCGACGTCGACGGGTTGGTCTTCCGCGACGGCCGGGACGGCCGCGTGATCGGCAGGGTGCTGTCCCGCGAGGCGTACCGGGCGCGGTGCGGCGCGCCCTACTACGGCATCCACCGCGCCGATCTCCAGCAGCTGCTCGCCGGCGCCCTCGGCGGCGCCGGCCTCCACCTGGGGAAGCGTCTGGTGCGCGTCGACGACACCGGGCCCGCGGCGGCGGTCCTGCACTTCGCCGACGGGGACCGTGCCGAGGCCGACCTGGTCATCGGCGCCGACGGCGCGAAGTCGTTGCTGCGCCGTGAAGTCGTCGGCTACGACGACGCCCGCTTCTCGGGCTGCTACGGCTGGCGCGGCATCGTCGGGCCCGAGCACCTGGACCTGCTCCCGGACCCCGAGGCGATCCAGTTCTGGATGGGTCCTGGCGGCCATCTGCTGCACTACCCGATCGGCAGCGGCGAGCAGAACTTCCTGCTGGTCAAGCGGCTCGAGGGGCCATGGCCCGAACAGGCCTGGCTCGCACCCGCTTCGCCCGGGGAACATGCTGCCGCCTTCGAGGGCTGGCACCCCGCCGCCCTCCAGATGATCAACGCGGCGCCGGCCACGGAACGTTGGGGACTCTTCCACCGGCCGCCTCTGCACCAGTGGAGCAAGGGACGCATCACGCTGCTCGGCGACGCCGCGCACGCGCTCGTGCCCCACCACGGCCAGGGCGCGAACCAGTCGATCGAGGACGCGATCGTCCTCGCCGACTGTCTGACCGACGCACTCACCCGTGGCGAGGACTGGGAGCGGGCACGGCTGCGCTACCAGGAGCGGCGTCTGGAGCGCACCCGCAAGGTGCAGGTCGCCTCGATCACGACCGCCGACGTGCTGCACCTTCCCGACGGGGCCCGCGCCGACGCGCGCAACGGGCGCCTCGGCGCACCCGACGCGTGGGAGCGCCACCTCGCCTGGATCCACCAGTACGCGGCCGATCGCGACTGACACACCATCATGTCGCCCGCTGGCAGCGTGCCGACCTCACCGCACCACGACCGGCACGGTCACCGTCACCGCCTCCGGGCGTCCCCCGCGGCGTGCCTGGTGCACGTCGCGGTACGTCCCGTCCGCCCGGCGCCGTTGGTACACCAGAATGAGGCGTGCCGTGCCCCTGCGCAGGCCGCGGAGTGTCACCTTGCCGTTCTCGACGCTCACCGACGCCGGGCCGGCCGGGCGCAGTTCGGCCCGCAGCCGGTTCTCCGGTGCCGAAAGGTCGAACGCGGCGCCCGCGGCGCTGCGCACCGAGCAGACGACGTCCGCCGTCCCGCCCACGTGCACCGCGACCGGCCGGGCGGTGAGCGTGAACGGGGCGGTCCCGGACGGCACCGGTTCGTCGCCGGTGGACTGGTCGATGGTGAGGCGTGGGAGACCGCCGGCATGGTCGTCGATGCGCAGCCGCTCGGTGTAGACGATGCGGTCGGGCGAGGTGGGCGACGTACGGCCGTGGTGCACGTAGTACAGCTCGCTGCCGTCGGGTGAGGTGGTCAGGCTGCCGTGGCCGGTGGAGTACATCCCCACGTCGGGGCTCTGCGACAGGACCGGGTTGTGCTCGTACTTGCGCCACGGGCCCAGCGGATGGTCCGCGACGGCGTAGCCCACGCCGTAGTACTGGTTCTCGAAGTTGTTGGCCGAGTAGGTCAGGTAGTAGAGAGTCCGCCGCTCACCGGCGTGGACGTAGTCGTGCCGCCAGGCGGTGGAGCCCTCTTCCCAGCGGCGGTCCTTCTTCGAACCGCCGGATGTCGCATGGTCGTTGACGTGTGCGTCCTCCCAGGCCTGCGGGTCGGCGGCATAGGTGAGGACCGGAACGAATCCGTCTCGGCGCCGCGCGCCGGAGGCACTGGTCCGCGCGTTGGAATCGACGTACCGCGGATGGATGGTGGGCATGGTCGCGCCCTCGGGGTCCCGCCACCAGCGCGTGGTCAGCTCGACGGCCGCGATGTTGGACTCCTCGATGTACTTGCCGAGGCCGGTGTCCCACACCCAATTGCGGTAGGCGTTGCTGGAGAAGTACAGGTAAATGCGGCCTTCGTCGAAGAGCAGATTCGCGTCGATCATCGGGATGTACGAGCCCAGCGGCGCGGTGCGCCCCTCCTCCTCGGTGGCCGGCGGGGTGAGCTGGTCGTCGCCCATGATGAGGTTGACGTCGTGGTAATCCGGTTTGTACGGGTGGTAGTCGATCGGCCGGTCGGCGATGTTGCGGAACGGGCCCTCGGGCGTGCGGGACACCGCGACCCCGATGGAGCACGGCTCCTCGAAGTCCGCGTAGCCGAAGTACTGTTCGCCCATGGCACTGCCCATGCGGGCCGCGTAGAACAGGAAGTACAGACCGGTCTCGGGATTGCGGTAGACCTCCGGCGCCCAGAACCAGTCCTTGCCCCACTGCTTCGGGTCGTCCGCGCGCAGCGCGCCGCCCGGCAGTCGCTCCCACGTCGCCAGGTCGGGCGAGCGGTGCACACCGAAGTAGTAGCCGTCGTCCGAACCGCCCGTGCAGTACGCGTAGTAGTAGCCGCTGGGCTCGTCGAACAGCACGTAGGGGTCGCCGCCGGACGTCTCCGCGTCGTTGGCGTACGTGGCGTCGGTGACCTGCGCTCCGCGCCGTGGAGCCGCGACGGCGACGCCCGGCGCCAGAGCCGCCGCGGCGATGGCCAACGTCCCACCGAGGACGGCACGCCGGGCGGGCGGGATCGAGGGACGCGCGGGCTCATGACTCATGACAGCACCTTCTTCAACTCACCTACGGACAAGGAATGCTGCGGGGAGTGGGTGGTCAGCAGCCTCCGCAGTTGTAGAACGTCACGTCCCAGTGGTTGCCCTCGTCCGCGTACACGTTGCCGGACCCGGCCTTGTACTGCGGGGCGCCGTCGCCGCGCAGGCCGATGTACGTGAAGTGGTTCTTGACGTAGTTCGTGACGCAGGTGCTCTTGCCGAAGTCGAGCTTGTAGCCGTTCCAGTGCGAGTACGTGCCGCTCGCGTGGCCGGTCTCGGTGCCACCCGTGATGTTGAGCGCGCACGCGCTGGCCTTCTTCAGCGTCTGGGCGCCCTGGGCGGTGGCGAGATTGAGCTGCTCGAACGACGTGCACGTGGAGACGTTCCGGTCGGAACAACCGCCGGACGACGACCAGGTGATCCCGACCGAGCGGAACATCGACGTCGCCGTGGCGTGCGAGATCTTCGTGGCGGCGAACGCGTCGGTCGAGGTCGTCAGCACCCCGAATCCGGGGGCGATGAGAGCGCCCGTGGTGAGGGCGAGCGCGGTGAACACGGAGCGGATACGCATGGGGATCGCGACCTTCCTGCCAGTGCCTGGGTGCTGAGTACTGAGTCCTGAGTGCTGAGTCCTGAGCGGGATGTGACAGCTGTGGTGCAGGTGGATCGGCCCAGATCGTGCCAGGGTCTACGCGCGTGCGGAAGACCCCGGACGGCCGGCCGGTGCCGTGGCAGCCGACCGTCCGGGGCCCGCATGGCATCCGTCAGGGGTAGGAGACGACCGTCGAGGGGACGGTGTCGCTGCCCGAGGTGGCGGCGCCGATGTCGTTGATGACGTGTTCGTACTGGCCCTTGCCGCCCAGTGACACCACGAGCAGGTCGTGGAACTTCACGCCCGGTGTGTTCGGAGCGGCGAAGCCGTGGTGTTGCACGATGGTCGGGTCGACGTTGTAGAAGCAGTACGAGCCGAGTCCCCAACCCTCGTGGCTCGTCACGGAGTCGGCGACCTTGTAGGCGGCGAAGCCCTTCAGATCGCCGTTCTGAATGGCTGCCTGGTTCGGGGCGTCGTAGGCCTTCTCGTTCTGGAAGAAGATGGTGCGGCCGCGTTCGCCGTTCCACTGGACGTCGTACTTGTTGAAGTGCTCGACGAACAGGCCGGTCATCAGCACGTCGTCGCCGTTGACGACGACGCCGTAGTCGGCTCGGTTGGTGTCCCAGCCCACGCCCTCTCCGTGGTCGGCGCGCCACACCCATGTGTGGTCGACGATGGTGTGCCGGGCGTTGATGACAAGGCTGGTGGTGGCCTTGCCGGCGCCGGCGCCGCCGATGCGGACGAACACGTCCTGCATGGTGATCGGGTCGGCGGAGTGGTCCGCGGAGGCGCCCTGCGGGCCGATCTCGATCAGGGTGGGAGAGTTGACGGTCCCGGCGTCCACCAGGAACCCGGCGAGCCGCACGCCGTCGACGTCCGCCACCTTCAGCGCCGTCACACCGCCGTCCGGGACGAGGGTGGCATAGCCGAGACCGAGGACGACGGTGCCCGCGCGCTTCACCTCCACGGGCGCGTCCAGGTGGTAAATGCCGGGTGTGAGAAGCAGATTGAGCCCCTGATCGAGGGCGGCGTTGAGGGTGCTCGCGTCGGCGCCGGGCTGGGCGACGTAGAACTGGCTCAAGGGGAGCGAGGTGCCGCGTGGTGTCCCGCTGCCCCAGGTCGTGCCGCGCGCGTTGGTCCGCTTTTCCGGCAGGAACACCTTGTAGTCCGCGCCGTCCAGGTACAGGAAGGGCTTCTCGCGGGAGACGAGGGTGGTGTCGAGGGTGGAGTACGGAGGGTTCGGGAAGCTCTGCGCGGGGGCTCCCTCAACTCCCGAGAACACCATGTTCCAGACGGCGTTCTGCCATCCGCCCACCGAGGAGTCGCGGGTGTACCACTGCTGCTGCGAGTACGGGCCTACAGTGCCGTCGATGCGGCTGTCGGCGATGTAGCCGCCGCTGGCCCAACCGTAGCCGTCCGGGGAGAGGTTGAGGCCGCCGCGCACGTGCATGCGGCGGAAGGGGGCGGCCTGGGCGACCGCCCACCGGTTGGTCCCGTTGACCGGCACCAGCGCCAGGTTCTCGGCGCTGCGCCAGAAGTTCTGCGTGGCGTTGCCGTCGAACCAGCCCGCGTCCACGGTCACATCACCGTTGATGATGGTGTCGTCCGGGGACAGTCCGAGGCCGGATATCGAGGTGTAGAAGCCGAGTTGGGCATTGAGCCCGTTGTAGGTCCCCGGCTTGAACAGCAGTTGATACCGGCCTGCGCCGAACTGGGCGGACTCCTGCTGCTTGAAGATCTCGTCCAGCTTGGCCTGGATGCCGGGCGTGGACGGGTCGAACACGATCACATTGGGCCCGAGGTCACCGCCTGCGGCGAGGGGCTTGCGCCGCGCGGGCGCGGCCGGCGCCGACGTCGCCCCGAGAACGGGCAGCGCGGCGCCGACGGCGGCGGCCGCGCCGAGAACTCTGCGGCGCGACAAGGGCAGGGGGAAGCGAGTCACAGCGGCTCTCCTGGTTCAGGAAATGAACGAGTGGGGGGTGTGGGAGCGCTCTCTTGGCGACGCATGCTTCAGTGCTGTGAACCTTGAGTCAAGAGGTGCCGCGCAACTTAGTTCACGAAGTGACGGAAGGGGGTGGTACAACCCCTCTGCGGATCGCGCCCGACTTTCCCCACCCCTGGGCGCGCTCCAGTGCTCCAGCGGCCTCGACCGCATTGCGGCGCCCCGCGAGCACTTGCGCTCCAGCGACAGACCACCGCGCCCTGGATGAGTGGACGAGAGCCGGATCCCCTCGCCGCGGCGAGGGGATCCTCAGGGACTGCCGCATCGACCGGCCTTCGCGGCGCGGACCGCATCAACGGCCGGGCCGCAGAGGCCATTTGCGGTCACTGGCTTACGCTCAGCCCCGATACGTCTCCAGCAACCTCAACCACACCTCACTGATCGTCGGATACGCCGGTACCGCATGCCACAGTCGGTCGATCGGGATCTCGCCCGCGACGGCGATCGTCGCGGAGTGGATGAGTTCGCCGACGCCCGGGCCGACGAACGTGACGCCCAGGAGGATATCCCGGTCGAGGTCGACGATCATGCGGGCGCGGCCCGTGTAGCCGTCGGCGTAGAGGCCCGTGCCTGCGACGTTCGCCATGTCGTAGTCGACCGCGCGGACCCGGTGGCCCGCTGCCTCCGCCTCGGCGAGGGTAAGGCCCGCGCTCGCGGCCTCGGGGTCGGTGAAGACGACCTGCGGGACCGCGTCGTGGTCGGCCGTCGCGGCGTGGGCGCCCCAGCGGTCGGACTCCAGGAGCGGGACGCCCTGCGCGCGGGCCGTGATCGCGGCGCCCGCGATGCGCGCCTGGTACTTGCCCTGGTGGGTGAGGAGCGCGCGGTGGTTGGCGTCGCCGACCGCGTAGAGCCAGGTGCTGTTCGTGACGCGGAGGGAGTCGTCGACGTCCAGCCAGGAGCCGGGCTTCAGGCCCACCGTCTCCAGGCCGATGTCCTCCGTGCGCGGCGCGCGGCCCGTCGCGAAGAGGATCTCGTCGGCTTCGAGGGTCGTGCCGTCGTCGAGGGTCGCCACCACCGTGCCGGCGGCGTTGCGCTCCACCGAATTCACCGAGACGCCCGTGCGGAGGTCCGCGCCCGCTTCCCGCAGCGCGTCCGCCACCAGCTCGCCCGCGAACGGCTCCATCCGCTCCAGCAGGCCACCTCCCCGTACGAGCACGGTGACCTGCGAGCCCAGCGCCTGCCAGGCCGTCGCCATCTCGGTGGCGACCACGCCGCCGCCGACCACCAGCAGGCGGCCCGGCACCCGGTCCGCGCTCGTGGCCTCCCGGCTGGTCCATGGCTTGACCGAGTCCAGGCCCGGCAGTGGGGGCAGGGCGGCACGCGTGCCCGTGCAGACGGCCACCGCGTGGCGTGCCGTGAGAGTCGTCACCGTGCCGTCCTCCGCGGTGACCGTGACGCGGCGCGGTCCGTCGAGGCGGCCGTGGCCGCGGTAGAGGTCGATGCCGATGGACTTCAGCCAGTCGACCTGGCCGTCGTCCTTCCAGTGCGAGGTGTAGTCGTCGCGGTGCGCGAGGACCGCCGGGGCGTCGAGCGGGCCCTGCACCGCCTGCCGCAGGCCGGGCACCCGGCGGGCGTCGGCGCGGGCGATCACCGGGCGGAGCAGCGCTTTGCTGGGCATGCACGCCCAGTACGAGCACTCACCGCCGACGAGCTCGCTCTCCACGATGGCGGCGCTCAGCCCACCGGCCCGCGCGCGGTCGGCGACGTTCTCGCCGACGGGACCCGCTCCGAGCACTACGACGTCGTACGCGTTGGCTTCCGTCATGCGCCCCAGTCTCTCAGTGTGGTCGGATGTGTGCGTGCCGAGCACATGGGTACGAGCGCGGAATACGTCCGACATGCGGACGGTTGTGCACAGCGGCTTTGCCCCCTACGGCTTCGCCCCGAACCCCGGAAGCAGGAAGAGGGAAAAACACCATGAGCAGCACCACCACGGAGCTGACCAAGGAGAACTTCGATCAGACGGTTACGGAGAACGAGTTCGTACTGATCGACTTCTGGGCTGACTGGTGCGGGCCTTGCAAGCAGTTCGCCCCGGTCTACGAGCAGGCCGCAGAGGCCAACCCGGACCTGGTGTTCGGCAAGGTCGACACCGAGGCCCAGCCGGAGCTGGCCGCCGCTTTCGGGATCCAGTCGATCCCGACCCTGATGATCGTGCGTGACCAGGTGGCTGTGTTCGCGCAGCCCGGCGCGCTGCCCAAGGAGGCGCTCGAGGACGTCATCGGCCAGGCCCGCAAGCTGGACATGGACGAGGTCCGCAAGTCGGTCGCCGAGCAGCAGGCGAAGGCCGAGCAGGAGGGCCAGGGGCCGGGCCAGGAAGCCTGAGGCTCCCTCCCCCGTCACTCGAATGCGCGCGAGGCGGTCGCCCCGATGGGGCGGCCGCCTCGTGGCATGTCCGGCCCCGGTTCCGCGAGCGCGCCTCAGGCCGAATCGCGCGCCACCAGCGTCACCGCCAGCGCCTCCCGCTGCGCCGGCTCCCCGTCCCGGTCCGGGTCCCTGACCAGCCGGTCGACCAGTTCCGCCAGCTCCCGCCCCGACGGCAGGTCGAGCCGCACCGTGCTCAGCCGCGGCCGCAGCAGCCGCCCGAGCATCAGGTCGTCCGCGCCCATCACGGCGACGTCGCCGGGGATGGCGACGCCCGCGTCCTGCAGCGCGCTCATCAGCAGCATGGCGTACTCGTCGTTGTACGCGAACACGGCGCCGAGCCCCAACTCCCCCACCTGGGAGGCGACTTGAGCCGCGTCCTGCTCGTCGTACGCGAGCGGCAGCGGCACGGCCTCCGCGCCCGCCTGGCGCACGCCCTCCAGGCGCGGCACCGCGAAGACGTCGAGGCCCGCCTCCTTCGGCACGACCACGCCGATGCGCCGGTGGCCGCGGGCCAGGAGGTGCGCGGCGGCGGCCCTGCCGACCTGCCGGTGGTCCGTGAGCAGGGCGTGCGCGCCCTCGACCGGCTCCGGGCCGAGCGTGATGACGGCGCGGGCGCCGGAGCGGCGGAGCACGGCGATGCCGTCGGGGCCCATCCCGACGGGGCCCAGCACGGCGACCGGGCGCAGCTCGGCCCAGGCGCGGGCGGCGGCGTCCCCGCCGAGGCCCACGCTGCCGTACTGCACGACGGTGTAGTCGAGGCGGCTCAGCGCCCACTGGAGTTCGTTGAGGAAGGCGCTGTACAGGGGCCCGATGGGGACGTCGGGGGTCGGCACGAGGACGATCCGGGTGTGTCCCGCGCGCAGGCTGCGGGCGGCGGCGTGCGGAACGTAGCCGAGTTCCTTGGCGGCCTCGTGGACGCGCCGCCGCGTCGGCTCGCTGATGCGGACCGCGCTCGTGTTGTTGAGGACGTAGCTGACGGTGGCGCGCGAGACCCCGGCGAGGCGTGCGACATCGGCGCTCGTGGGCAGGGCGCCGGACCCGGGCGGGGTCGGCGCGGACGGCTGGGCGGGCTGCTGCTTCGGTATCTGCACCATGACGTACGGCATCCTTGCAGACGCCGCCCAGCGGCCGCGTCTACCCCCGCGCCAGGGTCTTCCACAGCTTGGGGTCCTCGAAGTTCAGCGCCCACAGGACCGTGTTCCGTACGCCGTACTTCCGCAGGACGGGGAGGTGTGCGGCGGTGCCGGCGGCGTCCTGGTACCAGACGGTGCGGCGGATGGCCTTCTTGCCCTTGCCCTGCGTGTACGTGAAGTGGGGGGTGCGGGATTCGGGGTCGAGGGCGTAGCGGGCGCCGACCTTGCGGCGCAGCGCCTCGGCGGATTTCGAGGTGACGTGCCGGGCGCGGTGCTTGCCGCCGCCGTGGGGGCCGCCCACCTTCCAGTTCCAGCCGTAGGCGGGAATCCCCATCTCCAGCTTGGCGCGCGGGACTTGGGCGGTCGCGCGGGAGAGGATCTCGTCGTACCACTGGGGCGAGGCCAGCGGTCCCGGCCTGCCCTCCGCGGAGTGCAGGTTGTACGCCATGATCCGCACGCGGTCGGCGGCGGCGCCCAGCTTCTCGTAGTCCCAGACGCGGCCCGTCGAACGGGTCTTGGGCATGACGGTCAGGAAGCACTTCTTGCCGGAGGCGTGCAGGCGTGCACAGAGTTCGGTGGCGAAGGCCGTGTAACCGGCGCGTACCGACCGGTACTTGTCGTCGGACGCGACGGCGATCGACTCGTAGTCGATGTCCAGTCCGTCGTAGGCGCGGCTGCGGACGACGTCGAGGAGCGCGTCGATGTGCCGGGTGCGGGACTTCTCGCTGTTGAGGACCTTGGCCAGGGCGCCCGGCTTCATCGTCTCCATGACCGTGGGGACGACCTCGATGCCGCGGGCGTGCAGTCCGTTGATGATGCGGCGCTCGCCCGCGCCGGTGTGTCCTGCGACGCGGGCCGCGGACTTCGTCTGGTACCAGAAGGGGCTGATGGTGCGGATCTGTGCGGCGTGGTCGAGGGCGTTCCGGTAGGCGGCCTCCTGGTCCCAGTACGGGAGCCACGCGGAGACGGTCCGCGGGGGTGCGGCCTCGGAGGCGGCGGGGCCCGCGGGCGCGGCGACGGTGAGGGCGAGGGTTCCGGCGAGGACGCAGAGGGCGGTGGTGTGACGTCGTTTCATGGGGCGAGCCTGCGGCTCATCCGGCGTACCCGCCGCAGGGATTGGGCCGGTCGGCGTCTAACGTGACCCGCGTGACTGCCTATACGGATGACCAAGCGTACGAACACCCGGGCCGCGGCGGCGCGACGGCCACGGTGGAGGCCGAGCCGACCCGGGTGGGGAGGGTGCGCACCGAGTACGCGCCCGCGCACGACGGCGACCCGGACCCCGGCGAGATCGTGTGGACCTGGGTGCCGTACGAGGAGAACGACGGGCGCGGCAAGGACCGCCCGGTGCTCGTGGTCGCCCGGGAGACGGACGGCACACTGCTGGCGGTGCAGCTGTCCAGCAAGCGGCACGACGGCGACCGCGAGTGGGTGGCGCTCGGCTCGGGGCCCTGGGACCGGGACGGCCGGGACTCGTGGGTGGACCTGGACCGCGTGCTTCGGGTGCACGAGAAGGGGATGCGCCGCGAGGCCTGCGCGCTCGACCGCGGCCGGTTCAACACGGTGGTGCTGCGGCTGCGGGAGCGCTACGGCTGGCGCTGATCCGCCCGGTCGAAAGCGCGCTCGAACGCGGCGCGGGTGGGCGCGCCCTTCGCACGGTCGAGGACGGCGAACACGACCTGCTCGAAGTGGTGCGCGAAACGCCCTTCGAGCAGGGCCCGGAATGCCTCGGCCACCTGCCCCGGATCGTTGCGGAACACTCCGCAGCCCCAGGCCCCGAGGACGAGCCTGCGGTAGCCCTCGGCCGCCGCGACCTCCAGCACGCGCTCGGCGCGCGCGGCCAGGGCCGTCGGTATCTCGTGCACCCGCTCCGGTGCGCGCTGCACGATCACTCCGGCGTTCGGCGCCGGTGACGTCAGGAACCCCGCCTCGAACGGCGCGTCGAGGAGCCGGCCCTGGTCGTCGCGGAACACCGGGACGGCCGGGGCGTGGATGACGCGGTCGGTGTAGAACGCGTCGCGATGCTCGCGGTGGTGGGCGTAGAACCCGGGCACCTCGGTCAGGCACGCGTACAGGGCGGAGCAGCGGCAGAGGGCCTCCTCCTGCGCCTGCGCCCCGTTGAGGTAGCCGCCTCCGGGATTGCGCGCCGAGGCGAAGTTCAGGACGGCGACCGGCTCCGGCCGCTCCCCCGTCATGCGGCGCCCCGCCTCCAGGCTGCTCTCGCCCGTGACCTCGACGTCCGCCCGGTCCGCCGGCGACATCGGTGGCACGGGCACCGGGTCGGGCCCGTACATCCTGGTGCCCGCCCGCGCCCGTGCCACCGCGGCGCCGATCGTCACCACACGGCCCCCGTCGCCCATGTACTCCCCCGAGTCGACGATCCGCTCCGTGCTCCGCGCCAGCTCGCGCAGTCGTGCGCTCACGCCGCGTCCCCCGTCGTCTCCCCCGTCGCCTTCATGAATCCATCGTGTACGCACAGTGACCGCGTGGGCAACAGGTTTTCGCCGCGCCCGGCGAAGCCCCTGGGAGGGCCCGAAGAAGTCCCGAAGAAGTCCCGGGGATGTCCAGAGGCACTCTTGTGCGAGCCGCCCGAACCGTCTTGGGTGGGGATCTGCGTCGCCCGGAAGGGGCTGTTTGTCGGCACCCGGCCGAATCGACGGGATGACCCCCACCGGGGATCATGGAGACGTGCGAACCAGGAGGAATCCCCCCATGAGCGAGGGAGACTGTACGGCGCTCGGTGACCTGGTCACCGAGGCCGAGGCGGAGGCCCTGGTACGGGGCATCTGCTTCAAGACCGGACCACCCCGCAAGGTCGGGGTCGAGCTGGAATGGATCGTGCACGAGCCGCGCCCCCTGCTGAAGCCGTGGCTCCCCTTACCACCCGAACGACTCGACGCGGCATACGTCGCACTGCGCGCCCTGCCCCTGCGCTCGGCGCTCACCGTGGAACCCGGCGGGCAGCTGGAACTCAGTTCGCTCCCCGCCGCCACCCTCACCGAATGCGTCTCGGCCATGCGGGCCGATCTGACCGCCGTCCGCACCGCGCTCCGCGGCCACGGGCTCGTCCTCTCCGGGCACGGCACCGACCCCTGGCTGCCGCCGCGACGCGTTCTCCATCAGCCCCGTTACGACGCCCTGGAGGCCTCGCTCGACCGGGCCGGGCCCGCCGGGCGCTCCATGATGTGCTCGTCCGCGTCCGTGCAGGTGTGCCTGGACGCGGGGCACGAGGAGCCGGGTCCGCAGGGGCTCGGGCGGCGCTGGCGGCTCGCGCATCTGCTGGGCGCGGTCCTGGTGGCCGCGTTCGCCAACTCGCCGATGCTGTCGGGCCGTCCGACCGGCTGGCGCTCCACGCGGCAGCTGCTGTGGGAGCGGATCGACGTGGGCCGCTCCGGCGGCGTGCCCCTCGACTTCGATCCGCGCGAGGCGTGGACGCGGCACGTGCTCGACGCGCCCGTGATGTGCGTGCGCACCGACGACGGGCCCTGGCAGGTGCCGGACGGGCTGACCTTCCGTGAGTGGGCGCGCACCGGCGCGCCGCGCCCGCCGACCCGCTCGGACCTCGACTACCACCTGACCACCCTCTTCCCGCCCGTGCGCCCGCGCGGGCACCTCGAACTGCGCATGATCGACGCGCAGTCGGGCGACGACGGGTGGCTGGTGCCGCTCGCCGTGACGACCGCGCTGTTCGACGACGCGCAGGCCGCCGAGACCGCGTACCGCGCGGTCAAGCCGCTCGCGGAGCGGGCGGGTCCGCTGCCGGCCCCGCACAATCCGCTGTGGCGGGACGCGGCCCGGCTCGGCCTCGCCGATCCCGAACTGCGCGAGGCCGCCACGGCCTGTTTCACGACGGCTCTGGAGGCGCTGCCGAGGCTCGGCGCGGACCCGGAGGTGCGCAAGGCGGTCGCCGACTTCACGCACCGCTACGTCGTGCGCGGGCGCTGCCCCGCCGACGACGTGCTCGACCAGCTCACGCGAGAACCCGCTCAGGGGAGGACCGTCCGATCATGACCGCTGAGGAGAACGTCACCACGGACCCCGAGGCACTCCGTGGCCGCGCCGCGGACGCCCTGGAGGCCGCGCGGCGCCGCACGACGCTGCTGACGAGCTGCGTCGACGAGGGCGAACTCACCGCCCAGCACTCGCCGTTGATGTCGCCGCTCGTCTGGGATCTCGCGCACATCGGGAACCAGGAGGAGCAGTGGCTGCTGCGGGCGGTCGCCGGCCAGGAGGCGATCCGCCCCGAGATCGACCCGCTGTACGACGCCTTCGAGCACCCGCGCTCGGAGCGTCCGAGCCTGCCGCTGCTCGCGCCCGGTGAGGCCCGCGGCTATGCGGCGGACGTCCGCGGGCGGGCCTTCGACGTGCTGGAGAAGGCCTCGTTCGAGGCGGAGGGGACGGAGCGCCTGACCCGGTCGGGCTTCGCCTTCGGGATGATCGCCCAGCACGAGCAGCAGCACGACGAGACGATGCTGATCACCCACCAGCTCAGGAAGGGCGGCGCGGCGCTCACGGCGCCCGATCCCGAGCCCCTGGCGCGCCCGTACGACGGTCCCGCCGAGGTGCTCGTCCCCGGCGGCCCGTTCACGATGGGCACGACGGCGGAGCCGTGGGCGCTGGACAACGAGCGGCCCGCGCACACCCGCCTGGTGCCGCCGTTCCACATCGACACGACGCCGGTGACGAACGCCGCGTACCTGGAGTTCGTCGAGGACGGCGGCTACCGCCAGGAGCGCTGGTGGACGCCGGACGGCTGGGCGATGGTGCGCGAACACGGCCTGGAGGCGCCGCTGTTCTGGCGTCGCGAGGGCGGGCAGTGGCTGCGCAGGCGGTTCGGGGTGACCGAGCCCGTGCCGCCGGACGAGCCGGTGCTGCACGTCAGTTGGTACGAGGCCGATGCCTACGCCCGGTGGGCGGGGCGGCGCCTGCCGAGCGAGGAGGAGTGGGAGAAGGCGGCCCGCCACGATCCGGCCACGGGCCGTTCGATGCGCTACCCGTGGGGCGACACGGACCCGACGCCGGACCGCGCGAACCTCGGCCAGCGCCATCTGCGCCCGGCTCCGGCGGGCAGCTACCCGCTGGGCGAATCGCCGCTCGGCGTACGGCAGTTGATGGGCGACGTGTGGGAGTGGACGTCCAGCGGCTTCCTGCCGTATCCGGGGTTCGTGGCGTATCCGTACCGCGAGTACTCGGAGGTGTTCTTCGGGGGCGACTACAAGGTGCTGCGCGGCGGCTCGTTCGCCGTGGACGCGGTGGCCTGCCGGGGCACGTTCCGCAACTGGGACCATCCGATCCGGCGGCAGATCTTCTCCGGCTTCCGCACGGCCCGCGACGCCGAGCCCCGGGAGCGTGCCTGATGTGCCGTCACCTGGCCTATCTGGGGCCGCCCGTGCCGCTCGGCGAGATCGTCGACCGGCCGCCGCACAGCCTGTTCCGGCAGTCGTGGGCGCCGCGCAGACAACAGCACGGCACGGTCAACGCCGATGGTTTCGGCGTGGGTTGGTACGCGGACGGTGATCCGGTGCCCGCCCGCTACCGCCGCGCCGGACCCATCTGGGGCGACGCGGCCTACCAGGACCTGGCGCGCGTGGTCCGCTCCGGTGCGCTGCTCGCGGCGGTCCGCGACGCGACGCTCGCCGGGGCCGACGGGGAGGCCGCAGCGGCCCCGTACGCGACCGGACCCTGGCTCTTCAGCCACAACGGTGCGGTGCCGGGCTGGCCGCAGTCCCTGACCGCCCTGACGCCCACGCTGCCGCCCACCGACCTGCTGTCCATGGAGGCCCGCTGCGACGCTGCGTTCCTGTGGGCGCTCGTCCTGCACCGGCTGCGCTCGGGCGACGAGGAGGCGCAGGCGCTCGCCGACACCACCCTGGAGATCGCCGAGGCGGCGCCCACCGCCCGCCTCAACTTCCTGCTCACCAACGGCGAGACGATCACGGCCACGGCCTGGGGCGACACCCTGTGGTACCGCACCGAGCCCGGCCGCTCCGTCGTCGTCGCCTCCGAACCGTACGACGACGATCCGCACTGGATCGAGGTCCCCGACCGCACGCTGCTCGCGGCGAGCCGCACCGACGTCCTGTTGACCCCGCTCAAGGAGCCCTCCGCGTGAGCCCGTTCCGCATGACCCGCACCCTGCCCGAGGACGCGACCGATGCCGCGCTCCGGTCCGACGTCCTGCACGGCCTGACCCGCTCCCCCAAGACCCTCCCGCCCAAGTGGTTCTACGACGCGCGCGGCAGCGAACTCTTCGACGAGATCACCACGTTGCCCGAGTACTACCCGACCCGGGCCGAGCGGGAGATCCTCATCGCGCGCGCCCAATCCATCGCGGCGGCGACCGGCGCGCGCACCCTCGTCGAGCTGGGCTCCGGCTCGTCCGACAAGACACGCCACCTCCTGGACGCACTCACCGACCTGACGACGTACGTGCCCGTGGACGTGAGCGAGAGCGCGCTGCGCGGCGCGGCGGACACACTGCTCGCCGAGCGGCCCGCGCTCGACATCCACGCCATGGTCACGGACTTCACGTCGGCGTTCGAACTGCCGGAGACTCCTGGACCCCGGCTGGTCGCATTCCTCGGCGGCACGATCGGCAATCTGCTGCCGGACGAGCGGTCCGCGTTCCTCGGGGCGGTGCGCGGGCTCCTGGAGCCCGGCGACTTCTTCCTCCTCGGCACGGACCTGGTGAAGGACGAGGCGACGCTGGTCGCGGCGTACGACGACGCGGCGGGCGTCACGGCCGCGTTCAACAAGAACGTGCTGACCGTGATGGACCGCGAACTCGGCGCCGATTTCCACCCGGACGCGTTCGAGCACGTCGCCCTGTGGAACGCCGAGTGCGAGTGGATCGAGATGCGGCTGCGCGCCACCACCGCGCAGACCGTGAAGATCCCGGCCCTCGACCTCGAGGTCGACTTCGCGGCGGGCGAGGAGGTGCGCACGGAGGTCTCGGCGAAGTTCCGCCAGGAGGTCGTGAAGGCGGAACTGCACGATGTGGGACTCGAGTTGGGCCACTGGTGGACGGACGAGGAGGGTCGGTTCGCACTGTCGCTGAGCAGGGCGTCGGCGGACGGCCACTGACACCCCGGCACCGTCCTAGTTCCGCTCGTCGAGCCGGCGGGTGATCTCTCGGGAGGCGCGCTTCGCCTCGGTCGAGGGGTCGCCCCCGGCGAGGACCTTGGACATGTACGCCTTGATGGGGTTGGAGCCGGACTCCACGTTCGGCCACAGCGGGGAGCCGGGCGTCGCCTTGCCGTGGGCGGCGCCGACGGCCATCGCGGCCACGCCCGGCTCGCCCGCGACCGCGCCGGCGAGGGTGGTCTTGTTCGGGACGTAGTTCATGGTGCGGGCCAGGTCGGTGTTCCACTTCTCGCCGGCCAGCGCCTTGACGACCTCGACGGCGCCGTTGCGGTCGTCGCTGTTCGCCGGCACGACCAGGTCGGAGCCGCCGGTGAACACCGTGCCCGGCCTGCCCGACGTCTTGCCGGGGATCGGGAAGTAGCCCAGCTTGCCCTTCAGCTTCGGGTTCTTCTGGAGGATGCGCTGGGTGGCGCCCGGCACGGAGATGATCTGCGCGATGTCGCCGCGGGCGAACTCCTCGGCCTGCGGCGGGTGTTCCTCGTCGGCGTCCTTCGGGCCGCCACCGAGCGCCTGGAGTTCGCGGTAGAAGGCCATGCCGCGCAGGGCGGCGGGCGTGGCCAGGGTGCCGGACCAGACGCCGGACGTCTGCTTGGCGAGGTGGCCGCCCTCGTCCCAGATGAAGCCGGAGAGCGTGTACCAGTCCTGGCCCGCGAGGTAGATGCCCTGGGTGCCGCCGGAGTTCAGGGTCCGGGTCGCGTCGAGCCAGTCGGCGCGGGTGGTGGGCGGCCGGTCGATGCCCGCCTGCCGGAAGAGGTCCTTGTTGTAGATGACGACGCGGTTGGCCGCGTACCAGGGGATGCCGTACTGCCGGGAGGAGTCGACGCCGGGTTCGGCGAGGCCGGGCAGCCAGTCGTCCATGCCGAGGTCGCGCGCGGACTCCAGGGAGAGGTCGAGCAGGCCGTCCTGCTCGACGTAGCCCGGGACCTGGGTGTTGCCCACCTCGATGACGTCGGGCGCGCCGGACTCGCCGCCGCGCTCCTCCTCGAGCGCCTTGGTGACCTTGGGGCCGATGCCGGTCCAGTCCTGGATGCGGATGTCGAGGGTGATGCCGTCGTGCCGGGCCTCGAAGTCCTTTGTGAAGCGCTTGAGGAAGTCCTCGGATGCGCTGCCCCGCATCAGCCACACGGTGACCGACCCCCTCTCCTCCCCCGTGCCCGGCAGGGCTCCGCACGCGGTGAGGAGCGTGCCGGTCGCGAGGAGGGAACCGAGAGTCAGGGCAAGGCGGCGGGAGTTCACGTCGGTCACTTTCTGCCTGCGGACAGGGAAGGTCGGCCCGACGTGGGGGACGAGCGCGCGGCTCGTACGGGCGTTCAGGGAGTTTGGTATAGACCAACAGAAGGGTCAAGGGGTGCGCCATACGGATGGCGGGTCGGGCCGCCCTGGGGCACGGTGGAACCATGTCGAACCACACGTATCGCGTCACCGAGATCGTCGGCACCTCCCACGAAGGCGTGGACGATGCGGTCCGCAACGGGATCGCGCGCGCCTCGCAGACCGTCCGCAACCTCGACTGGTTCGAGGTCACGCAGGTCCGGGGGCAGATCGTCGACGGACAGGTCGAGCACTGGCAGGTCGGCCTGAAGGTCGGCTTCCGCCTGGAGGACGACGGCGCCTGAGCGGGCACGGTTCGGCTCCGGGAATCCCCGGGGCGCCACGGCGTTGAACCAAGGTGTGAGCACCGTGATCGAATCGACCCGCTTCTCCGTCCTGGACCGCTCCCGCACCCGCGCGGGCCACACCGACCAGGACGCGCTGCGCGACACCCTCTCCCTCGCCCAGGACCTGGAGCGGCTCGGATACCACCGGCTGTGGGTGTCGGAGCACCACGGTGTGCCGGGTGTCGCCGGTTCCGCGCCGACCGTGCTCGCGGCGGCCGTCGCCGCGGCGACGCGCACCATCCGTGTCGGCACCGGCGGCGTGATGCTGCCCAACCACCAGCCGCTGGTCGTGGCCGAGCAGTTCGGGGTCCTGGAATCGCTCTTCCCCGGCCGCATCGACATGGGCCTCGGCCGCTCCGTCGGGTTCACGGGCGGGGTCCGCAAGGCGCTCGGCCGGGACAAGGACGACGCCGACGACTTCGCGGCACAGCTCGACGAGCTCCTGGCGTTCTTCACCGGCACCTCGGCCACGCGCGTGCACGCCCGCCCCTCCGAGGGCCTGGCCGTGCCGCCGTTCGTGCTCGCGATGGGCGAGGGCGCCTCGATCGCCGCCCGTGCCGGTCTGCCGATGGTGATCGGCGACCTCCGCTCCCGCGAGAAGATGCTGCGCGGCATCGACCGCTACCGCGAGGAGTTCCGCCCCTCCCCCTGGGCCGCCGAGCCGTACGTCGTGATCTCGGGGACGGTCGCCGTGGCGGGCAGCGAGCCGGAGGCGCGCCGCATCCTCGCCCCAGAGGCCTGGTCGATGGCGCACTCGCGCACGCACGGCACGTTTCCGCCGCTGCCGCCCGTCGAACGCATCGCGGGTTTCGAGATGACCGACAAGGAGCGGGAGCTGTACGAGTCCGGGCTGCGCGGCCACATCGTGGGCACGGAGCAGCAGGTCACCGACGAGCTGGAGACGGTGATCAAGGAGAGCGGGGCCCAGGAGGTGCTGGTGACGACCAGTACGTACGACCGTGAGGCCCTGCTGGAGTCGTTCCGCCGGCTGGCCCGGATCGCGCGTCTGACGCCCCGCTAGCCCCTTGCCTTGAGGGCGTGCAGCAGCATCGGCAGCGACGCGTGCAGTTCGCGCTGCCAGTACGGCCAGGTGTGAGTGCCGGGGCCGTAGAAGTTGGTGGTGAGGTGTTGGGCGCCCACCTTCTTCAACTGGGCGGCCAGGGCGTGGTTCTGGCGGTTGAAGTCGGCCTCCAGGGCGTTGGTGGCGCCCGGCGGGTCGAGCGGGCCCGCGGTGCCGTCGCCGCAGGAGAGGTAGATCGGGAGCGACTTGAGGCGTTTGGCCAGGTGGTACGGGTCGTGGGCGGCCCAGATGTCGCGTTGGGCGACGGGGTCGCCCCAGACCCGCAGGGGGTCGTTGCCCTGGCCGGAGAAGAAGCCCATGATCCGGCTCGTGGACTCGTCGTTCAGGAGCGGGTGCGCGGAGCCGGAGTAGGCCGCGGCCGCCTTGAACATGCCCGGGTGCCGGGCCGCGTACAGGAGCGCGCCCTGGCCGCCCATCGACAGGCCTGCGACGACGCGGCGTGAGCCCGCGCCCCAGCCGCTCTCCAGCAGGCGGCGCAGGTCGCGAGTGTGGAAGGTGTCCCAGGCCGGGTCGCCGCCCTCGCCGTGGTTCCACCAGTCGCTGTACCAGCCGTTCCAGCCCGCCTCGGGCATCACGACGAGGACGTCGCGCAGGCTGTCGGCGGAGGCGACGTCGGTCATGTTCGTCCAGGACGTGTAGTCGCCGCAGCAGCCGTGCAGCAGCCACAGGGTGGGCCAGTGCTTGGTGCGGTCGTCCGGATTCCAGCCGTCGGGGGTGAGCAGGCGGACCTTGACGGTGCGCCCGCCGAGAGCCGATGCGCGTACGGAGAGGTCCACCTGGCGGTCGGCGACCTGGGTGACGTCGACGACCTCGGCGGCGGGTTTCGCCCGCGTGGCGGCGACGGCCGAAGGGGCCGAGCCGAGGGTGAGCAGCAGGGCGGCGAGGACGAGCAGCAAGCGTCTGGTGCGGCGGGTCAGGGCGGCGGTCATGGCGGCTCCCTCGGATCGTCTCCGGCGCTTGCGGTCAGTGGGTGCCGGGGAGCACCAACAGGGCGTCCCCGACCGGGCGTTCACCGGTCGCGTCCGACGGGTCGTTGATCACCTGGTCGTCGACGACCATCGTGGTCGAGCCGCCGCCGTCGAGGTTGACGGCGTCCCGCAGGCCGAGGGACTTCGCGACGTCGGCGCTCTCGTTGATGCTCAGGCCGAGGGAGCCGGTGCTGCGGCCGTCGGCGGTGACGAGGACGGTGCGGCCCGCGGCGTCCGTGCCCGCGAGGGTGCGCGGGTTCCGCTTGTGCACCCAGCCGTAGTAGAAGCTCGGGTTGCCGGGCTGCACCATGCCGTCGGTGGCCGGGGTGACGTGGCGGCGGCCGTCGCGGACGAGTTCGGGGCCGCCGTTCAGGATGCTGGTCGAGCGGGTGGCCGTGACGGCGCGGCCCTTGGTGTCCTTCAACCCGCCCTGGATACGGAGCGGTTGGCCGGTCTTCGCGAGGGCAGTCAGCCGCGCCGCGTACGTGCCCGTGGCCTGGACGCTGCGGCCTCCGGCGGGCAGGGGGCCGCCGCGCGGGGAGCGCACCTCGACGACCCGGCCCGTCCGGTCGAGGACGGCCTCGACACCTTCGCCCTTGGGGGTCTGCTTGCCGAACTCCGGGGTGAACGCGACGAGTTCGTCGGGGTCGGTGCAGGTCGTGTCGTGCAGCGGGCGGGCGGTCGGGGTGTCGTCGGCGGTGCCGCCGCAGTTGCGGATCAGTCCGGGGACGCGGTCGATTCCGTCGAGCGGGAGCTTCGTCCCGCCGGCGCGGAGGGTCCCGCTCCAGGTGAACCGCTCCACCCCGGTACCGCGCGCCGAGTCGTGGACGACGAAGCCGGGCCGCCCGCTCACCGCCTCGCTCAGGAGGCGGCCGTCGTAGACGCCGACGCCTGCCGGGTCTCCGGGGGCGCCCGCCTTCGGGTCGAGGACGAAGAAGCCCGCGTTGACCCCGGCCGTCGCCCCCTCGGCGGCCGCGAGCGCGCTGGTCGTCTCGCGGTTCTCCAGGTCGGGGCCGTACGACGCCTTGAGGTCGCCGCGGAACGTCTTCGGGTCGATGGTCAGCACGTCCACGCGCCAGGGGCCGCGGTCCCCCGCGTCCCCGTCCCAACCCGTGTACCAGGCGGACCCGGTGTGTCCGGCCGCGCGCAGGCGGGCGCGTTCGGCCGTGGCGGCGGACTCGGTCGGGAACGTGCCGACGCGGACCCGCCAGCCGAGCGTGCCGCCCACGTAGTCGGCGGTCGCCGCCGTGGTGACCTTCTCGGAGCGGGCGTCGAAGCCGTCCGCGCGCAGAACGGAGGCGAGTTCGGCGGCGCTGGCCTCGTCCTTCAGGGCGGTGGGCGGCGCGTCCGGGTCGGGCGATCCGGCGCCGCCGGGGATGGAGACCTCCACGGTCCACGCCATGGCCGGGGCATCGGCGCCGCGCATGATGCGGGTGAGCGTCACGCCCGGCTGGAGGGTGCGCGTGGTGCGGGTCTCGGACAGATCCGAGGCGCCGAGCGGCAGCCCGCCGTGCCGGGACCCGGACGAGGCGGGCGCCGGTGTCGCGCCCACGAGGGCGAGGGCACACAACGCCGCGCCCACGCCGAGAAGTCTGCCGTTCACAAGCCCCCCACTGCTCGAATGACGACCTCCGTAACCGTGGGTGATCCCATGACCACCAGTCAAGGCGCGTGCACATCATTCATCGGGCGTTCTCCGTGCCGCCTCCGGCACGCCGGTGGTGGATCATGGGGTACGCAGCAGCGACAGCCGTACGACCGGGAGCCCGCCCCATGCACCACCCCACCTCGCCCGACCCCCGCCACGACGGTCTCGTGCGGGTGCGCGGCGCCCGCGAGCACAACCTCAAGGGCGTCGACGTGGACATCCCGCGCGACGTCCTCGCGGTCTTCACGGGGGTGTCGGGCTCCGGAAAGTCGTCGCTCGCCTTCGGGACGATCTACGCGGAGGCGCAGCGCCGCTACTTCGAGTCGGTCGCCCCGTACGCGCGCCGGCTCATCCACCAGGTCGGCGCGCCGAAGGTGGGCGAGATCAGCGGGCTGCCGCCGGCGGTGTCGCTGCAGCAGAGCCGCTCGGCGCCGACGTCCCGCTCCTCGGTCGGCACGGTGACGACGCTGTCGAACTCGCTGCGGATGCTGTTCTCGCGGGCCGGCACGTACCCGGAGGGCGCCGAGCGCCTGGACTCGGACGCGTTCTCCTCGAACACGGCGGCCGGGGCGTGCCCCTCGTGCCACGGACTCGGCCAGGTGCACCGCACCACCGAGGACCTCCTGGTGCCCGACCCCTCGTTGTCGATCCGCGAGGGCGCCATCGCGGCCTGGCCGGGGGCCTGGCAGGGCAAGAACCTGCGCGACGTCCTCGACGCGCTCGGCCACGACGTCGACCGGCCGTGGCGGGAGCTGGCGCAGGCGGACCGGGACTGGATCCTGTTCACGGACGAGCAGCCGGTGGTGACCGTGCACCCGGTGCGCGACGCGGGCCGCATCCACCGCCCCTACCAGGGCACGTACATGAGCGCGAACCGGTACGTGCTCAAGACGTTCTCCGACTCCAAGAGCCAGTCGCTGCGCGCGAAGGCGGAGAAGTTCCTGGAGAGCACGCCGTGCCCGGTCTGCGGGGGCGCCCGGCTGCGGGCCGAGGCCCTGGCCGTCACCTTCGCGGGCCGTACGATCGCGGACCTCGCCGGTGTCCCGCTCGCGGACCTCGCCGAGCTGCTCGCCTCCGAGGGCGACACGTCCGAGACGGCGCGCGTGCTCACCGAGGATCTGCGGGCCCGCATCGCCACGGTCACGGAGCTCGGCCTCGGATATCTGAGCCTCGACAGGTCGACCCCCACCCTGTCGGCGGGCGAGCTCCAACGGCTGCGCCTGGCCACGCAGTTGAGGTCCGGTCTCTTCGGTGTCGTGTACGTCCTCGACGAGCCGTCGGCCGGACTCCACCCGGCCGACACCGAGTCCCTGCTCACCGTCCTCGACCGGCTGAAGGCGTCCGGCAACTCCGTCTTCGTGGTCGAGCACCACCTGGATGTCATGCGGCACGCCGACTGGCTCGTCGATGTCGGTCCGCAGGCCGGGGAGCACGGCGGCAGGGTGCTGCACAGCGGTCCGGTGGCCGGGCTGCGCGAGGTCGCGGAGTCGGCGACGGCCCGCTACCTCTTCGACGAGGAACCGGCTCCCGAACGCCAAGTGCGCACGCCCACCGGCTGGTTGAAGGTCGGTCCGGTCACGCGCCACAACCTGCGCGACGTCACCGCAGAGTTCCCGCTCGGCGCGTTCACCGCCGTGACGGGTGTCTCGGGTTCCGGCAAGTCGACGCTGATCGGCGAGATCACCGAGGACCTGGAGGGGGTCGGGCGGCTCGTGGTCGTCGACCAGAAGCCGATCGGGCGCACACCGCGCTCCAACCTGGCCACCTACACCGGCCTGTTCGACGTCGTCCGCAAGGTGTTCGCCGCCACCGACGAGGCGAAGGCGCGCGGCTACGGCGTCGGCCGCTTCTCGTTCAACGTCACCGGCGGGCGCTGCGAGACGTGTCAGGGCGAGGGCTTCGTCAGCGTGGAGCTGCTGTTCCTGCCGAGCACGTACACGCCGTGCCCGGACTGCGAGGGCGCCCGCTACAACTCCGAGACACTCGAAGTGGCCTACCGGGGGCGGAACATCGCCGAGGTCCTCGACCTGACGGTGGAGTCGGCGGCGGAGTTCTTCGAGGCGGCGGACACCAAGACGGCTGCCGCGGCGCGGCCCGTGCTGCGCAGCCTGCGCACGCTCCTCGACGTCGGGCTCGGCTATCTGCGGCTCGGACAGCCGGCCACCGAGCTGTCGGGCGGCGAGGCCCAACGCATCAAGCTGGCGAGCGAGTTGCAGCGAGTGCGGCGCGGCCACACCCTGTACCTCCTCGACGAGCCGACGACCGGACTGCACCCGGCGGACGTGGAGGTGCTGCTGCGGCAGCTGAACGGCCTCGTCGACGCCGGGCACTCCGTGGTCGTGGTCGAGCACGACATGACGGTGGTCGCCGGGGCGGACTGGGTGATCGACATGGGGCCGGGCGGCGGGGCGGCGGGCGGCCAGGTGGTGGTCGCGGGGCCGCCCGCCGCCGTGGCCGCCGAGGCCGCGAGCCGGACCGGGGGCTACCTGGGGCGCCTGCTGGGGTCCTGAGCGAGGGCGAGGCCCAGTGGCCCGTGCGGTGCGCGCCGCCCCGAGGCGTCCTGTGCCGCCTCGGCCAGTGACCTGCGGTCCGTGTGGCGGCCCGCGGAGAGCACCGGGCGGACCTCCACGTGGGCCACGATCCGCCGCGCCGAGACGACCCGCCACAGCGCCGCGAACAGGGTGTCGTCGCCGACGAACGCGGGGGCGGTGCTGACCGTCCCGTCCGGCAGGCGGTAGCCGAGCCGCACCGGCTGCACCGGTGTCCCCGCGTCCAGAGCGGCCTGGAACGCGGCCCGGCGGAAGGCCCCACGGGCCCGGCCGCACCAGGTGCTGCCCTCCGGGAACACCGCCACCGCGCCGCCCCGCCCGAGGACCGCGGCAAGCGTGGCCACCGTGCCGGGCAGGGCCCGCAGCCGGTCGCGTTCGATGAAGACCACGCCGGCCCGGGCCGCGAGGAAACCGGCGACCGGCCACCGTCTGATCTCCTTCTTGGCCACCATGCGCGCGGGCCGGACGGCCGCGAGCAGCGGGATGTCCAGCCACGAGATGTGGTTGGCGACCACCAACAGTCCTCCGGTGGGCGGCGCCGCGCCGGTCAGGCGCAACCGCACCCCGACGGCGCGGACGACCGCCCTGGCGAACAGGCGCACCCCGCGCGCGGGCACCCACCGGCCGAACGGCAGGAACACGACGCCCACCACCAGCACCGCGAGCAGCGCCGTGAGACGCAGCACCGCACGCGGCACCCGCACACCCGCGCTCCCGTCCCCCAGGCACGCGCTGGAGCAGGGGGCGGTGGGCAGCCAGACGCTCATCGGGCCGGGGCGAGCGCGAGGAAGTGGTTCAGGTAGCGGGCGTTCATCCGGCGCATCGACAGGAGCACGTACAGATCGGCGACCCCGAAGTCCGGGTCGTGCGCGGGCGCTCCGCACACCCGGGCACCGAGCCGTGTGTAGCCGCGCAGCAGGGCCGGGAGCGGGGTGGGTCCGGCGGGGCGGGCGACGTCGTCCGGGCGCCAGGCGCGCAGCGGCGTCACCCGGTACTCCTCGGGCGCGAGGTGGTCGGCGCGCACCCGGTCCCAGGTCGTCGCGGCGAGTGCGCCGCCGTCGGCGAGCGGGATCGAGCAGCAGCCCGCGAGCCATTCGTGGCCGCGGTCGGTCATGTAGCGGGCGATGCCCGCCCAGATCAGGCCGATGACGGCGCCGTCGCGGTGGTCGCGGTGCACGCAGGATCGGCCGACCTCGACGAGGTCCGGGCGGATCGGGGCGAGCGACCTGAGGTCGAACTCGCCCTCGGAGTACAGCCGGCCGAGCCCGGCGGCGCGCTCGGGCGGCAGCAAGCGGTAGGTGCCGACCACCTGTCCGGTGGGCACTTCGCGCACCAGCAGGTGGTCGCAGTGGTCGTCGAACATGTCGACGTCGAGTCCGGGTCGCGGGGTGTCGAGCAGGGCGCCCATTTCGAGGGCGAACACCTCGTGGCGCAGCCGTTGGGCGGCGCGGACGTCGGCCTCGTCGCGGGCGAGGCCGACGGTGTAGCGGGTGGGGGCGACGGATCGTGCGGGGCGGTCGAGCGTGCGTGCGCCGGTCATGACTGGCTCCTGGTCACGTGCCTGTCGGCGGAGGTGGGGGCCGGCGTGGTGCGGCCTTCCGCCTCAGTTCTTCCGATCCCGGTTGGCGTGTACGTGACCAGTGTGTCGTGCGCGGATGTGGGGAGGTTGAATGCCCGGGGTGGCACGCCGGGCGCTCGGCGCGGCCCGGCGTGGCCCGGAAAACGATGACGGGACCGGGGGTTGAGCACCACATCCGGTCCCGCCCACCCCGCGCTTTTCGCGGGACGTTCATTGGAGGGTCAGCGGCTGACCTTCCGGTTCGCGCGCAGCCATTCCTTGTTCATGCTGGTGATGGAGAAGAGCGGGATGCCCTTCGGGCAGGCCGTCGCGCACTCGCCGGTGAGGGTGCAGCCGCCGAAGCCCTCCTCGTCCATCTGGCCCACCATGTCGAGGACGCGTGTCTCGCGCTCGGGTGCGCCCTGCGGCAGCACGTTGAGGTGGTTGATCTTCGCGGAGGTGAACAGCATCGCCGCGCCGTTCGGGCACGCGGCCACGCACGCGCCGCAGCCGATGCACTCGGCGTGCTCGAAGGAGAAGTCCGCGTCGGGCTTGGGGACGGGCGTGGAGTGCGCCTCGGGCGCGGCGCCCGTCGGGGCCGTGATGTAGCCGCCGGCCTGGATGATCCGGTCGAAGGCCGAGCGGTCCACGACCAGGTCCTTCACGACCGGGAAGGCGGAGGCGCGCCACGGCTCGATGTCGATCGTGTCGCCGTCCTTGAAGGACCGCATGTGCAGCTGACAGGTGGTGGTGCGCTCCGGGCCGTGCGCGTCGCCGTTGATGACGAGCGAGCAGGCGCCGCAGATGCCCTCACGGCAGTCGTGGTCGAAGGCGACCGGGTCCTCGCCCTTGAGGATGAGCTCCTCGTTGAGGGTGTCGAGCATTTCGAGGAAGGACATGTCCGTCGAGATCCCGTCGACCTCGTACGTGGACATGGCGCCTTCGGCGTCGGCGTTCTTCTGGCGCCAGACGCGCAGGGTGAGCTTCATGCGTAGCTCCGCTGAGTGGGGTGGACGTACTCGAAGACGAGGTCTTCCTTGTGCAGGGTGGGGGCCGTGCCGGTGCCGGTGAACTCCCAGGCGGCGGCGTAGGAGAACTCCTCGTCGACGCGGGCGGCCTCGCCGTCGGGCGTCTGCGACTCCTCGCGGAAGTGGCCGCCGCAGGACTCGGCGCGGTGCAGCGCGTCGAGGCACATCAGCTCGGCGAGCTCGATGTAGTCGATGATGCGGTTGGCCTTCTCCAGCGACTGGTTGAACTCCTCGCCGGTGCCGGGCACCTTGATGCGGCGCCAGAACTCCTCTCGGATCTGCGGGATCCGGTCGAGGGCCTTGCGCAGCCCGGCGTCGGTGCGGGCCATGCCGCAGAACTCCCACATCAGCTCGCCGAGTTCGCGGTGGAAGGAGTCCGGCGTGCGGTCCCCGTCGACGGCGAGCAGCTTGGCGAGCCGCTCCTCGGTCTCGCGCACGACCTCGACGGTGGCGGGGTGTTCGGCGTTCACCTCGTCGGTGTGCGGGTGCTTGGCGAGGTAGTCGTTGATGGTGGCGGGGAGCACGAAGTAGCCGTCGGCGAGACCCTGCATCAGAGCACTCGCGCCGAGCCGGTTGGCCCCGTGGTCGGAGAAGTTCGCCTCGCCGATGGCGAACAGGCCGGGGATGGTGGTCTGCAGGTCGTAGTCGACCCAGAGTCCGCCCATCGTGTAGTGCACGGCGGGGTAGATCCGCATGGGCGTCTTGTACGGGTCCTCGTCGGTGATCCGCGCGTACATGTCGAAGAGGTTGCCGTACTTGGCCTCGACGGCCTTGCGGCCCATCCGCTTGATGGCGTCGGCGAAGTCGAGGTACACACCCTGGCCGCCGGGGCCCACTCCCCTGCCCTCGTCGCACACGTTCTTCGCGGCGCGCGAGGCGATGTCTCGGGGCACGAG
Source organism: Streptomyces sp. NPDC107575 (assembly GCF_055657265.1). Taxonomy (NCBI): domain Bacteria; kingdom Bacillati; phylum Actinomycetota; class Actinomycetes; order Kitasatosporales; family Streptomycetaceae; genus Streptomyces; species Streptomyces sp. NPDC107575. The sequence continues at coordinate 459,857 of NZ_JBVKBG010000001.1, read as the reverse complement.
GTTGCCGAACGCCGGGTAGATGCGCTCCAGGTAGTAGTCGCGCTCGTCCTCGGGGATCTCGTTCGCGGGGCGGGTGTCGCCCTTCGCCTTCGGCACCCAGATACGGCCGTCGTTGCGCAGCGACTCCGACATCAGCGTCAGCTTCGACTGGTGGTCGCCGGTGCGCGGGATGCAGGTGGGGTGGATCTGCGTGAAGCACGGGTTGGCGAAGTAGGCGCCGCGCCGGTGGGCGCGCCAGACGGCCGTGGCATTGCTGTTCATGGCGTTCGTCGAGAGGTAGAAGACGTTGCCGTAGCCGCCGGAGGCGAGGACGACGGCGTCCGCGAAGTACGTGTCGATCTTGCCGGTGATCAGGTCGCGGGCGACGATGCCGCGGGCCTTGCCGTCCACGATGACGAGGTCGAGCATCTCGGCGCGCGGGTGCAACTCGATGTTCCCGGCGGCGACTTGACGGCTGAGCGCCTGGTACGCGCCGAGGAGCAGCTGCTGGCCCGTCTGACCGCGGGCGTAGAACGTGCGGGACACCTGCACGCCGCCGAAGGAGCGGGTGTCGAGCAGGCCGCCGTACTCGCGGGCGAAGGGCACACCCTGCGCGACGCACTGGTCGATGATCTCGACGGAGATCTGCGCGAGGCGGTGCACGTTCGACTCGCGGGCGCGGAAGTCGCCGCCCTTGACGGTGTCGTAGAAGAGGCGGTACACCGAGTCGCCGTCGTTGCGGTAGTTCTTCGCGGCGTTGATGCCGCCCTGCGCGGCGATCGAGTGGGCGCGGCGCGGCGAGTCCTGGTAGCAGAACTGGACGACGTGGTAGCCCTGTTCGGCCAGCGTGGCGCCCGCCGAGCCGCCGGCGAGTCCGGTGCCGACGACGATGACGGTGTGCTTGCGGCGGTTGGCCGGGTTGACCAGCTTGGCCTCGAAGCGGCGGGTGTCCCAGCGCTCGTTGACGGGCCCTTCGGGGGCCTTGGTGTCGACGACCGGCTCACCAGTGGTGTATTCGGCGTACGTGGTCATGTCTCTCAGCTCACCAATCCGGTCATGACGCCCACGGGCACGGCGATGAAGCCGAGCGTGAGCACCACGGCGAGTACGTTGCCGACGGTCTTCAGGACGCGGTCGCGGGTCCGGCTGCCGACGCCGAGGGTCTGCGCGGCGCTCCAGAACCCGTGCTGGATGTGGAAGCCGAGCGCGAGCATCGCGACGATGTAGATGACGTTGCCGTACCAGGTCGAGAACGTGTCGATGATGTTCTGGTACGGGTGCAGGTGCTCATAGCCGCCCGGGTGCACCGTGCCCGTCGTCAGGTCGAGGATGTGCCAGACGATGAACAGGCCGAGGATGATGCCGCCCCAGCGCATGGTGCGCGTGGCGTAGTCGGCGCGCGGCTTCTTGTGCACGTACTTGCTGGGGCGCGCCTTGTTGCCGCGTCGGCTCAGCTGGTACGCGGAGGTGGCGTGCGCGACGACGGCGACGACCAGCACCACGCGGGCGATCCACAGGCCCCACTCGTAGTGCAGCACCGGGGCGCCCATGGTGCGCAGCCAGGAGGCGTAGTGGTTGATCTCCTCGGGGCCGAAGAAGATCTTGAGGTTCCCGATCATGTGCGCGACCAGGTAGAGCAGCATGACGAGCCCGCTCACCGCCATCACTGTCTTCTTGCCGACGGAACTGTCCCAGACAGTGCGTGCCATGGACGGCCGTCGGTCCGTCCGCGTTGCCAGAGCCATGGGTCAAGACGCTAGAGCCCAAGGGCCCGATCGGTCCAAGACATGGTCGGCCTCATTTCCATAGGCATTCGCTATCGAGGGGCTATGCTGGCCGACATGCAGTTCCAGCAGCTCCAGTACTTCGTCGCGGTCGCGGAGACCCGGCACTTCACGCGCGCCGCCGAGCTGGTGCATGTCGCGCAGCCGTCGCTGTCCCAGCAGATCCGGGCGCTCGAGCGGGAGCTGGGCGTCGATCTGTTCCTGCGGGCGCGCGGAAACATCTCGCTGACCGACGCCGGGGAGGCGCTCCTGCCGCTCGCCCGCCGGATCCTCGCCGACGCGGACACGGCGCGGCACGAGGTGCAGGAGCTGGCGCAGCTCAAGCGGGGCCGGGTGCGGCTCGGCGCGACGCCGTCACTGTGCACGGGCCTGCTGCCGGACGTGCTGCGCTCCTTCCACGACCGCTACCCGGGCATCCAGCTGATGATCGAGGAGGGCGGCTCCCACGACCTCGTACGGGAACTGGCGCGCGGCGCCCTCGACCTCGCGCTCGTCGTGCTCCCGCTGCCGGCGCCCGCGCCCGCCCTGACGACGGTGGAGCTGCTGCGCGAGGAGCTGGTCGTGGTGTCGTCCAAGGACGCGCCCGCGCCGTGGCGGGGCCGCAAGTCCGTGCGCATCTCCGACCTGGAGGGCGAGCGGCTCGTCATGTTCCGGCACGGGTACGACCTGCGGGAGCTGACCGTCGCCGCGTGCCGGGGCGAGGGCTTCGAGCCGGACTTCGCGGTGGAGGGCGGCGAGATGGACGCGGTCCTCGGGTTCGTCCGGGCCGGGCTCGGGGTCGCGGTGGTGCCGTGGATGGTGGCGCACCGGGCCGGGGCGGACCTGCGGGTCACCCCGCTGGCCAAGCCCGGCCTGAGCCGCACGATCGCCCTCGCGCACCGCTCGGACGTGGCGCCTCCCCGTGCGGCGCGCGAGCTGCAGCGGATGTTGTTCGAGGGCCGCTCCTCCTGAAGGTTCAGCCGGTCGCGTCCGCCAGGGCCAGTTCGTGGAGGCGGTCCGGCGGGCCGGGACGGGCGTAGTACCAGCCCTGGGCCGTGTCGCAGCCGAGGTGGCGCAGTTGCTCCGCCTGGGCCCCCGTCTCGACGCCCTCGACCGTGACCGAGAGGTCGAGGCTGTGGGCCAGCGAGACGATGCCCTCGACGATCTTCAGGTCGACGGGGTCCGCGGGGAACTGCTGCATGCCCTGCGTGAAGGAGCGGTCCAGCTTGAGGACGTTCACAGGCAGGCGCCGCAGGTTCGCCAGGTTCGAGTAGCCGGTGCCGAAGTCGTCGAGGGCGATGTCGACGCCCATCTCGGAGAGCCTGCGCAGGGGCTTGAGGAGGTCGTCGTCCGCGCCGATCAGCGCCGACTCCGTGACCTCCAGGCACAGCGCGTCCGGTTCGAGGCCGAAACGCTCCAGGATGTCGACCGTGTCCGCGACCAGGCCGGGGTGGGTCAGCTGCATCGGGGACAGGTTGACGTTGATGCGGAACGGGCCCGCCTCCTCGTACCGGTCCTGCCACACCCGCGCCTGCCGGACCGATTCCTCCAGGACCCAGCGGCCGAGCGGCACGATCAGGCCCGTGTGCTCGGCGAGCGGGATGAAGCGGTCGGGGCCGAGCACGCCGTGCTGCGGGTGCAGCCAGCGGACCAGGGCCTCGGCGCCGCGCACACTGCCGTCGCCGAGGTGCACCAGGGGCTGGTACTCGATGAAGAACTCGCCGCGGTCCAGGGCGGCGGGCAGCGCCGTCGTCAGGCCGTGCCGGGTGATGGCGCGGGCGTCGGCCTCGGGGTCGGCCAGCTCGTAGCGGTTGCCGCCCGCGGACTTCGCCCGGTACATCGTGATGTCGGCGCTGCGCAGCACCTCGGCGGGGCTGCGCTCGGCGGCCGGGCCCTCGACGATGCCGACCGAGCCGCGCACGGTGAGCTCGCGCCCGTCGATGCGGATGGGCGTGGCCAGGGCGTGCATGATGCGGCCCGCCAGCTCGTCGACCTCGGCCTCGGTGTCCTTGCCGGTGGTCAGGGCCACGAACTCGTCGCCGCCGAGCCGCGCGACCATCTCGCCGGGCGCGGTGGCGCAGGCCTGGAGGCGGTCCGCGACCTCGACGAGGAGCCGGTCGCCCGCCGCGTGGCCGAGGCTGTCGTTGATGGTCTTGAAGCCGTCGAGGTCGAGGTAGCACAGGCCGAAGCGCATCCCGTTGCCCGCGCTGAGCACCTTCTCCAGGCGCTCGAAGAACAGGGTGCGGTTGGGGAGCCCGGTGAGCGCGTCGTGGGTGGCCTCGTAGCGCAGTCGCAGGTTCAGCAGGCGGCGCTCGGTCACGTCCTCCATGAGCGCCAGCTGGTACTGCGGGGCGCCGTCCGCGTCGCGCAGCAGCGAGACCGTCAGGTTGGTCCACAGGGCGGTGCCGTCCGGGCGCGAGTACGCCTTCTCCACCCGGTAGTGCTCGCGCTCCCCCTGCACCAGCTCGTGGTACATGCGCCAGATGTGCGGGGCGTCCTCGGGGTGGGTCAGCTGGTGGGCCTTGCGCTTGAGCAGCTGCTGCCTGCTGCCGCCGAACATCCGCACCATCGTCTCGTTGACCTCGAGGATGGTGCCGTCGAGGTCGGCGATCCCGATGCCGATCGCGGCGCCGTGGAACACCGCGCGGAACTTGGCCTCGCTCGCGTGCAGGGCCTCGGCCACGGCGCTGCGGGCGTCGAGCGCGGCGCGCGATATGGCCTCCTGTTCCGCGCGGGTGCGCTCCCGCAGCGCGGCCGCGAACCCGGCGGCCATGGCGTGCTGGATGCGGGCGCAGCGCGAGCGCAGTTCCTCCGCGCGCTCCGCGGTGGGCGCCTCTTCGCCGCAGTGCCCGACGAGGTGTGTCTCCACCACGTCGAGTGTGTGGGTGAGTGCCTCGGGATCGGTGCAGTGCGCGTCGACCAGGGCCGCGCCGACGGCCTGCGCCTCCGCCCGGTCGAGTGTCCGCGCGGCGAGTGCGGCGCGCAGCCGGCGCACGAGCGGCACGAGTTCCGCCTCGAACTCGTGCCGGGTCAGCGAGGTCGCCGTGAGCGGGAAGATCTCCCGGCTCCAGAGCGTGGCGAACCCGCGCACTCTGTCTTCCGGCCCGGCCGACGCATCACCGCCGATACCGTCATCGGTCCGTGCCGACCTGTCCGTCCGGCCGGCTTTTCCGGCCCGGGACCCGGGGTTCGTGCCCCGGGAGGATGCAGCAGTCACGCCTTGCGCCCCACTCCCACATAGCCCGCGAAGGTGTACGGGTCCTCGTCCTCAGGGGCGGTGTCGGGCCGCCACACCGGCATCGCCACGATGCCCGGTGCGACCACCTCGTACCCCTTGAAGAACCGTTTGATCTCGTCGCGGTTCCGCATGATCAGCGGATTGCGGACATCGTTTCGGTAGACGTCGACCATCCCGTCCGCCCGCTCCGTCTCTATGGGCATGCCCTCATTGGAGGCATGCGTCACGATGAGCAGGCTGCCCGGTGCCAGCGCCTCGCTGAGTTCGGCCACGGCCGCGTACGGGTCGTCGGCCTCCTCGATGAAGTGCAGTACGGCGACGAGGAGCAGGGCCACCGGCCGCTCCAGGTCCAGCAGTTCGGCGACTTCGGGGCTCTCCAGGATCTCCCGCGGCCTGCGCAGGTCCGCCGTGACGACTCCGGTGCGCGGGACGTCCTCGAGGACCGCCCTGCTGTGCGCGACCGCGACCGGGTCGTGGTCGACGTACACCACGCTCGCTCCGGGGCTCGCCTGCTGGGCCACCTCGTGGACGTTGCCGAACGTCGGGATGCCGGAGCCGATGTCGAGGAACTGCGTGATGCCGGCCTCCGCGGCGTACCGCACGGCACGCCGCATGAACGCCCGGTTCGCCTGCATGATCTTCGGCAGCCCCGGAAGGAACTCCATGGCCTTGCGGGCGGCTTCCCGGTCGACCTCGAAATTGTGCGAACCGCCCAGGTAAAAGTCGTAGATACGGGACACACTGGGCACCGAGATGTCGATGCCCTGTGGGGCCCAGGCGGGTCGCTGCATCAAGGTCTCCATGGCGTAGGCGTGCCGGTGTTCGAGCCGAGGCTACTGATCCACCGCCAAAGGAGCGAGTCAAAACGGAAATTGACCGTCCGTTCCCGGTCACTGCCTCCGTCACGTGCCAATCGGCAACGATCCGAAACCATCCCGAAACCTTCTCTTTCCTCGACTTCCTCGACGAAAAGAACCGGCCCGTTCCCTCCACACGGCCTGACCTGGCCATGCGGGGAACGGACCGGCGACGAGCCAATTCCGTTGACGACTCTACTGTGAGCGCCTCACCGGACGCACTGGACCCTCCCAGTTGTTACTTGGGCGCCCCTACCGGCTTTCCATTCGGAGCCGCCGCGTACCAAGTACCTCCTACGCCCTGACCGTTCGTGTCACCTGGCTTTTTGTCGCCGGAGAAGGTGTAGACGGGCCAGCAGTTCAAGGTCTGCTGCTTGCCCCCGTCGGGCCTTGTGAAGGTCATGTATCCCTTCAGTGGAATGTTCTGCGTGTCGTTCTTCGCAACCGGAGCGACGGCCGGCCACTTCTCGGCGCAGGCGCCGACGCAGTTCGACTTGATGGGCCACGCCGAGTCCTTGAGGAAGCGGTAGACCGTCATGCCGTTCTTGTCGACGACGATCTCGCCGAGCTTCGGGTCGTTGCGCGTGGACAGGCCCTTGAGGTCGGCGGGCTGCGCGCCGGCCTCCTCCTCGGCCTTCTTGTTCGCCTTCTTGCCGTCGGGGGCCGCGGCCCACCAAGTGCCGCCCACGCCCTGGCCCTTGACGTCGCCGGCCTTCTTGTCCATCGCGTAGTGGTACATGGGCCAGCCGTCGACCGTCAGCTGCTTCGTGCCGTCGGCGGCCGTCACCTCGCCGAGCAGCGACTTGTCGACCCCGGGCGCGGCCTTGGCGCCGCTCGCCGGGACGGCGGGCCACGCCTTGAGGCACGCCGCGTCGCAGTTCGACTTGGGCGGCTGCGCGGTGTCCTTGTCGAAGCGGTACAGGGTCATCCCGTCGCTGTCGGTGAGCACCTTGCCGAGTTCCTTGCTGTCCCACGAGGCGAGCTGCCCCGCGGACTTGGCCTTGGCCGCGCTCTTGTCGGCGCCCGAGGAGCCGTAGCCGTCGGAGCCCGATCCGTAGCCGTCGGAGGACCCGTAGCCGCCCTGCGCGTCGGCCGCGCTGCCCACGTTCTGCCCCGTCGCCGCCTGGTCTCCCTGGTCCTGACCGCACGCCGTCGTCAGCGCCAGCAGGGCCGCAGCTGTCGCTACGAGCGAGGCGCTCCGCCAGGAGGTCTTCATCTCAACTCCCGCACATTGCTTGGGTGTTGTGCGGACCCGGGCGGGCCGCACATGGCCCTAGGTACGGGCGGCGGTGACGGCTGTGTTCAATGCGGGGGAAGATTTCTTCGGTGCGGCAGGGGCGTGCGCCAGGGGCGCAGGCCCGCGCACGTGGGCAAACCCGAATGCTCCCGCTCCCCACCATCGGGCCATTCCGTGCCCGGGACGGCGTGCCGGGGCCCGCCGCTGCTCAGGATCATGGTCGTGCATCGAACCAAGCGCCCCGGATCAGCCCTGGTCACCCGCGTCGTCGCGGTGCTCGCCACCGCCTGGCTGTGCGGCGCGCCGAGCGCGGCCGCGACCGCGGCGCCGCTTGCCCTCCCGGCCGACAGCTGCGCGTACGCCTCCGTCGACGGCGGCTCCTCGGGCGACGCGGTGGCCGTCTCCGGCAGCGGCGTCGACTGCAGCGCGGGCCCCAGCACACCCCCGCCGAAGAAGCCCGCGCCCAAGCCCCCGCCTCCCAAGCCGGCACCTCCGCCGCCGCCTCCGCCCCCTCCACCACCGCCGCCTCCGCCGACACCCACACCGACGCCGCCGCCTCCCCCGCCTCCGCCACCGGCCCCCGCACCGCCCCCGAAGCCCGAGCCGAAGCCGACCCCGACCCATACGAAGCCCCCGCCGAAACCGAAGCCGGTGCACTACCCGGCGTACCGCCCCACCGCCCACCGCGCCCCGCCGCGCGGCGGACCGTCCCTGGTCACGCTCACCCTGCTCATCACCGCGCCCGCGGTGCTCGCCGTCGCCGCGCTGCGTCCCCGCTGATCTTGTTGAACCCTTGTGGAGCTTTCGATGTCGGAATGGCTTGTTCTCGCCCTCGCGATGCTCGCGGTCTGCGGTGTCGTCCTCGTCGTCCAGGTCCTGCAGCAGCGCAGGATCGGCGATGACGACGATCCGTCCGAGACCCCCGACGTCATCGAGTACATGACGATGATGATCGGCGTGGTCTACGCGATCGTCCTCGGTCTCGCCATCGCCGGCGTCTGGGAGGGCCGCAGCGCCGCCGAGGACCACGTACGCAACGAGGCGCAGGCGCTGCACGAGATCCATGAGCGCGTCCGGGTCTATCCGGCGGAGACCCGGGACCGCATTCGCGCGGATGTCGACAGGTATGTCAGCCATGTCGTCACCACCGAGTGGGACTCGATGCGCGACAAGGGCGAGCTGACCGCCAAGGGCGACACGCTGCTGCAGAAGGTGCGCGAGGACGTCACGGACTTCGAGCCGAAGGACGACTTCCAGGCGCAGGCCTACCAGCCGCTGCTCGACCAGGTGACGGCCGCCGACGAGGCGCGCGGCGCCCGCGAGGACTCGACGGGCGCGACCATGCCGGGCGTCGTCTGGTTCGGCCTGGTCGCCGGGGCCCTGGTCACCATCGGCATGATCTTCGCGCTGCAGATCAGGCGCACCAGGCGCGAACTGCTCCTCGCCGGGCTCTTCTCGTCCCTGATCGCGTTCCTGCTCTTCCTGATCTGGGACCTCGACGCGCCGTACAGCCGGGGCGTCGCGGCCACGGCGGAGCCGTTCCTGTTGCTGTTCCCCGGCGCCCAGTGACCGCTTCGTGCTGCGCTCCGCCCCGGGGCGCAGCACTCTGTGGTGCATGACCCGATGGCACGCCCCGATCGTCGTCCACCCGCCCGCACCGGCGGGTGGGCGGCACGTCTCCGTGCGCGGCCAGGCGCTCGGCCTGGCCCACAGCGACGCGGACCTGACCGAGCTGCTGCGCCGCGCCGGGTTCGGCGCGTCGGACGTGACGCTCGACGACCCGCACCTCGTGGAGTGGCGCGGCGCGGGCCCGCACGTGTGGCACTCCGGCGGCCCGACGGAGCATCAGCACGGCCCGGAAGCCACCTGACCGGCCCACACGTGTGCCCCGTTCGTACGACACGGATCGCGGCCGTACGGGGGCGTCCCTAGCGTGTCGGGCATCGAGGTGGCTGTCCCCCACGCGCGGAACCGGTCCGCTGCCGCTCCTCGTGAACCCGGAGGAACCCCCATGCACGCGATACGCGCCGCATCCGCCGCCGCTCTCTCGCTCGCCGCGCTGACCCTGGCCGCGCCGTCGGCCGTCGCCGAGGACGGCTTCAGTCCGAGCATCTCCCCCACCACGATCGCCGCGGGCGGCAAGGTGACCCTGTCGGCCGGCGGCTGCAAGGGGAAGACCGAAGTGACGGCCGGGATCTTCGACTCCGTCACGATCGAACCCGGCGAGGGCCCCCGCACCGTCCCCGTCGACTGGGACGCGAAGCAGGGCGCCGCCTACACCGTGACGTTCGTCTGCGACGGCGGCCAGCCCCGCAGGGCCGACCTCACCATCGCCACCGGCCGCCCCGACTCCTCGCCCAGCCCCGTCCCCCAGGGCGTCAAGGCCGGGATCGGTGGCAGTGCCGGCGGGTTCGATCTGCAGGAGGTCGCCCTCGGCGGCGCGCTGATCGCGGGCGCGCTCGGCACCGCGTACGTCGTGGCGCGCCGCCGCACCGGCGACAAGCGCGCCTGACCCGCGCCGCCTCCCCATGTCGAACTGGCGCTTCGCGGACGAGGAACGGCCGAGGAGACGCGCCCCGTGGGGCGTGCTCGCGCTGGTGCTGCTCACCGGCCTCGCCCTCGTCCGCAGCGGTTCGGGAGAGTTCGACCCGGGGCCGCCGCAGCCCGCGTCCGCCGCGGCCTCCGAACGGCGCGCGCCGGAGCCTGCCGCGGCGAAGGCGGCCCGCCCGCTGCCCTTCTCGCCGGTCGAGCGGGTCCGGATCCCGGCGATCCGGGTGGACGCCCCGGTGACGGAGGTCGGCCTCGACGCGGACGGCTGGATCGACGCGCCGCCGCCGAAGGAGGCGAACCTGGCGGGCTGGTTCACGGGTGCGGCGGCGCCCGGCGAACGCGGCACCGCCGTCGTCGTCGGCCACGTCGACAACGCGCGCGGCCCGGCCGTCTTCTACGGCCTGGGCTCGCTGCGCGAGGGCCACCACGTGGAGATCCGCCGCAGGGACGGCAGGACGGCCGTCTTCCGGGTCTACGGCGTCGAGGTGTTCGCCAAGTCCCGCTTTCCGGGCCGCAAGGTCTACCGCTCGGGCGCCACACCGGAGCTGCGGCTCATCACGTGCGGCGGCCGCTTCTCGAAGCGCGAGGGCTACGAGGGCAACGTCGTGGCGTTCGCGCGCCTGGTGAAGACGCGCTGACACCGCCTGCCCCCGATGCCCTGTCACACGCCGAAGGGGCGCGGCACCGTCATCCGGTATCCGGCCTCCAGCAGGCGCGGCAGATAGCTGCGGACGGCGGTGAGCGTCTGGGAGCGGTCCCCTCCCGCGTCGTGGTTGAGGACGATCACGCCGGGCGCCGCCCGGTTCACGACCCGGGAGATCACCGTGGGAGCGCCGGGGTTGTCCCAGTCGAGCGAGTCCACGGTCCAGGCCAGCGGTTCCATGCCGAGTTCCGTGCCCAGCTCGAAGACGTGGCGGTTCCACGCTCCGTAGGGCGCCCGGAACCAGAGCGGCGGCTCGCCGATCGTCCGCTCGACGAGCTCGCTGGTGCGCTCGATCTCGGCGCGGATCCGCGTCCTGTCCAGCTTGAGCAGCAGCGGGTGCGTCCAGGTGTGGTTGCCGATGACATGCCCCTCGCCGGCCATCCTGCGCAGCAGGTCGGGGCTCTCCCGCGCCCGGTTCCCGCACACGAGGAACGTCGCGCGCACGTCGTGCTCGCGCAGCAGCCGCAGGATCTCGGGGGTGTACGCGGGGTCGGGGCCGTCGTCGAAGGTGAGAGCCATGGCCCGGTCGCCGGGTTTCGTGTCGAGCCTCAGGATGGGCGCCTTGCGCACCTTCAGCGCGGCGCGGCGCGGGCCACCGGGTCCGGCCAGGGGGCGCAGCCGGTACGTCGACGGCTCGCGCACCGGCCGGGCGGCCCCGCCCGCGGGGGCCGGGGCGGCGCCCTGCCGGTCGGCCCCGGCGCATCCGGTGACCGCGGCCAGGCCGACGGCGGTGAAGCCGCGCAGCAATGCGCGCCGCCCCGTGGTGTCCTGATGCTTTGTCATGATTAATGCGTGACACGGCACGCGGGCGCCGTGCACGGAACCACCGGATGGGACGCGGGAAAGCACCTGATCGGCGGCTTCTCGGTTAACCTCTGCCGCGTGACCGAAGAGCAGCCCCATCAGTTCGAACGTGGCACCGACGGACCGAAAGTGATCGTCGTGGGTGTCGACGGCTCCGATTCCTCGTTCCGCGCGGCGGCCTACGCGGGGGGTCTCGCCCGCAGGCAGCGCGCGCTGCTCGCCGTGGTCTACGTACAGCCCGTGATGACGGGCGGGGCCGCGCTCGGGGTGCCCGTCGCCGAGACGACCGACGAGATCGCGGAGGGGCTCATCCAGGAGATCCGCGCCTCGGCCGCGCGGGTCAAGGGCATATACGACGTGCGCTGGGAGTTCCACACCTTCCGCGGCGACCCGTTCAACGGCCTGGTCACGGCCGCCGACGAGCTGAAGGCGGACGCCGTGGTGGTCGGCGCGTCGGAGCAGGCGGGCCACCGCATCGTCGGCTCGGTCGCCGTACGCCTGGTGAAGGCCGGCCGCTGGCCGGTCACGGTCGTCCCGTAAACAAATTCCGTGGGTGCCTCTACGGCGCTGCTGTCTTCCGAACCCGCTGTCACAGGGGCATCATGATCGGCCGTCAGCCGTCGTCGCAGCAGCGAAGAGGTGAGGTCCCCATGGCCGTCCCCCCGAACATCTCGAGAGGGCAGGGCGTACTGCGCCGCAAACCCATCGAGCAGATCGAGGACACCGAGTCCGGCGGGAAGCTCACCCGCTCCCTCGGGCTGTGGCAGCTCACCTCGATCGGTGTCGGCGGCATCATCGGCGCGGGCATCTTCACCCTCGCAGGCACCGTCGCCAACGGCACGGCCGGGCCCGCGGTCCTCATCTCGTTCCTCATCGCGGGCGTCGCGAGCGCCGCGGCCGCCCTGTCGTACGCGGAGTTCGCCGGGCTCATCCCGAAGGCCGGGTCCGCGTACACCTACGGCTACGCCGTGCTCGGTGAGCTCGTCGGCTGGTTCATCGGCTGGGACCTGCTCCTGGAGTACACGGCGATCGTCGCCGTCGTCGCGATCGGGATCTCCGGCTACTTCAGCTTCCTGCTGGGCGAGATGGGTCTCGACCTGCCCAGCTGGATGCTGGGCGCGCCGGGCACCGGCAGCGGGCACAAGGTCGACCTGTTCGCCGCCGCGCTGTGTCTGCTCATCGCGTGGCTGCTGAACATGGGCATGAAGAACGCGGCCCGCTTCGAGACCTTCGTGGTCGTGCTCAAGGTCCTCGTCGTGCTGCTCGTCATCGGCGTCGGCGTCTTCCACATCAACTCGGACAACTACACGCCGTTCTTCCCGTTCGGCGTCAGCGGCGCGTTCACCGGCGCGGCCACCGTCTTCTTCGCGGTCTTCGGCTACGACGCCATGTCGACGGCGGCCGAGGAGTCGAAGGACGCGCAGCGGCACATGCCGAAGGCGATCATCTACTCGCTGATCATCTCGATGGTCCTGTACGTGCTCGCCTGCCTCGTCCTGACCGGCATGCAGAACTACAAGGACATCGACCCCGAGAGCGGCTTCTCGACCGCGTTCAAGTCGGTGGGCCTCAGCGGCCTCGCGGACGTGATCGCGGTGGGCGCGATCATCGGCATCCTCACCGTGATGTTCACCTTCATGCTGGGCGTCACGCGCGTGTGGTTCGCGATGTCGCGCGACGGCCTGCTTCCGAAGTGGTTCGCCAAGACCCACCCGACGCGACACGTGCCGACCCGCGTGACGTGGATCGTCGGCGTCTGCTCCGCCGCCATCGCCGGCTTCCTGCCCATCGGCGAGGCCGCCGAACTCACCAACATCGGCATCCTGTTGGCGTTCGTCGTGGTCTGCGTCGCGGTGATCGTGCTGCGCTACCGCCAGCCGGAGCTGCCGCGCACCTTCCGCACGCCCGCCATGCCGTTCGTGCCCGCGATCGGCATCGTGTTCTCGATCTGGCTGATCACGTTCCTGCAGTGGCAGACGTGGGTGCGGTTCGCCGTGTGGTTCCTGGTCGGTCTGGTCATCTACTTCGGCTACTCCTACAGGAAGTCCGAATTGGCCCGCACATCCGACTGATTCGGCTGATTCCGCACTGGCCCGCGGGACTCCGCCCGTCCCGCTCACCGCACCGCTCGTCGAGGGCTTCGCCCCGCCCGCCGCAGAGCCCCGCGCGTCCCCTGGGCGCGCGGGTCGGGCTGCGCTGCCATGACGCCCATGACGACGGCGCTCACGACACCCACGACGACGGAGGAGGACCTCGCCCAGGTCCAGCGGGAGCACGGCGGTCCGCTGTTCTCGTTCCTGCTGCGCCTGTGCGACGGTGACGCCCAGCGCGCGGAGGACCTGGTCCAGGAGACGTACGTACGCGCCTGGCAGCATCCCGAGGCGCTCGATCCGCGCTACGAGTCGGTGCGGCCCTGGCTGTTCACGGTCGGGCGGCGGCTCGCCATCGACGCGCGCAGGGCCCGGCTCTCGCGGCCCGCCGAGGTGGGCGACGCGGTCCTGGAGAACGCCCGGGTGTGCGCGGACCACGCGGAGCGCTCGGCGGCGGCGCTCGACGTGCGGGACGCCGTGGCGACCCTCACACCCGAACACCGCGCGGTTCTGCTCGAGGTCTACTTCAGGGGCGCTAGTGTGGCCGAGGCCGCAGACACACTCGGCATTCCCCCCGGTACGGTCAAGTCCCGTGCGTACTACGCGTTGCGGGCGTTGCGTCGTGTCCTTCCGGGATACGCACCCGACCTGCGGTGAAACCGAAGGCCGGGTCAAGCATCGGTAAAGCGCCTTGCTCCGCACACCCTTTCCTCGGTTGAGTAATCCGCTGTCCTCCCCGGTGAGTTGAGACGGGTGGGTCCGGGGGCCGAAGCAGCACACGGACCGGAGGAAGGCAGGAAGGCGATGCGGTACGGGAGCGATGAGGGCACGGACGGCACGTCCGGCGCCGAGGGTGGACCGGGCGACGGACTCGTCGTCCCCATGGCGTGGTTGTACGCGGAGTACATCGCGGACGAGTTGCTGCGGACCGGCGACCTGATGCCGCCCACGTCCTTCGAGTTCAAGGCGGGCCGTGACGCGCTCGCGCTGACGATCTTCCTGTCCGACGCGGGCGACGAACTCTCCGGGATCCGCGTCGTGTCCCAGCTGGAGAACTGGCTGTCGCTGACGGCGTACGACCAGCCGTGGCAGTCGTGGGTGCGGGACCGCTTCGCGGAGCGGCTCGACCGGGACGCGCGGGCCCGGCGCCCCTCGCCCGACCTGCTGCTCGCCGAGGCCGCGTGGAGATGGCTGGAGGAGACCGAGCTGCTCGCCCCCGACCTGGACGCGGTGCCGGTGCCGGACGAGGAGGACGGCCCGCAGGTGTGGACGCCGGCCTGGCAACTGGGCTTACCGCTCGGCCACTTGGCGATCTCGCTGTTCTGAGCGGGGCCGCGGACGCTACGGCGCGTACACGCCCGCCCGGTACTTCGGGATGCGGATGGTGATCTTCATGCCGGCGCCCTCCGCGGTCTCGATCACCAGGCCGTACGCGTCGCCGAAGACCTGGCGCAGGCGTTCGTCGACGTTCGACAGGCCGATGCCGCGCCCGTGGCCGCCCTCGCCGCGCAGGATCGCGCGGAGCTCGGCGGGGTTCATGCCGACTCCGTCGTCCTCGATGACGACCTCTGCCTCGGCGCCCGCGTCGGTGGCGCCGATGGAGATCCGGCTGCGGGTGACGGCGCCCTCCAGGCCGTGCTTGACCGCGTTCTCGACGAGCGGCTGCAGGCACAGGAACGGCAGCGTGACCGGGAGGACCTCCGGGGCGATCTGCAACGTCACGGAGAGCCGGTCGCCGAAGCGGGCGCGCACCAGGGCCAGGTACTGGTCGATGGAGTGCAGTTCGTCGGCGAGCGTGGTGAAGTCGCCGTGGCGGCGGAACGAGTAGCGGGTGAAGTCGGCGAATTCCAGGAGGAGTTCGCGGGCCCGCTCGGGGTCGGTGCGGACGAACGAGGCGATCGCGGCGAGGGAGTTGAAGATGAAGTGCGGCGAGATCTGCGCGCGCAGCGCCTTGATCTCCGCCTCGATGAGCCGGGTGCGGGAGCGGTCGAGTTCGGCGAGTTCGAGCTGGACGGAGACCCAGCGGGCGACCTCGTCGGTGGCGCGGGCGAGGACCGCGGACTCGCGGGCCGCGTAGGCGACGACGGCCCCGAGCACCCGGCCGTCCGCGACCACGGGCGCCGCCACCGCCCACCGCAGCGGGCAGTCGTCGTTCGGGCAGCCGCAGCCGAACGCGGCGCTGCGGCCCCCGGCGAGCACCGGCTCGACGCGCTCCATCACGTGCGCGGCGTGGGCGTGTTCGGCCGTCCCGTCCCAGGCGAGGACCGTGGAGCGGTTGGTGACGGCGAGGGCGTCGGTGCCGAGCAGCGTGCGCAGGCGGCGGGCGGACTTGCGGGCCGTGTCCTCGGTGAGGCCCGCGCGCAGCGCCGGGGCGGCAAGGGAGGCGGTGTGCAGGGTCTCGAAGGTGGCGCGCTCCACGGGCGTGCCGACGTCGCTGCGCCCGTCGGGGTGGGCGGTGCGCCGCCCGAGCAGGAAGCCCGCGCCCAGCAGCAGCGGGCACAGGGCGATCAGGACCGCGGTGACGGTGCCGCTCACTCGGGACCGCCTCCCGGCTCCCCCGCACGCGCCCGGCCGGCCGACGGCTCGAGCCCGCGCCCGGATGCCTTCAGCGACTCCGGAAGGTGCAGCCGCGTCATCGTCGCGGTCGTGTGCGGCGGGATCGCGTCCCGCGTCGCCAGGGACACGAGGATCATCGCCAGGAAGCCGACCGGCACCGACCACACGGCCGGCCAGGCGAGCAGCGTGTGCAGCCAGCCCGAGGTGACCGGCCCGGCCACCGTCAGCGTCACCGCCACCAGGGCCGAGCCGCCGCCGAGGAACAGGCCCGCGAGCGCCCCCGGCGGGGTCAGGCGGCGCCACCAAATGCCCAGGATGAGCAGCGGGCAGAACGAGGACGCCGACACCGCGAACGCCATGCCCACCGCGTCCGCCACCGGCACCCCGTCCACCAGGAGCGCCCCGCCGAGCGGCATCGCGATCGCGAGCAACACGGCGAGCCGGAAGTGCCGTACGCCGCGCGCCTGCAGCACGTCCTGGCTGACGACCCCGGCGACCGCCATCGTCAGCCCCGACGCGGTGGACAGGAACGCCGCGAAGGCGCCGCCCGCGACCAGCGCGCCCAGGAGGTCGCCCGCCACTCCGTCGAAGACGCGTCCCGGCAGCAGCAGCACGGTGGCGTCGGCATCCTGGGTCGCGGTGAGTTCGGGCGCGTACAGGCGGCCCAGCCAGCCGTACACGGGCGGCAGGAGGTAGAAGAGGCCGATCAGGGCGAGGACCACGACGGTGGTGCGGCGGGCCGCGCGGCCGTTGGGGCTGGTGTAGAAGCGGACGACGACGTGCGGCAAGCCCATCGTGCCCAGGAACGTGGCGACGATCAGTCCGTACGTGGCGTAGAGCGGGTGGTCGGCGCGGCTGGTGGCAAGGGGCTGGCCCGCGCCGACGCCCGCGGACGGCGGGGTGAGGGTCGCGGCCTCCGGTGGCGGGGCGCCGTTGCCGCGCCAGGCCAGCAGGAGGAAGAAGGCGGGCACCAGGAGGGCGGTGAGCTTGAGCCAGTACTGGAAGGCCTGGACGAAGGTGATCGAGCGCATGCCGCCCGCCGCGACCGCGAGCACCACGACCGCGGCGACGAGTGCCGCCCCGAACCAGCGGGGAGCGCCGGTGAGGATCTGCAGCGTGAGGCCCGCGCCCTGGAGCTGCGGGACCAGATACAGCCAGCCCGCCCCGACCACGAACAGGCTGACCACGCGCCGCACCTGCCGGGATTCGAGCCGCCCCTCGGCGAAGTCGGGAAGCGTGTACGCGCCCGAGCGGCGCAGCGGCGCCGCGACGAACACCAGGAGGACGAGGTAGCCCGCCGTGTAGCCGACCGGGTACCAGAGCATGTCGGGGCCGTGGATGAGGAGCAGGCCCGCGATGCCGAGGAAGGAGGCCGCCGAGAGGTACTCGCCGCTGATCGCCGCCGCGTTGAGCCGGGGGCCGACCGTGCGGGACGCCACGTAGAAGTCGGACGTCGTGCGGGAGACGCGCAGGCCGAAGCCGCCGATGAGGACGGTGGCGAGGACGACGACGGCCACCGCCGGGATCGCGTACGCCTCGTTCACGGCGCTCCGTGGTCGGCGGGGCGGCCGCGCACCAGGTCGGCGAAGTCGCGTTCGTTGCGCTCGGCGCGGCGGACGTAC
Organism: Streptomyces sp. NPDC107575; assembly: GCF_055657265.1. Classification (NCBI taxonomy): domain Bacteria; kingdom Bacillati; phylum Actinomycetota; class Actinomycetes; order Kitasatosporales; family Streptomycetaceae; genus Streptomyces; species Streptomyces sp. NPDC107575. Next base: position 442,458 of record NZ_JBVKBG010000001.1, on the reverse strand, counting down.
CACCAGGCGATCAGCACGAGGAACGGGTAGCAGCCGAAGCCGAGGACGAGCCATTGCACGGGGGCGTTGCGCAGGGCGCCGAAGAAGAGGGGCAGGACGGCGACCGGGACGGCGAGGAGGGCGAACGCGGTGATGCCGGCGCGGAGTTGGCTGCGCATGAGGGAGCGGACGTAGGCGGCGCCCAGGGTGGTTTGTTCGTCGATCTCCCACTGCGTACGGAGGCCCGCCGGGCCGGGGACCTGGCGGGGTTCGCCGGTCACGGTTTCGCGTTGGGGGTGATCGGGCACGGGCGGAGTTTAGGCAGGTGAGGTTGGTTCGCGGAAGGGGTTGCTCCCGGCCCCACGGGGTTGCGGTCGCGGGGCTCTGCCCCGGACCCCGCGCCTCAATCGCCGGCGGGGCTTGATTTGCCGGCACCGGGCTTGACCGGCAAGCGAAGCGCTCACGGTCTACGCATCAGGAGTTCTCGTACCCGGCTTGCGTGTCTGCGGCTCACCGCGATTTCCGCCTCGCCGATCCGGACCGTCATTCCGGCGCCGTCGAGGCGGAGTTCGTCGATGCGGTGGAGGGCGACCAGGTGGCTGCGGTGGACGCGGACGAAGCCGAGTTCCTGCCAGCGTTCCTCCAGGGTGCTGAGCGGTATCCGCACCAGGTGACTGACGCCGTCCTGGGTGTGCAGGCGCGCGTAGTCGCCCTGGGCCTCGGCGTAGGTGATGTCGGCGACGGCCACGAGCCGGGTGATGCCGCCGAGTTCGACGGGGATGCGGTCGGCGACGGTGGCCGGGGGCGGGCTGCTCGCGACGCGTTCGGTGACCCGGCCGACGGCCTCCGCGAGGCGCTCGCGGCGCACCGGTTTGAGGACGTAGTCGACGGCCTTCAGGTCGAAGGCCTTGACCGCGAAGTCCTCGTGGGCGGTGACGAAGACGACGAGCGGGGGCCGGGCGAAGCCGGCGAGGAGGCGCGCCACGTCGAGTCCTGTCAGGCCCGCCATCTGGATGTCGAGGAAGAGGACGTCGATCGCGCCGTCGCCGCCCTCCAGGGCCCGGCCGATGCGGCGCAGCGCCTCGTTGGCGTCGGTGGCGCCCTCGGCGCTGCGCACGCGCGGGTCGGCCCGCAGGAGGTACAGGAGTTCGGCGAGGGCGGGTTCCTCGTCGTCGACGGCCAGTACGCGCAACATGCGGCGGAGTGTAATCGCGCGGTCGCTTGAATGAATCAGCCGCCTCCTGCGTACCGGTGGGCGACAAGACGGAGGAAGGCATGTGGTCCCTGGAACGGCATCGCGACGTAGGCGCCTACGCGCTGGGGGTTCTCGACCCCGCGGAACGCTTCCGCTTCGAGGATCATCTGCCCGAGTGCGCCGCGTGCGCGGCACTTGTGGGCGAACTGTCGCCCACGGCCGGTGCGTTGGCGGTGTACGCGCGGGCGACGCCGCCGTGTGTGGAGGTGCTCGCGCGCCCCGCGCCGACCTTTCTCGACCGGGCCGTGGACCGGCTCGGGGCGCTGCACCGCAGGACGCGGCGCCGCCTGTGGGGTGCGGCCGTCGCGGCGGTGCTGGTGCTCGCCGCGGCGGGGCAGGGCGTCGCGATGTTCACCGGGGCCGGTGCCGGTCCTCCCGGGCACACGGCGACCTTGAGCGGGCACGACGCCCGGACCGGCGTGGCGGCGACCGTGACCGCGGACGACCGGGACTGGGGCACCCAAGTGGGCCTGGACGTAAGGGACTCGGGCGGGCCACGGGTGTGCGAGCTGGTCGCGGTGGGCCGGGACGGCTCGGAGCAGACGGTGGCGACGTGGACCGTGCGCGGGGACGCGGTGGCGTTGGACGGCGGGGCGGCGGCGCGGCCCGCGGATCTCGCGCGGTTCGAGGTGCGGGCGGCGGACGGAGTCCCGCTGCTGACGCTGCCCCTGCGGTGACCGGCTATTTCAGCAGCCGCGACATCCGCCGGTCGGCCAGTGGCTTGCCGCCCGTCTGGCAGGTCGGGCAGTACTGGAGCGAGCTGTCGCTGAAGCTGACCTCGCGCACGGTGTCCCCGCACACGGGGCACGCCTCCCCGGCCCGTCCGTGCACGCGCAGGCCGCTCTTCTTCTCGGCCTTGAGCTTCCCGGCGGCGACCCCGCGCGAGCGTTCGACGGCTTCGGTCAGCGTCGTGCGCATCGCCTCGTACAGGGTGTGCACGTCGTCGGCGCTCAGCCCGGACGTCGGCTTGAACGGGGACATGCGGGCGGCGTGCAGGATCTCGTCGCTGTAGGCGTTGCCGATGCCCGCGATGAGGGACTGGTCGCGCAGGGCGCCCTTGATCTGGCGCCGCTCCCCCGTCAGGAGGCGGGCGAACGCCGGCTCGTCGAAGTCGTCCGCGAGCGGGTCGGGGCCGAGGCGGGCGACGCCCGGCACCTCGCCGGGGTCCCGGACCACGTACACGGCGAGCTTCTTCGTGGTGCCGGCCTCGGTGAGGTCGAAGCCCTCGCCGGTCTCCAGGGCGACGCGCAGCGCGAGGGGGCCCTTGCCGGGTTTGGGCGGGCCGTCGGGGAGCCGGTCCTTCCACTGCAGCCAGCCCGCGCGGGCCAGGTGGGTGACGAGGTGGGGCCCGTCCCCCGTGCTCAGGTCGAGGAACTTGCCGTGCCGTGCCACGGCCGTGACCGTGCGGCCCTCCAGCGCGGTGAGCGGCGGGTCGTACGTCTTCAGGACGCTCACCGCGACCGGCAGGACGCGCACGATGTCGTGTCCCACCAGGCGCTCGGTGAGGAAGTCCTTGAGCGCTTCGACCTCGGGAAGCTCCGGCATGCCCTCCAGCCTCTCATTCGCGCGCGGGCACCACGAATTCGCACCAGACGCACTTGCCGACGCCGCGCGCCTCCACGCCCCACACGTCGGCGAGCTGGTCGACGAGGAACAGGCCGCGCCCCGAGACGCCGTCCTCGCCCGCCTCGCGGCGGCGCGGCAGGGCGCTGGAGGTGTCCTCCACGTCGACCCTGAGTCTGCGGTCGGCGCCGGTCAGGACGCGCAGGGTGACGATGGCGGGGCCTTCGGTGTGCATGAGGGCGTTGGTGATCATCTCGTCGGCGACGAGTTCGATCTCGTCGGCGCTGTCCCGCGCTCCCCAGGCGCGGACGGCGTGCCGGATCATGTGGCGGGCCGCCCTCAGCGCGTCCGGGTCGCCGGGCGGCACGTGTTCGGTGAGCCGGCCGCCGCTCTGGACGGCGCCCGCGCCGCGGCGGCGCAGGAGCAGCAGCGCCACGTCGTCCTCGGTGTCGCGGTCCTCGACGGAGGCGACGAGCCGGTCCGCCAGCAGGTCGAGGTCGTCAGGGCCCGTGCCGATGAGCGTGGTGAGGGTCTGGAGCCCGTCGTCGAGGTCGGTGCCGGGCCGCTCGACGAGGCCGTCGGTGCACATCACGAGCGCCTCACCGGGGTCGAGTTCGGCGGTGGTCACCGGGTATTCGAGGCGCCCGAACTCGGCGGACAGGCCGAGCGGGAGGCCGCCCGCGACCGCGAGCCTGCGGCAGTTCCCGCCGGTCAGGCGCAGCAGCGGGTCGAGGTGTCCGGCCCGCACGAGCTGGACGACGCCGGTCGACAGGTCGGCCTCCGCGTACAGGCAGGTCGCGAAGCGGTCGGTGTCGAGTTCGTGCAGGAAGGAGGAGGCGCGGGCCATGACGGTGGCGGGCGTGTGGCCCTCGGCGGCGTAGGCGCGCAGCACGATGCGCAGCTGGCCCATGACGGCGGCGGCGTGCGTGTCATGGCCCTGGACGTCGCCGATGACCGCGCCGACCCGGCCGCCGGGCAGCGGGATCACGTCGTACCAGTCGCCGCCGATGTCCCGGCCGAGGGAGGCCGCGCGGTAGCGGACGGCGAGGTCGGCGCCCGGCACGTCGGGGATGGTGCGCGGCAGCATGGCCTGCTGGAGGCCCTGGGCCAGGTCCTTCTCCTGCTCGTAGAACATGGCGCGCTGGAGGCTCTGCGCGATGCTGCTGCCGAGCGCGACCATGACGTTGCGCTCGGAGTCGGTGAAGCCCTGGCGGTCGTGGAAGAGCAGGCCGACCACGCCGATGGGCTTGGCCTGCGCGATGAGCGGCAGGTAGGCGGCGGAGGTGATCTCCATGTGGGAGATGTGCGGCCACAGCTCGGGGTAGTCGGCGGCGAACTCCTGCGGCGACTCGATGAAGCGCGGCTGGAGGCTGCGCACGGCCTCGCTCATCGGGTACGGATCGTCGATGCGGGTGGCGTGGATGCCCGGCACGAAGGTGCCCTGGGGCCCCTCGGCCACGAGGTGGATGCGCCCCGCCCTGACCAGGCCCATGACGAAGCTGGCCGAGCCGCGCTCGTCGACGCCGTGGGTGTCGCGCAGCACGTCGATGACGTCCTGGACGGTGCGGGCGTGCGCGAGGGCGGCCGTGGTGCTCTGCACGACGCCGGTGTCGCCGCTGCGCAGGGCACGCCGGGCCTCGCGCTCGGCGTGCACGGTGGCGTCGTTCAGCTCGTCGGTGGCGTCGCGGACGATGCCCACGATGCGGCGCGGGCGGCCGTGCTCGTCGCGTCGGATGTAGCCGCGCGTGTGGGTCCAGCGCATGTCGCCCGTGCGGGTACGGATGCGGAAGTACGTCCCGTAGGTCTCCTCGCCGCTCTTCAGGGCCCGCGCCACGAGGCCGTCGAGCCGTCCGCCCTCGCTGACCGGCACCCGCACGGCCAGCGTCTCCGGGTGGTCGTCGTACTCCTCGGGGCGCAGGTCGAAGACCTCGTGGGCCTGGGCGTCCATCGCCATCAGGCCGGTGTCGAGGTCCCAGTCGAAGCTGCCCATGCGCAGCCCGCGGCCGTAGGCCTCCAGAAATCCGCGTGAGGTGTCCTCCGGGCTCTCGCCGCCTGGGGCGCTCCCGGGCTCCTCGCCGCCCCCGTCACCCGCGCCCATGGGCCCCACGCTAGGCCGAGCCCCCTGTGCCCGCACGTCGTGACCTTGATGCGGAACCGGGGACACACTGGAGGCATGGACTGGTTCGGAGCCTCGGACCTCTGGCTCGCCCGCCTGGTGTTCCAGCGCGGGCTCGCGGCGCTCTACCTCGTCGCGTTCGTGGCGGCGGCGCTGCAGTTCCGGGCGCTGATCGGGGAGCGCGGGATGACGCCGGTCCCCCGCTTCGTGGCGCGCGTGCCGTGGAAGGCGGCGCCCTCGCTGTTCCGGCTGCACTACTCGGACCGGTTCTTCGCCGGGTGCGCGTGGGGCGGCGCGGCGGTGTCGGCCGGGCTGCTCGCCGGGGTGGACGGGCTGCTGCCGCTGTGGGCGGCGATGGCGCTGTGGCTGGTGCCGTGGGCGCTGTATCTGTCGATCGTGAACGTCGGCCAGACCTGGTACGGCTTCGGCTGGGAGTCGCTGCTCCTGGAGGTCGGCTTCCTGGCGGTGTTCCTCGGCAACGACGAGGTGGCGCCGCCGGTCCTGGTGCTGTTCCTGCTGCGCTGGGTGCTGTTCCGCCTCGAATTCGGGGCCGGGCTGATCAAAATGCGCGGCGACGAGTGCTGGCGGAAGCTGACCTGTCTCGACTTCCACCACGAGACGCAGCCGATGCCGGGCCCGCTGAGCTGGTTCTTCCACCACCTGCCGCGCCCGCTGCACCGGGTGGAGGTCGCCGCCAACCACGTCACCCAGTTGGTGGTCCCCTTCCTGCTCTTCGCCCCGCAGCCGGTCGCGACGTGGGCGGCCGCCCTGATGATCGTCACCCAGCTGTGGCTGGTCGCCTCGGGCAACTTCGCGTGGCTGAACTGGCTGGCGATCGTCCTGGCCGCCTCCGCCCTCGACCTGTCCTCCCTGCACACCGCACCGGCGCTGCCCGGAGCGCCGCTCTGGTACGAGGTGGTGGTCATCGCCCTCACGGCGGCGGTCGCGGCGCTCAGCTACCGGCCGGTGCGCAATCTGCTCTCGCCCCGCCAGTCCATGAACCGCTCGTACGACTCCCTGCACCTGGTCAACACGTACGGGGCGTTCGGCTCGGTCGGCCGGGTCCGCCAGGAGATCGTGATCGAGGGCACGACGGACGAGGTGCCGCGCCCCGAATCGGGCTGGCTGGCCTACGAGTTCAAGGGCAAGCCGGGCGATCCGCGCCGCCTGCCCCGCCAGTTCGCGCCGTACCATCTGCGGCTCGACTGGATGATGTGGTTCGCCGCACTGTCCCCCGCCTACGCCCGGTCGTGGTTCCAGGGCCTGGTCGAGCGGCTCCTGGAGGGCGATCGGGACACCCTGCGGCTGCTGCGCCGCTCCCCCTTCCCGGCCGACGCGCCGCCCGTGCACATCCGGGCGCGCGTGTACCGCTACCGCTTCACGTCCTGGCGGGAGCTGCGGGAGACGGGGGCGTGGTGGGAGCGGACCTACGTACGGGAGTTCCTGCCGCCGACCCGGCTGAGGTAGACACGGCGGGCGGTCTCCCCGAAGACGTGCGAGTCCGCGCCGCCGACCAACTCCCGTGCCGCGCCAAGCACTTGCTGATACGTCGCCGCGAGCGTGCACACCGGCCAGTCGGAGCCGAACATCACGCGGGCGGGGCCGAAGGCGTCGACGACCGTGTCCGCGTAGGGCCGCAGATGGTCGACCGTCCAGTCCGCCCAGTCGGCCTCGGTGACCATGCCGGAGAGTTTGCAGACGGTGTTGGGCAGAGCGGCGAGCGCGCGCACGTCGTCCCGCCAGGGGAGCAGCTCCCCCGCCGCGATCGGCGGCTTGCCCAAGTGGTCGAGGACGAAGGTGAGTCCGGGATGCTCGGCGGCGGCCTTGACGCAGGCCGGCAACTGGTGCGGCAGGACCACCAGGTCGTAGACCAGCCCGGCGTCCGCGACGGCGGCGAGCCCGCGCCGCACGTCGGGCCGCAGGAGCCACTCGGGGTCGCTCTCGCCCTGCACCTGGTGCCGGATGCCGACCAGGTGCCGCCCGCCGGGCAGCTCGCGCAGCCGCTCCAGGGTGTCGCGGACGTCGGGCCGGGTGAGATCGGTCCAGCCGACCACGCCCTCGACGAGGCCGCTGCGCGAGGCGAGCGCCAGGAGCTCGGGCGTCTCCTCGGCGACGGTCACCGTCTGCACGAGCACGGTGGCCTCGACGCCGGCCGCCCGCAGCTCGGGGGCCAGCTCGTCGAGGGTGAACGTGCGGCGGATCGGGGCGAGTTCGGGGCCGGTGATCCAGTCCTGGTCGCGTACGGACAGGTCCCAGACGTGGTGGTGCGCGTCGACGATTCCGGGGGTCACGGCAGCTCCCACACGACGGGCAGTCCGGCGTCGGTGCCTTCTGCGGAGTAGTCGTGGGCGACGTCGAGGAGTTCGTCCATGCGGGCCTGCCAGGCGATGTTCACGGGCAGTTTCTCGAGTTCGGCGAGCATGCGGGCGTAGTCCTCGCACTCGATGACGTGGAACAGGTCGGTGCCGCTGCGCCAGATCGTCCACTGCCGGGCCCCCGCCGCGCGGATCGCGGCGACGAGCTCCTCCGGCACCTCGCGATGGGCGGCCTCGTACGCGTCGATCAGGTCGGCGCGGACCTTGGTGTGCAGGGCGATTCTCACGTGTGCGGCTCCTGTTCAGCGGGGACGGGCACGTCGGCCGGGAGGAGGTGCTGGTCTCGGGCCTCCTGCCAGAACGCGGCGGGGACCTCGGCGGCGAACTGCCTTGCCGTGTCGGCGACTTCGGCCGCCGAGCGGGTGCCGACGAGCACGCTGGTGACGCCCGGGTGGCCGAACGGGAAGGCCAGCGCGGCGGCGCGCAGCGTGGTGCCGTGACGTTCGGCGAGGTCCTGGAAGCGGCGGGCGCGGGAGAGGACCTCGGGCGGGGCGAGGGCGTAGTCGAAGGTGCCGCCCTGTTTGGGATCGGCGAGCAGTCCGGAGTTGAAGACGCCGCCGATGACGACGGACACGCCGCGTTCGGTGGCGGCGGGCAGCAGCTGCTTCAGGGCCCGCTGGTCGAGCAGGGAGTAGCGGCCGGCGCACAGCACCACGTCCACGTCGGTGTCACGGACGAAGCGGGTGAGCATCGCGGACTGGTTCATGCCCGCGCCGATGGCACCGACGAGCCCTTCGCCGCGCAGCCGCTCCAGCTCGGGGTAGGCCTCGCCGAACGCCTCCTTCGCGTGGTCGTCGGGGTCGTGGAGGTAGGCGACGTCGATCCGGTCGAGGCCGAGCCGGCCGAGGCTCTCCTCGATGGAGCGGCGCACCCCGGCCGCGCTGAAGTCCCACACCCGGCGCGTGGTGGCGGGCACGGCGAAGCCGTGGGCGCTGTCGTCGCCACCCCCGTCGTACGGTTCGAGGAGCCTGCCGACCTTCGTGGACAGGGTGTACGAGCCCGTGGGCCGGCCGCGCAGGTACTCCCCGATCCGGCGCTCGGAGAGGCCGAGGCCGTAGTGCGGCGCGGTGTCGAAGTAGCGCAGGCCCGCCTCCCACGCGGCGTCCAGAGCGAGGTGGGCCTCGTCGTCGCGGACGGGTGTGTAGAGGTTGCCGATGGCCGCGCCGCCGAAGCCGAGCGCGCTGACCGGGACGTCGGTGCGGCCGAGCGTGCGGGTGCGCATGCGGGTCACTGTTCCACGGGGCGCAGGCGCAGCCCCTGCATGCCGCCGTCCACGGCTATGGACGTGCCGGTCGTCGCGCCGGACAGCGGGCTCGCCAAGTGGACGATGGCGCCCGCGACTTCGGCGGCGGAGACCAGGCGACCGGTGGGCTGGCGGGCTTCGAGGGCGGCGCGTTCGGCGGCCGGATCGTCGGCCTTGTCGAGGAGGCGGCCGACCCAGGGTGTGTCGGCGGTGCCGGGGTTGACGCAGTTGACGCGGATGCCCTCGCGGATGTGATCGGCGGCCATCGCGAGGGTGAGGGAGAGGACGGCGCCCTTGGACGCCGCGTACAGGGCCCGCTGCGGGAGTCCCGCCGTGGCGGCTATGGAGCAGGTGTTGACGATCGCGGCGGACTCGGAGTCCCGCAGCGCGGGGAGCGCTGCCCGTGCCACGCGGACCATCCCGACGACGTTGACGTCGAGGACGCGGTGCCATTCGGCGTCGTCGTTGTCGGCGACGGTGCCCTGGGCGCCGATGCCCGCGTTGTTGACGAGGACGTCGAGTCCGCCGAGGTCCCCGACGGCCGCGGCCACGGCGGCCCGCACGGCGGTGTCGTCGGTGACATCGGCGGCGTATCCGCGCAGTGGCTTCTCCACGTCGGTGATGTCGCGGTCGAGCACGGCGACCTCGGCGCCGCGCTCGGCGAGCAGCTCCGCGGTGGCGCGGCCGATGCCGGAGGCGCCGCCGGTGACGAGGGCCTTCAGGCCTGCGAAGTCCTTCACGTTCAGGACACTGGCATCGCTCATGCGGCGGCTCCGTTCGGTTCGGTGGCGAGGTCCTTCACCCAGAACTCGCCGTCCGGGTAGGTGAATTCGGCGATGGACGAGGCGTGCATGGTCGCGGAGAAGCCGGGGGCCGTCGGGGCGGCGTAGTGGCCCTGGCGGATCACGACCGGGTCGACGAAGTGCTCGTGCAGATGGTCGACGTACTCGATGACACGGTCCTCGGTGGTGCCGGACAGTGCGACGTAGTCGAACATCGACAGGTGCTGGACGAGTTCGCACAGGCCGACGCCGCCCGCGTGCGGGCACACGGGGACGCCGAACTTCGCGGCGAGCAGCAGGATCGCCAGGTTCTCGTTGACACCGCCGACGCGTGCGGCGTCGATCTGCAGGATGTCGATGGCGCCGGCCTGGAGGAGCTGCTTGAACACGACGCGGTTCTGCACGTGTTCGCCGGTGGCGACCTTCACGGGTGCGACTCCGCGACGGATGGCGGCGTGCCCCAGGATGTCGTCGGGGCTGGTGGGCTCCTCCACCCAGTAGGGCGCGAACTCGGCGAGGGCGTTGGTCCATTGGACGGCGTCGCCGACGTTCCAGCGCTGGTTGGCGTCGACGGCCATGCGGATGTCGGGGCCGACGACCGCGCGGGCGGTGCGGCAGCGGCGGATGTCGTCGTCGAGGTCGGCGCCGACCTTCAGCTTGATCTGGGTGAAGCCGTCGGCGACGGCCTGCCGGGCGAGGCGGGTGAGCTTCTCGTCGCTGTAGCCGAGCCAGCCGGGCGAGGTGGTGTAGCCGGGGTAGCCGCGCTCGACGAGGCGTGCGGTGCGGTCGGCGGCGCCCTGCCGTCCCGCCCGAAGCAGCTCCAGGGCCTCTTCGGGGGTGAGCGCGTCGGCGATGTAGCGGAAGTCGACCTGGGACACCAGCCACTCGGGCTCGGCCTCGGCGAGCAGCCGCCACAGCGGCTTGGCGGCACGCTTGGCGGCGAGGTCCCAGGCCGCGTTGACGACGGCGCCGATCGCCATGTGCATCACGCCCTTCTCGGGCCCGAGCCACCGCAGTTGGCTGTCGCCGATCAGGTCGCGGTTGAGGCTTCCGGGGTCGGCGCACAGCGCGTCGAGCGGGCGGCCCACGACGTGGTGGCTCAGCGCGCGGATCGCGGCGACCTGGACGTCGTTGCCGCGCCCGATGGTGAAGGTGAATCCGTGCCCCTCGTGCCCGTCCGGGTCGTCGGTGCGCAGCACGACGTACGCGGCGGAGTAGTCGGGATCGGGGTTCATGGCGTCGGAGCCGTCAAGCTCCCGGGAGGTCGGGAACCGGATGTCGTACGTGTCGACGGCGGTGACACGGGGCGAGGTGGAGGACACGTGCTGCCTTTCGGGCGGGGGCGTGGGCGGGCGGCGTCAGTCCTGGGCGCGGCCGGTGGTGACACGGGCGACCATGAGGGCGAGCAGGATGATTCCGCCGTAGATGGCCTGGATCCAGAAGGACGGCACCTGGGCGAGGGTCAGCATGTTCTGTACGACACCGAGCAGCAGCACGCCGGTCAGGGCGCCGAACATGGTGCCCTTGCCGCCGTCGAGGCTGATGCCTCCGATGACCGCGGCGGCGAACACCGTGAAGATCATGTTGTTGCCCTGGTTGGCGCTGATGGCACCCACGTATCCGGTCTGCATGATGCCGCCGACGGAGGCGAGGACACCCGCGACCACGAAGACACCGAGCATGACGCGCTCGACCCGGATGCCGGCGGCGCGCGCGGCCTCGGCGTTGCCGCCGATCGCGTACAGGGCGCGGCCCACGCGGTGGTACTTGAGGACGAGCCCCGCGATCCCGAACGCGACGGCGGCGAACCACACCGACATCGGGATGCGCAGGAACGTGGAGGTGGCGAGCGCGAAGAACGCGTCGGGCATCCCGAACAGCGTCTTGCCCTTGGTCGCGCCGACGAGCAGTCCGCGCAGCACGATCAGCATCGCGAGCGTCACGATGAACGCGTTGAGCTTCAGCTTGACGACGAGCACACCGTTGAACGCGCCGATGCAGGCCCCGGCCACGAGCACCGCCAACAGCGAGACGGCGACGGGGAATTCGGTCCCGAACCCGGACTGCGCGACGGGCAGCACGAGCAGGGCGCCGAAGGCGGGCGCGATACCGACGACCGACTCCAGCGACAGGTCGAACTTGCCGCTGATGAGCACGAGCGACTCGGCGAGCACCACCATCGCGAGGGCGGCGGAGGAGCCGAGGATGGAGATGATGTTCTGCTCGGTCAGGAACGAGTCGTTGAGCACGGCACCGAGGACGAGGAGCAGCAACAGGGCGGGGACGAGGGCGAGTTCGCGTGCACGGCGCAGCAGGACGCCCTTGGCACTTTTGAGCCCCGCTGTTGGACGAGAGCCAGCGGGGTCCGGGGCAGAGCCCCGAGGCCTGGGCACCGGAGTGACCGCAACTTTACGGGTGGACGTCACTGGAAACCCCTTCGATCGACGCGATCAGCGAATGGTCCGCCCAACCCGCGACATGCTCCGCAACCACCCGCCCGTGAAAAAGCACAAGCACCCGGTCGCAGCGCCGCAGGTCGTCGAGCTCGTCCGACACGACGAGCACCGCCGTGCCGTCGTCCCGCGCGCTGTCGACCCTCCGCAGCAGCGACTCCTTCGACTTCACGTCGACCCCGGCGGTCGGGTTGATGAGCACGAGCAGCCGCGGGTCGGAGGCGAGCGCTCGGGCCATCACCACCTTCTGCGCGTTGCCGCCGGACAGGTCGGAGACCGGCTGGTCGGGCCCCTCCGCATGGATGTCGAGCCGCTCGATCAGCTCACGGGCGAACCGTCGGCGGCTCTCCGTGCCGATGAATCCGCGCCGGCCGAGCCGCCCGAGCACCGACAGCGTGGAGTTGTCGCCGATGGACATCCCGGTGACGAGACCCTGGTCGTGCCGGTCGCGCGGCACACACCCCACCCCCGCGGCGAGCGCGGCGGACACGTCTCCGAAGGGCAGCGGACGCCCGTCGAGCCGGGCGGTGCCGGATGTGGGTGTGTGCAGTCCGGCGAGGGACTCCGCGAGGGCGATCTTGCCGCTGCCGCTGGAGCCCGCGAGCCCGACGACCTCGCCGCGCCGCACGGTCAGCTCCACGTCCTCGTACGTCTCCGATGTGAGGCCTGCGACCTCGAGCACGACGGGCTCGACGGCCTCCTCGGCGGCCTGCTCGACGACGGCCTCCGCCGCTGCCGCCGCCTGTTCCGCGACCGCCTCCCCCGCCATCGCCTCGACGAGGGCGGGCCGGGGCAGTTCGGCGACGGGAGCGGTGGTGATCCAGCGGGCGTCGCGGAGCACGGTGACCGTCTGGCACACCTCGTACACCTCCTGGAGGTGGTGCGAGATGAACAGGAAGGTGACGCCGGAGTCCTGGAGGGCGCGCATGCGGGCGAAGAGACGCTCGATCTCGCGGTTGTCGAGCTGCGCGGTCGGCTCGTCGAGCACGATGAAGCGGGCGCCGCCGCTCAACGCCCGTGCGATCTCGACCATTTGCCGGTCCTCGACCTTGAGGTCGGCGGTGCGCGCGCCGGGGTCGACGCGAACGTCCCAGGTGTCGAGCAGTTCGCCGGCCTCGGCGTCGAGCTTCTTCCAGCTGAAGAAGCCGCGCCGGGAACCGGGCTGCCGGTTCAGGAACAGGTTCTCCGCGACGGTCAACTCGGGGATGACGGTGGGCTTTTGGTAGACGCAGGCGACCTTGGCACGCCAGGCCTCGCGGTCGCCGAGCGCGGGTGCGGGCCGCCCGTCGAAGGTGAGCGTGCCCTCGTCGGCGGCCTGGAGTCCGGTGAGGACCTGGACGAGCGTGGACTTGCCCGCGCCGTTGCGCCCGACGAGCGCGTGGGACTCGCCGGCGCGCACGGTGAGCCGGCCGTCGGCGAGGGCGACCGTGGGCCCGTAGCGCTTGACGATGCCGCGGGCCTCGACCAAGGGCGGGGTGGCGGCGGTCATTTGACGGTGTTTCCCCACAGCTCGGGGTCGTCGACGTTCTTCTTGGTGACCAGCGGGGCGGGCAGCTGGTCCTCGAGGGTGCCGCTGGGCAGCTTCACGATCTTCGAGCCGTGGTCGGTCGGTCCGGGCTTGAACTTCTTCCCCTGCATGGCCGCCTTGATGTAGTACATGCCGTACTTGGCGTACGTGTCGGCGGGCTGCGAGACCGTCGCGTCGATCTGACCCTTGCGGATGGCGTCGAACTCCTGCGGGATGCCGTCGTTCGACACGATCGTGATGTGCTTGGCGGATCCCGCCTTCTCCAGCATTCCCTTGGACTTGAGGGTCTGCAGGGTCGGCGCGAGATAGACGCCGCCCGCCTGCATGTAGATGCCCTTGATGTCGGGGTTGGCGTTGAGGAGGGTGTCGAGCTTGGAGGCGGCGGTGTCCGACTCCCACTTCGCCGGGATCTCCAGGACCTTCAGCTTCGGATACTTCTCCTTGACGCAGTCCCGGAACGCCTTGGAGCGCTCGCGCCCGTTCACGGAGGCGAGGTCACCCATGATCTGGACGACCTTTCCCGACTTCACGTGATCACCGAGGTAGGTGCAGGCCTTCTTGCCGTACGCGACATTGTTGGCGCGGACGACCATGGCGACCTTGCCCTTGTCGGGCGCGACATCCACGGCGACGACCGGCACGCCCTTGCGTTCGGCCTGGTCGAGCCCGGCGCCGATGGCGGCGCTGTCGAGCGGTGCGACGACGAGGCCCTTGACACCCTGGTTGAGCTGGTTGTTGATGTCCGTGATCTGCTGCGAGGGGTCGCTGTTGGAGTTGACGGTCTTCAGCGCGTCGACGCCCTCGGACTTCGCCATCTTCGGCACGTAGTCGTTGTACGACTGCCAGAACGGCGAGGTCAGCAGCGGCAGTACGACGCCGACCTTGCCCTTGCCGTCGCCGCCTCCACCACCGCCACCGCCCGCTCCGGCGGCGGTGTCCTTGGTGCTGCCGCAGGCGGCGAGGGCGAGCGCGGCGCAGCCGAACAGGGCCACGGCGCCCAGCCCTCGCCTTCGGGAACTGCGGGCGCGTGCCGCCCCGTTCCTCCTGGTCGTCCCCTTCGAGTCCATCGTGGTGCCAGTCATCGGACTGCTCCTCGGCTCCTGAAGTCATGGGCGCGGCCGGTCTCCACCCCTCCGGATCCGGCCCGCGCCGAGATATTTATCAGACCACTTCGCCGCCCCAACACCCTTCGTACCCAAGTTTTCTGGGTATTTACTGGGCCCGACTCCGTGAAGAGGTCCGACTTTCCCGCTAGTGGTCCGACCACCCGGCTGGCTACACTGCGCGGCATGCAGAAGGCCACCGTCACCCAGCGGGCCATTGAACAGCTCAAGGCGATGATCGGCAGCGGCGAGCTGCAGCCGGGCCAACGGCTGCCCACCGAGCGGGACCTGGCGGCGCAGCTCGGCATCTCGCGCAGTTCCATGCGGGAGGCGATCCGGGCGCTCACGGTGCTCGGCGCCCTGGAGGCACGGCACGGATCAGGCATCTACGTCACGCAGTTGGAGGCCGGCGACCTCCTGGAGACGTTCGGGGTGGTCGCCGACCTGTCGCGCGGGCCTGGACTGGTGGAACTCCTGGAGGTGCGCCGCATCCTGGAGTCGACGGCCACGGCGCTCGCCGCGGCCCGCATCACCCGCGCTCAACTCGCCGAGGTGGAAGACCACTTGGCGGCGATGGAGGCGACGGACGACCCGGACGAGATCCTCTCGCACGACCTCGCGTTCCACCGGACGATCGCGGCGGCCGCGGGCAACGACACGATGGCGGCGATCCTGGAAGGCCTGTCCTCCCGGACCTTCCGCGCCCGCGTGTGGCGCGGCTACGAACAGGAGGGCGCCTTCGAACGCACCCGCCGCGAACACGCCCGCATCCTCCGCGCCCTGACCGCCCACGACCCGGAGGCGGCACGGGCCGCCGCCGCGGCGCATGTGGGCGAGGTGGAGGAGTGGCTGCGGGGCCAGCTGGACTGACGCCCCCGCGCCCCGACGGTCCCCCTAGCGCGCGCTCGCCCCTCCGGCGGGGCTCGTCGTGGTCGACCACGACGCCAAGATGCGCAACCCGTCGTGCGACGGCGTGCCCGGCTCCGCCGTCCAGACGACCAGTTGCTGGTCGGGGTCCGTGGCGCAGGCGAGGGCGTCCCAGTCCAGGGTGAGTTCGCCGGCCACGGGGTGGTGCAGGACCTTGCTGCCACGGCCGAGCGAGGCCACTCGGTGGTCGCCCCACCAGCGACGGAAGTCCTCGTCCCGCATCGACAGCTCACCGATCAGCTGGGCCATCCGCTGGTCCTGCGGATTGCGCCCCGCCTCCTTGCGCAGCATCGCGACACAGGAACGTGCGGTCCTCTCCCATTCCGCGTGCACCGACTTCATCTTCGGGTCCGTGAACAACAGCCAGATGTAATTTCGGCGTTTCTCCGGGACCGCCGAGAAATCGACGAGCAGTGCGGCCGCCATCGGATTCCACGCCAGAATGTCCATACGTCGGCCGAGGACCATCGCCGGTGTCGTGGTGAGTTCGTCGATGACGCGCCTCAGTTGGGGCTGCGCCTGTTGCGCGGACTGTTTGCGGGGCCGGGCCGCGGTCGTCCTCCCCGCCAGTTCGAAGAGATACGCCCGCTCCTCGTCGTCGAGGTGCAGGACCTGCGCGAGGATGTCGAGCACCGGGCCCGACGCCTGCCTGCGCCCCTGCTCGAGGCGGGTGTAGTAGTCGGTGCTGATGGAGGCGAGCAAGGCCACCTCCTCACGGCGCAGCCCCTTGACACGGCGCTTCACCCCGGGATCGGGCAGGCCGACCGTCCGGGGGCTCAGCTCGGCCCTGCGGGCCTTCAGGAACGCGCCCAGTTCGTTGGGGTGCTTGTCACCGCTCATGTCTGAAGTGTGCCAGGGGGCGGCCCCTCCGTGAGGGGGACGGTTCTGTCCCAGGACACCGCTGTCCCAGGCCCGAAAAGGCCCATTGTGTGCCCGTGCGGTGCGTGTGACCGTCTCCATGTCGCCACCCGGTATCGGCGCATTGGCTCGCATCGACTCGAAAGAGGAAACAGAAATGAAGACCGACGTCGCATTCCTCAGCAGCGGAATGAAACTCGCGGGGCACCTCTACTCCCCCGTCGTCCGCCCGGACGGCGAACGCCGCGCCGCCGTCGTGGTCGGTCACCCCACGACCGGCGTCAAGGAGCAGACCGCGGCCCTCTACGCCCAGCGGCTCGCCGACGCGGGCTACCTCGCGCTCGCCTTCGACGCCGCCCACCAGGGCGAGAGCGAGGGCCTGCCGCGTGCTCTGGAGAACCCGTTCCAGCGCGCCGAGGACTTCCGCAACGCCGTCACGTACCTGACCACCCGCGAGGACGTCGACCCCGAGCGCATCGGCGTCCTCGGGATCTGCGGCTCCGGCGGCTACGCCCCGTACGCCGCGCAGACCGATCACCGGATGAAGGCGGTCGCCACCGTGAGCGCGGCGGACGTGCCCGGCTTCTTCCACTCCGCCGACCCGGAGGGCTTCGAGGAACTCGTCGCCCGGTCCGGGAAGGCCCGCACCGAGGAGGCCGCGGGCGAACCGGTGCGACTTGTGCCCGTACTGCCGGACGCGGTGGACGAGTCGACGCCCGCGCCCGTCCGGGAGTTCTTCGACTACTACAGGACGCCGCGCGCCCAGCACCCGCGCTCGATCGGCGCCTACGCGCTGCGCAGCGCCGATCAGCTGGCCCAGTTCGACGCCTACGCCGAGGTGCACAGGATCGCCCCGCGTCCGCTGCTGATGATCGCGGGCACGGAGGCCGCCACGCTCGCCTTCAGCCAGGACGCGGTGGAGAAGGCGGGACCCACCGCCGAACTGTTCACCGTGCCCGGCGCGACACACGTCGACCTGTACGACATGGAAGAGGCCGTCACCCAGGCCACCGCCAAGCTCGTCGACTTCTTCGGCAAGCACCTCTGAGACCGGCGACGCGACGTTCACGAAGGCCCCACGCCTGCCGCGGGCGTGGGGCCTTCGCACGCCCTCACTCCGAAGCCGCCACCTCCACCGCCGTCAGCAACAGCTCCAACGCCACCTCGAACGAGCTCCCCGCCATCAGCGGCAAGTGCTCCCGCACCTCGCCGAGTTGGGGATGCGACTCCGCCGGCAGGTTCGCGTACTCCCCCGTCCACGCCCGGTCGTCCGCCTCCCGCCGCTCCGCGGGCAGCGCCAGGTACGCGGCGTCCAGGGCCGCGTGGCCGAGGACGGTGTCGACGAAGGCCGAGTAGTGCCGCACCGCGTCCTCCGCCCCGAAGCCGGCCCGGCGGAGCAGGCCGATACCCGCGTCGACGGCCCGGAACTCGTGCGCGCGCCGCGTGACCCGGTACGCCGCGAGGGCCGCCACCCGCGGGTGCGCGCGATACCCGCGATGGATGCGCAGGGCGAACTCGCGCAGCCCGTCGCGCCAGGTCATCCGCTCGGGCTCGAAGCCGTCCATGGCCTCGCCGATGATCCGGTCGGAGACGGCGAGCAGCAGATCGTCCGTGCTGTGGAAGTAGCGGTACAGCGCGCTCGGATCGCAGCCCAGGGCCGCGCCGAGACGGCGCACGCTCAGCGCGTCGGGGCCGTGCTGTCCGACCAGGCGCAGCGCGCAGTCGACGATCACGTCCTCCGACAGCAGCACCCCCGACTTCGTCGGCTTGCGGCGCCGCCGCTCCTCCGGAATCCGCCCCTCCGACATGGCTGTCCGCCCTCCCTCGCCCAGCACGTCCGGCTTATGACAACACCATTGACGCAAGCTGACAAGCCCGATTTGATCGCGGTCACCGCCCCTCGCGCACCTCCCTCTCCCCTGCCTCCCTGCCGTCAGGAGATCGACCATGAGAAGCGAACCACCAGGCCTGCGCCGTTCCCTCGGTGTCGTCGACGGCATCGCCATCGCCGCGTCCAGCACCGCCGCGACCACCAGCATCGGCATCGGGATGGGCTCCCTCGCCGCGACGGTCGGGCTGCACGCCCCGGCGGTCCTGCTGGTCGCGTTCCTGCCGATCCTGGGGATCGCGGTGGCCTACGCCCGCCTGAACCGCCAGGAACCGAACATGGGCAGCGGCTACGTCTGGGTGGGCGGCTCCCTCGGCCCCTGGCTGGGCTTCCTCACGGGCTGGGTCACCCTCGTCGGCACGCTGGTCTTCATGGCGTACACGAGCGCCGTGACGGGGTCCGTCTTCCTGCAGTTCGCCAACAAGGCCCGGCTGCATACCCTGTTCGGCCTCGACCTCGACCCGAACTCGACGGCGCTTTCGACCGTCGTCGGCCTGCTCGTGCTCACCGCCGTCACGATCACGGCGGTGACCGGCGTCCGCAAGGCGACCCGCCTCCAGGCGTGGCTGCTCGGGTTCGAGTACGTCGTGCTGCTCGGGTTCTGCGGCTGGTCCCTGGTCACCGGCTCGCACGCCTTCCAGTGGTCGTGGTTCAACCCCTTCGCCATCCACGACGGCACCGCCTTCGCACAGGGCCTGGTCCTCGCGGTGTTCTTCTACTGGGGCTGGGACGCGGCGTTCACGGTCACCGAGGAGACGAAGGACGTGCGGGACGCGGGCCGCGGAGGACTGATCGCCCTGTTCGCGATGCTCGGGCTCTTCCTCTACGGTTCCGTGGCCTTCCAGCGCGAGATGTCCCTGCCCGAACTGGTCGAGCAGGGCCCGCAGGCCCTCACCTACCTCGGCGCGAAGCTCGCCGACGAGCCGGTCGCCAGCCTGCCGCTGCTCGCACTGCTCTTCTCTGCGGTGGCGTCCCTGCAGGCCAGCGTGATCCCGACGGCCCGCGGACTCCTCGCGATGGGCCGGGACCGCACGATGGGGCGGATCTGGACGCGGGTGAGCCCCCGCTACGGTTCGCCCGCCGCAGGCACCGTCGTCGTGATGTCGATCGCGGCGGCGGTCGCCCTGCTGGCCCTGGCGATACCGAAGTTGAACGAGATGATCCTCGCCGCGGTGAACTCCATCGGGCTCACCGTCGCCCTCTACTACGGCCTCACGGCCCTCGCCTGCTCGGTCCGCTTCCGCGCGCTGCTGCGCACCGCACCCCGGGAGGCGGTGCGCGCGGTCGTCGTGCCGGGGCTCAGCGCGCTCACCCTGCTCGGCATCGGGGCGTACCTGGCGTACTCGTACGCGACGATGAGCGACCACCTCGAACTGTCGCCGGACAACGGCTGGTTCATGCTGGCGGTGCCCGCGACGATCGTGGTGTCCGGTCTGGCGATGGCCGCCGTCGCCAAGTACGGGCGCCGCTCCCCGTACTTCAGGACCGGGCGCGGCACGGACGCCGATGCCGTCGAACTGGCCGGGCCGACGGCCACCTGACCACACCCCTGTAACACCCGTACACGTACCAGGAGTTGAGACCATGCCCGCACCCGCCGACCTCGTCCTCACCGGCGGTCCCGTCCACACCGGCTCCCCCTCCCGCTCGCGCGCCACGAGCGTCGCGGTGCGGGGCGAGTGGATCGTCGCCGTCGGCCATGACGAGGTGCGCGAGTTCATCGGCCCGCGCACCGAAGTCGTCGACCTGAAGGGGAAGTTGCTGGTCCCCGGCTTTCAGGACGCGCACGCGCACCCCGTCGGGGCGGGCATGGAGATGGGCCAGTGCGACCTGAGCGGCTTCACCACGCTCGCCGAGTACCGGGAGCGGATCGCCGCGTACGCGAGCGCGCACCCGGACGCCGAGTGGATCACCGGGGGCGGCTGGGCGATGGAGGCGTTCCCCGGCGGGCTGCCGACGGCGGCCGAGCTGGACGCCCTGGTGCCGGACCGGCCGGTGTATCTGGTCAATCGCGACCACCACGGGGCCTGGGTCAACTCGCGCGCCCTGCGGACCGCCGGGATCGACGCCCGCACCCCCGACCCGTCGGACGGCCGTATCGAGCGCGACGCGGACGGCGTGCCGACGGGCATGCTCCAGGAGGGCGCCGCGAACCTCGTCGGACGGCTGCTCCCGCCGGTCACCCGCGAGGAGCGGATCGCGGGGCTGCTCCGCGCCCAGGAGCACCTGCACTCCCTCGGCGTCACGGCCTGGCAGGACGCCATCCTCGGCGATCACGCCAATCTGACCGACCCCACGGACGCGTATCTGGCCTGCGCCGACGACGGGCGGCTCACCGCGCGAGTCGTGGGCGCGCTGTGGTGGGACCGGGCGCGCGGCACCGAACAGATCGAGGAACTCCTCGCGCGGCGCGCGGCCGGCACCCGCGGCCGGCTCAGCTCGACGACCGTGAAGATCATGCAGGACGGCGTCGCGGAGAACGGCACGGCGGCACTGCTCGGCCCGTATCTCGATGGCTGCGGCTGCCGCTCGGACAACAGCGGGATCAGCTTCGTACCGCCCGAGGCGCTGAAGAAGTACGTGACCGAACTGGACGCCCACGGTTTCCAGGTGCACTTCCACGCGCTCGGCGACCGGGCCGTCCGCGAGGCACTCGATGCCGTCGAAGCGGCACGGGAGGCCAATGGCTGGACGGATACGCGCCCGCACCTCGCGCATCTCCAGGTGGTGCACCCCGATGACATCGGCCGGTTCCGGGAGCTGGGCGCGACGGCGAACACGCAGGCGCTGTGGGCGGCGCACGAGCCGCAGATGGACGACCTGACGATCCCGTTCCTCGGGGCGGAGCGCTCGGCGCGGCAGTACCCGTTCGCGGCGCTGCTGCGGGCCGGGGCGACGCTCGCGGCGGGCAGCGACTGGCCGGTGAGCAGCCCGGATCCCTTGCAGGGGATCCATGTGGCGGTGAACCGGGTACTGCCGGACGCGCCCGCCGGCACTCCGGTGTTCCTGCCGGAGCAGCGGATCGGCCTCGCGGACGCGCTGACGGCGTACACCTCCGGCAGCGCGTACGTGAACCATCTGGACGCGGAGACGGGGGTGATCGCGGCGGGTTACTTGGCGGACCTGACGGTCCTGGACCGGGACCCGTTCGCGGGCCCGCCGGAGGAGATCGGCTCGACGAGGGTCGAGCAGACCTTCGTGGACGGGCAACGGGTGTTTGCCGGCTGACGCGCCGGCAAATCAAGCCCCGCAGGGGGCACCTCCCAGCGTTAGCTGGGGGAGATTGAGGCGCGGGGCCCGGGGCAGAGCCCCGCGACCCCAGCCCCGGCACGGCGCAACGAAGAGACCCGGCTCAATCCACGCTGGGCAGAATGTGCGGCTCCGCCAAATCGTCCTCGTACCCCGCGAGGCGGATCGGCGCCGACCTCGCCCAGACGTCGAGACTGCCGAGCTTCTCCGGCCTGCGCCGGCCGGCCCGCTCTGCTCGATCCTTGGGGCTCTGTTCGCGATTCGTCTTCTCTGGTGTCACCGCGCACTCCTTGTGTGTCGGGTAACCCGCTCCGGCGCTCCGGCCCAGCGTCGCGCGGGGTCCGGCGCCCGATGGGCTGGTGTAGAGGGCCAGTTCGGGCGCGGTGGCGCCGGTTGTCGCTGGTGGGGTCGGCCGTGGTTCTCGGTCTCTCCCTGTACGGCCACCATGGGTCAAGGTGTCGGACCCACTTGCGGTAACCGTGCGGCTACAGCCTAACCATATGAGCGGGGGTCCGCTCACTGGGGCTGAAATCTCTGGGTCTTTCGGAGGTCGCCTGGCGTTCATTCAGCCACGACCACCGGGCCCGGCGCGACGGGTTTTCGCTCGTACGGGGGCACTTCAGGACATCGTGGCGTGTCGCCGTGCTGTGCCCGCGCGGCCCAAGGCGTCGTCCGGGGCCGTCGGGGCGCGTGGGGCGGGGGCGGCCGACGCGAGAGATTGGCGTCAACTCGCCCCCTGCCGCCGGGCGCTAATCGGCCTCGACCGGCACGCTCTCCGCGCGCCCGCGCAGCGCCCGTACGAGGAAGAACGCGCCCACCAGCACGACCGCCACGACGAGGACGAGCAGGTCGGGCACCCGGTCGCCCATACCGCGCGCCCACTGCTCGGCGGCGAACGAGTTGTCGACGTCAAGGAGCCCGGGCAGCGCCGTCGTCCCGTCGAAGACGAGGAACAGCGTGCCGAGCGCCAGGAAGAACAGGCCGGAGGCGAGCGACGTCGAGTGCGTCTCGAAACGGCCGATGCGGACCGGGCGGCCGCGCAGCCAGCGCTTCTTGCCGAGGTCGAAGCGTTCCCACAGCAGGGCGAGCAGGAACAGCGGCACGGCCATGCCCAGGGCGTACACCGCGAGCAGTGCCCCGCCGTAGACCGGGTGCCCGCCGAGCGCCGCAACCGTGAGGACGCTGCCGAGGATCGGTCCCGCGCAGAATCCGGCGAGGCCGTAGACCGCCCCGAGCGCGTACACCGACACCGCGTTGGTGGGGCGGATCCGGCCGGAGATCTCCGACATGCGGCGGGAGGCGAAGCCGCGGCCCGCGATCTGCAGCACGCCGAGCGCGATGATCAGCCAGCCGCCGACGGACACGAGCAGGTCACGGTTGCCGTAGAAGAAGCGCCCCGCGTACGAGCCGGCGGCCCCGAGCGGGACCAACGTGGTGGCGAGGCCCAGGTAGAAGACGCCGGTGCGGGCGACGAGCCGGGTCGGGCTGTCGATGGAGTACGCGAAGAACGCGGGCAGCAGCAGCGCGCTGCACGGGCTGAGCAGGGCGAGCAGGCCGCCGAGGAACGCCGCGAAGTAGCCGATGTCGCTCACTTGCCGCCGCCGGACTTCGCTGCGGACTGCGCCTTCGCCGCCTCGATGGCCTGCTCGAAGGCGGCCTCGGGCTGGGCGCCCGCGATGGGCGTCCCGTTGATGAGGAAGGACGGCGTGGAGGTGGCGCCGAGCGCGTACGCCTCGTCGCTGTCCTGCTTCACCGCGGCCTGCGCCGCCTTGCCCTCGCGGTCGGTGCGGAACCGGTCGAGGTCCTTCACTCCGGCCTCGCGGGCGAGCGCGTCGAGGCGGTCGGCGCCGAAGCCCTTGTCCTTGGCGCCTTCGGCGTAGGCCGCCTTGTGGAACTGCCAGAAGCGGCCCTGCTGGCCCGCCGCCCAGGCGGCGCGCGCGGCGGACTGCGAGTCGGCGCCGAAGATCGGGAAGTTGCGCCACTCGATGCGCAGCGTGCCCTCGTCGACGTACTTCTTCACCAGGTCGGGCTCGGTGTCGCGGGCGAACTTCCCGCAGTAGCCGCACTTGAAGTCGGCGTACTCGATGAGGACCACGGGCGCGTCGGCGCGGCCCTGCGCGAGCGGGTCCTTGGCGTCGCGCCGTGCGAGCTTGGTGAGCTTGTCGGTCAGCTCGTCCTTGGCCTCGGCGGTGTCCGCCTGCTGCTGGTCGGATGCGGCGGCATCGGTACGGGCGTCCGGCTTGGTCGCGGTGTACGAGACGGTGCCGAGGAGGATCGCGGCCACGGCGACGGCCGCGGCGATCGCGGCGGAGCGGCGCTGCTTGGCGCGGGCGGTGGTGGTGTTCTTGGGCATGACGAAGTCGTCCTTGCGTGCGTGGGGAATGCGTGATGACGGGTGGGGCGGGGCGTCATCTACACGCGCAGGACGGACAGTTCGACCGGGGTGGGCGGGTCCTTGGGCGGCGGCGGTCCGCGGCCCGCAGGGGTCGGCGGCACGATGCCGGTGAGCGGCGCGGTGACGCCGTGCCCGTGCGCGTACGCGAGCGGGGCGAGGAGTTCGTGGGCGCTCGTGCCACGCGAGGGCACGCCCTGGCGGCTGTCGGGGGCGTGCTGCCCCTGCGGGTCGCAGTCGGTCGTGCCGCCGGGCGACGACAGCTGCTGCACGGACGCGAGGGCCGGGGACGGTTCGGCGGGTGTGCCGCCGAAGTCGCCGCCCCATGCCGCGCCCACCACGGTGACCAGGAGGGTCACCAGGAGAGCGGGGAGGGTGAGGCGGCGCATGCGGGCAATTCTGCACCATGGGGGAAAAGGGACAGCGTTCACGTCCTGTTGACCGGTGGGTCGGCTCGTCCTCGGTTCGCCATGGTGGGCTTCCGGGCAGGCTGCGGAAGAGCTTCGGGAGGAGTCGTCCATGGAACGCGTCGAACTGCGCACCGTCGAGGAACTGATGGCCTCGTTGCACGCCTGCCGGGGCGCGTGGGACACGCCGGACCGCAGCGGCGACCCCGTCGACCTGCACGACCACGCGCTGCAGACGGCGGCCCTGCTGCGCCGCTCCCGGCCGAGCGACAAGGAGTTGCAGGTCGCGGGGCTCGTGCACGACCTCGGGCATCTGCTGTGCCCGGGCGACGACGCGGGGCACGCGGACCGGGCGGCGGACGCGGTGCGCGGGCTGCTCGGCGAGCGGGTGGCCCGGCTCGTACGGCTGCACGTGCCGGCGAAGCGGTATCTGGCGACGACCGAGCCGGGGCGCGGCCTGTCCGCGCAGAGCGCGCTGACGCTGGGCGTTCAGGGCGGGCCGATGACGCCGCGGGAGGTGGCGGCGTTCGAGGCGGACCCGCACGCGGAGGACGCGGTGACGGTGCGGCACGCGGACGACGCGGGCAAGGTCGTGGGCCTGGACGCCGGGGTCATGGAGGACTGGCGCCCGGTCCTCGAACTCGTGGCGGCCGCCCACGCCTCGTACGTGCGCTAGCCCGGCCTCCACCAACCAGCCACGAACCATGCACGGCTGACACATCGTCACGCACTGGCCGCCCATGAGACCGTACGCCCATGACCTCGCGTCCCACGGACCACCCGCGTGTGCTCGACGGCAGGGCGGCCGTCGTGACCGGCGCCTCGCGCGGCATCGGCCGCGCGATCGCGGAGGAACTCGCCGACTGCGGCGCCCTGTTGTGCGTGACCGCCCGGGATCCGCACGGGGTGCGGGAGGCCGTCGATGCGCTGCGGGCGCGCGGCGCGCGAGCCGTGGGTGTGCCCGGGTCCGTGGCCGATCCGGCGCATCTGTGGGAGGTGACGGAGCGGGCGATGGCGGAGTTCGGGCGTGTCGACATCGTCGTGAACAACGCGGCGACCAACCAGCCGTACGGCCCGCTCATGGACGCCGACCCGGACACCTGGCGCACGGCGTTCACGGTGAACGTGGAGGCGCCGCTGCGGCTGGTGCAGTGCGCGTGGCGGGCGTGGATGGGCGAGCACGGCGGCGCCGTCGTCAATGTGTGCACGGAGGGCGCGGGCCATGTCGGCCCGAACGTCGGCGCGTACGGCACCAGCAAGGCGGCGCTGCTGCACCTGACCGCTCAACTGGCGGGCGAGATGGGCCCGTTGGTGCGGGTCAACTCCGTCTCCCCCGGCCTCGTGCGCACCGAGATGGCCCGCTTCGTGTGGGAGCGGGCCGAGGAGTCGGTGGCGGCGGGCCTTCCGGCCGGGCGGATCGGGGAGCCGGAGGACGTGGCGCGCGCGGTGCGCTGGCTGGTGTCGGACGAGGCGTCCTGGATCACCGGCGCCGACCTGCTTGTGGACGGCGGTACGCGGGTGCGCGCGGCCTCAGCGGGCGGCGCCGCGAACGACGCCGTCCACCAGCGGCTGCGTCACCACTTGCCGGGCTCGTAGTCCTTCAGGAAGACGCCGTACACGTCGTCGCCCGCCTCGCCGCGCACGACGGGGTCGTAGACGCGGGCGGCGCCGTCGACCAGGTCGAGGGGGGCGTGGAAGCCCTCCTCGGCGAGGCGCAGCTTGTCGTAGTGCGGGCGCTCGTCGGTGATCCAGCCGGTGTCGACGGAGGTCATGAGGATGCCGTCGGCCTGGAACATCTCCTGCGCGCTGGTGCGGGTCACCATGTTCATCGCGGCCTTGGCGGCATTGGTGTTCGGGTGGCCCGCGCCCTTGTAGCCGCGGCCGAAGACACCCTCCATCGCCGAGACGTTCACGACGTACGCGCGGCCGCTCTCCGCCTTCTTCGCGGCGTCGGACATCGCCGGGCGCAGCGCGCTGATCAGGATGAACGGCGACGTGTAGTTGCACAGCTGGGTCTCGAGCAGCTCGACCGGGGAGATCTGGTCGATGGTCTGCACCCAGGTGTTGGACTCGACGACGTCGGGGACGAGGCCGCCCGCGTCGATGGCGGAGCCGTCGAGGTGCCGCTCGACGCTCGCGTTGCCCGCGACGAGCGCGAGGTCGGCGACCTTCTGGGCGTCGATGCCGCTGGTGCCCAGCGGCAGCGCCTGGATGCCGTCGACGGAGCCCGAGTTGAAGGCGCCGATGACGGTGTGCGGCGGCAGCTCGCCCGCGGGCAGCGGCGCGCTCTCGCCGTCGACGAGGGCGGCGTAGGCGGAGGGCAGGCGGCGCACGGTCTGCGTCGCGTTGTTGATGAGAATGTCGAGCGGGCCCGCGGCGGACACCTGCTCGGCGAGGGCGACGGCCTGGCCCGGGTCGCGCAGGTCGATGCCGACGACCTCCAGGCGGTGGATCCAGTCCGCCGAGTCCTCCATCGCCTTGAAGCGGCGGATGGCGTCCTTGGGGAACCGGGTGGTGATCGTGGTGTGCGCGCCGTCGCGCAGGAGGCGCAGCGCGATGTACATGCCGATCTTGGCGCGGCCGCCGGTGAGCAGGGCGCGCTTGCCGGAGAGGTCGGCGCGGGCGTCGCGCTTGGTCCGGTTCAGGCGGGCGCAGGCGGGACAGAGCTGGTGGTAGAAGTAGTCGAC
The DNA here is from genome assembly GCF_055657265.1 of Streptomyces sp. NPDC107575. Classification (NCBI taxonomy): domain Bacteria; kingdom Bacillati; phylum Actinomycetota; class Actinomycetes; order Kitasatosporales; family Streptomycetaceae; genus Streptomyces; species Streptomyces sp. NPDC107575. Next base: position 415,653 of record NZ_JBVKBG010000001.1, on the reverse strand, counting down.
TTCCACGTACCGGGTCTTGCAGGTGTAGCAGGAGCGCGGGCGCTGGAGTATCCCGGCGAGCCTGCCCTCCTCGGTCTGCGAGGACGGCAGGATGCCCTCGGTCTCGTCGTCGATGCGCTGCGCGGAGCCGGTCGCCGTCGCCTCGGTGACCGCCTTGTCGTGGGCGGTCTTGGCGGCACGGCGCTCCTGGCGGCGGCGCTGCTTCACGGTCCGGTAGATGCCGGCGGTGGCGCGGCGGACGGTGATCGCGTCGGGGTGGTCGACGTCGATCTCGTCGAGCTCCTCCAGCACGCTGAGGCAGACGGCGAGCCGCTCGGGGTCGATGCCGGGACCGAACTCGGCCTCCGGGTCCGTGGAGGCGACCTCCGGATCCACGGAGGCCTGAGGGGCCTGGTTGTCGTCTGTCACCGTCATCGCCGCTGCCGTTCCTAGGGTCTCGCGCGTCGCGCGCGGACCGCGCTCGCTGCCAAAGCACTCGAAGGCGGAATTTTACGGAGCGGCGGTGCCTGTCTCCAAACCCGTGGTGGCCCCGGCCCCTGTTCAGTGGCCGGTGTCACGCGCCCACGCCGCCGCCGGAAGGCCGCGGGACCGGCGGACCGCCCTGTCGACACGGCTCCCGCGGGGATCAAGGATGGACCCGCCCGCGAGACCTGCGTGGCGCGAGACCTGCGTGACGTGAGCCCAACGTGACGCGAGACCTGCGTGAAAGGACATCCAGTGGACCGCATAGGCATCATCGGCGTCGGCGAGCTCGGCCGGGCCCTCGTGACCGGATTGAGCGCGGGTGTCGAGGACCCGCCGGACGTCTTCCTCTCCCCGCGCGGCGCACGGGCGGCGGCCGAGCTCTCCGAGCGCTTCGCGAACGCGCGGGTCTGCGCCGACAACCAGGAAGTGCTCGACCGCTGCTCGACGGTGATCCTCACGGTCCGTCCTCAGGACCGCGTGGAGGCGCTCTCCGGGCTGCGGGTGGGCCCGGACAAGGTCGTGGTCAGCGCCATGGCGGGCGTCGGCATCGACGAGGTGCGCCGGCTGCTCGGCGCCGCCGCCGTGGTGCGCGCGATCCCGATGCCCGCCGTGCGCGAGCGCGGCGCCGTCACCGTGACCTGCCCCGCCCACCCCGCCGTCGACGGCCTCTTCGACCGCCTCGGCGGGGCGCTGCCGGTCGCCGACGAGCCCACGCTCGACGTCTTCCAGACGCTGACGTCCACCCTGACCACCCATTACTGGTACCTGGCGACGCTCACCGAGTGGGCCGCCCGGCAGGGTGTCGCCCCCGAGGACGCCGACCGGTACGTCCGCGGTCTCTTCCACAACGTCGGGCGTTCGCTGGGCGACAGCGCGCGCTCCGTCCAGCAGCTGGCGGGCGACCACGAGACCCCGAAGGGCACGAACGAACGGGTCCGCACCACCTGGTTCACCCCGGCCAATGCCGAGGCGCTGACCCGAACCCTGGACGAGCTCCGCACGGACCTGGGCAGGCCGGGCGTGGACCCTGCCTAGGGCCTGCCGTCCCCCACGTGCCCGAACGCCTGGAGCGCGCAGGCTTCGAGCAGCTCCGTCAGTTCCTCGGTCACCGCGCGGGCCAGGGTCTCCAGGTCCGGCACCGCTTTCGCGTCGGCGACGAGCCCGTAGTGGACGCGCCCGCGGTACGTCGACACGGCGACGGCCAGGGACTGGCCCTGGGCGAGTGGTGCCAGCGGGAAGACCTCGGTGAGCGGGCAGCCGCCCAGTTTCAGGCCGAGGCTGGGCAGCGGGACGCTCGTGACGAGCAGGTCGAAGAGCAGCCGGGCGTTCTGGCCGACGAGGCCGCCGCCGAGCCGGAGGCCGATCGGTGGCACGTGGTCGGCGAGCAGGGCGACGGCGCCGGCGCCTCGCGTGGGCCCGGCGTCCTTGTGCCGGTCCATGGACGCGCGGACGGCGCGCAGCCGCTCGACGGGGTCGGGCTCGGAGACGGGGAGGCGGACCAGGTAGCCGGAGAGCCGGTTGCCCTGCGGGTGCGCGGTGCGGGGCCTGCGGCGGGAGACCGGGACGAGGGCGCGGGGCTCGACGCCGTCGCTGCCGTCGCCGCGCTCGTCGAGCCAGCGGCGCACAGCCCCGGCGACCACGGCGATGAGCACGTCGTTCACGGTGCCGCCGACCGTCTTGCGGATGCGGTGCACGTCGTCGAGGTCGAGGACGACCCCGGCGGTGCTCCGGGTGCCGCTGGCCTTCGAGGTGAGCGCGGGCGACGTGCGCACGCCCCAGGTGGCGCGGGCGACGGAGGCGCCGATGGACACGGCCTGCGTGGCGGTGGCCGCCAGCGTGCGTACGTGGTCGGCGTAGCGGCGCGGGTCGAGGTCGCCGAGCGTGATCGCGCGCATGCCGGGGACCGGCAGACGCAGTCCGCGGGGCGGGGCGGGAGTCTCCTTCGGGGCGCGTCCGGCGGGCAGGTCCATGGGGTCCATGACACCGGCGGCGAGGGTCAGGGCGCGCAGGCCGTCGGCCAGGGCGTGGTGGAACTTGAAGAGCACGGCGAACGACGCGCCGTCGGCGGCCGGCAGTACGTGCGCCTCCCACGGCGGGCGGCCGCGGTCGAGCGGGTGTTCCATGAGCGCGCCGGCGGCGGCGTGGAAGTCCTCCACGGGCCCGGTCAGCCACACGTGCTCGAGCGGGTCGAAGTCGGCGGCGGGCACGCGGGCCGCGCCGCCGACCGGCACGAGCACACCGGCGATCCGCATGCGCAGGCCCGGCACGCCCGCGGCGCGGGCGGCGAGCAGTTCGAAGGCGTGCCGGGCGGCGCCGGGCCCTTCGGCCTCGAAGACGCCCAGCGCCCCCAGGTGCATGGGGTGTTCGGCGGTCTCGATGTTCCAGAAGGTCAGGTCGAGTGGAGCGAGCAAGTCCGAACTCAGAGAGGTCATGGAGGGCTCTCGCGTCGACAACGGGAGAGGGCAGTCAACCCCCCGCAGTCGATTACGGTCAAGTACGATCACGGCACGCTGCGTTAACAACTGATGAAGACCCGCCTCTCTGGGAGAGGCGGGCCTCATGTGACTCAGTGGACCACTCAAGTGGCGTGTCTGTTACGTCACTTGAGGGCGGGCGGCGCCGCGTCGGCACCGGTCCCCCACGCCGAGGGCTCGCCGCCGACGGTGAAGGACAGGTTCCGCAGGCCCCGCAGATCCTCCGTGGTCAGATACGTCTTGTCGTACGCGGCGCCGTCCGTCCGCGCCGACTGGATGTACCGGTTGCCCTCCGAGGTGCCGGGCGCCCGGACGGTCAGCGCGCCCTTCGGGTAGTAGCGCCGGTCCAGCGTGACGTCGACCCGCTCGAAGACGGGCGTCGACAGGCTCCACGTGTCCGTTCCGGGCTGCACCGGGAAGATCCCGATCGACGACAGGACGTTCCAGGCGGACATCGTGCCCAGGTCGTCGTTGCCGGTCATGCCGGTCGGGGTGTCGGTGAACAGGGTCAGCGCGGCGTGCACCACGTCGGTGGTCTTCCACGGCTGGCCGGTGGAGAGATACGTGTACGGCGCGATCAGGTCGGGCTCGTTCTGCGGGTTGTACTTGTCCGCGTTGTAGTAGTCGTACGGGCCGTTGACCCACACCTCACGGGCGGTCTTCGCAGGATCCTTCACCAGCTGGTCGTAGGCGAAGAAGGAGTCGAGCCGCTTGTTCGCGGCCTCCTTGCCGCCGATCAGGCCGACCATGCCGGGCAGGTCCTGCGGCACCAGCCACTGGTACTGCCAGGACGTGCCCTCGTGGAAGCCCTCGCTCTTGGCCGGGTCGGCGGGCCCGGTGAAGGCGCCGGACGCGTCCCGTGCGCGGAAGAATCCGGTCGAGTCGTCGAAGATCTTCCGGTAGTTCTGCGCCCGCTCGGCGTACCGCTTCGCGTCGTCCTTGTGGCCGAGCTCCTTGGCCATCTGGCCGAGCATGGCGTCGGACAGGGCGTACTCCAGGGTGGCCGAGGCCCCGTGGTCGTAATCGGAGTCGCCGGGCTTCACGTGCGCGCGGTCCTTGATGTACGGCGCGAACCCGTCGGCCAGGTACTCCTTGTTGGCCTCGCGGCCCACGGGCGCGGAGTCGGCCGGCGGCACGCCGTCGGCGTTCTTCTTCAGGGCCCGGTAGGCGTCCTCCTCATGCCCCTTCAGCAGGCCCTGCTGGTAGGCGTTGGTGAGGAACGGGGTGACCGGGTCGCCGGTCATGATGTTCGTCTCGACCGTGCCGTAGCCCCACTTGGGCAGCCAGCCGCTGTCCTTGTCGATCCGGATCACCGAAAGGGCCATGTCCCGCGACTCGCGCGGTGCGAGCAGCGACAGGAGCTGCGCCTGCGTGCGGTAGGTGTCCCACAGCGACCAGTTCTGGTAGTACGTGAACCCGTCGGCGCGGTGGATCCTCTGGTCCCAGCCGGTGTAGCGGCCGTCGACGTCGCTGCCGATGTTCGGCGCGAGGAACGAGCGGTACAGCGAGGAGTAGAAGGTGCGCCGCAGCGTCTCGCTGCCGCCCTGCGCCTTCACATCGTCGAGCCGGTCCTCCCACGCGGCCTGCGCCGCGCCGCGCACGGAGTCGAAGGAACGGCCGCCCTCCTTGGCGAGGTTGAGCGAGGCGCCGTGCGCGTCCACGTAGGAGATCGCGGTGGTCGCCTCGACGGTGCGGTCCTTGCCGGTGTCGAAGCGGACGTACGCGCCGTTGCGCTCGGCGTCCGCGGCCGAGGCCTTGGAGCCCGCGGTGACGGTGTCGCCCTTCCAGGTGCCGGACGAGGTGAACGGCCGGTCGAACTTGGTGATCGTATAGAGCGTGTACTGCTTGGTGTCCTGGCAGAAACCGCTGCCGGTGATGGCGGTGCGCACGGTCCGGCTGTCGAGGATGTCGACCTTGGTGTGCACGGTCTTGTGCAGCGACTGGCCGGCGTTGATCATCACGTTGGCCTTGTCGGTGGCCGGGAACGTGTACTTCTGCACGCCGGTCCGCTTGGTGGCACTCAGCTCGGCGCCGATGCCGGACTTCAGGCCCACCTTGTAGTAGCCGGGCGAGGCCTTCTCGTCGTCGTGGCTGAACTCGGCCGCGTACTTGGCGTAGTCCGTGCTCCCGATGTCGCCCACGGTCGGCAGCACCGGCAGATCACCGCCCAGTCCGCAGCCCACACCGGACAGATGGACGGTGGAGAACCCGCGGATGTGGTTCTCCGAGTAGTCGTAGCCGGTATTGTGCCCGGTGTCGGGCGAGAACTGCACCATCCCGAAGGGCACGGCGGCACCCGGATAGGTGTTGCCCTCGTTCTCCGTCCCGATGAACGGGTTGACCAGATCGGTCAGTTGACCGCCCGCGGCCGGGGCCGAGGCCGCGGCGGGTGCCGCGAGGCCGGCGCCGAGCAGCGCGACCGCCCCGGCGAGCACCCCCAGAGCGCGGCGGACGGGTCTTCTGCGCCTTCTCATCATGCACCTCTCGACAACGTTGTCAGCATGGCTGGTCATTCTTCGCGTGCCCCAACGGCCCGTCAAGACTCCGGCCACCGTCAGGACTCCACACGCCACAGGTGGTCCTCCGTGCCGTTGTCGGCGAACTGCACCACCTGTGCGCTGTCGGCGGTGGACATGCCGTCGACGCCGAGCACCTTGCCGCTGTGCCGGTTGCGCAGCAGGAACCAGCCGTCGCCCTGGTCCTCCCGCTCCCACAGCAGGTCCTCCCGGCCGCCGCCGTCGTCCTCGTACTGCACGACGAGGGCACTGTCGGCGGTGGAACTCCCCTTCACCGCCAGGTACTTGCCGCTCTGTCCGTTGCGGATGCGCAGTGCGCCACCGCCGGCCGGGAGGAGCTGCCAGGCGTGGTCGCCGGTGCCGGAGTTGCGGAACTGCACGACTCGCGCGTCGTTGTCCGTGGACATGCCGTCGACGGCGAGGACCTTGCCGCTGTGCCGGTTCAGCACCCGGTGGTACCCGGGTTCCGGCGTCCAGGGCCTGCCGTTCGGGGCCGCCGTCGGGAAGGCGGTGATCCGCAGCCGGGCCGCGCCCATCGGCACCAGGGTCACGTCCTCCACCGCCGCGCGGCTGCGCGCGGGGCTCGGCTGGAGGGGTGCGACGACGCCCTCCTCGTCGGCGATCCACTCGGGGATCCGGCGGGCCCGGGCGGTGAGCGTGAGCGGCGCGCCGTCGAGGGTGAACGGGTTGTCCGCGAGCGGCCCCTCCCTGTGGTGTGCGGTGATCGAACCGCCGGGCACCAGGCCGTAGTTCCACGGAGTGGTGGCGTGCACGTCGTACTCGGGGAAGGTGTCGTCGCCGCCCGTGCGCACATAGCGCTCGCCGATCCGCAGCGAGTACGTGAGCGGGCCGCGGTCGACGCTGACGCTGTCGTGGTTGCCGCTCCAGGTGCGCAGCGACGTCCGCTGCGGCAGGCGCAGGCGCACCTCGTCGCCGTCCCGCCAGGTGCGCCGGACCTCCGCGAACGAGGGCCCCTTCGCGACCTTCACCGCACGCCCGTTGACGGTCAGGCGCGGCGCCTCGCACCAGCCCGGAATGCGCAACCGCAGCGGGAACTCGACGGCCCGCTCCACGCCGATCCGCAGGGTCACCGTCTCGTCGAACGGGTAGTCCGTCTCCTCCCGCACCGTGGCCCCGACCCCGTCGCCCACCTGGGCGCGCACCTCGCACGGCGCGTACATCGCGGCGACGAGCCCGCCGTCGGGGGCCGCGAGCCACAGCTCCTCGGTGAAGTAGGGCCAGCCCATGCCGTAGTTGTGCGGGCAGCACCGGTACTGGTCGACGCCGGGCTGGTAGGACTGCATGGCGAAGCCGTTCTGGAACTGCCCATTGGTCTTGCGGGAGTTGTCCAGGTCGATGCCGTTGGCGCTGGTGATGTAGTGGATGCCCTTGCCGGTCGGGTCCAGGGCGGCGGGGAGCATGTTGAAGGCCAGGTCCTCGCAGCGGTCCGCCCACACGGGGTCACCGGTGATGCGGGTGAGCAGCTCGTGGCTGGCCATGAACTCGACGATGCCGCAGGTCTCGAAGCCCTGGCGGGGGTCGCCGAAGCCGGGCCTGGCGTTCTCGTCCCCCGCCATACCGCCGCCGGGGAACTGGCCGTAGTCCTCCAGCACTTGGTCGTACGTGCGGTAGGTGGCGCGGCGCAGCTCCGCACCTCCCCCAGTGGCCCATTGGGCGTACTGGGCGGGTTCGCGGAAGCCCTGGGCGATGTTGACGTTGTGCGGGGTGGGGAGCTCGCCCGTCCAGTCGGCGCCGTAGCGGTGCATCTTGTCGACGAGGCTCACGAGGTGGGCGTCGCCGGTGCGCTCGTAGAGCCAGCGCGCGGTGTCGATGCCGTCGCCCCAGCGCACGGACACCCAGCTGCTGTCGAAGGCACCCTTCCCCTGGGCCTCCATGTATGTCGTGAAGCGGGTCAGGAACGGCACGATGCGCTCGTCGTGCGTGTACTCCTCCCAGGTGCGCAGCGCCATGAGCAGCGGCAGGAACGGCCAGAAGTCCGGGCCGCCGTTCAGCGATGTGCGCAGGGCGCGCGGGCCGAAGAATCCGTCGGACTGCTGTGTGGCGAGGATGGGCTCGATCCAGCGCTTGCACGTGGCGAGCGCGTCGGCGTCGCGCGTGGCGATCGCGAGGGGCACGAACCCCCGCAGCCAGTACGGGACTTCCTCCCAGCCACCGAGCTCCGGGTGGATCCAGCCGCAGGTGTCCATGTCCAGGAAGTGCGACTTCTGTTCGTACCGCCCGCACAATCCGGCGAGTTCCAGCCGCAGTTGGCCGGCGAGCCAGCCGCGGGCGGTGACACTGCCGACGGGCAGGCGCGTGAACACGTCGGCGGCCGGTCCCGACGCGTCCGCGCGGGCCGTCGCCGACGTCGCACCGCCCCACGCGGTGGCCGCGCAGGCCACCGTCGCGGCCTGCAGCACGCCGCGTCGCGTCACAGTCATGAGCTGCCTCCTACGAGAAAGGGGGCGGGCCCGTGGGTACGGGCCCGCCCCGGGGGGGGCGTACGGGGTCAGGAGCAGTTCGCCACGGTGTCCTGCGAGGCGTCACGGATGAGCGCCTGCTGGGCGTCGTGCACCCGCTTCACGTCGGGCTTGACGACACGGCGGTCGTAGGTGAGCAGGCCGTTCAGCTCACCCTCGACGTCGGAGATCTGCGTGTAGACGGCGCCGTTGCCGCCCTTGCAGGCCAGCTTGTGGACCTCGTCCAGCTTCCCCAGGTAGTCGTCCGTGTACGTCGCCGGGTCCACGTCGACGTAGGACTGCTGGACCGACCAGGCGTGGCCCGGCACCGCGAGGCCGAGGCCGCCGTACTCGCCCGCGACCAGGGCGCGTTCGCCGTCGGGCTTCGGCGGCAGGGCGGGGCTCGGGTAGCCGTGTTCGTCCATGATGTCGCCGGCGCCGCCGTCGCGGCCGAGGTTGAGCCCGGACTGGCCGTTGATCAGCCGGGTCGGGTCCCAGGACTTCGCCTGCTCGGCGATGCGGCCCTCGTCGTACTGGCCCCAGCCCTCGTTGAAGGTGACCCACATGACGACCGACGGGTGGTTGATGTGCTGGTCGATCATCGTCTTCATCTCGCGCTCGTACTCGGCGCGCGCCTCGGTGGACGGGTTCTTCCCGGCCTCCATCGCGGGCATGTCCTGCCACACCATCAGGCCGAGCTTGTCGGCCCAGTAGAACCAGCGGTCGGGTTCGACCTTGATGTGCTTGCGGACCGAGTTGAAGCCCATCTTCTTGTGCATCTTCAGGTCGTAAGCGAGCGCCTCGTCACTGGGCGCGGTGTGCAGGCCGTCGGGCCAGAAGCCCTGGTCGAGAGTGGCCATCAGGAACGTCGGCTTGCCGTTGAGCAGGGTGCGCGGGGTGCCGTTCACCTTCTCGACGGAGATGGAGCGCATCCCGAAGTAGCTGCCGACCCGGTCGCTTCCGACGCTCACCTTGAGGTCGTAGAGGAACGGGTCGTCCGGGGACCACAGGTGCGGCTTGGCGATCTTCAGGGTGAGCGGGGAGCCGGAGGTGCCGGTGGCGGTGGCGACCTTCTTGCCGTCCGCGTACGCGGTTGCCGTGACGGGCACGCCGTCCCGAACTCCCGTGGCGGACACGGCCACTTCGCCCGTCTTCACATTCGGCGTCACCATCAGGTCGGTGGCGTGGTCGGCGGCGACCGGCTCCATCCACACGGTCTGCCAGATGCCGGAGGACGGGGTGTACCAGATGCCGCTGGGGTCGAGGCGCTGCTTGCCCATCGGCGGGTTCTCGGCGTTGTCCGCGTCGGTCGGGTCGTAGACGCCGACGATCAGCTCCTGGGTGCGCCCCGGCTTGAGGGCGTCGGTGACGTCGGCGCTGAACTTGTCGTAGCCGCCCTTGTGATCGGCGACCTTCGTGCCGTTGACGTAGATCTCCGACTTCCAGTCCACGGCGCCGAAGTTGAGGCGGAGGCGCTGCTTGTCGCCGACCTTCCAGTCGGCGGGCACGGTGAAGGTGCGGCGGTACCACATGCGGTCCTCGTGGCGCTCGATGCCCGAGAGCTGGGACTCGACGGGGTAGGGCACGAGGATCTTCTCGCCGAGGTTCTTGCCGACGGGCGGCTGCTCGCCCTCCTTGGCGGCGGCGAACTGCCAACTGCCGTTGAGGTTCTTCCACTTGTCGCGGGTGAGCTGGGGGCGCGGGTACTCGCGGTGGGCGTTGGCCGGGGTGACGTCGTCGCCCCACTTGGTGGTCAGCTCGTGCGTCGAGTGGTTCGGGCCGCTCGACCAGAAGGAGCCGACGGCCGTGCCGTCGCTGCCGGTCAGCCCGCCCTTGCCGTCGTACGTGACGTCGGCCTGGCCGGAGGCGTCGCCGTCCTTGTTGCCGACGACGGGTTCGTCGAGGCCGACGAGCAGCGCGCGCGGGTCGTCGGGGTCGGCCTCGACCTTGCCGAGCGGCCACTTGGCGCCGCCGATGACGGCGTTGAGGTGATCGCCGATGTCACCGGGGACGGCGCCGAGCTTCTGCGCGAAGTCCAGCTTCAGGGTGCGGCCGTCGCCGAGCACGGTCGTGCCGATGGCGCCGTCGTACTTCCAGTCGTCGGGCAGCCGGAACGCGGAGGACGGGATGGCCTCCTTCTGCGCGCCGGGCTCGGTCCAGCGCAGGTGGAGGTTGGAGCCGCCGTAGTGCTCGAAGTACTCGACCTTGATGTCGACGGCCTTGCCCGCGGTCAGGTCGACGGGCTGGGAGGTCTGTTCCTTGTCCCAGTCGTCGACCCAGTGGTCGATGACCAGCTTGTTGTCGACCCAGAGCCGGAAGCCGTTGTCACCGATCATTGACAACGTTGTCGGCCCGGACTTCTCCGGCACCAGCTTTCCGGTCCAGCGGACGCTCGCGTCGTCCGCCTGACCGGTCGCGGACGAGAGCCGGGACTCCAGGCTGTTGAAGTCGATCTGCGGGTCGAAGCCGGTGGCCTTGAGCTTGTCGAAGTCGAAGGCGCCCGCGGCGGACTGGGTGTAGTACTCGCCCTTGAGCCCGTGGGCCACGACCGGATCGTCGTCTTCCGCGCCGGCGGCGGCTCCGGACGGGGCCGCGGCGAGCGCGCTGAGGCCGAGCGCCGCGGCGAGGAGCAGGGACAGGCGCCTTGCGCTTGCGCGACGCCCGGGGGTTCGGGATTCTTCGGAACTTCTGAGACTTTTGGCTCGTCTGGTGCGCACGGATCCTCCTGTGCTGGGGCGCGTCGAGGAAGAGTGGCGGCTCGCCGCTCGGGTCTGTGCAACTGCGGTGTATTGCGTTGGACTTCGTTGAACATTGTTGCGAGGACGGGCAGTTGGCATCACAGCACGGGCGGGCGGCTCCGGCAAGAGCGCGGGAACGAGCCATCGGTTTCAGGTGCGGGCGCCCCGGCTGAAACCACGGTGAAACCGGGCTGAGTGCGGCGTGCCGCAGGCTCTGCCGCATGACCACCACGACAGTCAGTTCTCCGCCCCTCGCCATCGAAGCGCGGGGCCTGCGCAAGGCGTTCGGTGAGAAGACCGTTCTCGACGGGATCGATCTCGCGGTGCCGGCCGGGTCCGTGTTCTCGCTGCTCGGGCCGAACGGCGCGGGCAAGACGACCGCCGTCAGGATTCTCTCCACGCTCGTCACCGCCGACGCGGGCGAGCTCTCCGTCGGCGGGCACGACCTGGCGGCCGATCCGCAGGCCGTGCGCGCGGCGATCGGGGTGACCGGGCAGTTCTCGGCCGTCGACGGGCTGATCACCGGTGAGGAGAACATGCATCTCATGGCGGACCTGCACCATCTGCCCCGGCGCGAGGGCCGCCGGGCGGCCGCCGAGCTGCTCGACCGGTTCGACCTCACCGAGGCGGCGAAGAGGCCCGCGTCGACCTACTCCGGCGGCATGACGCGCCGCCTCGACATCGCCATGACGCTGGTCGGCTCCCCGCGGATCCTCTTCCTCGACGAGCCAACGACCGGGCTCGACCCGCGCAGCCGCCACACCATGTGGCGCATGATCCGCGAGCTGGTCGCCGACGGCGTCACCGTCTTCCTCACCACGCAGTACCTGGACGAGGCCGATGAACTGGCCGACCGGATCGCCGTGTTGAGCGAGGGCCGGATCGCCGCCACCGGCTCCGCCGATGAGCTGAAGCGGCTGGTGCCGGGCGGCCATGTGCGGCTGCGGTTCACCGATCCGGGCGGCTACCGGGCCGCCGTCGCCGCGCTCCGCGACGTCACCACGGACGACGAGGCGCTCACGGTGCGGATCCCCAGCGACGGCACGCAAGCCGAACTGCGCTCCGTGCTCGACTGGCTGGACGCGGCGGGCGTCGAGGCGGACGAGCTGTCCGTGCACACCCCCGACCTCGACGACGTGTTCTTCGCCCTGACCGGCGGCGTCGAGCGCACCACCCGGCCCGAGGAGGCCCTCCGATGAGCACCGCCCTGTCCCTCGCAGTGCGCGACTCGTCCACGATGCTGCGCCGCAACCTCCTGCACGCCCGCCGCTATCCCTCGCTCACCCTGAACATCCTGCTGACACCCATCGTTCTGCTGCTGCTCTTCGTGTACGTCTTCGGCGACGTGATGAGCGCGGGGATCGGCGGCGGTCACGCGGACCGCGCCGCGTACATCGGGTATCTCGTGCCGGGCATCCTGCTGATGACCATCGGCGCGGTCCCGGCCGGAACGGCGATCTCCGTCACGATGGACATGACGGAGGGGATCATGGCCCGTTTCCGTACGATGGCCATCCACCGCGGGTCCGTACTGATCGGGCACGTCGTGGGCAGCGTGCTGCAGGCGGTCGCCGGTGTACTGGTCGTCGGCGCGGTGGCGGTGGCCATCGGCTTCCGTTCCACGGACGCGACGGTCCTGGAGTGGCTGGCGGCGTTCGGCCTGACGGTGCTGGTGGCCGTGGCGCTGAGCTGGGTGGCCGTCGGGTTGGGCCTGGCCAGTCCGAACGCCGAGGCGGCGAGCAACAACGCGATGCCGCTGATCGTCCTCCCGTTCATCTCCAGCGCCTTCGTGCCGATCGACGCGATGCCCGGCTGGTTCCGGCCGGTCGCCGAGTACCAGCCGTTCACGCCGCTGATCGAGACGCTGCGCGGACTGCTCCTCGGCTCGGAGATCGGTCACAACGGGTGGCTCGCGGTCGCCTGGTGCGTGGGCCTGACCGGGCTCGGGTTCTTCTGGTCGCGGGCGTTGTTCAACCGCGATCCGAAGTAGGGGCGAAGCGTCACCCACCCCCGGCGCGCCCGGTCTACAAGGTGGACGCCCTGGCCGCCTCCCACAGTTCGTCCCTGGTCAGGGCGGCGTACTCGGTCACCGCGGCCGTGTACGCCGCCCTGTCCGCGTGTTCGGCCGCGCGGCGGGCCCGGGTGGGGGACATCGTGGGCTGGAAGTCGCGGAGCACCCACAGGCGTTCGGCCAGGGCGAGCGCCCGTGCGGCCTCGGGGGCGCGGTCCGTGAGGCCGGCCGTGCCGAGCGCGTGGAGCACGGTGCCGAGGACGGGGAGCGAGAGGAGCTCGGCGGCCGGTCCGGCGAGGACCTCGCGCAGTCGGTCGACCGTGTCGGCGACCGGTGCGAGCCGGCCCGCGTACGCGTGCGCCGTCACCGCCGTCGCCTGGATCTGCAGGGCCCACGGGTCGTGCCACGGCTCGCCGTCGTACTGGGCGCCGGCCACGGGCAGCCGGTCGACGGCGCGGCGCCACAGGTCGAGCCCCGTCGCGGTGTCGCCGCGGGCGAGCGCGATCTCGGCGCGTACCCCCAGGTCGGGGCTGTAGAAGGGGTCCTTCTGCGCGGTGCCGTCGGCCTCCGCGCGGCGCTGCCAGGTCTCGGCCTCGTCCGGGTCCCCGCGCTGCAGGCAGGCGAGCGCGAAGCCCCAGCGGATGCCGACGTAGTCGTTCTCGTCGCCGAACCGGGGAAGTGCCTCGCGGGCGGCCCCGAGGTAGCGGTAGGCGGCGTCGCCGTCCCCCGTCGTCAGGCACAGTTGGCTGAGGCGTGAGTAGCCCATGACCTCCAGGGGCGGGCTGTCGACCGGCCCGAGGACGTCGACGACCCGGCGCGCCGAGGCGAGCGTGCGGTCGATGTCGTGCTCGTACTCCCAGACGTAGGTGGCGACACTCTCGGCGACGGACACCACCAATGGGTAGTCGCTGTCGCAGAGTTCGCGCAGGACGCCGTAGTCGGGAGGCAGCATCTCGGGTACGGCGACCAGCACCACCGCGATGGCACGCAGCAGCGTGTCCGGCGGGGCCGGGGGCAGTCGGCGCAGCGTGACGAGGTGGCGCAGAACGCGCGGTGCGTGGTCCACGATGAGGCTCGCCGCGCACAACACGGCTGCGGCGCGGGCCACTTCGACGTACTCGGCCTCGGGGCGGTAGTGCGAGAGCGGTCCGCCGGTGTCGGCCGCGAGGGCCGAGAGGCGGGCGAAGTCGGAGTCGGTGGACCACAGGGCGGCGAGCACGGCGGTGACCGCGGCGGTGGTGGCTCCCTCGTCGCGGGCCAGGGCGTGCCGGAGGGCGGTCACGAGGTTGTCCTGCTCGGCCTTGATCAGGTCCCGGGTGTCCGGGGACCGCGGGCCGAGCAGCGTGTCGTGGTGGGCGAGGCCGAACTCGCGTGCCCAGGTGCAGAGTTGACCGACGGCCACCTTCTCCTCGCCGGACTCCGCGCGTCGGGCCGCGCTGAACTCCCGTACGGTCTCCAGCATCCGGAACCGGACACCTGACGGAGTGTCGGCGACGGTCAGCAGCGACTGCTCGACGAGCTGTTCCAGCACATCCAGCGCGGTGTCACCGAGGACCCGTTCCGCCGTGTCGGCGGAGAAGCCGCCGGGGAGGACGGACAGCGTGCGCATGGCGGCGCGGGCCTCGTCGGCGAGCAGGTTCCAGCTCCACTCCACGACGGCGTGCAGGGTGCGGTGCCGCTCGGGCACATCGCGTACGCCGCCGCGCAGCAGCGCGAAACGGTCGGCGAGGCGGCGCGCGATCTCGGGCACGGACAGGGACCGCACCCGCGCGGCGGCCAGCTCCACGGCGAGTGGCAGCCCGTCGAGGTGTCCGCACAGTTCGGCGACCGCGGCCGGGGGCAGGTCGACGCCGGGGCGCGCGGCCCTGGCCCGCTGGGCGAACAGCAGGGCGGACGTCTCGGGATCCAGTTCGGGCAGCGCGTACACGGCCTCCGACGTGAGCCCGAGCGGGGACCGGCTGGTGGCGAGTACGCGCAGGTCGCGGGCGCGGGACAGCAGTGCCTGGACGAGGTCGGCGACGCCGCCGACGACGTGCTCGCAGTTGTCGAGGACCAGCAGCGCGGGTCCGGCGCCGAGGGCCCCGACGATGCCGGACACCGGGTCGGCCGGGGCGTGCCCGCCGACGCCGCCGTGCCGCCCCTCGCCCACGCCGAGCGCGGAGGCCACCTCGGCGGCGATGTCCGCGTCCGCGGGGACGGCGGCCAACGGCACGGCGTGCACGACGCGTTGCCCCGCCCGGCGGGTCACGGCGTACGCGAGCCGGGTCTTGCCGAGTCCGCCGGGACCGACGACGGTGACGGCCCGCGCGTCGCGCAGCAGTTGCTCCACCGCGGCGATGTCCTGGTCGCGGCCGATGAGTTGGTTCGGTTCGTGGGGTACGCCGTGCGACACGACGGCCGGTTCCTCGCGCAGCAACTCCTCATGGATGTCCCAGAGTTGAGGGCCCGGGGCGGCGCCGAGAGTCTCCCGCAGGCCGCGGCGGTACGTCTCGTAGCGGGCGAGCGCGGTGGGCGGTCCCGCCGTGGCCGCCTCGGCGCGCAGCAGTTCGGCGAGCACCTCTTCGTCGCGCGGCAGCCGCGCGAGGGTCTGCTCCAGTGGTCCTGCCGCTTCCGCGTACCGGCCGAGCCGGGCGAGTGCGAGGGCCCGCGCGCGGGCGAGGTCCCGGTGGGCCGGGGCCCGTTCGGCGCGCAGCGCGGACACGGGATCCTCCGTGCCGCCGTCCTCCTCCGGGGCGCCCTCCCACAGGGCGAGCCCGGCCTCTGCCGCGGCAAGCGCGCCCACGTGGTCGCCCGCCCTGGTCCGTTCCGCGCACACGGCGGCGTACCGCAGCAGTGCGGAGCTGTCGACCTGGTCGTCGGTGAGGGCGAGCCGGTAGCCGGTCGGTGTGCTCTCGATGACGTCGGCGCCCAGCTGGGCCCGGGCCCGCGCGACGAGGACCTGCACCGCCTTGCCGGGGCGCTGCGGCAGCTCCTCCGGCCACAGTCCGGCGACGAGCCGTTCCGTGCTGCACCCGGTGCGCGGCTCGCTCGCGAGGAGGGCGAGCAGGCCGCGCAGCCGGGGCGCGGTGACCTCCTGCCCGCGGTGGGCGACGCGGGGCAGCAGGGTCAGGTCGGTGCTCATCCGTGCAGGTTAGCCAAGGGCACGGAGGGGCGGGCCTCAGGCGGACGAGCTCGGCGCCGACGCGACGGGGGCGGCGGGCTCCGTGGGTGTGGCCCGGGCCGGGCGCGCCAGGAGTTGGACGCCGACCGCCGCAAGGCAGGCCACTGCGGCGCAGGTCCAGATCGTCACGTACGCGCTGAGCGTCGGTGTGTCCGTACCCGCCAGAACCAAGGAGCCAAGGACCACGCCGAACGCCGCGCCGCCGACGCTGCCGCCGAGTGTCTTGAAGTTGTTGTAGACGGCGGTGGCGCTCGCCGTGCGGTCGGCCGCGCTGCTCTCCACGATCACGGTGGGCAGCCCGCCGAGCGCGAGGCCGACGCCGAAGCCCACCAGGGCGTTGGCGACGGTGAACGGCACCAGGCCCGTGTGCAGCGCGATCAGCCCACCGTACCCGCAGGTGAGCAGCGTGAATGCGAGCAGCAGGAGGCGGCGGTAGCCGATCCGCCCCGCGAGGTTCGCGCACAGCGAGGAGCCGACGAAGGCCATGACGTGCGGGATGATCCCGCACAGACTGATCTGCCAGGCCGCCAGGCCGAACCCGTAGCCCGTGTCCTTCGGCGCCGTGGCCATGAAGCTGACGGCGACGGTCTGGCCGCCCAGCAGGACGGCGCCGAGCACGAACCCGGAGGCGTAGTACGGGGCGCTCGCGCGACGGCCGAGGGCGCGCACGTCCACCAGTGCCTCCGGGTTGCGGAGTTGGAGGCGGGCCCAGACGTACAGCAGGATCACGGCCGCGGCGAGGCCGCCGAGCGTGGGCGCCGACGCCCAGCCCCAGCTGGAGCCCCGGGAGACGGTGCCGAGCAGCAGGACGAGGGCCACGGCCAGCAGCGCCGCCCCCGACCAGTCCATCCGGCCGCTCGCCCGGGTCCGGGACTCGGGGATCGCCATGAAGGACAGGGCGACGCACGCGACGGCCAGTCCGGCGAGGGCGAACAGGGTGGGGCGCAGCTCGCCGAGGAGCGCGAGCAGGGGTCCGGCGAGCGCGTGGCCCAGGACGGAGCCGAGGGTGAGCGAGCCGACGAGGAGGCCGACCGCCCGGCGCCCGCCGTCGACGCTGAGCCGGTCGCGCACGAGGCCGATCTCCAGCGGCAGCAGCGCGGCGAGCGGTCCCATCAGGGCGCGGCCGAGGAGCAGTACGCCGAGGTTGGGCGCGCAGGCGACCAGCAGGGTGCCGACGGCGATGGTGACCAGGGCGATCCGGATCATCCGCCGGTGTCCGTACAGGTCGCCGAGGCGGCCGAGGGCGGGGACGCTGACGGCCGCGGCCAGGTACTGCACCGAGGTGATCCACTGGGCCTGTCCGGTGCCGATGCCCTGCCAGTGCTGGATCTCGGGGACCAGGGGCACGGCGGCGCCCTGGAGGAAGCCGCTGATCAGCTCGAAGGCGACGAGCAGGCCGACCACGGCGCGCACTTTGCCGCCCGCGGGCGGTGCGGTGGCCGCGCTCATGCGGCGGCTCCTCGGGCGAGGCGTCCCTCGGCGAGCGCGGCGAGCAGCGCGGACTGGCGCGGCAGCACGCGGTCGTCGAACACGGCGCGCGGCGAGTGGTTCCCGGCGGTGCGTGCCGGGTCGACGCCCTCGGGGGCGGCGCCGACGAGCAGCATCGCGCCGGGCACGCGCTGGAGGACGAACGCGAAGTCCTCGGAGCCGTTGGCCGGTTTGGGCGACTCGTGGACCTGCTCGGCGCCGAACAGCTCGCGGGCGGTGTCGAGCGCGAAGGCGGTCTCGTCCGGCTCGTTGACGGTGACCGGGTACTGCACGTCGTACGTCACCTCGGCCTCGACGCCGTGCGCCTCGGCGATGCCGCGCACCAGGCGCGGCAGGCCCTCGATGAGGCGTGCGTGGACGGGCTCGGAGTAGCTGCGGACGGTGGCCTCGAACGTCGCGGTCTCGGGGATGACGTTCTGCTGGGTGCCGGCGTGGAAGGTGCCGACGGTGACGACGGCCGGGTCGAAGATGTCGAAGCGGCGGGTCACCCAGGTCTGGATCGCGCCGACGAGCTCGCAGGCCACGGCGATGGGGTCCTTGGCGGCGTACGGGGTCGAGCCGTGGCCGCCCTGGCCGCGCACGGTGACACGCAGGACGTCGGAGGCGGAGGTGACGGTGCCCGCCCGGCTGGAGACCATGCCGCCGGGCAGCCGGTCGGCGGCGACGTGCAGCGCGTACGCCGCGTCGATGGTCTTTCCGGCCGCCTCCAGGAGCCCCTCGTCGAGCATGACGCGGGCGCCGCCGAAGCCCTCCTCGCCGGGCTGGAACATGAACACCACGTCGCCCGCGAGGTGTTCGCGGCGCTCGGCCAGCAGCCGTGCGGCGCCGACGAGTCCGGCGGTGTGCAGGTCGTGGCCGCAGGCGTGCATCGCGCCGGGCAGTTCGGAGGCGTAGTCGACGCCGCTGTTCTCGGTGATGGGCAGGGCGTCCATGTCGGCGCGCAGGAGGACGGCGCCGCCGGGCCTGCCGCCGCGCAGGACGGCGGTGACCGAGCTGAGGTCCTTGCCGGTGGTGATCTCCAGGGGCAGCCCGTCGAGCGCGGCGAGGATCTTCTCCTGGGTACGCGGCAGTTGGAGGCCGAGTTCGGGTTCGCGGTGCAGGGCGCGGCGCAGCGCGACGAGTTCGGGGTGAAGGTCGTGGGCGCGCTCGGTGTACGACGGTGCGGTGACGGACGACATGCGGGAGAAACCTCCTGATGGGGTGAGCACAGCGGGACGTGCGGTGGCGCCGTGGTGCCGCGCCGGTCAGCCGGGCATCAGCAACTGCCGGGCGATCCCGTTCTTCTGGATCTCGGAGGACCCGGTGAGCACGCGGAACATCCGCAGCTTCCGGAAGATGGACTCGACTTCGGCACCGCGCACGAGGCCCGCCTTGCCGTGGATCTGCACGGCCTCGTCGGCGATCCGGAAGGCGTTCTCGGCGACGAACAGCTTGCACATGAAGGCTTCCGTGCGCGGTTCCCTGCCCGCGTCGAGGTCGGCGAGCGCGTCGTACGTCATGCTGCGGGCCGCGTAGTACGAGGTGGCCATGTCGGCGAGCTTGTGCTGGATGGACTGGAGCGCACCGAGCGGCGCGCCGAAGACCTGCCGGGTGCGGGCGAAGTCGACGGTGAGGGCGAGGGCGCGGCGGGCCTGGCCGAGGACGGTCGGGCAGTGCAGCAGTCGGTTGGTGGTGACGCGGCCGAGCCCGATGCGCAGCCCGTCGCCGACCTTGCCGAGCAACTGCCCCGCTTCCACACGGCAGTTGTCGAGCACGATGTCGCTCTCGATGTGCTCGCCGGACATCGGCGTCTCGCCGGGCAGCACGGTGCAGCCGGGGGAATCGAGGTCGACGAGGAACGCGGAGAACACCGGCTTGGCGTCCTCGGGCGCGTTCGGCTCGGGCGCCATCCGCGCGATGAGGACGGAGAAGTCGGCGAACGGTCCGGCCGAGGAGAACACCTTGTGCCCGGTGATCCGCCAGCCGTCGCCGTCGGGCGTGGCGAGGGTGCTCATGGCGCGCACGTCGGAACCGGCGTCGGTCTCGGTGAGCGAGAAGCAGCAGGCGCGCTCACCTCGGATGACCGGCTCCAGGTACGTCTTGATCTGCTGCTCGGTGGCGTACTGGAGGATCGACCCGGCGCGCAGCGGACCGCCCATGTCGCCGAGGACGCTGTGCTGGAGGATC
Source organism: Streptomyces sp. NPDC107575 (assembly GCF_055657265.1). NCBI lineage: Bacteria > Bacillati > Actinomycetota > Actinomycetes > Kitasatosporales > Streptomycetaceae > Streptomyces > Streptomyces sp. NPDC107575. The sequence continues at coordinate 396,176 of NZ_JBVKBG010000001.1, read as the reverse complement.
CGCCCCGAGGCGCCGACCTCCTCCTTGAGGGCGGCGAGCTCGGTGTACGTGAGGTCCTGGCCGCCGTGCTCCTTGGGCAGGTGGATGCCGTAGAAGCCGAGTTCGCGGCTGCGCCGCCAGACGGGTTCGAGCTGGGCGCGGGTGTAACCGGCCTCGGGGACGAGACCCAACTCGGTCTCGTAGTCGGCGAGTTCGCCGTCGAGGTACTTACGCAGTCGACCGACCAGGTCCTGGAGCCGCGGATTGTCCTCGTACGTGGGGGTGAGGGTGAAGGTCATGGTGGTGCTCGTCTCCTGTCAGTGGACGTGGCGCTCGGCGCCGGCCCAGTGGCGCGCGCGGACGGCGCGGCGGTCGATCTTCCCGTTGCGGTTGACGGGCAGCGCGTCCACGAACTCCACGGTTCGCGGCTTCTTCACGCGGGCGAGGCGTGCGGCGCAGAAGTCGACGACCTCGCCCTCGCTGACTTCGGCGCCGGGCCTGCGCACGACGACCGCCTTCACCGCCTCGCCCCACTTCTCGTCGGGGACGCCGACGACGCACGCCTCGGCGAGCGCGGGGTGGTCGTACAGGACGGCCTCGACCTCGCTGCAGTAGACGTTGTAGCCACCGGAGATGATCATGTCTTTCTTGCGGTCGACGATGAACAGGTAGCCGTCCTCGCGCAGATAGCCGAGGTCGCCGGTGTGCACCCAGCCGTCCTTGAAGGTCTCGGCGGACAGTTCGGGCTCGTGCCAGTACGCGGTGACGCAGTCGGGGCCGCGGGCGACGACCTCGCCGATACTTCCGGCGGGCAGCGCGGTGCCCGCCTCGTCCACGACCCGTATCTCGGTGTCGAACACCGGCCGGCCGCAGGAGAGCAGCAGGTCGGGGTCGGTGGTGGTGCCCGCGAGGACGTCCTCGCGGGTGAGCACGGTGATGCCGCTGGTCGTCTCGACCTGCCCGTAGCCCTGCATGACGATCGGGCCGAACGCCTCGACGGCGTCGCGAAGCCGCTGCGGTGAGACGGGCGCGCCGCCGACGTGCAGCGACCGGAGGCTGGAGAGGTCGGCGGTGGCGGTCTTCGGGTGGGCGAGCAGCATGCCGAGCATGGTCGGCACGAGGAAGGTCGCGCTGATCCGCTCCGCTTCCACCGTGGCGAGGAACTCCTCGGCGTCCCAGCGCGGCAGGACGACGACGGTGGCGCCGGAGGCGAGGAGGGCGAGCAGTGGCATGCCGGGGGCGTGCGTGATGGGTCCGGCGGCGAGATAGCACTCGCGGGTCGCGGGCGAGGCGTCCGAACTCATCATCCGTTTGCGCATGTTGGCGAGGCGGTTGCCGTGGGTCTGCACGGCGGCCTTCAGCTTGCCGGTGGATCCGGAGGTGAAGTTGAGGACGGCGGCGTCGTGCTGGTCGACCTCGACGGCGACGGCGCCCTCGGCGCCTTCGGCGAGCAACTCCCCGTACTCGAGGGCGCCTTGCTCCCCGTAGTCGACCAGAAGACAGTCCACGGAGGCCCGCTCCAACGCGGCGCGGGCGGCCTCGACGCGCTCGCTGTCCACGAACAGAACACGCACATCGGCGTCGTCGAGGATGTGCGCGACCTCGTCGACGGAGAGCCGGGGGCTGATCGGCACCCGGACGAGGCCGCTCTTGGAGAGGGCCATCTCGGTCTCGACGGCCTGCGCGCAGTTGCCCGCGTACGTCGCGACGGCCTGCCCCGGCGCGAGGCCGCGCCCGATGAGCGCGGAGGCCAGGCGGTTGGTGACCCGCTCGAGCTCTCCGTAGGTCAGCCTGCGTTCCCCGCAGATCAGGGCCTCGCGTTCGGGCCAGAAGGTGCTGCTTCGAGTGATGTACGTGCCCAGGTTCAACGGACTGCTCCCACGCTCGTCGGCTCAAATCGCCATGGCGACCAGTTGGAGACAGCGTGTCTACAAACCTTCGGGGTGTCAATGATCGGGTGTACGCTTCCGCAATCGACCGGGGGACGCGAGAGGAGCCGGACCATGCCGCCGGAAGCGGGCGATCGCCGAGTACGCCGCACCCGACGTCTGTTGCGCGACGCGCTGGTGTCGCTGTCCCTTGAGCGGGGCTACGCGACGGTGACCGTGGAGGACATCACGGAGCGGGCGGACCTGGGCCGGGCCACGTTCTACAAGCACTACACGGACAAGGACGACCTGCTCGACCGCGTGGTGACCGACCTGCTCGACGAGTTGCAGGACCGGCTGAACCCGCTCGTCCAGGCTTCCGAGGTGGGCTTCACCGGCAAGCCGGCGCTGGAGATCTTCCGGCACGCCGACGAGGAACGGGACGCCTACCGGATGATCCTGCGCGGCGAGGGTGACGGCCGAGCCCTTCGCCAGTTCACGCGGGCCCAGGCGGAGGCGACGGCCGGGGTGTTCCGGGCCCGCGCCGAGCACGAGGGCGTCACCACCCGGATCAGCGTCGACGTCCTCGCACGCGCCTGGGTGGGCGAGCAACTCGCCGTCCTGAGCTGGTGGCTGGAGGAGGACCCCCGCCCGATGCCCCCCGAGGAGGCCACCCGCATGCTCCTCGACCTCTCCCTGCGCGGCCGCTACTGGGCCAACGGCTTCGAGGGCGAACCACCGGTGCAGGAGCCAGGGTGAGCGGGTTCTAGGACTCCGTGCGGCGCTGCACGAGGACGGCCGTCGGCACGGCGCCGACGGTTCCCAGGGCGAGCCAGAACACGAGCTTGCCCGCCGGGCCGTTGACGGACCGCAGCTCCCCGTCGTCGTGCAGGCAGAACGAGTCCGGCGGGAAGTAGCGCGAGACCGGGGCGCCGGCGCCGTAGCAGGGCGAGGTCTCCGGGAACAGGGTGGGTTGCGCGCGCTGCGAGAGCCACCAGCCGACGAACAGCGCCAGCCACCCGGCGGTCAGGAACGACCACAGCAGCCAGGCCGGGACGTTCAGGCGGCGCCCGAGCACCCATACGCCGAGCGACGGCCAGACGAAGACACCGAGCAGCGCGGGCCACAACACCAGCAGCAGCATGCGCCCAGTAGAGCACCCGTTCGCAGGGGGACCCACCCCCGCCCGCCCCTCAGTGGACCGCCTGCCCCTTCCCCAGCGCGATCACGCCCGTCTTCGACACCGTGTACAGCTCCGCGTCCCGGCTCGGGTTGACGCCGATCGTGGCGCCGACCGGGACCTCGACGTTCTTGTCGAGGACGGCGCCGCGGACCACCGCTCCCCTGCCGACCCGGACGTTGTCGTGCAGGACCGAGCCCTGGACGACCGCGCCGTCCTCGACGACGACGCCCGGGGAGAGCACGGAGCGGGTGACCTGGCCGCGGATCACGCAGCCGGGGCTGACGATGGACTCGGACGCGATGCCGCCCGCGCAGAACTTGGCCGGCGGCAGCTGGCCGGGGTGGGTGTAGATCGGCCAGCGCCGGTTGTCGAGGTTGAAGACCGGGGTGTCCGAGATGAGGTCCATGTGGGCCTCGTAGTAGGCGTCGAGGGTGCCGACGTCGCGCCAGTAGCCGTGGTCGCGGTCCGTCTCCCCCGGCACGTGGTTGCCGTCGAAGTCGTAGAGCTGGGCGACCCCGCGCTCGGTCAGCATCGGCACGATCGAACCGCCCATGTCGTGCGCCGAGTCGGCGTCCTCCGCGTCGGTCTGGAGCGCGTCGACCAACACCTTCGTGGTGAACAGGTAGTTGCCCATCGACGCGAACACCTGGTTCGGGGTGCCGGGCAGCGGCGGCGGATCGGTCGGCTTCTCCAGGAACGCGTCGATGCGCGTGCCGTCCCGGGCCGGGGTGATGACTCCGAAGGAGGAGGCCTCCGCGCGCGGCACCCGGATGCCCGCCACCGTGACCCCCGCGCCCGACTCGATGTGCTGCGTGAGCATCTGCCGCGGGTCCATCCGGTACACGTGGTCGGCGCCGAACACCGCGATGTAGTCGGGCTGTTCGTCGTGGACCAGGTTGAGGGACTGCAGGATCGCGTCGGCGCTGCCCGAGTACCAGCGCGGGCCGAGCCGCTGCTGGGCCGGGACCGGCGTGACGTAGTTGCCGAGCAGGCTCGACATCCGCCAGGTGGTCGTGACGTGCCGGTCGAGCGAGTGCGACTTGTACTGCGTCAGGACGCAGATCCGCAGGATGTCGCCGTTGACGAGATTGGACAGGGCGAAGTCGACCAGGCGGTACGTGCCGCCGAAGGTCACCGCGGGCTTCGCCCGGTCCGCCGTGAGCGGCATCAGCCGCTTGCCCTCCCCGCCTGCCAGTACGATCCCGAGCACCGAAGGTCCGCCGCGCATCCCAACCCCCCTGTGATTCACGTACCGTTGAGGATCTCCTCGTACACGTCGACCGTGCGCCGGGCGATCGCGTCCCAGCCGAACTCCGCCGCCGCCCGCCCCCGGCCCGCCTCGCCCATCTCCCGCGCCGCGTCCGGATCGGCGACGACCCGGTTCAGGGCGTCCGCGAGCCCCGCCTCGAAGGCCCCCGGGTCCTCGGCCGCGTACGGCACGAGCAGCCCCGTCTCGCCGTCCGCGACGACCTCGGGGATGCCGCCGACCTGCGAGGCGACGACCGCGGTGCCGCAGGCCATCGCCTCCAGATTGACGATGCCGAGCGGCTCGTACACGGAGGGGCACACGAACGCCGAGGCATGCGTGAGCAGTTGGATGACCTCGGTGCGCGGCAGCATGGACGGGATCCAGCGCACCCCGTCCCGCGTCGCCTTCAACTCCTCGACCAGCTCCCGGAATTCGCGCCCGATCTCCGGGGTGTCGGGCGCGCCCGCGCACAGGACCACCTGCACGTCCTTCGTCAGCTCCTTGGCCGCGCGCAGCAGATGGGGCACGCCCTTCTGCCGGGTGATGCGGCCGACGAAGAGGACGTACGGGCGCTGCGGGTCGATGTCGTAGCGGCTCAGTACGTCGGTGCCGGCGTCGGCGTGGTAGAGCGAGACGTCGATGCCGTTGTGCACGACGCGGACCTTTTTCGGCTCCAGGGCCGGATAGCAGGCGAGGATGTCCTTGCGCATCGCGTGCGACACCGCGATCACGCCGTCGGCGGCCTCGATCGCGGTCCGCTCCGCCCAGGCCGACAGCGCGTAACCGCCGCCCAGCTGCTCCGCCTTCCAGGGGCGCAGCGGCTCCAGGGAGTGGGCGGTCATCACGTGAGGTATCCCCAGGTGCAGCGCCGCCAGGTGCCCGGCCAGGTTGGTGTACCAGGTGTGGGAGTGCGCGATCTCGCGGCCTTCGAGCGCGGCGGCGATGGCCAGGTCCACGGAGAGCGTGCGCAGCGCGTCGTTCGCCCCGTCGAGCGCGGGCCAGGCCCGGTGCCGGCGCACTCCGTCGGCCGCTCCCTCGCCCCACGTGTGCACCTCGAGGTCGACCAGCGGGCGCAGCTCGCGCGCGAGGAACTCGACGTGCACTCCGGCGCCGCCGTAGACATCCGGCGGGTACTCCCTGGTCAGCAGTCCCACACGCACGCGCGGCCCCCGTAGTCGTCGGTCGGCGACACTCGCTTCTGGATCGCTGTTTCGAAAGCGCACCTCATGGTCACCCATGGAGGGGCCCGCACGGAAGGGCGCGGACGGCAACCGGTGCCCGAGTCTCCCGCGCGTCCCTGCGGCACCCGCCCTGGGGATGAATCAGGATGCGACCTACTCCAACGGGAGTAGGACTCAATGCGTGCTCAAGTCGGACGACGCGGAGGGCCGGAAAGAGCGATCGTGGAGAGTATGAGAAGCGACCGTGCGCCACGCCGCACCTCCAGGGGCTCCACATGAGCGACCTGGTGCTTTCCGTGCTGCTCTCGCTCGTCTCCGCCGTCGCGTACGCGGGCGGGGCGATCGTGCAGGAGCGCGTGGCCGCGACGTCCCCCGACGCGGCGTACGCGCCCCTGCGCAGGCCCGCCTGGTGGGGCGCCGGCTGCCTGAACGGCCTGGGCGCGGTGCTGCACGTCGCGGCGCTCGCCTTCGGCCCCCTGAGCGTCGTCCAGCCGCTGGGAGCCCTGACGATCGTGCTGGCGCTGCCGATGTCGGCGCTCCTGGTGGGGCGCAGGGCCGGGGCGACGGCCTGGCGCGGCGCGATCATGGCGACGGTCGGGCTCGCGGGGCTGCTGTCCCTGACGGGGGCGACGACCGAGCAGTCGCTGGACGCGACGCAGCGCCTCTTCGTCGGCCTGATCACCGTGGGTGGCGTCCTGACCCTCATGTCGTCCGCGCGCGTGGCGCACCGGCACCCCGTGGTGCGCGCGGTGCTCCTTGCGGTGGCGGCCGGTGGCGCGTTCGGCATGGCGTCGGTGTTCACGAAGTCCGTGACCGAGAACTGGACCGGGCGGCCGCTGGAGCAGCTCGCCACGCTCCTGGCCATCGCGGGCCTCGCCGTGACGGGGATGCTGCTGTCGCAGGCCTCCTACCGGGGCGCCGGGCTCGCGGCGCCGCTGGCGACCGCGACGGTCGTGAACCCCGTGGTGGCGGCGACCATCGGCCTCACCATGTTCGGGGAATCGTTCCGGTACGGCACGATCGGCACGGTGCTCGCGCTCGGCTGCGGTGTCGTGGCGGCGGGCGGCCTGATCCTGCTGACGACGGAGCGCATCGGGCGCGGTCGCCGTGCGGGCGCCTCCGTGGTCGCGCACACGGGGCCGCCTGCGATCCCGCCCGTGGTGCCGGACAGCCCGGCCGGGCTCGACTCGGTGCCGCTGCCGCCGCGCGCGCCGAAGTCCCGGCAGGAGCCGCCGTGCGGGGGCTGGACGGCGGAGGACATCCGCTCCTGACGCCTGCCTCAGGCGCGGCGGGTTCAGATCCTGACGCCGCGCGCCCGCAGATACGCCAGCGGGTCCACGTCGCTGCCGAAGCCGGGCCCCGTCCGCACCTCGAAGTGCAGATGCGGGCCCGTGCTGTTGCCCGTGGAGCCGGAGCGGGCGATGCGCTGGCCCGCGACCACGCGCTGGCCGCTCTTGACCGTCAGCGCCGACAGGTGCCCGTACTGGCTGTACTTGCCGTCGGCGTGCCGGATCACCACTTCGTAGCCGTACGAGCCTCCCCAGCCGGCCGAGACGACACTGCCGGCCGCGACGGCCTTCACGGACGTCCCGGTGGGCACCGCGAAGTCGACACCCGTGTGGTACCCCTTCGACCAGGAGGAACCGGCGGCGCGGTAGGGCGTGCCGAGGGAGGCGGCGACGGGGGCGACGGCGTTGTGCGCGGTGGCCTTCGCCGTGTCGGACTTCTTGGCGGCGGGCTTCGGCGCGGCCTTGGGAGTCGGCTTGGGCGCGGCCTTCTTCCCGGCCTGCGGCTGCTTCCCGCCCGGCATCGAGAGACGCTGCCCGGGGGTGATCAGGTCCGGGTCGGAGCCGATCGTGGCGCGATTCGCGGCGTACAGCGCACGCCAACCGCCCTTCACGGACCGCTCGGCGGCGATGCCGGAGAGGCTGTCCCCGCTGACGACGCGGTACATCTGGGCGCGTCCCGCCCGCGACTGCGGTGTGGTCTGCGGCCGCACGTCCGGTGCCGCGGCCGTACGGGTCAGGCCCGCCCGCTGCGAGCACACCGGCCAGGCGCCGGGTCCCTGCCCCTTGAGGACCTTCTCCGCCACGGCGATCTGCTGGTCCTTGGTGGCGAGGTCGGCGCGCGGCGCGTAGGCGGTGCCGCCGTACGCGGCCCAGGTGGAGCGGGTGAACTGGAGGCCGCCGAAGAACCCGTTGCCGGTGTTGATGCTCCAGTTCCCGGAGGACTCGCACGCGGCGACCTTGTTCCACGTGTGCGCGTCCGCGGCCTGCGCCGTGCCCGCGCCGACGATCGGGATGGCCATGCCCACACCGCCCACGGTCACGGTGAGCGATGCCCGGTTGACCCGGCTCGGCTGGTACCGGCGGTGCCGGCCGCGTAACGCCATGAATGCCCCCTGAGCCACACGTAGGAGCGGCAAATTAGCCGCTCCTACGGAGGTGGACAAGAGTGCCGTGCGCCACCTTGGCGGGATTCAGTCCCTCAAGTGACCAGGAATCCACCGAAGTTGTGCGGCCTGCTGGAAGGGGCCGCCGCCCTCGTGGTCGTTGAAGGCGTACACCTCCATCGACTTCCCGGTGCCCGCCCAGTGGTTGTACGCGCCGAAGACCGTGGACGGCGGGCAGGTGAGGTCCTCCAGGGCGGCGGAGAACAGCGTCGGCGCCGTGGCGCGCGCCGCGAAGTTGATGCCGTCGAAGTAGGAGAGCGTGCGGAAGGCACGCTCGTCCTCGCCGATGTGCGCCTTGAGGTAGAGGGCGATCTCGCGGTACGGGTGACGCTCGGTGAGCGTGGCCGCGCGCCGGAAGTCGCACAGGAACGGCACGTCGGGCGCGGCCGCCCTCAGGTCGGGCACGAGGCCCGCCACGGCGATGGTGATGCCGCCGCCCTGGCTGCCGCCGGTGACGGCGACGCGTGAGGCGTCGATCAGCGGGTGCGAGCGGGCCGCGTCGACCGCGCGCACGGCGTCCGTGTAGACGCGCCGGTAGTAGTACTCGTGCGGGTCCTGGATGCCCTTGGTCATGAAGCCCGGCTGGGACGGCGCGGAGCCGACCGGGTCGGGGGTGTCGCCGACACTGCCGCCGCTGCCCTGGCCGCGCGTGTCCATCACGAAGTGCGCGAACCCGGCGGCCGCCCAGCGCAGGTGGACGTGTGGCAGGCCGCGACCGCCCCCGTAGCCGATGTACTCGACGACGGCCGGAAGCGGCTCGTTCGTGCCTGCCGGAAGGACCAGCCAGCCCTTCACGGGATGCCCGCCGAAGCCCGCGTACGTAACGTCGAACACGTCGACGGCCGTGTACGGGACGTCGACGGGCTCGAAGCGTGCGTCCAGGTCGTGCTCCCTGGCCTCGACGAGGGTCTTCTCCCAGAAGGCGTCGAAGTCGTCGGGGGCGGTCAACTCCGGCCGGTAGTCACGCAACGCATCGAGCGACAGGTCGAAATGAGGCACGCACGGCTCCAAATTCGTAGAGAGTCCACGGTGGGGCGGACGCCAACCTAACCCGTCCGCCGACCAGCAATGAACAAAATCCTTCATCTTCCACATACAGGAGCGGCAGACATGAGCACTACAGCCCAGATCGGTGTCACGGGGCTCGCTGTGATGGGGCGCAATCTCGCCCGGAACTTCGCCCGGAACGGCTACACGGTCGCCCTCCACAACCGCACGGCGTCCCGCACGCACGCGCTGGTCGAGGAGTTCGGCGAGGAGGGCATCTTCGTACCGACCGAGACCGCCGAGGAGTTCGTGGCCGCGCTCGAACGGCCGCGCCGCCTGGTCGTCATGGTGAAGGCCGGCGAGCCGACCGACGCGGTGATCAAGGAGTTCGCGCCCCTCATGGAGGAGGGCGACATGATCATCGACGGCGGCAACGCGCACTTCGCGGACACCAGGCGCCGCGAGAAGGAACTGCGCGAACAGGGCATCCACTTCGTCGGCACGGGCGTCTCCGGCGGCGAGGAGGGCGCGCTGCACGGGCCGAGCATCATGCCCGGCGGCAGCGTCGAATCGTATGCCTCGCTCGGCCCGATGCTGGAGAAGATCTCCGCCAAGGCGAAGGACGGCGCGCCCTGCGTGACGCACGTCGGCCCCGACGGGGCGGGCCACTTCGTGAAGATGGTGCACAACGGCATCGAGTACGCCGACATGCAACTGATCGGCGAGGCCTACCAGTTGCTGCGCGACGTGGCCGGGTACTCCCCCGCCCAGATCGCCGACATCTTCCGCGGGTGGAACACGGGCCGCCTCGACTCCTACCTGATCGAGATCACCGCCGAGGTCCTCTCGCACGTCGACGAGGCGACCGGGAAGCCCTTCGTGGACGTCGTCCAGGACCAGGCCGAGCAGAAGGGCACCGGCCGCTGGACGGTGCAGATCGCCCTCGACCTCGGCGTGCCGGTGTCCGGCATCGCGGAGGCGGTGTTCGCGCGCTCGCTGTCCGGGCACGCCGAACTGCGGGACGCGTCACAGGGCTTGGCGGGCCCGAAGGCGAAGAAGCTCGGCGAGGCGGAGGCCGCGGCCTTCGCGGGCCGCGTCGAACAGGCCCTGTACGCCTCGAAGATCGTGTCGTACACCCAGGGCTTCCACGAGATCTCCGCGGGCAGCGAGCAGTACGACTGGAACATCGACTCGGGCGCCGTGGCCCGGATCTGGCGCGGCGGCTGCATCATCCGCGCCGCGTTCCTGGACCGGATCACGGCGGCGTACGAGGCCGAGCCGGGCCTCGTATCGCTGTTGCAGGACAAGGGCTTCGCCGACGAGATCGCCGCGGCGCAGGACGACTGGCGTTCGGTCCTGGTCGCGGCGACCCAGCAGGGCGTGCCCACGCCGGGCTTCGCCGCGGCGCTCGCCTACTACGACGCGCTGCGCGCCGAGCGCCTGCCGGCCGCGCTCACGCAGGGCCAGCGGGACTTCTTCGGCGCGCACACGTACCGCAGGGTCGACCGGGAGGGCTCGTTCCACACCATGTGGGGCGGCGACCGCTCCGAGGTCGACGCGTAGCCGCTTCGGCTAAGCGGGTGACGGCTCGGGCTCCGGCGGATGCGGGTCGGGGTCCGGGTCCGGCAGCGGCGGCGTCGGGGACGGCGAGGGCCGCGGCGTGGGCTCGGGCACCGGCGTAGGGAACGGGTCCGGCATCGGGCCGGGATCCGGCCGGTCGGGCCCCGGGCCCGGTCCGGGCGTCGGGGTCGGCGGGACGGGATCGGGGAACGGATGGGTCATCGTTGGTTCCTCCAACGGTTCGGAGGGGACCTCTCCACTGTCTCCCGGCTCGCGTGCCCACGCCCGCCGGGTCCACGCCTCGTCAGCCGTCGGTTCGTACCAGCCTGACGACGGGGATGTCCCGGCTCGTCTTCTTCTGGTAGTCCGCGTACGGCGGGAACAGCTCCACCAGGGAGTCCCAGACCCGCGCCTTCTCCTGGGCCGAAAGGGTCTCGGCGTGGGCCGTGAAGCGCTCGGTCTCGACGCGCAGGCGTACCTCGGGGTTGGCCTGAAGGTTGAGGTACCACAGCGGGTGCTCGTCCGCGCCACCCTTCGACGCGACGATCAGGTAGTCGTCGCCGTCGCGGCCGTAGATCAGGACGGTGCGCCGCCACTGGCCGCTCTTGCGGCCCTCGTAGTCGAGGAGCAGGCACGGGGCGCCCTGCATGGTGGTGCCCTTGGTGCCGCCGGACTCCTCGTAGGTGCGGGCCTGCTCGGCGACCCAGCCGCTGGGGCTGACGACGACGTCGGTGTCGGTCATGTGCGCTGCCTCCTGTTCGGGGGTCCTGCCCGGAACTGCTGTACCGGTGCGGACAACTCCCTTCAACCTAAGCTTTCTTGGCGCCCGCGCATTCCGAGGCGGCCGCCGCGAGTCCGGGGCGCGGGCTGGAGAGCACGGGCAGGGTGGTGCGGGCGCGCTCGGCGGCGTCGGTGAGGGAGGCCTGGGCGAGGACGATCACGTCGGCGTCGGCGATGCCCTCGATGGCGGTGGCGACGAGCGCGAGATACCCGTCCCGCTCCCCCGCGAGGAACAGCTCCCAGGCGCCCTCGACGAACACGGTCCGCACGTCCACCGCGCGCCCGGCCCGCGCGGCCTCCTCCGTCACCAGGTCCGCCGTCGGCCCGAGCGTGCTGCGCACGGTGGCGACCACGGCGATGCGCTCCCCTTCGGCGACGGCCCGCGCGGCCATCGGCCGGTCCACGCGCAGCACCGGCACGCCGGCGTCCGTGGCGAGTCCCTCCGCGACCGCGCCGAGCGTGGAACACGTGCACAGCACGGCGTCCGTCCCGTCGGCGACCGCGGCCGTGAGCAGCGCCCGGACCTCGTCGGTGACGGCGTCGGGCCCCTCGGCGCCGGCCCGCGCGAGCAGTTCCTCGCGTACGACGTGGCGCAGGTCCAGGCCCGGGTGGTCGGCGTCGCGCAGGGCGTCGAAGACCGGCACGTGGACGGGCGAGGTGTGCAGGAGCGTCAGGTTCATGACCGGACCCTACGCGCGGATGATCACCGCGCGCAGGGCCGTCTCACCACTTGTCGGGGTCGGCCTCGAGGGCGGCCTTCGCGGCCAGCAGCAGGTCGGCGGAGGCCTGGGGCGCCTCGCCCGGATGCCGCTCGGCCCAGCGGACGACGAACGGGCACAGCGGCGCCACGGCCAGCGACTCGGCCGCGGCGATGCCGTACAGCTCGCGGGTGAGCGAGCCCGCGATGCCCTTGCCCTCGTGCTCCGGCTCGACGACGGTGTGCACCGCGACGAGCGCCCGCTCGGGTTCCGCCAGCACGAAGTACTGGATGTGGCCGACGAGTTCACCGCCGGAGCGGGCCTCCAGGAGGCCCTTGGCGCGGTCGTCGCGGATCTCGATGTCACTCATGGGCTCTCCTGCGTCGTGGCCGGACCGGGTCTCAGCCCGCGGGTACCGCGTGCGGGCCGCGCGTCACATCCCCGCCGGGGATCGGCTCGGAGGCGTCGGCGCCGAGCGCCACGATCCGGTTGTCCCGGTCGACGTGCACGATGCTCGGGCGCAGGGCACGCGCTTCCACGTCCTCAGCCTGACAGTAACCAATGATGATCACGAGGTCGCCCGGGTGCACGAGATGGGCGGCCGCCCCGTTGATGCCGATGACACCGGATCCGCGCTCCCCCTCGATGACGTATGTCTCCAGGCGGGCGCCGTTGTCGATGTCGACGATGTGCACGAGCTCGCCGGGCAGCAGATCGGCGGCGTCGAGCAGGTCGGCGTCGATGGTCACGGAGCCGACGTAGTGCAGGTCGGCATGGGTGACGGTGGCGCGATGGATCTTGGACTTGAGCATGGTGCGCAGCATCGGGACACTCCCAGAAGTAGGCTCCCTGCCCGCCTATTTGCAGGTCAAGGGCTGTTTCCACAATCTACAACGCGTCGCATGCCGAGGTGGCCCGCTTTGAGCCGGCAGCGCCCGGCCGATCGATCCGGTAGATGTAATGCGCACGGTCGTCGACCGGGTTGTCCGGCTCCAGATCGCCCTCGGCGACCCGGCGCAGCCCGGCCTTCTCAAGTGCCCGCCAGGATGCCCGGTTGGCCGTCGACACCGGCACCAGGACGCAGGGTGCGTCGGGGTGATCGCTCCAGGTCGCCTCGATGACCGATCGGATCATCTGCGTGCCGAGCCCTCGGCCGATCTGTCGTGGCTCACCGATCAGGTAGTCGATGGTCATCGCCCCGGGCGGCACCTCGGCCACGGTGGCGAGCTCCGCCAGATATTCGGGGTAGTCGGACAGTCGGCAACGCTGGACCAGGCCGATCGGTCTTTCGTCGAGGTGGACGAGCAGGTCCTCCGAAGGTTCCTCGCCCCTGGCGGCGGAGCCGAAGTCCCGTGACACCGCCTCGATCGAGGTCTCATGGTTCCACCAACGGGCCACGTGCGGCTGTTCCAACCAGGACTTCAGCAACGGGAAGTCGTGCTCGGTGAGCCGGCGCCAGGTGATCATCGGGAAGCCTCCCCCGGCAGAGGTCCCGGCTGCGGCGGCTGCCCGGCGGGCACCAGCTTCGACGCCGACGCCTTGATCAGGTCGAGGGCCTGCGCCACCACCGGGTGCCGCGCCCCGCCCTTGCGGGTGGCGGCGAGGATGCGGCGGGCCGGGGCGGGTTCGCCGGACAGGGGGATCCGGGCCACGGGCCATTCGGTGTTGATCCGGGCCAGGCGCGGCACCAGGATCACCCCGAGGCCGTGCGCCACCATCGCCGTACCGGTGTCCCACTCGTCGGACTGGTGCCCCATGTCGGGCATGAACCCGGCGGCCATGCACGCCGTGACCAGCAGGTCGTGGTACGTCGTGCCCGGTGTGCCGACGATCCACGTCTCGCGGGCCGCGTCCGCGAGGCCCACTCGCTCGCGCGCCGCCAGCGGATGGTCGGCCGGGACGACGAGGTCGAGCGGGTCGTCGAGGAGCGGCTGCTGCTCGAAACGCTCGTCGGTCAGCGGCGGCGAGTCGGCCGTCACGACGACGAGGCCGAGGTCGGCCTCCCCGGTGAGCAGCAGCTCGAAGCAGCGGGCGGGCTCCGCCTCCACCAGGCGCACCCCGAGCTGGGGGTGCCGCTCACGCAGGGTCGCGGCGGTGGACGGCAGCAGGCGCGTGGCGGCAGTGGAGAAGCCGCAGAGCGTGAACGAACCGGTCTGCACGTCGGCCATCGCCGCGAGGTCGCTGCGCGCCCGCTCCCACTGGGCCTCCAGGACGGCCGCGTGCTGGAGCAGCGTACGGGCCGCGGCGGTCAGCTTGACGCCCCGGCCCGCGGGCTCCATGAGCACCGCGCCGACCTGCGCGGCCAGCTGCCTGAGCTGGTACGAGACCGTGGACGGCTTGAGCCCCATGGCCTCGGCGGCCGCGGTCACCCCGCCGTGCTCCTCGACCATCTGGAGCACCTTCAGCTTGGGATCGATCATTCGACCATCTTGCACGGTCTCGTGCAAGATCGCGCAATTGTGTCGATGAGTCGCGGGTGGCACCCTTCCCGGGTGTTGTCCAAGAGTCCTTCCCTGCGCCGGAATCAGCGGATCCCGACGGGAATGCGCGCCTTGTTCGCCATGGTCTCGGCCGTCCGCTTTCTCGCCCGGGCCACGGCGGGCCTGTTTCTCGCCGTCGTTCCCGCCGTCCTGATCGTCTCGGGCCGGAGCGGTCCGGCCGTCGTCTGCGCCGTGCCGCTCGCCGTTCTCGTCTGCTCGGCGCTCGCGCAGCCGCTCGCCGCCGAAGTCGGCTGCCGCTGCGCGCAGTTCGCCGGTCTCACCGCCTTGCTGGTGAGCCTGTCCGTGCTGTCGCTGACGGCGGGAACGTCGACCTGGCCGACGCTGGGCGCCGCCGCCCTCGCCGGGTTCGGCCACGGGCTCGGCCGCGCCGGAGCGGACGCCGCTCTCGGTGTGCGCACGCCTGCCGCCACCCGTCTGGGCCTCGGCCTGCCGGTTCTCGCCACGGCGCTGCTCGCGCCCGCGAGCTCTCCCGCGACCGCGACGGCCCTGGTCGCCTCGGCGCTCGCCCTGCTCGTCTTCCCGACGACCGGCCTGGTCCTGGAGGCCGGCCGCACCGCACGCGGGCGCGGGCAGCACCTCCCCGTTCACTGGATCGACCCGAAGCCCCTGTGCGGGAGTCCCACCCGCAGTACCGCGCAATCCTGAGGAGTAGTACGTGCCAGCCGCGCACACCGTTTCCGAGCTTCCCGATACCGAGGCGGGCCCGGCCGACGAGACACTGGTGACCGACCCCAAGGTCACCAGGCGGGCCGTGGGCGCCGCAGCCATCGGAAACATCACCGAGTGGTTCGACTTCGGCGTCTTCGCCAACCTGACCCCGGTGCTCACCGCGGTGTTCTTCACCGGCGCCAGCCAGACCGTCGGCACGATCGGAACCCTCGGCCTGTTCGCGGTCGCCTTCCTGGTCCGCCCGCTCGGCGGCATGTTCTTCGGCCCGCTCGGCGACCGGATCGGCCGCACCAAGGTGCTGTCGATCACGGTCATCATGATGGCCATCGGCACGTTCGTGATCGCGTTCATCCCCGGCTACGAGACGTGGGGCCCCGCCGCCCCGCTGCTGATGCTGCTCGCCCGGCTCGTGCAGGGCTTCTCCACCGGCGGCGAGTACGGCGGCGCGATGACGTTCATCGCCGAGTACGCCCCCGACAAGAAGCGCGGATTCCTCGGCAGCTGGCTCGAGTTCGGCACCCTGACCGGCTACCTCCTGGGCGGTGTCGCCGGACTGGTCATCCAGCTCCCGGGCGTCATGTCCCACGAGGACCTGCTGTCCTGGGGCTGGCGCATCCCGTTCCTGATCTCCGGCCCGATCGGCATCATCGGGCTCTACCTCCGCCTCAAGCTGGAGGACACCCCCGCGTTCAAGGCCGCCGTGGCCAAGCAGCAGGGCCGCGAGGGCAATCAGACGCTCAAGGAGATCAAGCGGGTCTTCACCGACCACTGGCGTCCGATGCTGATCTGCATGGGCCTGGTGCTCGTCTTCAACGTCACGAACTACATGCTCACGACGTACATGCTGGAGTACATCGACAAGTTCGCGCCGTCGGTGAGCCCCACCTGGGCGCAGCTCCTGGAGATCTCGGTCCTCGCGATCGGCATGCTGCTCATCACCTTCGTCGGCCGCCTCTCGGACCGCATCGGGCGCAAGCCGGTGCTGTTCTTCGGCTGCGGCATGCTGATCGTGCTCGGCATTCCGTCGGTGCTCCTGATCCAGCAGAACACCCTGATGTCGGTCTTCTTCGGCCTGGTGCTGATGTCGCTGATGCTGCTCTGCTTCAACAGCACCATCCCGTCCACGCTCCCGGCGCTGTTCCCGACGGACATCCGCTACGGCGGTCTGTCGATCGCGTTCAACCTCTCGGTCTCGCTGTTCGGCGGCACGACCGCCGTCGTCAACGCCCTTCTGGTGCAGGCCACCGGCGACGTCAACGTGCCCGGTTACTACCTGATGGCGGCGGGCGCGATCGGCGCCGTGGCCGCCTACTTCGCGGCGGAGTCCGCGGGGCGCCCGCTGCCGGGTTCGGCCCCGGCGGTGGAGGCCCGCGCCTGAGCACACCACGCCCGCACCCGAACCCCGGTCACATCTGTTGAAACTTGTGTGACCGGGGTTCTGGCGTTGTCCGGATGATGTCGCGGGGCTGTCACAGCAGAACAATTGCGCGCACATCCGTGCCTACGGTGGCCCGGCAGTGGACAGCGATCCCCCCACAGAAACGGACAGCAGTGACTCGCCACACCACCTCACGCCGCATGCTCCTGGGCGCTTCGGGCGCCGCACTCCTGACCGCCGCGTGTTCACCGTCGACCGATGCCAAGTCCTCCGGCGCCAAGTCCTCCGGCGCCAAGACGTCGGACGCGAAGGCCGCGCCGTCGAAGTCGGCCTCCGACCCGGTCGAGGGCAAGGCCGCCGCCGGCAAGGCCCCGGGCGGCGCGTCCGACGGCGCCCTCGGCGTGAACTTCAACGAGGACCCCGCGGGCCTCGGCGCCGCCCAACTGCAGGCGCTCTCGGCCACCTGGGTGCGCGGCTTCGTCCCGGTGACGCCCGGCGACCTCGACGGCGACGTCACCCAGCAGCGCGCCATCAAGGCCCTGCTGACCGCGCACGGCGACGGCCGCAGGACGATCCTCTCGCTCAAGTTCCCCTACGCGCTCGGCCCCACGAAGGGCCCGCTCCCCGCGCCGGGCAGCCCCGAGCTGAAGGCCCTGCTTGCGCTCGTGGACCGGGTGCTCGCCGCCGTCATCGGCAAGGTCGACATCGTCACGATCGGCAACGAACCCTTCCTGGAGACGCTGAAGGGAGAGCGCGACAAGACCCTCAACGTCTTCTACGAGGCGCTGGCCCGCCACGTCATCGAGTTCCGCAAGCAGCACGGCGGCGCCGACTCCGGAACCAGCCTCTACATGGGCGCACTCAACAATCTCGACAGCCCCGAGGGCCGCACGCCCGCGACCGAGCGGTGGCTGCGGTTCGTCCACAGGACGCCCGAGATCGCCGGCGTCGACATCCACCCGCACGTCACGTCCCTGCAGAACGCCGCCAAGTTCATCAACTACGTGGTGCCCACGCTGCGTCCGGACCAGAAGTTCCTCGCCACGGAGTTCTCCCTGGTGCAGTTCTGGAAGGCGCACATGAACGACCCGGTCTCCCCCGCGTTCGCCAAGCGCCACGACGTGGACCCCGCCCGGAAGGTCTGGCAGGTGATCGGGGACGCCATCCAACAGCCGTTCCCGCAGCAGAAGTGGAACGACTTCGTCTCCATGACCCAGTGGTTCGACAGCAGCAGGAACTACCTCACCGAGCAGATGAAGGCCTTCCGCGACACCGGAAAGCTGGCGGTGGCGACCTACGGTGGCCTGCAGATCGATTCCATGGCCTCGAACTGGGGAGCCGACAAAACGCCGTGGATCCTCAACCCCCTGTACGCCAACCGGACCGTACGGGCGGGCGCGGGCGGCACCCTCGGCCGCAACGTCTGGTTCGAGCAGTTCAAGGCCCTCCAGCAGAACCCCTGACCGCGGGCCGCCCCGACGCGCCATGCTGAAGCCCGGCCGACGCACGCGACGCAGTCCGGGAGGAACCAGTGCGCGACAGGCAGCGGACGGGGCCGCGGATCGCGGTCGTGGGCGGCGGCATCGGCGGCATGGCGGCCGCGGCCTTCCTGCACCGCGCGGGGCTGACCGTGACCGTCCACGAACAGGCGGCCGCGCTCACCGAGGTCGGTGCAGGGCTGCTGCTCGCCCCCAACGCAGTGCGGCCGCTGCGCGCGCTGGGCGTGGCGGAATCCGCGCTGCGCCGGGCCGTACCGCTGGACTGGGGCTGGGAGTTCCGCCGCTGGCAGGACGGCACCGTCCTGTCCGTGGAGCGCCTGGACGGGGAGTGCGAGCGCCTCTACGGGGAGCGCACCTACACCACGCACCGCGCCCACCTCCTCGACGCCCTCCGCTCGGCGGTGCCGGACACGTCGGTGCGCCTGGGCGCCCGCTGCACGCGGGTCGAGCCGTACGCCGACGGGGTGCGGCTGACCTTCGCCGACGGAACCCGCGCCGACGCCGACCTGGTGATCGGCGCGGACGGCATGCACTCCGTGGTCCGCGAGACGGTCGCCGCACCCGAACGCCCCCGCTTCTCGGGCCTGTGCGCCTTCCGCACGGTGGTCCCCGCGTCCGCGGCCCCCGCCTTCGCGCTGCGCCGCGCGCAGACGCTGTGGCTCGGGCCCGACCACCATCTCGTGCACTATCCGATCTCCGGAGGCGAGGCGGTCAACGTGGTCGCGTTCGCCCCGTCGACGGACGAGACGGCGGAGTCGTGGAGCGCGACGGCCACAGTCGAGGAGTTCCACGCGGAGTTCGCCGACTGGGACGAGCGGGTCACCGCACTCGTCAAGTCCGGTGCCGTTCCCGGCCGTTGGGCCCTCTACGACCGCCCGCCGCTGCCCGCGTGGACGCGCGACCGGATGACGCTGCTCGGTGACGCCGCGCACCCCATGTTCCCGTTCTACGGCCAGGGCGCGGCGCAGGCGCTGGAGGACGCGGCGGTCCTGGCCCGCTGCCTTGCCGCACACGCGGACGCCCCCGACCGGGCCCTCGCCCGCTACGAGACGGAGCGCCTCCCGCGCACCACCCGCCTCCAACGGGTCAGCCACGCCCGCGCCGAGTCCAACCGCCTCCCCGACGGCCCGGACCAGCGGGCGCGGGACGCGGCGCTCGGGAACGCGGATCCGTTGGTGCGCAGCGGGTGGATCTACGGGTACGACGCCTCGGCCGCCCCGGTGTGACCTGCGCCGTTGCCGCGTCTACACCGTTCGTCGTAGGCCCCTGGCACCCGATCCCAGGGTTTTCCCCGTGGCCCAGGGGTCCGGCCGGGTCCATCGTGGAGACACGAAAGCACACGGGGGCTTTCGACACGGGGGATCCGACGGGGGAACAACGGGGAACCCACGGGGGATACGGGGGACGGGGGGTGCCCGGCGCGGGCACCCCCACTGTCTGTGCGTACCGCGAAGGCGCTCAAGCGTGCGCGGACTCGCTGAGCAGGCGCACGAGTTGGGCCCTCCGGTGCACCCCTTCCAGCTTCCGGTAGATGTTGCCGAGGTGGAACTCGACCGTCTTGACGCTGAGGAAGAGCTGTTCCGCCGCTTCGTGGTTGGTGACGCCGCGCCCCACGGCGAGGGCCACGCGCAGTTCCTGCGGGGTGAGGCCGTCGAGCGGCGTGGGGCCCGCGTCGACGCGGTCGCCGCCCGCGGCGTGGAGCTCGGCGGCGGCGCGGGACGCCCAGCCGGCCGCGCCGAGCCGCTCGAACGTGGCGAGCGCGCGCTGCAGCCGGCGCCGCGCCTCGCTGCGGCGGCCGAGGCGGCGCAGCAACTCGCCGCACGCGAAGTCGGTGCGACCGCGCTCGAACGGGGCCTGGACGTCCCCGAGATGGGCCAGGGCGCGGTCCATGTGCCGCTCGGCGTAGGCCGGTTCGAGCATGCCCCGGCAACGGGCCGCGGCGGCCGCCGTGATGGGGCGCCTGCCCCGGCCCGCCTCGTGCTCCAGGACGCGCAGCACCTCGTACGCCTCGTCGGTGCGGTGGAGGTGGACGTAGGCCTCGGCGAGGTCGGCGGCCCAGGAGAGGTAGAGGCCGTCGCCGCGGCCGTTGGCGAGGGAGAAGGCGCGTACCTCCTCCAGGTGGGCCGCCGCCTCTTCGTAGTGGCCGAGGCCGAGTTCGAGGAGGCCGAGGGCGCCACGCGCGCGTGCCGCGTCCATGGGGAGTTCGGCGGCCGCGGCCAGGGAACGGCACTGGGCCTCGTGGCTGCGGCAGTCCGCCTCCCTGCCCAGGACCGCTTCCGTACGGGCCTGCGCCGCCAGTGCGCGGCACACCTCGATGACACGTCCGGTGTCCTCGCCGAGCCGGGCGGACTCGTCGGCGTGGGCGAGCGAGGAGTTCCACTCGCCGCGCCAGAACTCGACGACGGAGAGCGTGCCGAGGAGGTGGGCGAGGAGGCCGACGGTGCTGGAGGAGCGGGCGGCGTGCACCGCGCGGTCGAGCAGGGCGTGACCCTGGTCCAGTTCCTCCGTGGCCAGGTAGCACAGGCCGCCGACGCCCGGGACCGGGTACGGGAAGGACAGGTCCGGTGCGGCCAGCGGCTTTTCGAGCTCGTGGAGCAGGGCGCGGCCCTCTTCCGCGTCACCGCCGAGGAGTTCGACGAGCGCGTGCAGCAGGCGTACCGGCAGGGCCGCCGCCCCGTCGCCGAACGCGTCCGCGAGCTGCATCGACTCGGCCGAGGTGGCGCGGGCCGCCGTGAGGTCGCCGATGGCGAGTTCGGTGAGGGTGATGCCGCCGAGCATGACGGCGGCGAGCACGGGATCGACGCGCCGCGCCGCGTCGACGGCGGACCGCAGCTGCTCGCGCGCGCGGGCGGGACGGCCGCGCTGGATGTCGACGTAGCAGCGCAGTTGGCGCAGGTCCAGGCGGGTGCGTTCGTGGGCGGCGTGGTCGAGGGCGCGGTCCAGGAGGTCGGCGGCCTCGTCGAGGGAGCCGGCGGCCTGGGCGGCGCGGGCGGCGGCGAGCAGCCGCCGCGCCTTGCCCTCGTCGTCGGGGGTGAAGCGGGCGGCGTGGGCGTAGAGGCGGGCGGCGAGCGGGAAGGTGAGGCTGGCGGGGCCTCCGGAGGCCGCCTTCGCGAGCGCGGCGGCGACGTCCTCGTCCGGGTCGGCGCCCGATTCGGACAGGTGCCAGGCATAGCGTTCGAGCGCGGCGGGGGCGCGGGCGCCCTGGAGGGCCCGTGCGACGGTGCGGTGCGCGCGCCAGCGGCGGACGGCGCTCGCCCCGTGGTAGACGCCGGAGCGGACGAGCGGGTGGCGGAAGACGTACGCGCCTGCCTCCACGGTCATCAGGCCCGCCCGCTCGGCCGGTTCGAGGTCCGCGTAGGTCAACTCGTGGGCGCGCAGCACCCGTTCGGTTCCGGCGAGCGGGCGGGGGCCGAGGACCGCGAGCAGCAGCATGGCGTCCCGGGTGGCGTCCGGGAGCCGGGTGATGGCGCTGTGGAAGGTGCGGGCGAGGATGTCGCCGATGGGCAGCGGGGCGCCGGTGTCGGGGCGGTGGCCGCCGTGGGCGAGCAGGGCGGGTAGCTCGACGAGGGCGAGCGGGTTGCCGCGGGCCTCGGACAGGAGCCACTGGACGTCGTGCGGCGGCAGCGGCTGGGCGGCCTCCTCGGCGACGAGTTCGCGGGCCGCCCCCGCGTCCAGCCCCTGGAGGCTCAGTGACTCCACGGGCGCGAGGCGGGACGCGGTCTCGTCGTTGTCGCGGGTGGCGAAGAGGGCGACCACGCCCTCGCGGCCCAGGCGGCGGGTCGCGAAGGCGAGGGCGTCCAGGGAGTACGGGTCGAGCCACTGCGCGTCGTCGACGACGACCAGGACAGGACCCGATTCGCTGACCGCGCCCAGCAGGCTGAGCGTTCCGGCGGCGACCGCGAACCGGTCCTGCGCGACGGCCGGGCCGAGAGCCAGCGCGCCGGTCAGTGCGGCCGCCTGCCGTTCGGGGATCCGGTCCAGGTGGTCGGTGACCGGCCGGAACAGGTCCGCGAGCCCCACGTACGGCAGTTCGCACTCGGCCTCGATGCCCTGCGTGTGCAGCCGCGTGAGGTCGCGGGCGACGGACTCGGCGTACCCGAGCAGGCTGGTCTTCCCGATACCCGCCTCGCCGCGGACGACCAGGGCGGCGCTGTGACCGGTGCGCGCGCCGTCGACGAGGTCCGCGAGGCGCGCGCATTCCGCTGTACGACCCACCAGCATGCGATCAGGGTAACCCGCGGTCACGTTGCGGCGGGAGCGGTCAACTGGCCGTTGCCACGGTCGAGTTGTCTTCATCCGGCACCGTCCCTACGCCACGGGGCTCCGCCCCGGACCCCGCGGGCTCTCGTCCAAGAGCGGGGCTTGATTTGCCCACCCGTCACGCCGCCTCCGCGACCTCCACTCCGCCGAACTGCGTCCGGTACAGCTCCGCGTAGCGGCCGTCCCGGACCACCAACTCCTCATGTGTACCGCGCTCCACGACCCGCCCGCCCTCCACCACGAGGATCTGATCCGCGGAGCGGATCGTGGACAGGCGGTGGGCGATGACGACCGCCGTCCGCCCCTCCAACGCCTCGGCGAGAGCCTCCTGCACGGCCGCCTCCGACGTGTTGTCGAGGTGCGCGGTCGCCTCGTCGAGGATGACGACGCGCTGGCGGGCCAGCAGCAGCCGGGCGATGGTCATGCGCTGCCGCTCCCCGCCGGAGAGCCGGTAGCCGCGCTCACCGACGACCGTGTCGAGCCCGTCCGGCAGATCGCGGACGAGCGCGTCGAGCCGGGCCCGGGTCAACACGTCCCACAGCTCGGCCTCACTCGCCTCGGGACGGGCGAGCAGCAGGTTCGCGCGAATGCTGTCGTGGAAGAGGTGCCCGTCCTGCGTGACCATGCCGAGCGTGGCGCGCAGCGAGACGGCGCTGGTGTCGCGCACGTCGAGGCCACCGATGCGGACGGCCCCGCCATCGGTGTCGTAGAGCCGCGGCAGCAGCGACGCGATGGTGGACTTGCCGGCTCCGGACGAGCCGACGAGCGCCACCGTCTGGCCGGGTTCGGCCCGGAAGGAGACGCCGTGCAGCACCTCGGCGCCGCCGCGCGTGTCGAGGGAGGCGACCTCCTCGAGCGAGGCCAGCGACACCTTGTCGGCGGACGGGTAGCCGAAGCGCACGTCGTCGAACTCGACGGCGACAGGCCCCTCCGGGATCTCCCGGGCGTCGGGCTTCTCGTCGATGAGCGGCTTCAGGTCGAGCACCTCGAAGACCCGCTCGAAGCTGACGAGCGCGCTCATGACCTCGACGCGGGCACCGGCGAGCGAGGTCAGCGGCGCGTACAGACGGGTCAGCAGCAGCGCCAGGGAGACGACGGCGCCCGCCTTCAGGGTTCCGGTCAGCGCGAACCAGCCGCCGAGGCCGTACACCAGGGCGAGCGCGAGGGCGGAGACGAGGGTGAGCGCGGTGATGAACGCCGACTGCGCCATGGCGGTGCGTACGCCGATGTCCCGGACCCGCCGCGCGCGCTCCGCGAACTCGGCCGACTCGTCGCCGGGCCGCCCGAACAGCTTGATGAGCGTGGCGCCGGGAGCGGAGAACCGTTCGGTCATCCGCGTCCCCATGGCGGCGTTGTGCGCGGCGGCCTCGCGCTGGAGGCGGGCCATGCGGGAGCCCATGCGGCGGGCGGGGAAGACGAAGACGGGCAGGAGGACGAGCGCGAGCAGCGTGATCTGCCAGGACAGCGTCAGCATGACGGCCAGGGTCAGGATCAGCGTGACCACGTTGCCGACGACGCCCGACAGCGTGTTGCTGAAGGCTCGCTGCGCGCCGATCACGTCGTTGTTGAGGCGGCTGACCAGGGCTCCCGTGCGGGTCCTGGTGAAGAAGGCGACGGGCATGCGCTGCACGTGGTCGAAGACGGCCGTCCGCAGGTCGAGGATGAGGCTCTCGCCGAGGTTCGCCGACAGCCAGCGGGCCAGCAGGCCGAGGCCCGCCTCCGCGAGCGCGATGACCGCGATGAGGAGGGCGAGGCGGATGACATGACCCTCGTCGTGACCGCCGACGATCGCGTTCACGACCGTGCCCGCGAGCATCGGCGTCGCCACGGCGAGCAGCGCGGTCAGGATGCTCAGGAACACGAACTGGGCGATGCGACGCCGGTGCGGCCGGGCGAAGACGGCGATCCTGCGCAAGGTCGCGCGGGCGAAGGGACGGCCCTTGGGCCCGCCGTCCTGGGCATTCATGACGCTGTGGAGCTGCGTCCAGGCTGTGGTCTCCATGCTCATGCCGATGACGTTAGAACCTCAACCAATCTTGAGGTCAACACAATCGGGAAAGACCCTCACGACGCCGCCGCACTCGGACTCGGGCGCGCTCAGGCGCGCAACAGGCGCAGCACCCGCCCCAGTTGCTCGGCGTAGTCGCGCTGGAAGTCCGGATCCGCCGGGTCGCCGCCGAAGATCCGGCGGACCGTGTCCGGCATCAGGTGCGGGGCCATGACCAACGCCTGGGACAGCAGCATGACCATGGCCGGGCTGAGCGCGTCCGTCAGCTCACCCTCCGCCTGCCTGCGCTCGATGTCCGAGAGGTCCTCCTCCGCGAGCTCCGGCACGTCGGGCCGCCCCGTCAGCTCCGACCACGCCTCCAGGCGTACGCCCCGCGGGTCCGCGAAGTTGTCGCGCAGATAGCGCAGGACGAGCTCGTCGTACGGGAGCCCGGGATCCTGCAGCTCGGCCTCGCTCTTCAGCCACTCGCGGCCGAGCTCGGCGTAGATCCCGCTCTTGCCGCCGAAGTAGTAGTTGATCAGCTGCTTGTTGACGCCCGCCCGGTCGGCGATCTCCTGCACCCGGGCCCCGGCGTACCCCTTCTCGGCGAAGACGTCCTTCGCGGACTCGAGGAGTCGGGCCCGGGAGTCACCGGAGGCGGAATGTGGGGTGTCTGCGGCCCTGCGGCGGGTGGGCTGATTCATGGGAACCAGGGTATCGACGCAGGCCACCGCGTCAATCAACCAGTTGGTTGACAAGTTCATCCAGCTGGTTGAATCTGGGGTCCTGACTTCGAACGGAGCGAACCTTGATCCTCATCACCGCAGCCACCGGCACCGTGGGCCGCCCCCTCGTGGCCGAGCTCGCCGCCGCCGGCCACCCCGTGCGCGCCCTCAGCCGCACCCCGCACACCGCCCGCTTCCCGGCCGGCGTCGAACCCTGCGACAGCGCGCATCCCGACCTGAGCGGCGTCACGGCCCTGTTCGTCAACCCGGCGGCCGTGTGGGACGGCGAGCGGTCCCTGCTCGACGCCGCGAAGACCGCGGGGGTGACACGGGTGGTCACGCTGTCCTCCTCGTCCGTCCTGTCCGGTGACAGCCGGCACGCCGTGGCCAACCGGCACCGCGACCTTGAGGCCGCCGCCGAGTCCACCGCGCCCGAGTACGTCCATCTGCGGCCCGACGCCTTCGCCGCCAACGCCCGGCAGTGGATCGGCCAGATCAAGGCCGGCGACACGGTCGTGGGCCCCTACGCCGGGGCCGTCATGGCACCCGTCCACGAGGACGACATCGCGGCCGTCGCCGCCCGCGCCCTGACCGGCGCGATCCCCTCCGGCGAGGCACCGGTGCTGACCGGGCCCGAGCCGCTGAGCTTCGCGGAGCAGGTCCGCATCCTCGGCGCGGCGCTCGACCGCCCGCTGCGCCACGAGGAGATCTCCCGCGCCGCCGCCCTCGACGCCATGCTGGCGGGCCCGTGGATGACCCGGGACATCGCCGACTCCCTGCTGCGCTACTTCGCCTCGTGCGTGGAGACACCGACGCCTGTCTCCCCCGACCTGGAGCGCATCCTGGGCCGCCCCGGGCGGACCTTCGGGAGCTGGGCGGCGGAACACGTGGCGGAGTTCCGCTGAATACCCCCCGGCGCCGGCGCCCCAGGAGGCCGGGCAAGGATCCGACACCCCGGTCGCACCTCTTGACCCTCGGGTAACCGGAACGTAACTTCGCTTCAATTCTTGTGCCCATTACACGAGTTGTGGGCCCCGCACGATCGGGAAGCGAAGGCATGCCGGAGCTGCGCAGACGTACCCTGCTGTCCGCCATCGGTGTCACCACGGCCGCGGGCGCCGTCACCACCAGCCAGACCGCCACCGCATACGCGGCCACGACCGACACCGCCGCACCGCCCGCGCGCTACGAGGGCAAGGTCCAGGGCCTCCTCGCGCGTATGACTCTCGAAGAGAAGCTGGGTCAGCTCCAGCAGCTCCCCTGGTCCTACGACCTCAACCCCGGCTCCGGCACGACGAAGGCCGTCGAGGACGCGGCGCGCGCCGGACGCGTCGGTTCCGTCTTCAGCATCTTCGGCGCGAAGACCACCAACGAGCTGCAGCGCATCGCCGTCGAGGAGTCCCGGCTCGGCATCCCGCTGCTGCTCGGTCTCGACGTCATCCACGGCTTCTGGACCAACTTCCCGATCCCGCTCGCCCAGGCGTCCAGCTTCGACCCGGACGTGGCCCGCTCGGACGCCGAGGTGTCCGCCAAGGAGGCCCGCTCCAACGGCGTGCACTGGACGTTCGCCCCGATGATGGACGTCACCCACGAGCCGCGCTGGGGCCGCATCGCCGAGGGCAACGGCGAGGACCCGTATCTGACCGCGAAGTTCGCGGCGGCCAAGGTCAAGGGCTACCAGGGCTCCGGGTACGGATCGAAGGACACCGTCGCCGCGTGCGCGAAGCACTTCGTGGCGTACGGCGGTGCGGAGGGCGGCCGCGACTACAACACGGTCGACGTGTCCGAGTCGCGCCTGCGCAACCTGTATCTCCCGCCGTTCAAGGCGGCGTTGGACGCGGGCGTCGCCACGGTGATGGCCTCCTTCAACACCATCAGCGGCGTCCCGGCGCACGGCAATCCGCACACGCTCACCGACATCCTCAAGAAGGAGTGGGGGTTCGACGGGCTGGTCGTCAGCGACTACACGGGTGTTCAGGAGCTGATCGCGCACGGCTTCGCCGAGGACGGCGCGGACGCGGCGCGGCTCGCCCTCAACGCCGGCGTCGACATGGAGATGACCAGCACCCATCTCCTCACCAACGGCAAGAAGCTGGTGCGCGCCGGGAAGATCAAGGAGCGCCGGATCGACGACGCGGTGGCCCGCGTGCTCCGCCTCAAGTACGAACTCGGCCTGTTCGACGACCCGTACGTGGAGGAGTCGAAGGCGATCGACGAGCCCTCGGCGGCCGCCCGCAAGGCCGCGCGCACGGCGGCGTCCCGCTCGATGGTCCTGCTGAAGAACGAGGAGAACGCGCTCCCGCTGAAGAAGTCGGTCGCGTCCGTCGCCGTCGTCGGCCCGTTCGGCGACTCCTCGGACCTGCTCGGTACGTGGGTGGTGCCCGCGTCGGCCGAGAAATTCCCTTCGGTGAAGGTGCTCGACGCGGTCAAGAAGGCGGCTCCCGGAGCCAAGGTCACGTACGCGCGCGGCGTCGACCCGGAGGGCAAGGACACCGGCGGCATCCCCGACGCGGTGGCCGCGGCGAAGTCCGCGGACGTCACGGTCGTGGTCGTCGGCGAGCCGCCGTCGATGAGCGGCGAGGCGGCGGCCCGCAGCGACATCTCGCTGCCGGGCGCGCAGGAGAAGCTGATCGCGGCGATCGCCGCCACCGGCAAACCGTTCGTGGTGGTCCTGGTGGGCGGCCGCCCGTTCACCGTCGGCGACTGGCTGGACAGCGCGCCGGCCGTCCTGGAGGCGTGGCACCCGGGCATCGAGGCGGGCAACGCCATCGCGGACGTGCTGTTCGGCACGGTGAACCCGGGCGGCAAGCTCCCGGTGTCGTTCCCGCGCACGACCGGCCAGATCCCGATCCACTACAACCACGAGTCGACGGGCCGCCCGTACGACAAGGACAACAAGTACACGTCGAAGTACCTGGACCTGCCGCCCACGCCACAGTTCCCCTTCGGGTTCGGCCTCAGCTACACGACGTTCGCGTTCTCCGCGCCGAAGCTGAGCCGCGCCACGATCCCGGCGGCCGCGCTGCGCAAGGGCGACACCTTCGAGGTCTCGGTGGAGGTCCGCAACACGGGCCCGCGCTCAGGCGACGAGGTCGCGCAGCTGTACGTGCGCGACGTGGCGGCCTCGCTGACCCAACCGGTGCGCAGGCTGCGCGGGTTCAAGCGGGTCACGCTGGACAAGGGCGCGTCGACGACGGTCCGTTTCCAGCTCGGCGCGGAGGACCTGGGCTTCTGGACGAACGACTCCAGCGGCGAATTCCGCGTCGAGGAAGGGACGTTCGAGCTGTACGTGGGGAACAGCTCGACGGCGGATGCCAAGCTGAAGCTCACCGTCAGCTAGCCCCCTTCACTCGGCCCGTTCACGAGGAAAGGTTCTCTCCATGTCGCCGTCGTCCGTCCGCGTGGAACGCGAAGGCCCCGTCACCACGGTCGTCCTGTCCCGCCCCGAGGCCCGCAACGCGGTCGACCGGCCGACGGCGGAGCAACTGGCCGACGCCTTCCGCGCGTTCGAGGCGGACGACGCGGCACGGGTCGCCGTGCTGTGGGGCGAGGGCGGCACGTTCTGCGCGGGCGCCGACCTCAAGGCGATCGGCACGGAGCGCGGGAACCGGGTGGCGGAGGACGGAGACGGCCCGATGGGCCCGACCCGCCTCCGCCTGACCAAGCCCGTCATCGCGGCGGTGGCAGGTCACGCGGTGGCGGGCGGCCTCGAACTCGCCCTCTGGTGCGATCTGCGGGTCGCCGAGGAGGACGCGGTGTTCGGTGTCTTCTGCCGCCGCTGGGGCGTGCCGCTCATCGACGGCGGCACGGTCCGTCTCCCCCGCCTCATCGGCGAGAGCCGCGCGAGCGACCTGATCCTGACCGGCCGCCCCGTCCAGGCACGGGAGGCGTACGAGATCGGACTCGCGAACCGCCTCGTCCCGCCCGGCGACTCTCGTGCGGCGGCGCAGGAACTGGCCGCGCAGATCGCCGCGTTCCCGCAGGACTGCCTGCGCAGCGACCGGGCGTCCCTGCGCGAGCAGCACGGCCGGGACGAGGCGACGGCGATGGACGCCGAACTCCGTTACGGGACGGGCGTACTGGGCGGGGCGCTGGAGGGCGCGGGCCGGTTCGCGGCGGGAGCGGGCCGGCACGGGACGTTCGAGGACCAGAAGCCGGATCAGCAGCCCTGAACCGGCGCAGGGCAGCCCCTCACCCCAGCTCCAGCGTCGTCACACCGAAGACCCGCTCCCCCGCGAACTCCCGGACGGGTCCCGTGTACATCCGCGCCGTCTCGAACCCCGGCTCCAGACCCCGCTCCTCGGCGAGCGCGACGGCCGCCGGGTTCGACGCGGGCACATCGAGGCCGACCGGCCGCCCCACCGGAGCGAGCGCGTCGAGCAGGGCGCGCGCGTCCTCCGGCGTGTCCGCGAACAGCGGCCCGATCCGCGGCATGTCGTGCGCCTCGCGCAGCACGCCGTACCCGGTGACGCGCCCGCCGACAACGCGGGCGCGGACCACGTGCCCCTCCGTGGTCAGCCAGGACTCCAGGAAGCGCGGCCGGTCCGCCGGACAGCACCCGCTGTCGTACGCGAGGAGGGGCGCGAGGTCCCCCTCGACCGGCACGACACCGTCGTCCGGTGCGGCCGCCCCGCCACTAGCGATCCCGGTGAACCGGACGGTGCGATGGGCGAGTCGGAAACCCGACTTGCGATAGTTGCCCTGCTGGGCGACGACGCCGTCCAGCCCGACCGTGCGCCCGCCCGCGTGCGCGAGCCCCGCCTGCCAGGTCGCGATGCCGTACCCGAGCCCGCGCAGGTCGGGCCGTACGAGATAGCAGCCCAAAAAGGCGTAAGCCTCCCCGTAGTTGACGACAGATACGGCGGACACCGGCTCCCCGTCGATCCGGCCGAGGAAGAACCCGTCGGGGTCCTGGGCGAAGAAGCTGACCCCGTCGGCCAGACCGGGGTTCCAGCCCTCGTCGGCCGCCCAGCCGCGGATGACCGGCCAGTCGGCGAGCGTGGCCCGGGAGATGTCGAGGCGTGCGGGACGCTGGGGGACGTCACTCATGCGCGGTACTCCAGTCCGAGATTCCACTCCGGCCCGCCATCCTCTCCCATCGTCCTCTCCGATAGCGCGCGCACACTTCGCACACATACGGCAGGATGCTCGTGCACACGATCGAACATCCCCGGTCGACAAGGGAGTTGCAGCCACCCATGCCCTCGACGCCCGACACGTCCCCCACTCCACCGCGCATCGACACCAGCAGGCCGCACCCTGCGCGCGTGTACGACTGGTACCTCGGCGGCAAGGACAACTACCCGGTGGACGAGGAGCTCGGCCGCCAGATCACCACGCTGGAGCCGACCGCCAAGTACGCGGCGCGGCACAACCGCTGGTTCATGCACCGCGCGACGCGGATGCTCGCGGCGCGCGGCGGCGTCACCCAGTTCCTCGACATCGGCACCGGCATCCCGACCGAGCCGAACCTGCACCGCATCGCTCAACTCGCGGCCCCCGAGGCGAGCGTCGTGTACGTCGACAACGACCCGATCGTGCTGCGGCACGCGGAGGCGCTGCTGCGCGGCACGCCGGAGGGCGTGACCCGCTACGTCCAGGCCGACGCCCGCGAGCCGGCGCGCATCATCGAACTCGCCCGGGACATACTGGACTTCGATCGCCCGATCGCGGTGTCGCTGATCGCGCTGCTGCACTTCATCCCGGACGACCAGGGCGCGTACGAGATCGTGCGCACCTTCGTGGACGCGCTCCCTTCGGGCAGCCATCTGGTCCTGTCCCATGTGGCCGCGGACTACGATCCGTCGCGCACGCAGCAGGCGATCGACATGTACGCGGCCGGCGGGGTCACGCTCGCGCCGCGCACGCACGAGGAGATGACGAAGTTCTTCACGGGCTCCGGACTCGAGATCGTGGACCCCGGCGTGGTCTGGCTCCCCGACTGGCACCCGGAGTTGGCCGTCGACGAGGACCGGGACGGGTCGCCGGTGCCGATGTACGGGGCGGTGGGCCGCAAGAACTGAAGTGACGTACGGGGACGGGCGACTTGAGCGGGACAGGAGTCATCACGCCGACAGGCATGACGAAACTCACACATGGCGATAGCCACGTGACGGACCGCAGCGAATACGCGTACGGATCCCCTACTCTCGTTCACATGTCCGCCATCCGAGCCCCACGCACCGTACGGTCCGCCGACGTGGTCAACGAGCAGATTCGTGACCTGTGGGCGCGCACGGGTGGGCACCTGAACCCCGAGGACCGCGCCGAGTACGAGACGCTGGTCACGGAGTGGGCGGCCGCGATCGGCGACGGGGTCACGCAGCGCGCGTGACCCCACCCCTCGGCCGCCCTCGCAGTCAGGACTGCGGGCGAGAGCCGTGATTCGCCGCGTGCTTGCGGCGCGCCTTCTTCTTCCGACGACGCTTCGAGGACATGGGACCTCCCGGGGAGGAATGGGGCATTTCGCCCATCAGCCTTCCACAGGAGACCCCTGGCCGCGAACGGACGCGTACGCCCCGACCGCAGGTCAACACCTCATTACGGGGCATGGCCGGGGGTGGGGTCGGGCGGCAGCTCGACGGCCTGGAGCTCGCGCTCCGGGTAGGTGGCCTGGTGGGCGGCGGTGCGGATGTGCAGCGCCGCCTGGCGGGCCTCGCGGGACCGGGCGCGGGACTCCTCGGCGCTCGACGCGTCACTCTGAGCGAGGCGTTCGTGATACCGGGCGACCATGTCGTGCGCGTCGGCAAGCCGGGCGGCGGCGGTGAGGTAGCGCGCGTGCAGATGCTGCACATAGATGTCCAGGTTGGCCTGCCGCGACGCCGGGGTGTCGAGCAACCGCTCCGAGGTGGCGGCCTCCTGCTGCGCCGCCCAGTCCTCGCGGGCCCTGTGCGCCTCCGCGCGAGCCACGTTGGCATCCGCCCGCGCCATCCTGGCCTGGCTGGCCGCGAGCAGGGCCCGCGCCCTCTCGCTCGCCTCCCGGGAACGCTCCAGCAGGGTGGGGACCGCCTCGCCGACAATGCGGGCCCGCCGGTCCGAATGCGCCTCCCGGGCGTCCAACACCCTCTCGCGCTCGTCGGCGCCGAGCTCACGCTCATCGGCGGTGGCCTCGCGCTCGTCAGCGACCTCCTCGCGCGCGTCGGCCTGACGCTCACGCTCGTCCGCCCGACGGTCGCGCTCACCGCCGGCGTCCGCCCATGGGCCGATCACATCACTGAAGGCAGGACGATCTGGGGGCTCCGTTGCCACATGTCCAGTATTCCGACGCTCCACTCCGTATTCAAGGCGCGCCCGCCGATGACCGGTTCCGCTACGACCGTCAGCGCCCCACGGTCGACCGTCAGGAACAGATCGGTATATGCCGCCTCTGGGTATCGCCTGGCTCACTGTCAGTGGCCGCCACTAGGCTCCTTCACATGACCCCCACCCACCCGTCCGGCGCCACGCGGTCCGCCGCCGAGCTCAACGAGCAGATCCGCGGCCTCATGCTGCGAAGCGGCGGCCGCTTGAGTGCCGAGCAGCGCACCGAGTACGAGGTGCTCATCATCGAGTGGGCGGCGGCAGTGCGCGGGGAGATCGTGAAGGCGGCCTGACACCCACTCGTGTGCGACGAACGGCCCCCGAAGACGTCGAAGCCGACGTCGCGGGGTTGAGCACGGCCCCTTTCGTGAACCGGTAGCACGAAGAGCCGTTCCCCGTCGCCTCCGGCCCGCCTGCCGACGGGGCACCCTCGCACCACGGGCGGTGTTCACTACCCCGCACGACGGTTCACGTTTCACACTTTCATCACAACTCCATCATTTGTCTTTCACGACCTCTGCGTCCGCCCTTACCGTCATATGCCATCGCACATCACTTGGGGGACGCATGTCGTACAACCAACCGCCGCCGCAGCAGCCGCCGTTCCATGGCCCCGTACCTCCGGGGCCCGTGATGCCGGGGCCGGGCTTCCCACCGCCTTCGAGCGGCCCGAAGTGGGCGAAGAAGCGGTTCGTGATTCCCGCCGCGTTCGTGATCCTGTTCATCGGTGTCGGCATCGGCGCATCCGGTGGCGGTGAGGAGAAGGCGGTCGCCTCCACGAAGCCTGCTCCGACGGTCACGGTGACGAAGAGCCCCGCGGCCAAGGACGGCAAGGCGAAGCCGGCGCCGACCGTCACGGTCACGAAGACGGCCAAGCCGAAGGCGGCAGCCCCCGCAAAGAAGCCCGCAGAAAAGCCGTCCGACGAAGAGGCCCCGTCGGGGAAGGTCGTCTTCAAGGTGTGGGGGTCTGCTCCGGCAGGCGTCGACACAACGTACGGCAGCGACAGCGACAACCGGGACGGCTCAGGCCTGCCGATGACGAAGACTCTGTCCGTCAACGACGATGCCCTCTACTTCCATGTGTCGGCGCAGTTGCAGGGTGGCGGGGACATCAACTGTTCCGTCACGGTCGACGGCCACACGAAGAAGGGGCACGCGTCCGGCAGCTACAACATCTGCACGGCGCAGGTGAACAGCAACTTCACGGGCGGCTGGGACTAGCCCGGCCTTCACCAAGCGCCCCGCTCCCTGGCCTACACGATGGGAGCGGGCGTCACCGCCTGCAGAAATCAGCACCACCTAGGGGGATCCATGCGCACCCGCATCATCAGCACCGTCATGCTCTGTACGGCCGCCGCCGCTCTCGTCGCTTGCGACCCGGCGGACACCACCAGCTCGAGGCCGTCGAAGTCACCTGCTGCACCGAGCACCAGCACGCCGGCCAGTCCGTCGTCCAGCCCATCCGGTGCTGCTGAGGAGAAGAAGGCAGTTTCGAAGTTCGTCGGCATGGGCCTGCAGTCGGCGCAGGACAAAGCACAGTCGGAGGGCTTCCATGTCCTCACGTCCCATGACGCGCTGGGACGCGACCGGGCGCAGGCGTTCGACCGGAACTGGAAGGTCTGCAGCCAGTCCGTGGAGGCAGGCACCAAGGTCGCCACGACGACCATGCTCGACTTCGGCGCGGTGAAGACCGGTGAGTCGTGCCCGGCAAAGGACGACAGTCAGCAGCCGGCAAAGGCGTCCGGAACAATGCCCAATTTCAAGGGCAAGTCGGTGAAAGCGGCCCGCGGAGCCCTGCCTTCGAGCACCTCGATCGACGTGACGGACGCGTCTGGGAGCGACCGCATCGTATTCATGGAGTCGAACTGGCAGGTGTGTGCTCAGAGCCCGGCTGCCGGGGCGAAGCTGACAGGTCAGCCGGTGGACTTCAAGGCCGTGAAGTTCGACGAAGCCTGCTCGTAACCGAGATCGAGGGCGCTCCACTCACCGGTAGTGGGCGCTTGCAGCAATGGGGGGGGAATCATGCGCGTTCGCGCTACTGCAGCCACGGCTGCCCTACTGCTCGCCGCTCTGACCGCATGCAGCGGCAGTGAAGAGAAGGCCGAGACGAAGCCGTCCGCGGTGAAGGAGTCGAAGAAGAAGGTCGACTGCACCGACGAGAACCTGAGTCAGGCCGAGTGGATGAAGTCCTGCTCCGACGAGGGCGGTGACGCGAGTGCCGGGCCCGAAGAGGCCGCGGGCGCCGGGAACGACATGAAGCTCGGCGAGTCCGCACAAACCGCCGGGGACGGCGGCACCGGGGTTCTGCAGATCACGCCCGAGACGGTGGTGTTCACGAAGAAGGCGACAGGCGAGACCGCCAAAAACGGCATGTTCGCCGTTGTCGTGATGAAGGACAAGGCCATGACGGCTGTGGCCGCCGACGAGCCCGCCCCGGTCAGCGGCGGCGGATGGCAGTGGCGGGCCCCGGACGGCGAGACCATCGGCTTCGACAGCGGCAACGCATCGACCGTCGCGATGGACAAATACAGCAACGCCGACCCGGTGCAGCCCGGCAGTTGGCAATGGCGGTCTCAGGTCTTCGACCTGACTCCAGCACAGGCGAAGGGCGGCACGCTCGTCTACGTCGACGGCGACGAGCAGGCCCACGCGTGGAAGATGCCCGCCGCGGACAGCGGGCCGAACGTCGCCGACGTCAAGGCGAAGCTCGACTTCTGACACGACGAAGCGCCCCCGCTCCCGCTGCCGAAGCAGCGCAGCAGGGGCGGTCGGCAAAGCTGGGGGATGCATGCGTTCTGGTGTTGATGCGGGGATCTTTGTCGCCGCACTGGTGTTGATGTTCGTCAGCTTCTCGCAGAGGTGGATGCCGTTGGCCGCGGTCTGCGGGGTTGTCCTCATCGGTGTGATGGTGGCGCAAGCGGCACGACGGCAGCGCTCTGGCGAGAAGCCGTCAGTTGCTCCCCGGCCGTGGGAGCGCGGCGGCCGTTAGTCCCACCCCGGTTCGCTGGGCATGTCCCCCCGTCGGGGAGCCCCGGGTAGACGGGCTCCCGGAAGGGGCCTCAGAGGGCTGCAAGATCGACTGGGGTTCGGCGAGCCCGAATTGCACGAGGCTGCTCATGTCGGCGGCGCTCTCGTCGGGCGCGCGTGGTCAAGGAAATCGGGTCGAGCACAGAGGCTTCTACAGGTACTGGCGGCGTTGTGGGTCCAGGGCGCCGCTCGACAGCGGGGCTTGGCCGTCACCGGTGTCGTCGGGTGCGGTGTTGCGGCGGCAGACGAGGGCGTCCGGGTCGTCGGGCAGGGGCTGGAGGCTGTAGCCGGACGGGCAGGTTTGTCCGTCGCCGCCGTCCTAGCCGTCGACTCCGTCCTGGCCGTGGACGTCGGCCGAACCTGGTTCGCCCTGAGGGCCCGCGGGTCCGGGTTCGCCGGCGCTTCCTGCGCCCCGGCATCGGATCACTTCCTGGATCGACACTCTCCAGTCTTCCCAGGTGCCCCTGCCGTCCCTCAGTTCGGCCTGCACCCGGTGCGTGTGCAGGCCGTTCGCTCGTCAGCTCTTCGGAACCGTCCACTCGGCGGGGCTGACGTCGACCGGGCCGTAGAGGATGCGGGTGGGCCGCGTACCGTGCTCGACAGAGAACGTGATCTTTCCGCGTAGGCAGTCGTCCGGCTTCACGACCGCGCCGTCGACCGAGTACTCGGGCTTGGCCGTGCCGGAGCCGGAGATGAGCGGCGCGTTCACTCGGGTGTCGTCCGCGAAGCCGAGGGACCAGGGTTCCTGACTGAAGCCGCCGGTTCCGCTGTCCTTGTCGATGCAGCCCTTGACCTCGAGTACGGCCCAGTCCGGGTTGTCGTAGTCGGACATGTCGTCCGGCAGGTCGACCTGGGTTGAGGGCTGCGTGTACGCGAGGACCGTGACCGTGCCGGAGAGCCGCTCCCCGTTCTCGTCCTTGTCACGCCAATGTTGGGCCTGCCCGAACTTCAGCGGACCGGTGTCCTGCTTGGGAGATCGGCTGGCGGCCGGCTTTCCGCTCGGCTTGGTGTTGGCGGTTGAGTCGTGGGTGCCGCTGTTGCTGCAGCCACTGACGGCGACGGTGGCGAGTAGGGCGGCGGCGAGGACGGTGCGTCTCATGGTTCCCCCGGTGTTGTGGTGGTCTGGTGCCCGGAATGCGGGCGTGCGGGTTGTGCGGGATAGGTGACGGCTCAGTGGGCCGTTGGGTTGCACTGGTTGGCCTGGGATACCCGCCACAGCCGCGGGCCCCAGTCCCTGTCGGCGGTGCTGGGGCCCGGCACTGGGTAGCGGCGGGCGGGATCCAACGATGCAGTGACGGCAACGATCGACCTTCCCGCCGGGCCCAGCGGTCAGCGATTCGTTCGTCGCCGGCCCCGAGTTCGATGCCGGCCGAGGGCAAGGTGGCGTGCTGCTGGGCACTCCGATAGCCGCAGGGCGAGGCGTCGATGAAGCCGGGAACGGGCGGTGGTCCCACATCGTCTGCCTGCATTGTGCTTCCACGATGCTGCGGTGGTGCGCCGGGCCGTAGTGCCTGATCTACGACTGCGCCCCGCACCGGACCTCGGCACAGAGCGCAGAACGTTCTCTCGGTTCCTTTACTGCAACCCGTCGGTATTCAGCTCAGCCAGGTACGCCCGCAGGAAACGACGCGTCTGATCGTCCGTCGCGACGTCTTCGGTGTCGAAACGACTGGCCGCCCAGGACGCCTCGCCACTGGAGCCGATGCGCAATTCCCCTCGCACGACTCGGTACCGCCGGTACTCGCGGAAGTTCCTGTTCTCGTAGCTGGTCTTCCGCTCGAAGCCTTCGTTCTGGCCAACAGTTGCTGACGCACGTCCCCCGCGCGGCGCGTCACACTGCCGTTCATGGACGAGGTTGTGTTCATGGTGCGCGCCGCATCCCGGGCAGCCTGCATGGAGCAACGCCGGCTGCTGTGCGACCGAGTGGGCTCGCAACCCGCCACCGCACCAACCGACGCAGCGGCCGCGGATTGGCCGCACGCGTCATGCCGCTTACGGCTGCACCGAAGGAGCAAAGTACTGGTCAGGCGGAGTAGTTGGCCCGTCTAGTTCGGCTAGCCTCAAGGCTTCATCCATGATCCGCACGAAATGACGATCCTTACGCCCCCGAGTCGCCGCATACGCCTCCCATCCATGCCGTCGCGTTTTCCAGAACTCCCGCCCTATCTCGCCCCTCATGAGAACGCGCCCAGAACGCAAGGTTGTCGCCTCGGGCGTGGTCCCATTCAGGTACTCGACACGCCATGAGCCGAGTATCAGGTTGTAATAGGCGTACTGGCGTGCCCGTGCGTGGGTCGTAGGAGTGGCCGGCGGATCCCAGCAGACGAGTAGTTCTGGATCGTCGAGCGCGAGCAATATCAGCTCCTTCTGCGAGGCTCGCATCTCGTTGTCGTTAGCTATTCGCAGCTGCCGGGCCTGGACCACCATGGACCAGACGACACCGACCAGCGCTGCGCCCGAAAGCGGAATCGACATGGCACTGTAGGTCTGGCTGACGTCAGCCAGCTCGCCCCACTTCATGCCTGTGGGCGCCCACCAATTCATGGCGAACGGCGCCAGGATCGTGAGTGCAAGCAGAGCAACCGTGCCGACCAACCACGGTAGCCAGCGCAGGAGTTTGACGTTCCTCATGCTCCCCCCTCGGGTTCTGAATGGGCCAGACATGCCCCAAGCCCGAAGGAGTAGCCGCTTCCAGCACGACGAAGACCCCAGCTGCCGAGCGCGAGCACTGCCGTGTCCCTGGCCCTCCCTGCTACAAGCCTGTGCGGCGCTTCCAGAACCGCGCACCAGCCGTGTTCGATCCACGCAGGGCACCAACGACAGCAGGGTCACCTCCAGCGGCTTCCACGATGCGGGTCAGGTGTAGATCCTGGTAGAGGTCGTCAATGGCCGAGGCCGCAGCCAGTTGCGCCGCGACTGCTCGTAAACGTCTTCATCCACGACTGCAGTTGATTCGCGGCATCGACCAGGACCCTCCTGGCAGCACCGAGCCCCACCTCAGCCCGTAACCCGCTCAGGTGCCGAAGGATGGTGGCTCTGCCGTCCTGCTGCCACTCGGCCTCGGCGATCTCTGGCACCGACCGCTCGTTGGCGAGTATTTTCCCACTCGGTGATGGCGATGGTGAGAGGCCTCGTGTGCTGAAGTAGCGCGACGCAGGCGGTTGCAGTGAATTCTCGAAGCCAACGCGAGTGCTCCACCTCGACATGGTCGAGGGCCTACTGACGAAAGGCTCGCACGCCAGATCTCGCGGCGAGCAGCGTTCCGTCCTCGGCTCCAATGCCACCACGCCAGTGATACGGCAGAGATCACGGCAGCTATTCCCTCGTCCATGAAGGGATAGTCGCGCTCCGGCAACCTCACGGCGAGACGCAAACGGTCACCGACAGGTAAACCACTCCGGGCCCTGCCCCGGCCGGGGGCGCGCACCGATCGAGACTAAGGCGTGTCTCCTCGATCATGCAGCTCGTTTTTCTGGTCATGATGAGTCGGGGGATCTGACCGACGCCGAGTGGGCTGTGCTGGGACCGCTGCTGCCAGTGAGCAACAACCGGTGCGGCCGGTGGCGCGATCACCGACAGGTGATCAACGGGATCATTCACCGGTTGAGCACCGGAGTGCAGTGGCGAGAGCTGCCCGAACGCTTCGGGCCGTGGAAGACCGCTCACAAATCAACGTCGACTCCACCGTTGCGCCTGCTCACCAGCACGCCGCGGGGCGCCCAAGGGACCGCCCGCACCGCCGGGCTCCTCAAAAGGGGCTCTGCAAAGATCGGTTCAACGACTGCCGGCGGTGGTGAGCCTGCGCGACCTGCTGGAGGAGGCGGTGCAGCAGGCGAAGCCCTCGGCCGGTCCCGCGGCGGGCTGACCACCAAAATCCACATCGCTGCAGAGGGCCGCTGCCGCCCGCTGTCCCTGCTCATCACGCCGGGACAGCGGGCGGACTGCACCCAGTTCGAGCCGGTCATGGACAAGATCCGAGTTCCCCGCATGGGGCTCGGGCGTCCTCGCCGCACGCCGGACAGCGTCGGAGCCGACAGGGCGTACAGCAACCGTATGATCCGCGCCTACCTCCGCAAGCGCGGGATCCGGCATGTGATCCCGGAGAAGAAAGACCACAAGGCCGCCCGCCTACGCCGGGGTTCACGAGGAGGACGGCCCCTGGCCTTCGGCAAGGAGCGGTACAAAGATCGCAACACGGTGGAGCGGGCCATCGGAAAGCTGAAGCAGTTCAGAGCCGTGGCCATCCGGTATGACAAGCGCGGATACGTCTACCTCGGCACCGTCACCGCCGCAGCACTCCTCATCTGGCTCCGCTCGTGATCGGCTGGAGCTTTTGGGGCCGACAATGGGCTATTCGAAACCGGGCGCACAGAAGTGTTCGCCCGCCGTTCTGTGTCAGGAGGACCTATGCAACGAGGCGAAGTCTGGTGGGCGGATTTCGGCGAGCGGCGCCTGGTCGTGCTGCTCTCGGGAGAAGCAGAATCCGAAGTCCGGGCGATGCAGGTAGTCGATCCTGCGGGCACCGAACTCAGCGGCGTTGCCGCTGAGCTGGCAGTAGGCGCCTCCGAAGGACTACCTCTTGACGGTGTCCTGCGAGTCGCACTCCTGCGTCCAGGCCTCATCCCCTGCACTTGGCTGGTCAGCCTCATCCGGGAAGACCTGATCGAGCGGGCGGGAGCCCTGTCGACCGCGAAGCTCGGTGAGCTCCAAGATCTCCTCCACCTCGGTGGACTTGAGTAGTCACCCGTGGGTCGCGATCACCCGCTACCACCGCGCGGCCACGTCCAGCCCGGCGGCACCGTGACAGCCTCTGCACTCCTCAACTGGCTCCGATCGTGATCGAAGAGACAGGCCCTAATGCAAACCATCACCATGAGTCTCGCGTGTGAAAGCAGCGGTGATCGGCGCTCACATCAGCCCGGGAGGGTGACGCGACCGCTTCGGTCGTCGGTCACCCCCAAAACCCGGCGTCCTCGCCGACCGGGAACCGCAGCCCCGCCCCTCCTACTCCGGCGGCGTCGGCGTGTCCGCGCTGCGGTACATCGCCTGGAGGTCCATTTCGAGCTTGACCGTGGGGCCGACCACCGCGATGCCCTTGGCGAGCATCGTGCGCCAGTTCAGGGTGTAGTCCTCGCGGTGCAGTTCCGCCGTCGCGAGGGCGGCGCAGCGCAGTTCCTCCGCGTAGCCGCCGTTGACGACGCCGAGGTAGCCGGTGTCGAGGTCGACCGTGCGGCTCACGCCGTGCATGGTGAGGGCGCCCTGGACGGTCCACTTGGAGCCACCGCGGTAGATGAAGCGGTCCGAACTGAAGTGGAGGTAGGGGTAGTTCTCGACGTCCAGGAAGTCGGCGGAGCGCAGGTGGTTGTCGCGCGTGTTGTTGCCCGTGGTGATCGACGCGGCGTCGATGCGGACCTCGACGCGCGAGTCCGCCATGTCGGGCGCGATCTGGATGCCGCCCTCGAAGCGCGTGAAGCGGCCGTGGACATGGGCCATGCCGACGTGCTTGGCGATGAAGCGGATCGCGGTGTGCGGCGGGTCGAACATCCAGGTGCCGGGCTGCGGCAGCTCCGGCGAGCGGCCCACGTGCAGCTGGATGCCGGTGAGCGGCAGCGTCTCGCCCGCGGCGACCTCGACCGTCTGCTGGAACGGCTCCAGGCCCTCGGCCGCGATCAGCACGCTGTAGCGGCCGGGCTCCAACGTGACGAAGACCAGGCCGAAGGGGTCGGTCGTGGCCTTCACCGACACGCGCCCGCTCTGCGAGTGGGTCACCGTGACCTCGGCGCCCGGCATGGGCTGGCCGAACGGGTCGGTCACCTCGCAGTGCACGCCACCGGCGCCCGCGGGCATGGAGTGGACGGGACCGCCTCCCCGCCCTGCGGAACCGGCGCCTTTCCGGCGGAACAATGCGAGGGGCATGAGGGGCCTTTCTTGGACATCTGAACGAGCGCGCCCACCATGCCATGCGCCCCGCCTGCCCAAATCGGGCGGAGGCCCGTATTCCGGCAGGCCCGATCCCGCCATTTCACAGGATCCACACGTTTTCGATGCCAACCGCCCCCTGGACGTCACCCTGATCCTCTCCCTCCACTCAGGTGTTCACAGGTTCTCCGCAAAGCGTTGACGAAGCAGGAACCCCTCTGGCAGGGTCGCGAACCCGGCGCCACCCCCACGTGGGACCGAGGAGATCCCCCACCCGATGAAGCCAAGGCCCGCCCCCGCCCGCAGGACCGCGCCCCACGGCCCCGCCCTGCAACGCTTCGCCGAGACGCACTGGGCCAGGGAGCCCGTCGTCGTCACGGACGCCCCGCCGCTGGGTCTCGACGGGGCCGACGCCCACGCACTCCTCGTCGCCGCGGCCACCGCGACAGCCGGGCACCCGGACCCCGTACCCCTGCGCCTGACCACCGCCGACGGCGTGATGTGCCGACCCGGATCCCTGCTGCCCGGCCGAGCCGACCGGGACCTCGCCGGGTACGTCGCCCGCCTCGCCTCCGCTCCCCCGCTCGACGGCGACGGATGGCTGCTCACCGCCACCGACCCGCTGCGCCGGGACTTCTCGGCGTGGTCACGGGTGAGGGACGCGCTGGCCGCGCTCTGGCG
The DNA here is from genome assembly GCF_055657265.1 of Streptomyces sp. NPDC107575. Taxonomy (NCBI): domain Bacteria; kingdom Bacillati; phylum Actinomycetota; class Actinomycetes; order Kitasatosporales; family Streptomycetaceae; genus Streptomyces; species Streptomyces sp. NPDC107575. The sequence goes on along the minus strand of NZ_JBVKBG010000001.1, from coordinate 354,294 downwards.
GTACGTCGGGTGGCCCGCGGTCCCGGTGACGGCGGAGCTGGCCGTCGGCGACCGGCACCACTCCGTCGCCGAGGCGGGTGACCCCGGTTCCGCGTCGCTCACCTGGGTCATCGACGGCGAACTGACCGTACGGGTACGCCCCGAGCACACCGGCACCGAGTACGAACTCCGTGCCACAGCGGGCGACTTGGTGCACTGGCCCGCCGGGAGCCGGCACCTCGACCACCGCCCGGGGCCGTGCACGACACTGCGGGTGAGCGTTCCCGCCCGGACGTCCTCTGCGCTACCACTGGTCACGGAGGCCGTCTGCGGGCCGGAACGAAGACGCCGCACACACGCGGACACCCCGGCCGCCCTCCCCCACCCACTGCCCGCGCGAGCCGACGGGAGGCTCTCCACACCCTCCCAACTGGCCGCTGCCGCAGTCCTGTTCAGGGACGGACTCGCCGACCCCGCCGTCGAAGGAGACCTGCTCGCCCGCTGGGCCGGGCTGCGCTCCGCGGCCGGCCTGAACCCGGCGCCCCCGCCACGTCCCGCCGTCCCCCTCACCCCTCGACACCGATTACTGCGCGTCAGCGAGATCATCCGGGTCGCCACCGGCCCGGACGACGCGCTGTGGGCGGCGAACGGACAGGTGTGGCCGGTGCACGGCCGCGCGGCCGACCGCGTCCTCACCTGCCTGCGCACCACACATCAAGACACCACCGTCACCGACCTGGCCCGCGCGTCGGGTCTCTCCGACCGCTCACCTCACCTGCACGGGCTGCTCCGCGAGCTGTGCCGCGCACGGGCCATCGCGATCGCACCACAGGAGCCGCACCCGTGACGGCGGACGGAGCCACCCCGGTCGACGTGCTCGGACCCGTCGACCGGTCCATCGACTGGCGACGCCTCGCGCAGGACCACTGGGACCGCAGACCCGCCCTGTTCCGCCCGGTCCGCACCCCCGGCCACACCGTCGCCCCCTTCGACCCCCACGAGGTCTTCGAAGGAGCCGTCGCCGCCGCACACCACACCACATCGTCCGACTCCGGCGAACGGGTCCGGCTCACGGTGGGGCCCCGCCGCCTCACCGACCCCGGCGATCTGCTGCCCCGGCCGGAGGACGGCTCGTTCGCCGCCTACGACCGCCGGATCGAACGGCAGCTGGGCGCCACACCCTTCGCCCTCGTCGTCCGGGACCTGCACGCGGGACACCATCCGCTGTGGGCCAGGGAGCGGGCCTTCCTCAGCACACTGTGGGCGGAGGTCGGCCAGCCCCTGGCACCTGTCGGTACGACGCTGTGCCACGGGACGTCCGTACGCCCGCTCCCCCAACACCGAGCAGCAACGTTCCTGTACGTCCTCCGGGGCCACCACCGAATACGTCTCGCAGGACCCGGGGACCTGCACTGGTCGGCCACGACCGTCCCCGGCGACCTGCTGTACTGGCCCGCCGACCACGAACACACCGTGCGCCCGCCCCGCTTCCCCGCCACGCTCGTGCACATCTCCGTCCCGCGCACACCCTCACGGGACCTCACCCCGGCCTTCTCGCAGGGGAACTGGGGCGCGGAAGACACCCTCGTACCGGACGGCGAGCCGGCCGACGACCTGCCCGGCGTCCTCCCGCCGCCCCTCGCCGCCGCACTCGACCACCTGCGCCGGGAGACGCGCCCCGCGCCGCTCCACCGGCGCCTGGCCCACGAGGTGTTGCGGCACGCCACGGACGGCGGCCTGCGCCCGGTTCCGCCGCCCACGCGGCCCGGCTACTTCACCGACGACGACGCGGTACGCGCCACGGACCGCGTGGTGTGGACGTCGGCCGGCGGACACCGCCTGGTCGCGGCGTGCGGACACGTCACCCGGACCGCCCTCACGGCACGCGAACTGTCCGCCCTGATCGGCCGCTTGAACTCCGGCGAGCCGCTGCCGGTGGGCGAACTGGCCCCGCCTGCCCGCCGGTTGCTGGCGCGCCTGTCCGCGTTCCGTGCGGTGGAGCGCCTGTAGAGACGTACGGCACCGCCTCCCGGTACACAATTCGCAGGAGTTCTTCGAAATACCCCTGCCGGTGGGGTTCCCTGCCCCACGAGGTTATGCAACAGTCCTGCACAACCGGACCGACGACGCGACGGGGGCACACTCCATGGCGGGGCACGACCGGGCGCGCGGGCACGATCTCGCGGCCCTTCGCGGACTGAACACCGCTGTGGTGCTGCGGTCATTGCGTCAGGAGAGCCCGCAGACGGTCAGCCGGCTCACGGGCTCCACCGGCCTGTCCCGGCCGACGGTCGAGGTCCTCGTCGAGGAGCTGGCCGCGCAGGGCTGGATCGCCGAGACGACCGCGCCTCCGGCCGTCCGCTCCCCGGGGCGGCCCGCGCGCCGCTTCCGGTTCCGGGCCGAGGCCGGGCATGTCGTCGGAGTCGACATCGGACTCAGGAAACTGGTGCTGCTCCTGGCCCGCCTCGACGGCGGGATCGTCGCGCGGCACCGGGAGGAGTTCCCCGCTGAGCTGACCGGCGCGGAGCGCATCGAGCTGCTGCGCACCCGGCTGCGCGCCTTCCTCGCCGATCAGAGGCTCGGCCCGCACGACGTGTGGTCCGTCGGTATCGGGGTGCCGGGCATGGTCGACGACACCGGCCGGATCCGCTCGGTGATCGTCCCGGACTGGACCGACCTGGATCTGTCACGCAGGTTCGCGGACGAGCTCCCCTGCCCGGTCCTGGTCGAGAACGACGTGAACCTCGCGACGCTCGCCGAGCACTGGCAGGGCGCCGCGGAACTCGCGGACGACGTGGCGTGCGTACTGGTGGGACGGCGCATCTCGTGCGGCGTGATGATCGACGGCCGCCTGCACCGGGGCCGCCGCGGCGGCGCGGGCGAGCTGGGCATCCTGCCGCAGCTCGGCCTCAACGCCGCGGGGGACGCGCTCGGTTGGGGCGGGGAGCCGCGCCCCGGCGAATCGGAGACCGACGCGCTCGCACGATCCGTGCGCGCCAAGGACCCCAAGGCACTCGCCGTCCTGGACCGCTACCTGGCCGGGGTCGCGCCCGGCATCGCCGCACTCGTCCTCGCCCTCGACCCCGAACTGCTGGTCCTGTCCGGCGCGTTGGCCCCCGTCGGCGACCCGCTGGGCCCGCTCCTCGCCGAACACCTCGCCCCCCTCACCCTGCACGTCCCGCGCATCGCGGTCAGCACACTCGGCCGCGAGAGCGTGGCACTCGGCGCGGTGCGCCGCGCCCTGGACGACGTGGACACCCACCTCCTCGACGGCTCGGGCCCCCAACGCCCGCCGTCCCCTGCTCCCTGACACCTTCCCTCTCCGCACACCTACCGACCGGAGGCGCGCATGCGCAGGAGAAGCCTTCTCGCGGGTGCCCTCGCGGCGACCCCGCTCGCCGCCGGCTGCGGCGCGAACGGCGGCGATCCCACCGCCGCCACCGCCCGCGGGGGCCGCACCGCGCTCTCGTACGGCATGTGGGACCCGGCCCAGGTTCCCGGCATGCGGCAGATCATCCGGGCCTTCGAGCGCGCGCACCCGGACATCTCCGTGGAGATCCAGCTCACCCCGTGGAACTCCTACTGGACGACGCTGCGCACGGCGATGCGGGGCGGCACGGCGCCCGACGTGTTCTGGATGAACGCCGTGAACATCAAGCTGTACGCGGCCAACGGCACGCTGGTGCCGCTCGACGAGCACATCACCCGCGCCCGCACGCCGGTCGGCAAGCACCCGGAGGCGCTGGTCGACATCTACAAGTACGACGGCAGGCAGTACGCGCTGCCGAAGGACTTCGACACGATCGGGCTCTGGTACAACAAAGCGCTCTTCGACAAGGCGGGCGTCAAGTACCCGGATTCCTCCTGGACCTGGGACGACCTGCGGGACGCGGCGCGCGAGCTGACGGATCCGAAGCGGCGGATCTACGGGGTCGCCGCCGAGATGGACCGGCAGGCCAAGTTCTATCCGTCGATCTTCCAGGCCGGCGGGTACGTGCTCCGCGACGGCCGCTCCGGGTTCGCCGACCCGCGCACCATCGAGGGCCTGCGCTTCTGGACGGATCTGGTGGACCGCGGCTGGTCGCCGCCGCAGAGCGCCATGTCGGAGGTCCGCTCCCGCAACCTGTATCTGTCCGAGCAGGTGGCGATGAACTACGACATCTCATCGATGGCCTCGTTCATGTACGGGACGCCCGCCATCAAGGACCACGGCGGGGTCGCGGTCCTGCCGAAGGGGCGGGAGCGGGGGACCGTCATCCACGGCCTCGCGAACTGCATCAGCGCCAAGTCGCGCAAGCAGGAGGCGGCGTGGAAGTTCGTGGACTTCATGGCGCGGAGCCGGGCGGGCGAGATCCAGGCCGCGGGCGGTGTCACCATCCCGTCGTACGCGGGGACGCAGGACGCCTGGCTGAAGTCGATGCCCGAGTTCGACCTGCGGTGCTTCCTCGACATGGTCGACTACGCCTCCCCCTACCCGAGTTCACGGAACACGGCGGTCTGGGAGGACCTCGAGTATCTGCTGCTCGGTGCTCCGTTCAGCGGCAAGGGCGGCATCGAGGGCGCGGCCCGCACGCTCGCGAAGCAGATGGACAGGGCGCTCGACGAGGAGGACAACTGATGGCCGTGTTCCCTTCGACGGCGGCCGCGGAGGCGGAGGGCCGCATCAGGAAGCCGCGGACAGATACGGGCCGAGAAGGCACCGCCCGCGGCCCCAACTCGCGTACGCAGAAGGCCGCATACGCCTTCATCGCGCCGATCGGGCTCGGCTTCCTCCTCTTCTACCTCTGGCCGATGCTTCAGACCTTCGGCTTCAGCTTCACCCACTTCGGGCCGTTCGGCGGCAACACCTGGACCGGCGGCGAGAACTACGCGCGGGTGGTGCAGGACGTCACGGTGTGGCGGGCCATCGGCAACACCCTGCTGTACGGGGCGATCGGGCTGCTCACGCTGCCGCTGTCGATCGCCGTCGCGGCCCTGCTGAACCGGCGCGGCCTGCGCGGCGTCGCCGTCTACCGGGCGCTGTACTTCATCCCGTTCGTGACGCTCCCGGTCGCGGTGGGCCTGGTGTGGAACTGGCTCTACAACGGCAACTTCGGCCTGCTCAACGAGGTGTTGTCGTGGTTCGGCGTCGCGCGGCACTTCTGGGCCTCCGACCCGTCGACCGCCCTGTGGGCCATCGGGGTCGTCTCGGTGTGGCAGAGCGTCGGCTACTACTTGATCATCTTCATCGCGGGGATCAAGGGCATCCCGCAGGACTACTACGAGGCCGCCGAGCTGGACGGGGCGGGCCCGGTGCGCAGGTTCTTCACCATCACGATCCCGCTGCTGAGCCCGAGCATCTTCTTCGCGGCCGTCATCTGCGTGATCAACTCGCTGCAGATGTTCGACCTGATCTACGTGATGATGAGCCCCATGAACCCGGCGCTCGGGTCCACGCAGTCCGTGGTCAGCCTCTTCTACCAGTGGGCGTTCCAGCAGAACAACCAGGGCGCTGCGGCGGCCCTCGCCTTTCTCCTGATGCTGCTCACAGCGGCCCTGACGTTCCTCCAGTTCCGGCTCCAGAAGAAGTGGGTGCACTATGCGTGACTCGCTGCGCCGCATCAACGGCGGCTCCGTCGCCACGCATGCGCTCCTCTCGCTCGGCGCGCTCGTGATGGTGTTCCCGTTCCTGTGGCAGCTGCTCACGGCGCTGAAGACACTGCCGGAGGCGGTGCACGTGCCGACGACGTTCCTGCCGCAGCAGTGGAACTGGGGCTCCTTCAAGGAGGTGTTCACCGCACTGCCCTACGGGGAGATGCTCGGCAACAGCGTCATCAACACGGTCGGGCGCACCGCGGGACAGCTCGTGTTCTGCTCGCTCGCCGCGTACGCGTTCGCCCGGATGCGGTTCCGGGGCAAGAACGTGCTGTTCGCGCTGTTCCTGTCGGTGCTGCTCGTCCCGTCCTCGCTGCTGATCCTGCCGCAGTACGACATCATCCAGCGGCTCGGCCTGCTGAACTCTCCGCCCGCGCTGTTCCTCCCGGGAATGTTCAGCGCCTTCGGCACCTTCATGCTGCGGCAGTTCTTCCTCTCCCTTCCCAGGGAGCTGGAGGAGGCGGCGCGCATCGACGGCGCGGGCCCCTTCCGCATCTTCTGGTCGATCATGCTGCCGCTGATCCGCCCCGCGCTCGCCGCCCTCGCGGTGATCACCGCGATGTGGTCGTGGAACGACCTGCTGTGGCCGCTCGTCGTGAACACCGACCCGGCGAAGATGCCGATCAGCGCCGGACTGACCTCACTGGAGGGCCAGTTCGAGACCAACTACCCGGTGATGATGGCCGGTTCGCTGATCGCGAGCCTGCCGATGATCGTCCTCTACCTCTTCCTTCAGCGGCACTTCGTGCAGGGCATCGCCCAGAGCGGCACGAAGGGCTGACACCGAGCCCCCTGAGCAAGGAGTCACATGCCAACCCTCGACGTGGGCCTGATCGGCGCCGGTGGTATCGCCCGTGCCCATCTGCCCGCCTGGACCGCCCTCGGCGCGCGCGTCACGATTCTGTCCACCGACGGGAACGCCGAACAACTGGCCGCGAAGTACGCCGAGTTCGGTGTGACGGCGGTCCGGAGTCTGCCCGAGTTGCTCGACCGGTGTGCCGTCGTCGACGTGTGCACCCCCACGTACACGCACCGGGCGCTCGTCCTGGAGGCCGTCGCCGCGGGCAAGCACGTGGTGTGCGAGAAGCCGCTCTCGCTCGATGTCGGCGAGGCCCAGGAGATGGCCGACGCGGCGCGGGCGGCGGGTGTGCTGCTGTTTCCCGCGCACGTGGTGCGCTACTTCCCCGCGTACGCGGCGCTCGCCGGTGCGGTCGCGGCCGGGGAGATCGGGGATCCGGCGGTGCTGCGGTTCACGCGGTCCGGGTGTTTTCCGGTGTGGGCGCCGTGGTTCTCGGATCCTGCTCTGTCCGGTGGGATTCTCGTCGACCAGATGATTCACGACCTGGACTTCGCGCGGCTGCTCGCCGGTGACGTCGTACGCGTGCATGCGCAGGTGCGCGGCAAGCAGGAGGCCGGCGCGGTCGCGGGGGATGTCGCGACCGGCACCGCGGTCCTCACGCACGCCTCCGGCGCGGTCAGTCATGTGCTCGGTGTGTGGGGGCTGCCGGACCTGCCGTTCAGGACGACGTTCCGGATCGCGGGGCCCGGCGGCATCCTGGAGCACGATTCGACCGCACACCCCGGCTTCCGGGTTCTCGCGCAGGGGGTGCGCCAGGCCGGTGAGGGCATTCCGGGCAGTCCGATGACCGAGAGCCCGTATCTGACCGAGCTGCGAGAGTTCGCCGCCGCTGCGCAGGGCGGGCCGCCGCCCCGGGTGACGGCGCACGACGGCGTCGAGGCCGTGCGGATCGCGTGTGCCGCCGCCGAGTCCGCGCGCACGGGCGCGCCCGTCGAACTCAAGGTGACCGAGGAGGCCGGGCTGTGAAGGGCGGGCGGGACATGAAGGTGGGTGTGCTGTCGTTCGCGCACGTGCACGCGGGCGGATTCGCGCGGCAGCTCGCCGCGATGGAGGGGGTTGAGGTACTCGCGGCCGATCCCGACACGGATCTCGCGGCGCCGGGCGAGGTGCGGGGCAAGGACTTCGCGGCGCGGATCGGCGTCAACTACGTCGAAACGTATGAGGAGTTGTTCGCCTGGGGGCCCGACAAGGTCGTGGTCTGCTCGGAGAACGTGCGCCATCGGGAGCTGGTGGAACGCGCGGCCGCGCACGGCGTCGACGTGCTGTGCGAGAAGCCGCTCGCCACGACGCCCGAGGACGGCGCGGCGATGGTCGAGGCGTGCCGGGCCGCCGGGGTGCGGCTCGCGGTGGCGCACCCGGTGCGGTTCAGCCCGGCCTATCTCGCGGTGCGCGAGGCGGTGCGGGCGGGCACGACGGGTGAGGTGCTCACGGTCGCGGGCGCCAACAACGGCTACATGCCGGGAGACCGGAGCCGCTGGTTCACCGACCCCGAACTCTCCGGCGGCGGCGCCGTGATGGACCACACCGTGCACGTCGCGGACCTCCTCGACGATCTCTTCGAGGGCTCCCCCGCGCGGTCCGTCTACGCGCAGACGAACAATCTGCTGTACGAGGGCCGGGCCGCCGTCGAGACGGCCGGCCTGCTCACCGTGACGTACGCGAACGGGGCCGTCCTCACGCTCGACTGCAGCTGGAGCCAGCCGCAGCACCATCCGGCGTGGGGCGGGCTCTCGATGCAGGTCGTCGGGGAGCGGGCGGCGTTGGAGATGGACGCCTTCGACCAGAAGGTACACGGCTTCAGCGAGACGGCGCGGGCGGCCGTGGAACTCCCGTACGGCGTCGACCTGGACGCGCTGATGTTGCGGTCGTTCCTGTTCGGCGAGGGTCCGCTGGACGTGACCGACGGCGCGGCCGGTCTGCGCGCGGTGCGGATCGTAGCGGCGGCGTACGAGTCGGCGCGCACCGGGCGGGTCGTCGACATCACGTAAGGGGGCGGCAACGGAGTTGGGGACCGGGTGCGAGAGAGTTGTGCAGAATAGGTGAGGCTCCGGCCCTCCGCCCCTGTCCCCGACCGAGCAGGTACCACGTGACCACACATCACATATCCGCCCCGACCCCGGCGTTCAGCACCCGTGCGGGAGGTGCCCGATGAGTCGCGGCATCGAACTCCACGACCTGATCCTCGCTGGTGTCGCCCTCGTCGGCGGCCTGCTGGCGGGGCTGTTGCTGCGCACCCTGCTGCGCTGGCTCGGCGTGCGTGCCGGGCAGACGCGGTGGGCCGGGGACGATGTGATCGTCGACGCGCTGCGCACGTTGGTGCCGTGGGCCGCGGTCGCGGCGGGCGCCGCCGTGGCCGCCGAGGTGCTGCCGCTCACCCCGCGTACGGGGCGGAACGTGAACATGGCGCTCACGGCGCTGCTCATCGTCGTGGCGACGCTGACGGCGGCGCGGGTGATCACGGGTCTGGTGCGGGCGGTCGCGCAGTCCCGTGCGGCGGTGGCCGGTTCGGCGACCATCTTCGTGAACATCACGCGGGTCGTGGTGCTCGCGATGGGGTTCCTCGTTGTCCTACAGACCTTGGGGATTTCCATCGCGCCGTTGCTCACCGCCCTGGGTGTGGGCGGTCTCGCGGTGGCGCTCGCCCTTCAGGACACCCTCGCCAACCTGTTCGCGGGTGTGCACATCCTGGCCTCCAAGACCGTTCAGCCCGGTGACTACATCCGGCTGAGCAGTGGCGAGGAGGGCTATGTCGTCGACATCAACTGGCGCAACACGGTGGTGCGGCAGCTCTCCAACAACCTCGTGATCATCCCGAACACGCAGCTGTCGGGCACGAACATGACCAACTTCAGCCGCCCGGAGCAGGAGATGACCCTCACCGTGCTCGCGGGGGTCGGCTACGACGTCGACCTGGAGGAAGTGGAGCGGGTGACGGTCGAGGTCGTCACCGAGGTGATGAAGGAGGTCGAGGGCGCGGTGCCCGAGCACGAGCCGCTCGTGCGCTTCCACACGTTCGGCGACTCCCGGATCAGCTTCAACGTGATCCTGGGCGTCGGCGAGTTCAGCGACCAGTACCGGATCAAGCACGAGTTCATCAAGCGGCTGCACGCGCGCTTCCGCGCGGAGGGCATCCGCATCCCCTCGCCCGCGCGGACGGTGGCGCTGACGGCGGGCAGCCCGGCGGTCGTCATCCCGCAGCAGCGGGACGCGCCGGTCGCGCCCTCCCTGTAGGGCCTGTCTTCAAACTCCCGTCAGGTGCGGGCGGCGTCCGCGAGGATCTCTGCGACCACGCGCGACGCCGTCCTCACCATGAACGGGTTCGTGTCCCGGTAGTACGCCAGTTCGTGCACCGCGATGGTCAACGCCCAGCCGCGCCCGCGCGCCCACGCGTCGTCGTCGACCGCCGCGGCCCGCCGGAAGATCCGCCGCTCCGGCCCGCCCAGGACGTACCAGGCGGTGATCAGGTCGACGGCCGGGTCCCCCGTACCCATGCACCCGAAGTCGATGACCGAGGCGAGCCGGCCGCCGTCCGACACCAGGAGGTTGCCGGGCTGCAGGTCCCCGTGCAGCCACACGTCGCGGGCCGCGCCCGGGGTGCGTACCGCCTCGTCCCAAACCACGAGAGCCGCCGCGGAGTCGATCGTCCCGTCCAGACGGTGGATCACCTCGCGGGTGCCGTCGGCGCGTTCGGCGAGGGGGCGCCCGCGGTACGACTCCGGCGCGCCGGTCGTGTCGATCGCGCGCATCGCCCTGACGAAGGCCGCCAGGTCCTCGGCCAGCGCCTCGGGCCGGGCCAGCCGCCCCACGGTCGGGTTCCCGCCGGGCAGCCAGCGGTGCACCGCCCACGGCCACGGGAAGCCGTGCCCGGGCTCCCCCTCGGCCACCTGCTCGGGCACGGGCACCGGCAGCCGGGCCGCGAGGTACGGCATCCACTGCCGGGCGCCCGCCAGTTCGGGCACGACGCCGGGCACGCGCGGCAGCCGGACCACCCACTCCTCGCCGAGCCGGTAGAGGACGTTCTGCGTGCCGTGCGAGTCGACGTACTTCAGGGGCAGCTCCGCCCACCGCGGGAACTGCTCGTCGACCAGCGCGCGGACGAGCCCCTCGTCGATGTCCGGCTCGTCCTGGTGCAGCTTGCGAACGCCCATGGTCACCTTTCGCGGGAGCGGCCTTCCTGGCCGGGCCGAGCGTAGCCACGCACGCCCGGCCCGGCGATCGGTTTTCCCCGCGCGCCCCGGGATCAGCCGGAGACCGAGGGCCGCCCGTTCTCGATGTGGCCCATCAGGCGCCGCACGAAGTCGGGCTCGTCCTCGCAGCGCACGATCAGGTCGTACCAGCCGTGGGACTTCGCGGCGGGGTGCGTCACGGTCGTGCGGTCGCCGGGCGCGACGCGGACCTGGCGGGTGAGCGGGGCGGCGTCGGCCGCGCGGACGTAGGCCTGCGGGCGGACGGTGAACACCTTGGGCTCGGTGCCGTGGTTGGCCAGGGTGATGCGCAGCTCGCGGGTCTTGGCGCGCACGGACGAGGTGACCTCGGCGCTGGACGCGACGAGGCCCGCGAACTCGCGGCGGAAGCCGCCGGGCCCGGTGACGGTGAACCGGTAGCGGTCCTTGGCCGGTGTCACGCTCAGCGGCCGGGTGCCGGACACGTCCCGGTGCTGCGGCACGTCGAACTCGCCCTCGTAGGGGTAGAGCGCGAAGTGGGCGCTGGACGCACCGGTGTTGGAGAGCGTGACCTCGACGCGGCCGTCGTTCAGGCGTGCGTACGCGTCGGTCTGGTACGGCAGCGGGCGCGCGGGCCGGGTGCCGGGCTCCTGCACGGGCATCTTCTGGTCGGCGGGCGGGACCGGCCGCCAGCGGGCGCTCGCCGGCGGCACCGGGCCCGGGTACTCCACGGCGGGCTGCTTCTCGGCGGTGTCGAAGTCGAACGCGGAGGTCAGGTCGCCGCAGATCCGGCGGCGCCACGGCGTGATGTTCGGGTCCTCGATTCCGGTCCACTTCTCCAGGAAGCGGTTGACGGAGGTGTGGTCGAACAGCTCGGAGCACACGTAGCCGCCCACCGACCAGGGCGAGATCACGAGCATCGGCACGCGGATGCCGAGCCCGGTGGGCCGGCCCTGCCACCATTCGTCGGGGTCGCCCGGCTCGGGCACGGGCGGCGGTACGTGGTCGAAGAAGCCGTCGTTCTCGTCGTAGTTGATGAGCACGACGGTCTTGCGCCACACGTCGGGGTGCGAGGCCAGCGCGTCGAGCACCTTGTACGGGACGCTGGCGCTCGCGGCGGGCACGGAGACGCTGGGGTGCTCGGAGTCGACCGCGGACGGCACGAGGTAGGAGACGGCGGGCAGCTTTCCGGCGGCGACGTCGGCGGCGAAGCGCTCGGCCAGGGTGCCGGTGGGCACACGGCGCAGGGCCCGCTCGAACAGGCTGCGCTCGGCCTTGCTGAGCGCCTTGACGCCCTCCTCCAGGAGCCCGAGCAGCCGCTCCCGCTCGGCCGTGTCCCCGGCCTCGTCCGCCTTGCGGACCAGGGCGTAGAACGACTCCATGTACGTGTGCCCGCCGGTCTTCGCCAGCGCCTTGCGGGCGACCGCCTTGAAGGAGGCGAAGAACTCGATCTGGTTGTCGGTGAAGTTCTCCCACTCGGTGTACGTCTGCCAGCTGCGGCCCTCCTTCTCCAGGAGTTCGGCGAAGGTGGGCCAGTCGTAGCCCTTGTGGGTGCCCTCGTCGTAGGCGCCGTTGCCGATGGCGCGCCCGCCGCCCGGCTCCTCGCCGGAGTTGCCGCTCCACAGGTAGTTGCGGTTGGGGCTGGTGGAGCTGTGCATGGAGGAGTGGTACGCGTCGCAGATGGTGAAGGTGTCGGCGAGCTCGTACTGCAGCGGGATGTCGGAGCGGTCGTAGTACGCCATCGTCGCCGCGGTCTTGGCGGAGACCCACTGGTTCATCCAGCCGTTGTTCCAGGCCTTGTGGCCGCCGTTCCAGTCGTGGTTGAGGGCGTCGATGTACTGCAGGTCGTGCTGCTGTGCCTCGGCCGCCGCGCGCACGGAGAACGGCAGGACTCTCTTCGTGCCGTCCGGCTGCTCGAACACCGGTTTGCCGTCGGGCAGTTGGACGGCGTTGCGGTCTCCGAAGCCGCGGACGCCGCGCAGCATGCCGAAGTAGTGGTCGAAGGACCGGTTCTCCTGCATGAGGATCACCACGTGCTCGATGGCGTCGAGCCCGCCGGCCGGCGGCGCCGGGAGACGGGGCTCGAGAGGGGATCGGTCATGTCGGCGGCTCCTGGGTTCGGTGTCGACGGGGGACGGTACGCAGGGACGCTACGAGTGCGGACGGTACGGGTGGTGAGCACCGGATGAACTCATGTCGGCGCCACACAATCAAGCTCTGGACAAATGTGAGCATGGAATTGCTTGAATTTGACGAGTAGTGTGCGCCGCATGCTGGCAGAGCGACGACACCACCTGATCCTGCGTGCGCTGCGCTCCGGTGGGCCCGCGTCCGTCGCCGAGCTCGCCGAGCAGCTCACCGTGAGCCCGGCGACCATCCGCCGCGACCTGGTGAAACTGGAGGAGGACGGCCTCCTCACCCGCGTGCACGGCGGTGCCGTCATGGAGGAGGGCGACCAGCCCTTCTCCGAGGTCGCGCAGGTACGGGTGCCCGAGAAGGACACCATCGCCGAGCACGCGGCGTCCCTGATAACGGACGGCCAGTCCGTCCTCCTCGACATCGGCACGACCGCGTACCGCCTCGCCCGCCGGCTCCACGGCCGCCGCCTCACCGTCATCACCAGCAACCTCGTGGTGTACGAGGAGCTGGCCGACGACACCGGCATCGACCTGGTGCTGCTGGGCGGGATGGTGCGCCGCGAGTACCGCTCCCTGGTCGGCTTCCTCACCGAGGACAACCTGCGCCAGCTGCACGCCGACTGGCTGTTCCTCGGCACCAGCGGCGTCCGCCCCGACGGGCAGGTGATGGACACCACCGTGGTGGAGGTCCCGGTCAAGCGCGCCATGATCGCCGCGAGCGACCGCACGGTTCTCCTGGCCGACTCCTCCAAGTTCCCCGGCACCGGCATGGCCAAGGTGTGCGGCCCCGACTCCCTCGACGTCCTCGTGACCAACTCCTCCGCCCCGGCGCCGACGTGCGCCGCGCTCACGGAGGCCGGCGTGAAAGTAGTGCACGTATGAAACTGACGATTCTCGGCGGCGGCGGATTCCGGGTGCCGCTCGTGTACGGGGCCCTGCTCACCGACCACGCGGAGGGCCGTGTCACCGAGGTCGCGCTGTACGACCTCGACGGGCAGCGTCTCGACGCGATCTCCCGGGTCCTGGCCGAGCAGGCCGAGGGGGTGCCGGACGCGCCTACGGTCACCGTCACCACCGACCTCGACGAGGCGGTGCGCGGCACGGACTTCGTGTTCTCGGCGATCCGGGTGGGCGGACTGGAGGGGCGCGCGGCGGACGAGCGGATCGCGCTCGCCGAGGATGTGCTCGGCCAGGAGACGGTCGGCGCGGGCGGACTCGCGTACGGGCTGCGCACGCTCCCGGTCGTCGAGGAGATCGCGCGGCGGGTCGCCGAACTCGCCCCGGACGCCTGGTTCATCAACTTCACCAACCCGGCGGGCCTGGTCACGGAAGCCCTCTCGACGCACCTCGGCGACCGTGTCATCGGCATCTGCGACTCCCCCGTGGGCCTCGGCAAGCGCGTGGCACGCGCACTCGGCGCCGACCCGCAGGACGCCTGGGTCGACTACGTCGGCCTCAACCACCTGGGCTGGCTGCGCGGGTTGAAGGTGAACGGCCGCGACGAACTCCCCCGCCTCCTCGCCGACGAGGCGCTCCTCGGCTCCTTCGAGGAGGGCAAGCTGTTCGGCACGGAGTGGCTGCGCGAGCTGGGCTCCATCCCCAACGAGTACCTGCACTACTACTACTTCAACCGCGAGGCGGTGCACGCCTATCAGCAGGCGGAGGCGACCCGCGGCGCGTTCCTGCACGAGCAGCAGTCCCGCTTCTACGACCGGATGCGCGACCCGGCGGCCCCGCCACTCAAGACGTGGGACGCCACGAGGGCCGAGCGCGAGGCCACGTACATGGCGGAAAACCGGGAGGCGGCCGGCGCGGGCGAGCGCGACGAGCAGTCCCTCACCGAGTCCGGCGGCTACGAGAAGGTGGCGCTCGACCTGATGCGGGCCATCGCCCGCGACGAGCGGACCACGCTGATCCTCAACGTCCGCAACCGCACGACCCTTTCGGCCCTCGACGCCGACGCCGTGATCGAGGTGCCGTGCCTGGTCGACGCCAACGGCGCGCACCCCGTCGCCGTCGACCCGCTGCCCGGTCATGCCACGGGCCTCGTGACCTCGGTGAAGGCGGTCGAGCGCGAGATCCTAGCCGCCGCCCGCTCCGGGTCGCGGGCGACAGCGGTGAAGGCGTTCGCGCTGCATCCGCTGGTGGACTCGGCGAACGTGGCGCGCCGCCTGGTGGACGAGTACCGCTCGGCCCACCCGGGGCTCGCCTACCTCCGCTGACGGTGCTCGACCGAGTTCCGGTACCCGTACACCGCGTAGACACCCACCCCGATGAGCATCCACACCGCGAACCGCACCCAGGTCACCCAGTCCAGATTGCTGATCAGCCACACGGAGAACGCGACGCCGATCGCCGGAACCCAGGGCACCAGCGGCGTACGGAAGGAACGCGGCAGCTCGGGCCGCGTCCTCCGCAGCACGACCACGGCGATCGCCACCACGATGAACGCCATCAGGATGCCGATGTTGGTGAGGTCGGCGGCCTCCCGGATCGGCAGGAACCCGGCGATCAGCGCGGAGCCGATGCCGACCGGCCAGATCACCCGCGTGGGCACGTGCCTGCGCGGGTGGTTGCGCGCGAAGTAGCGCGGCAGAAGCCCGTCGCGGCTCATCGAGTACCAGACCCGGGACACCGCCAGCATGTTGGCGAACGCCGACGTGGTGATGCCGATGACGGCGCCGACGGCCACGACGAGCCCGAGCCCGCCGAGCCCCACTGCCCCCAGCGCGCTGGAGAACGGACTGGCGACATCAATGTCCTTGTAGTTCTGCATCCCGAGCAGCACGACACACACCGCGAGATAGATGAACGCGGCGATGCCGAGCGAGACGATGATGGCCTTCGGCAGCACCTTCTTCGCCTCGGCGCTCTCCTCTGCGGCGGCGCTCATGGCGTCGTACCCGTAGACGGCGAAGAACGCGGTGGCCGCTCCGGTGAACGCGCCGCCGACCCCGTAGGGCAGAAAAGGCGTGTAGTTCCCGGACTTGATGTGAAAGGCCCCGGCGACGACCACGAGCGCGACGATGCCGAGCTTCACGACCACGAGGATGGTCTCGAACCGCGCCGACTCCTTCGTCCCACGGGACAGCACGAAGGCAAGCAGCAGGCACAGGAGCAGCGCGAACAGATCGACGCGATGCCCGGACCCGGTGCCGGGCGCGCCGAGCATCCAGGTCGGCACGTCAATGCCCACGTGCTCCAGGATGTACGAGAAGTACCCGGACACGGCGATGGCGACCACGGCCACGATCGCGGTGTACTCGAGCAGCAGGTCCCAGCCGATGGCCCAGCCGACGAACTCGCCGAGCGCGGCATAGGAGTAGGTGTAGGCGGAGCCCGCCTTCGGGATGGTGCCGGCGAACTCGGCGTAGCAGAGGGCGGCCGCGCCGCTGGCCACGATGGCGATGAGGAACGAGAGCATGACGCCGGGACCGGCGTCCTCGTTGGCGACGACACCGGCCAGCGAGAAGACACCGGCGCCGACCAGGCCGCCGAGGCTGAGGGCGACCAGCTGCCACAGGCCCATCGTGCGCTTGAGCCCGCCGCTGGTCTCCTCCTCCGAGTCGTCGACGGGCTTGAGGCGGAAGATTCCGGCACGGGAGAGAAGTCCCCCGTCGGGCCCGGCCGGGTCGCGGGGTGGGTTGGTGGTCGTACGGGACACGGTGGCTCCTGGGAGGTGTGCGCGGCCCTGCGGTGTCAGAGCACGAAGCCGTGCGGGAACGGGTCGCTCGGGTCGAGGAGGTAGTTGGCCGTGGCGGTGATCCAGGCGCGGCCGGAGAACTCCGGTACGACGGCGTCCAGTTGACCGACCTTCGCGTCGCCGACGAGCCGCCCGGTGAACCGCGTCCCGATGAACGACTCGTTCACGAACTCGGTGTGCAGGGGGAGTTCGCCGCGCGCGTGGAGCTGGGCCATCCGGGCCGAGGTGCCGGTGCCGCACGGCGAGCGGTCGAACCAGCCGGGTTGGATCGCCATGGCGTTGCGCGAGTGCCGGGCCGTCGAGTCGGGGGCGAGGAACTGCACGTGCTTGCAGCCGCCGATGACCGGGTCGAGGGGGTGCCGGGGCCGGTTGTGCTCGTTGATGGCATCGGAGATGGCGAGCCCGGCCTTGAGGATGTCGTCCTTGCGGGCCCTGTCGAAGGGCAGGCCGAGCTGTTCGAGCTCGGTGATGGCGTAGAAGTTCCCGCCGTACGCCATGTCGTAGCGGACCTCGCCGTAGCCGGGCACCTTCACGGTGGCATCGAGCTCAAGCGCGAAGGCGTCCACATTGCGCAGGGTGACCTGCTCGGCCACACCATCACGCACAGCCACCCGCGCCTCGACGAGCCCGGCGGGTGTGTCGAGCCTGACGACGGTCTCCGGCTCGCTCACCTCCACCATCCCGGCCTCCACGAGCACGGTGGCGACCCCGATGGTGCCGTGCCCGCACATCGGCAGGAAGCCGCTGACCTCGATGTACAGGACACCCCAGTCCGCGTCGGGGCGGGTCGGCGGCTGCAGGATGGCACCACTCATCGCGGAGTGCCCGCGCGGCTCGTCGACGAGGAACCGACGAAGCTCATCGAGATGTTCCAACGCATACGTACGGCGCTCGGCCATGGTGTCACCGGGGATGGGACCCACGCCGCCGGTGACGACGCGGGTGGGCATGCCCTCGGTGTGCGAGTCGACGGCACTCAGCGTGCGCACGGACCGCATCAGATGTTCCCCTTCTCCAGGGCGGCGACGGCACGCGCCATGTCCGCCTCGACCTGCTCCCGCACCCCGGGCAGCAGCGCCCCGCGCGGCGGCCGGCAGGGCCCGCCGAACCGGCCGACCTGCTCCATGCCCAACTTGATGGCCTGCACGAACTCGGTGCGCGAGTCCCAGCGGAAGGCGGCGACCAGCGGCTCGTACAGCGCCCGCGCCTCCTCCAGCTTGCCTGCGAGCGCCAGGTCGTAGAGCCGGGCGGACTCGGCGGGGAACACGTTCGGGAACCCGGCGAACCACCCGGTGGCCCCCATCAACAGACTCTCCAGAACCACATCATCGGCGCCACTGATGATCTCCAGCGACGGCGCCTTCTCCTT
Organism: Streptomyces sp. NPDC107575; assembly: GCF_055657265.1. NCBI lineage: Bacteria > Bacillati > Actinomycetota > Actinomycetes > Kitasatosporales > Streptomycetaceae > Streptomyces > Streptomyces sp. NPDC107575. The sequence goes on along the minus strand of NZ_JBVKBG010000001.1, from coordinate 336,449 downwards.
GATCTCAAGCACCCGCCGCACATCACCGGAGAACTCCTTCACGGCGACGATGTTGTCGATCTGCGCGATCTCACCGAGCAGATCCGGCGTGAGATCGACCTTCGTGTCGAAGGGATTGTTGTAGACCATGACCGGCAGCCCGACCGACGCCACCGCCGCGAAGTGGTCAATGACATCACGGGAGTTGGCCCGGTACAGGGTGGGCGGCAGACACAGCACACCGTCGGCGCCGTCCTCGGCCGCGACCTCGGCCCAGTGCTTCGCCTGGTGGGACCCGACGCCGTGCACACCGACCACGACGACGCCGTCGTCCCCGACGGCCTCGATGGCGGTACGGGCGACCTTCCGGCGCTCCTCGTCCGTCAGGGACGAGTACTCGCCGAGCGACCCGTTCGGGCCGACGCCGCGGCAGCCGTTGTCGACGAGCCAACGGCAGTGCTCGGCGTACCGGTCGTAGTCGACGGCGAGCCCGGCGGGCGCGGAGGCGTCCTCGGAGTAGGGCAGGGCGGTGGCGACGACGACGCCACCGAGGCCGAGACCGGTGGAACCCTGCTTCTGCTGCTGGGCGTGCTGGGTGTCACTCATGAACTGCTCTCCTCTGTACGGGAGTTGCCGGATTGTTCCTTAGGGGTGGTGTCTGGAGCCGCGGCCAGATCGCCGAGGCGGATCGGGCGGGCGACGGGCCGCCGGTGCTCACTGGCCGGAGGCAGACCCTCGATGTCACGGTCCACTCCTCCGGTCCCTCGCAATCGCGCACCGATCTCGGCGACAGTGGGCCCGCACATCCGGGCCTGGCACGGCCCGAGTCCGGCCCGGGTGGCGAGCTTGGCGGCGCGCGGGGCGGCGGTGCACTCGTCGGCGGCGGCCCGGCACACGGTGGCGTAGTCCGTCTCCTCGCACCGGCACACCACGGTCTCGGGCCGCATCCACCCGGTCCAGCCCGCCCCGATGGCATGCGCACGGGCGAGCCGGGCGGCGAAGGCACGCCCCTGGTCACGGCTGGTCCGCAGCCTGCGCACCTTGGCGGTGTTCCGGTTTCCGCCCCCTGCGAGCCACCCGGCGAGCGCACCCTCCACTCGCGCGGCGGGCGCACCCGCGATCCCGGTGATCTCGCCGGCCGCGTACACATCGGGGCAGGTGGTGCGCTGGTCGCCGTCGACCTCGACGAACTCACCACCCGGGGTGGCACGCAGCGCACACCCGGCGGCAACCGGCAGCTCCAACTGCGGGCTGAACCCGTGCGACACGCACACGGCGTCGACGGCCACGGTGCGCTCACTGCCCGGCACGACCGACCAGTCCGCTCGCAGCCGCGCGGTGACGACCTCCTCCACGCACCCGTCCCCGCGCGCCTCGACGACCGTACGTCCGGTGCGGTACGGAACCCGGTTCCGGGCCAACAGCCCACCGTACTCGGCGAGTTCGACGCCCTTCCCGGCCTGCGCCGCCAGCTCCCAGGGCCGCCGCCCCCAGCCACGGGCAAGCGTCCCCGGCGTGTTGGCCTCCAGCACCTCACGCACCCGTGCCCCCGCCTCGAGCAGCGACGCGGCGACCGGCAGCAGGAACGGCCCGCTCCCGGCCACGACCACCTGGTCGCCGACCACCACCCGCTCCCCCTTGGCCAGCGCCTGCGCCGCGCCCGCGGTGAACACGCCGGGCAACTCCCAGCCGGGGAACGGCAGTACGCGGTCGTGGGCGCCGACCGCGAGCACCAACGCGTCGGGGTCGAGCGCCTGCCGCTCCCGGCCGCCCCCGTCGGCCGGCCCGCGCAGCACGTGCACGCGCGGCGGTCCCGGCTCCGCCGGATCGGGCCGCTCCAGGGCCCACACGGCGGTCTCGGACCACCAGGCGCAGCGCGGGTGGGCGAGGACCCTGCGGCGGCGTTCGTCGAAGGCGCGCCAGCCGTGGTGGAGCCGCTCGGGCCGTTCGGCGGCGTAGGCCTCGGGGAGCATCCGGTGGTACTGGCCGCCGGGCCGTTCGGCCTCGTCGATCAGGGTGACCCGGGCGCCCGCGCCGAGCGCGGCATCGGCGGCGGCGAGCCCTGCGGGTCCCGCGCCCACGACCACTACGTGGCGTGTCATGTGGCCTCCGTCGGGGTTGGGGTGGGGGTTCGGGGACTGTGACGTGAGATGGCCATCCAGCGGTCATTACGCGTCACAGTCGCTCCCCGACCTCGCCCCGCCACCTGCTTCGCGTGTCTGCGTTCGCACCTCGTCCCCGTCCCGCGCCCGCCTGCGGCACGCCCGTACGTCGCGCTCGGGGCCGACCGTGACCAGGCAGTCGAAGCAGGCGCCGATGCCGCAGAACACCCCGCGGGGCGCTCCGGAGCGGCCGGTGCGCCAGGCGCGGCGGCCGGAGGCGAGCAGGACGCCCGCGACGGACTGGCCCTCGACGCCGGCGACGGGCTCGCCGTCGACGGTGATCGTGAGCGGTGTCTCGCGCCGCCCCACGGCGTCCGTCGCCGCCGGTACGCGTCGTGGGCTCATGCCGCCCTTCCCTTCTCCGTGGTTCCCAGGACGGCCGGCCGGTCGACCCGGAACGGCGTCGCGTCGATCTCGGTGGGCCGGTCCAGGAGCAGGTCCCGCACGAGGCGTGCGGTGCCGACGGACAGGCCGATGCCCGCGCCTTCGTGGCCGCCCGCGTGCCACAGTCCGGCGAGGCGCGGGTCGGGGCCGATGACGGGCAGGTGGTCGGGCACGTAGGGGCGGAAGCCGCCGTAGGCGCGCATGATCGGTACGTCCGCGAGGGTCGGGAAGAGGCGCAGCGCCTTGCCGGCGATCGCGGAGAGGGCGTCGGGGCGGAGCCGGTCGTCGAAGCCGACGCGGCGGCGCGATGAACCGATGAGGACGCTGCCGCCGCGGGTGGATTCGACGACGGCGGAGGTCTGGAGGTCCTCTGCGCTGCTGCCGACGGCGCCCACGTAGTCGGCGTCGTAGACCTTGTGGAAGACGGTGGGTGGAAGGGGTGTGGTGACGAGGACGTCGCCGCGGCGAGGGCGTACGTCGATGGGCGCGCCGAGGCGGGTGGACAGTTCGCCCGCCCAGGGGCCCGCGGCGTTGATGAAGAGGTCCGCCTCGATGAGGTCGCCGTCGGTGGTGCGGACGGCGGTGAGGCGGCCGGAGCGGGTGACCGCGGCGCGTATCTCGCAGTGGGTGCGCAGGGTGGCGCCTGCGCGGAGCGCGTCGACGAGGAGGGCGGCGGCCGCGCCGGAGGGCTGGACCTGGGCGTCGTCGGGGTAGTGGATCGCGGCGGTGTGGTTGCGGGTGACGTACGGTTCGGCGGCGGCGAGGGAGGCGGCGTCCAGGGCCTGCGCCCGTACGCCTGCCGCGCGTTGGGACTCGGCGAACTTGGTGAGTTCGCGCGCGCCGTCGTCGGTGGTGGCGACGACGATGCCGCCCTTGGGGTCCCATTCCGTCAAGTCGCCTGCGCTTGAGGCCCGTTCGGACATCTCGTCGACGATCTGGGGCCACAGGCGCCCGGACAGTTGCGCCAACTCGAGTTCGGGGCCCGGGCCCTTGTCGGACACGAGGATGTTGCCCTCGCCGTGCGCGGTGGTCGCGGCGGCCGGGCGGCCGCGGTCGACGACCGTGGTGGCGAAGCCCGCTGTGGCCAACTCCCGCGCGCAGGCGGATCCGACGATCCCGGCTCCGAGAATGACCGCCCGTGTTCCGTGCATCGAACCGCCTCCGTTCGTTTCATCGAACAGCTCGGAGGCTAGGACGGCCCTTCAGGGAGTGTCAACGGATGTGCTGAGGGTGATCGAAAAATGCTTGCAGGGGTCAGGCATCCTCGGGCTCCACGGCTCCGGCCCCGGGGTGCGGGATCCCCAAGTGGGCGTGCTCGTGCGGGCGGTACTGGAGCAGCAGCACCGAGTGCACGTCGCCGTCGAGCGCCGTGTAGGAGTGCGGGAGCGTGGCGTCGAAGCCGACGTAGTCGCCGGGGCCGAGCTCCACCTCGTCGCCGTCGACGCGGACCTGGAGGCGGCCGGTCTGCACGACGGTGTGCTCGGTGCCGACATGGCCGAGGGAGTCCTGCCTGCTGTCGGCCCGTACGACCTGGTCGTACACCTCGAGGACCAGGTCGCCGAAGTCCATCCGGCGCAGCGGCCGCAGGTCGACGCCCTCGCCCCTGAGCACCTCGACCTCCTTGGCGCGCACGACGGTGAGGCCGCCGGGCGCCCGCGTCTCCAGGAGGTCGGAGACGGGCACCTCCAGGGCGCGCGAGAGGCTGAACACCGTCTCGATGGTGGGGTTTCCGGTGCCGGACTCGAGCTGGGAGAGCGTCGCCTTGCCGATCTTGGAGCGTCGCGAGAGCTCCGAGATCGACAGGCCGCGACGCGTCCTGGCGCGGCGGAGATTGGCCGCCACCATGTCGCGGACCGACTCCTGAGGAACGTCCATAGCCTCTCCCTGGCTCCCTTGACAGCGTTCGCTTTGCCGAACACTATGCCGCACGAAGCGTTTGGTGTTTCGAACAGTTTCTCGTTCGTTGTACTGACCTCGATGCAACGGCACTACCACGAAGTGGAGTCGGGATGACCGACACGACCCTCGGCAGCTCCGCCCCCCGCCCCGGCACCCCGGACCCGCGCATGCCCCGGCTGGCCGAACTGCCGGACTTCACCGCGTACATGGGGCAGGGCTGGGACGAGGCCGACCGTACGCCGCCGACCGTGCCGGGCGTCGCCGAAGCGGCCGCCGCGCACCGGGCTCGGATCGGCGCGGAGTTCGCCGGGCGGCCGCTCGTGATCGCCGCCGGACGGGCGCCGGTGCGCAGCAATGACACCGCGTACGACTTCCGGCCCGACAGCGACTTCTACTGGCTGACGGGTTGCACGGTCGAGGGCGCCGTCCTGGTGCTGCGGCCCACGCCCGGCGGGCACGACGCGGTGCTGTATCTGCCGCCGCCGGCCCGTCCCGGTGAGCCCGGCTTCTTCGCGGACGCGGCGCACGGTGAGCTGTGGGTGGGTCCCGCGCCGGGCCTCGACGACTGGCGCGAGGCGCTGGGGGTGCAGACGGAGCCGCTGGGTTCGCTGGACGAGGCGCTGGCCGCGTGCGCCGCGCAGGGGCCGCTGCTCACCGGGCCGCTCGACGCCGGGACGGCCCGCCGTCACTCCCTGGCACCGTCCGCCGACCTCGGCCGCACGCTGTCCGAGCTGCGCATGGTCAAGGACGCGTGGGAGATCGGGCAGCTGCGCGAGGCCGTGGACCGTACGGTCGAGGGGTTCCGGGCCGTGGTGCGCGAGTTCCCGGCTGCCGTGCGGGGCGGTGGCGAGCGCTGGCTGCAGGGCACCTTCGACCGCTACGCCCGCACGTTCGGCAACGGCCCCGGATACGCGACCATCGTGGGCAGCGGCCGCAACGCCGCGACCCTGCACTGGGTGCGCTGCGACGGGCCCGTGGCGGAGGACGCCGCGGTGCTGTTGGACATGGGTGTCGAGACGCGCAGCTATTACACGGCCGACGTCACCCGCACCTTCCCGGCCTCCGGCCGCTTCACCGAGGCCCAGCGGTCCGTGCACGACCTGGTGGAGCGGGCGCACCGGGCCGGGCTCGACGCCGTGGGCCCGGGGCGGCAGTGGACCGACTTCCACACGGCGGCGATGGAGGTCGTGGCGCGCGGCCTGGACGACTGGGGTCTGCTCCCGGTCTCCGTGGACGAGGCCCTCTCCCCCAAGGGCCAGCACCACCGCCGCTACCTGGTGTGCGGCATCGGTCACCACCTCGGCCTCGACGTGCACGACTGCGCCCACGCGGACTACGCGGCGTACCAGGGCGCCCGCATGGCTCCGGGCATGGTGCTCACGGTCGAGCCGGGCCTGTACTTCCACGCCCATGACACGACGGTGCCGCCGGAGCTGCGCGGCATCGGGGCGCGTATCGAGGACGACATCCTGGTGACCGAGACGGGGTCGGAGGTGCTGTCCGCCGAACTGCCGCTGGACGCGGCGGGGTTGGAGCGCTGGATGGCGGAGTAGGCGAACCGCCCACTCCTTACGTGTCTCATATATCGAACACCGATTACCGGTCAGTGAGACACATGAAAGGGTTGCGATCCTCGTACCGTCCGACCGGTACGAGGGTCGCCGGCGTCGAGTGCCGGTGGACGCACACCGCAACGCCCCCTGGGATTGACCCGAAGATGTCCGCTTCTGCCACCGGCCCGGCGCCTGCCACGTCCGCCGCGCCGTCACCCGCCTCCGGCCCGAATCCGGCCGCGCCGGTCAACCCGCGTTCGCGGGTCCTGATCGCCAGCCTCATCGGGACGACGATCGAGTTCTACGACTTCTACGTCTACGCGACCGCGGCCGTACTCGTCTTCCCCGCGCTCTTCTTCCCGAGCAGCGACCCCACCACCGCGCTCCTGTCGTCGTTCGCCGTGTTCGGCGCGGCGATGGTGGCCCGCCCCATCGGCGCGGCCTTCTTCGGTCACCTCGGTGACCGGCTCGGCCGCAAGAAGACGCTGGTCGTCTCGCTGCTCACGATGGGCATCGCCACGTTCCTGATCGGCGTGCTGCCCACGTACGGGTCGATCGGCTGGGTCGCCACCGCGTTCCTCGTGCTGATGCGGCTCGCGCAGGGCTTCGCGCTCGGCGGCGAGTGGAGCGGCGCGGCGCTGGTCGCCACGGAGAACGCGCCGCCGGGCAAGCGGGCGCTGTGGGGCACGTTCCCGCAGCTGGGCGCGCCGCTCGGGTTCATCATCGGCAACGGTCTGTTCCTGATCATCGCCGCTCTCCTGCCGTCCGCCGCGGGCGCCGACCCCTCGCAGCCCTCCGAGGCGTTCCTGTCGTGGGGCTGGCGGATCCCGTTCCTGTTCTCGGCCGTGATGGTCGCGATCGGCCTGTGGGTGCGGATGCGCCTGGTCGAGGCGGAGGTCTTCACCAAGACGCAGGAGACCAAGCAGGTCCGCAAGCTGCCGCTGGCGACCGTGTTCCGGCACCACTGGAAGCAGCTGATCCTCGGCACCTTCGCAATGCTGGCGACGTACGTGCTCTTCTACCTGATGACGACGTTCTCGCTGAGCTACGGCCGCACCGCGACGGACGCCGCCGTGCCCGGCCTCGGCTACAGCTACACGACGTTCGTGCTGATGCTGATCTTCGGCGTGGTCTTCTTCGCCGCGTTCACGCTCATCTCCGGTCCGCTGGCCGACAGGTTCGGCCGCCGCAAGACGCTCTCGTGGATCACCGCGGGCATCTTCGTGTTCGGCCTGGTGTGGGTGCCGCTGATCGGGCTCGGCACGCTCGGTGTGGTGCTGTGGCTGGTCCTCGGCTTCACGCTGATGGGCCTCACCTTCGGCCCGATGGGCGCGCTGCTCCCGGAGATGTTCCCGACGTCCGTGCGCTACACCGGCTCCGGCATCTCCTACAACGTCAGCTCCGTCCTCGGCGCGGCCGTCGCCCCGTTCATCGCGGTGGCGCTGTGGGAGGCCGGGGACGGCTCCCCGTGGCTGGTCGGCGTCTACCTGTCGGCGATGGCCGTCCTCACCCTCGTCGCGCTGCTGTGCAGCAAGGAGACGAAGGATGTGCAGCTGGAGGCGGGCGAGAGCCCGGCGTAGCCGCCGTCACTTGCCGAACCCGGCCGTCAGTCCGCTGAGCAGTTGCCTGCGGCCGATCGCGTAGAGGATCAGGATCGGCAGCGTGGTGAGGACGACGGCGGCGAGGATGGCCGGGACGTTGGTCTGGTACTGGCCCTGCAAGGACCACACGGCGAGCGGCAGGGTCCGCTTGTCCGGGCTCTGGGTGAGGATCAGCGGCAGCAGGAACCCGTTCCAGATGGTCAGCCCGTTGTAGATGGACACGGTGACGATGGCGGGCCGCGTGAGCGGCGCCGCCAGCCGCCACAGGGTCGTCCACTCGGTGGCGCCGTCGACCCGCATCGAGTCGAACAGCTCCTTGGGCACGTCCCGGATGAAGTTGGACAGCACCAGCACGGACAGCGGGATGGCGAAGGCGATCGACGGGAGGACGAGCGCCAGCAGGCTGTCGTACAGGTGCAGCCTGATGATGATCAGGTAGATCGGGATGACCGTCGCCTGCAGCGGGATGGCGAGGCCCATGAGGAAGAGGCCGTTGACCGCCCGCAGGAACCGCAGGCGCCAGCCGCGCACGATCGCGTAGGCGGCCATGAAGGAGAAGGCGACCGCGGGCACCACCGCTCCGACGGCGACCAGGACGCTGTTCAGGAAGTACTGGCCGAAGTCGGACTCGATGACCAGCCGGTAGTTGGCCAGCGTGGAGTCGCCCGACGGCAGCAGCGCGTTGCCCGCGTAGTAGTTGCTCTGGTCCTTGAGGCTGGTGATCAGCGTCCAGTACAGGGGGACGGCGACGACGGCGAGCCAGAGCCATCCGGCCAGGCCCCCGCCCCAGTTGCGCCGCCCGGTGACCGAGCGGGTGCGGCGCCGCTCGCGGTGGGCGGTCTTCTGCGGTTGCGGCTTGGTCAGCATGGTCGTCACGTCAGGCTCCCTCGAGCTGGCTCTCACTGGCGTCCCGGCCGCCGAGGCGGCGCAGCAGCAGGGCCAGGGCGAGACCCACCAGGACGAGAATGACCGCGATGGCGCTGGCCGGCCCCATCAGGTTGGCCTGGAAGCCCCGCTTGTACATGTCGAGTGCGAGGACCCGGGTGGCGTCCCCGGGCCCGCCCTCGGTCAGGACGTAGATCAGGTCGAAGAAGGTCAGCGAGCCGACCACCATCAGCGTCGACGAGGTGATGATGGTGTACTTCAGCTGGGGCAGCGTGACGCTGAAGAACTGCCGGATCCGTCCGGCGCCGTCCAACTCCGCCGCCTCGTAGAGGGACTTCGGGATCTGCTGCACCCCGCCCTGGTAGATGAGCGAGTGGAACGGGACGAACTGCCAGGAGACGATGAAGATGACGACGCCGAACGCGAGTCCCGGCCGTCCCAGCCAGTCCTTGCTCAGCCAGTCCATGCCCAGGCCTGCGCCGAGCCCGAAGGTGGGGTTGAGCAGCGCCTTGTACGCGACGGCGATGGCGGCGGAGCTGAGCAGCAGCGGGATGAAGTACACCACTCCGAGGACCGCCCGGTAGCGCTGGCGCCCGGCCATGAACGTACCGAGCAGAATGCTGATCGGGGTCTGGAACGCCCAGGACGCGATCATCACCCCGAACGTCACCAGGACCGCGTGCGGCAGGCCGGGGTTGGTGAGCACCGACCGCCAACTGGTGAGCCCCGACGGGTGGATGGCGCCGATTCCGTCCCAGGTGGTGAAGGACAGGACGAAGACACCGACGAGCGGGACGACGGCGAACCCGACGAAGACCACGAGCGCCGGCACGGTCAGCCACGGCAGGATGCCACGCTGACCGCGACGGGGCGGGTGGGCGGTGAGCGAGGTCATTTCCCGATGACCTCGTTGAGGTTGGCGGCGAACTGCTTCGGCGAGATGGACAGTTGGAACAGCTTCACGATGTTGTCGAGCAGTGTCTCCGCCGACGTCGGGCTGAGTGCCTGGTCCCAGGACTGGCTGAACGACTTCGCCTTGGTGGCGACGTCGTAGGTGAACTGCAGGAAGTCGGCGTCCTTGGAGGCGGCGAGCAGCTTCTCCGTGCCCAGCTTGACCGGGACACCGCCGCCGTCGATCCACGCCTTCACCTCGGCGTCCTGCAGCATGCCCTTGGCGAAGAACTCCTCGGCGATCTTCTTCTCCTTGGCGCTGGCCTTCGAGGAGATGGACAGGTACTCGCCGGGGTTTCCGACGGTGTTGCTCGGATCGCCCTTGCCGCCCTTGACCGGCGGGAAGTTCATGTAGCCCAGGCCGCCGCTGGAGACGAAGTCGCCGCCGGCGCTCTTCTGGATGCCGTACGACCAGGAGCCGTGCAGCATCATCGCGGCCTTGCCGGTGTACAGGAGGGCCTGGTCGGCGTTGGAGTCCGCGGTGATCGACGAGAAGCCCTTGATGAAGCCCTTGGCCTTGACCAGGTCCTGCACCATACCGAGCGCCTTGATGGCGGCGGGGTTGGACCAGGCGTTCTTCTCGCCGTCGAAGACGGCCTGGAACACCTCGGGGCCGCCGATGCGGTCGAAGAGGAACTCCAGCCACATCATGTTCGTCCACCGGGACTGCCCGCCGAGAGAGAACGGAGCGATGCCCTCGGCGTTGAACTTGGGCACGAGCGCCATGATGTCGTCCCACGACTGCGGCGGCTTCACACCAACTTTGTCGAAGACCTTCTTGTTGTAGTAGAGGAAGATGGGCTGCACCCGCTCGACGGGCATCGCGTAGATCTTGCCCTTCACGGTCGCCGCGGGGAACGCGGTGGGGAAGATCTTCTTCTTGACCTCGGGGTGCTGATCGAAGAACGACGTCAGATCCTCGACCTGGCCCGCCTCCACGTAGCTGCGCAGCGTCCCGCCGCCCCAGCTCTTGATGATGGTGGGCGCCTTCCCGGCACCGATCGCGGTCTTGATCTTCGTTTTGAACGCGTCGTTCTGGAACGCGGTGCCGGCGATCTGGCTCTTGGGGTGGGCCTCGTTGAAGGCCTTCACCGCATTGGCCCTGACGCCTTCGTCGGGCTGGCCGCTCAGGTACCAGTACGTGGCCCCCTTGCCGCTCGCTCCGTTCTTGGTCGGCCCCGACGAGCCGCAGGCCGCGAGCGCCGCCGAGAGCGGGACGCCGGCGGCGATGCCGAGGGCGGTCCGTCTTGAGACGGGACGTCGTGAGAGGGGGATTTCCATGTCTGTATCTCCGCACTCGAGTGCCGCCGGCGACGCGTGAGCCGCCGTGAAAAGTTTTCGAAATCCAGCCAAGGTTCAGCTCTGTGAATGCAAATTAGGTAGCGGCCACAGGGCTGTCAAGGCATCTGCAAGAACGTTGTGGGACAAGGAACTTGTGCGTAGCGTCGCGCAGACACGACACTCGTGGAAGCCGTGACAGACATCGAAAATGTTTCGAAGTTCTGCGGCTGATGACAGAGGAGGATGTGGATGGCCGCGGCTGATTCACTCGCCGGGACTGAGCGGGTCGCGCCGCGCTGGCAGGACCCGGAACTGCCCGTGTCCGACCGGGTCGAGGCGCTGCTCGCAGAGATGACGGTGGCGGAGAAGGTGGCGCAGCTCGGCAGCCGCTGGCTCGGCAACTTCATGGGGCACGAGGCGGGCGACGACGGGGAGGACGGCGCCGGGGAGACCGGCGGCGAGCGGGTCGAGAAGCCACAAGTGGCGCCCCTGGAAGCCCTGTTCGAGGACGCCGGTCGCGTTCCGCTCGAAGAGGCGGCGCGGGACGGGCTCGGCCACCTCACGCGCGTGTTCGGCAGCCGTCCGGTGAGCGCGCGGGAGGGCGCGGCCCTTCTGGTCGCGCAGCAGCACACCGTCGTCAAGGCCTCCCGGCTCGGCATCCCGGCCCTGGCCCACGAGGAGTGCCTCACCGGAGTCAACACCTACGGCGCCACCGTCCACCCGGCTCCGCTCGCGTGGGCGGCGGCCTTCGACCCGGACCTGGTGCGCCGCCTCGGCGGGGCGATCGGGCGGGACCTGCGGGCGCTCGGCGTGCACCAGGGGCTCGCTCCGGTCCTGGACGTCGTGCGGGACTACCGGTGGGGCCGGGTCGAGGAGACGATGGGCGAGGACCCCTACCTGGTGTCGGTGCTCGGTGCCGCGTACGTCGGCGGGGTGGAGGGCGCGGGTGTCATCGCCACCCTGAAGCACTTCGCCGGGTACTCGGCCGCCCGCGGCGCCCGCAACCACGGCCCCGTTCCGATGGGCCGCCGCGAACTGATGGATGTCGTTCTGCCGCCGTTCGAGACGGCGATCGCGGTGGGCGGCGCCCGGTCCGTGATGAACTCCTACTCCGACATCGACGGCGTACCGGCCGGCGCCGACCCGTGGCTGCTGACCCAACTGCTGCGCGACGACTGGCGGTTCACCGGCACGGTCGTCTCCGACTACGGGTCGCTCGCGTTCCTCGCCGGGATGCACGGGGTCGCTGCCGACTTCGACGAGGCCGGCGTACTGGCGCTCGGTGCGGGCATCGACGTGGAGCTGCCGGACACGCTCACCTTCGGCCGGCATCTGGAGGACCGGGTCCGGCGGGGCGAGCTTCCCGAATCCCTGCTCGACCGGGCGGTGCGCCGCCTGCTGACCCAGAAGGTCGAGCTGGGCCTCCTCGACCCCGGCTGGACGCCCGAGGACTCGGCCGCCTCCGCCGCGTCGAGGGACCTGGACTCGCCGGAGAACCGGGAACTGGCCCGCGAGGTGGCCGAGCGGTCCGTCGTGCTGCTCGACGCGGGCAGCGCACTGCCGCTCGTCGACGCGGAGGCGGGACGCCGGGCGCCGGGCCGCATCGCCGTGGTGGGGCCGTGCGCGGACGACTCGCGCACCCTCATGGGCTGTTACGCCTTCCCGAACCACGTGCTGCCCCGCCATCCCGGCCTGCCGCTCGGCATCGCGGCGCCGACCGTCGTGGAGGCGCTGCGCGGCGAACTCCCGGACACCGACATCGTCTTCGAGCCGGGCTGCGACGTGCGCGAGGAGGACCGCTCCGGCTTCGCCGCGGCGGCGGCAGCGGCGCGCGGGGCGGAGCTGTGCGTCGCGGTGGTGGGCGACCGTGCGGGCCTGTTCGGCAACGGCACGTCGGGCGAGGGCTGCGACGTGGAGGACCTGCGACTGCCGGGCGTACAGGCCGAGTTGCTCGCGGAGCTGTTCGCCACCGGGACGCCCGTGGTCGTGGTCGTGCTCTCCGGCCGCCCCTACGCCCTCGGCGAGGTGCATCCGCGGGCCGCAGGGCTCGTCCAGGCGTTCATGCCGGGCCAGGAGGGCGCGGCGGCGATCGCGGGTGTGCTGTCCGGACGCGTCGAGCCGGCGGGCAGGCTTCCGGTGCAGATTCCGCGCCGCCCCGGCGGCCAGCCCGGCACCTATCTGCAGCCGCCGCTGGGCGCGCACACGCAGGGCATCAGCAGCGTCGACCCGACGCCGCTGTTCCCGTTCGGATACGGCAGGTCGTACACGACCTTCGAGATCGGGGACCTGCGCGTGAGCGCGGACGACGTCCCCACCGACGGCGAGTTCACCGTGTCGGCGCGGGTGCGCAACACGGGCGCCAGAGCGGGGCGCGAGACCGTCCAGCTGTATCTGCGCGACCCGGTCGCGCAAGTCACCCGGCCTGTAAGGCAGTTGACGGGCTTCGCGCAGGTGCACCTCGATCCGGGGGCGAGCGCACGGGTGAGCTTCCGGGTGCACGCCGACCGGACCGCATTCACGGGCCGCGACCTCACCCGGATCGTCGAACCCGGCGAGCTCGAGGTGCAGGTCGGCGCCTCGTCGCAGGAGTTGCCGTGCCGGGCTGTCGTACGATTGTCGGGCCCCACCCGGGTGGTCGGCCACGACCGGCGGCTCACCACACCGGTGGACGTGACCCTGGAAGAAGCAGATGCCACCGCACGCTAGACGCACCACCCTGGCCACCATCGCCCGCGAGGCGGGGGTCTCCGTGGCCACCGTGTCGAAGGTGGTCAACGACCGCAGTGACGTGGCGCCGCGGACCCGCGCCCGGGTGCAGGAGCTGCTGCGCGAGCACGACTACCTGGCCCCCGTGTTCCGGCACACGGAGGCCGCGAAGAACCCCACCATCGAGGTGCAGTTCAACGGCGACCTGAAGACGTACTCGGCCGAGGCGCTGGAAGGCATCATCGACGCCGCGGCCGAGCTGGGCGCGTCCGTCGTGATCAGCAAGTCGTCACCCGCCCCGCACTGGGCGCGCGACCTCGCATCCGCCGGGCGGCGCGCCCTCATCGCGGTCACCAGCATGTACACGGCCGCACATGTGAAGGAGCTGACCAGGGCCGGACTTCCGCTCGTCGTCCTCGACCCGCTGCACCTGCCGCACAACCGGGTGCACAGCGTCGGGGCGACGAACTTCGCCGGCGGACTGGCCGCGACCGAGCATCTGCTCGGCCTCGGCCACCGCCGCGTCGGCTATCTCGGCGGACCGACCATGGCGGTGTGCAACCAGGCCCGTATGCACGGCTACCGCGCCGCCCTGGAGGCGGTGGGCGCCCCGACGCCTGCCGACTACGTCCGGCACGGGGCGTTCACGCACCAGGCCGGCATGGTCGGCGCCGCCGCGCTCCTCGACCTGGACACACCACCGACGGCGATCTTCGCCGGCAACGACGAGATCGCCCTCGGCGTCATCGAGGCCGCCCGCGCCCGCGGCCTGCGCATCCCCGAGGACCTGAGCGTGGTCGGCTTCGACGACACGCTCCTGGCCAGGATGGCGGCACCACCCCTGACCACGGTGCGCCAACCACTGCGCGAGATGGGCGGCATCGCCCTGCGCACCGCGCTGCGCCTCGCCAACGGCGAGCGGGTCGAGTCCCACCACATCGAACTCGCCACGGAACTGGTCGTACGGGCGTCGACGGCCGCGCCACAGGATGCGCCTGCGGCGCAGTAGGGAGTGCGGGATCCGCTCGCACCTGGTCACGAACCGTCCTCCCGCGCCTCCGCCGCGAGCCGGGGCGGCCACTCCCCCGCCACCAGCACCCCCTCCGCATACGCCCGGGCGACCAGTTCCGTGCGGTTCGACGCGCCCCAGCGGCGCGACAGTTGGCGCAGGTGGTAGGTGACGCCGTCGGTGGTCAGGCCGGTCTCGCGGGCCGCGCGGGCCGTCGTGGCGCCCGCCGCCAGCAGGGCCAGGATCCGCGCCTCCTGCGGGTGCGGCGGCGGGGCCGCGGACGGGGCCCGCTCGGGCGCCGCCGCAGCGTCCAGCACCCGTACCGTCACCAGCAGGTCGGGCACCCGGTGCGCGCTCTCGCTCACCGTGTCGACGATCAACTCGCCGCGGCGCCGCGTTCCGTCGCCGCCGTGCCAGGCCACCGCCACCGTGTAGCGCGAGCGGCGGCGCGCCTTCAGGGCCTGCGCGATCCGGTCGACCTGCGCGTCGTCGACCGGCACGAACAGGTCGAGGATCGCGCGCCCCTTCAGGCGGCCCGCGGTGGTGCCCCACTCCAGGGCGAACGCGGCGTTGACAAGCCGCACGTTTCCGTACGGGTCGCACACCGCGACCGGCATCGGGATGCGGTCGAACAGCACCATCGCGCGGTTGCGCCACAGCACCGCGTCCCCGGTGTCCATTCGCCGATCGCCTCCGTGAGTGTCGCCCGTGCCACGGACCGCGCCCGGGCACAAGTCCGATGCACCGTCAGCCACTACACAATCATGTAGTGGAGAGGGACTGACCGGCAGGGGGAGCGGATCAAGCTGGAAGCCGCAGTTCCCCCCACCCCGCGACAACAGCAGGTCCCCTCCGCGAAAGGCACCGCCCCACCATGCCGGACTCCGCGCCCGCCCCCTCCCCCACGCCCGACGACAGCGCCTACGCCGCCGCCGGGGTCCCCGTCGTCGACGTCACCGCCACCGGTCTCGGCCCCGGACCGCTGCAGCAGATCATGGGCCTGATGCGGGAGCACGGTCCGCAGCTGGTGCGGCGGGTGCACGGGCGCGACGCCCTGTTCGTCTCCGACCTCGATCTCGTCACCGAGCTCGCCGACGAGACCCGTTTCGCCAAGAGCATCGGGCCCGCGCTGCGCAACGTCCGCGAGTTCGCCGCCGACGGCCTGTTCACCGCCTACAACGACGAGCCGAACTGGGCGCGCGCCCACGACATCCTGATGCCGGCCTTCGCGCTCGGCTCCATGCGTACGTACCACCCGGTGATGTACAAGGTGGCGCGCCGCCTCGTCGACTCCTGGGACCTGGCGGCCGGCGACGGCAGCCCGGTCGACGTGCCCGGTGACATGACCCGCATGACGCTCGACACCATCGGGCTCGCCGGATTCGGCTACGACTTCGCCTCCTTCGACAGCAGCGAGCCGCACCCGTTCGTCGAGGCGATGGTGCGCTGCCTGGAGTGGAGCATGAAGCGGCTGGCACGTGTCCCTGGTGGTGACTACGAGGCCGCCGACGCGGCGTTCCGCGCCGACGCCGACTATCTCGCCCAGGTCGTCGACGACGTGATCACCGCGCGCGTCGAGAGCGGCGAGCGGCACACCGACGACCTGCTCGGCCTGATGCTGACGGCCGAGCACCCGCAGGACGGCTCGACGCTGGACACCGCCAACATCCGCAACCAGGTCATCACGTTCCTGATCGCCGGGCACGAGACGACGTCGGGCGCGATGTCCTTCGCCCTGTACTACCTCGCCAAGAACCCGGCCGTCCTCGATCTCGTACGTCGCGAGGTGGACGCCCTGTGGGGTGACACCACGGACCCGGATCCGGACTTCGACGAGGTCGGCCGGCTCACGTACACCCGGCAGGTGCTCAACGAGGCGCTGCGCCTGTGGCCGACGGCCGCCGCGTTCAGCCGGGAGGCCCGCGAGGACACGCTGCTCGGCGGGCGCATTCCGCTGCGCGCCGGACAGGGTGTGACGGTGCTCGCTCCGATGCTGCACCGGGGTCCGGTGTGGGGCGACAATCCGGAGCGCTTCGACCCGAACCGGTTCACGCCGGAGGCGGAGGCGGAGCGTTCCCCGCACGCGTTCAAGCCTTTCGGGACGGGCGAACGGGCCTGCATCGGGCGGCAGTTCGCGCTGCACGAGGCGACGATGCTGCTCGCGATGCTCGTGCACCGCTACCGCCTGGTCGACCACGCCGACTACCAGCTGTCGGTGAAGGAGACCCTCACCCTGAAGCCCGACGGCTTCACCCTCACGCTCGCGCCGCGCACCCCGGCCGACCGCCGACACACTCCGCTGCCCGGTGCCGCCGCGACACCGGAGAAGGACCTCGTGTCCGACACCCTGCCGACGCGCGTCCTGCCCGGCACCCGCGCCCTGTTCCTGCACGGCAGCAACTACGGCACCTGCACGGGTCTCGCCGCCCAGCTCGCCGACGAGGCCGCCGCGCTCGGCTGCGAGACCGAGGTCGCCCCGCTGGACGCCTACGCCGATGGCCTTCCGACCGACCGGCCCGTGGTGATCGTCGCCGCGTCCTACAACGGCCGGCCGACGGACGACGCCGGACAGTTCGCCGCCCGGCTGCTCGACGCCGGCACCCCCACCGAGGGTGTCACCTACTCCGTGCTCGGCGTCGGTGACCGCAACTGGGCCGCCACGTACCAGCACTTCCCCACCCGCATCGACGCGCGCCTGGCCGAGCTCGGCGCCGAGCGGCTGTGCGAGCGGGCCGCCGCCGACGCCTCCGGCGACCTCGGCGGCACCGTCCGCACCTTCACCGCCGACCTGCGCACCGCGCTCCTGGAGCGGTACGGGGACCCGGAGGCCACCGCGGCGAACGCCCCTGCCGGGCCCACCGCCCCGTACGAGATCCGCGAGATCAGCGGTGGTCCGCTGGACACGGCGGCGGCCCGCCACGGGCTCGTTCCGTTCACGGTCACCGAGGCAAGTGACCTGACGGCGCCCGGCCACCCGCGCGTCAAGCGGTTCGTACGGCTCGCGCTGCCCGAGGGTGTGTCGTACCGGACCGGCGACCACCTCGCCGTCCTGCCCGCGCACGAGGACGGGCTCGTCGAGCGTGCGCTGAAGGTGCTCGGCCTCGCCCCGGAAACGCTGCTCGACATCCGTGACGCCCGTCCGCGGCGCGACGCCCTGCCGCTCGACCGGCCCGTGACCGTACGCGAACTGCTCACGCATCACGTCGAGTTGCAGAACCGCCCTGCCCCGGACGAGGTGGCCGCGCTCGCCGCCGCCAACCCCTGCCCGCCCGAGGCCGCCGCGCTGCGGGAGCTGTCCGCTGACGACCCGCGCACCTTCCTGGAGCTTGTCGAGGACCACCCCGCGCTGCGCGAGGTCCTGACCTGGGACCTGCTGCTCGGGCTCCTTCCGCCGCTGCGCCCGCGCCACTACTCCGTCTCCTCCAGCCCGGCCGAACTCCCCGGTCACGTAGACCTGATGGTGTCGGTGCTCGACGCGCCCGCCGCCTCCGGCACCGGCCGCTACCGGGGCACGGGATCGCACCACCTGGCCTCGCTGCGCCCTGGAGACACCGCCCTCGGCCGGGTCCAGCCGTGCCGCGACGCCTTCCGCATCGCGCCGGACACCCCCGAGCCGGTCATCATGATCGCGGCGGGGACGGGCCTCGCCCCGTTCCGCGGAGTGGTGGCTGAACGAGCAGCGGCGCGGAACGCCCAACTGCCGCCCGCCCTCCTGTACTTCGGCTGCGACCACCCCGAGCGGGACTTTATGCACGCCGACGAGCTGCGCGCCGCCGACGCGGCGGGGGCGGTCTCGCTGCGGCCCGTCTTCAGCGAGGCACCGGTCGACGGCCACGCCTTCGTCCAGCACCGCATCGCCGCCGAGGCGGCCGAGCTCGGCCGCCTCCTCGACGCGGGAGCACGGGTGTACGTGTGCGGGGACGGCGCCCGGATGGCACCCGGCGTACGCGCCGCGTTCCGCGCGCTGCACCGCGAGCGCACGCAAGGCGCCGACGAGGCCGCGGCCGAGCAGTGGCTCACCGACCTGATGGCGGAGGGCCGGTACGTGGAGGACGTGTACGGGGGCTGACCGCACACGTCCCCGCACACCCGGGGTCAGTTGGCCTTGTCGGTGAACTCGGTCGTGTACGTCTTCTTCAGGTCGATGGTGGCGTCCTTCAGGTTCGGGTTGAAGGACTTCAGGACCCGCTGCACGGTGGCGGGTCCGTCGGCCGGCATCCGGCCGTCCTTGGTGAACATCGGCAGGGTGCTGTCGATGGCCTGGGCGTACAGACCCTCCCCGCCCTGCGCGTAGTCGCTCGGCATCCTGGCCGCGATCTCCTTGGCACTGTGCGTGGACATCCACTTGAGAGTGCGCACGAAGACCTTGGCGAGCTTCTGGACGGTGTCCTTGTGCTCGTTCACCCAGTCCGTGTTCATGTACAGGCTGGAGGACGGGTACAGGCCGCCGAGCGCCTTCTTGGAGCCCTCCGGTGTGCGCATGTCGACCACGGCCTTGCCCAGCTTCTTGTCCAGGATCTGGGCGACGGTCGGGTCGGTGGTCATGCCGCCGTCGATCGAGCCCTTCTTCAGGGCGGAGATGAACGTCTGCCCGGCGCCGACGGCGACGTTGGTGAACTTGTCGGTGGAGACACCGTCGTGCACGCCGAGGTACTTGGTGAGGAAGTCGGTGGACGAGCCGAGTCCTGTGACACCGAGCTTCTTGCCGGCGAAGTCCTTGGGCGACTTGAGGCCGGCGGCCGCCTTGTTGGAGACGACCTCGACCTCGCCCGGTGTTCTGGCGAGCTGGACGACGGACTCCACCTGCTTGCCCTTGGTCTGGAGGTCCAGGGTGTGGTCGTAGAAGCCGACGACGCCCTGGACGTTCCCGGCGACGAGGGAGGTGGTGGCGTCGATGCCTGCGGGTTCGCTCAGGAGCTCGACGTTGAGGCCCTCGTCCTTGAAGTAGCCGAGGCGCTGGGCCAGCATCGCGGGCAGGTAGATGACCTTGTCGATGCCACCCACCATGATCTTGACCTTGCCGCCCTTGCCGCCTCCGTCACCGGCGTCGGCGGACTTGGAGGAGACCTCGTCGGCGCAGCCGCTGAGGGCTGCGAGCGCGGCGAGGGCCGCGGTGGCGGCGGTGATCCTGGTGGTGAGAGTGCGGCGGGACACACGGGTACGACGGGACATGTGCGGCTCCTGACTGATGAAGCAGAGGGGGACGGGGGGTCAGCGGGCGTCGTTGCCGGCGGGCTTCCAGCGGAAGAGGCGCTTCTCCAGGAAGGTGAGCAGCCCTTCGGCGAGCAGGGCGACGACGGCGAGGATGACCATGGCCGCGTACACGCCCGCGGAGTTGAAGGTGCCCTGGGAGGCGGAGACGAGCAGGCCGATGCCCTTGGTGGCGCCGATGTACTCGCCGACGATGGCGCCGATGAGCGCGAAGCCGAAGCTGACGTGCAGGCTGGTGAAGATCCACGAGGTGGCGGCGGGGATGACGACCTGGAAGGTCACCTGCCGGTCGCGGGCGCCGAGGATGCGGGCGTGGTCGATGATGTTCCGGTCGACCTCGCGGGCGCCCTGGAAGGCGTTGAAGAAGACGGGGAAGAAGACCAGGACGACGGCGGAGGCCACCTTGGAGGCCGGTCCGAGGCCGAACCAGATGAGGAAGATCGGTGCGAGGACGATGCGCGGCAGCGCGTTGAGGACCTTGATGTAGGGGCCCATGACGTCGGCGAGGAAGCGGACACGGCCGAGCGCGATACCCAGGACGACGCCGCCGATGACACCGATGACCCAGCCGAGCAGGGCCTCGTAGAGCGTGTACCAGATCTGTTCGAGCAGGGATCCCTGCGGGGTGCCGTGCAGGGCCCACTGCTGGATCTGGTCCCAGATCTTCGAGGGCATGGAGAAGTTGAACGGGTCGATGATCCCGGCCCGGGAGAACCACTCCCACACACCGAGGACGAAGACGAGCAGCGCGGCCCGCGACAGGAGGACGACGGCGCGGCGGCGGCGCGCGGCCCGTGCGCGCTCCTCGGCGCGGCCCGGCTTGGTGACGGCCGCGGCGGCGGGTGCGGTGGTGGTGTCAGGCGACATTCTGCGCGCCCCTCTCCCGCGTGATGCGGACCTCTTCGCCCAGGGAGGACCAGATCTCGCGGTAGATCTCGATGAAGCGCGGCTCCAGGCGGATCGACTCGACGCGGCGGGGCCGCGGCAGGTCGACGGTGAAGATCTCCTTGACTGTGGCCGGGCCCGCCGTCATCACGACCACTTGGTCGGCGAGCGCGATGGACTCCTCCAGGTCGTGCGTGACGAAGACGACCGAGGAGCCGGTGCCCGCCCACAGCTCCATCAGCTCGTCCGACATCATGGCGCGCGTCTGCACGTCGAGGGCGGAGAAGGGCTCGTCCATGAGCAGGATGGACGGATCGTTGACGAAGGTGGAGGCGAGGGCGACGCGTTTGCGCTGGCCGCCGGAGAGCTGGTGCGGGTAGCGGTCCTCGAAGGAGGTCAGGCCGACGCGGGACAGCCACGCGCGGGCCCGGTCCTTGGCCTCCGCCTTCGGCACACCGCGGAACCGGGGCCCCGCCATGACGTTCGACAGGACGGTGCGCCAGGGGAAGACGGCGTCCTGCTGGAAGACGAAGCCGACCCGCTCGTCGATGCCCCGCACCGGCGAGCCCGACAGCATGACCTCGCCCTCAGTCGGTTCCTCCAGGCCGCTGACCAGGGTGAGGGTGGTGGACTTCCCGCAGCCGGTGGGGCCGACGATGGCGACGAACTCGCCCTGCTCGACGGTCAGATCGAGGTCGTGGACGGCGGTGTGCAGGGCTCCGGACGGGGTGCTGAAGGCCTTGCGGACGCCGCGGAGTTCGATGGCCGGACTGGATGGGCTGTTCGCTGAAGTGCTGGCTGGGGTGGGCACGCTTGTCATGCCGCGGAACGTTAGGAACGCCGCCGCCGGCGGGGAAGTATTGGCCCGCAACCGCCGCTTGTGCCTGTTGCGCGGCATTGTGCTCATTGTGCCGACGGCTCGCGCACGCGCCTGCGCCCGGGGCCTTCCCCGGCGAAAACACCTGCGGTTACGGTGCGTTCGCCCCGCGAAACGTCCGATCACGCGGGAGAGTTCCCGAAGGCAGGTGTCATCGTGGCCCGCATGCGCATCGGCTGGCCCCGGCAGGTGTTCGCGCAGGTGCTGCTCGCGCAGCTGCTCATCACCACGGGCGTCCTGCTGTTGCTGACGGGGCTCTTCCTGCAGCCCTTGCGCACGCAGCTCGACGACCAGGCCGAGCACCAGGCCCTGGCCATCGCGCAGACCACGACGGCCGATCCGGCCATCGCGTCCGGCCTGTTGTCGAGCGCCCCCGACCCGCGGGGGCCCGTGCAGCGCCAGGCCGAGCGCACCCGCCGGGCCACGGGAGCGCTGTACGTCGTGGTCATGGACCTGCACGGGACCTGCTGGTCGCACACCGACGTGGGCAAGGTGGGCCACCATGTGTCGACGGACCCCTCCCTCGCGCTGCACGGGCACGTGGTGCTGCAGATCGACCGCGGCACCCTGGGCACGTCGGCGCGCGCGAAGGTGCCGCTGCGGGACCGTGCCGGAGAGGTGATCGGCGCGGTGTCCGTGGGGATCGCGTACTCCGGTGTGCAGGACCGGCTCATGGCCGCCCTGCCAGGGCTGCTGCGCTACGCGGGCACGGCGCTCGCGGCGGGGGCCTGCGCGGCGTTCGTGGTGGCGCGCGTCCTGCGCAAGCGCACCCATGGTGTCTCGGTCGGTGACATCTCGGCGCTGCTGTCGGAGCGGGAGGCGATGCTGCACGCCGTACGGGAAGGTGTCATCGCCCTCGACGAGGACGAGCGGGTGCGGCTCGTGAACGACGAGGCGGCCCGGCTGCTCGCGCTGGAGGACGAGGCGGAGGGCCGCGACCTCAAGGACGTGCTCCCGCCCGGCCGTTCCCGCGATGTCATCACCGGGCAGGTCACCGGACGCGACCTGCTGACCGTACGGGAGAACCGGGTGCTGATCGCCAACCGGATGCCGACGCCCGACGGCGGCTCGGTGGTCACCCTCCGGGACCGTACCGAGCTCGAACTCCTCGGCCGTGAACTCGACTCCATCAAGGGCCTGTTGGACGCGCTGCGCGCCCAGGACCACGAGCACGCCAACCGGCTGCACACCGTGCTCGGCTATCTCGATCTCGACATGTCGGAGCGGGCGCGCGCCTACGTCGCCGGTCTCACGCGCGCCCGGCGGGCCTCGGCCGAGGAGGTCGCGGAGCGCATCCGGATGCCGATGGTGTCGGCACTGCTGGCCGGGAAGTCGGCGATCGCCGCGGAACGCGGCGTGACCCTGCGCCTGTCCGACCGCACCCACCTGCCCGCGGGCCTGATCGAGGCACGGGACATCGTGACGGTCCTCGGCAACCTCATCGACAACGCGCTCGACGTGGTCGGCGGCGGGCGCACGGACGGGGCCGTCATCGAGGTCGAGGCCTTCGCGGAGGCCGACACGGTCGTGCTCCGCGTCAGCGACAACGGGCCCGGTGTGCCGGTCGAGCTGCGCGACACCATCTTCCAGGAGGGCTGGAGCACGAAGGAGTCCCCCGCCCACCGCGGCCGCGGGCTTGGCCTCGCCATGGTCCGCAGCCTCGCCGAGCGCTACGGCGGCACCGCCCGCATCGCCGCGCGGGCCGGTGGCGGCGCCGTGTTCACGGTCGTCCTCCCCGACATCGTGTCGAGGGCCGCACCGCGCGTCCCCGCACTCCAACACCCAGGAGACACCCCGTGATTGACGTTCTGGTGGTCGACGACGACTTCCATGTCGCGGAGATCAACGCCGCCTACGTGGAGAAGGTGGCGGGCTTCCACGTCGTCGGCACGGCCCACACCGCCCTGCAGACCATGCAGACGCTGGAACACCACCACGCCGACCTGCTTTTGCTCGACCACTACCTGCCGGACCGCACGGGCCTCGACCTCGTGCGCGACCTGCGCCGACGTGGCATGCGCAGCGACGTCATCATGGTCACGGCCGCGCAGGACGTCGAGGTCGTGGAGGCGGCGCTGCGCTACGGCGTGCTGAACTACCTCGTCAAACCGTTCACGTTCGAGGGCCTGCGCTCCCGCCTCGCGGGCTACGCGGAACTGCGCCGCACCCTGCGGGACGCCGTCAGTGCCTCAACACCGGGCCAGCAGCAGATCGACCGCATCTTCGGAGCGGTACGCACCCCGACGAGCACCTCCACACCTGCCCCGCCCAAGGGCTGGTCGGGCCCCACGGTGGACCTGATCTGCGAGGTCATCGAGACCGCGGACACCCCGCTGTCCGCCCACGACGTGGCCTCCCGCACGGGCATCAGCCGCTCGACGGCGCAGCGCTACCTGCGCTACCTCCAGGACAAGGGGGTGCTCCAGCTGTCACTGCGGTATGGGGATGCGGGGAGGCCGGAGCATCGGTATGCGTGTGCGCCTGACGGGCGTTAGCCCTGCTGCCGAGGGCGCGGGCCCGGATAGGGTGACGGGGTGTTCTCAAAAATAGGCCCCTTCGAACTGCTGGTCGTGGCGCTCATCGGGCTCCTCGTCCTCGCCGTCCCGTCGTTCATCGCCCACCGCAGGAGGGTCCAGCGAATGGGGTGGGTCGTCGCGGCCAGCGTGATCGCCGCCTTCACCGGAGTGTTCTGGTTCGTGGCCCTGTTCCTGGCACTCTCGATGCCCACTCGCGGGCCGGTGGCCACCACGGAGCCGGCCGACCGACCGGGCACCTGACGACTCGCCTCCCCCACCGGGTTACAGCGGATCCCCGAGCGGCCCGTACTCCCCTTCCAGGGCTTCGGCCCAATGGGCGTGCCAGTCCGGTTGCGTGCCGTCGGCGTCGGTGAACCCGTACTCCTCGTACAGGCCCCAAGTGGCCAGCGCCTGACCGGACTTGTCCATGACGTGAGGGTCGGCGGCCAGCGCCGCGACCGCCCGGCCCAGGTAGGTCGGGGTTTCGGAGCGGGCGAAGTTCGGGTCCTTGGCCGCGCCGTCCCGCCAGTTGGCCTCGGTGACGCCGAAGCCCTCCAGCATGGCCTCCGAGCGCAGGAAGCCGGGCGTGATCGCCACGGCCGCGATGCCGTGCGGCTTCAGTTCGGCGGCCTGGGCGACCGCGAGACGGATCACCGACGCCTTGGCGAGATCGTAGAAGAACGAGCCGCGATATCGGGCGGTGTTGCCGTCGGTGACCTCCACGACCAGGCCGCTGCCGCGGGCGACGAGCAGGGGAAGCGCGAACCGGCTGGTGATCACATGCGTCTCCACCGCCTGCCGGAGCAGCCGGAGGCCGGTGTCGAGGTCCTGCTCCCACAGCGGTCGCTCCCAGTCGGTCAACGGGTCGCCGCCCCATACGGAGTTGACCAGGATGTCGAGCCTCCCGTCCTGTTCGGCCGCGATCCGGTCGACCAGGGCACGGACCTCGTCCGGCCGGCTGTGGTCGGTACGGACAGGGACACCCAGTCCTCCGGCGGCGGTGACCTTCTCGGCGGTCTCCTCGATGGTCTCCGGCCGGCCCATGTCCGAGCGTCCTGCGGTGCTGCTGCGGCCGGTGACGTACACCGTCGCACCGGCGGCCCCGAGTTCGACGGCGATGCCCCGCCCGCCGCCGCGGGTTCCTCCGGCGACCAGGGCCACTTTCCCGGCCAACGTCCGTGCGTCGTTCGTCATGAATCCTCCAGGTCGTGGCGAGAGGGACGGTGCGGGGACAACAGGTTGTCGAGCTCCCGGCGGAGCCGCTGCGCGAGGGTGCCCCGACGGTCGAGGGCCCAGGTCAGGCCCGTTCCAGAGGCGATCGCCTGCACGGTCGCGGCCAGGGCCGCGACATCCGTCCCCGCGCGGAGCTCGCCCGCGAGCAGTGCCTCCTGGAGCAGTTCCTCGACGGCTCGGCCCTGGGCGCGGTGCATGGACAAGGCGTGGCGGCGGAACTCCGGGTCCGTGAGGTCGATGCACAGGAACGCCAGATGGTTGGCGAAGGTCTCCGGCGTGGCCATCGAGGCCATCGGCTCCACGATCAGTTCCGCGAGAGCGTCGAGCGCCGTTTCGTGCTCCTGGCGCACGCGTCCGGGCCGCGCCTCGGCGTCCTTCGCGGACTGCTCGGCGAGCGCCAGAAGCAGCCCACGCTTGGACCCGAACCGCTGCACCAACGTGCCCGGCACGAGCCCCACCTCCCGCGCCACGACGGCCAGCGTCAGCCCCACCGGGCCCACCCGCCCGATCACGTCGGCCGCCGCGCGCAAGATCACCGCGTCTTCGATCCCTCGGGGGCGTCCTGCCATCACGACTCCATCAATTAATAAATGCCCGTTCATTCATAAAAGCGCGCCACCGGCCGGCGGTCAACCCCGCGCCGGGCCGACGGCCGGTGAACCGCGGCCGTCGAGGGCTCGATAGATTGGGATCCCATGGAACTTTGGGGAGCACGCCTCTATGGGAACCCTTGTCGGGACTGCGGATTCGACTGGTCGTTGAACCCGCGCGAAGCCATTGGCCAGGTCGAGGATCTGCCTGCGCGGTACGCGGCCCTGACGAGTGGACGCCGGGGCGATGAACGGCATCCGGAGCTGGCCTGGAACGTCGCGGCCTACACCAGCCACGTCACCGACAATCTGCGCAACTGGGCCGAGCGACTGGCCGGAGCAAGGCTCGCCGGCGTGCGGCACGTCCCCGGCTACGACCAGGACCTTCTGGCGCAGGCCCGCTACTACAACGACGTCCCCCTAGCCGGTGCGTTGTGGTCGCTTCAGCGGGCGGTCGACGCCTGGGCGGACTCGGTGTCCGCCGCGCTGGAAGAGGACGTGGCGCTTGAGCATGCCGATCGTGGCGTGCAGCGGGCCGAGGATGTGGCACGCAACAACGCCCACGATGCCGCCCATCACGCCTGGGACATCGAGCGAATCCTGGCGCACGCCGATCGGTACACCAGGAGCTGAGCCGGGCATGCCGTTCCGCCGCGCCCGCCGGGCCGGTCCTGGAGGTTGTCTCGATCGGCGTTCTAGCGGACGGCCTGTCGGCCTGCCGGTGAACAATCCACGTGCACTGGTTCATCGGCTTGGAGAACACTGTGCCGATGAGCTCCACAACCCACCGGACAGCACAGGAACGGACCCTCGACCACGTCGCCGGACTGGCGTCCGGCCCCCCGCTCGACCCGACGCTGCGGGTGACCCTCAACTTCCACCCGGACCGGCTGCTGCGCGGCAAGCCGATCCTGGACGCCATGGCAGACGACGGCGTCTACCGCTCGCAGTTCGTCACGGGGACCAGCAACGGCGGCCTGACGGCACACCCCGGCGGCGACCGATGGCGCTGGGAGAGCCGGATGTTCGGCGGAGCGTACGACGCGGCGCCCGCCCACGAGCGCCCGGTGTACGGGGCTCTGAACTTTCGCCGCAGACCGACCGGCGGCGCGGCACGGTTCGGCTCGGCCCACTTCCGGTTGACCGCCGAGACACTGGCCCGGACCACGTTCTGCTACCCGGACAGTGTCCTGGAGCCCACGGACTTCGGCGTCGCGGCCAGCATGGGGCTCATCGAAATCGCCCTGGCCGACCATCAGGACGTTCTCGATGACTGCATCGAGGCACACGTGCACGGACCGGTGCAGCTCCGTCACCACGCAGAGGCACTGGTCCTCGACCCCTGCTACCGAGGCACGAGCGTCGAGGCCTCGGCCCTGCGCGTGGGCTGCGCGGTGGAGTGGCACCAAGGCTTCCGACTCACGGTCGACGAACTCCGCCGCCATCCCACCTATCGCGGCCAGGAGTATGTCGACTTGGGTGCGCGGATCGCCATCGACGACGTCCTCGACCCCCGCATCGTCGGGGATGCCGCGCGCACCGGCCGCTACGACCCCCAGGCGGTCAAGAAGGTGTGGCACTACCTGGCACGGTTCGGGGCGCCTGCGTCGTCAGGCCGCTGATCAGTCGACGGGTCCGGCACCACAGAAAGGCGCATCCGCCGGATCGGACTGCACCCCCACCGTGCCCACCAGTTCCCCCTGGACACACACCGGTCAGCCCCCCGTCGGAACCAACGCCGCCACCGCATCCCGCGCCGCCGCCAACGCCTGGGAGCGCTCGGCGCCCGGCTGGCCCAGGACGACCCGCGTGCTCAACCCGTCGAGGAGCGCCAGGAGTTGGGTCGCTCGGCCGGGGACGTCGTCGATCGTGAAGGCGCCCCGGTCGACCCCCTTGGTGAGGATCGCCTCCAGGTCGCGCTGCCAGCCCTGGTCCAACTCCTGTTGCGCAGCACGCAGTTCGTCGTCGGAGCCGGAGCGCGCCCACAGCTCGACCCAGAGCATCCAGCGGGGGTCGCGCGGCCCGGCCGGCAGGTACAGGTCCAGGTAGAGGTCGAGCCGGCGGGCCGGGGTGACACGGCGGGCCAGCAGCGCCGCCCGCTCCTCCGTCAGCGCGGCCTCGCTGTAGCGCAGGGCCTCGACCAGCAGCAGGTTCTTGGAGCGGAAGTAGTAGAGCAGGTGCCCGCCACTGGTGCCGAGCCGCTTGGCGAGCGAGGCCATGGTCAGGGACGCGAGACCCTGCTCGGCGACGACGGCCGTCGCCTCCTGGAGCGTACGGGTGCGCAGATCGCCGCCCGACGACCGCCCCGGTCGTGCCGCTGCCGCCCCGGCCATGCGCACCGTCCCTCACCGCTGTTCGTACGGATCGCAGCCTACCTCTTGACGTGGGGCGGCACCTCGCCGCATCTTGAATGCCATTCAAGTTTCTTGAACGCCATTCAAGCCACTTCCTTACGAAGAGACACGAAGAGAGGCGACGGCATGACGGCACACCCGACCGCGCGCAGCGCCGCCGGCCCTGACACACCTCCGCAGCCACCCCGGGACGAGGTGTTCCAGGTCGAGGAGCACGGCATCGACCCGATCCCCGAGTCCGAGCGGCACGGCGGGGCCCGGGACCTGTTCTGGCTCTGGTTCGGCTCGAACCTGACGTTCACCTACGTCATCAACGGCGCGCTGGCCGTCTCCTTCGGCCTGTCCTTCTGGGAGGCGGTCCTCGCGGTCGTCCTGGGCGGCCTGACGTTCTTCGCCATCAGCGCCGCGGGCATGAGCGGCGTACGGACGGGCACGGCGACACTGGTGATCTCCCGCGCCGCGTTCGGCGTGCGCGGCAACTGGCCCGCGGGCCTGCTGAACTGGATAGTCAGCATCGGCTACACCATCGTGAACACGGTCGTCGGCGTCCTCGCCCTCCAGGCGATCTGCGCCGAACTCGGCTGGCACGGCACCGCCGCCCGCGCCGCGAGCCTCGCCGCCACCCTGGCCCTCACGTTCGCCGTCGCCCTGTGGGGCCACGCCACCGTACAGTGGGCCGAGCGCTGGATGGCGTACGCGCTGACGATCGGGTTCGCCGCGATGCTGCTGTTCCTGCTGCCGGGCACGGACACCGGCGCCGCGCCCGCGCCGGGCGGCGCCGCGGCCTGGTCCCTCGCGTTCGTCGTGGTGCTCGCCGGGCCGATCAGCTACGTGCCGATGCCCGCCGACTACACCCGCTACCTCCCGGCGACCACCACGATGCGCGCGCTCACCTGGAACGGGGCGCTCGGCGGCCTCATCTCCTCCGTGGCCCTCGGGATCGCGGGCGCGGCCGCCGCGACACAGGCCGACCTCACGGACGCGGTGGCCGGGACGCAGGGACTCCTGCCGGCCTGGTTCCAGCCGCTGTTCCTCGCCCTGGTGCTCGGCGGCTCGGTCACCAACTCGATCATCACGCTGTACTCGTCGAGCCTCAACCTCCAGGTCCTCGGCATCCCTTGGAGCCGCGCGAAGGCGATCCTGATCAGCGCGGCGGTGACGGCCGCCGGTTCGCTCGCCGCGCTCTTCCTGGTCGACTTCACGGAGTCGCTGCTCTCGTTCCTGTCGCTGCTCGTCATCGTGTTCGCGCCGTGGGGCGGCGTCTTCCTCACCGACATGGTGCTGCGCCGCTGCCGCTACGACGCCGAGTCCCTGCACACCGGGCGCGCGGGCCGCTACTGGTACCGCGCCGGGTACAGCCCCGCCGGCCTCACCGCCCTGCTCACCGGCATGGTCTTCGCGGCGCTCACCTGCGACAGCGCCCTGTGGCGCGGCCCGCTCGTGGCCCCGCTCGGCGGCATGGACCTCAGCGCGCTCGGCGCCGTCGTCGCGGGCGTCGTGTACGCGGCGCTGGCCCGCGGCAGCGTCCGCCCGCACCCCGCGTAACACCCCCGTCCCCCGAAACACCCTCGTACGAGAAAGAGCCCCACCCCATGGCACCCGCACCCCAGCACCACTCCCCCGCCGAGCTCGTCCTGCGCCGCGCCCGCGTCCACACCGTCGACCCCGAACTGCCCGAGGCCGAGGCGCTCGCCGTGCGCGACGGGCGGATCGTGTGGCTCGGCGCCGACGCGGACGCCGACCACTGGACGGGCCCGGACACCAGGGTCATCGACGCGGGCGGGCGGCTCGTACTGCCGGGGTTCATCGACGCCCACAACCACGTCCGGCTCGGCTCGGACGACGCCTGCGTCCAACTCGCGGGCGCCACAAGCCTGTCGGAGATCCACGCCCGCATCGCCGCGTGGCGCGAGCGCAACCCGGACGCCGCCTGGATCGAGGCCGAGGCCTTCGACTACTCGGCACTTCCGGACGGCCGGATGCCCACGGCCGCCGACCTCGACCCGGCCACCGGCGACACCCCGGCCATGGTCCTGAGCTACGACGTGCACACGGCCTGGCTCAACACGGCGGCCCTGGACCGGCTCGGTGTCCGCGCCGACCGCACGGAACTCCCCTTCGGTATCGCGCAGACGGGCCCGACGACAGGCGAACCCACCGGTTTCGTACGGGACTTCGCGGTGCGCGGCCTGTCCCGCGACGGCCACCGGGCGCTGCGCGAGATCGGTGTGCCGTGGGCGTCCCCCGAGCGGCAGTACGGGCGGCTCGCGAAGTCCCTCGACGACGCGATCCGGTTCGGGATCACCACCGTGGTGGAGCCGCAGAACTCCCTTGACGACCTGGCCCTGTTCGAGCGCGCGAGGACCGAGGGGCGGCTGCGCTCGCGGCTCGTCGCCGCCCTGTTCCACCCGCGCGGCACCTCGGACGCGGACCTCGACGACTTCGAGGCCGCCACGCGCGCGTACCGCGACGAGCACATGCGGCTCGGCCCGCTCAAGCTCTACATCGACGACGTCGTGGAGCCGCGCACGGCCGCGCTCCTCGAACCGTACTCGACCGGCTGCGCGGGCCACCGGGGCGAGACGTTCTACCCGGCCGAGGAGTTCGCCGACCTGCTGACGAAGCTGGACGCGCGCGGCTTCCAGTGCTTCGTGCACGCCACCGGCGACCGGGGCATCCGCACGGTCCTGGACGCCGTCGAACAGGCCCGCGCCGTCAACGGCCCGCGCGACGCCCGCCACCAGGTCGTGCACGTCGAGTGCCTGGACCCGGCGGACGCGCCGCGCTTCGCCGAACTCGGCGTCGTGGCCTGCATGCAGCCGCGGCACTGCGCCCCGGAGATCGCGGGCCCCGGGCAGGACTGGGCGGCGAACGTCGGCGCGGACCGCTGGCACAAGGCCTGGCCGATGCGCACCCTCCACACGGCAGACGCCACCCTCGCGTTCTCCAGCGACTGGAACGTCGCGGAGATGGACCCCATGATCGGCATCTACACGGCCATCACACGCAAGCCCCTGACCGGCGGCCCGGCCTGGATGCCCGAGGAGACGGTCGACGTGACCACGGCCGTGCACGCGTACACGATGGGCTCGGCCTACGCCAACTTCCTCGAGAACGAACGGGGTTCACTGTCGGTGGGCAAGCTCGCGGACTTCTCCGTACTCTCCCGCGACATCCTCGCCGCCGCCCCGGAGGACATTCCCGGAACCGTCGCGGAGATCGTCGTGGTGGGCGGGGACGTCGTCCACGAGGCCCGGGCCTGAGACACCATCAGTCGTTCCCGCGGAACCGCCACCCATGATCGACCGGCCCGATCCCGGCCCCCAGCGCGAACCCCGCCGCGATCGCCCCGGTGACGTACTCCTTCGCCCGGCGTACCGCCTCCGGCACCTCGTGGCCCTGTGCGAGGCCGGACGCGATCGCCGAGGCGAGGGTGCAGCCGGTGCCGTGGGTGTGGGCGTTGTTGTGGCGCGGCGAGCGCAGCCAGTGCTCGTCCGTGCCGTCGGTGAGGAGGTCGACGGCCTCGCCGGGCAGGTGGCCGCCCTTGATGAGCGCCCAGCGGGGACCGTAGGCGAGCAGGCGCTCGGCGGCGCGCCGCATGTCGGCCTCCGCGGTGGCGGCCTCGACCGCGACGCCGGTGATCTCGGCGACCTCGTCGAGGTTCGGTGTCACCACCGTCGCCACCGGCAGCAAGCGGTCCCGTACGGCGTCGATGGCGTCGTCCGCGAGCAGCCGGTCGCCGTGCTTGGAGACGCTGACGGGGTCGACGACGACGGGGGCCGGCGCGTCGGCCAGCAGCTCGGCGACCGTGACCACCATGTCCGGGTCGGCGAGCATTCCGGTCTTGAGGGCCTGCACGCCGATGTCGTCGACGACGCTGCGGTACTGGGCGCGCACGGCCTCCAGCGGAAGGCTCCAAGCGCCTTGTACACCAAGGGAGTTCTGGGCCGTCACGGCGGTGAGGACGCTCATGCCGTGCGTGCCGAGGGCCAGCATGGTCTTGAGGTCGGCCTGGATCCCGGCGCCTCCGCCGGAGTCGGATCCGGCGATGGTCAGCACGCGGGGCGGCGTCTCGGTCATGCGGAGGCATCCTCTCGGGTACGGGGGTGGGGACTGCTCCACCAGGCATTGGCGTAGGTACAGGCGGCCGCGCGGGGATCCTCCGCCGCGCAGATTCCCGACACGACCGCGCCTCCCGCCGCCCCCGCGGCCCGCAGGTGCGGCATGTCGTCGGGAGTGACACCACCGATGGCCACAGCGGGCAACGCGCTCAGTGCGCCCAGCGCGGCGAACCCGTCGCGGCCGAGTGCCTCGGGTGCGTCGGCCTTCGTGCGGGTGGTGTGCAGCGCGCCGATGCCGACGTGGTCGACGCGTGCCGTCGATGTCGCAGCGGCGTGCAGCTCGGAGGCCGTGGCCGCGCTCAGGCCCAATACCGCGTCGTCCCCGATGAGTTGACGTACGGAGGTCGCGGGCAGGTCCGACTGGCCGACGTGGACGCCGGTGACGCGTGCGCCGTGCGCCCGCGCGGCCAGGAACACGTCGACCCGGTCGTTGACGATCAGCGCGACATGGTCGGGGAGGATCTCGGCCACGTCCAGGACGGTCCGCAGGAACTCCCGGCCGCTCGCGTGCTTCTCGCGGATCTGTACGGCTGTGACACCTCCGGCCACGGCCCGCGCGACGGTCTCGGCCACGGTGCGTCCGCGGGCCGCGCACTGGTCCGTGTCGGTGACCAGGTACACCGACAGGTCGACACCCGCGTGCACGGGTCGCGCACGAGCCGTCATGACACCTCCGCCCGCTTCTCCACGTCCTCCGGGGTGAGCGCGGCGAGCGCGTCCAGGAAGGCGACGGCGAAGCTGCCGGGACCGGCCGCCGCCCGCGCCGCGGACTCGGCGGCGACGGTGTACGCGGTGGCGGCCGCCACGGTCGTCGCGAACCGGTCCTCGTCCACCGCGGCGAACGCGGCCATCACCGCGCCCAGCGCGCAGCCACCGCCGGTCACCCGGGTCAACAGCGCGTCCCCGTTGGCGATCCGGGCGGTGCGCGTGCCGTCGGTGACGTAGTCCACGGGACCGGACACCGCGACCACGCTGCCCGCCGTGCGCGCGAGTTCCGCTGCCGCGCCCTCGGCGTCGTCGACACCGTGGGAGGAGTCCACGCCCCGGCCGCCGCCGCCCGCGCCCGCGAGCGCGATGATCTCGGAGGCGTTGCCGCGGATCACGGTCGGCCGCAGCGCGAGCAGCTCGGCGGCGAGCGCCGTGCGTACGGGCAGCGCGCCGATGGCCACCGGGTCAAGGACCCACGGCGTGCCCGCGTCGGCCGCGGCCCGCGCCGCCTCGGGCATCGCGGCACGCTGTTCCGCGCGCGGGGTGCCGAGGTTGACCAGCACGCCCGAGGCCACGCGGGCGAAGGGCCCGGCCTCGTCCGGGATGTCGACCATGGCGGGCGCGGCGCCCAACGCGAGCAGGACGTTGGCGGTGAACCCGGTGACCACCGCGTTGGTCAGGCACTGCACCAACGGTGACTCGCTCTGTACGCGCCCGAGCGCCTGCGCCGCGAAGGCGACGAGGTCGGGTCCTGCGGTGGACGTCGTGGGCATGAGGTCGCTCCAAGTGGACGAGGTGCGTGGTTCGTACGTACGGGAAGGGACAGGTCAGCCGCGGCGCCGCAGCCGCAGCGGCGCGTACACCGCGGCGGCCACCAGGAACGCCACGTAGTACGACACGTCCGCGCCGTGCAGGGCCTCCGCCACCGGCCCCACGTACAGGCTGGTGTCCATGAACGGGACCGCCGCGGCGAAGGCCGCCGCGAACGCCAGCAGGGCGGGCCAGGCGGGCTGCCGTCGCTCGCGCTCGACGGCGAGGTCGAGCGGCGCGCCGGCGCGCGCCGTGGCCCGTGCGCGCCAGTCGACGAGGACGATCGCGACGAAGCCGGGGATCCAGTACCCGACGAACAGCAGCACATTCTGGAACCGCGCGGTGGTGTCCGCGGCGTGCATCCAGAGCACCAGCGGGAACCCGAGGACGGCGGCGAGGGCGGCGGCCACCGGGCGCGGGATGCGCACGCCGATGGTCTGCAGGGCGAGTGAGCCGCTGTAGTCGTTCATGGCGTTGCTGCACAGCGCGGCCAGCGCCACGGCGAGCAGCCCGAAGCCGCCGAGCACTCCCCCGCCGAGGATCTCGTCGACGCCCGCCGCTGTCTGGTCGGTCAGTACGGAGGCGCCCCACAGGCCGAGCGCCTGGACGGCCACGAAGGACACCAGCAGGCCGAGCAGCGTGTACCAGAACATGCGGGTACGGGAGGTGGCGGCGGGCAGGTAGCGGCTGAAGTCGCTGGCGTACGGCGCCCAGGACAGGCTGAGGCTGAGCGCGATGGTGCTGGTCAGGACGAACGCGCCGACGCGGTCGGCCCCGTGCACGGAGGCGTGGGCGGCCGGGTGCACGCCGTCGAGCATCCGCCAGGCGATGAGCGCGAAGGCGGCGCCGAGCACGAAGGTCATGACGATCTGGAGCCGGTGGATGGCCTCGTAGCCGAACACACCGAGCAGTCCCTGGGCGGCCAGCATGACCAGGACGCCTGCCCAGAACGGCCAGCCGAGCAGCCGGGCCAGCGTGTCACCGCCGAACAGGCCGATCAGTGCGTCCCACGCGATGGAGGACAGCCACTGCAGCACGCCGGGCAGCGCGACGCCGCGCCCGAACGCGAGCCCCGCCAGCGGGAGTTGGCCCGCGCCGGTCCTGCTCCCCCATGTCCCCAGGTACGCGGTCGGCACCGCGCCGATCAGGGTGCCGAGCACGACGGCGGCGAGCGCGGTGGCGAAGTCGAGGCCGAGGGCGATACCGACGGTGCCGGTGAAGACGCCGGTCATCGTCAGGTTCGGGGCGAACCAGACGGTGAACAGGCGTCCGGCGCCGCCGTAGCGGTTGGCCTCGGGGACCGGCTCGATGCCGTGCCCCTCGATGCCGAGGTCGCCGGGGGCCGCGGGCATCCGCCCGTCGAAGGCGCCGCTCTCGCGGTCGACGGGCAGGCCACTGGAAACATGCGTCACAGGCATGAGACATCCCTCCGCCAGTACGAACTGGTTCAGGTTCGACGGGTGTGTTCTCAGCCCTCTGGTCGGGGCACCCCGTGTCCGGTTACGGCCGCCAGCGTAACGCGGTGGCGCGCGATGTCGCACGGGTGGGTTCCGGTTCCGCCGCGTTCCCCTACCTCGCACGGCGCGAGGTCCGCAATGAGGACCGCTGCGGCCGCTGGCCGACTTCTGTCGGTTTGGCGACACCGCGACGCCCGCCCACCGCCTGACACAGGGGTCGACGCCCGCGGGGACGCTTCGGGGAAACCGGCCGAGATCCGTCGGTCACCGGGCAAACACCGACCGGACTTGATCATCGTATCGAGCTAATGTCGCCGACTTTCCTTGGTCGGGCGGGCGAGACGGCCCTTACGGTGATTCTGGTTCTGGACGCATTCCCGCCGAATTGTTCACTTTTCCTTCTTCTGTCCCGTAGCAACGGGCATGCGCGCTTTCGCCCGACCAAGGAGAGCTCATCCGATGACCGTTGACTCGACCACCCCGGACACCGCGTCGGTGCCGCCGCAGCAGACCAGCCTGGGCACGGCGGCCGCCCGCAATCTCGCCACCACCACCAAGTCCGCCCCGCAGATGCAGGAGATCACCTCGCGGTGGCTGCTGCGGATGCTGCCGTGGGTGGAGACCAAGGGTGGCGTCTACCGGGTCAACCGCCGCCTGACGTACACCGTCGGCGACGGCACCATCGAGTTCATCCAGGACGGCGGCGACGTCCGCGTGATCCCCCGCGAACTCGGCGAACTGGCCCTGCTGCGGGGCTTCGACGACGTCGAGGTGCTGACCGCCCTCGCCGACCGGTGCGAGCAGCGCGACTTCCGGGCCGGCGAGACGCTGGTGGAGCGCGGGGCACCGGCGGACAAGCTCCATCTGATCGCCCACGGCCGCATCAACCAGTTCTCCGAGGGAGAGTACGGCGACGAGGTCGCGCTCGACGTCCTCGCCGACGGCGACCGCTTCGGCGACAACGCGCTCCTCGACGAGGACGCCCGCTGGGAGCAGACCGTGGTCGCCGAGACCTCGGGCACCCTGCTCACCCTCTCGCGCGCCGACTTCGCGTCCGTGCTGTCCTCGGCGCCGCCCCTGCGGGAGCACATCGAGGAGTTCAAGTCGCTCGCGGGCCGGGGCCAGAACCACCGCGGCGAGGCGGAGATCCCGATGTCGGCGGGGCACGTCGGCGAGCACGAACTGCCGGGCGCCTTCGTCGACTACGAGGCGAAACCGCGCGAGTACGAGCTGTCAGCCGCCCAGACGATCCTGCGGGTCCACACCCGGGTCGCCGATCTCTACAACGAGCCGATGAACCAGACGAAGGAGCAACTGCGGCTCACCGTCGAGGCGTTGCGCGAGCGTCAGGAGCACGAGCTCGTCAACAACCGGGAGTTCGGCCTGCTCCACAACGCCGACTTCAAGCAGCGCCTCCAGCCGCACTCGGGACCGCCCACTCCGGACGACCTGGACGAGCTGCTGTGCCGCCGCCGCGGCTCGAAGTTCTTCCTGGCGCACCCGCGCACGATCGCGGCGATGGGGCGCGAGTTCAACGCGCGCGGCCTGTACCCCGACCACGTCGACCTCGGCGGCCAGCAGGTCCCGGCCTGGCGCGGGGTGCCGATCCTGCCCTGCAACAAGATCCCGGTCACCAAGGAACGCACCAGCTCGATCCTCTGCATGCGTACCGGCGAGGACAACCAGGGTGTCATCGGCCTGCACCAGACCGGCCTGCCGGACGAGTACGAGCCGGGGCTCTCGGTGCGGTTCATGGGCGTCGACGAGCAGGCCATCACCAAGTACCTCGTCAGCACCTACTACTCCGCCGCGATCCTCGTGCCGGACGCGGTCGGCGTGCTGGAGAACGTGCAGATCGGCCGCTGGCCCAGCAGGTAGCGGGCCAGGACCGCAGCCGCCCACCCCGCCGAGGAGCCCTCAAGGAGACATGGATGCCCCCGCCCGAGCCGACACCTCCTCAGTCGAGCCTGCCGGAAGCGGTCTCCCGCTTCGGGGCGCAGGTCCTGGCCGACGCCGCGGCCCGCGCCCGTGACATCGGCGCCGTCACGGGCGGCCCGCCGCGCGTGCCCTCGCAGGCCGTCGAGGCCCCGGCGGTCGAGGCTCCGACCGTCGAGGTGCCGGAGCCCCAAGTACCGGCTTGCGAAGGGAACTTGGAGCGGCTGCTGCGCGGGCCCAGCGGCCTCGGAACGGCGGGCCTGCGGCTGACTCCGCGCGAGGAGCCGCCGACACACCAACCGCCGCCGGCGGCAGGTACCGCCGAGAAGGGTCGGCCCGTCCCCGGCCTGTACCACCACCCGGCGCCCGAGCCCGATCCCGTACGGGTCGCGGAGGTCAGCCGCAGGATCAAGGCCTGGGCGCTCGACGAGGTCGACCTGTACCCCGACGACTGGGAGGAGGAGTTCGACGGATTCTCCGTGGGCAGCTACATGGTCGGCTGCCACCCCGACGCACCCAGCGTCGACCACGTCATGATCGCCACCCGCCTGATGATGGCGGAGAACGCGCTGGACGACTGCTACTGCGAGGACCACGGGGGCTCGCCGGTCGGCCTCGGCTCCCGCCTCCTGCTGGCACACACCACCCTCGACCCGCTGTACACGACGCAGGAGTACCAGCCGCAGTGGGCGCGGTCGCTGCACGCGGACGCGCCCCGGCGCGCCTACCGCTCGGCCATGGAGTACTTCGTCCGGGCGAGCAGCCCCTCCCAGGCCGACCGGTACCGGCACGACATGGCCCGCCTGCACATGGGCTATCTCGCCGAGGCGGCCTGGTCCGAGCACGACCATGTACCGGAGGTGTGGGAGTACCTGGCGATGCGCCAGTTCAACAACTTCCGCCCCTGCCCGACCATCACCGACACCGTCGGCGGCTACGAACTGCCGGCGGACCTGCACGCCCTGCCGGACATGCAGAAGGTCATCGCGCTCGCCGGCAACGCGACGACCATCGTCAACGACCTGTACTCGTACACGAAGGAACTCGACGCCCCCGGACGGCACTTGAACCTGCCGGTCGTGATCGCCGAGCGCGAGGACCTGTCCGACAAGGAGGCCTACCTCAAGTCGGTCGAGGTCCACAACGAACTCATGCACGCCTTCGAGACAGAGGCCGCGGCCCTGGCCGCCGCCTGCCCGCTCCCGAACGTCCAGCGCTTCCTGCGGGGCGTCGCGGCGTGGGTCGACGGCAACCACCAATGGCACCAGAACAACACCTACCGCTACAGCCTGCCCGACTTCTGGTAAGAGATAGGACTCATCAGTGACCAGCACCGAACTCACCGCCACGGCCCACAGCACCGCCACCCCGTACATCCCCGAGCCGGCCACGCCCTACCAGGGTGACATCGCCCGCTACTGGGACGGTGAGGCCCGGCCGGTCAATCTGCGGCTCGGCGATGTCGACGGTCTGTACCACCACCACTACGGCATCGGTGAGGTCGACCATGCCGCGCTCGGCGACCCGGCGGGCGACGCGAGCGAGCAGAAGCTGATCGCCGAGCTGCACCGCCTCGAGTCCGCGCAGGCCGCGTACCTGCTCGGGCACCTCGGTGACATCGGCCGCGACGACACCCTGGTCGACGCCGGCTGCGGCCGCGGTGGCTCGATGGTGATGGCGCACCAGCGCTTCGGGAGCAAGGTCGAGGGGGTCACGCTCTCGGCCAAGCAGGCCGACTTCGCCAACGGCCGGGCCGAGGAACTCGGCATCCAGGACCACGTCAGGGCCCGTGTCTGCAACATGCTGGACACCCCGTTCGAGACCGGGCAGATCTCGGCGTCGTGGAACAACGAGTCGACCATGTACGTCGACCTGCACGACCTGTTCGCCGAGCACTCCCGCATCCTGGAGGTCGGCGGCCGCTACGTCACCATCACGGGCTGCTGGAACCCGCGCTACGGCCAGCCCTCGAAGTGGGTGTCGCAGATCAACGCGCACTTCGAGTGCAACATCCACTCGCGCCGCGAGTACCTGCGCGCGATGGCCGACAACCGCCTCGTCCCGCAGACCGTCATCGACCTGACCCCCGACACCCTCCCCTACTGGGAGCTGCGCGCCAC
The DNA here is from genome assembly GCF_055657265.1 of Streptomyces sp. NPDC107575. NCBI lineage: Bacteria > Bacillati > Actinomycetota > Actinomycetes > Kitasatosporales > Streptomycetaceae > Streptomyces > Streptomyces sp. NPDC107575. Next base: position 297,222 of record NZ_JBVKBG010000001.1, on the reverse strand, counting down.
GTCGTCGCTGGTCACCGGCATCGAGGACGCGTTCATCAACTCGTACAGGGACGGCTCGTTCCAGTACCTGCTGATCGCGGCAGACCGCGTCTGATCCCCGGCTGAACCTGGGAGGCGGGACCGTTCCCGAACGGTCCCGCCTCCTGCTGTGTCTACGGCGTTCGCGCCTGTGCCATGATCCGTCGACGGCGACCGGCCCTGGGGAGGGACCGGCCGCCACGGAAACCGCACGGCACAAGGGGAGTTCAGAGTTGAATTCGGGTGGGGATCACGGCGGTTCGTCGCTGTCGGACGAGGAGTGGGAGCGCTTCCTCCAGGAGTCCGAGGACGGCGTACGGGACGCGCCCAAGGAACCGTCGGCACGCGCCCGCATGGTGACGCGCCGCCTGCGCGAGGAGGACGCCCGGGCCGAGCCGTGGCGCGCACACCGGCCGCCCCGGCCGCGAAGACGGAAGGGCTGGTACGCGCTCGGCGTGGTGGCGGCGGTGGCGGTGGCGGTCGTGGCGCTCAATCCGGGGCGGGTGACGGGGTGGTTCACCGGCGGCTCCGACGCCGATGCGACGCCACTGGTCGGGGAGAGCGTGCGGCCGACGGCGCCGCCCCCGGGCGAGTCGGCCGCACGCCCCACGCTGGACGAGCCGTTCAGGGGTTCCCCCGCCGCCCACTGGGCCGACGGGACGGCCGGAATCGACGTACCCCCGGCCCGGGCCACGGGCTGGATGACCAGGACACAGGTCGCCGAGACACTGAACCGCTCCCGCGACTTCCTGGTCGCCTCGAGCCTGGACCGGGCGGTGTTGCGCGGCGAGCGCCCCACCAAGGCCATCGCCCTCATCAACCCCCACCAGCCGAAGGAAGCCACCTTCCTGGACAGGTCGCTGACCTCGCCGAGCGAGAAGTACAACCCCCTCGTCCTGTTCAGCCGCTTCGACCCGTCGAAGGCGGAACTGGTCGGCGACGTGGTCAAGACGCGCGGCCGCATCACGTACGCCGAGGGCGACAAGGGAGCGCTGAAGGTCACTACGGACATCACGTACGTGTACCCGGTGGCGAGCCCGGACGACGAGCGTGTCACGCGGGTCATCGTCCGCCGCGAAGTGGTGATGAACTGGCCCGACCCGTCGAAGATCATCACCGAGCCCGGCACCTTCTCGGTCGTCTCGAACCGCGTGGACACCACCAACGCCGGCTGCGAGACCTACAACGGCTACCTGACCCCGTCCTTCACCACCGACCGCGACTCCGCCGACGGGCCCGCGGTGGACCCGTACGACCGGAGCACGGCGATGGACGAGCGAATGGGCGGCGCCGGGGACGAGAGGTGCGGGACCGCGACGCGGTCGTGAGCAGCGGCGGCACGTCTCACAACCTGCCGGTGACGACTCCCCGCCACGTCCACCCCGCGCCCAGCACCGTCTTCCGCAGGGGTTCCTTCAGGTCGGACGTGTCGAAGCCGAACGTCTCGGTTGCCTCCGGGCCGCCGGCCGCGCCCCGGCCGAGCGTCCAGCGCTTCGAGGTCGTCCGCACCTGGCCGCGTCGGCTCTCGGTCGAGAGCGCCAGGGTGGGGACGCCGCCGGCCCACGTGACCTCGTACTGCTGGTCGAGGGAGCGCACTTCGCGCTTGTCCGGGACCAGGCGCATGTGCACCTGGAAGACGCGGCTCACCTCGGTGCGCAAGAAGAAGGTCCGCCAGGCCGGGTCCGTGAGGCGCCACTCGGCGACCAGGTCCGCGGCCTCGTCGCGGCCGCTCCTCACGACGTACGGGACGTCGGGACGGTTCAGACCGAGCAGGGCCTCGCGCACCCCGGTCGCTGATCGTGGAGCAACTCCCTCGGCGGGGCGCCTGGTCCCGGTCAGCCTGTCGAAAAGTCCCATGAAGTCAACCTATAGAGGGCGGCGGGGTGTTGTGGCACCACACACAAAGCCGCAAACGAAAAAGCCGTCCCTGCCCAACGGCAGAAACGGCCTCCGACCTGCAAAAGCTGGTCGGGACGACAGGATTTGAACCTGCGACCCCTTGACCCCCAGTCAAGTGCGCTACCAAGCTGCGCCACGTCCCGATGTCCACTGCCTCCGGCCCGGTGTTGTCCGGCCCTTCCGGCGGCGACAAGAAGAACAATACCCCAAGCTCAGGGGTGGTTTGAAACCGGATCTGCGGGCCTGCGGGCGGCTGCGCGAGAATCGGGGCATGAGCACTTCGCGCAACGGTGAACGGGACCGTGACCAGGAGGGACGGGCCCGCAATGCCCGGCCCCGTGACGGGCTCGGGCGGCCGCTCCCCTACGGCACGCCCGGGGTCGAGCGACAGCCGGAAGGGGTCGTGCGGACGGCCGCGGAGAGCGTCGCGGAGGCGCAGGCGCTGCTGGATGCCGGGCGACCGTTCCACGCGCACGAGGTCTTCGAGGACGCGTGGAAGTCCGGGCCCGAGAATGAGCGCGAACTGTGGCGGGCCCTCGCGCAGACCGCCGTGGGCCTCACGCACGCGGCGCGCGGCAACGCAACCGGGGGCGCCCGGCTGCTGCGCCGGGGCGCGGACGGCATCGCGGCATGGCAGGGCGTCGCCCCGGCGGGCCTCGACACGGCGGCGCTGGTGGGCTGGGCGCGTGGGCTGGCCGACGAGGTGGAGCGGGCCGCCGAACCCGTGGACGCCGCCACCGTCGCGCCGCGCCTCACCTGACGCGGGGCGCCGGACGCGTACCGCCGTCCGGGCCCAAACCCGCACGTCACCGGTCCGGCCCCCACCCGCATGCGCCGTCCGGGCCCCGATGTGACGCTGCGAGAGTGACGACCACCGAAGAAGCAGCCCCGCCGCCGGCCGCCGAGACGGCTCCCCCGGTCCTCGACAGACGCCGCCGCAATGTCGTCTTCGGGACGATCATGCTCGGCATGCTGCTGGCCGCCCTGGACCAGACGATCGTCGGTACGGCGCTTCCGACGATCGTCTCGGACCTGGGCGGGGCGGCGCACATGTCGTGGGTCGTGACGGCCTATCTGCTCGCGGAGACCGTCGCCACGGTCCTCGTCGGCAAGTTCGGCGACATGTTCGGCCGCAAGATCGTCTTCCAGCTCTCGGCGATCATCTTCATCACCGGGTCGTTCCTGTGCGGCCTGTCCACGAACATGTCGCTGCTCATCGCCTGGCGGGCGCTTCAGGGCATCGGCGCCGGCGGTCTGATGGTCACGGCGATGGCGCTCATCGCGGACGTCATCCCGCTGCGCGAGCGCGGCAAGTACCAGGGTGCGATCGGCGCCGTCTTCGGTGTCTCGACCGTCATCGGCCCGCTGCTCGGCGGCCTCTTCACGGACCACCTGACGTGGCGCTGGGCGTTCTACGTCAACGTACCGATCGCGATCGTCGTCGTCATCGCGGCGGCCCGGACGATCCCGGTGGTGAAGTCGGCGGCGAAGCCGATCATCGACTACATCGGCATCGCGCTCGTCGCGGTCGGGGCGAGCGCCCTGATCCTTGGGACCAGTTGGGGCGGCAACGAGTACGCGTGGGGCTCGGGCGTCATCATCGGGCTGTTCGTCGGCGGCCTCGTCGCGCTCGGGCTGTTCTGCTGGGTGGAGACGCGGGCCAAGGAACCGATGCTGCCGATGCATCTGTTCCGCAATCCGGTGTTCACGGTCTGCTCGATCCTCAGCTTCATCGTGGGCTTCGCGATGCTCGGCGCGATGACGTTCCTGCCGACGTATCTGCAGTACGTGGACGGGGACTCGGCCACCATCTCGGGTGTACGCACCCTGCCGATGGTGATCGGTCTGTTGATCGCGTCCATCTTCTCCGGCAACGTGGTCAGCAAGACCGGGCAGTACCGGATCTTCCCGATCGTGGGCGCCCTGGTGATGGCGCTCGGCCTGTATCTGCTGTCCCTGATGGACAGTTCGACCAGCGCGTGGCTCGAGTCGGTCTACATGTTCGTGCTGGGCCTCGGCATCGGTCTGTGCATGCAGGTGTTGACGATCGCCGTGCAGAACACCGTCGAGTACGCGGAACTGGGCACCGCGACCTCCGGTGTCACGTTCTTCCGCACGCTGGGCAGCTCGTTCGGCACCGCCGTGTTCGGCACGATCTACGCCAACAGCCTGGAGCCGAACCTGAAGCAGGGCGTGGCGGAGGCGGCGCGGGCCGGGACCGGGATCGCGCCGGAGGCCCTGGCCAAGGCCGCGCAGAGCCCGCAGGGCCTGCACAGCCTGCCGGAAGCGGCGCGCGAGCCGATCGTCAACGGGTACGCCGACTCGCTGCACACGGTGTTCCTGTGCACGGTGCCGGTGGCGGTCATCGGGTTCCTGGTGGCCCTGTTCCTGAAGCAGGTGGAGTTGCGCGACACCGCGCGCGCGGGCTCCGCCGACATGGGCGAGGGCTTCGCGCAGCCGTCGACCGGAGATTCGTCACACGTCCTGGAGCGCGCCGTGGCGAACCTGGTGAAGGAGACGAACCTCAACACGGCGCGGCAGATCCTGGAGAAGTCCGAGACCCGGCTCGACGTCGCGGGCGCGTGGGCCGTGATGCAGGTGGACTTCTTCACGCGGATGGTCGGCCACGCGAGCCTCGGCATGATCGCGGCGCGCCGCAGGGTGCCGCCGGAGGTGCTGGTGCCGGTGTTCCAGCGGATGGTCGACGAGGGCTATCTGACGCGTACGGGCTCGTACTTCTCGCACACCGAGGCGGGGCACCGGGAGTCGGCCGTCATCAACCAGGCGTGGGGCGACTGGCTGAGCGCGAAGGTCGAGGCCGACGTCGGCCGTCCCGCGGACGCCGAGCTGCGGGTCGCGGTCGACTCGATCGCGAAGCGGCTGCTGGCCGAGGACATGGCGAGCGGTTCGACGAGCGGGCCGGGCTCGGAGCGCACCCTCGTGCCCATGTAGGGGGTCGGCTGAGGGGGTTCCGCCGTCAGTTCAGCAGGAGTTGGAGGCCGCCGAGGACCGTGGCCGCGATGACGAGTTGCTCGAAGAGTCGCTGGTTGATGCGGTTCACGCACGCCTTGCCGATGATGGCGCCCGGAATCACGAACACGGCGAGCGCCGCGTCCAGGAGCAGCGAGCGGCCGTCGATGAGACCGAGGCCCACGCTGAACGGCACCTTCGCGGAGTTCACGATGAGGAAGAACCACGCGGAGGTGCCCAGGAAGCCGAGCTTCTTGAAGCCCGCCGACAGCAGGTACATGGACATCACGGGGCCGCCCGCGTTGGCGACCATGGTGGTGAAGCCGCCGAGCACCCCGTAGGAGCCCGCCTTGACGCGGGCCGCGCGGGTGGGCGTCGATTCGGACTCGGCGGCGGCCTGCTGCTTGCGGCGCCAGAGCGTCACCCCCGCCATGACGAGCAGGATCACGCCGATCGACATCCGTACGGCCCCGTCCCCCGCGAAGCCGAGGAAGACGGTGCCGAGGACCACGCCCGCGCCGACGGCCGGGAACAGCCGCCACAGGGTGGGCCAGTGGGCGTGCCGCCTGTAGGTGAGCACGGCGAGGATGTCGCCGCAGATCAGGATGGGGAGCAGCACCCCGGTGGAGGCGCGCGCGGGCAGGATCGCGGCGAAGACCGCGAGGCTGACCGTATTGGCGCCGCTGACGGCGGTCTTGGAGAACCCCACCACCATGGCCGCGGCGGCCAGAGCGGAGAACTCCCAGGGGGTGATCCCGAATATGTCGTGCATGGCGAAGACAGATGCTAGACGCAACTACCTGTCGGGCGTCAGGGGCGCCACATGGTGATACGGGTTACGTTTCACCAGCTGGGGTGCCCCCAACTCCCGTGCGCCTCAGCCCGCGTACGTCTCCCGCAGCTCGCGCTTGAGGACCTTCATGCTCGGGCCGAGCGGCAGCCGGTCGGTGAACTCCACGCGGCGCGGGTACTTGTGCTTGCCGAGGTTCTCCTTGGACCACGCGGTGAGTTCCGCGGCGTCCAGCGAGGCGTCGGGCTTGGCGACGACGACGGCGCAGACCTCCTCGCCGTGCACGTCGTCGGGCAGGCCGATGACGGCGACGTGCTCGATGCCGGGGTGGCGCATCAGCACCTCCTCGACCTCGCGCGGGTAGACGTTGCAGCCGCCGCGGATGATGACGTCCTTCTTGCGGTCGACGATGCGGAGATAGCCGTCCTCGTCCTTGGTGCCGAGGTCGCCGGTGCGGAACCAGCCGTCGACGAGGGCCTCCGCGGTCTGCTCGGGACGGCCGAGGTAGCCGGAGAAGACGCAGTGGCCGCGGACGACGATCTAGCCGAGCTCGCCGGTGGGGAGCAGTTCGATGCGGTCGTCGAGTTCGGCACGGGCGACCTCGACGTCGACGCCCCAGATGGAGTGGCCGATGGTGCCCGCCTTCGCGCCGTACCAGGGCTGGTTGACGGCGGCGACGGGCGAGGTCTCGCTCAGCCCGTAGCCCTCGTGGACGGGGGCGCCGAAGAGCTCCTGGAAGCGTTCGAGGACGGCGACGGGCAGCGAGGCGCCGCCGGAGACCGCGACGCGCAGGCGCGGCAGTTCGGTCCCCTGCTCGACCGCCTGTGCGGCCGCCGTGAGCAGGTGCACGTACATCGTGGGCACGCCCTGGAAGACGGTGACGCTCTCGCGGACCATCAGTTCGACGGCCTTGGCGGCGTCGAAGCGCGGCATCAGGACGAGGGTCTTGCCGGCGCGCCAGGTGGCGTGCATGGAGGCGGTCTGGCCGAAGGCGTGGAAGAGCGGCAGCGCGCCGAGGACGATGTCGTTCGGGCTGTGCTCGTTGCAGTCGAAGGCCTCGACGGTCGCGTTCATCACGAGGTTGAAGTGGCTGAGCACGGCGCCCTTGGGGACGCCGGTGGTGCCGCTCGTGTAGAAGACGACGGCGGGGTCGTCCGCGTCGCGGGTGGCGTACGTGGCGATGGGCTCGGCGTCCCGCGTGAGCTTCTCCAGCTCGCCGTCGTCGCCGAGGACGACGGTGCGGACGCCGACCGCCTCGGCGGCCGCCTCGCCGGTCTCGGCCTGCGCCGGGTGGCACAGCAGGAGCGTCGCGCCGCTGTCCTTGAGCACGTGCTCGACCTCGGGCGCCGACAGGAGCAGATGGACGGGGACGACGGCGGCGCCGGCCGCGATGGCCGCGTAGTAGGCACGCGGGAACTCGGCGGTGTTGGGCGCCATCAGCGCGATCTTGTCGCCGGGGCGGACGCCGAGGTCGGCGAGGGCGGCGGCCTGCTTGCGGACCTGGAGCCACAGCTCGGCGAAGGTGCTGCGCAGTTCGCCCGCGACGAGGGCTGTCTTGTCGGGGTGCCGACGGGCGTTGTCGGCGAGGATCGCGGCGAGCGAGAGAGTGGCCATCGGGTAGCGCTCCGTTCCGTACTGACTGCTGGTGCGGCGGTGGACCAGGTCGGGAGGGCGCCACAGCAGTTAATTAGCGACGCTAGTTTTACCCTCCTGTGGGGACTCTACGCCCGCACCCCTACCGCGCGGTATGTGCCCTGGGTCACTTCCGGATCTCAGGGCTGGCCCTGATGTCCGCCCCGGTCGGCCCGCCTACTGTGGAGGTCCGGCACCGCTCCGCGGACGACGTACGGGGGAAGTACGGGGGCTACGGGGGTAGCGCGTCGTCCGCCGGAGCGGGTAGCCGGAATCTCTTCCGCCCAGGGGGCGGGCGCGGGTCAGCCGCGCAGGAAGCGCAGCACCGCCATCACACGGCGGTGCTCGGCGGGGTCCGACTCCAGGCTCAGCTTGGCGAAGACGTTGCGGACATGGGTCTCGACCGTCTTGCCGCCGATGACCAGCTTGTTCGCGATGGCCTCGTTGGAGCGCCCCTCGGCCATCAGCGCGAGCACGTCGCGCTCGCGGCCGGTGAGGTCGTCGAGCGGCCCCGCCGGACGCGGCACACTCATGAGGCGGGCGACCACCCGCGGATCGACGACGGTCTCCCCCGCGGCCACCCGCTTCAGCGCCCCGCACAGCTCCTCGGCGTCGGCGACGCGCTCCTTGAGGAGATAGCCGAAGCCCTCGGGCCGCTCGGCGAGCGCACGCACGCTCGCGCTCGTCTCCACGTACTGGGACAGCAGCAGCACACCGATGCCGGGGTGCGCCGAGCGCACGGCCGCCGCCGCGACCAGTCCCTCGTCGGTATGGGTGGGCGGCATACGGATGTCGAGCAGCACGGCGTCCGGAGTGTGCTCGGCGACCAGGGCGAGCAGCGGCGCGGTGTCCGCGCACTCGGCGACGACCTCGACGCCCTCGTCGGTCAGCAGCCGTACGATCCCCAGCCGAAGGAGTGCCGAGTCCTCGGCGACGATCACCCGCACGGAAGCTCCGCCCTGATTCTGGTTCCGCCCCCTGCGGGGCTGTCGATGTGCAGTACACCGTCGACGGCGGCGAGCCGGTCGGCGAGTCCGCGCAGGCCGGTGCCGCGCGCGAGGTCGACGCCGCCGACGCCGTCGTCCACGGTCTCCACCACGAGCCGCCCGTCGTGGTGCCGGGCGGAGACGCTGACGGCCCGGGCCCCCGCGTGCTTGGCCGCGTTGGTGAGCGCCTCGCAGACGGTGAAGTACGCGGTGGACTCCACGAGCGGGTCGTAGCGGCGGGACTCGGCCGCCACGACGACGGGCACGGTGGCCTCCTCGGCCAGCTCGCTCAGCGCGGCGGCGAGGCCTTCGCGGGTGAGGACGGCGGGGTGGATGCCGTGCGCGATGCCGCGCAGTTCGTCGATGGCGTGCCGCACGCTGGTCTCGGCCTCGTCGGCGGCCTCGCGCAGCGTCGCGTCCGGGTGGTCCGCGAGGCCCTTCTGGACGCGGCGCACGGACATCAGGGCGAAGACGAGGCGGGTCTGCGCGCCGTCGTGCAGATCGCGCTCCAGGCGGCCGCGCTCGGCGTCGGCGGCCTGCACGATGCGGGTGGCGACGTCCTTCGCGCGCGTGCGCAGCCAGACGTTCTCCAGGGCGAGGCGCAGGGCAGCCGCCACGGACTGCAGGAGTTCGGGGTCCTCGTCGAGCGCCGGGTCGTGGTGGAGCAGGGCGAGCGGGCGGCCGTCGGTGGCGGCGACCGGAGTCCTGCCAGGACCGCCCGCGCCGACCTCGCGCCCCGAGCCGTCGACGTGGCCGCCGCGCCGCTCGTCCCACAGGCCGAGCCGCAGCGTCGGGTCGCCGAGGACGCGCACCAGCGCCTCGCGCAGGCGTGCCGGGTCGGAGTCGGTGCCGATGTCGATGACGAGCCCGCTGACCTCGGCGCGCTGCAGGCGCATCCGTAGCAGTCCGGCGAGGAAGGCGAAGGGGACGGCGACCTGGGCGAGGTCGGACAGCAGGTAGACGGCCTGTTCGGCGATCGAGCCGACGCCGCCGAACCACGGCACCACGTAGAACAGCATGTCCCACATGAGGAACACGGTGGCGACGCCGATGCCGATCCAGGCGGGCAGCAGGGCGCGCCTGCGGGCGGCGGAGGCGTGCCGCCAGCGCTGCACGATCGCGACGACGGCGACGGCCGAGATCAGCCAGCCCGCGGCGTGGTAGGCGGCGTCGAACGGGCCGAAGAGGTGGTCCCAGGCCGGCACGTGCAGCAGGTTCGGCCCGCACTCCCGGCAGTCCAGGTACGTCGCCCCGGTCTGCGCCGCCGGGTCGAACAGGAGCGTGCGCACGAATCCGCCGACCGCGACGAGCCCGTACGTGACCTGGACCAGGCGGCGCGTGAGGACGGTGGTGAGACGGCCTTCGGGGAACGACAGGATGAGGTGCAGGAGGACCGCCATGTTCAGCGCCTCCCACCAGGCGCCGAAGGCGAAGAGCGCGGGCACCGCGGTGCCCTGGAGGTTGCCGAGGAACCAGGTGATGCCTTCGAGCACCATCAGGCGCCCGGTGTGGTTGGCGGGCCTGCGCCGCCAGGCGAGGAGGCCGGCGACCGCGTACGCCCAGCCCACCGCGAGGTCCCGCACGAGATCGCCCGCGGACGCGCCGCTGCGCGCGTACGCCCACGCGCCTGCCGCGCCCGATACTGCGGCGAGGGCCGCGGCCCCGGTCAGGCGCAGCCGAACCGCCCGCTCACCCTGACTGTCCACGGCCACACGGTAAGGCATCCAGGGGTGGGGCGGGGAAATCGAAGGCGCCCACCTGAGCGTAACCGCGGGTTACCTCCTATCCTGTGCAACCTGCCCCTCGGGCTCGCCGCCCGCGCGCGCTCCGCCGCCCGCCCGGATCAGCTCCAGGACCCGGCTCCGCAGGGCCGTGAACCGCGCGTCCGCCCGCGTCGTCAACTGGTCGCGCAGAAGCGGGAGTCCGACGGGCACGTCCTCGAGGACGACGGTCGGCGACGCGCTCAGGACCAGCACCCGCTCCCCCAGGTACACCGCCTCGTCGATGTCGTGCGTGACGAACAGGACCGTCATCCCGCGCTCCCGCCACAGCCCGCGCACCAGGTCCTCCAGCTCGGCGCGGGTCTGGGCGTCGACGGCGGCGAAGGGCTCGTCCATCAGGAGCACCTCCGGTTCGTACGCCAACGCGCGCGCGATGGCGACGCGTTGCTGCATGCCGCCGGACAGCTCCCACGGGTAGGCGCGGTGGACGCCCGCGAGGCCGACCGCTTCGAGGGACTCCGCCACGCGCGCGTGGCGGGCCGCCTTGGGGATCGATTTGCGCTGCCTGAGCGGGAGTTCGACGTTCTCTCCGACCCGCATCCACGGGAAGAGGCTGCGTCCGTACTCCTGGAAGACGACGGCGAGGCCGGGGCGCGGGCCGGTCACCGGCGTGCCGTCCAGGGCGACCGAGCCCCCGGTCGGCGACAGCAGCCCGGCCACGCACTTCAGGAGCGTCGTCTTTCCGCAGCCGGAGGGGCCGACGACGCACACCAGCTCGCCCGCGTCCAGGCGGAACGTCAGGTCGCACAGCGCCTCCACCTGCCGGCCCGAACCCTCGTAGAGCTTGCGCAGTCCCGTGACCTCAAGCACCGCCGCCTCCCGCCTTCCGCCGCGCCCCGCGCGATCCGTGGTACCAGCCGAGCGCCCGCCGTTCGACGAGCCGGAACAGCAGCGCGAGCACCACACCGAGCAGGCCGAGGACGAGGATGCCTGTCCACATCTCCGGTACGGCGAAGGATCGTTGAAACTCCACGACGGCGAAGCCGAGGCCGCTGCTGGAGGCGTACATCTCGCTGATGACCATGAGGATCACGCCGATGGACAGGGCCTGGCGCAGGCCCGCGAAGATCTGCGGGCTCGCGGCGGGGAGCACCAGATGGCGCAGCCGGGCCGCTCCCCCGATCCCGTACGAGCGGGCCGTCTCGGCGGCGACCTGGTCCACAGCGCGTACGCCCGCGGCCGTGTTCAGGAGCACCGGCCACACACAGCCCGAGGCGATCACGGCGATCTTCATCGTGTCGCCGATGCCTGCGAACAGCATGATGACCGGGACGAGGACCGGCGGCGGCACCGCGCGCAGGAACTCCAGGGCGGGCTCGCACACGGCGCGGGCGCGGCGCGAGGAGCCGATGACGACGCCGAGCGCGACGCCTGCGACGCCCGCGGCCGCGTATCCGGCGAGCAGCCGCGCCACGCTGGGCAGGACGTCGTCCTGGAGCCGGTCCGCGGTCCAGGTGTCGTCGAAGCGGGACAGGATCGTGCGCAGGGGCGGCGCGTAGAAGCTGGTGCTGGCGTCGGAGGCCACCCACCAGACCGCGATCAGGACGCACGGCAGGGCCACGGCGAGTGCGGCGGCGCGCAGGGCGCGCAGTGTGCGGCTCACGCCGGGGCCTCCGCCCGTACGGACTGGTGCCAGGACAGGGCGCGGCGCTCCACGAACCGCGCTCCAGTGTTGATCAATACGCCGAGGCAGCCGGTCACCAGGATCAATGCGTACATGTCCGGGACGGCCTGGGAACTCTGCGCGACGTTGATCCGGTGACCCAACCCCGGAGCGCCGATGACCAGTTCGACGGTGATGGCGAGGATCAGCGCGACCGCCGCCGCGAGCCGCACGCCTGTCATCACGTACGGCAGGGCCGTGGGCCACACGACGTGCCGCACGCGCGCCCACGGGCCGAGGCCGAAGGCGCGCGCGGTGTCCTCGGCGACCGGGTCCACGTCCCGCACCCCGTACAGCACCTGCACGAGGACCTGCCAGAACGCGGCGTAGACGACGAGCAGCAGGACCGAGCGCAGCTCCGTGCCGTACAGGAGGATCGCGAGCGGGATGAGCGCCACGGACGGGATGGGGCGCAGGAACTCGATGGTGGAGGCGGTCAGCGCGCGCAGGTACGGGACCGTGGCGATGACCAGGCCCGCGAGGACGCCGCCCGCGGTGGCGAGGGCGAGGCCGAGCGCCCAGCCGGTGAGGGTGTCGCCGAGCGCCGTCCAGAAGGCGGCGTCGGTGAGCTCGCCGCGCAGGGCGTTCAGCGTCGTCGTGAAGGGCGGCAGGAAGGCGGGGTCGACCAGGCCGAGGCGCGGCACCGCCTCCCACAGGGCCGCGCACGCGAGAAGTCCCAGGAGGCCGGGGATCACGGCAGCAGCGCGTCCAGGTCGGGGGTCTTCTCGAACAGGCCGTCCCGGTCGCCGAGTTCGGCGAGGGTGTCGAGCGAGGGGCGGTTCCACTGGGCGGGCCAGGCCGGGAGCGTCACCTTGTCGAGGGTCGCCTGCGGGATCTTCGTGTACGTGCGGACGATGTCCCGGGCCTCCTCGGGGTGACCGTTGGCGTAGGTGAGGGACTTCTGGGTGGCGGCGTTGAACTTCTTGACGATGTCCGGGTGTTGATCCACGTATTGACTCGACGAGAAGTACATCGCGACCGTCAGATTGCGCGCCGTGTCGACGTAGTTGGAGGCGATCACGCGGCCGCCCTGTGCTTTGACGGTGGCGGTGGCGGGCTCCACGACCTGGGCCGCGTCGACCTGCCCCTTGTCGAGCGCCGCGGGCATCTGGTCGAAGGCGAGCTCGACGAACTTCACCTTGGAGGGGTCGCCGCCGTCCTTGCGGACGGACTCCCGGACCGTGGTGTCGTTGATGTTCTTGAGCGTGTTGACGGCGACCTTCTTGCCCTCGAGGTCCTTGGCGGACTTGATCGGGCTGTCCTTGTTCACGACGACGGCGCCGAAGTCCGCGTCCTGCTTGCCCGTCGAGCCGACGCCGTTGACGACGACCTTGACGGGGACACCCTTGGACTGGGCGACCATCAGCGAGGTGGAGTTCGAGAAGCCGAACTGGAACTGGCCGCTGACCACGCCCGGCACGATCGCCGCGCCGCCCTGCGCCATGGTCATGGACAGGCTGAGGCCCTGCTCCTTGTAGAAGCCCTTCTTCTGCCCGAGATACAGGGGCGCGACGTCGACGATCGGGATGATCCCGATCTTGAGCTTCGTGGTGCCGGCGTCGTCGGTGGATCCGGACGTCGAGCCGTCGGAGCCGGAGTCGGAGCCACAGGCAGCGGTGGCCGCGAGCAGCAGCATGGCGGCGGCAGCGGTGAGTGTGCGACGCGTGCAACGCATGGGTGTCCCCCTGGGAGCCCTGGTGCTCGGCGGCAACGTAGAGCCCGCACCCTATGGGGTCAACTCCCCTTGCGGGCAAGGGTATTGACTCGATTCACAGCGGACTCGTTGCGCGGGCGCGGCGGCCCTCGCGAGGCACGTCGACACCGTCCCCCGTGTTGCGATGGTGACTGATGAGACAGTCAGAGGCTCAATGACCAGCATTTACCGGGCTTCACCGTTCATCGCATTGCGTTCTTCTCAACACATGGTTAGGGTCCTGTCCCGTGGAATCCAGCAACGAGGCAACCCCTGCCGACACCGCCGCCCGCGTCCGTGAGGTCATCACGGCGGCCGGTGTCAGCCAGCGCGAGTTCGCGCGCCGCATCGTCATGGATCCGTCGAAGCTCTCCCGCTCGCTGAGCGGCACCCGCCGGTTCACGGTGGCCGAGCTGGCGCGGATCGCCGACGAGGCGCGCGTCGACCCCGGCTGGCTGCTCGGCGCGCGCCCCCTGGAGGCCGAGGTCGAGGCGCCGGCGCCCGTGGAGGGCGGTCGGCCGCTGCAGATCGTGCAGGAGACGGTGCGGCTCGTGGCCGAGCACGGCTTCCACGCGGTCCGGGTCTCCGACATCGCCCGCGCCTGCGCCACCAGCACCGCCGCGATCCACTACCACTTCCCCGGCCGCGCAGACCTCCTGGAGGCCTCCGTGCGCTGGTGCATGGACGAGGACACCGCGCGCCGCGCCGCCCACCTCGCGGAGGCGGACGACGCGGCGGCGGAGCTGCGCCAGCTCATCGAGCTGCAGACACCGCGCACCGACCAGCAGCGGCGCCAGTGGAAGGTGTGGCTCGACCTGTGGGCCGAGGCGGCGCGCTCCACGACGGTGGGGCGGCTGCACACCGAGTACTACCGGCAGTGGCGGGAGACCGTGGCGGATGTCCTGCGTCGCGGGGTCGACCAGGGCGTGTTCCGGTCGTCCGTCGACCCCGGTGCGGCGGCGTTCGCGCTGACCGCGCTGATCGACGGGCTTGCCACGCAGGTCCTGTCGGTGAGCCGGGAGTCGTTCGGGTCGGCCGCGGATGCGATGCACGCGGCGCTGGTTTCCTACGTCGACAGCGTGATCACGGAACCGTAGCCGACGCCGCGGGGCTCTGCCCCGGACCCCGCTGCTCAATCGCCGCAGGGGCTTTTTTACTCACCTTGGGAGGTCCTTCTATGCCCAACGAAAACGTCATCATCACCGCCGCTCTCACCGGTGCCGGCGACACCGTGCGGCGGAGTCCGCACGTGCCCGTCACGCCGGAGCAGATCGCCAAGAACGCCGTGGAGGCGGCCGACGCGGGTGCCGCCGTCGTGCACATCCACGTACGGGACCCCGAGACCGGTGACCCCTCGCGCGACACGAAGCTGTACCGCGAGGTCGTCGAGCGGATCAAGGAGACCGGCACCGACGTCGTCATCAACCTGACCGCCGGCATGGGCGGCGACCTGGTGATCGACCCGGACGAGCCGCTGAACCACCTGCCCGGCACCGACCTCGTCAGCGGCCTCGACCGGCTGCCGCACGTCGAGGAGCTGCTGCCCGACATCTGCACGCTCGACTGCGGCTCGCTGAACTTCGGCGACGGCTCGAACCTGTACGTGTCGACGCCCGACATGCTGCGCCAGGGCGCCAAGCGCATCCAGGAGCTGGGTGTGCGGCCCGAGCTGGAGATCTTCGACACCGGCCAGCTGTGGTTCGCCAAGCAGCTCCTCGCCGAGGGCCTGCTCGACGACCCGACCGTGTTCCAGCTGTGCATGGGCATCCCGTGGGGCGCCCCGGCCGACCCGGGCGTGCTGCAGTCGATGGTCAACATGCTGCCGGAGGGCGCCCAGTTCGCCAGCTTCGCGCTCGGCCGCATGCAGATGCCGTGGGTGGCGCAGTCGATCCTGCTCGGCGGGCACGCCCGCGTCGGCCTGGAGGACAACCTCTACCTCGGCAAGGGCAACAAGGCGACCAACGCGCAGCTCGTCGAGCGTGCCGTGACCATCACGGAGTCCCTCGGCTCGCGCGTCGCGACGCCGGACGAGGCCCGCGCGATGCTCGGCCTCAAGCCGCGCTCCTGAAGCTCCGCGCCCCCGCACCCCCACCCGCATCACCGGAAGGCAGCATCACCCTCATGACCTCCCCCCTCACCGCTCCCGAGGACGTCCGCCGGGTCGCCTGCGTCGGAGCCGGCGTCATCGGCGGCGGCTGGGTCGCCCACTTCCTCGCCCGCGGCTACGACGTGAAGGCCTGGGACCCCGCCCCGGACGCCGAGCAGAAGCTGCGCCGACTGGTCGACGCCGCCTGGCCCGCCCTCACCGAGATGGGCCTCGCCGACGGCGCCTCGCGCGACCGTCTCACCGTGGCCCCGACGCTCGAAGAGGCCGTCGCCGACGCCGAGTTCGTGCAGGAGAGCGCCCCCGAGGACCTCGACCTCAAGCGCGATCTGCTGTCCCGCCTGGACGCCGCGGCCCCCGAGGGCGTCGTCATCGCCTCGTCGACCTCCGGCTACCCGATGACCGACATGCAGACCACGGCCGCGAACCCCGCGCGCCTGGTCGTCGGCCACCCGTTCAACCCGCCGTACCTGATCCCGCTCGTCGAGGTCGTCGGCGGCGAGAAGACCGACGCGGACGCCAGCGCCTGGGCCTCCCGCTTCTACGAGGTCGCCGGCAAGTCGGTCATCACCATGGACCGCGAGGTGCCGGGCTTCATCGCCAACCGTCTGCAGGAGGCCCTGTGGCGCGAGGCGCTGCACATGGTCGCCAACGGCGAGGCGACGGTGAAGGAGATCGACGACTCGATCACCGAGGGCCCCGGCCTGCGCTGGGCGTTCATGGGCCCGATGCTGACGTTCGCGCTCGCGGGCGGCGAGGGCGGCATGGCGCACATGCTGGACCACTTCGGCCCGTCCCTGAAGTCGCCGTGGACGCGGCTCGAGGCCCCGGAGCTCGACAAGCAGCTGTACGACTCCGTGGTCGCGGGCTGCGATGTCGCCGCGGACGGCCGTTCCATCGCCGAGCTCGTCGCCGAGCGCGACCAGGGTGTCATCGATGTGCTGCGTGCCACAGGACGGTTGAACAAGGGCGGCAGCGGGAAGGCGGAGGCGCGATGAGTACCGCAACCACCGCACTGCCCCTTCTGCACCGCACGGTCCGCCCCGAGTGGATCGACTACAACGGTCACATGAGCGAGGCGTTCTACGTCCTCGCCTTCGGGCACGCCACCGATGCCATGATGATCGAGACGGGCCTGGACTCGACGTACCGCGAGTCCACGCACTGCTCGCTCTACACGGTCGAGTCGCACATCCGCTATCTGCGAGACGTCCCCGAGGCGTCCCATCTCGCCATCCGTACAAGGGTGCTGGGCGTCGCCTCGAAGAAGGCGCGCTTCACGCACGAGATGTTCGTGGTCGACGACGAGGCGGGCGAGCCCGCCCCGAACGCGGCCCCGGTGGCGACCACCGAGCTGCTCGCGATCCACGTCGACCAGGAGGCGGGGAAGGCGGCCGAGCTCCCGGCCGCGATCCGCGACCGCTTCACCGAGCTGACGGAGCCCGCCCCGGAGTGGGCGGGCCGGTCGATCGCCGTCGTCTGACGTCGCGCTCGACCGCCTGACGCCCGAGGGCCCCGGACACATGTGTCCGGGGCCCTCGTGGTCCACACCGTGCCGCGGGCCGGAGCCGACCGTGCATACCCACTACGGTTCGGGGCACCCGCTCGTTGGGCCCCGTCGTGTCTCCCCCGTCGCGACGGGGCTCCCTCATGCCCCGACGCGGCCCGGTGGGGCAGCGGCGTCAGCCCAGGAACCCGATCGGCGAGCCCTGCGAACTGATCGTGCCGGTCTTCAGAACCTTCGCGGGGTCGACGCCCTCGTCCGCGTCGGAGGCGTTGTCGGCCGCGGCAGGAGCGGCCAGGGACTCCGCAGTGGGCGCGTCCGGGCTCGCGATGTCCGAACCGCCGGCGGGGGCGTCAGCAGCCAGGGCCGGAGTGGCCAGGGACGCCGCCGAAGCGGCCAGGAAGAGGGCGGCGGCGATGCGCTTCGTGGTGTGCATGCCCCATCCAACGATCACGGTTCCGCGAGGGCACGGGCGCACCGCCACCGCCGTCACCCCTACGGACGCGGCGCCGCCAGGCGCTCCGCCGGGGCCTCTTCCGCCTCCCGCAGGCCGATCCGCCCGTGCAGCCTGCGCAGCGCCCGCGGTGCCCACCACGCGCGCCGGCCCAGCAGCGCCATCGTCGCCGGTACGAGCAGCATCCGGACGATCGTCGCGTCGATCACGACCGCCAGGGTGAGGCCGAGGCCGATCTCCAGGATGGGGGCGAAGCCGCCCGTCATGAAGGCGCCGAAGACGACGGCGAGGAGCAGCGCCGCACAGCTCACGACGCGGCCCGAGCGCCGCAGCCCGGTCACCACCGCTTCCTGCGCGTCCCCTGTCGCGCGCCAGGCCTCGCGCATCCGGGCGAGGATGAACAGTTCGTAGTCCATGGCGAGCCCGAAGGCGATGGCGACGATGAGCGGGGGTGCGGTGAGGCTGAGCGCGCCGAGGCCCTCGCCGCCGAGCCAGGACGCGGCGTGCCCGTCCTGGAAGACGAGGACCACGACGCCGAGCGCGGCACCCAGGCTCAGCAGTGTGGTGAGGACGGTTCGCAGGGGGATCAGGAGCGAGCCGGTGAACGCGAAGAGCAGGGCCAGGATGCCGGCGAGGACGGTGAGCGCGGCCCACGGGGCGCGGTCGGCGAGCATCTGCCGGAAGTCGACGAGCCGGGCGGCGACGCCCGCCACGGCCACCGGATTGTCGCCGCGCAACTCCCTTACCTGTTCTACGAGTTGGGTGGCCGTGGCACCGTCGACCGAGCCGGACGGGGTGATGTGCAGGACGCGGGTTCCGTCGTCGAGGGTCTGTGTCTCGGAGGACGCGACGCCGTCCAGCGCCTTGACGCGGGTCTCGAAGGCCGGGTCCGTGCCGGGGCGTGCCACGACGACGACCGGGTCGACGCCGACGCCCGCCGGATAGTGCGCCTCCACGGTGTCGTACAGCTGTCGTGCCTCGGTGGAGGCGGGGAGTTGGCGGGCGTCGCCGATGTCGATGCGCAGGTTCGCGACCGGGAGCGCGAGGGCGAGCAGGGCGAGGACGCTCACCGTCGTCACCGCGATGGGGCGGCGGGCGGAGAACCGGGCGAGGCGGGCGAAGACGCGGCCCTCCGTGCCGGGCGCCCGCGGCTTGGACGGGGCGATGCGCGCGCCGAACCGGGTGAGCAGCGCGGGCAACAGCGTCAGCGCGGCGAGCATGTCGACGACCACGACGGCGGCGACGGCCAGGCCCATGCTGCGCAGGAACGGGCTCGGGAAGACCAGCAGTCCGCTGAGGCTGACGGCGACGGTGAGGCCGGAGAAGAGGATGGTGCGGCCCGCGCGTTCGACGGTGCGGTGCACGGCCTCGGCGACGTCCGCGCTCGTCCGGCGTTCCTCCCGGAACCGCATCACCATCAGGAGCGCGTAGTCCACGGCGAGGCCGAGGCCGAGCATGGTCGTCACCTGGATCACGTAGACGGAGATCTCGGTGACCTGGCTGAAGCCGAACAGGGCGAGGAACGCGCCCGCCACGCCGCTGACCGCCACGAGCAGCGGAAGACCGGCCGCGCGCAGCCCGCCGAAGATGAGCAGGAGCAGCCCGAGCACGACGGGCAGGGATATCAATTCGGCGCGCTGGACGTCCTCCTGGGCCCGCTCGCCGAGCTGCCGGCCGAGCAGCGGTCCGCCGCTGACGTGCACGTCGGCGCCGTCGATCTCCTTGACGCGTTCGGCGACGGCGTCGACGGTCCCGTCCTCCGCGTCGTCGTCGAGGCCGCCCTTCAGGGTGACGGGCACGACGAGCGCGCGGCCGTCGCGGGAGGCCAGGCCCTGGGTGGCGTACGGGTCGGGGACGGCGGCGACGCCGGGAATGCGGCGCAGGTCGGTGACGGCCTGTTCGACGTGTCCGCGCAGTGCGGGTGCGGCGACGCGGGGCGCCTCGACGACGGCGCTGAGGGATTCGCCGCGCGGGTCGATGTCGTCGAGGAGTTCGGCGGTGCGGTCGGACTCGGTGCCCGGCACGTCGGGGACCGAGTCGGAGAGCCGGCCGAAGACGCCGGTGCCGAGCCCGAAACCGAGCACGATCAGGACGAGCCAGGTGAGGATCACGGTACGGGGGCGGCGGGTCGCCGCCCGGGCGAGTGCGCTGAGCACGGCGCCTCCTCGGAGGGTTCCGATGGGTCACCGTCAGCGTCGTCGCACACCGGGTGCGAGGGATCGCCGGAGCGGGCGGTTCGCGGCTCCCGCGCGGGAGGGAGGCGGGGCGCGCGGCATGGGTCGCACGAGT
The DNA here is from genome assembly GCF_055657265.1 of Streptomyces sp. NPDC107575. NCBI lineage: Bacteria > Bacillati > Actinomycetota > Actinomycetes > Kitasatosporales > Streptomycetaceae > Streptomyces > Streptomyces sp. NPDC107575. The sequence continues at coordinate 277,439 of NZ_JBVKBG010000001.1, read as the reverse complement.
GAGGACGGGCGGCGACAGCCCGCTGCACACTGGCCGGCATGCCTGTCTCGTTGCACCACATCGTCATCGACACCCACGACCTGCCCGCCCTGGCCCGGTTCTGGGCGGCGGCGCTGCGCTGGCGGATCCTGTCCGAGCGGGAGCGGGAAGTGGTGGTCGGCCCGGACGAGAACGCCCCGGTCGGCATCTGCTTCATGCCCGTGACGGACCGCAAGACGACCAAGAACCGCCTGCATCTCGACCTGACCTGCACCGCCGAGGACAGGGACGCCGAGATCGAGCGCCTCATCGGGCTCGGGGCCCGCCGGGCGGACGTCGGGCAGAGCGGCGACGAGTCGTGGACGGTGCTGGCCGACCCGGAGGGCAACGAGTTCTGCGTGGTCCGCCCGAAGCGGACGTTGATCGGCTGAATCAGCCCGGTGCCACCAACCCCGACTCGTACGCGCAGATGACCGCCTGGACGCGGTCGCGCAGGTGCAGTTTGCTCAGGACGTTGCTGACGTGCGTCTTGACCGTGTGTTCGCTGACGTGGAGGGTCGCGGCGATCTCCGCGTTGGTGAGGCCGCGGGCGAGGTGGCGCAGGGTCTCCGTCTCGCGGGCCGTGAGGGCCGAAAGGGTGGGCAGCTGCGGGGACTTGGGCCTGCGGCGGGTGATGTCGGCCACCAGGCGGCGGGTGACGGACGGGGCGAGGAGCGAGTCGCCCGCCGCCACGACGCGGACCGCGTGCACGAGGTCGTCGCGGCGTACGTCCTTGAGGAGGAAGCCGGACGCGCCCGCGTACAGCGCCTCGTAGACGTACTCGTCGAGGTCGAACGTCGTCAGCATGACGACCCGGCAGCTGGACTGTTCGCAGACGCGGCGGGCCGCTTCGATGCCGTCCATGCGCGGCATGCGGATGTCGAGGAGGAGGACGTCCGGGGCGTGCCGGCGCACGGCGGTGACGGCTTCGGCGCCGTCGGCCGCCTCGGCGACCACCTCGATGTCGGGCTGCGCGTCGAGGATCATGGTGAAGCCGCTGCGCACCAGTTCCTGGTCGTCGGCGACCACGACGCGGATGCTCATGGCGCCCTTTCGGCGGCCTGCCGGGCCGACGCGGGCAGTCGGGCGGCCACCCGGAACCCGCCGTGCGGGCCCGGTCCGCTGTGCGCGCTGCCGCCGCAGGCCGCGGCGCGCTCCTCGATGCCGACGAGGCCGCGTCCGGCACCGGCCGCCTGTGCGGCGCCGGTTCCGTCGTCCGTCACGGTGATCGCCAACTCCGCGTCCCCCCAGTCGAGTTGTACGTCCGCCCGGGCAGCGTACGCGTGCTTGACGGTATTGGTCAGGGCTTCCTGGACGATGCGGTACGCGGCGGTCTCCATTTCGGCGCCGATGGGGCGGGGGCGGCCCGTGGTGCGGAGGGTGACGGCGACTTCGGTGGTCTCGGACACCTGGCGGATCAGGTCGGGGAGGCGGGCGAGACCCGGGACCGGGGCTTCGAGGCCCCCTCCGCCGTTCCCGGTGTCCGTCAACACGCCCAGGATCAGGCGGAGTTGCTGCATCGCCTCGCGGCCCGCGCCCGCGATGGCGTCGAACGCCGCCTCGGCGCGCGCCGGGTTGCTGCGGACCACGACGGGGCCCGCCTCGGCCTGGACGACCATGAGGCTGACCGCGTGGCCGACCACGTCGTGCATGTCGCGGGCAATGCGGGCGCGCTCCCCGGCCACCACCCGGGCCCGGTCGACCTCCCGTTCGCGCTCCAGGGCGCGGGCGCGCTCCTCCAGGGCGGCGGTGTACGCGCGCTGGGTGCGGGCGAGGAGCCCGAATCCGTAGGCGCTGAGGAGGCTGAGCAGGTGGAAGGCGTACTCGAAGGGTTCGGCGTGCTCCTTCATGGACATCGTCGCCGACGCGCCGATCACCCAGCCGACGAGCATGACGCGGCGCGGCACCGGTTCCGCGTACGCGGCGAGCGTGTACAGCAGGACGAGTCCGCCGTACACGACGTCGGGCGGCGGCGCGTGGTAGAGCGCCATGGCCGGGGTCGCGCAGGAGAGCACGATCGCGCACAGGATCGGCGCGCGCCGCCGCCAGATCAGCGGCACCGCCGTGGCCGCGCCCAGCAGGAAGCCCTGCCAGGACAGCGGGTCGCCGCCCTCGTCGGGGAAGAGGAACTGCAGGGACACGGCGAACAGGACGAGGGCGGCCAGCGCCCCGTCGACGAGGTACGGGCTGGTGCGGCGCGGCAGGCGCATGGTGCGGCTCCTCGTGGCCTGGTCCCTGCGCGGAGCGGCAGCGGCTCCGCGGGGCCAGTATCGAGGGGCGGCCCGCCCCAACACCTCGCCGGGGAGAGGGATTTCGGGCCGCCCGCACCGGTTTCCCGGAAGGGTTCCCTAGAAGGGTCGGTCCCCCGCGATGGCGACGCGCTCCGCGACCCGGCGGGCGTCACCGTAGTCGGCCACCGCGTAGTGCTGGGTGGCACGGTTGTCCCAGAACGCGATGTCGCCCGGCTGCCAGCGGAACCGGACCTGGAACTCCGGCACGTGCGCCTGCTGGTACAGCAGCCGCAGCAGCCGGTCGCTCTCGGCGCGCTCCATGCCGAGGATCCGGGTGGTGAAGGACGTGTTCACGAAGAGCATGTGGCGCCCGGTCTCGGGGTGGCGGCGCACGACCGGGTGGGTGACCGGCGGGAACAACTCCTGCCACTGGGCGAGCCGTTCGGGACCGTAGAAGCGGCGGAAGCCGGGCAGGAAGTCGTGCTCGGCCTCGGTGCCCTCGATGCGCGCCCGCACCTCGTCGGAGAGGTTGTCGTACGCGGCCGCCATGTCGGCCCACATGGTGTCGCCGCCGAACGGCGGCACCTCGCGCAGCTGGAGCACGGCGCCGAGGGCGGGGCGCTCGCGGAAGGTGACGTCGGTGTGCCACACGTTCTCGTAGCTGGGGACACCGCCGGCACCCTTGTCGAAGCGGACGACGTCCTCGCTGTCGCCGCGCTCCAGGAGCGGATTGGTCTCCAGCTCGCCCCAGTTGCGGGCGAAGTCGCGCTGGCTCTCGCTGGTGAGGTGCTGGCCGCGGAAGAAGAGGACCTTCCATTCGAGCAGGGCCCGGTTCAGCTCCTCGCGCAGCTCCGGGGAGAGCGGCCGGCTCAGGTCGAGACCGCGGATCTCGGCGCCGATGGTGGCGCCCTGCGGGACGAGCTCGAACAGCTCGTAGGGGCGGTCCTGCCAGCCCTCGGGGGTGCGGCGCAGCACGCGGCGCCCCTCGTAGAGGCCGTCGGCGGGGATCTCGGCGGGGCGCAGCGAGAGGGAAGGGGGCATTTCGGTCACGGACAAGGGGAGCCTCCACAGGCACGCGGGTGACGGGGGAACGCGCTGAACGCGAGAGAGATCCGTACATGCGGAACGTGGGCGGCCGGCGCCCTGCAACGGGGCGCTGGCTGCTACGAGACGTACGGGAAGGGCGGCGAGGGGTCTACGAGCCCGCTACAAGCCGCTGCGTCCGCAACCACATCGGTCCGGAACGGGGGCCGTTCCGGATGCGAGGGTGCGAGACGTCAACATGTGCCCCATCCTGCGCCCCAGTTGATCATCCCGTCAAGTGCCGCGAGGCCGGCCCCGCAGGATGCGGGACCGGCCTCGGGACATGTGCCGTAGGTCAGGCGGTGGGCGCCGGGAACGTCGGGTACTCGACGCCGGAGACGTGCTGGACGACGCGGATCACCTGGCACGAGTAGCCGAACTCGTTGTCGTACCAGAGGTAGAGGATCGCGTTGTCGCCGTCGACCTTGGTCGCGCCCGCGTCGACGATCGAGGCGTGCCGGGAACCGAGGAAGTCGCTGGAGACCGCGTCCGGCGAGTCCGTGAAGTCGATCTGGCGGCGCAGCGGCGAGTTCAGCGAGACGTCGCGCAGGTGGTCGAGGACCTCGTCGCGGGTGGTCTCGCGGCCGAGCCGCAGGCTGAGGATCGCGATCGAGACGTCCGGGACGGGCACACGGATCGAGGAGCCGGTGATCGGCGCCTTGAGGTCCGGCAGGGCCTTCGCGACGGCGGAGGCGGCGCCGGTCTCCGTGATGACCATATTGAGCGGCGCGGAGCGGCCTCGGCGGTCGGCCTTGTGGTAGTTGTCCAGGAGGTTCTGGTCGTTCGTGAACGAGTGGACGGTCTCCACGTGACCGCGCTCCACGCCGTACTCCTCGGCCATCGCCTTGAGCGGCGGCACGATCGCGTTCGTGGTGCAGGAGGCGCAGGACAGGATCTGCTCGTCCGGCTTGATCGTGTCGTGGTTGACGCCGTGCACGATGTTCGGCACGTCACCCTTGCCGGGCGCGGTGAGGACGACCTTGTCGATACCGGGACGCAGGTGCTCGGAGAGGCCCGCGCGGTCGCGCCACTTGCCGGTGTTGTCGATCAGGATGGCGTCCTTGATGCCGTACGCCGTGTAGTCGATCTCGGACGGGTCGTTGGCGTAGATCACCTTGATCGCGTTGCCGTTGGCATTGATCGTGCTGTTGTCCTCGTCAACAGTGATCGTGCCCTGGAACTGGCCGTGGATCGAGTCGCGGCGCAGCAGCGAGGCACGCTTCACGAGGTCCTGCTCACCGCCGCCGCGCACGACGATGGCGCGCAGGCGCAGACCGTTGCCGGACCCCGCCTTCTCGATGAGCAGGCGGGCGACGAGGCGGCCGATGCGGCCGAAGCCGTAGAGGACGACGTCACGACCCTCACCGCGCTCCAGCTTCAGGGCGCCGGTCGCTCCGGCGACGGCCTCGGCGGTGAACTCCTCGACGCTCAAGCCCCGGTCGTCGGTCTTGTACGTCATGGCGAGGATGCCGAGGTCGATCTGGGAGGGCCCGAGGTCGAGCTCGGCGAGAGCCTTCAGGAAGGGCATCGTCTCGGTGACCGAGAGCTCCTCGCCGGCGATCTGGCGGGCGAATCGGTGGGCCTTGAGCAGGCTGACCACCGACTTGTTCACCAAGGAGCGGCTGTGCAGCAGGACGTTCACGTCCCGCTCGCGGTGCAGCTTCCCGATGATCGGGATCATTGCCTCCGCGGTCTCCTCGCGGTGCTTCCAGTTGGTGAACGAGTCGTCGTTGACAGTCACGTGCGTCTCTTTCGAGCTAGGCGGCGCTCAAATGGTAACCCGCCCATTCGGGTGATCGATCAGGGGGCCGATTCCCAGGTCCGCGAAGCGCTCTCCGATGCGGCGGTGGGCCGTGGCGTCGGGGTGCAGGGAGTCCGGCAGCGGGAGCTCCTCGTGGTCCTTCTCGCCGTACAGCTCGCGGCCGTCGAGGTAGTGCAGGTGCGGGTCGTCGGCCGCGCGCTGGGCGACGATGCGGGCCAGCTCCTCGCGGATGGATTCGAGGGTGAGCTTGCCCTGCGCGCGCTCGGCCGGGTCCCCGGTGGCGACGAAGCGCAGCTGCCCGGTGGCGATGCTGCTGAAGTCGGGGGCGCCGGGCCCCGGTGTCTGCTCGTGGATCGGGCACAGGATCGGCGAGACGACGAGGAGCGGGGTGTCCGGGTGGCCCTCGCGGATGGTGTCGAGGAAGCCGTGCACGGCGGGGGTGAAGGCCCGCATGCGCATCAGGTCGGCATTGGCGAGGTTGATCCCCATCTTGACGCTGATCAGGTCGGCCGGGGTGTCGCGCATCGTGCGCGCGGTGAACGGGTCGAGCAGGGCGCCACCGCCGAAGCCCAGGTTGATCAGCTCGACGCCGCCGAGGGACGCGGCGAGCGCGGGCCAGGTCGTGGTCGGGCTCGCGGCGTCGGAGCCGTGACTGATGGAGCTGCCATGGTGCAGCCACACCTTGCGGCCGGACTCCCCCAGCGGCGCGGCGGGCTCCACGGGAGCGTCGGTGCGCAGGGCGACGAGCTCGGTCGTCTCGTTGTGCGGCAGCCAGATCTCGACGGTCTTGGCACCTTCCGGCAGGCCCTCGAAGCGGAGCGTGCCGGGCTGTCCGGCCGCGTGCTCGAACGTGCCCTGGGACATGTCGATGGTGAGGGTGTCGCCGCCGCTCACGCTCCCCTGCGCGGCGAGCCGGCCGTCGACCAGCAGGTCGTAGAGGCCGTCGGGGCGCGACGGCACGCCCACATAGACGCGCTTGGTCGGCACCGTGTCGAGTTCGACGACGGTGGCGCGGGTGCGGAGGACGAGGCGGACGCCGGAGGGCTGGGACTCGGCCATGGTCAGCTGGCCGTCCGTGTTCTGGGCGCGGGCCCAGGCGGGGAGGCGGTGCGGGAGGAGACCGCGGGCGGTGCGCTCGATGTCGATCGCGCCGTGGACGAGGTTGTCCGTCAGCGGTGTCGTGGTCAATTCATGGACGGAGTCAGAGGTGTGCATGGTGGTGTCAATCCGTTGATCAAGGGTGTGGATGGCTCAAGGAAGGGCTCAAGGAGCCCGGCGGCTCACGCCTGTGCGGGCCAGTTGCGCAGCAGCGCGTCGAGCGCGTCGAGGCTGCGCGCCCAGCTCTCGCCCGAGTCGGGCGCGCTGTGACTGAATCCGCCGGCCAGTTCGAGGCTGACGTAGCCGTGGAAGACGCTGCCGAGGAGTCGCACGGCGTGGGTCTGGTCGGGCTCGGTGAGGTCGTAGCCGCGCAGCACGGCCCGTGTCATCTGCGCGTGCCGCACGCCCGCGCTGGCCGCCGCCGTCTCCGGGTCGAGCCGGTACTGGGCGGCGGCGTAGCGGCCCGGGTGTTCGCGGGCGTAGTCGCGGAATACGTTGGCGAGCGCGACGAGCGCGTCCTTGCCGGACCGCCCGGCGAGGGCGTCGGCGGCCCGGTCGGCCATCTCCTGCAGGCCGATCAGGGCGATCCGCGTCTTCAGGTCGTGCGAGCTCTTGACGTGCGAGTACAGGCTCGCGACCTTGACGTCGAACCGGCGGGCGAGCGCCGAGACGGTCACCTGCTCGAAGCCGACCTCGTCCGCGAGCTCGGCACCGGCCCGGGCAAGCCGCTCCGCGGTCAGTCCGGCACGCACCATGGCCGTACGCCCTCTCCCTCAGCTCCCGCCACTGTTACCGAAAACGATTCTGCACCCGCCTAATAGCTTTAGGCAAATGGACATCGGCTTTCGGCTTCCAGTTGCCGGCTACCGGTTCCCGGCCGTCAGCATCCGCAGCGAGATCGAGTCGGCGATCGCCTGCTGCCCGGCGATGTTCGCGTGGACGCCGTCCCCGTTGTCGTAGGCGGGCTCGATGCTGTTGGGGTGCAGGGGGTCCTTCAGGACCTCGTCGAAGTCCATGACGCCGTCGCAGGTTCCGTCGCACGAACTCGACTTTTTCGTAAAGAGGTTGACCGTGTGGCGGTCCAGGTTGTTCTGGTCGCTGTAGCCGGGGCGCGGCGTGATCGGCGTGACGTAGATCTTGATCCCGGCGTCGCGGAGTTCCTTGAAGACCTTCTGGTAGCTGGCCAGGATCTGCTCGCCGTCGCAGCCGAAGGCGAGGTCGTTGGTGCCGTAGTAGTAGACGACCGAGGTGACCCCGTGCAGGGCGAGGACGTCGCGCTTGAGACGGGTGGCGGCATCGAGGGCCCGGACGTTCGACGGGGTGCCGGGGCAGTCGGCCGCGCTCGTCGTGCCGCTGATCCCCGCGTTGGCGATGGCGACCTGTTCGGTGCGCGGGAGTTCGGTGTGCACGCGGCGTGCCAGGTCGTCGGTCCAGCGGCGGTTGGTGCCGGTTTCGGTGCAGCCGGGGCCGCAGTTGGTGCTGCCGACGCCGTCGACGACCGAGCTGCCGTAGGCGACGGAGGTGCCCTTGAGGCGCGGGTTGCGCACGTCGACCGCGCTGACCAGGTAGGTGGCGTCGACGGTCTTGGTGTACGCGGCGCCGCTGGTGTCCGCCGTGTGGTCGCCGGTGCCCTCGGGCGTGAGGTAGTTGGTGCGCAGCGCGGTGCGGTGCTGACCGGGGGTGGCGGCGCCCTTGAGCGCGACGGAGACGGTCACGTCGTCCTGGGCGGCCGTGTCGAGGTCGGTCGCGTCGCTCCACACCTCGCCGCCCGCAGGGACGGTGACCTGGGTCTTCCCGTCGAAACGGACGGGGTGGGTGTCGCCCTTGACGGACGCCCCGTCGCCGCTCAGACCGACGGAAGCGCCACCGATCTCCAGGGGCGCCGTGCCGAAGGTGTTCTGGATGCGGACGCGGACACTGTCCCCGCCCTGGCTGAGATGGGTGACCGTCCGGACGGACTGGTCGCGCAGCGGTTCCGTCGCCGCGTCCTGCTGGGACTGGGCCCAGGAGGTGAACCAGGCGCTGCCGCCCTGTCCGGGTCTGGCCTCGGCCGGGTGCGGGGCCCCGGCCAGGCCGCCGCCCGCGAGGGCGAGAACGGCGGCCGCGACGGTCGTGAGCGTACGCATTCGAGGCATGTGCACAACCTGCTTCCAGTGAACGGGAGTCTGGATGGTGCTGTGCTGTGCTGTGCTGTGCTTTTGTTGCGTTGTGCTGTCAGCCGCCGACGAGCGCTCTCAGCGACACGTAGAAGAGCGAAGGGCCGAGGAGGCAGCCGACGCCCGTGTAGAAGGTCGCGGTCATCGCCCCGTACGGGACGAGTCGCTTGTCGGTGGCCGCGAGGCCGCCTGCGACGCCGGACGTGGTGCCGAGCAGTCCGCCGAAGGCCATCGCCGACTTGGCGTTGTTCAGGCCGATCAGGCGCGCGGCGAACGGCGTGCCCACCATCACCACCACGGACTTGACCAGCCCTGCGGCGACCGACAGCGCGATCACGTCGGAACTCGCGCCCACCGCGGTGCCCGTGACGGGACCCACGATGTACGTCGCCGCGCCCGCGCCGATGGTCGCCAGCGAGGCCGCGTCCCGGTAGCCGAAGAGCGCGGCGACGAGCGCGCCCGCGGCGAAGGAGACGCCGACACCCAACAGGATCGACAGGGCGCCGGCGGGGCCCGCCCCCTTGATCTCCTTCAGGTCGACGCCGTACGCGGTGGAGACGATCGCGAAGTCGCGGAGCATCGCGCCGCCCATCAGGCTCATCCCGGAGAGCGCGGCGATGTCGGCGATGCCCGCCTCTCCCCCGGTCGCCGAGCCGCCCCAATAGGCGAGCGCGAGACCGAGCACGATGGCGATGGCGGAGCCCTGGAGCCGCCCGCGGGTCAGCTTCTTGGACAGCCAGGCCGAGACCAGCATCAACGTGCCGACCAGGGCGAAGGCGACTATGAGCCCGTTGTCCTTGCAGACGGAGAGGAACGTGTCCACGTCACACCCCCTGCTTCGCGGTGGCCGGCTCGGTCTCGGGCGCCGCTTCGGTCAACGGCGGGAGCGGCTCCCCGCGCCCTCCGATCCGCGCGATCACCGGCACCAGGGCGAAGCCCGCGACGAGCGCGAGGAGCCCGGCGAGCAGGGCCATCGGGCCGCCGGTGACGGCCTTGTACACGTTCTGCGTCGACGCCATCGCGATCACGATGGGGATGTACATCGCGCTCCAGAAGAGCACGCCCTGTTCGCTCGCCTCGGGGAACTTCCCCTTCTGGCGCAGCCAGTGGGTCGCGAACACAAGCATGATCATGGCGAAGCCGACGCCGCCGACATTGGCGTCGACGCCGAGCGCCTCGCCCAGGTATTCACCGACGAGCGTGCCCGTGAGCATGCACACCGCCAGCGCTGCCACTCCATAGAGGACCATCGTCTTCTCCACATTGAGAGACCGGGAAGTAAGTAAGCGAGCACGTGGGGGGTGGAACGAAAAAAGTGGTGGACCGAAAAAGGGCTGGGTGGAGGTCAGGACGTCGCGAACAACTCCGCGTAGGTCTTGCGCAGTTCGGCCTTCTGGACCTTGCCCATGACGTTGCGGGGCAGCGAGTCCACGACGCGTACGGCGCGCGGGTGCTTGAAGCGGGCGAGGTCGGCGGCGATGGAGTCGATGAGCTCCCTCTCGTGCGGCTCCTGGCCCGGCGCAGCGACGACCACGGCGACGACCGTCTCGCCGAAGTCCGGGTGCGGGACGCCGATCACGGCGGATTCGAGGACCGTGGGGTGGGCGTCGAGGAGCGTCTCGATCTCCTTCGGGTAGACGTTGTAGCCGCCCGAGATGATCAGGTCCTTGCCGCGCCCGGAGATGCAGAGGTAGCCGTCCTCGTCGATGAGGCCGAGGTCCCCGGTGATGAAGAAGCCGTCCTCGCGGAACTCGGCGGCCGTCTTCTCGGGCATCTGCCAGTAGCCGGCGAACACGTTGGGGCCGCGGACCTCGACGCTGCCGACCTCCCCGTCGGGCAGCGGCTTTCCGGTCTCGGCGTCGACCACGCGGATCTCCGTGCCGGGCAGCGCCTTGCCGACGGTGCCGGGCTTGCGGGGGCCGCCCTCGTACGGGTTGGTGGTGTTCATGCCGGTCTCGGTCATGCCGTAGCGCTCGAGGATGGCGTGTCCGGTACGGGCCTCGAACGCCTCGTGGTCGCTGGCGAGCAGCGGCGCCGAGCCGGACACGAACAGGCGCATGGACGCGCAGGTCTCCGGGGTGACCTTCTCGTGCTTGAGCAGGCGCGTGTAGAAGGTGGGCACGCCCATGAGCACCGTGGCGCGCGGCAGCAGCTCCGCGATGGCGTCGGCGTCGAACTTCGGCAGGTAGAACATGGAGGCTCCCGAGACGAGCACCATGTTGGCGGCGACGAAGAGGCCGTGCACGTGGAAGATCGGCAGGGCGTGGATCAGCCGGTCCTCGGACGTGAACCGCCAACTTCCCAGGAGGGCCTCACAGTTGGACGCGAGGTTCTCGTGCGTGAGGATCGCGCCCTTGGAGCGGCCGGTGGTGCCGGAGGTGTAGAGGATGGCCGCCGGGTCGCCGGGCACGGCCTCGTACACGTCGTCGTGGCGGGTGTCGCCTTCGAGGAGGCTGCCGTCGCCCGCGGTGCCGAGGGTCTCGACGACGAGGTCCGGGCCCTCGCGGTGGGCGTGGTCGGCGCGGCGCTCGGGCGGGCAGACGAGGACGCGCGGCTCGGCGTCGCCGATGAAGTAGTCGATCTCGGCGCCGGTGTAGGCCGTGTTGAGCGGCAGGAACACGCCACCGATCTGCAGCGTCGCCAGGTAGAGGGCGATGGCCTCGACCGACTTGTCGACCTGCATCGCGACGCGGTCACCGGGGGTGACACCGTCGGCGACGAGGCGCGCGGCGATGCGGCGCACGAGGTCCGCGGTCTCGCGGTAGGTGACGGACCGCCCGTCGGGCAGCTCGAAGAGCGCCTTGTCCGGGCGGAGTTCCGCCTGTTCGGCGAAGGACCGGTGGATGGTGCGGAAGGGCGCCGCCGGATCGCTCTCGTGCGTGCTCGTCGGGGTGGTCATCGGGGTGGTTCCTTTCTTGAGGGGATTGCCGCTCGCGTGCGGACCGTCGGCCGCGAGCGGTCCGCCGACCGCGACGGAGCCGCGGCGCACGAAGTCCTCGTGACGGCGCTCCAACTGGTCGGGTTCGTAGCGGTAGTTGATCATCGCTCCGTAGGACTGGCGCCAGGCGTCGGGCGAGGTGTTGGCGGGCCAGTCGAGCTGCCAGGCGGCGGCGCCGTTGCCGAGATGGAAGCGGGCGACGGGGTCGAGGGGGCGGCCGTCGGGGCGCCGCTCGGCGGTGATGTAGCGGGCGAGGACCGGGAGGAGGCGGGGGCGGATGCGTTCGGCGCCGGCGGTGGCGGCGTCCGGGACGCTCAACTCCGCTGCCAGTGCGGCGAGTTCGGTCTCGTGCTCGGCCCGCGCCTCCAGCCACGCCCGGAAGCCGGGGATCGGTGACAGCGTCGCGAACTGCGTCAGGTGCGGGAGCTGTTCGCCGACCTGCTCGATGACCTGCTTGATGAGGAAGCTGCCGAAGGAGACTCCGGCGAGGCCGTCGAGCGCGTTGTTGATGGAGTAGAGCGCCGCCGTGTCCGCGTCCGCGGGGCTGAGCACGGGGCCGGGGTCGAGCAGCGGGGCGATGCTGTCGGGCAGCCCGCGGACAAGAGCGACCTCGACGAAGATCAGGGGTACGTCGCCGGTGGCCGGGTGGAAGAAGGCGTAGACGCGGCGGTCCTCGGGCTGGATGCGGCGCCGCAGTTCGGCCTCGTTCGCCATCGGGTGCACGCGCTCGCCGCGCAGCAGATGCCGGTGCAGCTCGGGCGGCGAGTCGACGGTGACCTCCTGCATGCGCAGGAAGCCGCGGTTGAACCAGGACGTCAGCAGGTGGTGGAAGTCGTGGTCCAGGGGCCGCAGTTCGGGGTGGGCGGGCAGCAGGCGGCGCAGGTCGGCGCGCATGTGGACCAGGGCGAGGGTGGCGTCGGGCGCGTGGTTCATGCGGCGCAGGAGCTGCTGGCGGGCCGGTTCGACGACGTCGAAGAGACCCACGAGCTCCGCCTCCCCCTGGGAGCCGGTGGCGCGGGCCTCCTCCCAGCGGCGGTAGGCGGCGCGGACCTGGTCGGCGTCGGCGTCGTAGGTCTTGGTGATGTGGGCGAAGAAGGCCTGTCGGCCGGCGTCGTCGAGCGCGTCGTACGCGGCGAGGGCGCGGGCCGCGACGGCGCGCATGGAGGCCTCGCCGACATCGCTCATCAGGACCTCGCAGGCCGCGAGCAGCTGGTCGAGCGGGGCATCGGGCTCCGGGCGGCCGGTGCGCCGCTCCCCGAGAGCCCGGTACAGGTCGGACAGCAGCCAGCCGTCGTGCCGGTCCATCTCCGCTCCTCTCCACGTTTCTCCACGTGCCATCCGGCCATCCGGCCGTCCGGAGGGCCGCCCGAGGCTTGATATGCATCGTTCGCCGTGATGTATATAACAAGCGCACCGTAGATGACAGGAAGCACCCGCGCCACCCCCTGGAGCGGGCCGATAATCTGGGCAATCGGAGGTGGAGATGGCTCGAGTCCCTGAGGCCAGGCGCGTGCGTGACGCCCTGGAGAACGCGGTCGTGGACGGCCGGTACCGGCCGGGCCAGCGCCTGGACCCGGCGGAGCTGGAGCGCGAGTTCGGCTGCTCGCGCACGCCGGTGCGCGAGGCGCTGCAGGCGCTCGAGCGGTCCGGTCTCGTGCAGATCCGCCCGAAGCAGGGCACGTACGTCACCGAGCTGAGCGTGTCCGAGCTGGCCGAGCGCTTCGAGGTCATGGCGGAGCTGGAGGGGATGGCGGCGCGGCTCTCGGCGCGGCGCATCGAGCGGGAAGCGCTCGCCGAGCTGGAGGACGCGCTGAAGGAGTGCGAGGAGCACGCGCACGCGGGCGACGCCGACCCCTACTACTACGCCAACGCCCGCTTCCACGCCATCGTCTACGACTCGTGCGGCAACGAGTATCTGCGCCAGCAGGCCCATGCCCTCAAGCGGGCCCTCCAGCCGTACCGGCGGCTGCAGTTGAGGGTGCCGGACCGGATGCGGCGGTCGCTGGCGGAGCATCGCGCGATCGCCGACGCGATCGCCTCCGGCGCGGCGGAGCGGGCGGAGGAGGCGGCGCGTGAGCATGTGCTGGTGCAGGTGAAGGAGTTCAGCCAGCTGGTGCGGACGTGGCGGCATCTGACGGAGCCGGTCACCGGGTGACGCGCCGGAGCGGTTCGGCCCCTGCTACCAGGGACCGAACCGCTCCGGCGGATCGCGATCAGTGGGCGTTGCCGTTGTTGAAGTGGTACTCGCCGTTGCCACCCTGGTTGCCGTTCGCGCCGGGGCCGCGGTCGTCGGTGCCGGGCTCGGCGTGGTTGGTCTTGGTGTGCACGATGTCGTAGTACACGCTGGGGTCGTCGGCGTTCGGGACGACGCGGTAGGTGAACGTGTGCTTGTCGAGCTGAGTGATCGGAACGGTGCGCTCGAAGAGCACCTTGCCGTTCGCGTCCTTCGAGTTGATCCAGCGCTCGGATCCGTCGGGGGCGACGGTCCAGTCACCGTTCATCTTCGGGCTGTCGTCCAGGTTGTACATGGTGTAGGTGCCGTCGGCGTCGAAGTACGCCCAGCCCACGAAGTTCGACACGGCCGGGTCGTCGAGGGCGACGCGGTTGCCGTCCTGGTCGACGGCGCCGGTGGTCTTCCACGGGGTCGAGGCGAGCAGGTCGGACGGGGTCGCGTCCTTCAGTGCCGCGGATGCGGGTGCCGGTGCGGCGGGCGCCTCGGCGGCCATCGCCGAGACCGGCACCAGGGCGGACACGGCGATCGCGATCGCGGATGCGGTGAGAGCGGGACGGCGGGAGATGCGAGTGATGTTCATGTCCTCGACGCTATGAGCGGCACCGGGGCGGGCATGTCATCCGATCGGCTATTGATGGATGCCCTGGATTGCCGACTCGCGAGGCCTAGATCGTCCCCAGCAGCGCCCGCGCCCGTTCCGCCAAGCCGTCGGCCCCGCACGTCTCCGCCAGGGTGAGGGCCCGGCGGGCCTGGTTGCGGTCGGTGGCGGCCTCCGCCAGGTCGAGACGGGCGGCCGCCTCCTCGTACGCCGCCGGGGACGCGGCGAGCTCCCGGACCGCCTCCGCGAGCAGGGCGCGTGCCTGATCCGGTGGCGCCGCGGCGGCCGCGCGGCGCAGTGACTCACCCACGGCGCTGTGGGTGCCGAGCACGCGCGCGCAGTGGCGTGCGTCGGCGAGCAGGCCGGCGGCGCGGTCGGGGTCCTCGGCGGCGACCAGGTCCGCGAGATCGTAGGGCCAGGGCGCCCACTGCACGTTGTGGCGGCCGCGCTTCGTCGTCGAGGCGGCCGTGCCCTCGAGTTCGGCCCTGGCCTCCTTGGTGCGGCCGAGCGCGCGCAGCAGGCGGGCGCGGACCGAGCGGGCGTCGGGGAGGATCAGGGCGTCCGGGTAGGGCGGGCAGAATCCGTGGTCGTCGGCGAGCCGGTGGGCCTCGTCGACGTGGCCGCGGGCGAGCAGGGTGTCGATCAGCAGGCAGAGCGCGTCCCACTGGACGGTGGCCCGGTCGCCGATGCGCCCCGCGAGACGCAGCCCTTCGCGCAGGTACGCCTCGGCCTCCACGAGGCGGCCGCGCCTGCGCTCGACGGCTCCGCACAGGATGTGCGCGAAGGCCAGGTGGGCGCCGCTCCAGCCGCCGAGCTCGAAGGTCCGCAGCGCCTCGCTGAACAGGCCCTCCGCGTCGTGCAGCCGGTCGATGTAGGCGAGCGTGATGCCGAGCAGGGCGGGGATCTCGAAGCCCCATTCGGTGTCGGTCCAGCCGAGTCCGGGCGGGAGCCGTCCTTCGACGAGGACGCGGTCGCACAGGTCCGACACGTGGTCGGCGGGTTCGCCGCGCAGCATCGCGTCGAAGGCGCGCAGGGTCAGCAGGGCGCGCTCGGCGTTGTCGGCGCCGGGCAACGCGTCGGCGAGCAGGACGAGTTGCTCGGAGCGCGCGGGCCCGTCGTCCTCCTCGGCGAGGAACGCCTCGTACATGAACCGGGCGGACAGCAGCCGCAGTTGCTGGGTGCCGGCCGGGGTGACGGCGGCGGCGTCGGCGACGCAGCGCGCGGCGTCCCGCATGTCGTTGCCGTGGGCGAGGGCCTGCGCGAGGCGCAGGGTGGCGTCGATGCGCAACTGCTGCGTGAGGCCCGGTAGTTGGAGGGCGGCGCGCAGGTGCTTGACGGTGGTGGCGGGCGAGGAGAGCAGGCAGGCGCAGCCGAGTTCGTAGAGCACCTGGGCGCGGTCGACGACGGACGGCGGTTCGCGCAGGGCGCGCTCCAGGCAGCGGCGGGCCGCTTCGGGGGCGCCGACCGCGAGGTGTTCGGCGGCGGCCGCGCGCAGCAGGCGGACCGCCTCGTGGTCGTCGTCGGGGTGCACCTCCAGGAGGTGCCGGGAGATCGCGGCGGGTCCGTGGCCTCGCCGGGTCAGCGCCCAGGCGGCCTGGCCGTGCAGGGCGGTGCGGGTGGCGGGCGGGACGCTGCGGTAGACGGCGGTGCCGACGAGCGGGTGCTGGAAGTCGAGCGGCTCGGAGGGGTCGAGGACCTCGCCGAAGGCGGGCGGGCGTGGGCCGCCCGGTGCTCCGTCGGGCGCCAGGATGCGGGCCTCGCGCAGCAGTTGTACGCACCGGGTGGCCCGCTCCGGCGGCAGGCCCGCGAGCCCGGCAGCGGAGGCGAACGTGATGTCGGCGCCGAGGACCGCCGCGGCCCACGCCAACCGGTTGCAGTCCGGGTCGAGTTCGCCGAGCCGGGCCACGATGCCGCCGCCGCGCGCCGTGGTCCCGAAGGCGCGCAGCACGGGGGCGGCGTCCTGCGTCGGGGCGAGGCCGCGGGCGCTGCACTTGGCGAGCAACTCCACGGCCTCGTACGGGTTTCCGGTGGTCACGGCCCACACCTCGCGGCAGAACACGTCGTCGGCGGTGTCGCCGAGCACGCCCCGCACCAGGTCGCCGGTGGCCTCCTGGGTAAGGGACTGGAGGGTGACGTGCAGGCGGGCGGCGCGGGCGAGCGCGGCGAGGTTCCCCGCGGCCTCGCGCGAGGTGTCCGCGAGCTCTTCGGGGCGGTGCGCGACGACGAGCAGGACCGGCAGCTCCGCGAGGCGCGGCGCCAGCGCGGCGAGCCAGGTGAGGCTCTCGCCGTCGGCCCAGTGGGCGTCGTCGGCCAGCAGCACGAGGGGCTTCGGGCCGTCCGGGGCGGCGATCCGCTGGCGGGCCAGTTCGGCGAGGAGGGTGTCGAGCGCGTCGCGGACGCCTTGCGGGTCGGCGGGGCGGGCGCCGGGGGTGGTGAGGCCGAGGGCGGGCCCCGCGACGTCGAGCGCGGGACCGGTCCGCGGCGCGGCGGGGCCGAGCAGGTGCCGCACCAGGTGGAAGGGCTGATGCGTGGTGGATTCGCCGGACCGGGCCGCGTACACGGTGCAGCGGGTGCGGGCGGCGTCCGCGATCCGGGTGAGCAGCGCGGTCTTCCCGACGCCCGCCTCGCCCCGGTAGACGACGACTCCGCCGGTGCGCCGCGCACCGCACAACGCGTCCAACGCCCGTGTCGCGGCGGCCATTTCGAGGTCGCGCTCGAAGAGACGGGGTCCTGGCGGTGTGGCGTCCATGCGGGTCCCTGGGGGTCGCCTTGTATGGGGCTTGTACGGACTTGTCCGGACTTGTGCGGTCCGCGGTACGTGCCCGGAGAAACGACCCGCGGAATGTGCCCACGGCACACATGGGCGTTTTGAACGGACTTCGAGGCTAGTACCGGCGCCGTGCGGCGCGGGAGCGGTTCGACCGAGAATCCTCCTCGCCGTGATACTCGGTTGGGCTCTGGGCCCTTCCAGCAGAGGATTGAGCGCGTGACGGAGACGACGGACACGGCGGGCATGAAGGCGTTCCACGAGGCGGTCACCGACTGGGCCGCGGGTGGTCCCGGCGAGCCGGTGCGCGAGCTGGCCGGGCGGCTGCGGGTGCGCACCGCGGTGCTCCTCGAAGGGCTGAGTGACGCCGCGGCGGTTGACGCGCTCGCCGAGCGGCGCGGGCGCGACCTCGCGGCGGAGGGCGTGTGCGTCGTGTCCATGGGCGGCGCGATGAACGTCGGCCGGTACGCCCGACTGCTCGGGCCGGAGGGGCTGGGGCTGCGACTGACCGGGCTGTGCGACGAGCGCGAGCGGCGGTACTACGACCGGGCGCTGGGAACGGACACAGACACGGACACCGTCTTCGTGTGCGTCGCGGACCTGGAGGACGAGTTCATCCGCGCGCTCGGCGTCGGGCGGGTCGAGGAGCTGATCCGGGAGGCCGGCGAGTGGCACCCCTGGCAGACCTTCGCCCGCCAGCCCGCCCAGCAGGACAGGACCACGCACCGCCGCCTGCGGCGCTTCCTCGGCACCAAGGCGGGCCGCAAGATCCGCTACGGACGGCTGCTGACGGAGGCGGCGTGCGACGCCGGGTGCGTGCCCGCGCCGCTGGAGGAACTGTTCGCGCGACTGTAGACGGCGTACGCGGATGCTGGCGGCGTACGCGGATGCAGGCGGCGCACGGCGCCGTCCTCGGCAGGTGCGCCGGGAGATCTCCGCGGGGCGGCCGAAGTTAATCTTTGCCGCATGCAGTCCTACACAATCGGCCAGGCCGCACGGCTGCTCGGCGTCAGCCCCGACACCGCGCGGCGGTGGGCGGACGCCGGGCGGATCACCACGGAGCGCGACGCGAGCGGGCGCCGGGTCGTCCAGGGCAAGGACCTCGCCGCGTTCTCCGTGGAGCTGGCCGCGGGCGACGACGCCGACGACCACCCCTCGTACACCTCCGTGCGCAACGCGTTCCCCGGCATCGTCACCGCCGTGAAGCTCGGCGACGTCGCGGCCCAGGTGGAGATCCAGGCCGGGCCGCACCGGCTGGTCTCGCTGCTCACGCGGGAGGCGGTGGAGGAGCTGGGCCTGGAGGTCGGCATGGAGGCCACGGCCCGCGTGAAGTCGACGAATGTCCATGTCGACCGCACCTGAACCCTCCCGCACCGCGCCCGTACGAACGCACATGCACACCCACATCGTCCATCTGCCGGGATCATGCGAACCCACAGGGGACTTCTGCCTGGCAGATGCGGCAGTATGGTCGCCGTAAGCGTTCCAGGACACAGCAGGGGAGCTGACCCGTGACAACCCGTTCCGCGCGCAGGACCACCACCCGCCGCATGCTCCAGGTGACCGGCATCGGGGCCGTGGCGGTGCTGACGCTGAGCGCCTGCGGATCGTCCGACTCGGACTCCTCCGGCTCCTCCTCCAGTGGCGACTCCGGTGCCAAGAAGCTGTCCGGGACGGTGAACGTGTTCGCCGCCGCATCCCTCAAGGAGAGCTTCACGAAGCTGGGCAAGCAGTTCGAGAAGGAGCACCCCGGCACCAAGGTCACCTTCAACTTCGGCGGCAGCGACAGCCTCGCCGCGGGCATCACGGGCGGCGCGCCCGCCGATGTGTTCGCGGCCGCGAGCCCCAAGACGATGAAGACGGTGACCGACGCCGGTGACGCCGAGGGCGAGCCGAGCACCTTCGTACGAAACCAGCTGGAGATCGCCACCCTCCCCGGCAACCCGCACAAGGTGTCGTCCCTGAAGGACCTCACGAAGCCGGGCCAGAAGGTCGTGTTGTGCGCGAAGGAGGTGCCGTGCGGCGCCGCCGCGCAGACCGCCCTCTCAGCGAGCAAGCTGAAGCTCACCCCGGTCTCGTACGAGCAGGACGTGAAGAGCGCCCTGACGAAGGTGGAACTGAAGGAGGCGGACGCGGCCGTCGTGTACAAGACCGATGTGCACGCGGCGGGTGACAAGGTGGAGGGCGTGGAGTTCCCCGAGTCCAAGGACGCCATCAACGACTACCCGATCGCCCCGCTGAAGAAGGCGCCGAACGCCGCGGCGGGCAAGGCGTTCATCGAGCTGGTCAAGTCCGCCGACGGGCAGAAGGCGCTGACCGATGCCGGGTTCCTGAAGCCGTGACCGTGGCGGCGACCGACACCGTGGAGGGCGGGGCGCGGCGTCGCCGTGGCCGCGTCCCTCCGCTGCCGCTGCTCGTCCCCGCGCTCGTGGGGCTCGCGTTCCTGGTGGTGCCGCTGATCGCACTGCTCGTACGGGCCCCGTGGGCGCAGCTGCCCGAGCAGCTGACCAGCCCCGAGGTGTGGCAGGCGCTCCAACTGTCGCTGATGTGCGCCACGTTGGCGACGCTGGTGAGTCTGGTGCTCGGGGTGCCGCTGGCGTGGCTGCTCGCGCGCACGGAGTTCCCGGGGCGCGGTCTCGTACGGGCTCTGGTGACGCTGCCGCTGGTGCTGCCGCCCGTGGTGGGCGGCGTCGCGCTGCTCACGGCACTCGGCAGGAACGGGGTCGTCGGGCAGTACCTGGACCAGTGGTTCGGGATCACGCTGCCGTTCACGACGACGGGTGTCGTGATCGCGGAGGCGTTCGTGGCGATGCCGTTTCTCGTGATCAGCGTCGAGGGCACGCTGCGTGCGGCGGATCCGCGCTACGAGGAGGCGGCGACGACGCTCGGCGCCTCCCGGTTCACCGCGTTCCGGCGGGTGACGCTGCCGCTGATCGCACCCGGTATCGCGGCCGGCGCGGTGCTCGCGTGGGCGCGGGCGCTCGGCGAGTTCGGCGCGACGATCACCTTCGCCGGCAACTTCCCCGGACGCACCCAGACCATGCCGCTCGCCGTGTACCTCGCCATGCAGAGCGACCCGGCCGCGGCGATCTCCCTCAGCCTGGTGCTGCTGGCCGTGTCGGTCACGGTCCTGGCGGGCCTGCGCGACCGCTGGATGACCGCCTCATGACCGACCTTCAGAAGACGGTGGCGCCCGAGGAGGTGGCGGGGCCCGGTCTCGACGCACGGCTGGTCGTGGACCGCGGCGCCTTCCGGCTCGACGTCGCGCTGACCGCCGAGCCCGGTGAGGTCGTCGCGCTACTCGGCCCGAACGGGGCCGGGAAGACGACGGCGCTGCGCGCTTTGGCGGGCCTTGCACCCCTCGACGCCGGGCACTTGACGCTGGACGGGGCGGCGCTCGACGGCACGCCTCCCGAGTCCCGCCCGGTGGGCGTGGTGTTCCAGGACTACCTCCTCTTTCCGCACCTGACCGCGCTCGACAACGTGGCGTTCGGGCCGCGCTGTCAGGGCGCCACGAAGGCCGAGTCCCGTACGCGGGCGCAGGCCTGGCTCGACCGGATGGGGCTCGCGGAGCACGCCGGGGCGAAGCCGCGCCGCCTGTCCGGCGGCCAGGCCCAGCGCGTGGCACTCGCCCGCGCCCTCGCCACGCAGCCGCGGCTGCTGCTCCTCGACGAGCCGCTCGCCGCGCTCGACGCCCGCACCCGCCTGGACGTTCGGGCCCAACTCCGCCGCCACCTCGCCGAGTTCGAGGCCGTGGCGGTCCTGGTCACGCACGATCCGCTGGACGCGATGGTGCTGGCCGACCGGCTCGTCGTCATCGAACACGGCGGCATCGTCCAGGAGGGCGCCCCGTCGGACGTCGCACGCCGACCGCGCACGGACTACATCGCCCAACTCGTCGGCCTGAACCTGTACCGGGGCCGGGCCGACGGCCACGCCGTCCACGTACACGACGAGGGTCCCGCGATCACGACGACGGAGCACCTGTCCGGCCCGGTCTTCGTCGCGTTCCCGCCGAGCGCGGTGACCTTGCACCGGGAGCGGCCGACGGGCTCCAGCGCCCGCAACCTGTGGCGCTGCGAGGTGAGCGGCATGGAAACCCACGGCGACCAGATCCGCGCGGCCCTGTCCGGCGAGCTTCCGCTCGCCGCGGACCTCACGACCGTGGCCGCGGCGGAGCTGGGGCTGCACCTCGGGGCGGAGGTATGGGCAACGGTGAAGGCGACACAGACGCACGCGTACCCGGCGTAGCCACTCCAGCCCCGCCTTTCGGACGAGAGCCCCGCAACCCGCGCCACGGGCCACGCGCCACGGGCCGCCACACGAGACCACCCGCCCGAAATATGAGACACCCTCCACCGCTCCCCCGGCGGAGCCTAAAGTGGCGCACATGTTCGGACCCGCTCGACACCTGGCTCTCGCGCTCTTCGCGGCCACGACGTGGAGTGTCGACGACGCGCTCTGTCGTCGCTGACGTCCTTCCACCGCGCCCGAACAACTCCCACTCCAGCTGCCGGAGATCTGCCGTGACCACCGCTCCCCCTGCCGGGGCGCCGCCGCGCGCCACCACCCTGCTCACCCCGTCCCCGACCTCCTCGCCCGCCCCGGTCGCCGAGGCCGCGCCGCCCACCCGGTGGGGGCCGCTCGTCGGCTCCGGGGTCATCGGCGCGGCGCTCGCCGTGTACGTGTTCGCGCAGCACGGCGCCAAGCCGGGCGTCCTGTTGCTGCTCGGCCTGGGGCTCGGATTCGCCCTGTTCCACTCGCGGTTCGGGTTCACGTCCGCCTGGCGGCAGCTCGTGGCCGTCGGCAACGGCACCGGGCTGCGGGCGCACACCCTGCTGCTCGGCAGCACGGCGACGCTCTTCGCGCTGATCATCGGCACCGGCACCGGGCTGTTCGGTTCGGTGCCCGCGCCGAGCGCCGGGCCGATCGGCATCGGGCTCATCGTCGGCTCGTTCCTGTTCGCGATCGGCATGCAGCTCGGCGGCGCCTGCGCCTCCGGAACCCTGTTCGCCGTCGGCTCGGGGCAGACCTCGATCGTGCTCACGCTCTTCGGGTTCATCGTCGGTTCCACCCTCGCCGCCTGGCAGTTCGGGCTCTGGGGCGATCTGCCCGCGCTCGACCCGTATCTGCTGTCCGACCACGTCGGCTGGTTCGGCTCCTGGGTGATCACCATCGTCGCGCTCGCCGCCATCTGGTTCGTCGCGCGCGCCGTGCAGGCCCGCCGCAATCCCCCGCCGGTCGGCGCCCCGCCGTCGGCGAAGGGCACCCTGCTCCGTACGGTCCGTGGCTCCTGGCCGCTGGCGGCGGGCGCGCTCGTGCTCGCCGTGCTCGGCGCGGGCGTGCTCCTCGTGTCCGGTGGCGCATGGGGTGTGACCAGTGCGTTCTCGCTGTGGGGCTCGAAGGTGGTGGGCGCGCTCGGCGGGTCCCCCGAGACGTGGGCGTTCTGGCAGCAGCCCGGCAGCGCCGAACAGTTGACGGGCCCGGTGCTCGCCGACAAGACGAGCCTGACCGACATCGGCATCATGGTCGGCGCGGCGGTCGCCGCCGCGGCGGGCGGCGTGTGGAAGCTGCACCGCGGCATCCCCGCCCGTACGGCCGTCGCCGCGGTCATCGGCGGCATCCTCATGGGCATCGGCGCGCGCCTCGCGGGCGGCTGCAACATCGGCGCGTACCTCGCCGGCATCGTCTCCGGTTCGCTGCACGGCTGGATCTGGGGCGCGGTCGCCATCCTCGGCACGTGGGCCGGTCTGCGGCTGCGCCCGCTGTTCGGCCTCGGCAACCCGAAGCCGTCGGACAGCGTCTGCTGATCCCGTAGACATCAGAGAGAAGAGCGGGCCCGGGGAGCGTGTTCCCCGGGCCCGATCTCGTAGAAGCGTCAGCGCGCCATCAGCGCGAAGACTCCCCACCCGAGATACTCGCGCTGGTAGCGCGCGTAGCGGGCGGGCTCGGTGGTGAGCTCCTCCCGCGCCTCGGCGGCCAACTCGTCATCCGGATTCCCGTCGAGCCAGCGGCGCATGTTGAGCCACTGCGCCGCCTGGTACCGGTCCCAGCTGTCCTGGTCGGCCAGCACCATTTCCACGACGTCGTACCCGAGGTCACCGAAGCTCTCGATCAGCTCCGGCAGCAGCAGGAAGTCCGCCTTGCTGGTGGCGTGGCAGGCCTTGGCGGTCTCCTCGTCCGGCACCTCCCGGCGCCAGTACGGCTCGCCGATGAGCATCAGGCCGCCGGGGCGCAGGCTCTTGGCGAGGAGGTCGACGGTGCCGGCCACTCCGTTCCCGATCCAGGTCGCGCCGACGCACGCGGCGAGATCGACCGGCTCGTCCGCGACATGCCCGGAGGCGTCGCCGTGGACGAAGGAGATCCGGTCGGCGACACCGAGTTCGGCGGCGCGGGCGCAGGCCTGTTCGGTGAACACCGTGCTGATGTCCACTCCGGTCCCGGTGACCTGGTGGTCGCGGGCCCAGGTGCACAGCATCTCGCCCGAACCGCTGGCGAGGTCGAGCACGCGGGTGCCCGGCTCCAGGCACAGCGCCCGGCCCAGGGCGGCGAGCTTGCCCGGGGTGAACGGGTTGTGGATGCGGTGGCTACTTTCGCGAATGGTGAAGACGCGTGGCAGATCCACGAGGGGTGTTCCTTACGTTCGATGAGGTCATGTCCTTTACCGGGACAGCCGACCGGAGTCGACCGCCGTGGCACGGACCGTCATCGAGCACACCTCATTGAATCGTCTGGAACATCTGGAACGCGTGGACCGCGAACCCGGCCACCGTAGGCGCTCCGGCTCCGCGCCTCCACCGAATTACGCGCCCGTCCCCTCGCCGAGCAGCCCCTCCAACGCCGCCACCGCGTGCTCCCGGTGCCCGTCGAGCAGCCGCACCGCGTCCTCTGTGCGACCCTCGCGCAGCGCGTCGAGCACCGCCCGGTGTTCGACGAGGACGTGCTCGCGGCTGATCGAGTCCGCGTAGTAGAGCGAGCGGTAGGCGTCGGTGGCGTCCCACAGGGTGGCGATGAGGCGCACCAGGCGGTGCATGCCGGACGCCTCGAAGAGGACGAAGTGGAATCTGCGGTTGGCGGCCGCCATCGCCGCGACATCGGCCGCCGCGGCCTGCGCCTCCACCTCCTCCTGGGCCTCCTCCAGGGTGTCGAGGACGGCGCCGCCGGTGCGCATCGCCTCGCGTACGGCCTCGGCCTCCAGGATCTCCCGGATGCGGTACACCTCGCGCAGCTCGGCCAGGGACAGCTCGGCGACGAAGTAGCCGCGGTGCGCGTGGTGCACGACGAGGGACTGGCCCTCCAGCGTCTTGAGGGCCTCGCGCAGCGGCACCCGGCTCACGCCGAGCTGCTCGGCGAGGGCGTCCTGCCGGATCGGCATGCCCGGTCTGATCTCTCCGCTGGTGATGGCCCGGCGCAGCTCCTCGAGGACGAACTGCTGCGCCGTGGGGGGCCGCCGCCTGCTCGCGGGCGTGGTCATGGCGGCTCCTTGTCCTCTCTGCCGGGCGTCGGCAGCACGTGGTGAACGCCGCCCATCCTACGGAGCGTCACTGACATCGCCCGCCTCACCTGCGGCGGAATTCCCCGAGAGCCCCAGCTCGGCGAGGATCTGCTCGGTGTGCTCCCCGAGCCGCGGCGGCGCCGTGACGTACGCGGCGGGGGCGGCGCTCAGCCGGATCGGGTTGGCGACCTGCGCGGCGGGGGCCTCGCGGTTCGGGTCGTCGATGTGCACGCGGGGGTCGAGGCCGAGCCGTTCCGCGAAGGCGAAGGCCTCACCCAGGTCGTTGATCGGGCCGCAGGGCACGCCGACGGCGGTGAGTGTCTCGAACCACTCGTCGGCCCCGCGCTCGCGAAGCCGTTCGGTGAGTTCGGCGAGAAGTTCCTCGCGGTGGGCCACGCGCGCGGTGTTGCTCGCGAAGCGCGGGTCGTCGGCGAGGGCCGGCACCCCCAACTCGGCGCACAGCGCGCCGAACTGCCGGTCGTTGCCGACGGCGAGCGCGAGCGGCCGGTCCTTGGCGTCCACCACTTCGTACGGGGCGATGCTGGGGTGCTTGTTGCCCATCGCGCGGGGCACCACTCCCCCGGCCACATGGGCGGAGGCCTGGTTGGTGAGCGCGGAGAGCAGCGAGGTGAGCAGGGAGACCTCGACCTTCTGCCCCTCGCCGGTGCGCTCGCGGTGGCGCAGTGCCGCCATGACGCCGAGGCCCGCGTGCATCCCGGTGATGACGTCGACGAGCGCGACACCGGCCTTGGTGCCCTGGCCGCCCGGTTCCCCGGTGACGCTCATCAGTCCGCCCATGGCCTGGACGAGGAGGTCGTAGCCGGGCAGCGCGGCGCCCTCGGCGGTGCCGAATCCGGTGACCGAGCAGTACACGAGCCCTGGGTTGAGCGCGCTCAGCTCCTCGTAGCCGAGGCCGAGCCTGTCCATGGTGCCGGGCCGGAAGTTCTCGACGAGGACGTCCGCGCGTGCGGCGATGGCGCGGGCGGCCTCGCGGCCGGACTCCGCGCTGAGGTCGAGGGCGACGGAGCGCTTGTTGCGGTTGACGCCGAGGAAGTAGGTGGCCTCGCCGTCGGCGAACGGCGGCCCCCAGGAGCGGGTCTCGTCACCGGCTCCCGGGCGCTCGACCTTGATGACCTCCGCGCCGAGGTCGGCGAGGAGCATCGTGAGGTACGGGGCCGCGAGGACCCGGCCGAAGTCGGCGACGACGAGCCCCGAAAGGGCTCCCTGGGCGACGGGCCTTGTGGCCGGCATACGGCTCTCCTTGTGGAACCTTGGCAAGCGGTGGGCGTGCGGCTACGATCCGAGGACCTGAAGAAGTTGGATCCAAAATCCGATATCCGCAATGTCCGCACCCTAGCGTCACCACATGCACTTGTCAGCAGCCAAGGAGCCCGCGATGCCGTCGTCCTCAACGCCCCTCCACCCCTTCGACCTCGTCGACATCGACGGCATGCTGAGCGACGAGGAGCGCGCCATCCGCGACACCGTGCGCACCATGGGCGAGCGCGAGCTGCGCCCCAAGGTCGCCGAGTGGTTCGAGGCCGGCGCCATCCCCGCCCGCGAGCTGGCCCGTGAACTGGGCGGCCTCGGCGTCCTCGGCATGCACCTGGAGGGCTACGGCTGCGCGGGCACCAGCGCCGTCTCGTACGGTCTCGCCTGCATGGAGCTGGAGGCGGTCGACTCGGGCCTGCGCAGCCTCGTCTCCGTACAGGGTTCGCTCGCGATGTACGCGATCTGGAAGTACGGCTCCGAGGAGCAGAAGCAGCAGTGGCTGCCGGGCATGGCGGCGGGCGAGAAGATCGGCTGCTTCGGCCTCACCGAGCCCGACGCGGGCTCCGACCCCGGCTCGATGCGCACGAACGCCAAGCGCGACGGCGCGGACTGGGTCCTCAACGGCACCAAGATGTGGATCACCAACGGTTCGGTGGCGGACGTCGCCGTCGTCTGGGCCCGCACCGAGGACGGCGTGCGCGGCTTCGTCGTGCCGACCGACACCCCCGGCTTCTCCGCGCCGGAGATCAAGCGCAAGCTGTCCCTGCGCGCCAGTGTCACCAGCGAGCTGGTCCTGGAGGACGTCCGCCTGCCCGCCGACGCCATGCTGCCGAACGCGCGCGGCCTGTCGGGCCCGCTCGGCTGCCTCAACGAGGCCCGCTTCGGCATCGTGTTCGGCGCGCTCGGCGCCGCCCGCGACTGCCTGGAGGCGGCCATTTCCTACGCCGGTGACCGGACGGTCTTCGAGCGCCCCCTGGCCTCGTACCAGCTCACCCAGCAGAAGCTCGCCGACATGACGCTGGAGCTCGACAAGGGCATGCTGCTCGCGCTGCGCCTCGGCCGGCTCAAGGACGAGGGCCGCGGCACGCCGGAGCAGATCAGCGTCGGCAAGCTCAACAATGTGCGCGAGGCCATCAAGATCGCCCGCGAGTGCCGCACGATCCTCGGCGCGAACGGCATCACCCTCGAGTACCCGGTGCTGCGGCACGCCAACAACCTGGAGTCGGTGCTGACCTACGAGGGCACGAGCGAGGTCCACTCGCTGGTCATCGGCAAGACCCTGACGGGGCTTCCGGCCTTCCGCTGAGTTCCCATGTCACTTCGCCGTCGTGCCACTCGTCCGTGGGCGCAAGACCGCAGGCGGTGGCGACGGCGGCGGAGGCGTGGTGCCCGGGGTGGATGTGCGCGACGAACGTCCCGACGCCCTGCTCCCCGAGCCACGCGACGAGCGCCCGCGCGGCCTCGGTGGCGATCCCGCGCCCCTGCCACGGCGTACCCACGACCCACGCGATCTCGGCGACGCGGCCCCCGTGGACGGTCGCCTGCACGGTGCCCACCAGGCGCTCATCGCCCCGGAGTCGGACCACCCAGTTGAGCCACGCGACGCCCGGGTCGGGGGCGCCCGCGAGCATCCGTCGGTAGCGCGCCCGCAGTTCCTCGACCGTGTCCGGCGTGCCGCCGATGAAGGTGTGCAGGGCCGGGTCGGCGAGCACCTCGGCCATCTCCTCGGCGTGCTCGACGCGCAACGGCAGCATGGTGAGCCGGTCGGTGGCGAAGCCGGACACCTCGTAGCCGTGCTGCTGGGTGGGTTCGGGCCTGCTCGGCAGCTCGATGCGCACCCGGCCCTCGGCAACCTCGGTGAGCCGGGCACCAAGGTGGGCCATCAGGCCCTGACTCTCGAAGCTCTTGCGGATGCGGTCCTGTACCGCCCGCATCCCGTCCTTCTCGTCGTTCACGCGCGCTCCTCGCACTCCGATGGCAGCAGGGAACCTGAGTGGCCGGACAACAGGCGCTCCTTCTACGCCAGTTGCTCCGCCAACAGGAAACCACCGATCGCGATCATCATGACCCCGGACACCCGTGTCACGGCCCGCGCCGCCGCGGGCCGTGTCTTCAGGACGGTGCGCGCCAGCACGCCGACACCGAGGTAGACGACGGCGCAGGCGGTCATGTGGAGGGTGCCGAGCACACCGGTCTGCACGGCGACGGGCCAGCCCGTCGCCGGGTGGATGAACTGCGGGAAGAGGGAGAGGTACAGCAGCAGCGCCTTGGGGTTGAGGCCGCTGATGCCGATGCCCTTGAGCATGACCTGGCGACGGGAGGCGCCGACGGGCTCCTCTCCGGCGGTCAGTACCGCGGGCTGCCGCAGCACGTTGCAGCCGAGCCACACCAGGTAACCGGCCCCCGCGACTGTCAGCACCGTGAGCAGGGTCGCCGAACTCGCCACGAGCACCGCCAGGCCGGCGACGGCGAGCAGCGTGTATCCCACGTAGCCGGTTATCAGCCCGGCCACCGCCGGGACGACCGAGCGGTCCCGCAGTCCGGCCGAGATCGCGTAGGCCCAGTCCGCGCCCGGTGTGAACACCAGCAGAAGGTCCACCGCCAGGAATGCCGCCAGCGTGGTCGTGTCCATGTGTTGCCGATCTCTCTCACGTGCAGTTGTACGCGAGGAAGGCTAGGCGGGATCTGCCCGTAAGTGTTCCCTTCTTTACTCCACCACCGGCGGTTGTGAGGGAGAATCTTCTCCATGGATGCCATGGACCGGAAAATTCTTACCGAGCTGCAGATGGACGGCCGTCTCACCATCACCGAGCTGGCCGCCCGCGTGCAGCTGAGCGTCTCGCCGTGCCACCGGCGACTGCGTGACCTGGAGCGTTCGGGGGCGATCCGCGGGTACCGCGCCGTCGTCGACCCGTCCGCCCTCGGCCTGGACTTCGAGGCGCTGGTCTTCGTCACCCTGGGTTGGGAGGACCGGGACACCGTCGCGTCGTTCGAGGAGGCGGTGGCGGCGGTGCCGCATGTGCTGCAGGCGCAGCGCCTGTTCGGCGATCCGGACTATCTGCTGCGGGTGGCCGCCGCCGACCTGACCGCCTTTCAGCAGCTCTACGACCAGCAGCTCGCACGCCTTCCGGGGGTGCAGCGCCTCAACTCCACGCTGGTGATGAAGAACGTGGTGACGAACCGTCCGCTGCCGGACTGAGCCGCCGATCCACTGGCTCACCGACTCCCGATGTTGTGCACTTTATTGACCGCAGTCATCGGCGCGCATACATTCACGGGCACCCTTCCCCCGCCCCAGGGAGCCCGCGATGTCCCAACGCACCAAGCAACTAAGGCGAGTTGCCCTCTCCGGGCTGCTCGGGACCGCCGTCGAGTTCTACGACTTCCTCGTCTACGGCACGGTCGCCGCCGTCGCCTTCGGTGAGCTGTTCTTCCCCGGCGCCGATCCGGCCGTCGGCACCATCGCCGCGTTCGGAACCTTCGCCGCCGGATACGTCGCCCGCCCGCTCGGCGGCATCGTCTTCGGGCACTTCGGCGACCGGCTGGGCCGCAAGTCGATGCTGCTGCTCACGATGGGCCTGATGGGCGGCGCCAGCTTCCTCATCGGGCTGCTGCCGACGTACGACACCGTAGGTGTCTGGGCGCCGCTCCTGCTGATCACCCTGCGCGTCGTGCAGGGCATCGCCATCGGCGGCGAGTGGGGCGGCGCCACGCTGATGGTGGTCGAGCACGCGGGGGCGCGGCGGCGCGGACTGTGGTCCAGTTTCACGCAACTGGGGGCGCCGCTCGGCTCCCTGCTGTCCGCCGCCGTGGTCGCCCTCGTCGTCACACTTCCTAAAGAAGAGTTCATGTCGTGGGGCTGGCGGGTGCCGTTCCTGCTGAGTGTGGTGCTGCTCGGCGTCGGTCTGTTCGTACGGCTGAAGGTCGTCGAGAGCCCGCTGTTCGCCGAGGTGAAGCAGGAGCGCGGCACGGCGCGGCTGCCGATCCTGGACGTGCTGCGCCGACCGCGCCCCGTCCTGCTGGCGTGCTGCGTCGGCATCGGCGCCTTCACCACGCAGTCCCTGCTGACCAGTTACCTGATCTCCTACGCCACCGGCATCGGCTACGCCCGCCCGCAGGCGCTCACCGCGCTCACGGTGTCCTCGTCGGTCGCGCTGGTCGTACTGCCCTGCGCCTCGGTGCTCTCGGACCGGATCGGCCGCCGCCCGGTCGTCCTCGCCGGAGCACTGCTCTCGGCGGCGCTCGCCTTCCCCGTTCTCGCGCTCGTCGATTCCGGCTCGCCCGGTCTGCTGATCCTGGCCGTGGTGCTGGGGCACGGGTTCGCGCAGTCCATCATGTACGGCCCCCTGGGCGCCCTGTTCAGCGAAATGTTCGGCACGCGCGTGCGCTACACGGGTGCCTCGCTCGGCTACCAGGGCGCCACTCTGATCGGCGCCGGGTTCTCCCCGATGATCGCCGGAACACTGGTGGCGGGCAGTGGCAACGGCACTCCCATCGCCCTGCTGATGTGCGGGGGTTCGCTGATCACCGCCTTCTCGCTGTGGTTCGTCCGCGAGACCGGCAAGGACACGCTCGCGCACACCACCGACCGGCCCGTCACCCCCGCCAAGGAGGCCTCCGCATGAGGACACCCGGTTCCCGGACACGTATCGCCTGCGCCGCCGCGCTCGCGCTGGCCGCCACCGCGCTGCCCGCCCCGGCCCTCGCCGCCGCGCCGGACAGCGGGCACGTGGAGGGCGCCCTGCCCTCCGGAGCCGCGTACGTGATGGACGTACCCTCCGCGTGGAACGGCACGGTCCTGCTCTTCAGCCACGGCTACAACGACGTCGGCACGCCCAATCCGGCCGAGAACGCCCCGGACGACGCGACCAAGTCCCTGCTCCTGAAGCAGGGTTACGCCCTGATCGGCTCCTCCTACGCCACCACGGGCTGGGCGATGCCGGGCGCGGTCGACGACCAGCTCGCGACCCTGTCGGCGTTCACGGAGCGGTTCGGCTCGGCCCGGCGCACCGTCGCCTGGGGCCGCAGTTACGGCGGGATGGTCACCACCGCGATCGCCGAGCGGCACCCCGGGCGCATCAACGGCTCGCTCTCCCTGTGCGGCCTCGTCCACGGCGGCGTCGCCAACTGGAACAACACCCTGGACCCCGTCTTCGCGCTCAAGACCCTCCTCGCGCCGGGCTCCGACGTTCCCCTGGTCGACCTGCCGGACCAGCGGACGGCCACGCGCGCGGCGGACACCATGGTCGCCGCCGTCGACAAGGCGCAGGCCTCCCCCGCAGGGCGGGCCCGTATCGCGCTCGCCGCCGCCCTGCACAACATCCCCGGCTGGAACCAGGAGTCGCAGGCTCGCCCCGCGCCGGACGACTGGAACGCCCAACAGGCCAACCAGTACACGGCCGTCAAGGGCCTGCTGAAGGTGGCCGCCTTCAACCGGCGCCAGGACTCCGAGGCCCGCTCCGGCGGAAACACCTCCTGGAACACCGGCGTCGACTACGCACGGCTGCTCGCCCGGTCCTCCGTGCGCAAGGAGGTCGGCGAGCTGTACCGCGAGGCGGGCCTCTCGCTGCGCGCGGACCTTGCCACGCTGGGCCGCGCGCCGCGCATCACCGCCGACCCGGACGCGGTGTCCTGGATGCGCCGCACCAGCACGTTCACCGGGAAGCTCGCCAAGCCCCAGTTCGACGTGCACACCACCGGCGACCCGCTGGTCCCCGTACAGACGGAGAGCGCGCTGCACCGCGCCGTCACCGCCGCCGGCTCCTCCTCCCAGCTGCGGCAGGCCTACACCGAGAACGCAGGGCACTGCACGTTCAGCGCGGCGGAACAGCTCGCCGCGCTGCACACCTTGGAGGACCGCATCGAGACGGGGACGTGGCACGGCACGGACGCGGCCTCACTCAACTCGCGCGCCGCGGAAGCGAACCCCGCCGACCCCGCGCGCTACGTCGCCTACCGCCCCACCCAGTACCTGCGGCCGTACGACCGCGCGCATCCCGCCGATGGCCGGTGATCCGGGACGGGCGCCCGCCGCGTTGTCGGTGGGCGCCCGTAGTCTTGGCGCCGTGGAGCACATCGGCATCGACGACGACCCGACCAGCGACGCGGCGGACATCTCGCAACCCCGCCCGCAGTCGCTCCTGCTCGCCTTCTTCGGCAACCACGTGCTGGAGGCAGGGGACTTGTACGTGTACTCGGGCAGCATCATCGAGGTGCTCGGCCGGGTCGGCGTCGGCGAACAGGCGGTGCGCTCGACGCTGACGCGGATGGTCAACCGGGGCCTGTTGGAGCGCCGGCGCGAGGGCCGTCGCATGCACTTCGGTCTGACGGAGCAGGCGAAGCGGGTGCTGTACGACGGCGGTGCCCGCGTCTGGAAGCAGGGCGCGGTCAACGACGAGTGGGACGGCACCTGGACACTGCTCGCGTTCTCCCTCCCCGACGCCTGGAAGCGCCAGCGTCACGAGCTGCGTTCGCGCCTCGCCTGGTCCGGGTTCGGCGCGCTGTACAGCGGGTTGTGGATCGCGCCGGGGAAGGTCGACGTGTCGGCGGTGGTCGCGGAGCTCGGCCTCGCCAAGAACGTCAAGGTCTTCTACGGGGAGGCCGGGGTGGCCACGGACATCGAGGAGATGATCCGCGACACCTGGGACCTGGAAAGCATCGCGTCCCGCTACCGATCGTTCGAGGAGCGGTGGAGCGACGGGCCGAGCGGTCGGGCGGGGGCCGGGTCCGCCGACCCCCTCGGCACCCGCCTGCGACTGGTCAGCGAGTGGCTGGACACCATCCGGGCCGACCCCCGGCTGCCGTCCTGCCACCTCCCGCACGACTGGCCGGCCCGCCGCGCCCAGGAGACGTTCCACCACATCGCCGAACAAACCGAGGCGCCCGCGCGGGAAATGGCCCGCGAACTGCTCCAGACGACGACGGTGCGATGACAGGATCCACCTGAGGAGGTGCGGTGCCGGTGTTCGTACGGGGCAGACGGTGGTGGTCAGTGGCCGTAGCCGCAGTCTGCTTGGCCCTCATCGGCCCGAGCACGCCCAGCGGCGCACTGGTCTCCGAACCCCTCCCGCTGCCGGTCGGCGCGGCGAAGGACATCGTTCCGAACCGCGTCATGACGTGGAACATCTGCAACCCCTGCGGCAGCACGCAGAACCTCGGCCGGGCGGCGGAAATCGCGACGTACGCACCACAGGTCATCGGCCTCCAGGAGGCATGCGTCCGCGACGTAGAGGAAATCCGCGCGTACCTGAAGACCTTCTACGGCCTGACGTACCACGTCGAGTACGGCTCGGTCCTGCGCAATTGGAGCCGCTGCGGGGGCCTCCCGTGGCGAGCAGGCGGCTACGGCCAGGCAATCCTGTCGGCAACGCCGCTCTCGGACCCCGTCACTGTCGAGTACCCCGACGGCGGCTCCGAGGACCGCGGCTACCTGGCGGTGACGACCACGGTGGGCAACCGCCCGGTCCGCGTCTTCAACACCCACCTCGCGCAACGCCAACAAGCGCCATTCCGCGAGAAGCAGCTCACCTTCTTCGCCAAGGCGGTCGCCCGCCACGAACGCACCATCGCCCTGGGCGACTTCAACGCGCCCCCGGACGCCCCCGAACTCGCCCCGATGTGGTCCTTGGCGAAGGACGCGGACCCCGCCTGCCACCCGACGGCCGACGCATCCTGCGAAACAACCACGGACTGGTCCAGCAAGTTCGACTACATCTTCCTGCGCGGCTTCGAAGCGCGCGACCATGCGGTGCATCCGAGCGAGTACTCGGACCACCATTCGTTCCGGGCCGACCTGAAGCCATAGAGGCCGGCCCGGGAAGGAACCGTCACCCCTTCTTCCGCAGCACCTCCCCCACACTCTCCTCCCGCCACTTCCGCAGGAGTTCGTGGAAGGCGACCGCTCCGTGTGGGTACGCGTTCGGGCCGTTCGGGCGGCCGCGGCCCTCGCGGTTGTAGTAGCCGGGGGTGCAGTCCGCGTGGAACCACTCGTGGTCGGGGGCGCCCTCGGAGCACGTTGTGCGCCAGGCGGTGACCGCTTCCGGGGTTGGTTCCAGGAGGGCGTCGTCGCGCTCCGCCGCGGCGACCAACGCCGCGGCGTGGATGGCCTGTTCGTCCAGGATGTGGCTGAAGTTGACGCTGGAGGAGTTCTGCATCGGGCCCAGTTGGATCAGGTTGGGGAAGCCGGGGGAGGTGAAGCCGTGGAGTGTGCGGGGGCCGAATTCGGCCAGAGAGGCCAGGAGTTGGAGGCCGTCGCGGCCTGTTACCGGGAGTTTGCCGGACGTGACTCCGGAGACGCCCACCGAGAAGCCCGTCGCGAAGATCAGGCAGTCGATCTCGTACTCCACACCGCCGACGACCACACCGCGTTCCGTCATCCGCTCGATGCCGTGGGTGTCCGCGGTGTCGACCAGCGTCACGTTCTCGCGGTTGAACGCGGGGAGGTACAGGTCGGAGAACGTCGGGCGCTTGCAGGCGTAGCGGTACCAGGGCTTGAGGGTCTCGGCGGTGGCCGGGTCGGTGACCTCCGCGGCGACGCGGTCGCGGATCTGGTTCATCGTGGCGTGGTCGGCGGCCTCGTACGCCGCCTCGAAGTCCGGTTCGCCGTCGCGGCGGAAGCTCGGGAGGAGCTTCTCGAGGAGGGCCGCTGATTCCGTCCAGCGGTCGGCCACCAGGTCGCGGTCGGCGTCTTCGCCCGACACGATCCGCAGGAAGTTCTCGCGGCGTTCGCCCGCCCAGCCGGGCCTGTCCGCCCCGACGTCCTGCGGTGTCATGCGCCGCTGCCCGCGCGTGTCGACGGCGGACGGTGTGCGCTGGAAGACGTACAGCTGCCGGGCGTCCTCGGCCAGTTTGGGGATGGCCTGGACGCCGGTGGCGCCCGTACCGACGACGCCGACGCGCTTGTCGGCTAGGCCTGTCAGGCCGCCCTCGGGGCCGCCGCCGGTGTAGCCGTAGTCCCAGCGCGAGGTGTGGAAGGTGTGTCCCTTGAAGTCCTCGATGCCGGGGATGCCGGGCAGCTTGGGCTCGGAGAGGGTGCCGGTCGCCGTGACGACGTACGTGGCGCGGAACTCGTCGCCGCGGTCGGTCGTCACCAGCCACTGGTGGGCCGCCTCGTCCCACGTCAGGGCCGTGACCGCCGTCGAGAAGAGCGCGTCCTCGTACAGGTCGAAGTGCTCGGCCATCCGCACCGCGTGACGCCGGATCTCCTCGCCCGGCGCGTACTTCCACTCGGGCACGTAGCCGGTCTCGTCCAGCATCGGCAGGTAGACGTGTGCCTCGATGTCGCAGTGGATGCCGGGGTAGCGGTTCCAGTACCAGGTGCCGCCGAAGTCGCCGCCCTGCTCGACCACCCGGATCTTCGTCACGCCCTGCTGCCGCATCCGCGCGCCCGCCAGGATGCCGCCGAACCCTCCGCCGACGACCGCGACGTCCACCGTGTCGCGCAGCGGCGCGCGCTCGGGGATCTCGCCCGCGTACGGGTCGGCGGCGAAGTAGCCGAACTCCGCGGTGGTGGAACGGTATTGGGCCGTGGCGTCGGGACGGACGCGGCGCTCGCGCTCGGCGCGGTAGCGCTCGCGCAGCTCCGCCGTCTCCTGCGGGGTGGGTGGCGTGGCGCACTGCGGCAGGGTCATGCGACGGCTTCCTCTCGTGGGGGGGGCATACGCCGGAGGGAGGCCCTCGCTGGGACTTCCGCACCGTCACGGGTACCGTAACCCAACAACCGGACACCATTGTCCGGTAGGGGTTCGGTGCGGTCCGACCCCGAATCCGATGCACCCCGGCTCGAAAGGTCCTCGATGTCGAACCTCACCCCCGCCTCCCCGCTGCGCGACTGGCTCGCCGACCCGGCCGCCGGGCAGATCCTGCGCGGCATGCTGGCCTCGCAGGGGCAGAGCGAGGAGGCCCTGGCGCCCGCCCTCGGCCTGCCGCTTGAGCAGCTCGTGAAGATGTCCGGCGGGAAGTTCCCGGCCGAGCTGGTGGACGTGCTCGTGACCGCGGCCGAGACCGGCGAGGTCCCCGAGGGCCTGCCCACCGCTCCCCCGGCCGCGGCCGCGGCCGCGGACCTCGGCATCGAGATCGGCGCCCCGGAGCCGTGGACCGAGCAGCTCACCTCCGGCCGCTTCGCCGGCCAGACCGTCGTGGTCACCGGCGCCGCCTCCGGCATCGGCCGGGCCGTCGCCTCGCGTGTCGTGCGCGAGGGTGGGCGGGTCGTAGCCGTGGACGTGTCGGGCGACAAACTGGCCGACGTGGCCGCCGAGTTGGGCGACGCGCTCGTGCCGGTCACCGCGGACATCACCGAGCCGACTGCCGCCGACACCGTGCTCGCCGCGGCGGGCGGGCGCGTCGACGCGCTGGCGAACGTCGCGGGCGTGATGGACGACGACGCCGCCGTGCACGAGGTCGACGACAAGATCTGGCAGCGCGTCATGCGCATCAACGTCGACGGCCCCATGTACCTGATGCGCGCCGTCGTGCCGGGGATGCTCGAGGCGGGCGGCGGCCGGATCGTGAACATCGTGTCCGAGGCGGCGCTGCGCGGTTCGGCGGCCGGCGCGGCGTACACGACGTCGAAGCACGCGCTCGTCGGGCTGACTAAGTCCTCGGCGTACCAGTACGCGGGCACGGGAGTTCAGGTCAACGCGGTCGCACCGGGTGCCGTCGCCACGGGCATTCAGGTCCCGGCGGGCGCGCCCTACGGCTCGGCCCGCACCGCGAAGATGCGGGTGGCGATCCCCGGGCTCGCGATGGCGGAGGAGCTGGCGGCGTCCGTCACGTTTCTGCTCAGCCGGGATGCGGTGAACCTCAACGGGGTCGTGCTGCCGTCGGACGGGGGTTGGTCGGTGGCGTGATCGCTCGGCCCACCGTGGCCGAGGTCTCGGGCTCTGCCCCGGGCCCCGCTGCTCAATCGCCGCCGGGGCTTGAAAGACCCGCTCAACCGCCACGAGGGCTCCAAGCAACCGGACCTGCCCCCCATTCCAGCAAGGAAGGTTCACCCCCCATGCCCACCAGAACACACACCCTCGCCGCTCTCTCCGCCCTCGGCCTCCTCACCCTCACCGCCTGCGGCACCGAGAAGGCCGCCACCTCGGACGCCCGCCCCGCCGCTTCGAGCGAGAGCCGCACCATCCGCGCCACCCAGCTCTCCCACGTCACCACCCCGCACCAGGCCACCGGCATGACGCTCCTCGAAGGGCCGGTCCTCGGGAAGGACGGTGACCTGCGGCTCGTGGACGTCACCGCCCCGCCCGGCGAGCCCAAGGTGATCTCCGTCGACGTGAAGACCGGTGACCACAAGGGCGTCTACACCGACAAGACGGGCGCCTACACCTCCGCGCAGATCAGCCCGCACGACGGCCGCGTGTATCTGACGGAGTACCAGTCGGGCGACATCGTCAGCATCGAGCAGGACGGCTCGGACCCGCGGACGTTCTTCTCCGGCAAGGTCGACGGGTCCCCGATGAACCCCGACGACATCGCGTTCGACGACGACGGCAATCTCTACGTCAGCGATCTGCACGGCATGAAGACGGGCGAGGCCGAGGGCCGCATCGTGCGCATCGACCGCGACGGCGAGAAGACCACCGTCCTCGCCGACAAGCTCGCACACCCCAACGGCGTGATGTTCGACCCCGAGCAGAAGGGCCTGTGGATCAGCGAACTGGCCAAGGACACCGTCTCGTACTTGCTGCTCGACGCCGACAGGACCAAGGTGACCACACAGCACGAGGCCATCCACGTCGACGGCGGCGTCGCGCAGACGGACTCGATCGCCGTGGACGCCAAGGGCAACCTCTACCAGGCGCTGCACGGCCGCCCCGCCATGGCGGTCTTCAGCAAGTACGGCGAGCGCCTCGGCACGGTGGAGGTGCCCGCGAAGGAGGCCGAGGGCCTGCAGTCGGCGACCAATGTCGCGATCACGCCGGGCGGCCGGGACGCGTATATGACGGTCAGCGGGCCGAAGGGCGGGTACGTCTACGAGTTCGACGCGCTGGCCAAGGGCATCCGCCTGTCCAACGGCGGCTGACGCTCAGTCCTCCGTGAGCTCGACGGACCGCAGCGGACCCACTTCGACGCCGAGCAGCCCCCAGGCCGCGAGTGCCAGGCGCTCGCGCTCGGCGAGGGTGGGGCCCGCGACGGCGCCGGAGACCATCGCGATGGCGAGCATCAGCTCGTCGGCGGACAACCCGCGCCCGGCGGGCGTGCATCCGGCGAGCACGCCGCGCACCCGCGCCGACAGCTCCCGGCCCTGCTCGTCGCCCCCGCGTACGCGCAGCAGGTCGACGAAGGCGGTGGAGCGGGTGATGTGCCAGGTGACGACGCCGAGCACGGACGTGAGGGTGGCGTCCGGCTCGGCGGCGGCCGTCTCGATCTGCCGCACGTTCTCGTCGAGGACCGCCGAGGCCAGGGCCATCCGGTCGGCGAAGTGCCGGTACAGGCTCCCCTGTCCGACGCCGGCCCGCCGCGCGACGGCCGACAGCGGCGCGTTCAGCCCCTGCTCCGCGAAGACCTCGCGGGCGGCGGTGATGAGGGCGGCGCGATTGCGGGCGGCGACCCGCCGGCCTTGGTTGGCCGGGCGGGCCCGGTCGGGCTCGGAGGGGTTCGTCACGTTGGCAGCGTAATGCAGTGCAATACCGACCTGATCAACGTCAACGAGGAGGAAGAGCATGTCGAAGCCAGTGGTCGTCGTCATCGGTGTCGGCGGCATGGGGATGCAGATCGCCCGGCGCCAGGGCCCCGGGACCCGGCTCGTCGCGGCCGACTTCGACGAGGATCTGCTCGCCGCGGCGGCCGACGAGCTGACGGCCGACGGGTACGAGGTCACCCCGGTGCGCGTCGATGTCTCGGACCGGGCGTCGGTCGCGGCGCTCGCCGAGCAGTGCGCGGCGCTCGGCCCCGTCACGCAGGTCGCGCACACCGCGGGCCTGTCCCCGGTGCAGGCGCCGACGGCGGCGGTGCTCGCCGTGGACCTGCTGGGCGTGGCCCTCGTCCTGGAGGAGTTCGGGAAGGTGGTCGCGGCGGGCGGCGCGGGCGTGGTGATCGCGTCGATGGCCGGGCACATGGCGCCGCTGCCGCCCGAGGTCGAGTCCGCGCTGCGCTCCACTGCGGCCGACGAGCTGCTCGACCTGCCGTTCCTGCGGCCCGACGCCCTGTCGGACCCCGGTGCCGCGTACGCCCTCGCCAAGCGCGCCAACCACCTGCGCGTCCAAGCCGCCTCGCTCGCGTGGGGCGCGCGCGGGGCCCGGGTCAACTCGGTGAGCCCCGGGGTCGTCTCGACCCGGATGGGCCGCGCCGAGCTGGCCGGCGAGTCCGGCTCCCACATGCGCGCGCTGGTCGAGGGCTCGGGCACGGGCCGCGCCGGCACCCCGAACGACATCGCGGAGGCAACGGCCTTTCTCCTCTCCCCGGCGGCGTCCTTCATCACCGGCACCGACCTCCTGGTGGACGGCGGCGCGGTGGCATCCCAGAGGGCCGTATAGAGCCCCGAGGCGTGGGAACGGCCCCCGGGTTGGCCGAGAACCCACCCTGGACGCCCCGCGCACCCGGCGGGAGGCTCAAGGGCGAGCCTCCCGCCAAGCAGAGGAGCCCCCATGCCCGACCAGCCGGTTCTCACCCTCGACCCCACCGCGTCCGACCACCACGCCGAGCACCGCGCCCTGCGCGCCCGCGACCCCGCCAGCCGCGTCGACCTCCTCGGGGTGACCGCCTGGTCCGTCTCCGATCCCGCGCTCCTCAAGCAGCTCCTGACCAGCCCGCACATCTCCAAGAACGCGCGTGCCCACTGGCCGGGGTTCGCCGACGCGCTCGCCACCTGGCCACTCGCGCTGTGGGTGGCCGTCGACAACATGTTCACGGCGTACGGCAGCGATCACCGCCGCCTGCGCCGCATGATCGCCCCGGCCTTCTCGGCCCGCCGCGTCACGGCCTTACAGGCGGACATCGAAACGCTCGTCACCGGCATCCTCGACCCGCTCGACGCCCTCCCGGCCGGCACGGTGGTCGACCTGCGCGAGCGTCTCGCCTACCCGCTGCCGATCTCCGTGGTCAGCCGTCTGATGGGGGTGCCCGAGGAGCACCGGGAGCAGTTCCGCACGCTGGTGGACCGGGTGTTCGCGACGACGCTCTCCGCCGAGGAGGCCGCGAAGAACACGGCCGCCGTCTACGACCTCCTGGACGAGCTGATCGCCTCCAAGCGGTCCCGGCCGGAGGACGACATGACGTCGCTGCTCATCGCCACCCGCGACGAGGAGGGCGACGGCGGCAAGCTGTCCGACGGCGAACTGCGCGACACGCTGCTGCTGATGATCAGCGCCGGTTACGAGACGACCGTCAACGTCATCGACCAGGCCGTCACCTCGCTGCTCGCCGACCCCGCCCAGCTCGCCCATGTCCGGGCCGGCCGCTGCACCTGGAACGACGTCGTCGAGGAGACCCTGCGCCACGAACCCGCGGTCAAGCACCTCCCGCTGCGCTACGCGCTCCAGGACATCCCCCTCCCCGACGGCCAGGTGATCCGGACGGGCGACGCGATCCTCGCCTCGTACGCCGCCGCCAACCGCCACCCCTCCCTGCACGGCGACACCGCCGACGCCTTCGACGCCACCCGCCCGTCCAAGGAACACCTCGCGTTCGGCCACGGCGTGCACTTCTGCCTGGGTGCCCCGCTCGCCCGCCTGGAGGTCGAGACCGCCCTGCGCATGCTGTTCGACCGCTTCCCCGGCATCGAGCTCGCCGTCCCCGTGGCGGACCTGGCGCCGTCCCCGACACTGATCAGCAACGGACACACCTCGCTCCCCGTGCGCCTGAAGCCGGGCGGGGCACCTCGGCACTGACACAGCACGAAGCACGGCGCCCCGCCCCGTCGCGGACCGGGTGGGGCTCCCCCGGCGCGCCCCACCCGGCGTACGCCTTTTCACCCGATATGTATCGTGTATGACCGCACTGGTCCTCGCACACTTCGTCGTCGCGCTCTGCGCTGCCCCGCTGATCCGCCGGGTGGGGTCCCGCGCGTTCGTGCTGCTCGCCCTGCCGCCGGCCGCCGCCCTCGGCTGGGCACTGTCCCGCTGGGGCGAGGTGAGCGACGGCGGGGCGAGCGAAGAGGCCTGGTGGTGGATCAGGGACTATGACGTCGAGATCGCGTTCAGGCTCGACGCGCTGTCCCTGGTCATGGTGCTGCTCGCGGCCGGCATCGGGGCGCTCGTGCTGTTGTACTGCGTGCGCTACTTCGACGGCGGCGCCCGGCAGTTGGGCTCGTTCGGCGGCAACCTCCTCGCGTTCGCGGGCGCGATGCTCGGGCTCGTCCTCGCCGACGACCTCATGACGCTCTATCTGTTCTGGGAGCTCACCACCGTCCTGTCGTTCCTGCTCATCGGCTACGACAGCGAGAAGCGCGCCAGCCGCCGCTGCGCGTTGCAGGCGCTGACGGTGACCTCGGTCGGCGGGCTCGCGATGTTCGTCGGCTTCCTGATGCTGGGTCACCTGGCGGGCACGTACCGGATCTCGCACATCCTTCAGTCGCCGCCCGCCGCGAGCGGCACGCTGTCGGCCGCGCTCGTCCTGATCCTGTGCGGGGCGCTCGCCAAGTCGGCGATCTGGCCGCTGAGCATGTGGCTGCCGAACGCGATGGCGGCGCCCACCCCGGTCAGCGCCTATCTGCACGCCGCCGCGATGGTGAAGGC
Source organism: Streptomyces sp. NPDC107575 (assembly GCF_055657265.1). Classification (NCBI taxonomy): domain Bacteria; kingdom Bacillati; phylum Actinomycetota; class Actinomycetes; order Kitasatosporales; family Streptomycetaceae; genus Streptomyces; species Streptomyces sp. NPDC107575. Next base: position 236,114 of record NZ_JBVKBG010000001.1, on the reverse strand, counting down.
GGGCGTCTATCTGGTGGCGCGGTTCGCTCCCGCCTTCGCGCACGTCGCGCCGTGGCGCCCCGTGCTGCTGGTCCTGGGCGCGGTGACGATGCTGCTCGGCGGATGGCGCGCGCTGCGCCTCAACGACCTCAAGCTGGTGCTGGCCTACGGGACCGTCAGCCAGCTCGGCTTCCTGATGGTGCTGGCCGGGGACGGCACGTACAACGCCGCGCTCGCGGCCATCGCGATGCTCCTCGGGCACGCGCTGTTCAAGGCACCCCTGTTCCTGGTGACGGGGATCGTCGACCACGCGAGCGGCACCCGTGACCTGAGACGGCTCTCGGGGGTGGGGCGGCGGCTCCCGTGGGTGGCCGGCACCGCCGTCCTGGCGGGTGCGTCGATGGCGGCGCTTCCGCCGCTGCTCGGGTTCGCCGCGAAGGAGGCCGCGTTCGACGCGCTGCTGCACGGCAGCGTGGGCGAGCGGTGGGTGCTCGCGTGCATCGTCGTCGGCTCCGCGCTCACCACCGCGTACACCCTGCGCTTCGTGTGGGGCGCTTTCGCGCGCAAGCCGGGGGTCGCCGACACCCCCGTGCACCGCGTCGGTGTCTCCTTTCTCGCGCCGCCCGCGCTGCTCGCCCTCGCCGGTCTGCTGCTCGGTCCGGGCATCGGCTGGACGGCCCACCTCTTCGAGCAGTACGCGAAGCAGTACCCGGTCCCCGCGCACCCATACCACCTGGCGCTGTGGCACGGGTTCGGCACGGCGCTCGGCCTGTCGGTGCTCGCGTGGGCGGGCGGCGCCGTGCTGTTCCTCGCGCGGGAGCCGGTGGTGCGGCTCGGGCGGCGGTTCGCCTGGCCGAAGGCGGACGAGGCGTTCGGCCGCACCGTCCTCGGCCTCGAACGCTCCGCGCTGCAGATCACGGGCGCGGTCCAGAAGGGTTCGCTGCCCTCGTACGTGGCGACGGTCCTGGGCGTCATGTTCGTCGGCCTGCTCGCGGTCCTCGCCACCGACCGGCCCTGGCACGGCACACCCGCGCCCCGTCTGTGGGACCACCCGATGCAGGCGGGCGTCGGCGCGCTGACATGTGCGTGCGCGCTGATGTGTCTGGTGGTGCAGCGGCGCATGAAGGCGGCGGTGCTCGCGGGTCTGACCGGGTACGGCACGGCGCTCCTGTACGTCGTGCAGGGCGCGCCCGACCTGGCGCTCACGCAGTTCGGCGTGGAGACGGTGTCGACCGTGGTGCTCGTCCTCGTCCTGCGGCGCCTGCCGGTGTTCTTCGGTGACACGCAGCGGACCTGGCGCTGGGGTGTGAGCATGCTGCTCGCGCTCGGCAGCAGCGTCGCGGTGGCGTGCGCGGTGTGGCTGGCGACGGGCGCGCGCACCGCGGAGCCCGCGGGCGCCGCGCACATCGAGGAGACCGCGCACCACGGCCTCAAGGACGTCGTCGCGACGATCCTCGTGGACTTCCGGGCCTGGGACACCATGGGCGAGTCGGCCGTCCTCGCCGTCGCCGTCCTCGGTGTCACGAGCCTGCTGTACGTGCACCGCCGTCAGGGCCGGGCGACCGCGCCACCGCCCCGGCTGCCCGGCGGGGTGACCGCGTGGTCGCTGGCCACCTCGAAGCTGAAGGTGCCCGCCAAGTACCAGCAGGGCGCGCCCGAGCGCAGCTGGCTGGTCGCCGGTGACACCCTCGCGCCCGAGCACCGCTCGGTCGTCTTCGAGGTGGTGGCCCGGCTCGTCTTCCACCCGATCCTGATGCTGTCGGTGTATCTGCTGCTGTGCGCGGAGAACCTGCCAGGCGGCGGATTCGTCGGAGGTCTCGTCGCCGGGGTCGCCCTGACGATCCGTTATCTGGCCGGCGGGCGCCACGAGTTGGCGGTGGCGGCGCCGGTGCACCCGGGCTTCTTCACCGGGCTCGGCCTGACCCTGTCGACGACGGTCGCGCTCGTCGGACTCGCCGACGGCACGGTGCTGCACGCCTGGACCTGGCACGGACACCTGCCGCTGATCGGCGACTGGCACGCGGGCACCGCCGTCATCTTCGACCTCGGGGTGTATCTGCTGGTCCTCGGGGTGGTCCTGGACGTCGTACGGGCGCTCGGCTCGAAGATCGACCAGCAGACCGAGTACAGGGCGAGTCTCGCGCTCGCCGGGGAGGCGCAGAACTCGTGACCGTCAGTCTCACCCTGCTGGTCTGCGCGGTCGTGCTGACCAGCGCAGGCGGGATCCTCATCCACACGCGCAGCCTCACCCGGGTCCTGGTCGGCATCATCGTGTGCGGCAACGGCGTCAATCTCTTCGTCCTCGCCTCGACCGGGGCCGCGGGCTTTCCGCCGCTGCTGTACCCGGGCGTCGACGCGGCCAAGGTCACCGATCCGCTCCCCCAGGCCATCATCCTCACCGCCGTCGTCATCACGCTCGCCACCACGGCGTTCGTGCTCGCGATGGCGTACCGCAGCAGCCAGTTGACCGGTTCGGACTTCGTGCCGGACGACGTCGCGGACCGGCGGGTGGTGCTGCGCGCGGAGATCTCCGCCGAGCGGGCCGAGCTGCGCGAGCTCCATCGCGGCGAGGGGCCGAGCGCCTGGCGCGACGAGCGGCGCGAGCAGCGCCGCCGGCTGCGCGCGAACCGCGCCTACCAGGCCCGCGCCCGGGACGCGGACGGCGACCTGTGGGACGACGTGCTCGGCGCGGACCCGCCCGAGCCGTCCGCAGCCGACCCGGCCGAGCCCACCGAGACCCGCCCGGAGGAGACCCGGTGAACTCCCTCGTCCCGCTGCCCGTCGTGCTGCCCCTCGTGGTGTGCGGGCTGACCCTGTTCATCGGGCCGCGGCTGCGCTGGCTGCACCGCCTGATCACGGTCGGGGTGCTCGCCGCGGTCGTCGCGGTCGATGTCGTCCTGCTCGTCGAGGCCGACCGCACGGGCCCGCTCGTCGTGCACCTCGGCGACTTCGGGCCGCCGCTCGGTGTCACCCTGGTCGCCGACCGGCTCGCCGCGCTGATGCTCCTGGTCTCCGGCGCCGTCACCTTCATCGTCCTGGTCTACGCGATGAGCCAGGGCATGGCCGACCGCGAGGAGCGGGCACCGATCGCCGTGTTCCACCCGGCGTACCTGGTCCTGGTCGCCGGGGTGTCCCTCACCTTCCTCGCGGGCGACCTCGTGAACCTCTACGTCGGCTTCGAGATCATGCTGATGGCCAGCTTCGTGCTGCTCACGGTGGGCGCCACGGAGCCACGCGTGCGGGCCGGGTCGACGTACGTCGTCGTCTCCCTCGTCTCGTCCCTGGTGTTCCTGTGCGGAATCGCCGTGACCTACGCGGCGGTGGGCACGGTCAACTTCGCGCAGCTCGCCCAGCGCATGCCCGAACTACCGCTGGGAGTCAGCACGTTGGCGGAGGTGCTGCTGCTCACGGTGTTCGGGGTGAAGGCGGCGGCGTTCCCCGTCGCGGCCTGGCTGCCCGACTCGTACCCGACGGCGCCCGCGCCGGTGACGGCCGTGTTCGCCGGCCTTCTCACCAAGGTCGGTGTCTACTCGATGATCCGCGCGGACACCTTGTTCTTCCCCGGCAACCGGCTCTCCGGCGCGCTGATGGCGGTGGCCTTCGCCTCGATGATCATCGGCATCCTCGGCGCGGTGGCCCAGACCGACCTCAAGCGGCTGCTGTCCTTCACGCTCGTCAGCCACATCGGCTTCATGCTGTACGGGCTCGCGCTCGGCACCCGGGGCGGTATCGGCGGCGCCATCGTCTACACGGCGCACCACATCACCGTACAGACGACGCTGTTCCTGGCGGCGGGGCTGCTCGAAAAGCGGTACGGAACAACGGAGTTGACACGGTTGGGCGGCACGATGCGTTCCGCCCCGCTGCTCGCCGCGCTCTGGTTCGTGCCCGCCATGAACCTCGCCGGGATCCCGCCGCTGTCCGGGTTCCTCGGCAAGCTGGGCCTGATGCGGGCGGGTGCGGCGGCCGGCGGCGCGTGGTCGTACACCCTGCTCGCCGCGGCCGCCGTGACCAGCCTGCTGACGCTGTACGTGATGGCGAAGGTGTGGAACCTGGTGTTCTGGCGGGCCGCCCCCGCCCAGCCGCCGTCCGAGGACGACGTGCTGGAGGAGAGCGACGATCCGGACTCGGCGCCGGAGGACGGCGGCGGCGGAGCCGCGGTGGCGACCGCCGTGTGCGTACGCACCACCATGCGGGTCCCCCGCGTCATGACCGCGGCGACGGCCGCAGCGGTCCTCCTCGGCCTCTCCTACACCCTGCTTGCCACACCACTGACGGGCCTCGCCGACCGCTCGGCCGCCGAACTCCTCTCCCGCACGCCCTACGTGGAGGCGGTGCTCGACCAGTGAACTCCTCTGGACACAAGACCCGTTGGCGCCGCATCGACCTGCCGCTGATCGCCTGGCTCACGGTCATCTGGACGCTGCTGTGGACCGGCCTGAGCTGGGGCAACGTCATCAGCGGCGTGGTGGTCGCGATCGTGCTGTGCCTGGTCTTCCCGCTGCCCGCCGTCGAACTCGACCTGCGCCTGCGGCCTGTCGGCATCATCCGGCTCGCCGGCTATCTCCTGTACGACATGACCTCGTCCACCGTCACCGTGACCTGGCAGACACTGCACGGAAAGCCGGGGCCCGCCGCCGTGATCGCGGTGCCGCTGCGCTGCCGCACCGACCTGATGATCGCGGCGACCGCCGTCGCGGTGTCCAGCGTCCCGGGTGGCGCGCTCGTGGAGGTCAACGGCTCGACCGCCACCCTGTTCCTGCACGTCGTGCACGCCGACGACCCGCAGGCGGTGGACCGGGCCCGCGCCGATGTGCGGCGCCTGGAGACCCTCGTCGTACGGGCCTTCGGCACACGCGAGGAGATCGCCCGGCTCACGGATTCGACGCCACCGCCGGACGCAGATGACGCTCCCGAGGGAAGGACGCCCGACGCATGAAGCTGGCCAACGACATCCTGCTCAACGGCGCGCTCGTGCTGATCGTCCTGGCCGGCGCGCTGCTGTTGGTACGGATCTGGCGGGGCCCCTCGATGCTGGACCGGGCCGTGTCCGTCGACATCGCGGCGGTGCTCATCATCGCCGGTATCGGGGTCAACGCCGCCATCACACGCACCAGTTACTACCTGTCGATCATGCTGGTGACCGCCTTCCTCGGCTTCACGAGTTCCGTGGCCATCGCACGCTTCATCGCGGCACGCGACCGGCCGGGCATCCGGCCGAGGTCCGGCGCCATCTCCCTCAAGAAGACCCCGTCCCTCAAGAAGGGCCAAGGCCCCAAGGAGCGCCCGTGAACTGGCACGACGTCACCGATCTCGCCGGATCCGCGCTGCTGTTCCTCGGCGCGGCGGTCTGCCTGACCGGCGTCATCGGCATGCTCCGGCTGCCCGATGTGCTGACCCGCAGCCACGCCGCGACCAATCCGCAGACCCTCGGCATGCTGCTCCTCGTGGCGGGCGTCGCGCTGCGGCTGCGCTCGGGCGTCGACCTGGGCACGCTCGCGCTCGTCGCCTTCTTCCAACTCCTGACCAGCGCGGTCGCGGCGCATCTGGTGGCGCGGGCCGCGTACCGCACGGGTCAGGTCGGCGAGGTCGCGCTGCTGCGGGACGAGTTGGCCTCGGCGCCGCGGCAGTGAGTCAGGCGGTGGTCCTTGCGCGGACGGGCAGTGATTCCCACGCCCGTAGTGTGTTGTTGGCATGCCGCCGTGGCTCGGCCGTCAGCTCGAACGATTCGACGTGGCGGGCGAGCGCCGTCAGCAGCGCCTCCGCCTCCAGGCGGGCGACGTGCTGGCCGACGCACTGGTGCAGGCCCATGCCGAAGCCGACATGGCCGGACGGGTCACGGGTGAGGTCGAAGCGCTCCGGGTCGGTCCAGCGGTCCGGGTCGTGGTTGGCGGCGCCGAGGAACATGAGGATCTTCGTGCCCTCGGGGATCACGGTGTCCGCGACGGTGACATCGGCCGTCGCGGTGCGGAAGAACGTCTGCACCGGCGACTGCCAGCGGATCGCCTCCTCGAAGGCGACGCGCGCCAACTCCGGCCTTCCGCGCAGCCGTTGCCACTCCTGCGGGTGGGTCGCGAAGGCGTAGAGGCAGGCGGCGAGGCCGTGCACGGTGGTGTCGACTCCGGCGGTGAGCAGCGAGCGCACAACGAGCGGCGCCTGCTCGCACGTGAGGTCGCCGCGGTCGGCCGCCGCCCAGATGTCGGCACCGAACCCAGCCGGGGCGAGCGCCTCGCGGGCGCACTGGGCACCCACCCACGCACCGAGGTCGGCGGCCCGATGGGCGTCGGCGGCCACGAGATCGTTGCGCGGGCCGAAGGCGTTGAAGGCCATGTTCCCGTACGGCAGCAGGTGCTCACGCCCGTCGGGGCCGAGCCCCACGGCGTCGGGGAAGACACGCAGGGGGAAGGCCTCCGCGAGCGCCGGGAGTGCGTCGAACTCGGTTCCCTCCGCGAGGACTTGGTCGACGAGTTCCTCGGCCGCCGCGGACCACCTGTCCCGCAGGCGACGCAGGGCGGGTGGGGCGAGGATGTCCCGCAGGACGCGGCGGGGCGCATCGTGCCGGGGCGGGTCGGCCTCCAGGAGCAGGCTGGGTTTGCGCCACGGTTCCTCGTGGCGGAAGTTGGCGAGGCCCACACCGGAGCCCGACTCGAAGTGCTGCCAGTCGACGAGCGCGGCGTGCACCTGCTCGTAGCGGGCGAGCGCGTGCACGTCGTAGCGGGTCAGACGCACGACGGGCCCGGCCTCGCGGAGTGCCCGGTGCAGGGGCTCGGGGTTCAGCAGGTGGTCGCGGGCGAACGGGTCGGCGTCGCTGACAGGGGGCGTCACGTCACACACTCCTTCGTGCACTGGCGGGCATTAGAGGTCGAGTACGAGGCGGTCCCCGCAGGACCGCGACACGCACACCAACATGCAGTCACCGGCGTCTCGTTGGTTGTCTGTGAGGACGGAGTCCATGTGGTCGGGCTCGCCGTCGAGCACGGGCGTCAGACATGTCCCGCACGTCCCCTGCTCACAGGACGACACCACGTCCGCCCCGGCGCCGCGCACCGCTTGGAGCACGGACACATCGGGGTCGACGCGCACGGTGCGCGCACTGCGCCGCAGTTCCACGTCGAAGGCGGTGTCGCGGGCAGGGGCTCCGCGCTCTGCGGCGGTGAACCGCTCGGTGCGCAGCGCGTGCGGCGCCCAGCTCCTGCACGCCTCCTCCACCGCGGCGAGCAGTGGGGCGGGCCCGCAGCAGTACACCTTGGCTCCGGCCCGCGGCGTCCCCAGCCAGGCGTCCAGGTCGAGCAGCCCCCTCTCGTCCTGCGGCACGACATGCACGCGCCCGCCGTACGCCGCGGCGAGTTCCTGACGGAAGGCCATGGAGGCGCGGGCCCGCCCTCCGTACAGCAACTGCCAGTCCACCCCCAGCAGTTCCGCCTGCTGGATCATGGGCAGGAGCGGCGTGATGCCGATACCCCCGGCGACGAAGAGGTACGACCCCGGGTCCGCGAGCGGTGCGAGCGGGAAGTTGTTGCGCGGGCCGCCGATCCCGACCCGGTCGCCCGCCTTCAGCCTGTCGTGCACGTACGCGGAGCCGCCCCTGCCGTCCGGCTCCCGCAGCACGGCGACACGGTAGGTGCCCGGGTCCCAGCGGTCGCCGCACAGGGAGTACTGCCGGACCGTGCCGTCCGGGAGGACCAGGTCGATGTGGGCGCCCGGTGTCCAGTCCGGGAGCCGGGCCCCGTCCGGGTGCGCGAGCGTCAGTGACACCACGCCCTCCGAGATGGGTTCCTTGCCGATGACCACGCCAGTCCCGACCACGCTGTCGCCTCCCGTCGTTGGGTTGGCAGGAAGGATGCGCGGCCGCGCCCGGCCTCCGCGAGGCCTTTCTCAACCAGTGAGAGGCGAACCCGAACGCGCCGCCAGCGCCCGGGAGATACCGCGTGCCGCCGTCCGCACCACCGGCACCACCGCGGCGGAGCCCTCCTCGTTCGGCACGATGACCGACAGGGTGGCGCACACGTCGCCGTGGGCGTCGCGCACGGGCGCCGCGATGCCCAGCGCGTCCGGGTGGACGTAGCCGGGGCAGCCGGCGAAGCCCTGGCGGCGGATGTCGGCGAGCAGGGCGCGCAGTCCCGCGGCCGTGCCCGGAGTGTTCGCCGTGTACCGGTGGAGGGGTTCGGCGCACACCCGCTCCAGCAGGTCGGCGGAGCCGTGGGCCAGCAGTACGAGACCGCTGGAGGAGGCGTTCAACGGCAGCCGGCCCGCGATCCGCGTGTAGTTGATGACACCGCCGGGTGCGCTCAGCCGCTCCAGGAACAGCACCTCGTCGCCGTCGAGGACACCCAGCTGGACGTGGTGGCCCACGACGTCGTGCACACCTTCCATGAACGGCATCGCGGCGTCCCGCAGCGACAGGGCGGGCGAGGCCCGGGTCACCAGTTCCCACATGCGCATGCCGATCCGCACCCGGCCGTCGTCGTCGCGGGCGAGGAACCCGTGCGAGACCAGCTCCGCGACCAGGCGGGACGCCGTGGCCACGTGCAGGCCGGTGCGCCGCGCGATCGCGGAGACGGTCAGGGCGGGTTCGTCGGGTGTGAACGCCTCGAAGATCCGCACGGCCCTGGACAGCACCGATTCGCCGCTCTGTGTCCTCACCCGGCCATCATCTGCGCACGGGCGCCGGGGTCAAGGGGCGACCTCCGATCCGATCTCCTCGGCCACTTCCCTGAGCCAGATGTGCGTCGGGTCGTGCGTGTGCACGGGGTGCCACCACAGGGCCTCCTGCAGCGGCACCGACTCGTAGGGCGGCGCCATGATGCGCACCGGGGCCGCCGAGCCGAGGAGTTCGGCGAGGCGGCGCTGGACGAGCGCGATGCGGTCGGTGCCCGCGACCAGGAACGGCAGCATCGCGAAGTGGTCGACGGAGACCTCCACGCGGGGTTCGATGCCGAGCATGCCCAACTGGCGTACGGCAGGGGCGTCGTAGGTGCGCTGGTAGGTGACCCACGGCAGCCGCGAGAGGTCGTCGAGGGTGAGCCGCTCGCCGACCTCCTCGTTGCTGTCCGCCACCAGGAAGACCCACTCATCGGCGAACAGGTCGGTGCGCGGCATGTCACTGACGACGCCGTGCGGCATCAGCAGCCCGTCGGAGGTGCTGAGCAGCACGCCCAGGTCCTCGACCACGGTGGGCGGTGTCCGGGTGAAGCGGAGCCTGACGTGCGGCGCCTCGGTGTGGATGCGGCGCGCGAGGGCCGTGCCGAAGACGGCGACGGCGTAGTCGGAGGCCATGAGCGTGAACGTGCGGCTCTCGGTGGCGGGGTCGAAGTCGGCCTGGCTGCTGAAGAGGCGCTCCAAGAGGTCGTACGCGGTCGAGGTGCGTTCGAGGAGGACCTGGCCGAGCGCGGTGAGTTCGTACTGGCCGCCGTTGCGCGCGAGCAGTTCGTCGCCGAAGTGGCGGCGCAGCCGGGACAGGGCGGCGCTCATGGCGGGCTGGCTGAGCCCGACGCGCTGACCTGCCCGTGTCACGTTGCGTTCCTCGAGCAGGGCGCGGAGGGCGACGACGAGGTTGAGGTCCAGGCGGGACAGGTTCACGGCGGGTCCTAAGGGGCTCGACGGCTGCTGCCGCCACTCTACGACGGGCATCCATCGGGTGGATGCAAGGCATCCACACAATCTATTTCCCTGATCGGGGGTGGAGGGGCCAGATTGGTCCTGACGCCGTCTGGAGGACACACCTGTGAAATCTGAAGCAGCCGCCCCGCTCTTCGCCGGTCCCTACGCCCTGGGGACCCTGTCCGACGCCGAACGCCCCGCGTTCCCGGCCCTCGTCCGCAGCGACGGTACGGTCGTCGATCTGTGTGCCGCACTCGACGACGCCCGCCTCACCATGCTCGATGTCCTCGACCGGTGGCAGGAGTTGGAGCCGCGGTTCGCCGGTCTCGCGGCCGAGGGCCCGGCGGACGCGGCGAACGTCGACGCGTTCCGGGTGCATGCCCCGATCGCGCCGCGCCAGGTGCTGCAGTCGGGCGCCAACTACCGGCAGCACGTGATCGATCTGCACGTCGCGCACAAGGCTCCGGGCGACGAGCGCCCGGAGGACGAGCGGCGCGCCGAGGCCGCGGAGATCATGGACCGCCGGGCCGCCGATGACCTGCCGTACGTGTTCATCGGCCTGCCGGGCGCGATCACAGGACCGTACGACGAGGTCACGCTGCCTGCGTGGGCCGAGAAGCCGGACTGGGAGCTGGAGTTGGCGGCGGTCGTCGGTCGCGCCGCGCACCGGGTGTCGGTCGAGGAGGCCCTCGAGTACGTCGCCGGGTACACGATCGCCAACGACCTGACCGATCGCGCCACGGTGTTCCGCAGGGACATGCCGCAGATCGGCACGGACTGGCTGCGCAGCAAGAACGCGCCCGGGTTCACCCCGCTGGGGCCGTGGATCGTGCCGGCGTCCTCCGTCGGTGACACCTCCGATCTTCAGCTCACCCTGAAGCTGAACGGCGAGACCATGCAGGACGAGTCCACCAAGGACATGATCTTCAATGTGGCCCGCATGGTGTCCTACGCCTCGCAGTGCGTCGAACTCCGACCGGGCGATCTGGTGTTGACGGGTTCGCCCGCCGGCAACGGCATGCACTGGGGGCGGCTGCTGCGCGACGGCGACGTGATGGACGGCTCCATCACGGGCCTCGGCGCCCAGCGCACCCGCTGCGTCGCGGAGGTGGCGCGGTGAGCCTGGACAGGAACGACCCCGAGGGCGCGATCGCCGAGGCCGCCAAGTCGTACTCCAACTGGGGACGTTGGGGCGAGGACGACGTGCTCGGCACGCTCAACTTCCTCGACGAGGCCAAGCGGCGCGAGGGCGCGAAGCTGGTGCGGCGCGGCGCGAGTTTCTCGCTGTCGCAGCGCTTCGACATGGAAGGACCGCAGAAGGGCTGGCGGCGCCGCACCAACCCGGTGCACACGATGCTCGACACCGGCACCGACGCCGCGCTCGCCAACCAGGGTTTCCCGCACGGGATGGGCGGCGCCGACGACGTCATCGCGATGCCGCTGCAGTGCTCGACGCAGTGGGACGGGCTCGGCCACATCTTCGACCACGGCAAGGCGTGGAACGGCCGCGACGCGGCCCGCACCGTCACCTCCGACGGCGACCTGGTGACCGGCATCGAGCACATGGCCGCCCATGTCGCGGGACGCGGCGTCCTGCTCGATGTGGGCCGCGTCGTCGGCGAGGACGGCGAGCTGCCCGACGGCTTCGCCATCACCGAGGACCACCTGGCCGCCACCGCCGAGGCGCACGGGGTGACCGTCGGCAGGGGCGACATCGTGGTCGTGCGCACCGGGCGGCTCGCCCGCGCCCGCCGCGAGGGCTGGGGCGAGTACGCGGGCGGCCCCGCTCCCGGCCTGTCCTTCACCACCGCGGGCTGGCTGCACCGCACGGAGATCGCGGCGATCGCCACGGACACCTGGGGCTTCGAGGTGCGGCCCAACGAGTTCGAGCACGCCTTCCAGCCGCTGCACCAGGTCGCGATCCCCAACATGGGCCTGCTGATCGGCGAGATGTGGGACCCGGACGCGCTCGCGGAGGACTGCGCGCGCGACGGTGTGTACGAGTTCTGGCTGACCGCCCCGCCCCTGCCGATCACCGGCGCGGTGGGCTCCCCGGTCAACCCCGTCGCCGTCAAGTGACCCTCAACGGCCTTGAGGAACAGAGGAGTTCCCCTATGAGCACACCCCGTACCGTCCTCGTCATCGGTGGCGGCGCGGCCGGCAGCGCGGCGACGATCCTGCTGCGCCGCGCCGGGGTCGCGGTCGACCTGATCGAGGCGAAGGACGACTGGAACGCCACCGCAGGCTCCGGCATCACCCTGCAGGGCAACGCGCTGCGCGTACTGCGCGAGCTGGGCGTGTGGGACCAGGTGGAGAAGTCCGGATACGGATTCGGCGCGGTCGGCATCACCGCCCCCGACGGCACCGTCCTGCACGTCGCCGAGGACCTGCGCACCGGCGGCGACGACCTGCCCGCGACCGTCGGCATGCGGCGCCCACGGTTGCAGGGCATCCTCATCGACGCGGTGCGCGCGAGCGGCGCCACCGTGCGGCTCGGCGTCCGCGCCGACGCCCTCGACCAGGACGCCGACGGAGTCACCGTCCGCCTCACCGACGGCAGCGAGCACCGCTACGACCTCGTGATCGCCGCCGACGGCCTGGGCTCCGCGACCCGCGCCGCCATCGGCATCACGGACAAGCCGGAGCCCACCGGCATGGCCATCTGGCGCGTCGCCGCCCCGCGCCCGGCCGGGCTGACCCGCACGGACCTCGCGTACGGCGGCCCCGCCTACATCGCGGGCTACTGCCCGACGAGCGAGTCCACGATCTACGCGTACGTCGTGGAGGCCAACCGCGACCGCGCGACGGTCCCGGCGGACTCCTACGCCGACGAGATGCGCCGCCTGGCCTCGGCGTACGGCGGCCACTGGCCGGAGATCACCGGGCACATCACCGATCCGGCGCAGGTCAACTACACGTGGTTCGACCGGATGCTGGTCGAGGGCTCCTGGCACCGCGGCCGCGTCGTGCTGGTCGGCGACGCCGCCCACTGCTGCCCGCCGACCCTCGCGCAGGGCGCGGCCCTGTCCCTGGAGGACGCCTGGGTTCTCGCCCAGATGCTGACCGCCACCGACACCTGGGACGACGCGCTCCTCCAGGCGTACCACGAGCGGCGGGTCGCCCGTGTGCGGCCCGTGGTGGAGGCGTCCGTGCAGATCGGCCAGTGGCAGCTCGACGGGGTCCGTGACGCCGACGTGCCGGGCCTGATGGGGCGCACCATGACCATGCTGCGGGAGCTGCCGTGACGACACCGCACCCGACCATCGACGTGCACGCCCACATCCTCCTGCCGGAGATCGAGCAACTCGTCTCCTGTGAACCGGGGTTGGAGCAGGCGCGCGACCTGGACGCCCGGCGCAACGGCCCCGAGGCACTCGCCGTCAGCGGCGCCATGATCCGTGAACGCTTCCCCCGGCTCACGGATGTCACCGCCCGCCTCGCCGTCATGGACGAGCAGGGCGTGGACATCCAACTGGTCAGCCCATCACCTTCGCACTACCACTACTGGGCCGGGGCGGAGACCGCCGAGAAGGTGTACCGCCTCGCGCACGAGTCGGTGGCCGCGCACTGCGCACACGCCCCGACCCGCCTGCGCGGCCTCGGCCTCGCGCCGCTGCAGCACCCCGACCTCGCGGTCGAGGCCCTGGACCACGCCCTGGCCTCCGGGCTCCTGGGCGTCGAACTGTCCAGCCACGCGCCGGGCCGCGAACTCTCCGACCCCGCGTACGAGCCGCTGTGGGCGCGGGCCGCCGAGACGGGGGCGCTGCTGTTCCTGCACCCCTTCGGCTGCACGCTCGACGAGCGGCTCGACCAGTGGTACCTGTCCAACAGCGTGGGCCAGCCGACCGAGAACGCGGTGGCGCTCTCCCACCTCGTCTTCTCCGGCGTCCTCGACCGCCACCCCGGCCTGCGGATCGTCGCGGCGCACGGCGGCGGCTATCTGCCCACGCACCTCGGCCGCGCCGACCACGCGTGGGCGGCGCGCGCGGACGCCTCGGCGGGATGCGCCGAGCGGCCCAGCAGCTACCTGCGGCGCCTCTACTTCGACTCGCTCGTCCACGACCCGCACGTACTGCGGGAGTTGGTGCGCGTGGCCGGCCCCGACCGGGTGCTGCTCGGCTCCGACTTCCCCTTCGACATGGGCAGCGAGGACCCGCTCGGCGCCCTGCGCGCGGCCGGGCTGCCCGCCGCCGACTTCGACGCCATCCGGGGCGGCACCGCGGCCGCCCTCCTCCGGAAGGACTGACCAGCCATGACCCGCCTGCTCACCCACCTCCGCCACGTCAACCTGGCCGTGCCCGACTACGACAAGCAGCTCGACTTCTACGCCGGTGTCTGGGGCCTCACCAAGGTCGCCGAGGACTCCGGCATCTCCTTCCTGGCCGCCGAGGGCTCCCCGGAGCAGTACGTCGTCCGGCTCCGCAAGGCCGAGGAGAAGCGCCTCGACCTCGTCTCGTACGGGGCGGCGAACCCGGCCGACGTGGACATGCTCGCCGAGCAACTCCTGGCCGGTGGCGTCCAGTTGATCTCCCAGCCGGGCAAGGTCGACACCCCCGGCGGCGGTTACGGATTCCGCTTCTTCGACGTCGACGGGCGCACCATCGAGGTCTCCACGGACGTCGAGGTGCGACAGCACCGCAAGATCGAGGAGAAGGAGGCCATCCCGGTCAAGCTCTCCCACGTCGTCCTCAACGCCCCGGACCTGAACAGGACTCGGGAGTGGTACGAGCGGCACCTCGGCTTCGCCCTGTCCGACACCCTGTCGTCGCCGCACATGGGCGAGGTCATGCACTTCATGCGGATCTCCAACCAGCACCACTCGATGGCGATCGCGCAGGGCCCGCACACGGCGCTGCACCATGTGTCGTTCGAGATGCGCGGCATCGACGAGTACATGCGCGGCTCGGGGCGGGTCATGCGGGCGGGCTTCAAGAAGATCTGGGGCCCCGGCCGGCACATGGCGGGCGACAACACGTTCACCTACTTCCTCGACCCGCACGGCAACACCGTCGAGTACACGACGGAGCTGGAGGAGCTCGACGAGGACACCTGGCACCCGCACGTCTACGACTTCTCGAAGCCCGAGGTCACCGACCAGTGGGGCACGGCCAACGCGATGAACGAGCTCGTCGCCAAGGAGTCGTTCAACGACCCCGACCGGGGTGTGTTCGTCGCCCCGCCGGTCTGAGCCGCCCGCCCCGCCTCCAGGAGTCCCCATGCGCTTCGCCACCTACACGTACGAACACGAGACACATGTCGCCGCCGTCGCGGACGACGGCACCCTGCACCCGCTCCCCGGCACACACTCCCTGACGGAGATCATCGCCGCGGGTTCCGACCTGTCGGCCCTCGGGCGGGCGGCCCTCGACACACCGCCCGGCCCGCACGTCTCCGACGTCCGGCTGCGTGCGCCGCTCCAGCCGTCCTCCGTACGGGACTTCGTCGCCTTCGAGGAGCACGTCGAGGGGGTGCGCCGCTCCGTGGACGGGGTGTCGGGCGTCCCCGAGCAGTGGTACGCGGCGCCGACGTTCTACTTCTCCAACCCGCACGCCGTGTACGGGCCGGGCGACGACATCCCTATGCCGCCCGGTTCGGCGGTGCTCGACTTCGAGCTGGAGGTGGGCGCGGTGATCGGCCGCGAGGGCCGCGACCTCACGCCCGAGGCGGCCCGCGAGCACATCATCGGCTACACGGTGTTCAACGACTGGTCGGCCCGCGACCTCCAGTCCGCCGAGATGAAGGTCGGCCTCGGCCCCTGCAAGGGCAAGGACACCGCGACCACGCTCGGCCCGTACCTGGTGACCGCGGACGAGCTGGACCCGTACCGCGACGAGGAGGGGCTGCTCAGGCTCGCGCTCACCGCCGAGGTCAGCGGGGAGGTCGTCGGCAAGGACCTGCTGTCCAACATGAGCTGGACCTTCGAGGAGATGGTGGCGTACGCCTCGCGCGGCGCCCGCGTCGTCCCCGGTGACCTCCTCGGCTCCGGCACCTGCGGCAACGGCGGCTGCCTCGCCGAACTCTGGGGTGTCCGGGGTGAGCAGACCCCGCCGCCGCTGAAGCCAGGGGACACGGTCTCGCTGACCGTGGAGGGCATCGGCACCGTCACGAACACCGTGGTCGCCGGCGCCGCGCCGATCCCGCTGCCGACCGGGCGCCGCCGCCCGCGGGAGCGTCCGTGACCGGGTCCGCGTCGTCATCCCGCCTTGCAGGCAAGGTCGTTGTGGTGACCGGCGCGGCACAGGGGCAGGGCGCCGCCGAGGCGGCGGCGCTCTCCGCCGCGGGCGCCCGGGTCGTCGCGACCGACATCCGGGAGGCGGCGGGCTGCCGCGCCCTCGATGTCACCGACCCGACCGCCTGGGCCGCGCTCGCGGCCGAACTGGGCGACACCTACGGGGAGGTGCACGGGCTGGTCAACAACGCGGGCATCACCTGGCGCGCCCGGCTCGGGGACGTACGGCCCGAGGACTTCGAGCGCGTGCACGCGGTGAATGTCACCGGGCCCCTCCTGGGCATTCAGCACCTGAGCCCGCTGATGCCACCGGGGTCAGCGATCGTCAACGTGGGCTCGTCGGCCGCGCTGACGGCGCACTATCCGGTGGCGTACACGGCCAGCAAGTGGGGCCTTCGCGGGCTCTCACAGGCCGCAGCCCTGGAACTCGGCCCGCGCGGCATCCGCGTCAACACCGTCCACCCCGGCTTCATCGAGACGGACATGACGGCGTCCGCGGCCCCCGCGTTCCGCGAGTCGAATCTCCGCGAGACACCACTCGGCCGCACCGGCGGCGTCGAGGAGGTCGCCCCGCTCGTGGTGTTCCTGCTGTCGGACGCCGCCTCGTTCATCACCGGCGCCGAGATCCCGGTCGACGGCGGGCTCACCGCCCACGGAGGCGTCAAGTCCATCTCGGACGCGCTGCGGCCCTGACCGGACCTAATGCGAACCCGGCGTGTGTCCGAACGCGCGCCGGAACACATCGATGAACGCGCTCGTCGACGACCAGCCGCACAGATTCGCCACGGTCGTCACCGGCGTCCGGTCCGCGAGCAGGATCAGCGCGTGGTGCAGGCGCAGTTGGGTGCGCCACTGCGGGAACGTCATGCCGAGGTCCGACCGGAAGAGCCGGGACAGCGTGCGGTCGCTCGCCCCGACCTCCCGGCCGAGTTCGGCCAGGGTGCGACGGTCGGCCGGATCCGCGTGCAGGAGGTCGCACACCGAGCGGAGCAGGGGATCGGTCGGCGTCGGCAGGTGCAGCGGCTGCTGCGGTGACAGCTTGAGCTGGTCGAGCAGCACCGCACGCAGCCGGGCCCGTTCGGGGCCCTCGCCCTCGGGCGTGCGCGTGTACTCGACGATCAGCTCGCGCAGCAGCGGGCCGACGGCGAGCACCGCCGGGGTCGCCAGGCCGAGCGGGTTCTCGGTCGCGGGCAGGCCCACGAAGTGCAACTCCACGTCGCCGTGCGCCTGGTGGGCGTGCACGGTGTCGGCGGGCACCCACAGGGCGCGGGTGCCGGGCGCGACCCACGACCCGGCGTCGGTGGTGACGGCGACGACGCCCCGGCCCGCGTAGACGATCTGGTGGTCGTCGTGCCGGTGCGCGTCGATCTCCGCGCCGTGCGGCATGTGCCGCGTGTACGTGGGCGCCACGGGGGTGTACCGGACGGCGTGGCGGTTCTTCGACATTGTCTGGCAGGTTATCGGAAGCGGGACAGCACGGCCGCTCGCGACGATGGCCGGGTGCGAAAGAACACCTCCATTCCCCTGCTTTCCGTCGGGCACGCGTGCGTGGACGTCTATCAGGGCGCCGTCGCCTCGCTCGTGCCGTACTTCGTCGCCGAACGCGCCTACAGCTACGCCGCCGTGTCCGGCATCGTGCTCGCGGCCTCGCTGCTGTCCTCGGTGGCGCAGCCGGTCTTCGGGCTGCTCACCGACCGCCGTGCGATGCCGTGGCTGCTGCCGCTGAGCACGCTGCTCGCGGGCGTGGGCATCGCACTGAGTGGCGTGAGCGATTCGTACGCGGTCACCCTCGCCGTCGTCGCGGTGTCCGGGATCGGCGTGGCCGCCTACCACCCGGAGTCGGCGCGGGTGGCCCGGCTCGCGAGCCGGGGCAGCCACAGCGCGATGGCCTGGTTCTCGCTCGGCGGCAACGTCGGCTTCGCGCTGGCCCCGCTCCTTGTCGCCGCCGCGGTCGCCGCGGGCGGTCTGCGGTTCACTCCCCTGCTGGTGCTGCCCGCAGCCGCCGGCGCGGCGATCTGTCTGCCGGTGCTGCGCGCGCTGGGACGCCGCGAGAACACGCCGTCGGCCACCACCCAGGCCCCCGCCAGGGACGACGTTCCGGCGTTCGTCCGCCTGTCGCTCGCGGTGGTGTGCCGCTCCATCGTCTTCACCGGCCTGAGCACCTTCGTGTCCCTGTACGCGACGCAGCGCATGGGCGGCAGCAAGGCGGCGGGCACCGCGGCCCTGTTCGTGCTCTACGTGGGCGGCGCGGTCGGCAGCGTCCTGGGCGGCGCCCTCGCGGGCCGCTGGGACCGGGTCACCGTCTCGCGCTGGTCGTACCTGCTGACGGCGGCGTCGGTGGCGGGCGTGGTGTGGGTGCCGGGCCCGGGGCTCTACGGCTTCCTCGCGCTCACCTCGGCCGGCCTGTACGTCCCGTTCTCGCTGCAAGTCACGCTCGGGCAAGACTACTTGCCCTCCCGGGTCGGCACGGCGAGCGGCATCACGCTCGGCCTCACGGTGAGCATCGGCGGCCTGGCGAGCCCTCTCATCGGCACCGTCGCCGACCAGACGTCGCTGCGCACCGCCCTGACGCCGCTGATCCTGATGCCGCTGCTGAGCTGGCTGCTGTTCCGGACGCTGCCGGAACCGAGGGGTGCGAGTACGGTAGCCGATGATCGATCATTGCTCAAAGAACCAGAGCCACAGCCCGAGCCGAAGACCTGACCCGAGGAGCGCCACCTTGTCCACTCCGCCGTCCACCGCCCCCCTCGCCCGCGTCCCGCTGCACGAGCAGGTCCGCCGCTTCGTCCTCGAAGGCCTGGTGGCGGGCCGCTGGGAGCCCGGCGACCGGATCGTCGAGCGGCGGATCGCACAGGAGCTGGGCGTCAGCCAGGCTCCTGTGCGCGAGGCGCTGCGCGAGCTGGAGACCCTGGGCCTGGTGGCGTCCGCACCCAACAAGGGTGTGCGGGTACAAGAGCTGACCGTGGCTCAGCTCCACGACGTCTACCAGGTGCGCGCCTCCCTGGAACGGCGCGCCGTCACGCTCGCGGCGCCGCGCATGGCCGGCGACGTCACCGTCCTTGAGGGCCACCTCCTGGCCATGCGGCGCGCGGCCGCCGAGGGCAGGGCCGACGAACAGGCCCTGCACGGCGTCGCGTTCCACCGCGCGATCGTGTACGCCTGCGGCAACCCCGTACTGATCCGGCACTGGGACTGGCTGGGCGTGGAGGCCTGGACCCGGCTGTCACTGGGCCTGCTGCGCACGGAGCTGCACGACAACGCCGAGGACCACGAGGAGCTCGTCGAGGGCCTGCGCCGGGGCGATCCGCACCTGGGGCGGCTGATGGAGCTGCACGTCCTGGACTATGCCGACCACACCCAGAAATGATCGATCATTGGAAACTACTCACGGGTAATCGTTGACCCGCCCCTTCTGCGCGACCTAGCTTCTGCATTGAGGAATTGATCTTTCACAGTGCGGAAGGACGGGCCCCTATGTCTCCGATGTCCCGCAACCATCAGCTGGACCAACTCCCCGAGCCCGACCCGCAGGAGGTCGCCGAGTGGCTGGCCTCCGTGGACGGCGCGGTCGGCGCCGTCGGGCAGCGGCGGGTGGGCCGGCTGCTGCGCCGCGTCGTCGACCACGCGCTGGCGGCGGGCGTGCCGTTGCCGCCGCCGTCCACCACCCCGTACGTCAACTCGATCCCGACCGACGCCGAACCGGCGTACCCCGGCGACGAGTCGATGGAGTCGCGGATCACCGCGTGGAACCGGTGGAACGCCGCGGTCATGGTCACCCGTGGCAACGAACGCGGCGGCCTCGGCGGCCACATGGCCACCTACGCCTCCGCCGCCTGGCTCTACGAGGTCGGCTTCCAGCACTTCTTCAAGGGCAAGGACGCCGACGGCAGCGGCGACCAGCTCTACGTCCAGGGGCACGCGTCGCCCGGTGTCTACGCCCGCGCGTTCCTCGAAGGGCGGCTCACCGAGGGTGAGTTGGACCGGTTCCGGATGGAGGCGGGCGGCGGCGGACTGCCCTCGTACCCGCATCCGCGGCGGCTGCCGTGGCTGTGGGAGTTCCCGACCGTGTCGATGGGGCTCGGCCCGCTCTCGGCCATCTACCAGGCCCGCTTCAACCGCTACCTCCAGCACCGGGGCATCAAGGACACCAGCCGCAGCCATGTGTGGGCGTTCCTGGGCGACGGCGAGATGGACGAGCCGGAGTCGACGGCCGCGCTGAACCTCGCCGCCCGCGAGGAGCTCGACAACCTCACCTTCGTCGTCAACTGCAACCTGCAGCGCCTCGACGGCCCCGTACGCGGCAACTTCAAGATCATGCAGGAGCTTGAGGCGCAGTTCCGCGCGGCCGGCTGGAACGTGGTCAAGGTGCCGTGGGGCGTGGAGTGGGACGGCCTGCTCGCCACGGACACCGACGGGCTGCTCCTCGACGCCCTCGACACGCTGCCCGACGGGCAGTTGCAGACCTTCGCCGCGCGCGACGGCGCGTACATCCGCGAGCGGCTGTTCGCGGGACCGCTCGCCCCGCTCGCCCGCCCGTACTCCGACGAGGACCTCGCCCGGATCGTGGGCACCTCGCGCGGCGGCCACGAACCCCGCAAGATCCACGCCGCGTACCGGGCAGCCGTCGACCACCGGGGCGCGCCGACCGTGGTCCTCGTCCAGACGGTGAAGGGCTGGACGCTCGGCCCCGGCTTCGAGTCGCGCAACGCCAACCACCAGATGAAGAAGCTCTCCGGCAAGGAATTCCGCGCCATGCGCGACCTGTTGGAGCTGCCGATCCCCGACGCGAAACTCGGCGAGGACCTCGTGCCGTACGCGCACCCGGGCACCGACTCCGACGAGATCGCCTACCTCCGGGAGCGGCGCCGCGCGCTCGGCGGCCCGGCGCCCGCGCGCCGCGTCGCGCGCCGCCCGCTGCCTGCGCCGTCGGCCAAGCCGTTCGAGGCACTGGCCAAGGGCTCGGGCGGTCAGGAGATCGCCACGACGATGGCGTTCGTCCGGCTGGTCAAGGAGCTGATGCGGGAGAAGGGGACCGGCCCGCGCTGGGTGCCCGTCGTCCCCGACGAGGCCCGCACCTTCGGCATGGAGTCCCTGTTCCCCTCGGCCGGGATCTACTCCCCCAAGGGCCAGACCTACGAGCCCGTCGACCGCGACCAGCTCCTCTACTACAAGGAGTCGACGAGCGGTCAGATCCTCAACGAGGGCATCACGGAGGCCGGTTCACTGGCCTCCTTCACGGCCGCCGCCACCTCGTACGCGACACACGGCGAGCCGATGATCCCCTTCTACATCTTCTACTCGATGTTCGGCTGGCAGCGGACGGCCGATCAGTTCTGGGCACTCGCCGACCAGTTGGGCCGCGGCTTCGTCATCGGCGCCACCGCGGGACGCACCACCATGACCGGAGAGGGCCTGCAGCACGCCGACGGCCACTCGCACCTGATCGCCTCCACCAACCCGGCCTGCCTGCCCTACGACCCGGCCTTCGCCTACGAGGTCGGTGTCATCGTCCGGGACGGCCTTCGCCGCATGTACGGGGAGGATCCCGAGGACGTCTTCTACTACCTCACCGTCTACAACGAGACGAAGCTCCAGCCGCCGATGCCCGAGGGCGCCGGTGTCGAAGAGGGCATTCTGCGCGGCCTGTACCGCTACCGCTCCGCCGCGGACCCGGCCGCCGGCTCCCCGCGCGTCCAGCTCCTCGCCTCCGGCACGGCGATCCACTGGATCCTGGAGGCGCAGCAACTGCTCGCCGAGGACTGGGGCGTCGCCGCCGACGTGTGGTCGGCGCCGTCCTGGACCCTGCTGCGCCGCGAGGCGATGGAGGCCGAGGACGCGGGCCGGGTCCCGTACGTCACCGAGGCCCTCGCCGACGCGCCGGGCCCCGTCGTCGCGGTCTCGGACTGGATGCGCGCGGTGCCCGACCAGATCGCGCCGTGGGTGTCCCAGCAGTGGACCTCCATCGGCACGGACGGCTTCGGCCTCTCCGACAACCGGGCCAACGTCCGCCGCCACTTCGGCGTGGACGCCGAGTCCGTGGTGGTGCACGTGCTGCGCACCCTGGCGGCGCGCGGCGAGGTCGGGCCGGACGCCGCGGAGCGGGCCGCCGAGCGCTACGGCCTGGCGGGGAAGAGGGAGAGCGGGACAGCCGCCTCCGTCTCCCCCGCCCTCGCCACGCCGCTGGTGCGCAGGCTCGCGGCCCGCTCCGGCGTCGACCTGTCCACCGTCACCGGCACGGGCGTCGGCGGCCGCATCCGCAAGCAGGACGTCACCTCGGCCGGTGCGGGCGTCGGGCTCGCCCGATAGAGCCTCGCTAGCTCACCCCCGTCAGGCGGCTTCCCGAGCCCTGCGCGGCCACCTCCGCGTGGGGCTGCTCGGCCGTCACGGCAGTCACCTCGCGGACCGTCACCGCCAGGTTGTTGCCCGCGGTGAAGTAGGGGCCGATCCGCACCTGTTGGCCCCCGGCTCCCTCGTGGAGGGCCGGGGGCACGATGTCGGTCCCCTTGCGCCGGGCCACGTCCCCGCCGATGCGGCCGACCGGGATCCGCGCGCCGCGGTCGACCAGGTACAGGTCCCAGAGCTCGCGGTCCTCTCCGGCGGCCTCGCACCACTCGGCGAAGTCGGCGTGCGGCACCGAGAACCACACGCGGTCGCCGGTGACCACCACCTCCGCCGACTCGAAGGAGGTGTCCTCGCCGCGCCGCGCCGCCACCACCACGGTGTCGTCGCCCAGCTGCCGTCCGAGGACGCGTCCCTCCACGATGAGGGCGGACCCGCCCGTGTCCACGGTGCCGATCTCGAGGTGTGCGGGGCGGGACCAGGCCCGTACGGCGAGCTGCCCCCGCTCCGTGGTGAAGGGGATCCGGGAGACCACCCGGCCGCCCGTCACCTCGGGCGCCCGGCCCACCAGTTCCGCGCTCTCCACGGTCGAGGAGTCCGCCCGGCGACGTACGCCGTCGTCCGTGCGCTCCACGTACACAGCCCACTCCCCTTCACCGAGCACCTGGTCCGGGCCGACGCGGGCGCGCAGGAGCTGCGACTCCGGGCGGAGCGGCAGGCGCAGCTCCTGGTCGCCCTGCTTCAGGACGAGCGCGGCACGGGAGGTGTGCACACCGGCGATGTCCACCACGATGCCCCCGTCGGCGGCGACCCGTGTGCGGGCAGTGGGGTGGAAGCCGGGGACGCGGGTGAGGCGCTTGGCGCGCCGGGGCATCAGGGTGCGCACGGCGGGGGCGAGGACGGGGCTGCGCAGGGTCGCGCGCAGGACGGGGCGGACGAGGGTGCCCGCGCGTGCGCGCACCACGCTGCGCACGGGGCGGCGTACGGGCGCCGGTGTCGTCGGTGTGTCGAGGGCCCCGGCGCCGCCCAGCTCCGACACCAGGGCGAGGAACCGTTCGGCCGCCGTCCGCGGAGTGAAGGTGAGTGCCTTCGCCCGCGCGGCCTCGGCCATCGCGCGGCGCCGCTCGTCGTCCTCGATCAGGTCGAGCAGCGCGGCGGCGAGCGCCTTCGGGTCGCCGGGCTGCACGAGGTATCCGTCGCGGCCGTCGTCGATGATCTCGCCGGGGCCGTACGGGCAGTCGGTGGCGACCACGGGCAGGCCCGCGTGCATGGCCTCGACGAGGGTCATGCCAAAGGACTCGGCGTTCGAGGAGACCGCCGCGATGGATCCCTTCGCCCACTCGGGCTCGATGGGGGCGACGGCGCCCATGAGCCGTACGTGGTTGCTGAGGCCCGCCGCCATGACCTGCGCGCGCAGCCGCCCCGCGAGCCGGCCCCGCCCGTAGAGGCGCAGCGACCAGTCGGGGCGCTTGGCCACGACGTGGCCGAAGGCCTCGATGAGCAGGGCGTAGTTCTTCACGGGGATGAGGCGGCCGGCGGCCACGACCACCTTGTTGCGTCCGGTGGAGGCGGCGACGTCCGGTACGGGGACCGCGTTGGGGATGCAGCGGATCTCGGTGTCGACCCCGGGCAGGGCTTCGCGGTAGCACTCGGCGTCGGCGTAGGAGACGGTGGTGAAGGCGTCGAGGGCGGCGATCGCCTCGTCCTGCGCCGACTGGATGGCCGGCTTGTGCATGCTGTGCGTGAGGTGTTCCTGCCCGATGCGCAGGGCCCTGCGGGGTCCGTGCTCGGCGAGCATGACGTTGATGCCGGGCCGGGTCCCGACGATCACGTCGGCGTCGGTTCCCTCCAGCCACTCGACGACGCGTCGGTCGGTGAGGGTGCTGCAGTGTGCGTACGGTCCGTCGGCGCGGAGGTACAGCTTCGAGGGAGAGGCCTCCGGATCGTGCTCCGGGTCGAAGGCGGCGGAGCCGCGCCGCGCGTCGACGAGCGGACGGATCCTCACTCCGGGTGCTGGCGTCAATGCGGGGTGTTCTCTGGATCGCACGACCGATGCGATCTCCACTTCGTGGCCCGCCGCCGCGAGTGCGCCCGCGAGGTTCATCGTGGAGCGGATGGTGCCGCCGATGCCGTAGGCATTGAAGAGCAGAAAGCTGATTTTCATCCGTGGGACGCCCGTTCTGATGTGCTGGGACCGACGCGTGGGGTGACGTCTCCCGTCACATTAAATGCACAAATAGGGGCAAACGCGACACCGGGCGTTGTGTCGCGCGCCAAGTTTCGGCCGGTAGCGGCCAGTTGGGTCGTCCACCATGTGGACGACGCGCCTGACGGGCCGTCCGCTCACCGAGCGTGGCGGCCCGGGGACGCTTCGGTCACAGGCCTCCCACGAGGATCTCGCCGTTCTCCTCCCGCGCCGGATAGACCTTGATCGGCTTCACCGCGGGCGGTGACAGCGGCTCGCCGGTCGTGAAGTCGAAGACGCTGCCGTGGCAGGAGCAGAGCAGTCCGTCCTCGGTGACCTTGCCGGCGGACAGGTGGCAGGCGAGGTGGGTGCAGTAGTTGGCGCTCACGTACACATCGCCTTCGAAGCGGGACACCGCGAGTTCCAGGTCACCCACGAAGAAGCGGCGCACGACACCTTCGGGGACCTGACCCGAGCGGGCCACCTTCACGTACTCGAGTTCCGTCTCCACCGTCAGTTCCCCCCTGTCGCGGCCGCGTCGGCGACCGGCTCCGCGAGCTCCGTGCGTTCCATGAGTTCCATCAGGTCCGTGTCCTCGTCGGCGAGGAGTTCGGGGTCGGGGCGGGCGCCGCGTGCGACGAGTTCCTTCGCCGCGTACACGTCGCCGCCGCGCTCCGCGGCGAAGGCCGCCCGCAGGACGCCGTCGGCCAGGTAGAAGGCGATGAAGTCGCGCTCGTCGAGCGAGCCGCGGACCACCAGGCGGTCCCAGCCGTGCGGGTCGCCGCAGTGCTGGAGATTGAGGCCGAACTGGTCGGACCAGAACCAGTGCGGGTCGTCGTACACCACGCTCCGGCCCAGGATGTTCTTCGCCGCGGCCATCGCCTGCTTGTTGGCGTTGTCGAAGTGCTCGACGCGCACCCACCGGTCGTACAGCGGGTGTTTGTGGTTGGCGATGTCACCGGCCGCGTACACGCCGGGCACGCTGGTGCGGCAGTGCTCGTCGACGAGGACGCCGTTGGACACGGACAGGCCCGAGGCGCGGGCCACCTCCGTGTTGGGGAGCGCGCCGACCGCGACGACGACGGCGTCGCCCGCCACCTCGAGACCGCTCGTCGTGGTGACCACGACGGCGTCTGGTGTCGTACGGACCGTGCTGACGGTCTCGCCGGTGTGCAGCTCGACGCCGCTGGTGCGCTGCAGGTCCGCGCAGAATCCGCCGAGCCGCGCGCCGAGCACGCCCGCGAGCGGCACCCGCGCCTGTTCGATGACGACCGGGGTGACACCTCGGGCGAGCGCCGTGGAGGCGACCTCGGAACCGACGAACCCGGCGCCGACGATCACGACGCGCCCGCCGGGCTTCAGGAGATCGCGCAGGCGCAGCGCGTCGGCCATGCCCCGCAGGTGCACGATCCGCTCGTCGTCCTCGGGGATGCCCGGCAGCCTGCGGGCGCGGGCCCCGGTGGCGAGCAGGACGCGGTCGGCGGGGACACGGGCGCCGTCGTCGAGTTCCACGGCGCGGCCCGCGGTGTCGATGCGGCGGGCCTCGGTGCCGAGCCGGAGCGTGATGTCGTTGTCGCGGCACCATGCCTCGGAGAGCAGCTCGGCGTCCTCGGGCCCCTGCGAGCCGTCGAGGAGTTCCTTGCTGAGCGGCGGGCGCTGGTAGGGGGCGTACGGTTCGTCGCCGATCAGCGTGATGGTTCCGGTGAAGCCGCGGCGGCGCAGGGTGCGGGCGGCGACGGCGGCGCTCTGGCCCGCGCCGACGACGGCGACGCTGCGGGGTGTCTCGGGCTGCTCGGGCATGGGGCTCACTCCTGTACGGGCAGGGCCGCCGCGGCGGCCGTGAGGGACTCCGCGTCGACCTGGACCCGGCCGTCCGCCACCCGCACCGGGTAGCCGGGCTGGCACTCGTCCCGGTCGTCCGCCTGTCCGGTGCGCAGGTCGAAGGCCCACTGGTGGCCGGGGCAGATCAGGCGGCCGCCCAGGACGGTGCCGCGGGACAGGGCCTTGCCCTTGTGCACGCAGGCGTCGGCGAACGCGTAGACCTCGCCGGCGTCGTGGAAGAGGGCGATACGGGTGTCGCCGACGGTCACGAGTTTCTTGCGGCGCCTGCTGAGATCGGCGAATTCGGCGACGTCCACCCAGTCGGACATGGGCTCCCTCCCTGTTCTTTCGGTCAGGTCTGTGGGACACGGAAGGGGGCGGCACGGGCCGCCCCCTTCCGGCCTTCCGTCACGCCGCCGCGGTCCGCTCCAGATCCGGGCTGACATACGTGTCGTAGAGCGCCTTCGTGTACGCGAAGCGCATCTCGGCGCCCCAGCGCACGAATTGGAGGCAGCGCTGCTGCAATTGCGGGGTGTCGGCGTGGTCGAGCACGATCTGATAGCCGCGTTCGCCGTGCACGACATCCGAGGTGATGTGGAGTTCGAAGAACTCGATCTCGTCCTCGGTGAATCCGTAGGACCCGCGCAGCGGAACGATCTGCTTCTTGTAGATGCTCGGGACCTGCGATTCGAGGCCGACGACGAGCGCGGCGGTGGCGACGACGAAGTGCTCGCGCATCGCCACGGCGTAGCACCAGGACTGGAGCCCGCGGGTGACCGCGTTCATGTTGGACGGGTCCTCGACGCGCTCGCGCGTGGTGCCGCAGGCCTCCGCGAAACGGATGAGGAGATCGGTGTGGCGGATGTCCGCGATCTCCTCCTCGTACATGTTCTGGAGGGTGAAGTCCTTGGCGCCGGTGAATTCGTCCGGGGTGTTTCCGTAGATGTAGCCGAGGTAGTCGGCGAAGGGGCCGACGTAGTGATAGTGGTTCTCGGCCCAGCGCGCGAAATGCTCCCGCTTGAGTTCGCCGTCCGCCCACGCCCTGCTGAAGGAGGCGTTCTTGGCCTCGCGGCCCTTGATGGCGTCTTCGAGAGCGCTGCGGAATTCGTCCCTGGAGAGAAGCTCGGTCATATTGCGGCGTCCTTTCCGCTTTCCGGATGACTCCAAAGTAGGCGGGGCGACTTGAGAGGTGGATGGTGTTTGTGCACAGGCCCCGCGGCGATCTCTGTGCACAGTGCCGGACGGCTCCCCGCGTGGGTCAGAACAGCACCGTGGCGAGCGCCGTCGCCGCCGCGAGTCCCGCGACCACGGGCAGGAAGCAGTGGCGTACGAGTTCCTGCACGGGCACCCGTGCCACGCCGGCGACGGCGAGCAGCGAGGACCAGGCGATGAGGGTGCCGCCGCCGGTCCACACCGAGCCCATCTGGCCGACGGCGGCAAGGGTCGCCGGGTCGGTGTGCGCGGCCGGGCCGAGCGCCCCCGCGAGCGAGCCGGTCAGCGGCAGGCCCGCGAAGCCGGAGCCCTCCAGGCCCGTGATCATGCCGATGACCAGGATGGCGAACGACAGCATGAAGCCGTTGTCGGGGATGTGCTGGTCGACGGAGGCCACCAGGTCGAAGAGGAGTGCCGGCGGCTTGGCGTCGTGCACGCCGGTGATCTGCGAGATGAACTCGGCGTTCCCGAGGAAGAAGAAGCCCGCGATGGGCACGACGACACCCATCGCCTTGAACGCGAACACCAGGCCGTCCACGACGTGCGAGGCGGCGGTGGTCAGTCCGTGGCTGCCGTCGATGCTGAAGACCGCCGCGAACAGCAGCAGCATCGCGACACCGCCGACGAGACCGGCGGCCTCGTCGCCCTGCACCTCACCGACGACGTTCGTGAACTTGCCGAGGAGCATGTAGCCGACGATGGCGGCGAAGGTGACCGGGACGAGCACGGCGAACAGCCGGGAGCGGCGCACCGGTTCGGGCTTCGGCGGCGCCGCGACCGCCTCCGGTGCGGGTTCGAGGACCTGCGTGGCGGTGTCCCCGTCGGTGGCGGCGCGGGTCGCGGCCGCGGCGGCCGCCCCCTTACCGATGCCGCGCGCTCCGGGCGAGCCGCCGAGCTGCACCTCGGCGCCGGTGTCCAGCCCGTTCTTCTGGGCGAGCCAGCGCAGTTCGTGCTCGTCGCTCGCCAGCCCGAAGGAGCGCCGCCCCCGCAGGTACAGATAGATCAGCGCCACCGCGCCCGTGATCAGCGAGAGCACCATGGCCCGGTCCGCGACCGCGCCGGTGCCCACCCCGGCCGCCTTCGCGGAGAGCCCCGGCGCGACCTGGATGACGTAGTCGCTGGAGAGCGCCATGCCCTGCCCCGCGATGGCCATCACCGCGCCCGCGGTCATCGCGGGGAGCCCGGCCCGGATCGCGGCGGGCAGCAGGATCGCGCCGATGAGGGGCACGGCGGGCGTCGGCCAGAAGAAGAGACTGATGAAGTACGTGGCGGCGGCGATGGTCAGGAACGCTGCCCGGCCGCCCCGCATGAGCCCGCGGAACGGGCGCACCATGCGCTGCTCGGCGCCCATCGCGCGCAGGCCTCCGAGCAGCGCGGTGATGATGGCGATGATGAGGAAGATGGAGAAGAGTTCACCGGCGGCCGTCAGGCTCGCGGTGAAGATCGAGGCGAGTCCCTTGACGAGGTCGCCGCTGTAGGCCCAGGCCGTCAGGAAGGTCGCGAGGACGGCCGGTACCACGATGTTCCGGCGCGCGATCATCACGCCGATGATGACGACTACCCCCGCGAGATACGTCCAGTGCGCAGCAGTGAGTTCCACGTCCGCACTCCCTACCCGGCGCCCGGCGCTGCGGGGCCGAAGTCCGTTGGTTGTCGGGTGGTTGACGGGCATGCTGACGACCCCGGCTGCCAGGCCACAGGGGGACGATGCACATTGTCGGCGACATTATTTGTGCAGTGTGCGGGTCCGTGACACCTCCCGTTTCCGATGGATTTCGGTCCGGTGACCCATCGGCGGGGCATGTGCGAAGTGCCCTGCCGCGCACCGGAATCGGGGGCACCTTGCACGTGGCTCGCGGCGGGTGTGCGCGGGCATACTCCGGGCATGATCGCCACCCGCCTTGGTCTGCTCCCCCTGCTCACCGCGACGTTGACCACGACGATGGCGAACACCGTGGTGAACGTTCCGATGACGGCGATCCTGGCCGATCTGCACGCGCCGCTCGGCCGGGGTGTGCTCGTCGCGACCGCGTTCCCGGTGACACTCGCGGCGCTGATGCCGCTGTCCGGGTGGCTGGGCGACCGGTTCGGGCACCGGCGGGTGCTGTGCGCGTCGATGGCCTCGATGGTCCTCGGCGCGGCGGGCGCGGCGCTGGCCCCGAACCTGCCGCTGCTCGTGGCGTTCCGCATGCTCCAGGGCCTGTCGGCGGCGCCCGTGCTTCCGGTGGTGATGGTCCTCGTCGTGCAGGTGCTCGGCGAGGAACGGCGGGGCAGGGCGCTGTCGTTGTGGGCGGCCGCGAACGGGGCGGGGCAGGCGCTCGGCCCGACCACCGGCGGCCTGCTGTCCGAACTCCTCGGCTGGCGTGCGGTGTTCTGGCAGATCGTGCCGCTGTCCGTGCTCGTCGTGGCCGGCGGGTGGCTGCTGCTCCCTCGCGACGACCGCTCGCGGGTGCGGCCGCGCCTGGACGGGGCCGGAGCGCTGACGCTGACGTGCGGGGCGGCGCTGCTGCTCGTCGCGGCCTCGGCACTGCCCTCGCAGGGGGCGGGTGCGCCCGTGGTGTGGGGTGCGGCGGCTGCCGGGGTGCTCGCGCTCGGGGCGTTCCTGCTGGTCGAACGCGGCCGGACCGAGCCCTTCCTGCGCCCGCGACACCTGGCCGAACTCCGCTATGTGCGTTCGTCGTTCGCTGCGGCGGCGCAGATGTTCGTCCTGGGCGCGGTGCTCCTGGCCACCCCGGCGTACCTCGTCGGCACGCAGGGCCTGTCGCAGTCCCGTACGGGACTCGCGGTCCTGGCGCTGCCGTTGGCGATGGCCTCGCTGGCGCCGGTGGCCGGGCGGTGCACGGAGCGGTACGGCGGCCGGGGTGTCATGCGGTGGGGGCTCGTGGCACTGCTCGCTGGGGCGGTGCTGCTCGCGGTCGGGACCGGGGTGGGCGTGGGGGTGTGGCCGGTGGTGGGTGCGCTCGTGCTGACCGGGGCGGGCATCGCGTTCGTGCAGACCCCGGCGGCCACGGGTGCCTCGCGTTCGCAGGCCGGGCGGACGGGGGCGGGCCTCGGCCTGTTCAGCCTGATCCGCTTCGGGGCGACGTCACTGGGGGCGGCGTCCGTCGCACTCCTCGGCACCCAACCGGCAGGCCTTGTGCGGGTGTTCGCGGTGTGTGCGGGGCTCGCGGCGGCCGGGGTCGTGGTGGCTTCGGTCGGGCGGGACACCGGCACACCCACGAAGGTCCCTACGCCGGAGGCGCCAGCTCCGCCTGCAGCACCCGCAGCGAGTCGTTCAGTGTCTCGATCCGATGGGCGAGCCACACCGTGAACTGCGTCTCCGAGACCCGTACGTCCATGCCGAGGGCCCGCGAGGCACGCTCCAGCTTGTACAGCATGGTGTTGCGGTGCAGTTGGAGGCGGCGGGCCGCCGCGTTGAGGTTGCCGGACTCGGCTATGTAGGCGAGCACCACCTCCTCCAGGTTCCCGGTCTGCCCGTCCGCGCGGCGCAGTGGTTCGAGGACCTCGTGGGCGAACTCCCGGCCCTGCGCCGAGTTCGCCGCCGCCTCGACCGCCGCGAACACCTGCAGCTCGTCGTAGCCGCACACCTCCGCCACCCGCACACGGCCCGACAGCTCCAAGGCGATCCGCGCCTCCCGGTAGCTCGCCGCGACACCGGCCGCCCCGAGCGCGGCCCGCCCGTACGCCACCTGCACACCTGCGGACGTCCGGTCGCGGACGAGCCGTTGGAGCTGCCGCCCGAACCGCGCCTGCGCCCCCTTGCCCGCGTCGGCTCCGAACTCGGCGACCACCACGAGCAGTTGCCCCATCAGCGCCGCCATCGTGAAGCCGGGCCCGCTCCGCAGCGCACCCACCGCGCGCGGCAGCGACTGCGCCCTGACCGGGCCCGCGTACGGCACGGACGCGACGAACACCGCGTGCTCCGCGTCCGTGTCGAAGCGGTAGTGCCGTGACCTGGCCCCGAGTTCGTGCGCGTCGGTGAAGCGGCCGTGCACGAGGGTGTCGAGGAAGTCGTCGCGCGCACGCTCCTCCGCCTCGACGACCGAGCGCTGCCGCAGGATCTCGGAGGCGACGAGCGGCGCGCCCTGTTCGACGATCACCCGGTGCTGGGCGAGGTCGTGCGCGGCGGGCGACGCCTCGGGTTCGACGACGGCCACCGTCCCGTACGGCTCGCCCGCGACCCGTACCTGAGCGGTGACCACGTGCACCCGTCCGTCGCCCCAGGACACGTCGAGGTCGGTGGCGGTGGCGTGGCCGTGTCCCGGGGCCGCCGCCACGAACGGCCCCTGCTCGGCGTGCACGGCGTCCGCGAGCTCCTGCCACGCCGCGTCCGTGGCGGTCCGCTCCCGCTCGGCGCGGGACAACAGCCCGCCCACCTCGTCCATGATGAGCACGGAGGCGCCCGCGAGGGTGGCCATGGACCGGGCGAGCGCGGGAAGCCCGGAGCCGGAGGCGAACACCTCCCCCAGCGTGCGGTGCACACGCACGCCGTACTCCAGGACATGGGCGCTGTCCGCGATCGTCTTCGTCGCCACGAGCCGCCCGATGTGGTGGTACGTGGCCTCCGGCGCGAGCCGCACCAGCGGTAGGTCCGCGGCGTCGGCCGCCCGCATCAGCGGCCCGAAGTCCGGTTCGGCGTGCGGCTGCGGGCGGGCGAGCACGGCGGCGACGCCGCGTGCGGCGAGCCCGGCCAGCAGCCGCCGGCAGTCGGGCGCACAGGTCAGCTCGGCCACCGGCGCGAACACCACGATCCCCGCCAGGTCCACGCCCGCCGCGGGCCGCTCGGGGCCCGGCCCCGGCGGCAGTTCGGCGAGCGGCAGACACCAGGTCACCGGCTGCCGGAGCCCCGCCTTGCCGCCGAGGAGCCGCCCTCCGACGGCGGGCTCCGCGAGGAGCCTTTCGACCGTCAACTCCCTTTTGTGCGCTACGTCGTGTGCCATCTGCCTACATCCTCCTGCGGCGAAGGTGCGGAATGTACGAAGCCGCCCGGCACCTTCGCGACGAATGCTGGGGGGCACGGGAACACATCAATGACGCGGTTGACGCGGTCGGGGCCGACGAGAACGTGGAGGTCATCTTGACTCAGAACCCACTTGCGCACCAGACCACCTCCCGGGGTCGATCACCGGCGGTGGTGACATCCTTCGACCCGGCCGCACCGCACCGACAGGTCACCGAGGTACCCGCCGCGAGCGCGGCCGAAGCGGCCGACGCGGTGCGCACGGCCGCGTCGGCCTTCCCCTCCTGGGCCGACGCGACGGCCGGGCGGCGCGCGGAGGCGCTGCACGGCGCGGCGGCCGCGCTCGCGGAGGACGCCGCGGGGATCGCGGCCCTGATCTGCGCGGAAGAGGGCAAGACGCTCGGCGCGGCGCGCGGCGAAGTGGCCAAGACCGTCGAGCAGTTCCGGCTCGCGGCGCAGTTGGCCTTCATGGTCGAGGGCACCACGTACCCGGCCGAGTCCGCGGGCGTCTCCGCCTGGACGCGGCGTGTTCCGCTCGGTGTCGTCGTCGCCGTCACGCCGTGGAACTTCCCGCTGTCGCTCGCGGCCCGCAAGCTCGCCCCGGCGCTCGCGGCGGGCAACACGGTGGTCTTCAAGCCGTCGCCGGTGACGCCTGGCGTCGGCGCCCGGCTCGCCGCGGCCTGCCATCGCGGCGGGGTGCCCGAGGAGGCGCTGCGGGTGGTGCAGGGCGACGATCCGGAGGCGATGGCGGCACTGATCGGCGCCCCGGAGGTCCGTGCCGTCAGCTTCACGGGCTCGGACCGGACGGGCGCGCTGCTGCACCGCACCGTGCGCCCCGGTGTCCGTACGCAGTTCGAACTCGGCGGGCACAACGCGGCGTTGGTGTGTTCCGACGCCGACCTGGAGCACGCGGCGACGGAGGTCGCGGCCGGTGCCTTCGGTCTCACGGGGCAGGTGTGCACGGCGACGGACCGGGTCCTGGTGGACCGTTCCGTGGCGGCCGAGTTCACCGAACTGCTGGCGGAGCGCACGGCCAAGCTGGCCGTCGGGCCCGGCGACGACCCGGCCGCGGGGATGGGCCCGGCGGCAACGGCGGCGCAACGGGAGCGGGTCGCCGGGCTCCTGGACTCGGCGCTGACGGCGGGCGCGCGGGCGCTCGCGCAGGGCGCCCTGGTCCCCGGCGCGGACCCGTCGGGCCACTGGCTGCTGCCGACGCTCCTCACCGACGTCCCCGCCGACCACCCGGTGATCACGGCGGAGGTCTTCGGCCCGCTGCTCT
Organism: Streptomyces sp. NPDC107575; assembly: GCF_055657265.1. Taxonomy (NCBI): domain Bacteria; kingdom Bacillati; phylum Actinomycetota; class Actinomycetes; order Kitasatosporales; family Streptomycetaceae; genus Streptomyces; species Streptomyces sp. NPDC107575. Next base: position 202,510 of record NZ_JBVKBG010000001.1, on the reverse strand, counting down.
CGGTCGTCCCGGTGGACGGTCCCGACGCGGCGCTGGCCGCCCTCAACGGCGACGCCCACCGCCTCGTCACCGCCGTGCACACCCGCGACCTGGGCACGACGGACGGCTTCGTGCGCGCCGCGCGGCACGGCATCGTCAAGGTCAACCAGCGCACCACGGGCAACGGCGTCGCGCCCCCGTTCGGCGGCTGGGGCGCCTCCAGCTCCGGCGCGTTCCCCGAGGGCGGGCGCGGCGCCCTCGACTTCGTGACGGACACCAAGACGGTCTACTGCGACGCGCTCGCCGGCCGCTGACACCCACGTACCCGCACGCCCCTGGGAGGGACCGCATGCACACCATCCACCGCCTCACCCTCGAAGACGCCGTGATCATGCTGGAGGCCGCCGAGGCCGAGGCCGCGCGGGTCGGCGTGAAGCAGACGATCTGCATCGCCGACGACGGCGCCCACCCCATCGCCCTGCACCGCATGACCGGCGCCCGCCTCACCGGCGTGGAGATCGCCATCGCGAAGGCGTTCACGGCGGCGGGCCACCAGCGCGCCACCCACCTCTTCAACGAGACACCGAAGGGCCCCGCCCTCCCCGGCAACGAGGCGTTCGGCATCCAGCACATGCACCCCGGCCGCTTCGCCGCGTTCGTCGGCGGCTTCCCCATCGTGTACGAGGGCCAGGTCATCGGCGCCGTCGGCGTCAGCGGGGGGAACGGGGAGCAGGACAAGGCGGTCGGCGCGGCGGCGCTCGCCGCGTTCGAGGAGAAGGTGGCGGGGCGCGCCCAGTGACCCGTTCGACGCCTTCCGGTTGATAGGCAAGCCACCACTTGCCTATGCTGTGGTCGTGGCCGATGACCTTTTCAAAGCCTTGGCCGACCCCACCCGCCGCACGATCCTCGACGAGCTGACGCAGAAGTCGGGGCAGACGCTGTTCGAGATCTGCTCCCGGCTGACCATGAAGCATCGGCTGAACCTGTCCAGGCAGGCCGTCTCCCAGCACCTCGCGGTGCTGGAGGCGGCCGGTCTCGTCGAGTCCAGGCGGGAGGGCCGCTACAAGTTCCACGACCTGAACACCGCCCCGCTGCGGGAGATATCCCAGCGGTGGCTCGAGCCAGGTACCACGGGGCCCCAACCGGAAGAGAGCACCCCATGAAGATCCACATGACCAGCGTCTTCGTCGACGACCAGGCCAAGGCGGCGCACTTCTACACCGAGATCCTCGGCTTCAAGAAGAAGCACGACGTGGACCTGGGCGAGGCCCGCTGGCTCACCGTCGTGTCCTCGGAGGAGCCCGACGCCGCCGAGCTGCTCCTGGAGCCCTCGGGCCACCCGGCCGTCAAGCCCTACCGGGACGCGCTGATCGCGGACGGCATCCCGCTCGCCCAGTTCGCCGTCGACGACGTGCAGGCCGAGTACGAGCGGCTGACCGCGCTCGGCGTGCACTTCACCCAGGAGCCGCTGGAGATGGGCCCGATCACGACGGCCGTCCTCGACGACACCTGCGGCAACCTCATCCAGATCGCGACCGAGCCCAAGTAGGACCGGCTCCGGCTCAGGCGCTGCCGGTGAGTTCGCCGCTGAGCTTGCCGTGCAGCGCCGCGCTGTCCGGGTTGAAGCCGACGATCTCGACGCTCTTGCCGCGCTCCGCGTACTTCGCCTCGATGGCGTCGAGCGCGGCGACCGAGGAGGCGTCCCAGACATGGGTCGCGGAGAGGTCGATGACGACCTTGTCGGGGTCGCCCGCGTAGTCGAACTGGGTCACCAGCTCGTTGGACGAGGCGAAGAAGAGCTCGCCGGTGACCGAGTAGACGACCTGGCCCCCGTCGGGGTCGGCGACCGAGGTGACGTTCGCGACGTGGGCGACGCGGCGGGCGAAGACGACCATCGCGGTGATCGAGCCGACGACGACACCGATCGCGAGGTTGCTGGTGGCGACCACGACCACGACGGTCAGGGCCATCACGACGAGCTCGCCGGTCGGCATCCGCTTCAGTGTCTTCGGCGCGATGGAGTGCCAGTCGAACGTCGCGAAGCACACCATCACCATGACGGCGACCAGCGCGCCCATCGGGATCTCGGAGACGACGGGCCCGAAGACCACGCACAGCACCATCAGGAACACGCCCGCGAGGAACGTGGACAGACGGGTCCTGGCCCCCGACACCTTCACGTTGATCATCGTCTGCCCGATCATGGCGCAGCCGCCCATGCCGCCGAAGAACCCGGTGACGATGTTGGCGATGCCCTGGCCGATCGACTCGCGGGTCTTGGACGAGCGGCTGTCGGTGATCTCGTCGACGAGCTTGGCCGTCATCAGGGACTCCATCAGCCCGACGAGCGCCATGGCGAGCGCGTACGGGGCGATGATCTTCAGCGTCTCGAAGGTGAACGGCACGTCCGGCAGCCCCGGCACCGGCAGCGAGGACGGCAGCTCGCCCTTGTCCCCCACGGTCGGCACGGCGATTCCGGCGGCGACGGTGATGACGGTCAGGACGACGATGGAGACGAGCGGCGCCGGCACCGCCTTGGTGACCTTCGGGAAGAACACCATCAGCGCGAGCCCGGCGACGATCAGCGGATAGACGGCCCACGGCACGTCCGTCATCTCGGGCACCTGGGCCATGAAGATCATGATCGCGAGCGCGTTGACGAAGCCGACCATCACGCTGCGCGGCACGAACCTCATCAGCTTGGCCACCCCGAGCGCGCCGAGGACGATCTGGAACACACCGGCCAGGATCACCGCGGCGACCAGATACCCGAACCCGTGCTCCCGGTTGAGCGGCGCGATCACCAGCGCGACGGCGCCGGTGGCGGCCGAGATCATGGCGCGCCGTCCACCCACGATGGAGATGGTCACCGCCATGGTGAACGCGGCGAAGAGCCCGATCTGCGGATCGACGCCCGCGATGACCGAGAACGAGATCGCCTCGGGGATCAGCGCGAGCCCCACCACGAGCCCGCCCAGGATCTCGGTGCGCCACACCTTCGGGTCGGACCACCAGTCGGGGCGGCGCAGGCGCCGCAGCCGGGCGGCCGGGGACGGGACGGAAGGCGCGGAGGAGGGGGACAAGAGAAAGTAACCTGTCGTGGTCGGGCACACCGGCGTCGCGCGGCCTGTGCGTACGGAAGGGCGGGCGGCGCACGGCCGACCCTGACGACCAGCAACTCTACCCTGACGTTAGGGTAGAGATCGGCGTCGCCGACTGTGGCCTCGGTGACACCACGCAGACACGGAGAAAGGCGCCGCGTGAGCAGCGAGCACATGCAGATCGGCGAGGTCGCCACGCGGACCGAGCTGTCGTTGCGCACCATCCGGCACTACGAGGAGACGGGTCTCGTCATCCCGTCCGCCCGCTCCCAGGGCGGCTTCCGCCTCTACACCGAGAACGACGTGGCCCGCCTGATGGTGATCCGCCGCATGAAGCCCCTCGGCTTCACCCTCGACCAGATGCGGGACCTCCTGGACGCCACGGACCGCCTCGACGCGACCCCGGCTCCCGAGGGCGAGGAGCGGGAGCAACTCCTCGACCGCGTACGCCACTTCGAGCAGGCGGCGGCCGACCGCGTCGCGGATCTGCGCAAACAGCTGGGCCGCGCCGAGGAGTTCGCGGGCACGCTGCGGGAGCGGCTGGACGGGGCCGGGGCGGCGTGACGCTGCGCCGATAACCGGTACCACCCCCTGTCGGCGCGTGCCAGGATCACGCCATGACCCGCACCGACATGCCGCCGTCCTGGGACGAGCGCACGATGCTCACGACCTTCCTCGACTACGCGCGCGCCACGGCCGTCGCCAAGTGCGCCGGCCTCGCGCCCGAGCACGGGGGCGCGGCGCCGCTGCCCGGCTCGCCCCTCATGACGCTGGGCGGCCTGATCAACCACCTTCGGTGGGTCGAGTACCACTGGTTCCAGGTGATCTTCCTCGGCGAGGAGGACGCGGGCCCGTGGACGGACGAGGACCCGGACCGCGAGATGCGCCTCGGCGCGCAGACGCCCGTCCCCCAACTCGTCGCCGAGTACGAGGAGCAGAGCGCCCGCTACCGCGACCTCGTCGCCGGGACCGATCTGCTGGCCACGGCGAAGCGCCCGGTCAGGGACGGCACCCATGTCACCCTCGGCTGGATCCTCATGCACCTGATCGAGGAGACCTCGCGCCACAACGGACACATCGACGTCCTGCGGGAGATGGCCGACGGCACGGTGGGCGACTAGATCCCGTCCTCGGGCTTGCGGCAGCGGTCCGTGACCTCGGGCATCGGCCGGAAGCCCGCCGCCCTGTAGGTGGCAACGGCCGCGGTGTTGGCGCTCGGTGTGCCCACGCGGGCGCTCGACGCACCGAGTTCGCGGAGCGCGGTCGCCGCGGCGACGCAGATCGCCACCCCGTGCCCCCGGCCGCGATGGTCCCGGTGCACACCCATCGGTTCGAGCAGTCCGGGCCGCCCCGGCCCGGCCGACCACACGGTCACCGCCGCCACCGCCGCGCCCTCCTCGTCGTACGCGAGCAGACACCGCGGCTGCGCGTGCGGCGACCCGGCGGCCATCGCGTGCCACTGCTCCGCGGCGAACGTCGACCCGTCGAACGCCGCCCGGTGCACGGCCGCGTACGCCTCCGCCCGGTCCTCCCCCGCCACCTCGATCCGCACGACCGGAGGGTCGACCGGCTCGCTGAGGTCGCGGGTCAGCGGCGTCCACGCCTCACCGGTGACCCAGCCGGCATCGTCCAGGAGGTCGTCCAGCAGGACGCCGCTGGGAGCCTCGATGTCGACGGCCCCCTCGGGCAGCACTCCGCGCCCCGGATCACCCACATCCGCCAGCAACTGCTGCGCCAGCTCCGTGTCTTGGTGGGCTCCCGGCTCAAGGGTCAGCCGCAGCAGGGTGGGACCGTCGAGCAGTCCGACGGCGACCACCCGCCCGTCACGCCACCACGTCCGCACCGAAGCGGCGGCCCGCTCCGCGCCCCTGCGCCGGAACCAGCCCAGGTCGCCGGGGTGCAGCTGCATCGGCGCGGCGTCGTGCTGCCACGCGCGCAGCGCGTCGACGGCCTCGTCCAGCTCGTCGACGCCGGGTGTCCTCAACTCGATGGCCATGGCGACGATGAGACACCACGGGTGACCGTCGCCGCACCCGAATTCCGGCGGGGCCGCTCAGTCCTTGAACCGGTCGTCGTCCATCCCCGCCATCAGCGCCTGGTGACTGCGGCGCACATGCTCGCGCATCACGCGCTCCGCGCCGTCGCCGTCCTTGGCGCGGATGAGGTCGAGGACGCGGTGGTGCTCGTGGTCGGACTCGGTCAGGCGGCCCGGCTGGGACAGGGAGGTGCGGACGAGGCGGGCGTAGGCGAGCTGGTTCATCAGGGTGCGGTAGTGGGCCTCCAGCTTGGAGTTGTCGGCCCCGACCATGATCAGCTCGTGGAAGTCGTGCACCAGCTTCTCGTACTGCTCCGAGTCGCCGGCGCGCACCGCCTCGTCGGCGGCGCTCATGTTGGCGGCGAGGCGTTCCACCTCGGGGACGTTGCCGCGGAAGGCGAGGAGGCGGGCCGCCGCGCCTTCCAGGAGTTCCTTCATCTGGAAGAGCTCCGTGATCTCGCGGCGCGAGGGCACGGCGACGAACGTGCCGACCCGCGGGCGCACCTCCACCAGGCCCTCGATCTGGAGCTGCTTGAGGGCCTCACGGATCGGGGTGCGGCTGACGCCGAAGGTCTGCGACAGCGTCATCTCGGAGAGGCTGGAGCGCGGTGGCAGCTCCCCGCTGATGATCATCCGGCGCAGCTCTTCGGCGACCTTCGCCTGCATGCTGGTCTGCTGCAGCGGCCTGCGTGCGAGGCTATTGGGCTCTTGCATGGCACGAGAACCTAGTCTTCGGGGACGCGTGGCGTCAATTGACAGGGAAACCCGGAATTGCCATACAAGAAGGCGGGCAATGCCGTGGGGGCCGCCGGGCCTACTGGAAGGCCGGGACGACCTCCTTGATGAACAGCTTCAGCGACTCGCGCTTCTCCTCGTGCGAGAGCGTGTTGTCGATCCAGAAGCTGTACTCGTCGACGCCCAGCTCCTCGTATCCGCGCAGCCGCTCGATCACCTCGGCGGGCGTGCCGATCATCGCCGTCCTGCGCAGGGCCTCCGGGGCGAACTCGGGGCGCTCGGCGAACTTCTCCTCGGGGCTGGGCTCGAGGAAGCCGTTGTCCGGCGTCGCCTTGTTGCCGAACCAGGCGTCGAAGGTCCGGTAGAACTTGTTGATGCCCTCGGCCGCCGGGCGCCAGCCCTCGGTGTCCTCCGGGGCGTGCACGTGGGTGTGTCGCAGCACCATGATGTCGGGGCGGCGCTCCACCTCGGGGTGGTTGGCCACGGCGGTGTCGAACTTCTCCTTGAGCGCGGCGACCTCCTCGTCGCCCTTCATCAGCGGGGTCACCATCACATTGCAGCCCTGCGCGACGGCGAAGTCGTGCGACGCGGGGTCGCGGGCGGCGACCCACATCGGCGGGGTGGGCTGCTGCACTGGCTTGGGCACGCTGGTCGAGGTCGGGAACTGCCAGATCTCGCCGTCGTGGGCGTAGTCGCCCTGCCACAACGCCCTTACAGCGGGGACGAGTTCGCGCAGGTGCTTGCCGCCGTCGCTCGCCTTCAGACCGTCGGCGAGGCGGTCGAACTCGATCTGGTACGCGCCGCGGGCGATGCCCACCTCGGCGCGGCCGTTGCTGATCACGTCGAGGAGCGCGGTCTCCCCCGCGGCCCTGATCGGGTGCCAGAACGGGGCGATGATGGTGCCCGCGCCGAGCCGGATGGTGTCGGTCTTCGCCGCCAGGTGCGCGAGGATCGGCATCGGGCTGGGCGAGATCGTGTACTCCATGGCGTGGTGCTCGCCGACCCACACCGTGCTGAACCCGCCGGCCTCCGCCATCTGCGTCAACTCGGTGAGGTTCTCGAAGAGTTCGCGGTGCGAGGTGCTCTCGTCCCAGCGCTCCATGTGCACGAACAGCGAAAACCTCATGACAGCTCCTTCTCTGCGGTGGGGGTGGTCTCCACGGTGGTGGCTCGCATTTCCGCGAGCGTGGTGTCTCCTGTGGACCAGTGGGTGGCGGGCACCTCGTGGACGACGACCCGGATGTACTCGGGGCGGGTGTCGATCGAACGCAGCACGGCCTCGTGGACCTCGTGCTGCAGGGTCCTGATCTGCTCGGGGGTGCGGCCCTCGGCGAGCGTGACGGTGATCTGCGGCATGGCGGGCGTCAGCTCCGCATCGTGAACGGATCGGCCACGGGCTCCTCGCTCGTGTTGATCCATACGCTCTTGAGGCGGGTGTACTCCTTGATGGTCTCGGTGCCGTGCTCGACGCCGACGCCGCTGGCCTTGAAGCCCTGGCGCGGTGACATCGGGGACATGGCCCGGTAGGTGTTGACCCAGACCGTGCCCGCGTCGAGGCGGCCCGCCACCCGGTGCGCGCGGGACAGGTTGGTGGTCCAGATCCCGGCGGCGAGGCCGTACTGGGTGTCATTGGCGAGGCCGACGACCTCGTCCTCGGTGTCGAACGGCATGATCGCCACGACCGGGCCGAAGATCTCCTCGCGGACCACGCGCATGCTGTTGTCGACGTCGACCAGGACGGTCGGCTCGTAGAAGCAGCCGCCCGTGCCGCCGTCGGTGGGCGCGCCGCCGGTCAGCACCCGGGCGCCCTCCTCGCGGCCGAGGTCGACGTAGGCGGCGACCTTGTCGCGCTGCGCCTCGAAGGCGAGCGGGCCGAGTTCGGTGGCCTCGTCGAGGGGGTCGCCGATGCGGATCGACTTGGCGCGCTCGCAGACCCGCTCCAGGAGTTCGTCGTAGACGGAGCGATGGGCGAAGACGCGGCTGCCGGCGATGCAGGTCTGTCCGGCCGCGGCGAAGACTCCGGCGATGACGCCCATGGCGGCGTTCGGCACGTCGGCGTCCTCGAAGACGATCTGCGGGGACTTGCCGCCGAGTTCGAGGGTGGAGCCGATGAAGCGGCCCGCGGCCGACGCGGCGATCCGGGAGCCTGTCGCCGTGGAGCCCGTGAAGGAGATCTTGGCGAGGTCCTCGTGGTCGACGAGGGGCTGCCCCGCCTCGGCGCCGTACCCGGTGACGACGTTGACGACGCCGGGCGGGAAGCCGGCCTCCAGGGCGAGCTCCGCGAGGCGCAGGCCACTGGCGGAGGTGTACTCGGAGGGCTTGACGACGACCGTGTTGCCCGCGCACAGGGCGGGGGCCAGCTTGCTGGTGGTCAGGGTCAGCGGCGAGTTCCACGGGGTGATCGCGCCGACGACGCCGAGGGGTTCGCGGGCCGTGTAGTTGAGGACGGCGCGGTCGGAGGTGGGGATGGTCTCGCCGTGGATCTTGTCGGCGAGGCCCGCGTAGTAGTGGAAGTACTCGGGCAGCGAGGCGAGCTGTCCGCGCATCTCGCGCAGCAGCTTGCCGTTGTCCCGCGACTCCATGAGGGCGAGTTCCTCGGCGTTCTCGGCGATCAGCTCGCCGAGGCGGCGCAGGAGGTGGCCCCGCTTGGTCTGGCTGAGGTCGCGCCACTCCGGGTTCTCGAAGGCTTCGCGCGCGGCGGCGACTGCCTTGTCGATGTCGGCGGCGGTGCCGCGGGCGGCGCGGTAGAGGGTGCGGCCCGTGGCCGGGTCGGTGCTGTCGAAGTACTCGCCCGCGGCGGGCTCGACCCACCTGCCGCCGATGAAGTGCTTCCAGGTCGTGAGCGTCGTGGGCTCAGACATGTGCGGTCTCTCCAGGTGCGCTCTCGTCGGTGAGCTGTGCGCTCTGCGTGATGAATGTCGTGAGGGCCTCGGCGAACGCCTCCGGGCGCTCGACGGGCAGCATGTGTCGCGCTCCGGGCACGATCACCGCCCGGCAGTCGGGCAGCGCGGCGGCGAGCCGGTGTGTCATCTCCGGCGTGGATCCGGGATCGTTCTCCCCGGTCACCGCCAGGGACGGCACCGTGATGTCACCGAGGCGCGGGCCGAGCTCGGCGTCGGCGTGCGCGAACACCCGGTAGCAGCCGAGGAAGGAGTCGACGTCGTTGGCGCGCAGCGTGGCCCGCGTCCGGTCGACGGTCCCGTCCGGCACGGTGGTGCCCGTGTACCAGCGCTCGATGGAGGCCTCGGTGCTCGCCGCGAAGTCGCTCTCGGCGGCCCGCAGCCGGGCCCGGACGGCCGCCCGCTCGTCGGGTGTGCGGCGGCAGACCGAGCTGACGAAGGTGAGCGTGCGCGTCAACTCCGGCCGGTGCACCGCGAGTTGCTGGGCGACCAGCGCGCCGAGCGAGAAGCCCACCAGGTGCGCGCCGGCCGGGACGTGTTCGGCGACCCCGTCGGCGAGTTCCGCGAGGGTCACGCCGCCGCGCACGGGCGGCCGGGCGCCGTGCCCCGGCAGGTCGATTGCGACGACGGTGAAGCGGTCGGCCAGCAGGGCGGTGACGGGCTCCCACATGGTGCGGTCGAGGCCGACGCCGTGCAGGAGTACGAGGGGCGGCTTGTCCATGGCGGTGCCTACTGCTCGGTGGAGAGCGGGGCGAGGCGGGCCTGCGGGCGGCCCTGCGCGGCGGCGGCGAGGCCGATGACGATCTCGTCGGCGCGCGGGCCGTCCGGGACACGTACCTCGATGCTCTGGTGGTGGGAGCGGACGGTGGCGTCGGTGATGTGCTTGAGCGGGATGTCGAAGACGCCTCCGGCGACCGCGCGCTTCTCCACGGCCGGGAGCAGCGTGGTGGCGTTCGCGGCCTTGCGGAAGTGGTCGCCGAACTTCAGCGTGTGGATCAGGGCGCTGCCGTGCTCCACCTCGCCGTCGAGGCCCACGATGGCGGCCTTCCCGTACGCCTCGACGGGCGCACCGAGCGCCTCGACGACGCGCGGCGCGAGCAGCTCGCCGAGCTGGGGTGCCACCTCGTCGATGCCGGGCAGCAGGTCAGCGACGAAGCCCTGTCCGGCCCACGGGTTCTCGATCACGGCGAGCACCACGGCGGTGCGGGCCACCGAATCGACGGGGCGGCCGCCCTCGGCGTGGATGTCTTCGACGTAGGTGACGATCTTGCGGAGGTTCATCGGGCGGTCTCCAAGTCGGCGAGGCGGACCACGGGGTCCTGGCGGCGGTCTCCGATACGGGCGTTGGGGCGGGGCCCCGAGGCGGCGGCGGCCACGACGACGATCTCGTCGGGGCGCGGTGCGTCCGGCACCCGGATCTGGACGGTCTGGTAGTGGGAGCGGGTGGCGGCGGCGGTCTTGTGCCACACCGGGACGGTCAGCGGTTCGCCGGCCGCGAGCCGGTCGTCGCTGAACACGATGATCGAGGTGCCCTCGGTCAGCTCCCGGAGCACATTGCCGAAGTACGGGGTGTGAATCAATGCCCCGCCGTGCTCGATCTCCCCGTCGAGCCCGACGACGGCCGCCTTCCCGAAGGCCTCGACGTGTTCCACGCCGCCGAGTGTCCCGATCAGCCGGTCGGTGAGGAGGCGGCCGATGCCGGGCGCGATCTCCTCCACCTCGGGCTGCAGGTCGGCGACGAATCCGCGCCCGGCCCAGGGGTTCTCGATCACGGCGGCCGCGGCGACGCGGCGGACGGGGGTCGCGACCGGCCGTCCGAGTTCCAGGAGGACCTCGTCCACCACGGTGACGACCTTGCGCAGTCTGCCTCGTGTGGGCGAGGCCCACAGCTGTTGGCCTGCTGATTGTTGCTGTGCCATGGCAGTGAGGCTAAGAGCGACCCAGGGAGCCGTCAAGGGTCGACCGGAAATGGGCAGCCCTGACCTAGGACTTCTCGGCAATACGGCGCAGGGGGCAGCGAATTCCGTCCGAACCATTGACACGACGGATGCCCGATTCCTACGGTCCTCTGCCATACAACAGATCTGCCATGCAAGAGCAGGCCGATCCGATCGATGGAGCCGTCATGTCACTCACCCTGGAACACGCCACCGACCGCCCCGCCCGCCTCCGCGCCGCCTGGGACGCGGCCTGGAACCGGGGTGAAGTCGACGCCCTGGACGCCGTGTTGAGCCCCGGCTACCTGCGCCGCCGCGGGCCGGCGGGCACCGCTCAGGACCGCACCGGGTTCAAGGAGAGCATCAGCGCCGTGCGCGCGGCGTTCCCCGATCTGCGGACCGAGATCGAGGACCTGGTGGTCGACGGGGACCGGCTCGCCGTCCGCTGGCGCAGCACGGGCCGGCACACGGACACGTTCATGGGTGTGCCGCCCACCGGCAGGACCGTCGAGGTGTCGGGCGCCACGTTCGCCCGCTTCGACGGTGACACCGTCACCGAGGAGTCGGTGACCTTCGACTCCCGGCAGCTCCTCGAGGCGCTCGGCATCATCACGACGGCACACGAGGCGGCCGTCGACGCCGACCTGGTCAAGGGGGTGCACCGCAAGTTCATCACCGGTGTCACCGTGGTGACCACGGACGACGACGGGACGCCCAAGGGCCTCGCGGTGAACGCCTTCTCCAGCATCTCGCTCGACCCGCCGATGGTCCTGGTGTGTGTCCAGCGCAGCTCGTCGACACACCCCGCGCTGCACCGAGCCACCCACATCGGCATCAACATCCTCGCCGCGGACCAGCTCGACGTGGCGAAGGTGTTCGCGAGCAAGGGAACCGACAAGTTCGCGGACCTCGACTGGGCGCCCGGCGAGCACGGCGCCCCGCTGCTCGAGGGCTCCGCCGCCCGGCTCGAGGTCGAGATCGGTGAGCGGCTGGAGGCCGGAAGTCACACCGTCTTCACCGGACGTGTAGTGTCTGCGGGTCATTCCGACCTCGCCCCGCTCGTCTACAGCGGTGGCGGCTTCTTCGACATCTCGCAGACGGCGCCCCTTCCGTGGTGACTCGCGTCCGCCCCCGCATCCTCGTTCCCCGGAGCACGCCATGACCCATGATTCCCAGGGCCCGCCCGTCTACGGCAGCGCCGTCACGAAGGTCGAGCCGTTCGGCGTCGACCACATCCCCGACAGCGAGCGACACGGTAAACCGAGTTCACAGTTCTTCGTGTGGTTCGCCGCCGGGCTGAACTTCCCGGTCATCCTGCTCGGCTTCAGCGCCGCGTACTTCGGGCTCAGCTTCACCACCGCCGCCACCGCGATCGTCGTCGGCGCCGGCATCGGCGCCCTGCTGATGGCCGTCATGTCGCGCATGGGCGTCCGCCTCGGTGTGCCGCAGCAGATCCAGGCGAGGGGGCCGCTGGGCTTCTTCGGCAACTTCGTGCCCGTGGCCTACATCAACGTGTTCTCCGGTGTGGGCTGGGCGGCCGTCACGGTCATCCTCGGCGGCAAGGCCTTCGCGGAGCTGAGCCACCTGCCGTACTGGCTGTGCGCCCTGCTGCTCACCGTGGTCGAGCTCGTCGTGGCCGTCTTCGGCTACAACATGATCAATTTCCTGCAGCGGGCGCTGACGTACGTCCTCACTCCGCTGTTCGTGCTGATCACTGTCGTCGCGGTGGTCCGCGGCGGCAGCCTCTTCGAGGCGAATCCGCACGCGGAGGGATACGTCGGCGCGGCGGGCGGCTCGATCACGCTGGGCGGCTGGTTCCTGGCGTTCCTCGTGGCGTGGATGCCCTTCGCCTCCGACTACTCGCGCTACCTGCCCGACACCGCGAAGGTCGTCCGGCAGACCACCTGGTACACCGCCCTCGGCAACTTCCTCACCATCGCCTGGCTCGGCATCCTCGGCGTCGTGGTCGGCGCCTCCGCCTCCAGCTCGGACACCATCACCGCCCTGCACGAGCTGATGGGCCCGTTCGCCGTCCCCGCGCTCGTCGCCGTGGGCCTGTCCGCGCTGGCCCAGAACTTCCTCAACGTCTACGGCGGCGCGATCTCCGTCCAGACCCTCAAGGTCCCCGTCACCCGCACCCAGGCGGTGGCCGGGATCTGCGTCCTCGCCTACGCGATCAGCCTGTGGGGTGCCTCGGGCACGGAGGACAAGTTCAAGGTCTTCCTCAATCTGACCGCGTACTTCATCGCGCCGTTCGCCGCCGTGCTCCTGATCGACTTCTACCTGGGCGGTCGCGGCGACCCGCGCCGGATCGCCGAGCTCTACGACCGCTCCCGGATCGTCGACTGGGGCCTGGTGGCCTGGGCGGCCGGCGTCGCGGCGTCCGTGCCCTTCTGGGTGTCCAACATCTACACGGGCGCCTTCGCCGCGGCCCACCCGGGCGCCGGTGACCTCAGCATGCTCGTCGCGGCGGGTGTCGCGGTCGTCGTGTACCTCTTCACGTACCGGCTGAAGCCGCTGTGGCGCCGGGCGGGCGGCGAGGACCCGGATGTCGCCACGGCCACCACTTCCGGCGCCGGCGACGCGCAACTGCCGGAGTCCGCACCGGACTTGGTCGGTCGCGGCTGACCGGGGCGCCACCGCGGCGGGTGTGTCCGCCGCGGTGGCGGGTACGTCACTTCCCGTGCAGGATGTCGCAGAAGCGGCGGAAGAGCGAGGAGTGCCGGAAGTGATCAAGAAACTGCAGGCGGTCGCGCTGGACTGTGCCGACCCCGTACAGCTCGCCGAGTTCTACGCGGAGCTGCTCGGCGGCCGGGTGGTCCTGGACCCCGAGGACCCCGACTGGGTCGACGTGGTGGGGTTCGAGGGGACGCGCCTGGCCTTCCAGCGGGTGGACGGGTACCAACCGCCGCAGTGGCCGGGCCAGGAGCGCCCGCAACAGGTCCACCTCGACTTCGACGTGGACGACCTCGAAGCGGACGAGAAGCGGGTGCTCGCCCTCGGCGCGACGCTCCTGGAGCGGACGGACCGGATCCACCCGGACACCAACTGGCGGGTCTACGCGGACCCGGCCGGGCACCCCTTCTGCCTCTGCCTGCACTGAGCGCGGCGGGCCGCCTCACTCCGTCGGCGCGGCCCGCTCCAGGTCGTCGACACTGCCCGACATGATGGCTCGTACGTGCGTGGTGATGTGCTCCAACGGCCAGTCCCACCACGCCACTTGAAGCAGCCGCTCGATGTCGGCGTCGCTGTAGCGGCGGCGGATGACACGGGCCGGATTGCCTCCGACGATGCCGTAGTCGGGGACGTCGTCGACGACCACGGACCCCGACGCGATCACCGCGCCGTGCCCGATGCGGACGCCGGGCATCACCATCGCGCCGTACCCGAACCACACATCGTTGCCGACCACGGTGTCACCCCGCCCCGGAAGCCCGGTGATGAGGTCGAAGTGCTCGGACCAGGACCCGCCCATGATCGGGAACGGGAACGTGGAGGGGCCGTCCATCCGGTGGTTGGCACCGTTCATGACGAACCGCACGCCCTCCCCCAGCGCGCAGAACTTCCCGATGACCAGCTTCTCCGGCCCGTAGTGGTACAGCACGTTGCGGGTCTCGAAGGCGGTCGGGTCGTCCGGGTCGTCGTAGTACGAGAACTCGCCGACCTCGATGAGCGGGGACTTGACCAGGGGCTTGAGGAGCACGACCCGCGGCTGCTCGGGCATCGGGTGCAGCGCGGTGGGGTCGGCGGGAACGTTCGCGGTCACCGGTCGGCCTTTCTGGGGCACGTGGGGGCGGTCCGAGCGGCCGACCACCCATTGACAGGACATTTGAACAAGGACGATCGTACTCGGGCCAGAGCGCGCCATAAGCCGGGAGCGAAGGGACGCCAGCCGAGATGCCGTTCGATGTGTTGACCATGGGCCGCGTCGGAGTGGACGTGTATCCGCTCCAGACGGGCGTAGGGCTTGCGGAGGTGTCGACGTTCGGGAAGTACCTCGGCGGCAGCCCGACGAACGTCGCGGTCGCCGCGGCGCGCTACGGGCGGCGTACGTCGGTGATCACGAAGACAGGGGACGACCCCTTCGGCACGTTCGTGCGCACCGCCCTGGCGGGCTACGGGGTCGACGCCTCCTTCGTCGGTACGTCGGACATCGCGCCGACCCCGGTGACCTTCTGCGAGATCTTCCCGCCGGACCACTTCCCGCTGTACTTCTACCGCCTGCCCAAGGCCCCGGACCTGGACATCAGGACCGACGACCTCGACCTGGACGCGGTGGCGGCGGCCCGGATCTTCTGGGTGACGGGGACCGGGCTGTGCGAGGAGCCCTCGCGTTCGGCGACGCTCGCGGCGCTGCGGCACCGGGCCAAGGGCGGGACGACGGTCTTCGACATGGACTGGCGGCCCATGTTCTGGAAAGACCCCGACCGGACGGACACCGCTCAGGCACGCGCGTACTACCGCGAGGCGCTCGCGCACACCACGGTCGCAGTCGGCAATCTCGACGAGTGCGAGATCGCGACCGGTGAGCGGGAGCCCCACGCGGCGGCAAGCGCCTTGCTGGACATGGGAGTTGAGCTGGCCGTCGTGAAGCAGGGGCCCAAGGGTGTGCTCGCCGTGGACCGTGCCGGCGCGGTCGCCGAGCTGCCGCCGGCGCCGGTGGACGTGGTCAACGGGCTCGGCGCGGGTGACGCGTTCGGCGGGGCGCTGTGCCATGGCTTCCTTTCCGGTTGGGACGTGGCGCGGACGGTGGCGTTCGCCAATGCCGCGGGCGCGGTGGTGGCGGGCCGGCTCGCCTGCTCGGACGCCATGCCCACCGAGGCAGAGGTCGAGGAGAAGCTCCGCGAGGTGAACGGCGATGTCTGAGGAGAAGACCGTGCGCATAGGTGTCATCGGGGCCGGCTGGATCGGCCGGGAGCACATCCGCCGGCTCACCGATGTGATCGTCGGGGCGTCGGTCACGGCGGTGACCGACATCGACGCGGAGCGCGCGGCCGAGGCGGCGCGGTATCCGGGCGCGCGGGTGCACCCGGACGGCGCGTCGCTGATCGCCTCCGACGACGTCGACGCGGTGCTCGTCACCTCCTGGGGGCCGACCCACGCCGAGCACGTCCTGGCCGCCGTCGCCGCGGGCAAGCCCGTGTTCTGCGAGAAGCCGCTGGCCACCACGCCCGAGGACTGTCTGAAGATCGTCGAGGCGGAGCGGGCGCACGGCGGACGACTGGTCCAGGTGGGCTTCATGCGCCGCTTCGACCAGGGGTACCGGCAGCTGAAGGAGGTCATCGACGCGGGCCGGATCGGCACCCCGCTGATGGTGCACTGCGCGCACCGCAACGCATCGTCCGTGGAGTCGTACACCTCCGACATGGCCGCGCACGACACGGCGGTGCACGAGATCGACGTGCTGCGCTGGCTCCTGGACGACGAGATCGTCTCCGCCCAGGTGCTCGTCCCGCGCTCCACGACGCACAAGCACGCACACCTCACCGACCCCCAGTTCATGCTCTTCGAGACCGCGCGGGGCGTCCGTATCGACCTGGAGGTCTTCGTCAACTGCCGCTACGGCTACGACATCCAGTGCGAGGCGGTCGGCGAGGAGGGCCTCGTGCGGCTGCCCGATCCGGCGGCGGTCGGTGTGCGCACGGCGGGCGCGCACAGCACGGCGATCCTGCCGGACTGGACGGGCCGGTTCGCCGACGCCTTCGACACCGAGTTCCGCGAGTGGGTCGCGAACCTGACGGCGGGCCGCGCGCCCACGGGCCCCTCCGCGTGGGACGGCTACGCCGCCACGGTCATCACCGACGCCGCCGTCGAGTCCCGCGCCTCGGGCCGGGTCGTCCCCACGGGCATCCCGAAGCGCCCGGACTTCTACGCCGCGGAGGGCAGGCCCTGAGGACCGCCCGCGGCGGCGCGGCATGGCGGTGCTCACCTACCAGCCCACCGCCAGCGTCGCGACGACCGGCGCGAGATACAGCACCGGGAACGCGACCGTCTTGTAGGAGCGCACGCGCAGCACCGTGATCACCGCCCCGACGAAGTACAGGACCAGTCCGATCGCGGCGGCGATGCCGATGGCCGGCACGGCGAGCCCCACCAACAGGCCCGCCGCGCCGAGGAGTTTGGCCACGGCGAGCCGGGGCCACCAGGTCTCGGGAACCCCGTAGGAGACGAGTGGTTCCACGACGAACGGGGCGCGGCGCAGCAGCGAGACACCGGAGAAGCCGACCCAGAGGGCCGTCAGGACCGTGACGATGACCGTGGTGGTGGACATGCGGGCGTCCTCCTTCGGGACATGAGAAATACGGAGGCGGGGGGGGGAGAGAAGAAGGGAGGCCGTCCCGAGCCAAGGGTCCTCGCTGACGCCGGAGGCATCAACGGCCGTCTCGGCAACGAGCGATAATCCTCGGGTTAACGATGGGGAGGGGCGCAGGGGTGGAGCTGCGGGAGATCGAGATCATTCTGACGCTCGCGGACGAGCTGCACTTCGGGCGCACCGCCGAGCGGCTGCACGTCTCGGCGGCCAGGGTCAGCCAGGCGATCAGCGCGCAGGAGCGGCGCATCGGCGCCGCCCTGTTCGAGCGGACCAGCAGGTCGGTGCGGCTCACGCCGATCGGACAGCGTCTGACCGAGGGCCTGCGCCAGGGGCAGGACGCCATCAATGCCGCGATCGCGGAGGCCACCGCGGCCGCCCGCGGGGTCTCCGGCACGCTCACGCTCGGGGTGATGGGCGCGCTCGGCCACGAACTGCGCTCCCACATCGGGCACTTCGGCAAGCTGTACCCGGAGTGCGACGTGCGGCTCCAGGAGATTCACTTCAGCGATCCGTACGGGCCGCTCCGCCGCGGCGACGTCGACATGCTGGTGCTCTGGCTGCCGGTCGTCGAGCCCGATGTGACCGTGGGCCCCGTGGTGCTGACGGAGGGCCGGGTGCTCGCGGTGTGGACGGGGCACGAGCTGTCCGGGCACCCGGACGTCTCCATGGAGGATCTGGCGGGCCGCACCGTCTTCGACCTCGGCCCCGAGGTGCCGCGGGACTGGGGCGAGGCCATGGCGCCCGCCCGTACGCCCAGTGGGAGCGCGGTCCCGCGCGGCCCCCGCGTACGCACCTTCCACGAGATCCTCACCCAGGTCGCCGGCCGCGCCGCGATCAGCCCCCTCAACGCGCACGTCCTGCGCTATTACCGCCACCCCGGCGTCGAGTTCCTGCCCGTCCGGGACGCGCCCCCTACCGAGTGGGCGCTGGTGTGGCGCACGGTCGGCGAGACCGCGCAGCACCGGGCGTTCGCCGAGGCGGCACGGGCGTTCGGGGTGCGCGGCGCGGGGTAGTGACAGCGACCGGCACATGGCCGGGAGGAGGCCGGCCGTTTACGCCGCGTGTGTCGGGGCAGGCACCACGGCCGACGGACGTTGCGCGGTACGGCGATTTTCCCGGGTCGAAGAGATCGAGGTTCATGTGTCGGTGAGGCTTGAGGCCGAGCACCTGTACAAGGTGTTCGGCACGCGACAGGAAGAAGCGGTCGAGCGGCTGCGCACCGGGACGGACCGCGAGGAGCTGCGGTCCGAAGGCACCACCGCGGGCGTGATCGACGCCTCCTTCTCGGTGGAGTCCGGCAAGATCTTTGTCGTCATGGGCCTGTCCGGCTCAGGGAAGTCGACGCTGCTGCGCACGCTCAACGGTCTGTCGGATCCCACCTCCGGGCATGTGAGGTTCGACGGCCAGGACCTGACCGCCCTGCCCGCCAAGGAGCTGCGGGCGGTCCGCTCCCACAAGATCAGCATGGTCTTCCAGCACTTCGCGCTGTTCCCGCACCGCAGCGTGCTGGAGAACGCGGCGTACGGTCTCGCGGTGCAGGGTGTGCCGCGCGCCGAGCGCGAGCGGCGGGCGGCGGAGGCCCTCGAACTGACCGGGCTCAAGGGCTGGGAGAAGTCCTTCCCCGATGAGCTGTCCGGCGGTATGCAGCAGCGGGTGGGCCTGGCCCGCGCGCTGGCCACGGACGCCGAACTGCTGCTGATGGACGAGTCGTTCAGCGCCCTCGACCCGCTGATCCGGCGGGACATGCAGGACCAGCTGCTCGTGCTGCAGAAGCAGCTCAAGAAGACCATCGTCTTCATCACGCACGACCTGAACGAGGCCATGCGCCTGGGCGACCGAATAGCCGTCATGCGCGACGGCCGCATCGTGCAGAACGGCACGCCGGAGGACATCCTGGTGCGCCCGGCGGACGAGTACGTCGCCAACTTCATCCAGGACGTGGACCGTTCGCGGGTGCTGACCGCCGGCGCCGTCATGGAGTCCCCCGACGCCCTGCGAGAGCGCACGGGCCGCACGGACCTCACCGACACCGAGCTCCTCGCGAAGGCCCCCGCCCGTGTCACCCCCGACACCCCGCTCGCCGACCTGTTCGCGCCGTGCGCACGACGGACCACCGAGCCCGTCGCAGTCGTCGAGGACGAGGTACTGACCGGAGTGGTGAGCCAGGAGCGCCTGCTGGCGGTGCTCGGCGAGGCCGTGTCCGGCGCACAGGGCGACACCGGGGGCGGGGCGGCCGGGGACACGGTGCCGGCCCGCACCCCGTAGCACTCCGTCAGATACGGCCACTCACGCCGGCGGGTCCTTGCGCCAGGTCCACCGCGCGTCGGGCGGCTCCTCACCCAGTACACGCAGCGAGTCGGTGGCGACCTGGGCCAGTCGGTCGACCTCGTCGAGGCCGAACCACATCTCGTGATTCTCCGAGCGCCCGCTGCGCGGTGTGTGGGTGTCCGGATCGGACCAGCCGAGGGCCAGAATCCGCTGCTTCTCCTCCTCGGTCATCTTCCGGTACGCCGACGAGACGCATTCGGCGCCGATTCCGTCGTCCCACCTGATGAACTGCACGTAACGCCCGGTCTCCTGCCGCGGTTTGGGTCGCCGCTGCCACCAGCGCCTCCCCGGGGCGTCGGACACCACCGCCGGCTCCGGGTCGGGCTCGGTGACCACCAGGGTGTCCCTCTCGCGCATACCCGCCACCTCCCCCCGCAGCCGCTCACGGAACTCGCTCCATGCCTCGTCCATCGGGCCAACGTACCGGCACCGGTCGGGAAGGCGGTCCAATGGGCGTCAGACCGTCGTGCGGCCCAGCCTCAGCAGTGCGTCCTTGTTGCGCTTCAGGAGGTCGAAGCGGTCCAGGTCCGTCGTGTCGATTTCGGCGATGTGCCAGGCGAGGGCGGGGCCGGCCGCCTCGAGTGCGGCGGGGACGTCGACGTCGCCCGTGCCGATCGGGGTCTGGGGCTCCTGGCGGACCGCCTTGCCGTCCTTGAGGTGGGCGGCCACCACGCGGCCGTCGAGGGCGCGCAGCACCGCCGCCGGGTCCTGGCCCGCGACGGTGGCCCAGTAGACGTCGAGTTCGGCGAGGACCTGCGCGCCGGTCAGCTGCCAGAACACGTCGTAGCCGCTGCGGCCGTCGGGCAGTGTCGTCCACTCCAGTTCGTGGTTGTGGTAGCCGAGGCGGATGCCGTGTCCGGCCAGTTCGGTGGCGGCCTCGTCCACACGGGCGGCGAACCGGGTCAGGGTGTCCAGGTCACCGAACACCTCGTGGTCGAAGCCCTCCACCAGGCCGGGGATCGGGATGAAGACCGTGTCGGTGCCGAGGATGCGGCACTCCTCGGCGAGGGTGGCGAGGCCGTCGGCGGCGATCGAGGCGTGCACGGAGCAGACGGAGAGGCCCGCCGCGTCCAGGTCCGCGCGGAGGGCACGCGCCTTGGCCAGGCGGTCCTCCGCGGAGGTGCGCCAGTCGCCGAGGCCGAAGGGCTCGACGTGCCGGTAGCCGAGGTCGGCGAGGCGGGCGAGGGTGCCGGCGCGGTCCTGGTCCAGGTCCTCACGGAGGCTGAACAGCTGGACGGCGAGCCTGCCGGTGGGCTGAGGGGTGGTGGCCATGGTGTGTTGTCTCCTCCGGTCAGTCGACGATCAGCGGGCGGAGCGTGCTGTGGGCGATGTCGAGGCCCTGGACGATCCTTTCCGGCGTGCCGCCCCACACGGGGTCCTCGTGCTCGACGGAGAGGGTGCCGGTGAAGCCGTGCTCGTAGAGCCGGTCGACGACCGTGCCCCAGTCGACCTGTCCGCGCCCCGGGACGCGGTAGCGCCACCAGCCCATGTCCCAGGCGTTCTTCGAGCGGTCGCGGGCGGGCCCGAAGTGGCCGTAGCGCTGCCGGTCGTGCGGGCGCAGTTCGACGTCCTTGGCCTGGGCGTGCACGATCCGGTCCGCGTACGGCGCGATGGTCTCGACCGGGTCGATGCCGATCCACGTGAGGTGCGAGGGGTCCCAGTTGAGGTACAGGCCCAGGTCGAACATCCACTCCCACAGCTCCGGGGAGTAGGCGAGGTTGCCGGGGTAGCCGTCCGGGTGCCAGCCCTCCATCACGCAGTTCTCGATGATGAGCTTGACGCCGCGCTCGCCCGCGTATTCCACCAGCTCCGGGAAGATGCGCTCGGCTTCGGCGAGGTTCTCGGCGACCGGCTTCGTCCAGTCGCGGCCGATGAACGTGCCCACGTACGGGATGTCCAGGCGCTGCGCCGTGTCGATGGCGTGCCTGAGGTGGGTGCCGTAGGCGGCGCGCTGCGCGGGGTCGGGGTGGAGGTGGTTCTCGTAGTAGGCGAGCGCGGAGATCTCCAGGCCATGCCGGTCGAGGAGGGCGCGGGTGCGTTCCTCGTCCTCGCCGGTGAAGGTGGCGACGGGCAGGTGGGCGGCCTCGAAGTCGCGGCCGCCCGTGCCGGGCCAGACGGCGACTTCGAGGGCCTGGTAGCCGCGGCCCGCCGCGTACTCGGCGATCTTGTCGAGGTCCCAGGAGGGCAGGCAGGCGGTGAGCATGCCGAGCCTGATCCGGCTCGTGTTCGGTTCGCTCAGGGGGTCACTCATGGTCAGTTCACCTTTGTCCAGGTGCCGTTGGCGGACGATGTCAGGAAGGCGTCGACGAGTCGGGCGGAGCGCAGCCCGTCGGCGAAGAGCGGGAGGCCTTCGGGGGCCTCGCCGGTGGTGACGGCCGCGTACACGTCGGAGACGAACGCGGCGAAGCAGTCGACGTAGCCCTGCGGGTGGCCGGGCGGGACGACATTGAGGCGTCGCTGCCCGGGAGAGGTGTGTCCCGCGCCGCGGTGCAGGATCCGGGAGGTGTCCTCGCCGCCGAGCCAGAGGGTGTCGGGGTTCTCCTGGTCGAAGACGGCGCTCCCGTCCGAGCCGTCGAGTTCGAACCAGAGGCGGTTCTTGCGGCCCGCGGAGACCTGGGACACCACGGTCGAGGCGAGCGTCCCGTTCTCGGTGCGCAGGAGCAGCGCGGCGGCGTCCTCGGTGGTGACGGTGGCCCGCTCCCCCGAACCTGACGCGTCGGAGAAGGACTTGGCGCCCGCGCCGGGACGTTCGGGGACGGTGACCGTGCGGTGCGCGGTCAGTTCCGTGAAGCGTTCGCCGGTGACCCACTCGACGAGGTCGCACCAGTGCGAGCCGATGTCGGCGAAGGCCCGGGAGTCTCCCCCGGCGCCCGGGTCCACGCGCCAGCCGGAGGCGTCCGGGTCGAGCATCCAGTCCTGCAAGTAACTGCCGTGCAGCAGATGCCAATTGCCGAACTCCCCGGACCGGGCCCGGTCGCGCAGTTCCCGTACGAGGGGGTGGTAGCGGTACACGAACGGCACGGCGGCGACGGTTCCGGCCCGCTCGGCGGCCCGCACCAGGCGTTCGGCGTCGGCCGCCGAGGTCGCCAGGGGCTTCTCGCAGACCACGTGCTTGCCCGCCGCGAGGGCGCGTTCGGCGTACGCGGCGTGGGTGCGGTTGGGGGTGCAGATGTGGACGACGTCGACGTCCCCGTCGGCGAGGAGGTCGTCGAAGTCGTCGTAGGCGGCGACGGGTTGGCCGGGCGCCGACCAGTCGGCGGCGACCTGCACGGACCGCTCCGGGGTGGAGGCGAGCACACCGGTCAGGCGGCCCCCGGCAGTGCGGATGGAGCGGCGGTGCACCTCGGCGATCATGCCCGCGCCGACGATCGCGGAACGAGGTGTGGGTGGTGCGGGCGGGGCCATCGCGGTCGCCCTCCTTTCGACGTCGACACATGACGCCGTACACACCGTCGGCGGAGGTAACTCGTCCCGCTCACGAACGTAGGACATCCAATTTGGCCCTGACAAGCGAAAGTTACTGCATCTTGAGAGTCAAAATTGGCGAGCGACGCGTACGGTGTGCAGCCATGTCCCCCGATGCCTTCTCGCGCGCCCGCCTCTCCGTGCCCACCCTGCGGTTCCGGGACGGCGGCGGGCTGCTGTACTCCACGCTGGCCCGCCTCATCGCGTCCGGCACCGCCGTGCACCGCGCCGACCTGGTGGAACGCGCGGGTCTCGCCCGCTCGACCGTCACTCGGCACCTGGACGCGCTGATCGAGGCCGGCGTGGTGGCCGAGGGCGGCGGCGCCGCCCGCGCAGGACGGGGGCGCCCGCCCCAGCTCCTGACGCTCAACCCGCGGGCGGGGCTCGTGGCCGCGGCGGACATCGGGGCGCGCGACGCCCGGCTCGCCATCGCCGACCTCTCGCAGAACCCGCTGGC
Source organism: Streptomyces sp. NPDC107575 (assembly GCF_055657265.1). Lineage (NCBI taxonomy): Bacteria > Bacillati > Actinomycetota > Actinomycetes > Kitasatosporales > Streptomycetaceae > Streptomyces > Streptomyces sp. NPDC107575. Next base: position 179,260 of record NZ_JBVKBG010000001.1, on the reverse strand, counting down.
CACAGGACAAATAGCCGTCGATCTGGCGCAGGGCCCCGAGGCGGTGCTCGGCGAGGTGGAGGCGGCCCTGCGCGAGCTGCTCGCCTCCGCGGCCGACGGAAGTGTTCCGCTGTGCGCGGTGGCGGTCGGCCTTCCGGGTCCCGTCGATCACGCCGCCGGGGCGCCCGTCCGGCCGCCGATCATGCCGGGCTGGGACGGCTACCCCGTGGGCGACGCCCTCGCGGAGCGCTTCGGCTGCGCGGTGCTGGTCGACAACGACGTGAACCTGATGGCACTGGGCGAGGCCCGCAGCCTGCCCGAGGGCCAACTGCCGCTGCTGTTCGTGAAGGTGTCGACCGGCATCGGCGGCGGCCTGGTCTCGGCGGACGGCGAACTGCACCGCGGGGCGGACGGCGCGGCGGGCGACATCGGACATCTGCCGGTCACCTCCGGTGGCGCCTCGAAGGTGATGTGCCGGTGCGGGAAGAGCGGCTGCGTGGAGGCGGTCGCGTCGGCCGCGGTGATGATCCGGCACCTCAACACGGCCCGGGACGACCGCAGCGAGGAGCTGAGCGGCACCGGCGACCTGGCCCGCCTCGTGGCCCACGGCGACCCCGAGGCACTGCGCGTCGTCCGGGCGGGCGCGGAGCGGATCGGCGAGGTGGTGGCCCTCCTGCTGCACGTCTACAACCCGGCGCGCGTGGTCCTCGGCGGAGCCCTCGCAGGCGCGGGCGACGAACTGCTCGCCGGGGTGCGCTCGGTGGTCTACCGCCAGGCACTCCCCCTGGCCACCCGCAGACTCGTCCTCGAACCGAGCGCCCTCGCCGACCGGGCGGGACGGGTCGGCGGCACGGTCCTCGCGGTGGAACACGTGCTGTCACCGGACGGCGTGGTGGACCTCATGGAGCGCAGGCTCGGGCGGAGAGCGAAGTGCGGCGCAGGCACCACGAGTTGACGCACCCACCCTTGACATCAGCCACCCCCGGTGTTTGATTGACGCAAGATCGTGCGCTTCGCGGCGGAGGCCTCGTCCCCCGAACCCACCCCGCCCGAAGGGACGTCACACCTTATGAGCCGTAGCGTCAACGTCGGCATACTCGGCACCGGTTCGATCTTCCGGGCCTACGCCGCCGGCATCGCCACACTCCCCGAGCTGACCGTCACCCGCGTCGCCGACGTGGACCTGGAGCGGGCCCGCACGGCCGCCGCCGAGTTCGGCATCCCCGCCGCAGGCACCACGGCGGAACTCCTTGCCGACGACGACGTGGAGATCGTCGTCAACATTACCCCGCCCGCCGTGCACGCGCCCCTCAACGAGGCCGCCCTGCGCGCCGGGAAGCACGTCTACACCGAGAAGCCGCTGGCCGCGACCACCGACCTCGCGCGCGCCAACCTCGTCACCGCGACCGAGACCGGCCGCACGCTGGGCGGGGCGCCCGACACCTTCCTCGGCACGGCCGGGCAGACGGCACGCGCCGCGATCGACGACGGCCTGATCGGGGCGCCGTTCGCCGCGACCAGCTTCGTCCGCTCCAGCCGGGTGCAGGCGTGGCACCCGAGCCCCGGCTTCTTCTTCCAGGCGGGCGGCGGGCCCGTCCTCGACTGGGGCCCGTACCATGTGGCCGCTCTGGTCAACCTGTTGGGCCCGGTGCGGGACGTCATGGGCGCGAACGCGATGGCCGAGAAGGAGCTGGCGGTGACGGCTCCCGAGCGGACCGTCGAGTCGGTGCCGGTGGAGGTGCCCACGCACGCCACGTCCATCCTCCGCTTCGACTCGGGGGTGCTGGCGACGGTGATGTACTCCTTCGACGTGTGGGACACCGAGCTGCCGCACCTGGAGATCTACGGCACCGGCGGCACGCTCTCCCTGCCGGACCCCAACACCTTCGACCGCCCGGTGCGCATCAAGCGCCGCGGTGACACCGAGTGGAGCGAACTCCCCGCGGTGACCGAGGCGAAGGCGCCCGCCACCGGCCCGTTCCGCGGGCTCGGCGTCCTCGACCTGGCCCGGCACCTCGACGGTGGCCCGCACCGCGCGTCCGGCGAGTTCGCCTTCCACGTCCTGGACGTCCTGGAGCGGATGTCCCTCGCGTCCCCGGAGTCCGGCGCCCTCACGGTGCTGTCGTCCGTGAAGCGGCCAGCCCCGCTGGACCGGCCCTGAGACACCGACCGGCCTACGGGTAGAAGTGCGTGAGGGACTCCGCCACGCACGCCGGCTTCTCGGAGCCCTCCAGTTCGAAGGTGAACGCCCGCGTCATCTGCACCCCGCCCCGTGCCACCTCCGTCACGTCGGCGACGGAGGCGTGCAGCCGTACGCGGCTGCCGACGGGCACGGGCGCCGGGTAACGGACCCGGTTGACACCGTAGTTGAGCGCCCGGCCGACGCCCTCGACCTTGAGCAGCTCGCCGAACATCGGGATGCCCCAGCTGAGCACCATGTAGCCGTGCGCGATGGTGCGTCCGTACGGGCCGGAGGCGGCGCGCTCGACGTCGGTGTGGATCCACTGGTGGTCCCCGGAGACGTACGCGTACGCGTCGATGAGCTCCTGGGTGATCTCCTTCCAGTCGGAGCGCCCGAGGTCGCGCCCCGCGAGGCCGAGGATTTCCGGGATGCCGTGGACGGTCAGGGGCATGGTCAGGCTCCGTTCGGGGTTGCGGTCGCGACCGCGCGCGGCGCCGGGGCCGGGTCATCGGCCAGTTCGTCGTGGTTGGGGCGCTTGAGCAGGAGGAGCATGCAGCCCAGCGTGAGCGCGACCTGGAACAGGGCGTAGGCGATGACCGCGGTGATGGACCCGGTCCGGTTCAGCAGGAACTGGCCGATGATCGGGGTCGTGCCGCCGAGCAGCGTGCCGCACAGCTGGTAGCAGAGGGAGATGCCGGTGTAGCGCAGGTGGGCGGGGAAGCGGCTGGCGAGCATGCCGGCGAGGGCCGCGTAGTACAGGCAGTGCGGGATGGTGGCGACGGCGACGCCGAGCATCGCGAGGCCGTAGTTGTTCGTGCTGATGAGCACGAACATCACTGGCAGCAGCACCAGTTCGGGCACCAGCATGACGGTGACCGCGCGCGACCAACTCTTCATCTTCGTGGCGAGCACGGCGCCGAAGGGCTGGACGAGGACCTGCGTGATGTTGGCGACCAGGATGATCGTCAGGAACGAGCTGCGGTCGAAGTCGAGCGACGTGGTGGCCCAGGACAGGGCGAACGTCGACTTGAAGTACGTCGCGGACAGGCCGATGGTGCAGGCGCCGATGCCGAGGGCGATCAGACCGGGGTGACTGCGCAGCACCTCGGTGATCGGCAGCTTGGCGACTTCCTTCTTCTCGATGAGCTTGGCCATGGCCGGGGACTCGGAGACCTTGAGCCGGACCAGGAGTCCCACCAGGACGAGGACGGCGGAGGCGAGGAACGGGATCCGCCAGCCCCAGGACACGAAGGCGTCGTCGGGCAGCTGGCTGATCGCGAGGAAGCTCAGCGTGGCGAGCGTGTTGCCGACGGGCGAGCCCTGCTGGGCGAACGCCCCGTACAGCACCGACTTGCCCTTCGGTGCACTCTCGGAGGCGATGAGGACGGAGCCGCCCCACTCGCCGCCGAGGCCGATGCCCTGGATCATGCGGATGCAGACCAGCAGGATCGGCGCGGCGACACCGATCGAGGCGTAGCTCGGCAGCAGGCCGATCGCGGTGGTGGAGATGCCCATCATCAGGAGCGTGATGACAAGGGTCTTCTTGCGGCCGAGGCGGTCGCCGAAGTGGCCGAAGACGATGCCGCCGATGGGCCGGGCGAGGAAGCCGACCCAGAAGGTGGCGAAGGCGACCAACGTGCCGATGGCGCCTTCCAGTTCGGGGAAGAACACTTTGTCGAAGGCGAGCGCCGCCGCGGTGCCGTAGATGTAGAAGTCGAACCACTCGATGGTGGAGCCGACGAAGGCACCGAATCCTGCTCTGTTGGCGGTTCTGGTCTCCGCACGTGAGGTGGCGGTGGACGCACTCATGGGGTCGCTCCGTGAACGTCGTTGATCAAGCGGATGGGGACGGGGAACTGCGGGCGGAACGTGGGGAGTCGTTACGCGGCGATGCGCTCGAAGACCGCGGCGAGGCCCTGGCCGCCGCCGATGCACATGGTCTCCAGGCCGTAGCGCGCCTGGCTGCGCTGCATCTCGCGGGCGAGCGTGGCGAGGATGCGGGCACCGGTGGCGCCGACGGGGTGACCGAGGGAGACGCCGGAGCCGTTGACGTTGACGCGCTGCTCGTGATCCTTCTCGCCCAGGCCCAACTCACGGGTGCAGGCGAGGACTTGTGCGGCGAACGCCTCGTTGAGCTCGATCAGGTCGAGGTCGGCGAGGGTGAGCCCGGCGCGCTCCAGGGCGGCGCGGGTGGCGGGGACGGGCCCGATGCCCATCGTCTTCGCGGGCACCCCGGCACGGGCGAAGGAGACGAGGCGGACCAGCGGGGTGAGGCCGAGGCGTTCGGCAGTGGCGGCGCTGGTGACGAGGCAGGCGGCGGCCGCGTCGTTCTGCCCGCTGGCGTTGCCCGCGGTGACGGTCGCGTCCGGGTCGGCCTTGGCCATGATGGGCCGCAGCTTGGCGAGTTGCTCGGCGGTGGTGTCCGGGCGCGGGTGCTCGTCGGCGCTGACGACGGTGTCACCCTTGCGGCCCCGTACGGTGACGGGCACGGTCTCCGCGTCGAAGCGGCCCTCCCGCATCGCGCGGGCGGCGCGCTGCTGCGAGCGCAGGGCGAGGGCGTCCTGGTCGGCGCGGCTGATGCCGTACGCGCGGCGCAGGTTCTCGGCGGTCTCGATCATGCCACCGGGCACGGGGTGGTTCACCCCGCCCGCGGTGACCCGGCCGCGCGCGAGCGAGTCGTGGAGCTGGAGCCCCGGGCCCTTGATGCCCCAGCGGCCGTCGTGCGTGTAGTACGGGGCGGCGCTCATCACGTCGACGCCGCCGGCGATGACGACCTCACTGAACCCGGCCCTGATCTGCATGGCGGCGTCGAGGACGGCCTGGAGTCCGGAGCCGCAGCGCCGGTCGATCTGCGCGCCGGTGACGGAGTCGGGAAGGCCGGCGTCCAGGGCGGCGACGCGGCCGATGGCCGGGGCGTCGGAGGACGGGTAGGCGTGCCCGAGGATCACCTCGTCGACCCGGTCCGGGTCGATGCCGGTGCGGGCGACCAGCTCGGAGACGACACGCGCGGCCAGCGCGGCGGGGGTCTGTCCGGCGAAGGCCCCGCCGAAGCGTCCGATGGGGGTGCGCAGAGGTTCGCAGATGACGACATCGGCCTGTTCGGGCACGGCGGAACACCTTTCGGGCGGCTCAGGGAGGTGAGCCGACCATCGCACCCGACCGCTGAGTCGGTCCAATACCAAGTTTTCGATCCATCAAGACGGACGGCGTCTCAATCACCCCGTACGCGGCGGCCTCACGGGGTCGGCAGCGCCTCCTCGCAGACCGCGAGCACCGCACGCAGGGCTGCGGAGGGGTTGTCGGCCCGCCAGGCAAGGGCCGCCTGGCGCCGGATGGGCGGTCCCGCGAGGGGCCGGTAGACGAGCCCGGTCTGCTGGATGTGCCGCACCGAGGACACCGTGAGCGTGACACCGACGCCCGCCGCGACGAGCGCCAGGATCGTGTACGAATCGGGGGCCTCCTGCACCACGCGCGGGTTGAACCCGGCGGCCTCGCAGGTCTCGACCATGGCGTCGCGGACCGTGGACCCGGCGTTCGCGGGGAAGGAGACGAAGGGCTCGTCGGCGAGGATGCCGATGGGGATCTCGTCGAGCGCGGCGAGGTGGTGGTCGGAGGGCAGCGCGCACAGCAGCTCCTCCTCGTCGATGACCCGGTGGGCGACGCCCGGCTGGGTCACCGGGAGCCGCACGAAGCCGAGGTCGAGCGAGCCGTCCGCGACCCGGTCGAGCGCGACGTTGGCGTACGTCTGGCCCTTCATGACCAGCTCGATGTCCGGGTGCGCGGCCCGCACCGCACGGGTGAGCCGGGGCAGCGTCTCGTGGCTCGATGCGCCCGCGAACCCGATGGTGACCCGGCCGAACTCGCCGCGCCCCGCCGCCTTCGCCGCCCGCACCGCCGTGTCCAGGTCGTCGAGCACGGTCCGTACGGGTTCGAGGAAGGACTCCCCCGCGCTCGTGAGGCGCACGGAGCGGGTGTTGCGCTCGAAGAGCTGGACGCCGAGCTCCTTCTCCAGCTGCCGGATCTGCTGGCTCAGCGGCGGCTGCGCCATCTGCAGCCGCTTGGCGGCCCGGCCGAAGTGCAGCTCCTCGGCGACGGCGGTGAACGCGGTGAGATGACGCAGCTCCACGAGCCCGCCCCCTTCGTCAATCAGGAGATTCATAAATCAGGAGTCTTGATCCGACCTTAATTTGGTATTGGACGGCAATCAATAGGCGCTGAGACGGTAGGGCGACCACTACGCACTCACGGAGGAGCACCGTGTCACCCAAGGTCATGTCGATGAAGGAGGCCGTCGCCACCTTCGTGCACGACGGCGCCACCGTCAGCATCGAGGGCTTCACCCACCTCGTCCCCACCGCCGCGGGACACGAGATCATCCGGCAGGGCCGCAGGGACCTCACGGTCGTGCGGATGACGGCGGACATCGTCGTCGACCAGATGCTCGCCGCCGGCTGCGTCTCGCGCCTGGTCTCCTCCTTCGTCGGCAACTCCTCCGCGGGTTCGCTCGGTGAGCTGCGCCGCCGGATCGAGCGCGCGGACCCGTCGCCGCTCGCCTTCGAGGAGTACAGCCACTACGGGATGATCTGCCGCTACCTGGCAGGATCCCAGCGCCTGCCGTTCTTCCCGCTGCGCTCCTACGGCGGCAGCGACCTGCCCGGCATCAACAACGCGCTGCGGAAGGTGACCTCGCCCTACCCGGGCCCGGACGGCGAACCCGAGCAGATCTACGTGGTCCCGCCCGTGAACCCGGACGTCACGATCATCCACGCGCAGCGCGCCGACCGCCGTGGCAACACCCAGATCTGGGGCCTCACCGGCATCCAGGCCGAGGCGGTGTACGCGGCGGACAAGGCGATCGTCGTGGTCGAGGAGCTCGTCGAGGACGACGTGGTCCGCTCGGACCCCAACCGCACGCTCGTCCCGGCCCACGCCGTGGACGCCGTCGTGGTGTGCCCGCGCGGCGCGCACCCGTCGTTCGCGCAGGGCTATTACGACCGGGACAACGCCTTCTACCGCGCCTGGTCGCACATCAGCAAGGATCCCGAGCGGCTCCAGGAGTGGCTCGCCGAGTGGGTGTACGGGACGGCCGACCACGCCGAGTACGTCGCCAAGCAGGGCGAGGAGTTCTGGGCGGGCCTCGCGGTCGGCGAGCTGCTCAGCGAACCGGTGAACTACGGACGGCGACTGTGAGCGCGACACACGAGAAGGAACGGAACACCATGACTGCCACCGCACCCGACACGGTCACCTCCTCCGAGCTGCTCTCCGTCGTCGCCTCCCGCGAACTGGCCGCCCGCCGCACGGTGTTCGCCGGCATCGGCCTGCCCACCCTCGCCACCGAACTGGCCCACCTCACGGTCGCCCCGCAGATCGAGGTCGTCTACGAGTCCGGGGTGTGCGGCGCGCACCCCTCGCACCTGCCGGAGACCATCGCGGACGCCGTGCTGATCTCGGGCGCTGAGGCGGTGCTCTCGATGCCGGCCCTGTTCGGCTGCGTGCTGCAGGGCGGACACATCGACGTCGGCTTCCTCGGCGCCGCGCAGATCGACCGCTGGGGCAACCTCAACACCTCGGTCATCGGCGACTGGGAGAGCCCGACGGTGCGGCTGCCCGGTTCCGGCGGCGGCATCGAGGTGATGGCCAACTCCCGTGAGGTCTTCGTCGTGATGCGCCGGCACAACCCGCGCTCCTTCACCGAGACCCTCGACTTCTGCACCACGCCGGGACCGGACCGCGCGCTCGCGGAGGGCATCCGGCCGCTCGGCGTCGGTGTCACCCGTGTCATCACCGAGCTGGGCATCCTGGCCCGCGAGGGCGTCGGCGAGGAGCTGCGGCTCACCGCGGTCCACCCCGGTGTCACGGTCGAGCAGGTCAAGGAGGCGACGGGCTGGGACCTGCAAGTGGCCGACCACGTCGAGACGGTGGAGCCGCCGAGCGCGGCGGAGCTGCGGCTCCTGCGCGAGGACGTCGACCCCGGCCGCGTCTACCTCCGCTGACCCACTCCCGTACACACCCCTGTACACCCCTACTGCGAAGGGTCCCACCTGCCATGCGTATCAGGATCGTCGGCGCCGGAGCCATGGGCCGCGGCATCGCCCAGTGGGCGGCGAGCGCCGGACACACCGTCGAGCTGGGCGACGTCCGGGCGGAGGCGGTGCGCGATGCCGTCGATTTCGTCCGGTCGATGCTGGACCGCGCGGTGGCCAAGGGCCGCATGGGCGCCGACGACGGCGCTGCGGCCGTGGCACGGCTTGTCCCGCTGGACGATCCGTGGGCGCCGGGACCCGACGTGGACCTTGTGATCGAGGCCGTACGGGAGGACCTGGACACCAAGGCGGAGGTGTTCGGCAAGCTGGCCCAGGTGCTGCCCGCCTCCACCGTCTTCGCCACCAACACCTCCTCCCTGTCGGTGACACGGATCGCGGCGACCCTCGACGATCCGACGCGCCTGGCGGGCCTGCACTTCTTCAACCCCGTGCCGCTTATGCGGATCGTGGAGGTGGTGCCGGGCGCCGCGACCCGCCCCGAGATCGGGCCCGCACTCACGGCGCTGGTCGAGGGCTGCGGGCACCGCGCGGTGACCGTCGCCGACACCCCCGGCTTTCTGGTCAACCACGCCGGGCGCGGCCTGGTGACCGAGGCGCTCGCGCTCCTGGAGGAGTCGGTGGCGCGGCCGATGGACATCGACCGCGTCGCGCGCGACGTACTGGGGCTGCGGATGGGCCCGTTCGAGCTGATGGACCTCACCGGGCTCGATGTCACGGCGGCGGTCATCGACTCGATCTGGCAGGGCTTCCGCCACGAACCCCGGCTGCGCCCGTCCTACCTCACACCGAACCGGGTGACGGCGGGCCTGCTCGGCCGCAAGACCGGACAGGGCTGGTACGCGTACGGTCCCGATGCCCCCGACACCGCCACGGAGGCGCCGGTGACGGGGAACGCGGACCGCCCGGTGTTCGTGGCGGGCGACGACACGGAGCTGCGCGAGACCCTGACCACGACGGGCGCCACCGTGGAGACCGGCGACGAGCCCTCGGCCGGCGCCCTCGTCCTGGTTCCGGTCTGGGGCACCACCGTGGCCGAGGCGGTCGCCGCCCGCGGACTCCCGGCCGCGCGCACGTTCGGCGTGGACACGCTGTCCGTGGCGAGCGGCCGGCGGGTGCTGTCGGTGACCCCGGCGGCCGACCCGACCGCCGCCCGCGACGCACGCGCCGTACTGGCCCGCGGCGAACACACGGTGACGCTCGTCCGTGACACCGCCGGCTCGGTGGCCCAGCGCCTGCTCGCCTCCGTGGTGTCGGTCGCCGCGTCCATCGCCGAGCGCTCGCTGGCCGCCCCGGCGGACATCGACCTAGCGGTGACGCTCGGCCTCGGCTACCCCGTGGGTCCGCTGGCCTGGGGCGACCGTGTGGGCGCCGCCCGCGTGCTGGAGCTGCAGCGCTCCCTGCACGCGAGCACCGGCGACCCCCGGTACCGCCCGACCCGCTGGCTCACCGAACGCGCCCTGCTGGGGCTGCCGTTGACGGCGGCCGGGACGGCGCCCGAGGACTGTCTCGGCTGACTCACCAGTCGTGCACGCCCCCGTCCTTCAGCCGGTTCACCGGCAGGTACTTCCGCTCGTACGGGAACCGCTCCGCGGCCTTCTCGTCGAACTCGACGCCGATGCCGGGGCGGTCGCCGGGGTGCATCAGACCGTCCTCGAAGGTCCATGACGTGTGGAACACCTCCTCGTATCCGGGGAGGTGGGCCATGTACTCCTGCATGCCGAAGTTCGGGATCGACAGGTCGAGGTGGAGCGCGGCGGCGAACGAGGCCGGGGAGAGGTCGCCCGCGCCGTGCGAACCGGAGCGCACCCCGTACAGCTCCGCGAGCGAGAAGATCCTGCGCAGGTGCGTGATGCCGCCCGCGTGGGAGACGGACGCGCGGATGTAGTCGATCAGCCGGTTCGTGATCAGGTGCTGGCAGTCCCAGATCGAGTTGAAGATCTCGCCGACCGCGAGCGGTGTCGTGGTGTGCTGCCGGATGAGCCGGAACGCCTCCTGGTCCTCGGCCGGGGTCGGGTCCTCGATCCAGAACAGGCGGTACGGCTCCAGGGACTTGCCGAGCCGGCCCGCCTCGATCGGGCTGAGCCGGTGGTGGACGTCGTGCAGCAGGTGGAAGCCGTAGCCGAACTCCTCGCGGACGGCTGCCATGTACTCCGGCACGAAGTCCAGGTAGGCGCCGGTGTCCCAGACCTCCTCGGTCGGCAGGCTGCCGTCGGCCGGCTCGTAGGTGTCGCCGTCACCCTTGCGCATGCCGTACACGCGCTCCAGGCCGGGCACCGCCGCCTGGGCGCGGACCGCGCGGAAGCCCTTGTCCCTGAACCGGCGTACGTCGTCGAGGAGTTCGGGGATCGTGTTGCCGCTGGCGTGGCCGTAGACGGTGACGCCGTCGCGGGCGGCGCCGCCGAGAAGCTGGTAGACGGGCAGGTTCGCGACCTTGCCCTTGATGTCCCACAGGGCGACGTCGACGGCGGCGATGGCGGTCATGGTGACCGGCCCGCGCCGCCAGTAGGCACCCTTGTACAGGTACTGCCACAGGTGCTCGATGCGGGCCGGGTCCTGGCCGATGAGCGTGGGGCAGACGTGGTCGCGCAGGTAGGAGGCGACGGACAGCTCGCGGCCGTTGAGGGTGGCGTCGCCGATGCCGGTGACACCGTCGGACGTGGTGATCTTCAGGGTGACGTAGTTGCGGCCGGGGCAGGTGACGAAGACCTCGGCGGACGTAATGGTGGCGGGCATGCGGTGCCGTTCTCTCGTGGGGGCGTCGTTGGATGGTGTGTCAGTCGCGGGCGGCGGACCGCAGGGCGGCCTCGACTCCGTGTGCGTCGAGGGTCCGCGCGAACTCGGCGACGGTGTCCGCGAACTCCTCGTGCTGGGCGGCCTCTTGGGGCAGCAGACCGCCTTCGGTGAGCAGGAGACGGGCCTTGGCGTCGGGGCCGGTCGCGCGGGAGACCAGTTCGACGAGTCGGGCACGGGCGCCGTCGTGGACGGTGCCGAGACTCCGCTCGTCGTACGCGCCGTCGGCCGTGATCACGCGTACGTACGCGGCGAAGCCGAGCGCGAGGACGCGCGGCACACGTCCGGAAGCCAGGGCCTCGGTGATCGCCCCCGCCCAACGCACGGGAATCTTCAGGGAGCCGTCGGAGCCGACCTGAGCGGTGCGGTGGCCGAGGGCCGGATTGGCGAAGCGGTCGAGGAGTTCACCGATGTAGGCGTCCCCCGGCATGCCGTCGGGTTCGGGGACGGTCGGCAGAATCTCCTCGCGCATCGCGAACTCCACTGCCCCACCGAGGAGTTCGTCGGTCACGGCCTGATCGATGGAGCGATGGCCGCGCAGCAGTCCGAGGTAGGCGAGCAGCGAATGGGCGCCGTTGAGCAGGCGCAGCTTCATCAGCTCGTACGGTGCCACGTCCTTCGCGAACACCGCGCCCGACTGCTCCCACGCGGGCCGCCCGGCGCGGAAGTCGTCCTGCATCACCCACAGTTTGTACGGCTCGGCGGGCACCGGCACAGTGTCGCGGACGCCGAACGCGCGGGCGGCCAGGTCCCGGTGTGCGTCGGTGGTGGCGGGGGCGATCCGGTCGACCATGCTGTTCGGCGTCGAGACCGAGGCGTCGACGTACGCCTGGAGGTCCTCGCGCTCACCGACCGGCAGCTCGGCGGCGAACTCCCCCAGCAGGGAACGGGGTCGGTGGCCGTTCCCCATGAGGTTGTCGCAGCTGAGGACGGTCACGGGCGGGGCGCCCGTCCGGAGCCGCTGTTGCAGCCCACGCGCGATCAGGCCGAGGGCGGTGCGCGGGGTGCCGCCCGCGAGGTCGGCCCGGATCAGCGGGTCGTCGAGGTCCAGGCGGCCGTCGGCGCGGAACGTGTAACCCTTCTCCGTGACCGTGAGGGAGACGATGCGGGTGGTGGCCGCACCGATGGCGGCGACCACGTCCGCGCCCTGCCCGTCGGCGACCAGGCCCGGGTGATGCACTCCGGGAACGCTCGCGGCGACGGCACCGCCCCGGTGCAGGGTGAGCACGGTGTAGAGGCCGTCCTGGGCCGCCATGCCCTCGATCACCGGCCGGGGCCGGGCGCCGGGCGTGGTGGAGACGCCGGTGATCCCCCACGGCCCGTCGGTGTGCCGCAGCGCGTCGGCGGTGTACACGGCCTGGTGGGCGCGGTGGAAGTTGCCGAGGCCGAGGTGGACGATGCCGGACTCGGGTGTCGACGGCGGCAGTTTGAGTCCCGCGACCGGAAGCGCGGCCCGTGTCATGCGCGGCAGCGCACGGTGCCTCGCGCTCACACGTCCTCCCCGCCGGGCGTGACGAGCACCTTCATCTGGGTGCGGTCGGTGAGCGCGGTGTGCAGCGCCTCGGCCGCCTGCTCCAGCGGGAACTCTGCGGTGACCAGCCCTTCGAGTCGTACCCGCCCGGACCCGGCGAGCCGTGCGGCGGCCGCGAAGTCCCCGGCGGCGTACCGGAAGGAAGTAAGGAGGGACATCTCCTGGCGCTGCATCCAGGCCAGCGGCAGCTCCGTCTCCGGGCGGTTCGGGTTGCCGACGACGACGGCTGTGCCGCCGGGGCGCAGCGCGCGGATCCCGGAGACCAGGGCGGGGCCGACGCCGGAGCAGTCGAGGACGGTGTCGTGGCCGTCGGGGTCGGCGAGCGCGTGCGCGCGGTCCGGGTCGGGGGTGAGCGCGCTCGCGTCGACGGTCTCGGCGCCGAGCCGGGCCGCGAACTCCCGTCGCGCGGGGGCGACATCGGACACGGTCACGAGTGCCCCGCAGGCCGCGGCGACCTGGGCGACGAGCACACCGATGGGACCCGCCCCGGTGACCAGGACCCGCTCGCCGGGCGCGACGCCGGCGCGGCGCACGGCGTGCACGGCGACCGCGAGGGGTTCGACGAGCGCGCCCAGCTTCACGTCCATGCCCTCGGGCAGCGGATGCACGAAGTCCCTTGGTACGGCGATGTGTTCGGTCAGCGCGCCGTTGGTGGGCGGCGAGCCGAAGCAGGTGCCCTTCGGGCACAGGTTGTAGCGTCCGGCCCGGCACAGGGCGCAGCGCCCGCAGGGGTGGGCCGGCTCGACGGCGACGGGCGTGCCGTCGGGCAGGTCGCCCGCGCCTCGGCCGATGACGTACCCGGCGGGTTCGTGGCCGAGGACGGTCGGCTGCCGCAGCACGTTGGGCCCGTTCTCACCGTGCTCGAAGTAGTGCAGGTCGGAGCCGCACAGGCCGACGGCGCGGACGGCGACGAGCACCTCTCCGTCGCCCGGCTCGGGCACCGGACGGTCCTCCGTGCGCAGGTCCTTGGGTCCGTGCAGCACGGCGGCGCGGTGCGTGGTGGTGGCCACGGGGACGCTCCTTTCATGGGGGTGTCGAACTAGCGGACCGGCAGCGGCTCGACGCGCTTGATGACAAACGCGTAGGTCAGGGCGCCGACGATCGACAGCGCGCCGGACACGAGCAGCGGCACCAGGTACGAGCCGCCGGAAGCCGCCAGCAGGAACCCGGTGACGATCGGGCCGAGGACACCGGCGACGTTCGACGCGAAGTTCTGGATGCCGGCGAGGGAGGCGACGTGCCCCGCGGTGGGCGCCACATCGGCGGGCAGCGAGGCCACGGACGCGGTGGAGAAGGTCAGCGAGGCGTAGCTCAGGGACAGCAGCGCGAGCGCGCCGGACGCGGTCGGCACGACGACGGCGAGCGCGATGACCGAGGAGCACAGGGTGCCGGAGATCAGGCACGTCTTGCGGACCTTGGTGGTGGACCAGCCCTTGCGCAGCAGCCGGTCGGCCGTCCAGCCGCCGAGCAGCGAGCCCACGATGGCGACGAGGCCGGGGACGGTGCCGAAGAAGCCGAGCGAGAGGAGGTCGAAGCCGCGCTCGTCGACGAGGTAGCTGGGGAACCAGGTGATGAAGAAGTAGATGACGTAGTTGAGGCAGAAGAAGCCGAGCATCATGCCCCAGACCGTCCGGTACCGGAACAGGTCTCGCCAGCGCACCTTGGGCGCGTCGTCCTGCGCGGCAGGTGCCTCCTCGACGCGGGCGCCGCCGGCCTCGATGTACTCGCGCTCCTCCGCGCTGAGCCGCGGATGGTCGGCGGGCTCGTGGTAGAGCCGCCACCAGGCGACGATCCACAGGAAGCCGAGCAGTCCGCAGACGACGAAGGCGACCCGCCAGTGGAAGGCGGAGACCAGTGCCGTGACGAGCGGCAGGGCGATGGCGGTGCCGACGCGGGCGCCGTTGTCCCACACGCTGTTGGCGAGCGTGCGCTCGTGCCGCGGGAACCAGCGGGAGACGGCCTTGGCGGCCGCCGGATAGCCGCCGGCCTCGCCCGCGCCGAGCAGCATCCGCGCCCCGACGAGGGAGCCGACGCCGCGCACCAGGCCCATGCCGATGGTGGCCAGGGACCACCAGATCGCCCCGAGCGCGAAGACCCGCTTCACGCCGTACTTGTCGAGGAGCGCGCCGGCGGGCAGCTGGCAGATCGCGTACGTCAGGAAGAACGCGCTGAGGACGAAGCCCTGGGTCTCGGGCCCGATGTGCAGGTCCTTGGACATGGCGGGCAGCGCGACGCTGAGCGTGGAGCGGTCGAGGTAGTTGACCGCGAGACCGCCGAAGCAGAGCACGACGATGCCCCAGCGGACGTTCTTGCCGCGGCCGCGGGGACGGGGCGGCGGGGTCGTGCCGGACGGCGTCGTCACCTGGGGGCCGGTGACGGGATGGCTGGTCATCGTTGACCTCCGGTCGGGAGCGGGCCTGACACTTTCTACCCGCGCCACCGCTTACATACAAGGCTTGTATGTAAGAACTTGTATGGAAGAATTTCCGCATCTGAGGTGAGAAGGTGACGGCATGCGGGACGAGCAGCGACGAAACAGGAAGACGGCACGGCGCACGGCTGAGGCCGTGACCCCACGGGAGTCCAACCGGGTGCGGGTGCACGCGATGATCCGCGCCCGCATCACGTCTCTCGAACTGCCGCCGGGCGCCCCGCTGTCGGAGAACGAACTCGCCGCGGAGCTCGACGTCAGCCGCACCCCGGTGCGCGAGGCGCTGATCCTGCTCGGCGAGGAGTCGCTGGTCGACATCTTCCCGAAGCTCGGCACGTTCGTCTCACGGATCAGTGTCGACGCCGTCCTGGAGGCCCAGTTCATGCGCGAGGCGCTCGAACTGGCCGCGCTGCGCGAGGCGGTGAAGCGGGCCGACGGCGAGGACATCGCGGCACTGCGCGCGAACCTCGACGCGCAGCGCGCCGCGTTCGAGGCGGCGGACGACGATCTGTTCTTCGAGCTGGACGAGGCGTTCCACCGCCGTCTGATGGAGGCCAGCGGCCACCGCACGCTGTGGCGCACGGTCACGACGGCCAAGGCCCACCTCGACCGGGCCCGCCGCCTCAGCCTGCCGCTGCCGCGCCGCGTCGAGCACCTCATCGACGAGCACCGGTCGGTGGTCGACGCCCTGGAGGAGCGCGACGCGGCCCGCGCCGAGGAGGCGCTGCGCGGCCACCTCCAAGGCGTCTTCGACGACATCGGCACGATCCAGGCCGCCCGGCCCGAACTCTTCGTGGATTCGGCGGAGTTGCCCCCGCCCAGCAGGCCCCGCGCCCATCCGGGTCTGCGCGCCTGAACGTCAGGCCGTGCGCCGCAGCCCGTCCAGGGTGAGGTCGAGGAGCCTCTCGGCCTGAGCCCGCTGGTCGGGCCTCGCCGAGGTGAGGGCGACACCGGCGAGTGCGGCGAAGATGTCACTGGTGGGGATGTCGGAGCGGATCGCCCCGGCACGCGTACAGGCGTCCATCAGCTCGGCGATGGACGCCTCGATCATGTCGCGGCTGTGCCCGTACGGATTGCCGCCCTCGGCGGCCATGGCCCGCAGGGCGTCGGCCATGCCGTACTTGGCGCTCGCGTAGTCCATGAAACGGCGGGTCCACGCGCGCAGCGCTTCGAACGGCGGGTGCACGGCGAGCAGTTCGGTGGCGGCCTCGCAGAGCTGAGCCACCTCGTTGCGGTAGGCCGCCTCGATCAGCGCCTCGCGGGTCGGGAAGTTGCGGTACAGGGTCGCGCTGCCGACGCCCGCGACCTTGGCGATGTTCTCGAACGGCACATCGAGGCCGTCCTCGGTGAACATCCGCACCGCGGCGCCCAGAATCTTCTCCCTGTTGCGCCGCGCATCCGCCCTGAGCGGCCGCTCCGTGCCTCGGTCCATCGCCGGTCCCCTTCGTACCCACTTGCCAAGTGGAGGATACCCCACTTACGGTCGCACCATCAGCCCAAGTGGGGGGTCCCCCACTTTTGCCCGGGGCACGGCCCCCGCCTACCCCCACACACCCACCCCCTGGGAAGGACCACCATGTCGGGAATCGAAGGCAAAGTCGTCGCGATCACAGGCGCCGGCAGCGGCATCGGCGAGGCCACGGCCCTGCTGCTCGCGGAACGCGGCGCCAAGATCGCCCTCGGCGCGCGCCGCACCGAGCGACTGGAGGACCTGGCAGGCCGCATCGAGAAGTCCGGCGGCCAAGCCGCATGGATCCGCACCGATGTGACGGTCCGCCAGGACCTCACCTCCCTCGTCGAGTTGGCCCGCAGCAGCTTCGGCAGGCTCGACGCCCTCGTCAGCAACGCGGGCATCGGGCCGATCTCCCCGCTGGACGACCTGCGCGTCGACGACTGGGAGAACATGATCGACGTCAACTTCAAGGGCGTGCTCTACGGGATCGCGGCCGCGCTGCCGGTCTTCCGGGAGCAGGGCTCGGGCCACTTCGTCAACGTCGTCTCGACGGCCGGGCTGCGGATCGTCCCGACCCAGGCGGTGTACGCCGCCACCAAGAACGCGGTGCGCACCCTCTCGGAGGGCCTGCGCCAGGAGGCAGGTGACAGCCTGCGGGTCACGGTCGTCTCGCCGGGTGTCACGCGCACGGAGTTCAAGAACCACATCGCGCCCGAGGTACGGGAACGGCTCACCTCGTCCATGGGCGACATCGGCATCCCGCCGGAGTCGATCGCGCGCGCCATCGCCTTCGCGGCCGAGCAGCCGGACAACGTCGACGTGGGCGACATCGTGGTGCGGCCGACGGCGCAGGGGTAGCCGCTCGCAACACCTCATCCGCCCCAAAGGGTTGACCCCCTTCCGCTTCCCGCTTACGTTGCTCGCACCCCGAAGGTATATCGATATACCAACGCGACAGGAGGCCTCCCGCCTTGCGCTCCCCGATGAATCGACGCGGCTTCATGGCTCTGGGTGCGGGTCTTGCGGCGGTGCCTGCGCTCAGTGCGTGCGGTGCGTTCTCCGCATACGGCTCGGATCCCGACACCCTGGTGCTGCACAGCCAGATGGGCGGGAACGCGCCCGGCTCCCCCACGTTCCGCGCGGTCGTGAACCAGTTCCGCAGGGAAAACCCGGACATCACCGTGAAGAACCTGATCAACGGCGACGACCTGGGACAGGTCTACGAGACCTCGCGGCTCGCGCGCGCCGAGGCCGATGTCGTGATGGTCAACCTCTACGACAAGACGCTGTCGTGGACCGAGGTCGGCGCCACCGTTCCGGTCGGCGGCTATCTCGACGACTGGGGGCTGCGCGAGCGGATCATTCCGAAGGCCGTGACCGAGTGGACCGACACCGAGGGCCGGCTGCGCGCGTTCCCCTACATCGGGACGAACTGGCCGATCGCCTTCAACCACGCCCTGCTCGAGCGCGCGGGTATCGACACCCCGCCGGCCACGTCCGACGAACTCGTCGCCGCCGCGAAGAAGTTGCGCGGCAAGGGCATCACCCCGTTCACCGTGGGCGGCAACGACTGGACCGGGCAGAAGCTGCTCGCCCAGATCATCCAGACGTTCCTGACCCCGGCCGAGGCCCGGCACCTGTACCGCGAGGGCGACTTCAGCGGCTCGCGCGGCGCCCAGGAGGGCATCGCGTACTTCGTGGACCTGCGGGACGCCGGGGTGTTCGCCGACAAGGCGCAGGGCCTGATGTCCGACTCGATGACGACGCAGTTCAACACCGGGCACGCGGCGATGCAGTCGGCGATGTCGTCCGCTCTCGCCAGCGTCCCCGACAACGTTGTCAAGACCACTTCCGTCGGCGGCTTCCCGCTCCCCGAGGGGGCGGTGCAGAAGAAGCCGACCATCCTGCGCACGTACACCGTCTCCGGTTTCTGGATCAGCCCGAACGGCGTCAAGAAGATCGAGACGGTGGAGCGGTTCATCCGCTTCATGTACCGGCCGGAGATCGTGGACCGGTTCGTCACCGAGGGCGGGCGCGACATGTCGGTGGTCACCAAGGCGCTCAGCACGGACTTCCCGCTGGTGGCGAAGGCTCAGCAACTCGGTGACTCCGTCGGCCAGGTGGTGCTGCCGGACCAGTACATCCCGGCCGCCGCCGCGCAGCCGCTGATCCAGGCGACGTCGACGGCCTTCACCCCCGGTACCTCCGCGCGTGCGATCCGCACGGCGCTCGAGTCCGCGTACCGGTCCGCCTGAGCCCGCCGCACGTCGAACGTCGAGAACGGAAGTCGACCCCGATGACGATCACAACGCCCCGGCCCGCCGTCGGCGCGGGCCGCGCCCCCTCCCCCGACAAGACCCGCACGAGCCGCAAACGCCAGGGCGGCACAATCCTGGCCGTGCCCGCGCTCGTCTGGTACCTGCTGTTCATGGTCGGCCCGATGGTCGCGATCTTCGTGATCGCGGCGCTGCACTGGCCGGGCATGCTCCAGCCGGTGTCCTTCGCGGGCCTCGACAACTTCCGTACGGTCTTCGACGATCCGGCCTTCTGGGCGGCCGTGCGCAACACGGCGGTCCAGCTGGCGATCGCGCTGCCGGTGATGATCGTGTGCGCGTACATGATCGGCTACTACGTGGCGCAGCAGCCGCCGGGCCATCGCGTCATCCGGTATCTGCTGTTCGTGCCCGGCCTGATCTCGACGCCGGCGAAGGCGATGGTCTTCTACGCGGCCCTCTCCCCCGACGGCCTGCTGAACGGCGCCCTGTCGGGGCTCGGCCTCGGCTCGCTCACCGATGCCTGGCTGGCGAGCCCGTCGACGGCCCTGTACTGCCTGATCGCGATGGACATCTGGGCGGGCATCGGCTTCACCGCCGTGCTGTTCGCCGCCCGCCTGTCCAGCGTCCCCGACGACCTCGGCGAGGCCGCGCAGTTGGACGGGGCGGGGCACTGGCGGACCATGTGGGGCATCCACTTCCCGGTCGTGCGGGACTACGTGGGTGTGGTGACGATGCTGCAGCTGCTGTGGACGCTGTTCGGCTCCGCGCAGTACGTGCTGCTGCTCACCCAGGGCGGCCCGGGCACCTCGTCGACGACGCTGTCCTTCCTCGTCTACCAGAAGGCGTTCATCGAGGCGGACCTCGGATACAGCCAGGCCGTGGGCGTGATCCTGTTCCTGGCCGGGCTCGTGGGCCTGCTGACCGTCCGCCGCGTCTTCCGCGCCAGCCACTGAGCCCTGCGCCTTGAGTCGATCGGAGCTGCTTTTCCCATGAGCAAGAGTCATGCGAAGTTCGGGCGGTCGTGGTGGCCCGCGCACATCCTGGTGTGGGGGTACGCGGTGCTGCTCGCGGTGCCGCTGTACTACTTCGTCGTCTCCGCGTTCAAGTCGAACGACGCGATCTTCGGCAGTCCACTGGCGCCGCCGACCTCGTTCGGCTTCGACAACTTCGCGACGGCCTTCAGAACGGCGGGCCTTGGCACGGCCGTGTTCAACTCGGCGCTGGTGACCGTCCTTTCACTGGTCCTGACACTGGGGCTCGCGGTTCCCGCGGCGTTCGCGCTCGCCCGGTCCGAGGGGCGGGCCGCGTCGGTGATCGAGAAGGTGTTCTCGCTCGGGTTCCTGATCCCGACGTTCGCCGCCCTGTTCCCGACGTTCCTGCTCGCGGCGGCGACCGGCCTGTTCCACACCCGTACGTTCATGGTGCTGCTGCTCCCTGCGACCGCGCTGCCGCTGTCGGTGGTGATCCTGGTGCAGTTCATGCGGACCATCCCGAAGGAGATGGAGGAGGCCGCGCGGATGGACGGCGCCTCGACCTTCGCGGTGCTGCGGCACATCTATACGCCGATGTGTCTGCCCGGCATCGCCACGGTGCTGCTCCTCAACTTCCTGAGCTTCTGGAACGAGTACCTGTACTCCCTCGTCCTCATCGGCCCCGATCCGGACCTTCGCACGATCCAAGTCGCCCTGCCCACCCTGAAGTCGGTGACCGGCACGGACTACGGTGTGCTGACGGCGGGCACCGTGCTCACCCTGGTGCCGGTGTGGATCGTGTACACGGTGCTCCAGAAGCGCATGCAGACGGCGCTCGTCAGCGGGGCGGTGAAGATGTGAGCGTGTCGAACAGGAGCAGGCGTCCCACCATCAAGGACGTGGCGGCCGAGGCCGGGGTGTCACCGGCCGCGGTGTCGAAGGTGTTCAACGGCACGGGCCGGATCTCCGAGCAGACCCGCCGCCGCATCCAGGACGCGGCCGCGGGCCTCGGCTGGTCGCCGAACGCGGCGGCGAGCGCCCTGCGCCGCTCCCGCAGCCACACCATCGCCCTCGTGGTGCGCCGCCCCAGCGATGTGCTCGGCACGGACCCGCACTTCAGCGAGCTGATCAACGGTCTGGAGAGCGAGCTCGCGCCGCGCGGCTACGGTCTGCTGCTGCACCTCGTCGCGGACGTCGACGAGGAGGGCCGGCTGTACGAGCGGCTGGCCGCCGAGGGCCGAGTGGACGGCGCGGTGCTCACGGAGAGCCGTATCGACGACCCGCGCCCGGCCCAACTCCGGCGTCTGGGGATGCCGTTCGTCCTGCTCGGCGGCCCCGACGGGGTGATGCTCAGCCACCAGGAGACCGGTGTCACGGAGGCCGTGGAGCATCTGCTCGCGCTCGGCCACCGGCGGATCGGCTATGTGTCCGGGCCACCGGAACTGGTCCACTCGGGGTTCCGGCAGGGCGTGCTCACCGATGTGCTCGCCCGGGCGGGCCTCTCTCCGGCCGCCGTGATCCCCACGGACTTCGGGGCGGAGGCGGCCATCGCCGCCACGGAACGACTCCTGGCCCTCGCCCCCCGCCCCACCGCGATCGTCTACGCCAACGACTCGATGGCGATGTGCGGCATCGGCGCCGCCCAGCGCGCGGGTCTTTCGGTTCCGGGCGAGCTGTCCGTCGTCGGCTACGACGACCTGCCGCTCGGCCGCTGGCTGCACCCCCGGCTCACCACCGTCGACCAGCGGGTGACCGTGGTGGGCGCGGCGGCGGCGCGGGTGCTGCTCGCGCAGGTCGGCGAGGAGAACGTGCCCGCGCCCGAGCTGGCGGAGAGCCCCCGGCTCGTCGTCCGGGAGTCGACGGGACCGGCCGCGTAGGCCGCGCCGCCGTTGACCGGTTCACCGGCAACGGCGTTGCGGACTCAGGGCTCCGCCCCGGACCCCGCGCCTCAATCGCCGGCGGGGCTTGAACATACCCACCACTTTCTGGAGCACCACACCATGCGTCGCCACAGCGCCCAGCTGTCCCACCACCCCGCCGTTCTGCCCTGGCTCGGTGCCAACTACTGGTCCCGTACGGGCGGGCCGCTCATGTGGCGGAACTACGACCCCGCCGTCGTGCGCGAGGAGCTGCGGATCCTCCGCGACCACGGCCTGAACATGACGCGGTCCTTCTTCTACTGGCCCGACTTCCACCCGGATCCGCACCGCGTCGACGAGGAACTCTGCGAGCGCTTCCGGGACTTCCTCGACGCGCACCAGGAACTCGGCATGGGGTCCGTGCCCACCTTCATCGTCGGCCACATGTCCGGCGAGAACTGGGACCCGGCCTGGCGCGGCAACCGCGACCTGTACGAGGACGTGTGGATGGTCGGCCGCCAGGCGTGGTTCGCGAGTGAGATGACGCGCCGGTTCAAGGACCACCCGGCGGTGACCGGCTGGCTCATCACCAACGAGATGCCGGGATACGGCCGCATCTACCAGGTCGACCCGCCGTCCTCTGACGTGGTGACGGCGTGGGCGCAGTTCATGTGCCAGGCCGTGGTGGCGGCCGGTGCCACGCAGCCGGTGTCGCTCGGCGACGGCGCGTGGGGCATCGAGGTCACCGGCAAGGACAACGGCTTCTCGCTGCGCGACACCGACCCGTACGTGGACTTCGTCGGCCCGCACGTCTACCGCTCGGACACGGACCGGCCGCGCCAGCACTACCGGGCCGCGTTCGAGTGCGAGCTGGCGGCGGTCACCGGGAAGCCGGTGATCCTGGAGGAGTTCGGCCTGTCCACGGACACCGTGTCCGCGCGCAACGCGGGCGTCTACTACCGCCAGACGCTGCACAACTCGCTGCTCGGCGGCGCGACGGGCTGGATGGCGTGGAACAACACGGACTACGACGACCTGTGGGAGCAGTCGCCGTACGACCACCACCCGTTCGAGATGCACTTCGGGATCACGGACAGCGCGGGCCGCCCGAAGGAGCCGCTGCGTGAACTCGCCGCGTTCGCCGAGGTGTTGAGGACGGTCGACTTCCCGCACTGCCGCCGCACGGACGCCGGCGCGGCACTCGTGGTCCCGGCGTTCCTGGAGAAGGGCTACCCGTACAGCCGCCCCGCCGACCGGCCGCTGATCTTCAGCTCGCTGCACCAGGGCTACGTCGCCGCGCGCGGCGCGGACCTTCCGGTGGGCTTCGTGCGCGAGGTGGACGGGCTGCCGGAGGACGGGGACGTACAGCTGTATCTGCTGCCTTCCACACGGCAGTTGACGACGCGGACCCGGCGCGGTCTGGAGGAGCGGGCGCGCGCGGGGGCGACGGTGTATCTGTCGTTCTGTTCGGGCGAGCACCCGGGCACGCGCGGGCCGTGGTTCCACGACCTGGACGGCCTGTTCGGGGTCGAGATGCAGCTGTCGTACGGGGTGGCGGAGCCGATCGAGGACGACGAGCTGGCCATGACGTTCACCGAGGACTTCGGCGGCGTACGGGCCGGTGAGACGCTGCGCTTCCCCGTCGCGGGCAACGAGGACAGTCGCGCGTGGCTGCCGGTCGTCCCGGACGGCGCGCGGGTCGTCGCGACGGACGCGCACGGCCGTCCGGCGCTGCTCGTCCACGAGATCGGCGCGGGCCGCGCGGTCCTCGCCACGTACCCGCTGGAGCACATGGCCGCGCGGACGGCACACGTGAACCCGGAGCAGACGCACCGGCTGTACGCGGCGCTCGCCGAGGTCGCGGGCGCGGACCGCCCGGTGACCGTGGACACCCCGCTGGTCAGCGCGGACACCCTCGTCCACGAGGACGGGCGGCGGTTCCTGTGGCTGGTCAGCCAGGCGGACGAGGAGCTGACGGTGCGCCCGTCGGACCACCTGGGGAAGCCGCTCGACGAGGTGACGCTCGCACCGTACGGGGTGCGGGTCCTGGAACTCGACACGGAGGCCTGACACACCATGGAGCTGTACAAGGACGCGGGGGCGCCGGTCGCCGACCGGGTGCGCGACCTGCTCGGCCGTATGACGCTCACGGAGAAGGTCGGCCAGGTCAACCAGCGGATGTACGGCTGGGACGCGTACGAGCGCACGGCGGAAGGACACCGGCTCACCGACGCGTTCCGCGAGGAGGTGGCACGGTTCGACGGGATGGGCGCGCTGTACGGGCTGCAGCGGGCCGACCCGTGGTCCGGTGTCACCTTCGCCGACGGCATCACGGAGGCGGACGGCGCGCGGGTCGCGGACGCGGTGCAGCGGCACGTCGTCGAGAACACGCGGCTCGGCATCCCTGTCCTGATGGTGGAGGAGGTGCCGCACGGCCATCAGGCGCTCGACGGCACGGTGTTGCCGGTCAACCTCGCGGTCGGCGCCACCTGGGACCCGGCTCTGTACCGGGAGGCGGCGGCCGCCGCGGCGGCCGAACTGCGGGCCCGCGGCGGGCACATCGCCCTCGTGTCCGCGCTCGACCTGGTGCGTGACCCGCGCTGGGGCCGCGCGGAGGAGTGCTTCGGCGAGGACCCGTACCTGGCGGCGCGGCTGACCGAGGCGCTGGTGGAAGGGATGCAGGGAACGGGCTATTCGTACGGCGCCGATCAGGCGGCCGTCGTGCTCAAGCACTTTGCCGGGCAGGGGAGTTCGGTCGGCGGGCGCAACAGTGCCGCCACCGAGATCGGCGCCCGCGAGCTGCACGAGATCCATCTCCCTGCGGCCCTCGCGGGTGTGCGGGCCGGGGCGGCGGGCGTGATGGCCGCGTACAACGAGTTCGACGGCCTGCCGTGCGCCGCCTCGTACGACCTGCTCACCGGGCTGCTGCGCGAGCGCTGGGGCTTCGAGGGTCTGGTGATGGCGGACGGGTGCGCGCTCGACAGGCTGGTGCGGCTGGCAGGCGACCGGCCCTCCGCTGCGGCGCTCGCGCTGTCGGCGGGCACGGATCTGAGCCTGTGGGACGGGGTGTTCCCGGAGCTGGGGACGGCGGTGGAGCGCGGGCTCGTGTCGGAGGAGGTGCTGGACGCGGCGGTGACCCGCGTCCTGACACTGAAGTTCCGGCTCGGCCTCTTCGAGCGGCCCTACGTCTCCGAGGCCCGCCAAACAGCAGCTGACACAAGGGAGTTGAGCGAACGCATCGCCCGCGCCTCGATCACACTCCTGCACAACGACGGGGCACTGCTCCCCCTCGGGCCCGACACGCAGCGGATCGCCGTCATCGGCCCGAACGCCGACTCCATCCCCCAGCAGATCGGCGACTACACATCGCCGCAGCGGCCGGACAGTGGCGTCTCGGTGCTCGCCGGGCTGCGGGAGGCCGGCGCGGACGTGACGTACGCGCGCGGCTGCGATCTGGTGGGCGATGACCGTTCGGGGATCGCGGAGGCCGTGGAGCTGGCCGCCGCGTCCGATGTCGCGGTGCTCGTGCTCGGCGGTTCCAGCGCGCGCGAGCACGACACACACTTCGACGTCAACGGCGCCGCCGTCATCGCCACCGGCAACCCGTCGGAGATGACCTGCGGCGAGGGCGTCGACCTCGCCGACGTCCGGCTCGGCGCCGGGCAGCGGGCGCTCGTCGGGGCGGTGGCGGCGACCGGCACACCGTGCGTGGCGGTGCTGATCCAGGGCCGCCCGCACGCGGTGCCCGAACTCGCGGACAACACAGGGGCGTTGGTCAGTGCCTGGTATCCGGGGCCGTGGGGCGGCCGGGCCGTCGCGGACGTGCTCCTGGGCGTCTGCGAGCCGAGCGGACGGCTGCCCGTCTCGGTGCCCCGCTCCTCGGGCCAGCTCCCCGTCTTCTACAACTCCAAGGACCACGGTTTCCGTGGCTATGTGGACGAACCGGGGACGCCCCTCTACCCCTTCGGGCACGGACTGTCGTACACCACAACGGAGTTCGGCGCACCGCGTGTCTCCGGGAGGGTGTGCGAGGTCGAGGTCACCAACACCGGGAGCAGGCCGGTCCGCGAGACCGTGCAGCTCTACGTGCGCCGGATTGGCGGCGCGACGTCCTGGCCGCGCGTGCGTGAACTGCGGGGCTTCCGGCGCGTGGACCTGGCACCGGGTGAGAAGGCCACGGTCGTCTTCCCCCTCGACGACGAGGTGCTGGCCTCGGTGACCCGCTCCCTCGACCGGGCCGTGGAACCGGGCACGTACGAGATCGGGACGGGCCCTTCGGCGGACTCCACGCAGTCCGCACCGCTCACGACCTGAGCGGACTCAGCCGCGGCGCACCGCCCCGAGCTGCGCCCGGTCGAGGCCCGGCGCCGCGAACCGCCGCGCCACCGTGCGCAGGACGCGCGCCATCGCCTGCGCGGGCGGCGTCGCGGGCCGGGACGTGGAGCGGGCGAGGAGGATGCGGCGGGTCGGCGCGGCGACGTCGGAGGCGAAGGGCAGCAGCCGGACGTCGCTGCGCCGGCTGGTGAGGGCGAGCCGGGGCGCGAGCGCGATGCCGAGTCCGGCGGCGACCATGGCCTGCGCCTCCTGGTAGTCGTGCGAGGCGTAGGCGATCCGCGGTTCGAAGCCCGCCCGGCGGCAGCTGCGGCGCAGTACGTCGGCGACTGGGTGGTTGTCCGCGCGGATGATCCACTCCTGGTCCGCGAGGCCGCCGAGGTCCACGGGCGAGTGGGCGCGCAGCGGGGAGTCGGCGGGGACGACGAGGACCGTGGGGTCGTCGAGGAGATGGGTGAGCGCGAGGGCGGGGTCGTCGATCCGGTTCCACTCGTAGTCCCACAGCAGCGCCTGCTCGACCTCGCCCGTGTGCAGCATCTCGCGGAGTTCGGCGAGCACGCCCGCCCGCACCTCGATGCGGATGCCGGTGTGGCTGCGGCGGAACTTGGTGAGCGCCAGTGGCAGCAGCGAGGCGCTCGCCGTGGGGAACGACCCCAGTTGCAGCGTGCCCTGGTCGAGGGCGGCGAACGAGTGCAGGTCGGCCTCGGCGGCGCGCAGCTCACGGCGTACCGCGCGGCCCCGCTCGGCCAGCGCGGCGCCCGCCGGGGTGGGCCGGATCCCGCGCGGCAGCCGCTCCACGAGGGGCTGCCCCGCCTCCTGCTCCAGGAGCGACATCTGCTGGGACGCCGCGGAGGTGGTCATGCCCAGCTCCTCCGCGGCCGCGGTGAGCGAGCCGCGCTCGGCGGCCTCGGTGAGGAGCAGCAGGCGACGCACGTTCAGCATGGGTGACACTTTAGCTCAGCTAAACCCGAGTGAAGTGAACTGCCATTGTCCCCAAGTCGCGGCTCTGCGATGGTCTTGGCAATCGCCGGAACGGCCCCTTCCACCGGCGTTCCCCATTGATCAAGGAAGAGCCTCAGACGTGCACATCCCTGCGACGCTCGTGCGTGGTGGCACCAGCAAGTGCTGGTTGTTCCACCAGGTCCATGTCCCCGCGGACCGCGGGGAGTTGGCGCGAATGCTGGTCGCCGCGTACGGCGCCGCGGACCCCGTGGAGCTGGACGGCGTCGGCGGCGCCACCCCCACCACCTCCAAGGCGGCGGTCGTCAGTGTCTCGCCCGAGCCGGGCGTCGACATCGACTATCTCTTCGCCCAGGTCGGCATCGGCGACGCCACCGTGGAGTGGACGAGCAACTGCGGGAACTGCGCCACGGGCGTCGCCCTGTACGCGGTGGCGAAGGGGATGGTGCCGATCGCGGGCGACCGGACCCGCGTCGTCATGCGCAACAGCAACACCGGGGCGGTCCTTGAGGGCGTCGTGGACACCGCGGGAGGCGTGGTCCAGCACTTCGGCCGGCAGACCGTTCCGGGCACGCGGGCCGGCGGTGTCGCCGTCGACCTCACGTTCCGCGACCCGGCGGGCGGCTCCACGGGCGCGCTGCTCCCGACCGGGCAGGCCACGCAGAAGCTGCCGGTCCACGGCGCCGAACCGGTCCTCGTGAGCATGGTGGACGCCGGGGCCCCGGTGGTCCTCGTCGACGCCGACGGGGCGGGCCGCAGTGGCTCCGAAACCCTGGACCAGGTGCGGGCCGATGTGCCATGGTTGCGCGCGATCAGGCATGCGGCGGCGCCGTTGATGGGCCTCGTCGAGGCAGGGCGCGAGCCCGGTGACGCGGTGCCGAAGGTGGGCCTGGTCGGAACTCCGGTGCCCTACACCACGACGCTCGGCGAACACGTCGCGGCCGAGGACTACGACGTCTCCGTCCGCATGCTCAGCATGAACTCCCCGCACCCGGCGATCGGCCTCACCTCCGCCGTCGCCCTCGCCGCCGCGGGGCTCGTGAAGGACTCCGTGGTCCGCGGTGTCGCGGCCGCCCGCGACGACGGCTGGCTGCGGCTCGGCACCCCGGCGGGCGTGGTCGCGGTCCGTTGCTCCGACGTACGGGACGGCCTGCCGGGCCGGGTCACCGTACGGCGGGCCGCGCGGCTGCTCGCCGACGCCCGGATCTACGTACCCGAGAGCGGCGCGCCGCAGGCCGCCTGACCGGAGCGCACGAACGCACCCCACCCCCCGCACCGCCCCGTCCCCACCGCACCAAGGACAATGATGTCTGCTGAAGTGATATCCATAGGCGCCCTGTTGGTGATGTTCGTGGTCGGCACCGTGCTGCCGATCAACCTGGGCATCCTCGCCTTCGTCGCGACCTTCGTGGTCGGCACCGCCTCCCTCGGCCTGACGCAGGAGGAGATCTTCGAAGGGTTCCCGGTGGATCTCTTCGTGACGATCGTCGGGGTCACGTATCTGTTCTCCGTGGCCCGCCGCAACGGCACGATCGACTGGCTCGTCACCGCGGGCGTGCGGATGGTGCGCGGCAAGGTGGCGCTCATCCCGTGGGTGCTGTTTCTGGTCGCGGCGCTGCTCACGGCCTTCGGCACGTTCACCCCGGCCGCGGTCGCGCTGCTCGTCCCGATCGGCATGAACTTCGCGCACCGCTACAAGCTGAACCCGCTGGTCGTCGGCATGATGGTGATCAGCGGCGGGCACGCGGGCGCGTTCTCGCCGCTCGCCGTCTCCGGGGCGCTGGTGCTGGGGGTCGTCGACAAGACGAGCCTGCAGGTCTCGCCGGTGACACTGTTCACCGCCAGCTTCGTCATCAACCTGGTGCTGTCCGCGGTGACCTACGCGCTCCTCGCGAAGCGCCCCGCCCCGCTGGCCGAGGAGGCCGAAGCGGCGTCCGAGGACGAGGACCTGGCCGTGTCCGGTCTGCCGGACTGGCGCCAGTGGCTGACCCTCGGCGCCCTGGTCGCCCTCGTCGTCGGCGCCCTCGGCTTCCATCTGGAGATCGGGCTGCTGGCCCTCGCGGCGGGCGCGCTGCTCGCCCTGGTGGACATGAAGCGGCAGGAGAAGGCCGTCGACGGGATCAGCTGGTCGACGCTGCTGCTGGTCGCGGGGATGATGACGTACATCGCCATGCTGGAGAAGGCCGGTGTCATCGAGAAGATCTCCGAGCACGCGGCGAACCTCGGCGCCCCGCTCCTCGTCGCCCTGCTGCTGTGCTTCACCGTGGCCATCACCTCGGCCTTCGCCTCCTCCACGGCGATCATCACCGCGATCATCCCGGTCGCCGTGCCGCTGCTGCTTTCGAGCCATCTCAACGCCGCGGGCCTGATCGCCGCGCTCGCCGTCTCGACGACGATCGTGGACACGTCCCCCTTCTCCACGAACGGCGCCCTGGTCCTGAGCAACGCCCGCGGCGTCGACTCCCGCCGCTTCTACCGCCAGGTCATCGGCTACACGGGCGGCATCGTGGCCCTCGGCCCGATCGTCGCGTGGGGAGCGCTGGTCCTGCCCTGGTCGTAGCCGGTACTCCACCCGGCCCGGTCGCGCGTCAGTCGAGCGGGCAGGTGGTGAGGAGAGTGGCGGGGGTCGCCCCCGGCGGGCGCGTGATCGTGCGGCTCGCCGGCGGGCGGCGCTCGCCGTTCAGCCAGTCCTCCAGGGAGCGGAACGCGGCGCGGTGGCACGGGACCATCGGCCGGAGCTTGTCGGGGAAGGTGTCGGCCAGGGAGTCGACGTGCGTGCCGTCCTCGATGCGGTAGTAGCGCAGCAGGGCGCCCCGGCCCGACGTGCGCACCATGTCCGCGTAGACGTCGGAGTCCTTGCCGATGGGGAGCAGGACGTCGAGGGTGCCCTGGAGGGTGATCAGGGGTTTGCCGATACGTCCGGTCAGCGCGATGCGGTCGACGGCGCGGCGGACCTCGGCGGGGCGGTTCGCGTAGTCGTAGTCGGCGTCGCAGGCCGGGCTTCCCGGGGCGCAGTAGGGGGTGCCGGCGTCGGTGGCGCCGTCGTAGTCCGGGTCGAGTTCCTCGCGGTACATGCGCTGGGTGAGGTCCCAGTAGACCTTGTGGTGGTAGGGCCACAGGAACTCGGAGCCCGCCGGGTAACCCGCCTTGTGCATGGCTTGTTGCGCGGCGTCGGCGCCCTCGCCCCCGGCGGCGTACGTCGGGTAGGTGCGCAGTGCGGGTGGAAGGTGGGTGAGGAGGTTGGGGCCACGGGTGCGCCAGAGGGTGCCCTCCCAGTCGACTCCGCCGTCGTAGAGCTCGGGGTGGTTCTCCAGTTGCCAGCGCACGAGGTAGCCGCCGTTGGACAGGCCGGTGGCGAGGGTGCGGGCGGGTGGCCGGTGGTAGCGCTGTGCGACGACTGCTTTGGCCGCGCGGGCGAGTTGGGTGACGCGGTCGTTCCATTCCGCGATGGCGTCGCCCGGCCGGCGTCCGTCGCGGTAGAAGCTCAGGCCGGTGTTGCCTTTGTCGGTGGCAGCGTAGGCGTAGCCGCGGTCGAGGACCCAGTCGGCGATGGCGCGGTCGTTGGCGTACTGCTCGCGGTTGGCCGGGGTGCCGGACACCACCAGGCCGCCGTTCCAGTGGTCGGGCAGCCGGATCACGAACTGGGCGTCGTGGTTCCACCCGTGGTTGGTGTTCGTGGTCGAGGTGTCGGGGAAGTAGCCGTCGATCTGGATGCCGGGGACGCCGGCGGGGGTGGGGAGGTCCTTCGGGGTGAGGCCGTTGTAGTCGGCCGGGTCCGTGTGACCGGAGCCGACCGTCCCTGCGGTCGTCAACTCGCTCAGGCAGTCCGCCTGTTGGTGTTCCGCTCCGGGTACGCGGAGGTGGGCCCGGTTCGCACAGTGCGCGTCGGCGGGTGTTCGGGGCGCGCTCACCGCCGTCGGGGTGACGGTGAGGGTGCAGGCACCGGCCAGGGCGAGCGCCGCGACGGCCGTGCGGTGCAGGCGGGCGCGGGTGGCGTTGAAGCCCGAACTGGGTCCGGGGCCGGGGTGTCTGTAAGGCGGGGGCATCCTGTTCCTCCGGGTCGGCAGCGGTGTGGTGAAAGGTAGGGTCCGGCCCGGTCGTCGCCCCACGTGTGCGGGCACCAGTCTCCGCGCCGTCGACATGGCGTGCGGCACCATGCGGCGCGCGGCCGCGCGCTGTCCGGCTTGCACGGGTTCCGGCCAATCCGGCGGACGCTGGTACGCCCTCGCCCGGGCCCGTGGCGCGAAGATGCCCTGAATGGGCGCTCTCGGGGCGCGGCGCCGCCGCCACTGGTCCAGTCACAACCGGCCACGCCCGCCCGCGAAACATGCCAATTCCCTTCTCCTGCGCCCCGCGGCTACCTAACTTTCTCTGGCCGTGCGCCGCACCTCCCTGACCACCGGGAACGCGTGACGCACGGCCACCGCGAAGAACTCACGCAGCCCTGGGGGGACGCACCATGAGACACACCCGTAAGAGACTCGCGCAGCTGGCCTCGGCCGCGCTCCTGCTGTCCGCCGTCACGGCCCTGCCCGCCGCGGCGTCGGACTCCGGTTCCGCGTCCGTGAAGCCGCTGACCTCACCCGCCGAGGCGACGGCCCTGACGAAGCGGCTCGGCGCCGACAGAACCGCCGGCACCTACGTCGAGGACGGCCGCCTCGTCGTGGCGGTGACCGACAAGGCCGCCGCGCAGTCCGTCCGTGACGCGGGCGGTACGCCCGATCTGGTCGCCCGCAGCTCCAACGAACTCACGTCCCTGCACCGCGCGTTGGACGCGCTGGGCAACATCCCCAACACGACCTGGGGTGTCGACGCGAGCACCAACCAGGTCGGCGTGGACGTCTTCGACGGGGCTCCGGCCGCGGGCCGGAACAGGATCGAGAAGATCGCCGAGGCCCACCCGGGAGCGATCCGCGTCAACCGGATCGACAGCGAGCTGAAGGTCAAGGCCACCGACCTGCGCGGCGCCAACGGGATCACGTCGAGCGGCTGGCTGTGCAGCGCCGGGTTCAACGCCAAGAACTCCTCGGGAGCCATCTACACACTCACGGCCGGCCACTGCGTCCCGGGCACAGGCAACACCTGGTACATGGACTACAACGGCACCAAGATCGGCACCCAGACCGCGTACAGCTTCGGCTCCGGCACCACCGGCGCCTGCGACGGCTCCACGCGCGCCTGCGACTGGGCCACCATCAGGTCGGACGGTCCCGACATCAACCCGCTGGGCACGGTGCGCTACTGGGGCGGCGACTACCACCAGATCGAGAGCTCCCGGTACCCGGCGGAGGGCGAGCACATCGACCGGATCGGCGTCAGCAGCCAGGACCTGACGGGCAACGTCACCAAGACGAGCACCACGGTCAACATGGACGGCAAGACGCTCTACGGGATGATGGAGACGAACAACTGCGCCCTCGGCGGCGACAGCGGCGGGCCCGCACTGCACGGGACCGTGGCCCTCGGGCTGCTCTCCGGCGGCACGGACGAAAGCGTGTGCACGTCCTCGTCCAGCGGCACGTACCGGAACTACTTCACCAAGGTGCAGACCGTGTTGAACGAGCGCGGGCTGCACGTCTACTGAGTGATCTGCCAACCCTGCGGACTCGACCGGCTCGACCGGTGAACCCAATCCGGCTCTGCCACGTCACAGGGCAGAGCCGGGTTCGGCCGCAGGCCCGGCGTCGTCGTCCAGGAGGTCACATGCGTATCGGGGCAGTTCGCTCAACCAGGCTGTCCGCGGGTATGGCCCTGGCCGCCGTCGGTCTCGCCGCCACGGCCGGTTGCGGCAGCGAGAAGGTGGCCGAGGACGACGGGGACGCGCTCGCCGAGCGGGCCCGGCAGGTGGCCGACGTCTGGGACGGTTCGTCGGCTGCCGCCGCGTGGCGGGCCGGATACCACCCCACCGGGGAGGCCATCCAGCTCCCGCGCGGCGGCCTGCGCGACGGCGCCGACCAACAGGCGTACGAGCGAAGGAACTTCGAGGTGCGCGGCACGCTGCCCGGTGACGGGCCGAAGGGCGGCGAGGTGACCTGGGCGGCGGGCGGGGCCGTCACCCGTCCTGTGGTGAGGGCGAAGGAGGCGTACGAGACCCTGGCGGGCCCGTACCTCGAAGGGAAGCCCCGACTCACCGTGACACATGTCGAGTTGGGGACGATGCGGATGTCGACCAGTCGCGGACCGGCATCCGTTCCCGCCTGGGTCTTCACCCTCGACGGCTACGACTCCCCGCTCAAGCAGGCCGCCGCCGCCCCGTCCAAGACCCCTCGGTCCCCGATCAAGGCGGCCCACGACCTTCCGGGCTCCCCGCTCGACCGCCTGCTCGCGGTCTCCGCCGACGGGCACACGGTGACCGTCGTCGTCGTGCACGGCGTCTGCGACGACGGTCCCACGGTGGACGTGCTGGAGAGCCGCGGCACCGTCGTGCTGTCCGCGTCCGTCACGGGCCGGGTCGAGGACAGCGTCTGCACCAAGCAAGGGAAGTTGGAGCGGATCGAGGTCCGGCTGCGGAAGCCCCTGGGCGACCGCGTCCTGCTCGACGCGCACTCCGGGAGCCCGGTCCCCTACCGGGGCACGAACGGGCTCTCCCCCTGATCGGCCGGAGGTCACCGGCGCTTTTCTTCCAGGGCCGCGACCTCGCGGACGGCCTCGGCGATGGCGCGGTAATCCTTCTTCAGGATCGCCCCGTGGTTGCTGGCGACCTTGGCGTGGATCTCGATGTGCGCGTTGCGGGCGGTCACCTCGGCGAGACCGGCACGGATGCGTTCCTGCTCGTCACCGCGGCTGCCGAGGGACGAGCCGGACGCCAGCACGTAGCGGGTCGGAACGGTGATGGCGTCGAGCACGGGGCCCAGCTCGCTCTTGCTGCCGAGCCTGCCCAGTTCGATGTTGCTCTCGGCCATCTGCGCCGCCGACATCCGCGGGAGCAGACCTGTCGGGCGGATCAGCGGCGCGAACCAGTTGACGCGCCGGAACATCTTCCGGATCCGCGCCTCCATCGCCTCGTCCAGCCAGTCGTAGGGCTGCGCGCCGTCGACCAGGACCGCGCCGATGGTGCGCTCCGGGTTCCGGCTCGCCCAGTGCGAGCCTACGTATGCGCCGTAGGACCAGCCGACGACGAGCGCCCGGTCGACGCCCCGGGCGGCGAGGACCGCGTCGACGTCCCGGACGGCGGCCTCGAAGGAGTAGTCCGCCGAGCGCCCCGACTTTCTGCCGCGGGCCCGCTCGTCGTAGGTGATGTGCCGCCACTGCGGGCCGAGGTCCGCGAGGACCCGGCGCCAGTAACCCTGCGTGGCGAACTGGCCGTTGAGGTAGACGACCGGGATTCCGGAGCCGCCGGAGTCGGTGACGGCGAGGGCGGTGTCGTCGACCGGAACCATTCCGGTCCACGCGGCGGCGGCCGAGGGTGCGGTGCTGTTCGTCATGGCTTCTCCTGGTTCGGTGGGTCGGGCGGGCGGTGCGCGCGGGGCCCGTGCTCAGTGGTCGGGCCCCGCGCGGTGGTGGGCTGTCGTGCGGTGGCGCGTCACAGGGCGCGGGCGGTGATGTCCCCGTGGCCGGTGGTCGCGTGGACGGTGAGCCCGGCCTTCGGGCCCTCGGAGTTCATGAGCGAGTTGTGGATCCGGCCGTAGCCGGTGCCGGCGTCGAGGGTGGCGGAGACACCGTGGGCGGCGTCGACCGTCACATCGCCCATCTGGGTGCTCAGTTCGAGCACACCCGATGTGGCCTCGGCGATGCGGATGTCGCCCTTCTGCACCTTGATGTCGGCGGACCCGGTCAGGCGGCCGACCGTGACATCACCGGCGTAGGAGGACAGCCGCACGCTCGCGGCCTCGTCGATCTTCACGGTGCCGTGCGCACCCTCGCAGACGAGCTCGCCGAGCCGTCCGACGCCGCGGAACTCGACGGCGGCGGCGACCGCCTCGACGTCGGATCCGGCGGGCAGTTGGACGGTCACCTCGATGGCACCGGACGCGCCGAGGAGCTGGTTCTTCTCGGCCGGGGCCGCGATCCGCAGGGTGCCGTCGGCGAACTCGACGGTGGTCTGCTCGGCGGCCTTCACGTCGCGGCCCTTCGAGGAGTCCGCGGGGCGGACCTCGACGGTGGTGTCGGTGCGGTCGGCGGCGATGACCTGGATGCGTCCGGCGGGCAGACGCAGGACGGCGGAGATGGCGGCGGGAGTGTCGAACTTCTGCATCGTGCTCTCCTTGAGCTGTCGTTGTCGCGCTGTTTCCGATGAGTGAAAAGCTACGTTGCGTTTCTTGATTCATCAATGCGCTTGTTGCGACGAGAACGCCAACTTGCAGGCCAGAGCCGCTATTTCGTTGCAACTGGTGGAGATCTAACGCAACAGAACGCACGGTTCCGTTGCATTGGCATGACGCTGAACGCTACGCTGACGCCGGTCAGGCGTATGCAGCGGACGGAGAGGTGCCCACGATGCCGGGAGGCCGACTCACTCAGCAGGAACGGCAGCAGATCGCGCTCGGGCTCGCCGACGGGCTCGCGTACGCGGAGATCGGCCGCCGCCTGGACCGCCCCACCTCGACCATCACACGCGAGGTGATGCGCAACGGCGGGCCCACGTCCTACCGGCCCGACCTCGCCCACCGCGCCACCGAACGCCGCGCCCACCGCCGCAAGCAGCCCGCCCCGCGGGGGCCCGCGCGCGCGTCCGGGCGGGACGACGAGGCGGTGCGCGAGTACGAGGAGACGTTCACGACCCTCCTCATGCAGCAGGGGCTGCCCAGGATGACGGCGCGCGTGCTGACGTGCCTGTTCACCAGCGACGCGGGCAGCCTCACCGCCTCCGACCTGGTGCGGCGCCTGGACGTCAGCCCGGCCTCCGTCTCCAAGTCGATGGCGTTCCTGGAGCAGCAGGGCCTCATCCAGCGCGAGCGGGACGCCGGCCGCCGCGAGCGCTATCGCGTCGACGACGACGTCTGGTACCAGTCGACGGTCGCGAGCGCCCGCGGCACCGCGCAGATCGCCGAGGTCGCACGGCAGGGAGTCGGCATCCTCGGCCGCGAGTCCCCGGCCGCCGTGCGGCTCGAGAACATCGCCCGCTACAGCGAGTTCATGAGCGAGAGCATCCTGCGCGCCGCCGATCAGGTGCGCGAGATCCTCCATACGAAACCGGGGACGGACATGGACACGGAGGGCTCGGCCGACTGACCGCCCGGGGATACGGTGATCAACCGTTCTCGCCCACGCGAACAGGAGCACAGGTGCAGAAGGAGCAGAGGGAGCCGAGCGATCAGGAGGGTCGGCCGTCCGCGGTCGACTGCATCGGCGCCGACGAGCTGACGAAACTGCTGCCGCCCCGCGAGGCGGTCACCGCGATCCGCGAGGCGCTCATCGGCGGCCTCGACCCGGCGGCAGCGGGCCCGCCCCGCTCGATCCTCGAACTCCCCGATGGACAGGGCCAGTTGCTGGCCATGCCCGCCGCGTCCGGGTTCGGCGTCGGGGTGAAGGCCATCTCGGCGGTACCCGGCAACGCCGACCGCGGCCTGCCCCGCATCCAGGGTGTGCACCTCGTCTTCCGCCCGCCGTCGTACGCACCCGCAGCGGTCGTCGACGGCGCGGCGCTGACCACACTGCGTACGCCTGCCGTGTCGGTGGCGGCGGTGCTGCCGCTGCTGACCCGGGCGGGGCGGCGGTGGCGGGTGGTGGTGTTCGGCGCGGGGCCTCAAGGGGCGGGTCACGTACGGACGTTGCGTGATGTCGGCGCCGACCTCGCCGAGGTGACGTATGTCGTACGGGATCCGTCGCGGGTGGATCCGGCACTGGTCGGGGACGACCGGGTGGTGGCGACGGCGGACGCCGAGGAATGGCTGCGGCGCGCCGACCTCGTGGTGTGCGCGACGCCCTCCCCCGCCCCGCTCTTCGACTCGGCCCTCCTCGGCGACGACGCCGTCGTCCTTGCCGTCGGTTCGCACGACGCCGACGCCCGCGAGGTGGACTCGGCCCTGACGGCCCGCGCGCAGGTCATCGTCGAAGACATGGACACGGCGCTGCGGGAGTGCGGTGACATCGTGATCCCCGTGGCGGAGGGTGTCCTGTCGCCGGAGCGGCTGCTGCCCATGGCGCGGGTCGTCCGCGACGAGTCGCTGTACGCCACCGACCGGCCCGTGCTGTTCAAGGGATCGGGCATGGCCTGGCAGGACGCGGTCGTCGCGGACGCGGCGGTGCGGGCGTCGGACGACGGCGTCAGTCCTGCCGGTCGAGCTTGAGGTCGCCGCGCGTCACCGCGCGGATGTGCGCGCTCACGAGCATGTCGTGCGGGTAGCCGAGTTCGATGGCGCTCGCCCCGTCGAGGCGGGCGAGGTGGTCGGCCGTGAGCTCCACGTCCAGGGCGCCCAGGTTGTCCTCCAGCTGGTCGGGGGTGCGGGCGCCGATGATCGGTGCCGTGACGCCCGGGTTCCGCAGTGTCCAGGCCAGAGCGATCTGGGCGGGGGTGCGGCCCAGGTCCGCGGCCACCTCCCGTACCACGTCGGCGATGGCGAGATTGCGTTCGGTGAGTGTGCCGAGCGCGAGGTTGAAATTCCTGCGGGTGCCGTCGGCCCGCCCAGGGCTCAGATCCGCACGGCCGTACTTGCCGGTGAGCACCCCGCCGCCGAGGGGCGAGTAGGGGGTCACGCCGAGGCCCAGCTCGCGTGCCATGGGGATCAGGTCGCGCTCGCCGCCGCGCTCGATCAGGTTGTACTCGATCTGCAGGGCGACCAGTGGTGACCAGGCGCGCAGGTCGGCGATGGTCTGCATGCGGGCCACCTGCCAGGCCGGGGCGTTGCTGACGGCCACGTACAGGATCTTGCCCTGCCTGACCAGGTCGTCCAGGGCGCGCAGGGTCTCATCGACGGGGGTCGTGTCGTCCCATACGTGGAGGTAGAGCACGTCGATGCGGTCCGTGCCGAGCCGGCGCAGGCTCTCCTCCACCGACGCGAACAGGTTCTTGCGGTGGCTGCCTCGGGCGTTCGGGTCGCCGGGGCGGCGCAGTGTCGTGTACTTCGTCGCCAGGACCAGGCTGTCGCGCCGGTCGCGGGCGAACTCGCCCAGCAGGCGCTCGGAGCTACCGTTGCTGTACGTGTCGGCGGTGTCGAGGAAGTTCCCGCCGCGCTCCACGTACAGGTCGAACAGCTTGCGCGCCTCGTCCCGCTCGGCGCCCCAGCCCGATTCGGTGCCGAAGGTCGCGGTGCCGAGCGCCAGTGGGGAGACCCGCAGGCCGGAGCGGCCGAGCGACCGGTAGGTGTCGAGGGTGAGGGACATGGTGTGGTTCTCCTGAGCTCGTGTACTGCTGACGGGAACCAGACTCCGGCCGCCACGGGCCGCGCATAAGGGAGGGCCGATCCTGGGAAGGCCGGTCCCACCCTCGTTGTTGCAACGAGCATGACGACGCACACCGTGGACACCACGCAGGAGCTGGCCGCGTTCCTGCGCACCCGGCGCGAGCGGCTGGATCCGGGCGCGCTCGGCCTGCCGGCCCGGCGGCAGGGCCGCCGGACTCCAGGGCTGCGCCGCGAGGAGGTCGCCGAGCTGGCCGGGGTCAGCGTCGACTACGTCGTACGCCTCGAACAGGCCCGGGGGCTGCGGCCCTCGGCGGACGTGGTGGAGGCGCTCGCCGGCGCCCTTCGCCTGTCCCCCGTGGAGCGGGCCTACCTCTTCGACCTGGCCCAGCAGCGCCCCCGCACCGCGGGCGAGCCCGCCGATGCCGCGGCGCCGTCACTTGCCCGGCTGGTCACCGACCTGTCGCCGCTCCCGGCGATGCTGCTGAACCACCGGTACGACATCCTGGCCTGGAACCCCGAAATGGCGGGCGTGCTCCTGGACTTCGACACCCTGCCACCGGAGCGCCGCAACGCGATGTGGCTGTGCCTGATGCATCCGCGGATCCGCGAGTTCTACGTCGACCGGGAGCGCGTCCTGCGGGAGGGCGTCGCACACCTGCGCTCGGCGTGGGCGACACACCCCGAGGACGGGGCACTGACCGACCTCATCGCCGAACTCCTCTCCGGCAACGAGGAGTTCGCCCGCCTGTGGGACGAGCGGGAGATCCGGCCGGGCGGCCGGGGCGACAAACAGGTACGCCATCCCGAGGTGGGCCTGCTCACCCTGCGGTTCGAGGTACTCGCACCCCTGCAGGACCCGGACCAGCGCCTGCTGATCTTCCGCGCGGCGGACGAGGCCAGCCGGTCGGCACTGGACCGGCTGTCCGCACACACCACGGCCGCGTAGGCGTCCAGGTACTGCCGCACACCGCCGAACAATTGAGGCGACAATGCGTCCGGCCGCGCCTACCGTCGACCCCATGGCTGACGCATGCTTCGCGCACCCCCGGCTCGCCGAGATCTACGACCCGCTCGACCCCGACCGCAGCGATCTCGACGCCTACCTCGGGATCGCGAAGGAGTTCGGGGCGCGACGGGTGCTGGACATCGGGTGTGGCACCGGGGTCTTCGCGCTCCTTCTGGCGGGCCGCGGGGTCGAGGTCGTCGGGGTCGACCCTGCCGCGGCGTCCCTCGACGTGGCCCGTGGCAAGCCCGGCGGCGACCGGGTGCGGTGGATTCACGGGGACGCCACGACCCTCCCGCCGCTCAGGGTCGACCTCGCGACGATGACGGCGAACGTCGCCCAGGCCATCGTCGAACCGTCGACGTGGCAGGGCACCTTGCGGGGCGCCCACGCAGCGCTGCGCCCCGGCGGGCACCTCGTCTTCGAGACCCGGGACCCGGCCCGCCGCGCCTGGGAGGAGTGGACCCGTGATCTGACCCACCAGGTGGCCGACCTGCCCGGCGTCGGGCGGGTCGAGAAGTGGGGGCAACTGACCGAGGTGGACGGGCCGTTGGTGACCTTCGACCAGACCTACAGGTTCGCCGCGGACGGGCAGGTCCTGACCTCGCAGTCGACGCTGCGCTTCCGGGAGCGGGACGAGGTCGAGGCGGATCTGCTCGCGCACGGCTACGTGGTGGAAGACGTCCGCGAGGCGCCCGACCGGCCGGGACGGGAGTTCGTGTTCGTGGCGCGACGCCCCCTCTGACCGGCGCGCGTCAGCTGGGCGGTGTGTACCGGCCGTCGACCGCCGTCCAGCCGCCGTCCACGAACAGCTGGCTGCCCGTCACGAACGACGAGGCGTCCGAGGCCAAGTAGACGACCGCGCCCGCCAGTTCGTCGGGGCGTGACCAGCGGCCAAGCGCGCTCTTGTCGGCGTACGCGGCGGACCACTCCGGGACCGCGCGGATCTGCTCGGTCAACGGGGTGGCCACGACGCCCGGCGCGATGGTGTTCACCCGCACACCCGACGGGCCCAGCTCGGCCGCCGCCGTGCGCGCCAGCTGGACGAGGCCCGCCTTGGTCGCCGCGTAGACACCCTGGCCCGGTTCCACCGTCACCGCCCGGATCGAGCTGAAGCCGATGATGCTGCCCCGGCCGCGCTCCGCCATGCCGCGCCCGAACGCCCGCACCAGGTCGAACGAGGCCCGCAGGTTGAGGGCGACGACCCGGTCGAACTCCTCGGACGTGTAGTCGAGGATGCGCTTGCGGACGTTCGTCGCGGCGGTGAAGACGAGGACGTCGACCGGGCCGAGTTCGTCGGCCGCGCGCGTCACCGCGTCGCCGTCCAGGACGTCGAGCGCGTAGGCCGACATGCCCGGGGCCAGCGACGCCGACTCCTCGGCCGCCTTCGGGTCGCGGTCCGCGCACACCACCCGCGCGCCGTGCGCGGCCAGCGCGAGCGCGCTCTCGCGGCCGATGCCGCCGCCCCCGCCCACCACGACCGCCTTGCGTCCGTCGAGGCGGAACAGGCCCGCGTAGTCGGCGGGCCGCGCCGGTTCCTGGGTCGTCATGGTGTCACCTGTCCTTCTTCGTCGTCGGGCGGATCACTGCCATGCGGGTCACCGTCAGTTCGTCGATGGCGAACCTCGGCCCCTCGCGGCCCGCCCCCGAGTCCTTCACGCCGCCGTACGGCATGGTGTCGGAGCGGAAGCCGGGCACCTCGTTGACGACGACGCCGCCCGCCTCAAGGCGCTCCACCGCCGCGAACGCCGTGTCCAGCGAGGCGGTATACACGCTGGCGTGCAGCCCGTAGCGCGAGTCGTTGGCGAGGGCGAAGGCCGCGTCCATGTCCGGGACCGAGCGCAGGCACACCACAGGGCCGAAGACCTCCTCGCTCCAGACGGGCAGCGCGGGGTCCGGGTCCAGGAGCAGCGCGGGCCCGACGACCCGGTCGGTGATGTCACCGCCGACGGCCTGCACCGCGCCCGACTTGACCGCCTCCTCGACCCACTCACGTACGCGGTTCGTCGAGCCCTCGTCGATCAGGGCCGAGACACGTGTCTCCGCGTCCCTCGGGTCGCCCGTCGCGATCTGGGGGATGCGCCGCTTCAGAAGCGCCACGAACTCCTCGCGCACCGCCTCCTCCACGATGACCCGCTGCACGCTGATGCAGGCCTGTCCGGACGCGTAGTAGCCGCCACGTACGACGGCGTCCGCCGCCGCGTCGAGGTCGGCGTCGGCGGCCACCAACAGGGCGGCGTTGGAGCCGAGTTCGAGGAGTGTCTTGGTGGGGGCCGCGTCCTTGGCTATGCGGTGGCCGACGGCGGCGGAGCCGGTGAAGGAGACCGCGCCGATCCGGCGGTCGGTGGTGAGCACCTCGCCCACCTCCGGCCCACCGGTGACGAGTTGCACCGCAGCCCGCGGCGCCCCGGCCTCGTGCAGTGACTCGCGCAGCAGGTGCACGAGCCACAGCGTGGCCAGGGGTGTCTGCGGGGCGGGCTTGGCGATGACAGGGCAGCCGGCCGCGACCGAAGGGGCGAGCTTGTGCGCGGCAAGGAGCAGCGGATAGTTGAACCCGGCGATGCCGACCACGACGCCGATCGGCTTGCGGGTCCAGAAGCCGAGCAGTCCCTCGCCGGAGGGCAGCAGGTCGAGCGGCACGGTCTCGCCGTGCAGCCGGGCCACCTCCTCGGCGGACGTGCGCAGCGTCAGCAGGCTGCGGTCGACCTCCACCCGGCAGTCGACCAGCGGCTTTCCGGTCTCCAGGACGAGGAGGCGCTCGAAGTCGGCGCGGCGGGCGGCGATCGCGTCGT
The DNA here is from genome assembly GCF_055657265.1 of Streptomyces sp. NPDC107575. Classification (NCBI taxonomy): domain Bacteria; kingdom Bacillati; phylum Actinomycetota; class Actinomycetes; order Kitasatosporales; family Streptomycetaceae; genus Streptomyces; species Streptomyces sp. NPDC107575. Next base: position 137,372 of record NZ_JBVKBG010000001.1, on the reverse strand, counting down.
GCGTGGAGTGCAGGGCCGAGCTGCGGACGTGCGAGGGCAGGGCGCCGACCCGGGTGCGGACGGCAACCGCCTCGTCGAGGGCGCGGCGGGCCAGCGCCGTGTCGCCGACGGGCGCGCGGCCGATGACCGACCCGTCGTAGGGGAAGCGCACGTCGTCGGTCGTGGGGGTCGGCTGCCAGGTGTCTCCGACGGGCAGTCCTTCGGGGAACTCCGACGTCAACAGGGTTGCCGCTGCGGCCGGTTCAGGGTGTGCGTTCACGCGGGGTGCTCCTGGTTGAGGTCGGCCGCCGTCACTCCGGCCAGCGCCTTCTCCAGCGTCGGCACGGCGGCGATCAGCCTGCGGGTGTACGGGTGCTGCGGATTCTCGTAGAGCTCCTCGGTCGGCCCGCTCTCGACGATCTCGCCCGCCCGCATGACGGCGACGTGGTCGCACACGTGTCGGACGACGGACAGATCGTGGGAGACGAGGACGAGGGTGAGGTTCAGCTCGTCGACGAGGTCGGCGATGAGGTTGAGGACCTGGGCGCGCACGGACACGTCCAGGGCGCTGACCGGTTCGTCGGCCACGATGATGTTCGGGCGCGGGGCCAGGGCGCGCGCGATGGAGATGCGCTGGCGCTGCCCGCCGGAGAACTGGTGCGGGTAGCGCCGCGCGGCCTCCGCGCCCAGGCCCACGGATTCGAGGAGTTCGGCCACCCGTTCCTTGCGGTTGCCGATGCCCTGCGCGACGAGGGGTTCGGCCACGATGTCACCCACCTTCATCCGTGGGTCGAGCGAGCTCATCGGGTCCTGGAAGACGAGCTGGAGGCGTTCGCGGACGAAGCGCAGCCGCCGTTCCCGCAGCCGCGTGATGTCGCGTCCTTCGACCTCGACGGTGCCGCTCGTCGGCTTGTCGAGCCCGGCCAGGATGCGCAGCAGCGTCGACTTGCCGCACCCCGACTCCCCCACGATGCCGAAGCGCCCGCCGCGCGGCACGGAGAAGCTGACGCCGCGCAGCGCGTGCACGGGCTGCGCGGGCGTGCGCAGCGAGGCGCGCGGCCGGCGGTAGTCGCGGGTGACGTCGGTGACACGGAGGGCGTCGCCACTGGTCTGCCGGTCAGCCACGGCGGGCCTCCTCGGGGTCGGGGCTGCCCGCGTCCCGTACGCCGCCGTGGCCCCTCGGCACGGGGTGGAAGCACGCGTATCCGGAGTCGGGTCCTGTCGGGGTCCAGGTGGGGCGGGTCGCGCACAGGTCGGTGGCCTTGGCGCACCGGTTGCGGAACACGCATCCTTCGGGGAAGGCGCCGGCCGCCGGCACCGAGCCGCCGATGGTGGCGAGTCGGCCGCGTGCGTCGACGGCCGTCAGGTCGGACGCGGCGATCAGCCCCTGCGTGTAGCGGTGTCTCGGGCGCGTGAACACCTCGCGCACGGGGCCGGATTCGACGACCCGGCCGCCGTACATCACCATGACGCGTTCGCAGGCGGTGGCGACCACGGCCAGGTCGTGCGTGATGAACAGGAGCGCCGAGCCGCGGTCCTTCACCCCGCGCACGATGAGGTCGAGGACGCGGGCCTGCACGGTGACGTCGAGCGCGGTGGTGGGTTCGTCGCAGACCAGCAGCGCGGGGTCGTTGGCAAGGGCGATGGCGAGGACGACGCGCTGGCGCTGGCCGCCGGAGAACTGGTGCGGGTAGGCGCGCGCCGCGGCCGCCGGATCGGGCAGGCCCACCTGGTCGAGGAGTTCCACGGCGGCGGCCTGCGCGGAGGCGCGGTCGGGCCGGGTGCGGTGGATGAGCAGCACCTCGGCGATCTGCCGGCCGATCCGCATCGTCGGGTTGAGGGCGGTCATGGGCTCCTGGAACACCATGGCGATGTCCTTGCCCCGTACGCGGGACATCCGCGTCTCGTCCGCCCCGAGCAGCTCGTGCTCGACCCCGGCGAGCCGCACCGAGCCCGTGGCACGCAGCCCTTCGGGGAGCAGGCCCATGAGGCTCAGCGAGGTGAGCGACTTGCCGGAGCCGGATTCGCCGATGAGGCCGACGCGTTCGCCGGGGCGGACGGTGAAGTCGACGTCCTGGACGAGCGGCCGGCCGTCGCCGGTGGTCACGTCGAGGCCGCGGACCCTCAGGACGTCGTCGGTCTCGGCAGCGGCGGTCATCGGCGGTCCTCCACCTTGGGGTCGAAGCGGTCGCGGAGCCCGTCGCCGAGCAGGTTGAATCCGAGAACGGCCACCGCGATCGCGAGGCCGGGGAAGACGGCGAGCCGGGGCGCGGTGCCCAGCAGTTCCTGGCTCTCCTGGAGCATCCGGCCCCAGGACGGGGTGGGCGGCGGGGTGCCGAAGCCGAGGAAGGACAGCGCGGCCTCGGCGAGCACGGCGATCGCGAAGCCGACCGAGGCCTGCACGATGATGAGGCTGCTGACGTTCGGCAGGACGTGCCGCAGCGCGATGGCGAACGGCCTGCGTCCCGCCGCGCGTGCGGCCATCACGTACTCCGTGCCCATGACCTGGAGGGTGCCGCCGCGGATCAGCCGGGCGAAGCCGGGGATGGAGGCGATGCCGATGGCGACCATGGCGACGCCCGTGCCCGCGCCGTACACGGCGGCGAACATGATGGCGAGCAGCAGGGCGGGGAACGCGAGGATCAGATCGTTTCCGCGCATGAGGAGTTCCCCTGACCAGCGCGAGCCCATCCCGGCGAGGATGCCCAGCGGGACGCCGACGACCGCGGCGACGCCGACCGCGACCAGGCCGACGTAGAGCGTCGTCCGCGAGCCGATCATGATCTGGCTGAAGACGTCGCGGCCGAACTTGTCGGTGCCGAACCAGTAATCGGCGGACGCCTCCTGCATCCGTACGGCGGGGTCCACAAGCGTCGGGTCGTGCGGCGTCCAGACGAAGGACAACAGTGCCACGGCGACCACGAGCGCGACGACGGAGCCGCCGACGAGGAGGGAGCCGGGCAGCGGCCTGCGGCGGCGACGGACCGGCGCTCCGGCGTCCACGGCGTTCGATGCAGCCATCACCCACGCACCCTGAGTCGAGGATCGATCACGAGATAGGCCAGGTCGACGAGGAAGTTCACGAGCAGCACCGCCGCCGCGATGATCATGACGACGTCCTGTACGACGATGAGGTCCCGGGCGGCGACGCTGTCGAGCAGCAGGCTGCCGAGTCCGGGGATGACGAAGACCCGCTCGATGACGACGGCGCCGACGAGGAGCGTCGCCAGTTGCAGCGCGAGGACGGTGACGACCGGTACGGACGCGTTGCGCAGCCCGTGCCGCACCAGTGCCTTCATGGGGCGGAGTCCCTTGGCGCGGGCGGTGCGCAGGTAGTCCTCGCGCAGCACGTCGAGCACGGAGCTGCGGACGTAGCGGGTGAGGACCGCGGCCTGCACCAGGCCGAGGGAGAGCGCGGGCATGAGCAGTTGTTTGAGGAAGAGCACGGGGTCGTCGGCCGGTGGTGTCCAGCCGTTCGCCGGGAGCCAGCCGAGTCCCACCGCGAACACGGTGATCATGAGGATGCCCGCGAGGAACGCCGGTACGGCGACGCCCACTTGGGACAGCGCCGACAGGACGAGGCCGGACGGCTTGCGGTGGCGTACCGCCATCAGCGTGCCCAGCGGCACCGCCACGAGGATCGCGATCACCATGCCGGTCCCGACGAGCCACAGGGTGACCAGGAGGCGGTCGGCGAGCTGCGGCCCGATCGGGGTGTGCGAGATGTAGGAGTCGCCGAGATCGAAGGTGACCAGGTCGTGCAGCCAGCTCAGGTACTGGTCGACGAGGGGGCGGTCGAGGCCGAACTGTTCGCGCAGTTGGCTCACCGCGGAGTCGGAGGCCCCGGTGCCGAGGGCGACGCGCGCGGGGTCTCCCGGCAGCACCGCCATGAACGCGAACACCACGACGGAGCTCACGAACAGGCTCGCCAGCAGGATCGCGATCCGCTGCACCAGACGGACGGTCATCGGTTCGGGCCGCCTTTCAGGACCGGTCGGTCCGGCCGGACCGGCTCAGGCCGGTGAGGTCCAGGGATTCGGTGACGCTGTTGACCGGCAGCCCGGTGATGTCGGCGTCCGCCACCATCAGGTTCGGCAGCAGGAACAGCCAGTCGCCGGCGGCGTCCTTCGACAGCGTCCGGGCGGCTTCGCGCATGGTGGCGGTCTGCTCCTTCTGGCTGCCGGTGTCCGCCTTGGCGAGCAGTTCGCGGAACGCGGGGTTGTCGTACCGGGTGTAGTAGTTCTTGTCGCCGAACACGGCGGGCATGTCGCGGGGTTCGACGTGGGACATGATCGTCATGTCGTAGTCGGCGTTCTTGAACACCGTCGACAGCCAGGCCGCGGGGAACTCAAGCTGGCTCAACTCGACCTTGAATCCGGCCTGTTCGAGCTGGCTCTTGACGACGGTGCCGCAGGCGGCGGCGTACGGCAGTGTCGGAATCCGCAGCCGCAGGGTGCGCCCCGCCTCGCCCGACTCCTTGAGGAGCCTGCGCGCCTTGTCCCGGTCGTACGGGTACAGGCCGGTGAGGTCCTGGTACCAGGGGTCGGTCGGCGGCACCATGCTGCCGATGAGCTTGCCGCGCCCGCCCCAGCAGGTGTCGACGAGGGCCTGGTGGTCGATGGCGTAACGGGCCGCCTGCCGGGCCTTCTCGTTCTTCATGGGCCCCGACCCGTTGTTCATCGAGAGCATCACCTCGCCGTTGGTGGAGCCCTCGATGACGCGGTACTTGGGGTTGTTCTCGAAGCGGTAGAGGGAGTCCGGCGACTGCATCGCGCCGATGACGTCGATGGTGCCCGTGAGCAGCGCGTTGTTCATCGCCGTCGGGTCCTTGAAGTACTTGAGCGTGACCGTGTCGAAGTGCGGTGCCGGGCCCCAGTAGTCGGGGCGGCGGGCGAGCGTGATGGAGTCGCCGCGGTTCCACCGCTTCAGTTCGTACGGTCCGGTGCCGACGGGGTCGGTGGCCAGCTTGTCGACGCCGGTGCGGCTGAACATCGCGCCTGTACGCGTGGTCATCCGGTACAGCCAGTCGTTGCTGGGCCGCTTCAGGGTCACCTTCAACTCGTCGCGGGAGACGGCCCGTACGCGGTCCACGACGCTCATCTGGGCCTTGAGCGCCACGGTCCACTTGGGGACGACGCGCTCGATGGAGAACTTGGCGTCCTCGGCGGTGAACGGCGCGCCATTGCTGAACTTCGCGTCCTTCGTGAGGTGGAAGGTGTACGTCCTGCGGTCCTTCGACAGCTCCCATTTCCTCGCGAGCGCGGGGCGGATCCTCCCGTGCTGGTCGAGCTTCACCAGGTTCTCGTAGACGTTGTAGAGCAGCGCCTGGGGGATGGCGGCGCCGTCGGTCTTCGTGAAGTCGAGGTTGGCGGGCTCGGCGGTGACACCGATCGCGAGGGAGTCGCCGGGGCCCTCGGGGCGGGAACCCGCGGCAGTGGAACCGGCGGAGCAGGCCGTGACCAGGAGCAGAACACCGCAGGCCAACAGGGAGGCGGCCGCCCGGGCGGGGTGCCCGGATCGTCGGTCCTTGCTCATGCACGACACCTTCCGCCGTAACTGGCCTGACCAGTAGGCTCACTTGACAGGTACCGTGACGACTGAGTCGGTACCTGTCAAGAGGGTGGTACCTGTCCACCGGCATGAAGGAGAGGGTGCGGATGTTCACCGAACAGAACCTGGCCACCATGTCCGCCGTCGAGATGACCGCCCGTTTCGCCGATCGCACGGTGTCACCGGTCGAGGTGCACGACGCCGTGCAGTCGGTGATCGAGGCGCGCGAGGACGTGCTGAACGCGTTCTGGGTGCGGGACCCCGCCGAGTCCCGCAAGGCGGCCGAGGCGAGCGAGTCCCGGTGGGCGGCCGGGGAGCCGATGGGGCCCATCGACGGTGTGCCGGTAACCCTCAAGGAGAACATCGCCCGCAGAGGCGTGCCGATGCCTTCCGGGAACGCGGGGGTGGAGCCGGTCGTCCCCGAGCGGGACGCGCCGATCACCGAACGGATCCTGGAATCGGGCGGGTTGCTCCTCGGCTCCACCGTCATGCCGGACTGGGGCATGCTGTCCTCCGGCGTCTCCAGCCGGCACGGCATCACGCGCAGCCCCTGGAACCCCGCCTGGACGACGGGCGGTTCGAGCTCGGGAGCAGGCGCGGCGGCAGCGGGTGGGTACGGGCCACTGCACGTCGGCTCGGACATCGGCGGCTCGATCCGGCTTCCGGGCACGTGGCTGGGCCTGGCCACGCTGAAGCCGAGCGACGGCCGAGTCCCCCTGGACACGCCGTACTTGGGCCGCGCGGCGGGCCCCATGGCACGCACGGTCGCGGACCTCGCCCTGCTGATGCGCGTCCTGAGCCGGCCCGACTCCCGCGACTGGACGAGCCTGCCGCCGCAGGACGTCGACTGGACCCAACTGGGCTGGGACGTACGGGGGCTGCGGGTCGGACTGCACCTGGACGCGGGCTGCGGGGGCCCGCGCGATCCGGAGGTGGTGGAGGCGGTCCGCCGGGCGGCGGACGTCTTCGCGTCGGCGGGGGCGACGGTGGAGCAGGTGGAGCCGTTCATGTCCCAGGAACTCCTGGACGACCTGGACCTGTTCTGGCGGGTGCGCTCCTGGAACGACCTGCGCAAGCTGTCCCCCGAGGCCGCGCTGCGCGTCCACCCGTACATCATGGGCTGGTGCCGCGAGGGCGCCGATGTGCCCGGCACGCGCGTACTGCACTGCTACCAGCAGATCATGCGGATCCAGGCGCAGACGGTGGCGGCGACACTCCCGTACGACATCGTGCTGTCACCGGTGGCGCCCGTGGCGGCGTTCGCGGCGGAGCAGCCGATGCCGTTCATGGAACCGGGCAGGACCATGTCGCACATCGGCTTCACCGCCCCGTACAACATGTCGGGCCAGCCCGCCGCGACGGTCAACTGCGCCTTCACGGCGGACGGGAGGCCGATCGGCGTACAGCTCTCGGGACGTCGCTTCGACGACCTGGGTGTGCTCCGGGCGGCGGCCTGGTACGAGCGGAACCGCCCCGCAGAGGCGGTCCCGCGCTGGCCGGACGACTCGCTCCCGAGCCTCGCGGGAGAGACGGCATGACGACCGAAGGGACACGCTTCCAACAGGTCGCGCCGGTACGGCTCTACCAGCGCATCGTCGAGCAGATCGAGCAGGCCATCGCCTCCGGCGACCTGAAGCCGGGCCAACGCCTGCCGAGCGAGCGGGAGTTGGTGAGCCAGTTCGGCGCGAGCCGTCCCACGGTGCGCGAGGCACTGCGCGTCCTGGAGAGCAACGGCCTCATCCGCTCCCGCCACGGCGACCCGCACGGCCCGGAGATCCTGCCCTTCACCACGGCGGGCCTGGCGAAGGAGATGACCCGCCTGGCCCGCTTCGACACCATCTCGATGGCCGAGCTGATCTCGTTCCGCATGATCCTCGACGGCTCGGCCAGCCAGCTCGCGGCCCGCCTGCGCACGGCCGAGGAGCTTTCCGCGATGGAGGAGACGGTGACGGCGATGACCCACGCCATCGACGCGGGCTACGAGGAGTTCAGCACGGCCGATGTCGCCTTCCACGAGGTGGTGGCGCGCGCCAGCCGCAACGCGCTGATCGAGGTCTCCAACCAGGTCGTCCGCGGCGCGGTCCTCACCCTCATCGCCGACAAGGTCGCCCACGCGGACAACCGCGAGGCCCTGATGCGCACCTCGCTCCGCCACCACCAGGAGGTCCTGGAGGCCATCCGCACCCGCGACGGCCTGTCGGCGGCCCGGATCTCACGACGGACGCTGTACGACTACTACGCGGGGTATGTGGCGGAGGAGGAACGGGGGCCGTTGCTGGCGCTCGTGGACGAAGCGGGGGACTGAGCCCCGGATGTGCCGGGAACGCACGGGCACGCCTGGCTGAAACCCACCTGTCGGGTGGCCGGGACCATTCGGCGACTGGGCGGGATAAGCGGAATCTCCCAACAGGGGCGCTGGGCAGGCCGGTTGAGGCGAAACGATCCTGATAGCATCCCCGCGGCGATCTTGATCAACTCATCCCGCGTGCCGCCTTGACACATGCCCGCGGGATGAGAGCGGGGGTACGGGTCGCCGATCTACCTGCCCGTGCCAAGAGAGGCGTCCATGACACACGCACTTGTGTGGTGCCTGGGTGCGATTGCGCTGATATCCGTCGCCGCTGTCGTTGCACTCATTGCCCGCAACCGAGCGCTGACCGACAAGAGACGCCAGGCTGACACCGAGCAGAAACAACGGCTGGACCAGGCCAACGCGCAGATCGCGGCCCACCAGTCCGAACTGCAGAGGTCCCGCGCGGAGCGGGACGGTGTCATCGCCGAGGCGAGGGCCGCCGCGGAGGACAGCACCAAGTCGGTCCTCAAGGGAGCGGCCAGCTTCCTGCAGAGCCTGGCGGCCGAGCAGACCGCGCTGCTGGACGGCATGCAGCGCAAGTACGGCGGCAACGAAGTCCTCAACGACCTCCTGGACGTGCATCACGCCAATGCTCAGATGGCGCGCAAAGCCCAGGGCATCGCGGTGATGTGCGGGGCGCCGCTGGGCCGCCGCAACCGGCCGGCCAGCGTGTACGACGTGGCGCGCAACGCCCAGGGCCAGATCCGCAACTTCCAGCGCGTCTCGATCATGCAGCAGCCCGGTCTGGCCCTCAAGGCAACCGCGGTCGCGCCGGTCGCACTGGCCGTCGCCGAACTGCTGGACAACGCCGCGAGCTTCTCGCAGCACGACGCGCCGATCGAGGTCACCTTCCAGCGCGTGCAAGGCAACCTGTGCATCATCATCGACGACGCCGGCGTCAGCATGAGCGACGAGGACCGCCAGCGGGCCACCGCCCTGCTGTCCGGCGACGAGCCGCCGCAACTCCAGCAGCTGGGAACGCAGCCGAAGTTCGGCTTCCCGGTGATCGGCCTGATCGCCCGCCAGTACGGCTTCAAGGTGGACGTCACCGGTGTGTCCCGCTACGGCGGTGTGCGGGCTGTCGTCCTGCTGCCCGAGGAGTTGTGGACCATGGAAGAGGCGACCCCGAAGGCCGCACCGGCCGCGCCCGCACCGGCTGCGCCCGCGCCCGCGCCCGTAGGTCAAGGACCGAGCCGTTCCGAGGTGGCACCTCAGCGCACCCCGAACGGCCTGCCCAAGCGCGCCAATCGCCAGTCGCCGAGCACACCCGCAGCCCCGGCGGGCACACCCCGCCCGGAGGGCACTCCACAGCCCGTCCCGCGGGCTTCCAGCCGCGGCCTGGGCGCGTTCCAGCGCGGCACCCTGGAAGCCCGTGCGGACGAGGCCCCCTTGGGCGAAGGGTCTGATGAGCGGTGAGCGCCGACCTGTCGTGGATGCTCGACGACATCGTGAAGAACGTGGTCGGGGCGCGCCATGCCGTCCTGCTGTCCGCCGACGGCCTGCCCCGCGCCTCCACCGAGGGCCTGGCCGAGGAGGATCTGCGCACCATCTCCACGGCCATGTCCGGTATCCAGGCCCTGAGCCGTGCCACGGCTCCGTTCGTCGGGGCCGCTCCGGATGCGGCCTGGACGCAGACCGTCATCGAGTTCTCGCACGGCTGGATCTTCCTGATCGGTGCCGGACAGGGCGCCTATCTCGCGGCGGCCGCAGAGCCCGACGTGGACATGCAGCAGATCAGTTACCGGATGCACCGTCTGGTGGCCCGGCTGGGGCACAACATGACCTCCGCGCCCCGCGTGGACGCGGCCGGTCAGCGGGGCCGGCACGGCAGCCGTGAGCCGGCGCACGGTGAGGTGCTGGCCCAGGTGCTGCCCGAACTCGACCAGGCGCTCGCCGGTGTCGACGGCGCCCGGCACGCGGTCCTGCTCGGCGGTGACGGCCTGCCTCGCGGCGCCACCTCGGGCCTGCCCCGCGATCTCGCCGACCGGATCTGTGCGGCCATGACCGGCATCCACGCCAACAGCCGGGCCGCCGCGCAATTCGCCGGCCCGGTCGCGAACGTGGTGTGGCGGCAGACGGCCATCGAGTTCCAGCACGGCTGGATCTCCCTCATCGCGGCCGGGGACGGTGCACTCCTGGCCGCGTCGGCCGACCATGACTGCAGCATCGAGGCCCTGACGGGCCGGCTGCATGAAGTGGAGACCAAGGTCGCGGCGTCCGCCGTGGCCGGCAGGGCGCCCGGCCATGTCTGAGCCCAGCGACCCGGGCCTCGTGGTCACCTCCGACCTCGTGCCGCTCTTTGTGATCACGGGCGGGCGGACCCTGCCCCCGGAGCACGAGTACGAGCACACCGCGATGGTGACCTCGGCCCAGGGCTCCGAGGCCGCCCTGCGCGCCCTGACACCGGAAGCGCGCACGGTCATGGACCTGGTCACCGACGGCTTTCTGTCGGTGGCCGAGGTCGCCGGGCACACCCAACTCCCGGTCGGTGTCGTGCGCATCCTCCTGGCGCAACTCGCGGAGGCCGGCCTGCTCGTCGTGCGCAAGCCGGTCCCCGCCGCCGAACAGGTGGACATGGGCGTCGTCAGCGCCGTCCTCACCGGCCTGCAGAAGAAATTCGGAGCGTGAGCGTGTATCTCGAGCCATCCGTCACTCAGGCGGTGAAGATCCTCATCGTCGGTCACTTCGGCGTGGGCAAGACCACCTGCATCGGCAGCCTCTCGGAGATCAAACCGCTGCGGACCGAAGAGCAGATCACCGTGGCCAGCGTGGGACTCGACGACCTCACGAACACACCCCACAAGACGACCACCACCGTGGCCATGGACTTCGGCCGCCTCACCCTCTCGGACAGCCTGGTCCTCTACCTGTTCGGCACACCCGGCCAGGAGCGGTTCACGGAGATGTGGGAGGACCTCTCGCGCGGCGCGCTGGGCGCGCTCGTCCTCGTCGACCCCGAGCGCCTCGACGAGAGCTTCGCCGTGCTGGACCTCGTGGAATCCTTCGGGCTGACGTACACGATCGGTGTGAACTCCTTCGAGGGCCAGGCCGAGTACGCGCTCGATGAAGTCCATGAGGCACTGAACCTCGAGTCCCGGACGCCGATCGTGCGGTGCGACGTCCGCGACGAGCGTTCCTCCGCCGAGGCCCTGATCACCCTCGTGCAGCACCTCATGACCCAGCTCGCCGCCTAGGAGCACTTGCATGTCCCAGCCGACCGACCCCCGCTCGATACCGCCCGGCTGCCCCGCGCACGCACACGGTGGCAACGTCCAGCTCTACGGGCCCGACTTCGCGGCGGACCCCGAGGCCTATTACGCGCACCTGCGCGCGCAAGGCCCCAGCGCCCCCGTCGACATCGCCCCCGGCGTCGAGGTCGAACTCGTCACGGGCTACGACGCCGCCCTGCACATCCTGCAGAACCCGGCCGCCTTCCCGCGCGACTCGCGCCGCTGGAACGCGCTGGCCGAAGGGCGCGTGCCGGCCGACAGCCCGGCCCTGCCGATGATGGCCTGGCGGCGCAACGCACTGTTCGCCGACGGTGCCGACCACGCCAAGCTCCGCCAGGCCGTCACCGCGGCCCTCGACACCGTGGACGAGCGGGCCCTGATCCGCCAGACCCAGAAGTCCGCCGACTACCTGATCAGCGGGTTCAGTTCGGACCGCCACGGCCGCGCGGAGCTCATGGCCGAGTACGCCGGCCCGCTGCCCCTCCTGGTCTTTTCTCACCTCTTCGGCTGCCCGCCCGAGATCGGCGACCGGGTCATCACCGGGATCAGCGGCATCTTCGAAGGTGTCGCCGGCGCCGACGAGATCCTCGGTCAGGCGCTCGCGGAACTGATCGCGCTCAAGCACCGTCGGCCGGGCGAGGACCTCACCACCGAACTGATCCACCAGCACGCGCTCCTCACGCACGATCAGTCCGAAGCCGACGAGGCCGTGCTCCAGCAGCTCGTCACGCTGCTCTCCGGCGGCACCGCGCCACTCGCGGCAGCCATCGGGACCAGCAGCGCCCTCTACCTCGGCGAGGACTGGCCCACCGGACTCCCGGTCGAGGACGCCGTCTCCCAGGCCCTGTGGAACTACGCTCCGATCGCCAACTACGCCGGCCACTACCCCGCCATGGACATCGACCTGGGCGGGCGGACCGTACGGGCCGGCGACCCGGTGCTCATCTCCTTCGCCGCGGCCAATACGGACCCGCGGCTGACCGAACACCGTGCGCAGCTCAACTCGAAGGCCCATCTGGCCTTCGGCGCGGGCCCCCACGCGTGCCCCGCCAAGGACCCGGCCTTCATGATCGCGGTGACAGCGGTCGAGTGCCTGCTCAACCGGCTGCCCGACATGGAACTGGACGACGCCTTCACGGCGCTCGGCTGGGTTCCCTCGCCGTGGAGCCGCGCACTGAGCGAGCTGCCCGTCCGCTTCTCCCCGCGGTCCGCCCCCATGACCCCGGCTCCGTACGACTCCGCGGCCCCCGTGGTCTCCCGGCCCACGCCGGACCTCCAGGAGCCCGTCACTCAGCCCACCGTCGCCCCTTCCTCCGGCAGCGCTCCTGAGCCCGGCCCGCAGCACAAATCCCGCAAGGGAGGACTCTTCAGTCGCTTCGTGGCATGGACCAAGGGAGAGTGACAGAGGCAATTCCACTTTGTCGCGGTGCTATTGGATACTCAAATGATCTTGCGGGTATCGATGACGACTGATGCTCGGGAAGGAGCACAGTGGGAATCGCCTTACTGCCACAGGATCTTCGCCGCGCCACCGCCAAAGTCTTCTCGCGCCTGCGCACCCCGCAGGGGCAGGCGGACCCGTTCCCCTTCTACGCGGAACTCGCCGCCCCAGGACCGGTCAGCCCCGCACCCTGGGGTGGCCACCTCATCACCGGGTACGCCGAGTGCGACCAGGTCCTGCGCGACCGCAACTGGCTCGAACCCGACCGGTCCTGGCGTGCGAAGCAAGGCCTGGGCACCCGCTGGACGGCACCCTCCGCGCAGGAGATGAGCCACACCCTGCCCACTCTCAACGGGCCCGAGCACAACCGAATACGCCGGGCGGCCGACGGCTTCGACCGCACCGCCGTCAGCCGCCTCGCCCCCGTGATCGCATCGGCCACGGACCGTCTCCTGGACGCATTTCACGAGCAACTCCGCCACGGAGAGGCCAACTTCGTTCCCCTGGTCGGCGAGGAACTCCCCATCGCCACCGTCGGCCACTGGCTCGGCCTGCCGCGCGCCGACTGGCCCCGGCTGCGCGAGCTCACCCACGACCAGGTGTTCACGCAGGAGCTCTTGCCCACGGCCAGCCAGCTCGCCCGCTCGGACGCCGCCACCGTGGAGCTGCGGGCGTACTTCACCGACCTCGTGCGGGCTCGCCGCGCCCGCCCGGGCGACGACCCGGTCTCGCAGTGGATCCGCACCTGGGACGCCCTCGAAGCCGACCGTGACCAGGCCGACCACCAGGTGTACCACCTGGCCCGCTTCGTCCTGCTGGCCGCGCTGGAGACCACCGCCACCCTGCTGTCGCAAGCGGTCCTGCGCCTCGTCGAACACCCCGTGCACTGGAACGCGCTCACCGCCGACCCCGAGCTGGCCCAGGGCGCCGTGGAGGAGAGCCTGCGCTACGACCCGCCCACCCATGTGATCAGCCGCGTCGCCGCCCACGACACCGTCCTGGCCGACCAGGGCATCCGCGAGGGCGAGATGGCCCACCTCCTGATCGGCGCGGCCCACCACGACCCGCACCGGCACCGGCACCCCGCCGCCTACGACCCGCGGCGCACCCCCGGCCATCTCGCCTTCAGCGGCGGCGCCCATTACTGCCTGGGCGCCCCCATGGCCCGCCTCGAAGCACAGACCCTCATCAGTCACCTCACCCGGCGCCTCCCCCGCCTCACCCTCGTACGCCCACCCACCTGGGCGCCCCGCGTCGCCTTCCGCCGCCTCCTGAATCTGGACCTCGCCCTCACATGACCGACCACCCCCGGCCCTCCGACCCTTACAAGACCCTCCGCATCGACCAGGACGGCCCCGTCCTGAACGCCCGGCTCCACGCCGGCCGCCCGGACGCCGTGCTCGACGTCGCCGCCATCGACGACCTCCTCAAACTGCTCGACAGCCTCACCGAACGCACCGACGTCAAGGTCCTGGTCCTGTCCTCGCTGTCCGCGGACTTCTGCCTCGGCGCCGACCGCACCGAGTTCGCCGAGGCACGCAAGGCCGACCCGTCCGGCGCGGCCCTGCGTCGCATCGTCGACAAGGGCTACCGGCTGTGCCAGGCGCTGGAGACCACCGATGCCATCACCATCGCGCGCCTCAATGGCCGGGTTACGGGCGCCGGCCTCGCGCTCATTTCCTACTGCGACCTTCGGGTCGGCGCCGACACCAGCCGCTACCGCATGCCCGAAGGCGTCCTCGGGCTCCCACCGGCCTGGGGCGGCGCCACTGGCCGCCTCATCACCGAGGTCGGGGTCTCCCGCATCCGCGAACTGATGCTCACCTGCCGGGAGTTCGATGCCACAACCGCGCACCGGATCGACCTCCTGCACGAATCCGTGCCCGAAGAAGACCTCGACCGCACGGTCACCGCCTGGACGCGCCTGCTCGGCCGCCGCTCACACGAGTCCATGATCGCCGCGAAACGCATGCTGACCGGCTACGCCCGCGCCGACCGTACCGCCGACCTGGGCCCACTCGACGCCAATCTCCTCACCGCACACCTCTAGCTCAGGACTAGGGCCTGTCGTTTGGATCAGGCCGGGCTCGCGGGGCCCCTCGACCGCACCAGCACCGGCCGCCGCCCGGGCACGGGTCGACCGCTCCCGGCCGTGGTCACCGCATGAACAGCCCCCCATTGGCGTCCCAGCACGCGCCGGTCACCGCGTCGGCGTGTTCGGCGGAGAGCAGGACGACCATGTCGGCGATGAACTGCGGGCGGCCGAGGCGGCCCACCGGGATCGATGCCTCCACCTGCGCCAGCTTCTCCGGGTCGACCGTGCGGCGCACGACGGGGAGGTCCTGCGGGCCCGGCGACACCGCGTTGACGGTGACGCCGCGCGGGCCGAGGTCGCGGGCGAAGACCTTGGTGAGCGTCGCGACGCCGCCCTTGGACGCCGCGTAGTGCGCGCCGGTCGCCGTGCCGCCGTTCTGGCCCGCGAGCGAGCCGAGGTTGACGATGCGTCCGTAGCCGCGCTCGGCGAAGTACGAGCCGAAGACCTGGCAGCCGAAGAAGGTGCCGTGCAGGTTGGTCTCCACCACGGCGGCGAAGCTCTCCGGGGTGATGTCCATGAGCGACTCGACCTTGGAGTGCCCGGCGTTGTTCACGAGGACGTGCACCGCGCCCCACCGTTCGACGAGCCGGTCGCGGGCGCGGGCGAAGGCCTCCTTGTCGCGGACGTCGAGGGCGAGGCCGACGGCGTTCTCGCCCGTGGGGTCGAGTTCGGCCGCGGCCTTGGCGGCGGCCTCCTCGTCCAGGTCGGTCAGGGCGACCCGGTACCCGTGGTCGTAGAAGCGCGCGGCGATGCAGCCGCCGAGGCCGCCGGCCGCGCCGGTGACCAGGACCACGCGGTGCGTGTCGTCCTCCCAGCGCTCCCCCGTGCCCTGCGGGCTCACTTCGTCACGTCCGGGAGCGGACGCCCGACGCGGGCCTCGATCTTCATGTATCGCCACAGGCCGTGCTCGCCGACCTGCACGGTGCGGAACAGGTTGCAGGCAGCGGCGACGGTCGGCTGGTCCACGACGTCGGCGAGGACATAGCTCGTCCAGGGCCAGGAGCCGGAGGGGCCGACCATGTGCTGGTCGTCGTCGATGGTGCCGATGACGTCGACGCCCTCCAGTGCGTGCAGCTGGCGCAGCATGCTGGTGAAGCCGTCCCAGACCGCCTTGCCCTGCCCGGTCGGCAGGTCGAAGAAGTTCTGGTTGACACCGATGCAGAACAGCACGCGCAGGGGTGCCTGGGGGGAAGCGGACATGGTGATGTCACCTTTCGTGAACGGGGTCGGAGAAGACGGAACCGGTTTCAGAGATACCCGGGGAACGGGTCGACGCCCATGAGCACCGCCCCCGCCCCGTCGTACAGGCCCTCCTGCAGGAACGCGTGCTGCGGCACCACGGAGGCGTCCCGCAGGTAGCGCTGCATCGGGCTGCCGTCGGCGATGGCCCGGATGCCGGCGAGCTGGTAGGCGATGCGGGCGACGTCGAAGGAGTCGTGCGCGAGGGTCGTCGAGGCCAGGCGCAGCAGGCTGGCCTGGTGGGAGCCGGCCGGGTCGCCGCTCAGCACGGTCTCCCACACCTCTTCGGTGATCTCGTAGAAGAAGGCGCGGGCCGAGCGCAGGCGGGCCTCGGCGCGGCCCACAGCGATCCGGTAGGCGGCCCGGTCCGCGGCGACGGGGCCTCCGGTGTAACTGGCGCGCCCGCCCTCCGTGATGACCTGGTCGAGCGCGGCCCGTGCCACGCCGAGGCCGACGACGGCGAGCACCTGCGCCGCGTACGGGACGGCCGGGTAGCGGTAGAGCGGTTCGTCGACGGTCGGCTCGCCGCCGCGCACGAAGGTCCACTCCTCGGGCACGACGACGCCGTCGACGGCGAGGTCGTGGCTGCCGGTGCCGCGCATCCCGATGACGTCCCAGTTCTCGACGATCTCGACGTCCTCGGGGCGCAGCACCGCGGTGCGCGGCCGGCCCGCCCGGTCCTCTCCCACCTTGATGCCGACGCCGAGGACGTCGGCGCCCTTGCAGCCGCTCGCGAACTTCCAGCGGCCCGAGACGCGGTAGCCGCCGTCGACGGGTTCGGCGGGCTGGACCGGGAAGAGGCCGCCGGCGAAGGCGACGTCGGGCCCGTCCGCGTAGAGCCGCTCCTGGGTCTCGAGGGGCAGCGCCGCGAGATAGATCAGGGAGGAGCCGAAGCTCGCGACCCAGCCGGCCGAGCCGTCGACCCGGGATATCCGCTCGATGAGTCGCAGGAATTCGGCCGGCGGCAGCGGTTCGCCGCCGAAACGCCGCGGCGCGCTCGCCCGGTAGAGGCCCGCTTTCTTGAATTCGGCGATCATGTCGCGCGGTACGTGCCGCGCGCTCTCGAATTCCGCCCTGCGCTCGGCCACCAGGTCAAGCACGTGCTCGAAGGCCGCGCCGGTGGCGGTCGAGGGCGGATCCAGCGTCTGTGTCATGAGTAATTCCCTTGCCTGGGCTGCGAGTTGATCGCTCGAACTCGATGCACCCATAACGCTAGGCGGACGGCCGTGCGCCAACAATTGGGAATGGGTGGCGCCGCGTAGGGGATTTCCCTGATCGTTTACGCCGTCGTGCCCCGCAGCGGCAGCCCGAACCGGAAGACGGTGCCGTGCGGGGAGTTCGGGCACGCCTCGATCTCGCCGCCGTGGCGGGTGATGATGCGGTGGCTCAGGGCGAGGCCGATGCCGTGCCCGTTGCCCTTCGAGGTGAACACCCCGTCGAAGATCCGCCCGTCCGACGATGCCGGGAGGCCGCCGCCGGTGTCCCGCACCTCGACCACCGCGCGGTCGCCGTCCCGGCGCGTGGAGACGGTGACCTCGCCCGGCTCGTCGGGCCAACGGGCCATCTCCTCCAGGGCGTTGAAGGCGAGGTTCATGACGACCTGTCCGATGAGCACCTTCTCGCAGCTGACGGGGAGGTCGGCGGCCGTGCGTTCCCAGCGCACGGCGACCTGGTGCGCCCTGGCCCGTACGTCGACGAAGTACGCGCAGTCGGCCACGATGTCGTTCAGGTCGACGGCCCGTTTCGCGTCCTCGAGGCGCACCACGTAGGCGCGCAGGCTGGACAGGATCGTGGTGGCCCGCTCCAGCTGGCGGGCGGCGTGGTCGAGGCCCCAGCGCAGCGGGGCGGGGTCCGGGGTGTCGTCGATGCGGCCGAGGGCGCCGGCGACGAAGTTGTGGGCTGCCGCGATGGGCTGGCTGACCTCGTGGGCGATGGCCATCGCCATGTCGCCCATGGCGTTGTAGCGGGCCAGGTGGTTGAGGTACTGGGCGTCGCGCCGGTGCTCCTCCTCGGTGTGCACCGTGTCGGTGATGTCGTGGAAGAGGAGGAGCAGCCCGCGCAGATCGTTCTCGATGTCGATGTACTGGCAGCGCGCCGCGAACCAGCGGTCGGGGCCGCCGCCCGCCCCGTCGGAGACCGAGAGGCGGTAGCGGGCGTCGGTGGGCCGGCCGCCCCGCGAGGTGTCCTTCAGCACGGCGCGCAGCACGGCGGTGGAGTCCACCGCGAGGAACTCGGTGAAGTCCGTGCCGAGCAGGTCGTCCGGGTCCCGGTCGAGCAGGATGCCCGCCGATTCGCCGGCGAAGACGATCCGGCCGGCGTCGTCGAGCACCACGATGCCCTCGTCGAGGTTGCGCAGGAACGCCTGGAGCCTGGCCTCGGTGCGGGTCAGATCGCGGCGGGTGGCCTTCTCCTCGGCGATGTCGCGGAACTGCACCATGACGACGGGCCCCACCGACAGCTCCACGCGCACGGCGAGCGCCTCGCTGAGGATGTCGGTGCCGGACTTCGACCGGTAGCACCACTCGATGCGGCTGCGGCCTTGGTCGGCGGCGCGCTGCAGCCAGGCGACGCCGATGTGCCGCGCGTACTGCGCCGCGTTGGAGCTCATGTCGGGGGCCTTGAGCGGCTTGAGCTCGTCGAGGGTGAAGCCGAGCGCGGTGCGCGCCGCGGGGTTGGCCCACAGGATGTCCTTGCTGCGGGCGTCGTGCACCAGGACGCAGCCGTCGATGGCCTCGAAGAGACGGGCCAGGTCGGGGCAGGCGAGGTCGGCGGTGGCGGGCATCGGCGTCACACCTCCTCGGGGCGCAGGCCGCAGCGCATCATGTCGCCGATGAGCGCGCCGAGGGTGTCGGCGTCCGTCTTCTCTCGGATCCGCGCCCGGTGCGCGTCGACGGTCTTGAGGCTGATGCCGAGCTGCCGCGCGATCACCTTGCTGGGCACACCCTCGACGACCTGGCGCAGGATCTCGCGTTCGCGGGGGCTGAGGTGCGTGATCCGCTCGCGCAGGGAGAGCTGCTCGGCGCGGCGCGCGTAGCGTTCGCCCGCCACCCGCAGGGCGTTCTGCAGGATGTCGAGCAACCGCTGGGGATCGTAGGGCTTCTCCAGGAAGTCGACGGCCCCCGCCTGCAGCGCGCGCACCGACATGGGGATGTCGCCGTGCGCGGACACGAAGACGATGGGCAGCGCCGCGCCCCGGTCGTTGAGGAGTTCCTGTACGTGGAATCCGCCGATGCCCGGCATGCGGACGTCGAGGACGAGGCAGGCCGGGCGGTCCGGGTCGAAGGCGGCGAGGAAGGCGTCGGCGTCGGTGAACCACTCGGTCTTGATGTGCACGGACTCCAGCAGCCACGCCAGGGAGAGGCACAGCTGCTCGTCGTCGTCGAGCACGTAGACGAGGTCGGCCGCCGGCTCACCTGTCATGATTCCTCGCTTTCGTCAGGTGTACGGGCCTCCGGCCGCAGGCGGCCAGGACCACCTCCCCGGTGAACACGGCGACCACGGTGGCCAGATCCTTTCATCGAGCCGCGTCCTGCGGAAGAACACGATCACGGCCTCGCCCACGGCGGCCGTGCGCAGCCCGGTGCGCGGCCGCGGCCCGGTGTCACGGCCGCATCAGTACGGAGCCCGACGGATAGCTCTCGGCGAAGTTCGCGGGCAGCGGCGCGATGAACACGTTCTCGGTCCGGGTCCGGGTGATGTGCCAGGTGCCGTCGTCCTCGCGGCGGAAGGCGTTGTTGAGGCGGCTGGAGCGCAGCAGCGCGGTGCCGTCGGCGTAGAGCCAGGGCTGCATGTGGATCCACTGGCCGGTGGCGGTGGCGCCGTCGACGTGGATCTGTTCGGACGTCAGGTAGTGGGCGTTGAGGACGAGTTGGGGGTCGTGCCGCTCGCTCCAGAACGCCTCGAAGTGGGCGCGGATGGCGGCGTGCCCCTCGGCGCGGCCGAACTGGCCGTCGTAGTACTCGCCGACGCCCTCCCACACGGCGTCCTCGGCGTACAGCTCCATGATGAGGTCGATGCGGTGCGTGTCGTCGCGCACGCCGAACTCGGGGCACGGGGTGTCGCACAGGAACATGTAGCGGGCCTGGAGGCGCCGGATGTCGGCCTCGGCCTCCAGGGTCTCGATGCGCTCGACGAGAGCGGCGAGCGTACGGGGGTCGGTGTGCGTGTGCGTGTCGGTCATCGGTGGCCGCCTTCCGTGGCGTCGGGCGTCGTGAGCGCGGACTCGATCCAGGCGGCGTGCGCCAGGAGTTGGGCCTCCCCGCGGGCCGGGCCGACGGCCTGGATGCCGAGCGGCAGGCCGTGCGCGTCGCGCAGGCCCGGCACGGTCACCGCCGGGAGGCCGAGGGCCTGCCAGGCGCGGCTGAGCACGGGGTCGCCGGTGGCGTCGAGGCCCTCCGGGGCGGCGCCGAGGGCGGCCGGCCCGACGACGACGTCGTACGTGGCGAACAGTGCGGCGACGCGGGCGCGGGCCTGTTCGACGGTGCTGCGGGCCGCCGCGTAGTCGGTCTCGGAGGTCGCGGCGCCGGTGTGCAGCAAATTCCGTAGCGGCTCGCTCAGTTGGGCGGACAGGTCGAGCTCGGCGGCGCGTTCGCGGGCCGCTTCGTACGCCATCACGACCGGGTGGGCGGCGGTGACCTCCGCGACGAGCTTCTCCTCCGGGAAGGGCTCCACCACGGCGCCCGCCGCGGTCATTCGCGCCCGCGCCGTCTCCACCGCCTCCCGCATCGCGTCGCTCACGTCGGCGAACGGCTCGGCGCCCCACAGCAGGACGCGCGGCGCGGCCGCCTCGCCGGGTGTCTCGCGGGTGAGGGCCTGCCAGGCGACGGCGAGGTCCCGGACCCCGGCGGCGTAGAAACCGTGGCTGTCCAGGCTGGGGCTGAGGCCCACCACGCCGTCCACGGGGAAGCGCCCGTGGGTCATGACCAGGGACGCGACACCGCAGAACGCGGCGGGCCGGGTGACGGAGGCCGCCGTCTGGGAGCCGATCGCGAGCGGTACGTGTCCGGCGGCGACGGCCGCCGCCGAGCCGCTGGACGAGCCGCCCGGGGTGTGTCCCGGCGCGGCCGGGTTGTGGGTGGGGCCGGGCGCGAAGAAGGCGAACTCGGTGGTGACGGTCTTGCCGATGACGTCGACGCCGGTGTCCCGCCAGGCCCGGACGATCGCCGCGTCGGCCGTGGCCGGTGCGCTGTCGGCACGCAGCCGCGAACCGCAGCGGGTGGGGTGCCCGGTCACGTCGATGATGTCCTTGACGCCGAAGGGAACCCCCTTGAGCGGCCCGGTGGTTGGAGCGGGTTCGCGGACCGGCGCGACCCACGCGCGCACCTCGGGCTCCGTCTGCGCGATGCGGGCCTCCGCGCGGGCGCGCGCTGCCGCCGCCGTGGTGCGTCCCGCAGCGAGATCGTCGACCAGCTCCCGCAGGGACCAGGGCTGCCACAGGCTCATGCGTTGTCCTCCCATTGCGCGTCGGCCTCCCAGTAGTCCATCCCCGCCGCGCTGACCGAATGGCGCCACGGGGAGGTGCGCCGCAGCGTCGGCTCGACGCGGGCGGTGACGGCGTCGGCCGCCTCAGGACCGTCGGCGTCGACGGTCCAGTGCACCCAGCCGAGTTCGCGGCCCTCGGCGTCGTGGGTGAACAGGTCGACGTGCCGCCACCCGTAGTCGAACGTGTCGTTGTAGCAGGTCAGCGTCATGCGCCGGCCGTCCGTTTGCAGGCCCCGCATCGCGCCGGTCACGCGGTCAGCGACGTGGGGATCGAGTGGAACTGGCGGCGGAAGTAGACGAGCGCGCCCGACCCGTCCTCGCCGACGAGCACCCGCTCCGCCTCGATGAACATCACGGTGTGCGAGCCGCGTTCGGCGGTGCCGGTGACCCGGCCGACCACCGAGGCGGCGGAGCCCTTGAGCACCGGGACGTCGGCCAGCGTGTGGTCCCATACGTCGCCGCAGGCCGCGAAGCGCTCCTCGGCGGGCACACCGCCCGCGAAGGCCTTGGCGACATCGGCGTGGTCGGGGCCGAGGACGTTGACGCAGACGCGGCCGTTCTCGGTGAACAGGTCGTGGCTGCGGCTGGACTGATTGATGCAGACGAGCATGGTGGGCGGGTCGTCGGTGACGGAGCAGGCCGCGCTCACCGTGATGCCGGCGCGGCCGCGCGGTCCGTCCGTGGTGACGATGTTGACGCCTGCGGAGAGGTTCGCCATCGCGTCACGGAACGAGAGTTGGTTCGGGGTGAGTCGGCCCACCGCTGCCCTGCGAGTCACGGGTGTCATGGCTGTCACGGTAGGACGCGGCGGGCGGCCCGCGATATCGAGAGTTCCTTCGGGGCGCCTCAGGATTTCCCCTATTCCGGGCGAGGCCATTCCCAATTGGCCCGCCCCCGTCACGGTCCTAGCGTCTTGGGCATCGAACGACGGAGGCACGATGACGCTTGAGTTCAGTGCGGACACCGTCCACGACCTCGCCCCGCACGATCTGGTGGGCGAGGACCGCGTGGCGGGGCGCATGTACACCGATCCCCGGCTCTTCGAGCGGGAGATGACCGCGATCTTCGAACGGACCTGGGTGTGGGTCGCCCACGACAGTGAGCTGCCGAAGGCGGGCAGCTTCAAGTCGACGTACGTCGGCCGGCAGCCGGTCATCGTGACGAAGGACCGCAAGGGCAACGTCAACACCCTGCTCAACCGCTGCCGGCACCGCGGCGCGAGCCTGTGCGAGAAGCGGACGGGCCAGGCCAACGGCTTCACCTGTCCCTACCACGCCTGGTCCTACGGCCTCGACGGCAAGCTGCGCGGCATCCCGTACCCCGACGGCTACGAAGGCGTCGTCGAGAAGGGCGAGTTGGGGCTGCGCAAGCTGCGCACCGAGTCCTACGGCGGCATGATCTTCGCGACGTTCGCCGAGGACGTCGAGCCGCTGGAGGACTTCCTCGGTGATGTGAAGCTGTGGATCGACCGGTTCATGAAGCAGGGCGGCGGCTACCCGGTGAAGGTGCTCGGCACCCACCAGTTCCGCTTCCGCGGCAACTGGAAGATTCAGCTGGAGAACACCACCGACGGCTACCACTTCCCGATCGTGCACCGCTCGTGGATGGCGTCCGTGGACGCCGAGACCGCGGACATGATGTCGTTCATGACCGACCCCTCGGCGGTCACCCACGACCTCGGTCACGGGCACAGTGTCATGCAGATGGTGCCCGGCCACGCGGACCTCGACGCCGACGACGGCACGGAACCTCTGCAGCCCCGATTCGACTCCCTGGTCGGCGAGTTGAAGTCCGCGGGCCTCGACGACGCGGCCGTCCGCAAACTGGTGCGGGCCATGCACGGCACCGGGTTCAACCTCAATCTGTTCCCGAACGTGTCGATGTCCAACTCGTTCCTGCGGGTGCTGCGCCCGCTGTCGGCGGACGAGACCCTCATCGAGCACGTGGCCCTCGGCCCCGACGGACCGCCCGAGGTCGTCGACCCGGTCAACCGCGAACGGCTGCGCATCCACGAGCACTTCCAGGGCCCGTTCGGCTTCGGCACCCCCGACGACGCCGAGGGCTGGGACCGCGTCCAGCGCGGCGCCCAGGCCGCGCCCGACATGCCGATCCTCGTCAACCGCGGCCTGTCCCGCGAGACACCGAGCCCCGAGGGCTGGCCGACGGCCCATGTCACCGACGAGACCGGCATGCGCGCCGCGTACGCGCAGTGGAAGGAGATGATGCGCGATGACTGACACCCTGGCGACGCCCGCCGAGGGCCTGCTCGGCCTGTCCGACCCCCGCGTGCTGCGCGCGATCTCCCTCGTCTGGCACGAGGCCGACCTCCTCGACCGCAGCCTCTACGGGGAGTGGCAGCGGCTCTACACCGACGACGCGCACTACGTGATCCCGATCGACCCGGACACCGAGGAGTTCGCGGGCACCCTGAACATGGTGTACGACGACGCCCGGATGCGGCAGATGCGCGTGACCCGGATGACCGAGGGCTACGCCATCGCCGCGGTGGACGCCGCGCGCACCGTGCGGACGGTGTCCCGGTTCGTGCCCGAGGAGGTCAACGACGCGGAGGTGACGCTGCGTTCGGCGCAGGTGCTCGTCGCGTACAAGCGGGGCCGGCACGACCTGTGGGCCGGCGAGGTCACCCACCGGGTCCGGCTCTCCGAGGAGGGCGACCGGATCGCTCTCAAGGTCGTACGGCTCGTGGACAGCGAGGACGCCGTACCCGCGGCCGGGTTCCTGCTGTGAGCGTCGAGGTTAGGGTCCGCGAGGTGACCGAGGAGACGCCCGACATCCGCGCGCTGCGGCTCGTCCGGGCGGACGGGGCGGCCTTCCCCGCGTACCCGGCGGGCGCGCACATCGACGTGAAGGGGCCCACCGGCGTGCTGCGCCAGTACTCGCTGTGCGGCCCGCCGTCCGACCCGTCCTCGCTGCTCATCGCGGTGAAGCGGGAACCGTCCTCGCGCGGCGGCTCGCTGGCCCTGCACGGGGTGCGCGAGGGCGACCGCCTGGAGATCGACGGCCCGCGCAATCTGCTGCGCCTCGCCGAGAACGCCGACCGGCACGTCCTGGTGGCGGGCGGCATCGGCATCACCCCGCTGCTGAGCATGGCGTACGAACTGCACCGCACGGGCGCCGACTTCGAGCTGCACTACTACGCCACCAGCCGCGAACAGGCCGCGTTCGTCGACCTGTTGGAGCGGCGCGTCGAGTTCCCCGACCGGGTGCGGCTGCACTTCGGGACGGCCAGGTCCGAGCGGCCCGCGCTGCTCGCGGCCACCGCGGCGGGGCTCACGGGCGCGTCCCACGTGTACACGTGCGGGCCCGAGGGCTTCATGCGGCAGGTCACCGAGGCCTTCGAGCCGGTGGTCGGCGCGGCACACGTGCACATCGAGCACTTCGAGGCCGCCGAGGTGGACACGAGCGCCGACCGGGCGTTCACCGTCGAGCTGGACACCGGCGAGGTCTTCGAGGTCCCCGCCGACCGGTCGGTCCTCTCCGTCCTGGAGGAGGGCGGCATCGACGTCTTCAAGTCCTGCGAGGAGGGCATCTGCGGCTCCTGCGTCTCCGGCGTCCTCGAAGGCACCCCTGACCACCGCGACAACTGCCTGTCCGCCGCGGACAAGGCGTCCGGCTCACAGATGGCGCTGTGCGTGTCACGGGCCCGGTCGGAGCGGCTCGTCATCGAGCTGTACTGACCGAGCCGTACCGAAGGAGACGCATGACCTCGACCGGAACCACGTCCCGCAAGCCGAGCGTGCTCAGAGTCGGCCTCGCCGCCGGCGTCGGCACCTCGCTGGAGTTCTACGACTTCGCGATCTACGGCACCGCCGCCGCCCTGGTGTTCGGCGAGTTGTTCTTCAAGACGGGCGACGCCTGGTTCGGCACTTTCATGAGCCTGGCGACGTTCGCGATCGGCTTCCTCATGGCGCCGCTGGGCGCCGCGCTGTTCGGTTCCCTTGGCGACCGGCGCGGCCGGAAGGTGGCGCTGCTCGCGGCGTTCGTCACGATGGGCGCGGCCACCTTCGCCATGGGTGTGCTGCCGCCGTACGCCGCCATCGGCATCGCGGCGCCGGTCCTGCTCGTGCTGCTGCGCCTGGTGCACGGCGCGGCGCGCGGCGGGGAGAACGCGGGCGCCGCGGTGTTCGCGATCGAGCACGCGCCGGACCGGCGGCGCGGCCTGTACGGCTCGTTCGTGGCGATCGGCTCGCCGGTCGGCTCGATCCTCGCCAACCTGGCGTTCGCCCTGGTGCTGCTGCTCCCGGAGGACGACGTGGTCGGCTGGGGGTGGCGGATCCCGTTCCTCGTGGGCGGCCTCGTCGTCATCGTCGGCCTGTGGATCCGCAAGGGCGTCGCCGAGAGCCCGGTCTTCCAGGAGATGGCGGACAAGGATGGCGGTCAACTGCCCTCCCACTCCCCCGTGTTGGAGGTGCTGCGCACCAACTGGCGGCGGGTGGCGCTGACCGCCGGCGTGAACATCGGCCTCAACGCCAGCACGTTCGCGCTCGCCACCTTCATGCTCTCCTACGCCACCGCCGCCGCGCCCGAGGGCCTGGGCCTGCCCCGGCAGCCCATCGTCAACGGCAGCCTCATCGGACTGCTGTGCCACGCCCTGCTGAACGTGGGCTCCGCCTGGCTGTCGGACCGGATCGGCCGCAAGCCCGTGATGATCGTGGGGGCGCTGCTCTCCCTGACCTCGGCCCTGACCATGTTCCACGTCACGGGTGCGGGCACGGTCGCCGCCGTCAACACGGCCGTCATCATCGGCTTCTCCGCGACCGGCCTGCTGTTCGGCCCCATGTACACGTACTTCGCCGAGCTCTACCCGCGCGAGCAGCGCCAGTCGGGGCTCGGGGTCGGCTTCCACGTCGGAGCCGTGCTCGGCGGCGGCATCTCCCCGATGGTCGCGAACCGGATCATCTCGGGGACGGGCGACGCCCTCAACGTGGGCTACTACCTGGCGGCACTCCTTCTCCTCACGCTGGCCTGCCTGTTCGCCCTCCCGGAGACGGCACCGGCCCGTACCTCCGAGCGGGAGCGGGCCCCGGCCGCCCCCGAGGCCGTCACTCCAGGAGCACGATGAAGATCACCGCGATAGAGGCGATCCCCTTCGCCGTCCCGTACCGAAAGCCCCTGAAGTTCGCCAGCGGCGAGGTGCACACCGCCGAGCACGTCCTCGTCCGCGTGCACACCGACGACGACCTGACCGGGACGGCGGAGGCTCCGCCGCGACCGTTCACGTACGGCGAGACGCAGGCGCCCGTCGTCGCGGTGCTCGGGAAGATCTTCGAGCCGCAGCCGCTCGGTCTCTCCCCCGTCCGCCGCGAGGCCGTGCACGCCCGCCTGAACCGCACCGTCGGCGATCCGACCGCCAAGGCCTCGATCGACATGGCGCTGTGGGACATCGCCGGTACGGCATCACGACGTTCAAGGTGAAGGTCGGCCGCCGCCCCTTCGGCCTCGACGTCGAGGTGTGCCGGGCGCTGCGCGAGGCGTTCGGCGACGAGGTCGAGCCGTACGTCGACGGCAACCGCGGCTGGACGCCCTCGGAGGCGGCCCGTGCCCTGCGCGCCATGCACGACCTCGACCTGACGCCGGCCGAGGAGCTGCGCCCGGCCGACGACGTGGGCGACCTCGCGGCGGGCGGGCGAACTCTCCAACTTCCTCCACATGACGGACGACCTGCTCGCCGAACCGCTGCGCATCAGCGAGGGAACGCTGCGTGTGCGCGAGGGCGCGGGCCTCGGCATCGAACTCGACGCCGAGAAGCTGGACCGCTACCGCCAGGACCGCTGAATCCCCTGTGCATCCCCTTCCGTATCCCCAAGGAGCCGCATCATGACCACCTCCACCGAACAGGCCACGGCCGCCGCGTCCGGCAACGCCGCCACCGCCGCGTTCGCCCAGAAGTCCCGCTCCGGCGCCGCCAGCAGCACGGAGCGCGTCGACACCCTCGCCACCGAACTCATCACGGCCGTCCATGACATCGTCCGCCGCCACAAGGTCACCTACGCCGAGTACGACGCGCTGAAGGCGTGGCTGATCCAGGTCGGCGAGGACGGCGAGTGGCCGCTGTTCCTCGACGTCTGGATCGAGCACGTCGTCGAGGAGGTCGCGAACGAGTCCCGCGAGGGCTCCAAGGGCACGATCGAGGGCCCCTACTACGTGCCGGACGCGCCCGAGCTGCCGGCCGAGGCCACCCTCCCGATGCGCCCCGACGAGAAGGGCACACCCCTCCTCTTCCAGGGGCAGGTGACCTCGGTCGACGGAACCCCGCTGCCCGGCGCTCGCGTCGAGATGTGGCACGCGGACGACGACGGCTACTACTCCCAGTACGCCCCCGAGCTCCCCGAGTGGAACCTGCGCGGCACGGTCGTCGCCGACGCCGAGGGCCGCTTCGCCATTCACACCATCGAGCCCGCGCCGTACCAGATCCCCACCGACGGCTCCTGCGGCAATCTGATCGCCGCCGCCGGGTGGCACGCGTGGCGCCCCGCCCATCTGCACCTCAAGGTGTCGGCCGCGGACCACCAACTCATCACCACGCAGCTGTATTTCAAGGGCGGCAGCCACATCGAGGACGACATCGCACAGGCCGTGAAGCCGGAGCTGGTGCTCGCCCCGACGGCGGCCGCGAGCGGCACAGGCCGCGAGGTCACCTACGACTTCGTCCTCGACCCCGCCTGACTCCCTGCCCTCCCCTGCCCCCTGACACCGTCGCCGTGCCGATGGACCCGGCCTCACCGGTGCTCCCCTGATCCCCCCGTTCTCCTGACTGTCCGCTCAGTCGGCGAGCGCGCCCATCGGGTCCCAGGCGGGCAGCACGATCGGCGGCTCGTCGAGGGCGGCGGACAGCTCCGGTGGAAGCGCGGACCGGCGGACCGCGACCTCGAAGACATGCTCGCCGAACCACGAGTCGTTCATGGTCCAGAAGCCCTTGTCGGCCTTCTCGTCGCCCCAGCTGTTCTCGACCCGCCAGCGGCGCGGCGCACCGTCGACCACGTCGACGCCGGTGAAGAGCATCGCGTGGGTCATCTGCGTCTCGTGGTGGAGGAGCCGGTCCGCCTTGTCGAGCTCGAACGACGCGTCGTACACGGCCTCGTAGTCGAAGAGTTCGGCGTCCCAGATGCCGAGGTCGGAGCGCATCTGCTGGGCGACGTCGCAGCCGAACCAGACCGGCTCGCCGCCCACCACGGCCTCCATGGTGAGCCGCTTGAGCAGGTCGATGTCCGCGTTGAGGTACACGACGGGCGGGGCCTCGACGATGTTGCCCAGGTGCTCGACGGTGAAGGTGCGGCCCGCGGGGCTGGACTCGCGCGGATCGTGCACGAGACACACGTACTCGTCGAGGGGTATCTGCACATACGCGTCGGCGAACTCGGTGGGTGTCATCCAGCCGTCGCGGTGGAACTCCTGGTCGCTGTCCCGCCACTGCCACAGGAACGTCTGCGGCGGCGTCCCGAGGTGGATGCTGAGCACGCGGTGGACGGCGCCGAGCACCTCCGCCTTGCGGGCACGCTGCACCTCGACGCCCTCGGCCGCCGCGCGGCGCAGATCACGCGCGCCCTGCCGGAGCAGACTCATCAGGGCCCGGTTCATCGGCCCGGTCGCCGACGAGCTCTCGGTCTCCGGCATCGCCGACTTGGGCACGAGGCCGTGCTTGGCGACCAGCGCGACGAACATGTTCCACTGCCCGCCGTCGCTGATCGGATCCCCGAGCAGATGCGCCACGGTACGGTCGTCGACATCCCGGTCCGAGGTGTCGATGACACTCTCCAGGAAGTGGTTGGCGCGCTCGAACTTGTCCCACCACAGCACATAGTTCTGGGAGAACTCGAAGTCCTTCACCCCGAGCTTGCGCGCGGCGCCCACGCGCAGCAGATTGAGCCCGGCGAACATCCAACAGCGGCCGCTGCGCTTCTGGTTGGTGACCTTCCAGTCGTCCAGGTGGTGCGAGACGGAGTGGTCGATCGCCGTGACGATCCGCCGGTCGAGGGCGATGTCGTCCACCGTCGTCTGCGTGACGGCGTTCTGCATCAGCCGGTTCGCGGGCCGGGCGGCGAACTCCTTTTCATATCCCTCGAACTGAGCCGTGGTCAGGCCACGTTCACTGTCGGCGGGAGCGTCGGTGGACCGAGAGGTGTGCGGGTGTCCGAGCGTCACAGTATCCGCTTCCCGTTCTTGAATCGGCCCGTGCTCGCGCGGGGGCCTCGGCAGGTAAAAGGGGTAACGCGCTCTCACCGTCGCACGGCCGTTCTAGCCAGTCAACGGACCCGTCCCGCGATCGTTGGCCCCGGCACTCAGTTCTCGGCGTCCTGCGGATACCACCGCAGTTCGACGGTGTTCCCGTCCGGGTCCTTGACGTACACGGACTGCGCCTGCCCCCGCGCACCCCACCGCGGCACCGGCCCCTCCAGCACCTCGAACTCCCCCGAGTCGACGACCTCCTGCCAGTCGAGGGGGTCGACGACGAGACAGAAGTGATCGACGTTGGACTCGACCCGGGCGGCGGCGAACAGATCGATGACGGTGCTCTCGTCGATCCGCACGGACGGGAACGGCACCTTCCCGGCCCGCCACTCCTCGACCCGCTCGGGCACGAGCCCGAGCCGGCCGGTGTAGAACTCCAACGACTTGTCGACGTCGGCGACATTCAGCACCAGGTGATCGAGAGCCTTGACTCGCATGGGTTGCTTCCCCGTTCCATTCGGTTGCCCGGTCATGGACTGCCTAGCCCATGACCGGACCGACGGCAAGGGGCTACCGCCCGGCGCGTCCCTCCTCCGCGAGTTCCTGCGTCACCCGCAGGAACTGTTCGGCCTCCTCCAGGGTGTGGCAGTGCAGTGGCGAGACCCGCACGACCCCCTCAAGGCCGACGGCGCGCAGGATGCGCGCCGAGTACGGGCTCTCGGCGACACGCTCGTAGACGATCACGCCGCGCTCCTCATAGGCGCGCACGGCCTCGGCGCAGGTCGGTCCGTCGAAGGTGAGGGGCACGATCAGATCGCGGGGCAGGGTGGCGGCGCGGTCCGCGAAGTGGACATGGACACCGGGCAGCCGACGAAGGCCCTGCTGTTGCTCCGTACCGTCCAGGAGCGTGTGCAGGAGGGCCTGTTCGTGGGCGTGAACGGCCCGCATGCCGGCGACGAGCGCGGCGCGCCGGTCGGTGCCGGACTCGGTGCCGCCGACAGCGGCGAGGTAGTCGACGATGGCCGAGAAGCCCGCGTAGACGGCGGGCGCGGAGCTGCCGACGGCCCAGGTGCCGTCGCTCGCGGCGGCCAGCTTGTCGTGCGGGAGGTCAGCGAGACGCGGCGAGAGGTAGGTGAAGGCGTTGCCGCGGTCGCCGAACATCTTGTACGGCGCGATGTTCACGGCGTCGACGCCCCAGGCCCGCGCGTCGACGACGCCGTGCGGGGCGTACTGCACTCCGTCGGTGATCACGTACACGTCGGGGTTCTTGGCCCGCACCGCCGCGACGACGGCCTCGATGTCGGTGACGGCACCGGTGATGTTGGACGTGGCGATGACGGAGACCAGCGAGGTGCCGGCGTCGACGAGTGCGGCGACGGCCCCGGGATCGATGCCGCCGGTCTCCTTGTCGGCCGGTGCGACGCGGAACTCCTGGCCGGTGCGTTCGGCGTGCAGGGCGCAGGCGTCGTAGGACGAGGGATGCTCGATGGCCGTGGTGACGATGTTCGTGCCGGGCACGTGGTCGGTGATGACACGGACGATCGCGAACATGCCCTGCGAGGCCGTAGCGGTGGGCAGCAGAGCGCCCGCCGGGTCGCCGCCGAAGAAGGCGAACAGGTCCGCCTCACCCTGCTGCTGCACACGAGCGAGGTCGCGGGCGACGCGGGTGGGACGGGAGTTGCTGTCCGGCGAGAGGGAGACGTCAAGGGCGCGCTCGGCGGCGGCACGCAGACGCAGCGAGCCGCCCGAGTTCTCGAAGAACAGCCTGCGCGTGCCGTGCACGTCGTGTTCCAGGTGGGCGAACTGCTCGCGGACGAACGTCATGGTCTTGGCGGAGAAGGGACGCGCTTCAGGGGTGGTGCGGGGCACGGGTGGCTCCAAGTGGTCGCGTGTGAGTGCGGGGCGGGGCGTGCGGCGGGGTCAGTTCATGCGGGCGAGGAAGGCACGGGTGCGCTCGGCCCGCGGGTGGTCGATGACCTCACCGGGCGGGCCCTGCTCGATCACCCGGCCGCCGTCCATGAAGATGACCCGGTCGGCGACCTCGCGCGCGAAGCCCATCTCGTGGGTGACCACGATCATGGTCATGCCGTCGCGGGCGAGGTCCTTCATGACCGAGAGGACCTCACCGACCAGTTCGGGGTCGAGGGCCGACGTCGGCTCGTCGAACAGCATCAGCTTCGGGCGCATCGCCAGCGCGCGGGCGATGGCGACGCGCTGCTGCTGGCCGCCGGAGAGGTGGTTGGGGTAGGCGTCGACCTTGTCGGCGAGACCCACCCGGGCGAGCAGTTGGCGGGCGTGGGCGTGAGCGGCCTCGCGGGGCTCCTTGCGCACCAGGAGCGGCCCCTCGACCACGTTCTCGAGGTTGGTGCGGTGCGGGAAGAGGTTGAAGCGCTGGAAGACCATCCCGATGTCGGCGCGCTGGCGGGCGAGTTGCCTGCCGCGCAGCTCCTGCAGCCGGTCGGCCTCGCGCCGGTACCCCATGATCTCGCCGTCGACGCCGACCACGCCCGCGTCCGGCTTCTCCAGCCGGTTGAGGCAGCGCAACAGGGTGCTCTTGCCGGACCCGGACGGGCCGAGCAGACACACCACCTCGCCGCGCTCGACGTCGAAGTCGAGGCCGTCGAGGACGGTGAGCGGGCCGTACGACTTGGTGATCCCGCGGGCCTGCACCATAGCGGTGGCGGTCATGCGGCAGCCTCCTTCGCGTGCTTGCGGTCCTGTCCGCGCGCGTGTCCGTAGCCCTGGTTGAGCCGCTTCTCCAGCACGTGCTGGCCGAGGGTCGCCAGGGAGACGAGCGCCAGGTACCACAGACTCGCGACGATCAGGAGCGGCACGACCTCGTAGTTGGTGGCGTAGATGTGCTGGACGGCGGAGAGCAGGTCGAGCCCGGACACGAACGCGACCAGGGAGGTGGCCTTGAAGAGGTTGACGAACTGGTTCACCGACGGCGGCACGATCACCCGCAGGGCCTGCGGAAGCAGCACGCGCCGCAGCAGCTGACCGCCCGTCATGCCGATGGACTCGGCGGCCTCGATCTGGCCCCGGTCCACGGCGAGGAAACCACCGCGCACGATCTCCGCCATGTAGGCGCCCTCGTGCAGGCCGAAGGCGAGCAGGGCGGCCGTGAACCAGTCGATGGCGTCGTTGGTGTCGATGCCGCCCGCGCCCTGGCCGAAGAACATCGCCGGGCCCAGCTCGGGGAAGACGAGCGCCAGGTTGAACCAGAAGATGAGCTGGACGAGGAGCGGCGTCCCGCGGAAGAACCACACGAACAGCGAGGCCGCCGCGGCCAGCGCCCGGTTGCCGGAGGTCCGCAGCACGGCGACCACGACACCGATGACTACGGCGAGCGCCATGCACACCACGGTGAGCAGCACGGTCCAGCCGATGCCGTGCAGGATGTCGTCGTCGAAGAGGTAGTCGCCGACGACCGGCCAGCCCATGTTGGAGTTGCCCGCGACCGATACGAGGAGCAGGGCGAGCAGCGCGATGACGACCACGCTCGCGGCCCACTGCCAGGGCCGGCGGACCGGGGTGACGGGCAGCGCTGCGGCGGCCTCGATGTCCAGGCCGCTCGACGGGACGGTCGGGGCGCTCATGAGGTGGCCGCGTTCACTCGGGGAGCGTCCATGGCGAGCTGCTCCATGTCCCAGTGCCGCAGGATGCGTTCATAGGTTCCGTTGCGCATGATCTCCTCGAATGCGGCGCCGAGCGCCTTACGAAGGGGTGCGTTGTCCTTGCGTACGGCCGCGCCGTGGAACTGCTCGTAGAAGGGGGCGCCCGCCACCTCGCCCGCTTCGCTGTGCGCGGCGACGTACCGGCCGATGACGTAGTCGATGACGACGGAGTCGGCCCGTCCCGTGCGGACCTGCATCATGGTGGCGGCGGCGTTGTCCATCTCGATGAGCTTCACGCCCGCCCGGCCCGCCTTGCGGCACTTGGTGTCCTACTGGGCGGCGAGTTCGCCGGAGAGGCTGCCGACGGTGGCGGCGGCCGTGGTGCCGCACAGGTCGTCGGCGGTCTTCAGCCGCTTCGGGTTCCCGTTCTGCACGAAGAGGGTCTGGTACGAGGTGGTGTAGTCGACGAAGGTCACGGCCTGTTGCCGTTCCTTGGTGTCGGTGAAGTCGCCCATCGCCACGTCGAGCTTTCCGGACTGCAGGCCGGGCACGAGCGCGGTGAACCCGGCGTCGTAGAACTCGACCTCCACGCCGAGCTCCTGGCCCAGCGCGTCCATCAACTCCTTCTCGAATCCGGTGATCTCGGACCCGTCCCGGTACAGGTACGGGGCGACGTTCGTACTACCGCCGATCTTGAGCTTCCCCGACTGCCGGACATGCTCGGGCAGCAGCCGGTGGAGCGGGTGCGTGTCGGCGGCGTTGCGCGCCACCGGGTCGGCGCCGCAGGCCGCGAGGGCGAGGACGAGCGCGACGGCCGTGAGGGCCGGACGCAGGAGCTTGGCTCTCTTCACACCGATCTCCTCTGCGGTGGACTTGATAACTGCGAGAGCAGTCTCAGTTAGTGACTGAGTTGAAGGCATCCGACCCCGCCCGTCAAGACCCTGAACACGGAAGAGTTGAGACGTTGCGATGAGATACCCTGCTGGAAAGTAAGACTCAGATCTCATGGATCATGGGGTTCGGACGGACTTCGGAGGCCACCCTGAACAGCACCGGCCGGCCGGCGGGGCGCACCCGTGGCCCGCGACAGGACGCCGTCCGCAACCGCAGCAAGCTGCTCGAGGCGGTGGGCGCGATCCTCGAGTCCGAACCCGCTTCGGTCTCGATGCCGCTCGTCGCCCAGCGGGCCGGCCTCTCCACGGCCACGGCCTACCGCTACTTCTCCACCCTCGAAGAGCTGATCTCCGCGTACGTCTACAGCACCATCGTCGAGCTGCGGAACTTCAGCCACGACTGCCCCAGCACGGGCACCACCCTCTTCGAGGCCGTCGCGGCCGAGCGCGTCAGGCTCGTGCGCAGGCACGGCGCGGCCACGGTCCAGGTCCGTTCGCGCCAGGGCTTCCTGGCCCGGCTGCGGGCACAGGACGAAGTGATCACCGCGGTCCGTGACATCTGGGAGCGGCCGATCCGGGCCGTGATGCGCCAACTCGGGGTGGACGACGCGCACTTCGACCATGCACTGTTCCTCTACAACATCATGTTCGACCCCCGCGACATCCTCGACCTCCTCGCCACGGACCTGGACGAGGCCGCGGTGGTGCGCCGGCTGACGCGGGCGTACTACGGGGCACTGCGGGGGTGGGTCGACGGGGAGTCCTGAGGCACGGCCCCCTCAGCCGCACCCCGCCCAGTCCTCCAGCACCGCGTGGACCTGCCGCGTCGTCGCCGCCCCGATCGCCGGGGACTCGTGGGCGTACGCCGTGTACGCGAGGAGTGCGCCGGTCAGGCCCCAGGCGCGGCCGCGGGACCAGGTGTCGGCGTCCGCTCCGAGCGCGGTGCCCAAGGTGTCCCGGCAGGGCGGTGTCATCAGCGAGTAGGCCATCATCAGGTCGGTCGCGGGATCGCCGAACGCCAGGTTGCTGAAGTCGATCACCGCGGCGAGCCGGCCGTCGCGGGTGAGCAGATTGCCGGTGTGGAAGTCGCCGTGCACCCACACGGGCGGCCGGCTCCAGGGCGCGGCACTCAGCGCCGCGTCCCACACCGCGGTCATCGCCTCCGCGTCGAAGGTGTCCGCGGCCCGCGCGATGGCCGCGCGCGTGACACGGTCGCGGTCGGCCAAGGGCTGCGGGGCCGGAACGTGGGTGTCGCCCGGCGCGGGTCGGCGGACGCGACCGAAGTCCCACAACGCGCGGAGGAATGCGGCCAGTTCGGCCGCGACGGCGTTGTCGTCGCCCAGTTTCTCCGCGCTCGCCGGCTCCCCGTCCAGCCAGCGGGAGACCGACCACGGCCAGGGGTAACCGAAGCCGGGTCGACCGCGCGCCTCCGGGACCGGTAGCGCTAGGGCGTGTCGTTTGGATCAGGCCGGATCAGGGAGCGGGGTCTGGTGCGTGCGATCGCAAGGCGGAGGAGGGAGGCGACGCGGAGCGTCGTCGACCGACGACAACGCAGCGAGCGTGCGTGCCAGGCCGCGCGAGCCCGGCCTGATCCAAACGACACGCCCTAGGGGCAGATGCGGGGCGAGCCGGGGCAGCCAGGCGAACTCCGTGTCCAGCCCGCCGAGCGGGCCGGGATGCCGGGGCATCCGCACCGACAGCTCCGTGCCGAGCCGGTGGATGACATGGTCCGAGCCACCCGGTTCGACACGCTGGAGCGGCAGCCCGGCCCACTGCGGGAACTGCGCGTCGACGAGCCTGCGGGTCAGTTCGGTGTCGATGGGCGGACGCATCCCCACACCTTCACGCCTCGCACCGCCCGCCGCACCCCGTTTTTCCCGGGCCACGCGTCACACGTTCGCCTCGTACGCCCTCCGCAGCACCCGCGCGAACTCCTCGTCCACGTCGCCGACTTCGGTCAGCGGGACCCGCAGCCCCATCTCGTCGCCCATCCCCTTCGCCGCGAGCAGTCGGCCCGCCGGTTCCTCCCCCGGCAGCCGCAGCCCCACGTCGACGCGGGTGCGGGTGGTGGGGCGCACCCGGGCGAAGGTGCGGCGCGGTCCGACGAGGGCGACGAACGTCTTGCGTGCCTGGATCGTCACCTGCTCCAGTTCCGCGGCGCGCAGCAGCACCGCGTCGAGCACCGGCCGCAGCCCCGGCCGGTCGGCGTACTGCGCGTCGATCAGGTCGTCCGCGCTCTGCCGCAGAAAGTCCGGGTAGCCGAAGGTCTCGTGCACCAGGAGCATCTGGGCGTACCCGGTCACACCCCGCCCGCCCAGCCACTCGCGCAGCTCCTGCTCGCCGCCGGGCGCCAGCGACCGGATGCGCTCGGTCCAGGCCGTGAGCGGCTCACCGGTGCCGCGCTCCAGCAGCCCGATCTGCCACTCGCGCATGTCCTGCCAGGACCTGATTCTCGGCTTCTCTGCCATGGGGTCACCGTAACCACCGTGCGGGTCGGCGGCAGCAGAGCGGCAGCTGAGCGGCCTCAAATGTACGTACACCTTGCGCCAGAATCCCTGGCGGCACTTGTACGACGGCGGACAGACGTTCTAGCGTAGATGTACGTACATTATCGGGAGGGATTCTCTTGGTGACCAAGCAGCACCACCGGACGGTGATCGTGGGCGGCGGCTCGGCCGGGGTTACGGTCGCGGCGCGGCTGCGGCGTGCCGGGGAGCGTGACGTCGCGGTCCTCGACCCCAGCGAGCGGCACTACTACCAGCCGCTGTGGACGCTGGTCGGCGGCGGGCGGGCGCCACTGAAGGAGAGTGTGCGGCCACAGGGATCCGTGATGCCGAAGGGGGTGCGGTGGATCCGGCGGGCCGCGGTCGCCGTCGACCCGGAGGCACAGGAGGTGGCCCTCGACGACGGCGGTGTCGTGCGCTACGACCATCTCGTGGTGTGCGCCGGCATCCAGTTGGACTGGGGCGGCGTCCCAGGACTGGAAGCCGGACTCGGGCAGGACGGGCTCTCCAGCAACTACCTGCCGCACACCGCACCCATGACCTGGCGTTTCATCCGCGACACCCGCTCGGGCAGCGCCGTGTTCAGCATGCCGCCCGGACCGATCAAGTGCGGCGGCGCCCCGCAGAAGATCGCCTACCTCGCCGCCGACCACTGGCGTCGGCAGGGCCTTCTCGGCCGGATGGACATCCACCTGGTGCTCCCGACCGACACCATCTTCGGCGTCCCGGAGTTCGCCCGGGTCCTGGAGGGCGTGGCCCGCCGGTACGGCATCCACGTCCACTACGGCAGCGAGGTCACCGAGGTCCGCCCCGAGGCCCGCGAGGTCGTCGTCAGTCACCTCGGCACGGGCGACAAGACCACGCTCCCGTACGACATGGCCCACCTCGTACCGCCCCAGAGCGCCCCGGACTGGATCAAGCGCGGACCGCTCGCCGACCCCGCCGACCCGGCCGGCTACGTCGAGATCGACAAGCACACGATGCGGCACGTCCGGTACCCCAACATCTGGGCCCTCGGCGACGCCGGCTCCTCGCCGAACTCGAAGACCGGCGCCGCCGTGCGCCAGCAGGCACCCGTGGTCGTCGAGAACCTGCTCGCGACGATGCACGGCCAGGAGCCGCTCGCCGTCTACAACGGCTACTCCTCGTGCCCGCTCACCACGGCCCGCAACAAGATGCTGCTCGCCGAGTTCGACTACAGCGGGCGGCCCGCCCCCTCGATCCCGCTGATCGACACGGTCCGCGAGCGCACCGACATGTGGTACCTCAAGCGGCACGGTCTGCCGTTCCTGTACTGGAACCTCATGCTCCGCGGCCTCGCGTGACCCGCACACCTCCCCCAAGCAGCTTCGCCACTCTGGAGTCCGCCATGCCCGTCACGCCCGTCACGCCCCAGGAGCCCGTCGCCCACGACGGCACCGGGCCGCTGGTGTTCGAGCAGTTCTACCTCGACTGTCTCTCGCACGCCTCGTACCTCATCGGCGACCGCACCACCGGCCGCGCCGTCGCGGTCGACCCCCAGCGCGATGTCAACGAATACCTCACCACCGCCGCACACCACGGCCTCACCATCGAGCGCGTCATCGAGACCCACGTCCACGCCGACTTCCTCTCCGGCCACCTGGAACTGGCCGAGCGCACCGGCGCCCGCATCTCCTACGGAGACACCGCCGACGTCGGCTTCGACACCGACCCCCTCGCCGACGGACAGCACATCCACCTCGGAGAGGTCGACCTGCAGATCCTGCACACACCGGGACACACCCTGGAGTCGGTCTGCGTCGTCGTCCGCGAGCACGCCACCGACCCCGTCCCCTACGGCGTCCTCACCGGCGACACCCTGTTCATCGGCGACGTCGGCCGCCCCGACCTGCTCAGCGCACGCGGCCGCTCCGCCGAGGAGATGGCCCGCGCCCTCTACCGCTCCACGCGCGAGCGCCTGCTCACTCTGCCCGACGAGACCCGCGTCTTCCCGGCACACGGGGCGGGCTCGGCCTGCGGCAAGAACCTCTCCACCGCGCTGAGTTGCACCATGGGAACGCAGCGCCGCACCAACTACGCCCTGGCCGACATGACCGAGGACGCCTTCGTCGAGGCCGTGACATCGGGCCAGTCCGCCGCGCCCGCCTACTTCTCGTTCACCTCCGCGCGCAACCGCGAGACACGTCCGGTGCTCGACGAGGACGCCCCCGTGCCCGCGCTCACCCCCGAGGCCGTACGAGCGGCCGTCGCGGGCGGCGCGACCGTCCTCGACACCCGGGCCCCGGACCCCTACGCCGCCGCCCACCTCCCCGGCTCGGTCAACGTCCCGCTCGGCGGCCGGTTCGCCGAACTCTGCGGCGAGGTCCTCCCGTCCGGCGCCGACCTCGTCCTGTGCGGGGACCCCGCCACCGCGCGCGAGGCCCGCAACCGCCTCGCCCGCATCGGCTACGACCGGGTCCTCGGCGCCCTGCCCGCCGACACACTGCCCGCGGCACACACGGTCTCGATGCCCCGCGTCGAGGCGGAGGCCCTCGCCGACCGCCTGGCCGAGAGCCCCCGGCCCTTCACCGTGCTCGACGTACGCGGCCCCGGCGAGATCCACGACACCGGCACCCTCCCCGGCGCCCGCACCGTCCCGCTGCCCGAACTGGTCGAACGAATACGTGACTTGACGGGCTCTCAGCCGATCGTCGTGGTCTGCGCGAGCGGCAACCGGTCCTCCGTCGCCGCCTCCGTGCTCCGGGCCCGCGGCCTCGACGCCGACGACCTGCGCGGCGGCTTCGCCGCATGGCGCGGACCGGCCGAGCACCCGTCCCGCGGGGGCGGCGTCCGCGCGTGAACATCCTGATCCTCGCCGTGCTCTGCGGCGCCGTCGTCGGCCTGGCCCTCGGCGGACTCGGCGGCGGCGGAGGCGTCCTCGCGGTCCCCGCCCTCGTCTACCTCCTGGGTGTCGACCCGGCCGACGCGGGCACCACAAGCCTCGTCATCGTCACCGTCACCTCGGCCACCGCCCTCGCCCGCCACGCCGGCACCGGAACCGTCCGCCGGCGGACCGGCGTCCTGTTCGCCGCGGTCGGCGCGGTGCCCACCATCGGGGCGTCGATGCTCGCGCACCGCCTCCCGCAGAACCTGCTCACCGGGGCCTTCGCCGTACTGGCCGGGGTGGCCGCCACCGTGATGCTGCGCGGCACCCGCACCCGTGATGACACGGCCCGCACCCGCCTACCCGCGCGGGCCGCGGCGGGGCCCGCCCCCGGCCACGTACACGTCCGAGAGACACAGGAGACAGTCGTCGAAGCCGACCGGGGCGGCCCTCTGCGGACCGCCGGCGCCGGAGCCGGCCTCGGCGCCGTGACCGGTCTCCTCGGCGTCGGCGGCGGCTTCCTCGCCGTACCCACCCTGGTGTCCGTACTGCGACTGCCGATGCGGGCGGCCGTCGGCACCAGCCTCGTCGTCACCCTCCTCAACTCACTGGTGTCCCTCACCACGCGCCTGACCACCGAGGGCATCTCCATCGACCCCGCGATACTCGGCCCCTTCGTCGGCGCCGCGATCCTCGGGGCGTGGGACGCCAGGCGGCTCGCGGCCAAGCTGTCCGGGCCGGCGCTGCAGCGCACCTTCGCGGTCCTCCTGCTCGCGACGGCGGCGTTCATGCTGGTGGATGCTTTCGTGTGAGCGGGGCCCGGCGTTTGCACCGCCTCCGCAAATCGACGAGCATGCATCCCGTGCCCACCAGCAGCTCGCAGTCCGGCCCCCGCCCGCTCACCCGCTCCAAGGGCAAGCCGCTGTGGTCCCAGCTCCGCGCCGACCTGCTGCGCCGCCTCGAGGACGGCGAGTTCCGGGACGTCTTCCCCGGCGAGCACGACCTCGTCGCCGAGTACCAGGTCAGCCGGCACACCGTCCGCGAGGCGCTGCGCACACTGCGCGCGGAGGGCCTGGTCACGGCGCAGCGCGGCAGGGTGTCCCGGTTCGCGGCGAGCCGCCCGCTGGAACAGAAGGTCGGCGAGGCCTACAGCCTGTTCCGCTCCGTCGAGGAGGTGGGCGCCGTCCAGCGCAGCGTCGTGCGCCGCCTCGACCAGCGGGCCGACGGTGTCATCGCCGCACGCCTCGGCCTGGAGGAGTCCACTCCCCTCGTGCACCTCGAACGTCTGCGCCTCGCCGACGGGGAGCCGCTCGCCGTCGACCGCGTCTGGCTCCCCGCGGACCTCGCCGGCCCGCTGCTGTCCGTCGACTTCACGCACACCTCGCTCTACGACGAGCTGGAACGCCACTGCCGTACGCACATCAGCGGCGGCTGGGAGCGGATCCGGGCCGTCGTGCCCACCCGCGCGGAGCGCAAGCTGCTCGACTGCCCCGAGTCCACGGCGCTGTTCGCGATCGACCGGCTCGGTCACGACGCGGACCGCCGCCAGGTCGAGTGGCGTCAGACGCTGGTCCGCGCCGACCGCTTCGCGGTGGCCGCCGCGTTCTCCGCGGACGACGGGTACCGCTTGGGCGGCCCCGTCCCCACCCCCTGACGGACCACTCCGGCTTCCGGCCGGGCGTCACAGCCGCCGCACCCGCAGCACCCCGGTCCGCATCGGCAGGGTGAACTCGCCGCGGGCGGTCTCCGGCACGCTCGCGAGGAAGCCACGGATCCGCCCGAGCAGCGCCTCCCGTTCCTCCTCCGGCATGACCAGCACTCCCGCACGCGTCGCGAGGGTCCGGACAAGGGAGTCCGCGGTGCGGCGCTGCCCGTGCGCGAACTCGGCCCGCTCCGGCGAACCGAACCGGGGAGCCGCCCCGTTCTTCGGAAGGTGCATGTCGGCGGTCGCGACGCGCCAGGCGGCGGGGGTGTCA
Source organism: Streptomyces sp. NPDC107575 (assembly GCF_055657265.1). Taxonomy (NCBI): domain Bacteria; kingdom Bacillati; phylum Actinomycetota; class Actinomycetes; order Kitasatosporales; family Streptomycetaceae; genus Streptomyces; species Streptomyces sp. NPDC107575. The sequence goes on along the minus strand of NZ_JBVKBG010000001.1, from coordinate 95,979 downwards.
CGGGGACCGACGGCCGCACTGCCCGCGACCCGTGCCAGCCCGGCGACCCACTCCACCTCGTCGTCCATGAGGTTCCACAGCCCGGCCAGCACGCCGCCCGGCGCGAGGACACGCGCGATCTCGGGCCCCGCGACCGCCATGTCGAACCAGTGCATGGCGTTGCCCGCCAGCACGACATCGACCGAGGCGTCCGGCAGCGGAATCTCCTCGGCGCTGCCGGACAGCGCCCGGACACCCGGCAGCTCGCGCCGCAGCTCGCCGAGCATGGCCGCGTCCGGCTCCACGGCGACGACCTCGACGCCCAGCTCGTGGAGCGTGGCCGTCAACTTGCCGGTCCCGGCCCCGAGATCGAGCACACGCGCCCCGGGCGCGACATCGAGCGCCCAACGCACGGCGTCCCGCGCGTAGTCGGGCCGATGCTCGGCATACGAGACCGCCGCCGCACCGAACGAGGAGGCGTGCCGCCGCTGCTCGGCGTCTCGTGCCTGTTTTACGTGCCTGGATGAGATCGGATCGTGGTCCACGCGGTCACCGTAGCCGTACGGAGGTCACCGGGACGAGGGGACGTACGTCAGCCAACTCCCTTGTGGTAAAGGGTCGGTGGGGTCCAGTCGTGATGCCGCAGGATCATGCGGACGGCGGTACGGGAGGGTGTCAGGCGCATGGCCGTGTTGCGCAGCGCGACGGGCAGCGGGTGGGTGAGTCGCTGCCCCATGCGTCCGGCCTGGCGCGCGGCGCGTGCGACGGCCTGGCTGCGGGGACGGCGCTCGGCGTCGTAGCGGGTGAGCGCGGCCTCCACGGTGGGCGCGGAGCCGAGGGCGGCGGCGAGGGTGACCGCGTCCTCAAGGGCCTGGCAGGCGCCCTGCCCCAGGTTCGGTGTCATGGCGTGGGCCGCGTCACCGAGCAGCGCGATCCGGCCGACCACGTACGAAGGGAGCGGCGTACGCAGCTCGTTGACGTCGTGGTGCAGCACGGCGTCCGGGTTCGTCGCGTCGAGCAGCGCGGGGATCGGCTCGTGCCAGGCGCGGAACCGGCGCCGCATCTCGCGCAGTGGGTCGTCGAACCGCGTCCCCGCGGGGAGGTCGAGGACCGCGTGCCATTCGGCGCGTCCGTCCAGGAAGGCGATGTGCCCGAACTCGGCGCCCCGGCCCCAGGTCAGCTCGAAGTCGCTGCACAGGTCGAGCGGCTGCTCGGTGATGGCGCGCAGAACGGCCGAGCCACTGTGGGCGGGCCCCGGGTGCGAGGGGAAGAGCCGGCTCCGGATCTTGCTGCCGACACCGTCCGCCGCCACGACCAGATCGGCGTCGAGAAGCGTGTCGTCGCACTCGACCCGCACCGCGCGCGAACCGCCCTGCCGGACCGGCCCGGCCTCGCAGCCGACGACGAGCGCCTCGTCGGGCAGGGCCGCACGCAACAACCGGTGCAGGGTGGCACGCGGGATCCCCATGATGGGTGCGCCGACCGCCTTCTCCAGCGCCGCGCCGTCCATCCGGGCGAGCCGACGGCCGCCCGGTGTGCGGGTGCCCCCGGTGTACTGGCCCCGGGACGCGGCCCGCACCGCATCGCCCACACCGAGTCCGTCCAGCGCCCGCAGCCCGTTGGCGGCCAGCGAGATGCCCGCGCCCGCGTCGCCGAGCACCGCCGCGCGCTCGACGACCACCGCCTCCCAGCCGACGCGGCGCAGCCCGATCGCGGCGGCGAGCCCGCCGATACCGCCTCCGACGACGACCGCACGTTTCCCCATGCCGAACCCCTCCACTCCGCCTTCTACATCTGTAGAAGGCATTGGAGGACGGACCCTATCCGAACCTCTACAGGTGTAGAAAGGAGCCATGGCACCAGCGGACAAGGCAACGGACCGGCGCACCCTCCTCGCGGACGCGGCGCTCGACGTACTCGCCGACGACGGGATCCGCGGCCTCACCCACCGCGCGGTCGACCGCCGGGCGGGCCTGCCGACAGGCACCACGTCGGCGTACTTCCGCACCCGGGCCGCCCTGCTCACCGGACTCGTCACCCGCCTCGTCCAACTCGACCAGGCGGAACTGCAGTCGACGGCCGAGCGGCTCACCCCGCTGCGCAACCCCGCCGACGTCGTGAACGGCATGACGCTGCTGACCCGGCAGCGGCTCACCGGCGAGGGCCGCCGCCGTTCACTGGCCCGCTACGCCTGCGCCGTCGAGAGCGTGCGCGACCCGGAGCTGCGGGAGATCCTCGTCCCCCGCGAGAACGCCGGCCGCGAGGCGGTCCGCTCGTTCCTCACCGAACGCGGCGTGCCCGACGCCGAGTCCCGCACCCACACCCTGCTGTCCTGCATCGACGGCCTGGTCTTCGACCACCTCGTGAACGGCGGCGAGGTACCGCGCGAGGCCCTGGAGGGACTGTTGGCGGCGGCGCTGCGCTAGGCGCTGGCGCCCGGGCTCATGCCCGAGCCGCCCTCCGCACCGAACGCGGCCGGTACTCCACCACCGTCAGCGCCAACGACACGTACCGCTCGACGAGTTCGCCGGGGGTCACCTCGCCGTCGGTGCGGTACCACTGGGCGATCGCGTTGCACATCGCGATCACGGCGCGGCGCGCGTCGTCGGGGTGGGGGGTCAGGAAGACGCCCTCGGCGACGCCCCGTTCGATGACCTCGCGGAACTGCTGGGTGCCGCGTTCCTCGTTCTTGCGGTAGCGGGCGAGGTGTTCGGGTTCCAGGCTGCGGCCCTCGGTCAGCACGATGCTGCTCTTGACCGGGTGCTCGATGCGGAACTGGACCGTCGCGGTGACCAGGGCCTCGAGCTGCTCGGCGGGGTCGTCGCCGGCTTCTTCGAGGGCGGTGCCGCAGGCGCCGAAGTAGGCGTCGAGGCCCTCTTCGAGGATGGCGACGAGGAGGTCCTGCTTGCCCTTGTAGTAGTAGTACAGCGCGGACAGGCTGACACCGGCGCGGCCCGCGATGTCGCGGATCGAGGTGGCCCCGTAGCCCTGCTCGGAGAACTCTTCGCGGGCGGCCTCGATGATGGCCCGGTGACCTGCGGGGCGAGTGGACACGATGCTCCGATCTGCTGGGCCGCTCAGTCCGCCCCGCGACTGAACAATCGTAAAGCCGGCGACGGAGCCGTCATCGTAGCGCCGTGTGTCCTCGGCGCCGAGCCCGCGCCGGTCTCGTTTTCCGCCTGACCAATCTAACGAACGTTCAGGAAATGCCCGGCTCGGTGGTCTGCCCCCGTGCAGACCGCCGAGCCGGGCGCTCAGCCGGAGTGTGTCACTCCGTGATCTCGATGTGGCCGTTCGGCGCCCCCGCGCCCGCAGGCTCCGCCGCCTTCGGGGCCGGCACCGCGCCCTTGCCGCCGGTGATGTTCTTCAGCAGGGCGGCCAGGTCCACGCCGGTCGTGGAGTTCAGGAGCTCCACGCCCTGCGCCACGTTGTCGGCGACCGTACGGGACAGCTGGCTCGCCCCGTCCGTGGAGATCACCGTCATCTTGTCGACGGCGCCCAGCGGTTCGGAGGCCTTGGCGACGACCTGCGGCAGCACCTCGACCAGCATCTGCAGCACGGCCGCGTCGCCGTACTGCGCGAACGCGTCGGCCTTCTTCTGCATGGCCTCGGCCTCGGCGGCGCCCTTCGCGCCGATCGCCGCCGCCTCGGACTCGCCCTCGAGCCGGACCGCGTCCGCGAGCGCCGCACGGTGCGCCCGCTCGCCCTCACCGGTGAGGCGGGACCGCTCGGCGTCGGCCTCGGCCTGCTTGACCATGCCGATCCTGCGGGCCTCGGCCTCCTGCTCGGCCTGGTAGCGGGCGGCGTCGGCGGGCTTGCGGACCTTCGTGTCCAACTCGCGGTCGGTCAGGGCCGCCTGACGCTGTGCCACCTTCTCCTGCTCGGTCAGCACCTCCTGCTGCCGGGCCGCGTCGGCGAGCGGACCGGCGGCGTTCGCCTGCGCCGCGGCCCGGTCCGTCTCCGCCTTGATCTCGGCCTGCTTCAGCGCGAACGTCCGCTGGGCGACCGCGATCTCCTCCTCGGCCTTCAGCCGCGCCTGCTCGGAGGCGCGGCGCGCGACGGCCTCGGCGATGTCGGCCTCCTGCTTGGCGCGGGCGGCCTCGGGCCGGCCCAGGTCCTCCAGGTAGGAGCCCTCGGTGGTGATGTCCTGGATCTGGAAGGCGTCCAGGACCAGGCCCTGCCCGGACAGCGACGCCTCCGCCTCCTCGGCGACCTGCCCGGCGAACGCGGCCCGGTCCCGGATGACATCCTCCACGGACATCCGCCCGACGATGGACCGCAGCGCGCCCGACAGCACTTCCTGCGTGAAGCCGACGATGCCGTCCTGCTGCATCAGGAACCGCTGGGCGGCGGCGCGGATCGAGTCCTCGGTGCCGCCGACCTTGACGATCGCGACGCCTTCGAGGTTCGCCTTCACCCCGCGCAGGGTGACCGCGCCGCGCACCGCGACGGGGATGTGCCGCGAGGACAGGTCGAGCGTGAACTTCTGCTGCACGAACGGCACGACGAAGACGCCGCCGCCGACCACGACCTTCTGGCCGCTGTTGTCGGTGACGACGTGGCCGGTCTCGGGATCGGTGGACTTCTTGCCGCGCCGCCCGGTGACGATGAACGCCTCGCTGGGCCCCGCGACCTTGTAGCGGGTGATGACGACGAGCGCCAGCAGGACCAGGAGTACGACGACTCCGGCCACGGCGATGGTGACAGGGCTCATGATGGCTTCCCCCTCTGCCTCCCTGGGGACGGCAGTCGGTTACTGAGTGAGCGGTGGGCGACCGGCGGTCGGCCGGTCAGCGGTCGACGGTGCGGACCTCGACCGAGGTCGGCGACAGGATGTCCGCCACCCACACCTCGGCGCCGCGGGCGACGGCGATCCGGCTCTTCGCCGAGAACTTCACCGGCTGGCCCGCGAGCTGGAGCAGCACCTCGCCGTATCCGTCGACCGGGATGGCGGTGACCACGGTGCCCGCGCTGCCGACGAGGTCGTCGCCGCGGGGAGTGACCGCGGTCTGGTCCCGCATCAGCGCGCGGGTCAGCTTCCATGTCAGCCAGCCGGCGCCGCCCCCCGCGACGGCACCGACGGCGGTGGCGGGTCCGGCACCGAGGTCGGTGGTGCCGAGCACGATCGCTCCGCCGAATCCGAGCATCGACACGAAGCCCGCGATCACGGGCAGCGACAGCAGGCCGTCGAACAGCCCGTCCAGCGCCCCGATCCCGTCGAAGAGCCCCTCCAACACCCCGTCAAGCACCAGGGACAGTGCGAGCAGCACCACTCCCGCGATCCCGAGTCCGAGAAACCACGTCATGTCACTGGCCTCCCTGGCTCTCCCGCGTCCGCCTGCTGCCCCGAATGTTGTCATGGGCAACCACCTGAAGTACCTTCCGGATCCCGGCAATCTTTACGCGATTTTGATGCCTACTTGCGCATACGTTAAAAAGTTCGGGGAGCACAAGGCACCGCGATGGGGGGGTGGGCATGGCGTCGCAGCAGGGCGTCCCCGACGAGTATCTGGACGGGTATGTCCGGGCCGTGGCCGATGCCTCAGCGACCGGTCGCCGGCTGACCCGGGACGAACTCGACGCGCGGCGCGCGCTGGGCGAGCGCGCGGCGGAGGCCGGTCTCGGGCTGCGTGCCCTGGTCGCCGCCCACCTCGCGTGCACGCACACCGGCAATCTGGGCACGAGGGCGGCCCTCGACTCCGTCGTCGCGGCCGGCGCCCAGGCCATCGACGCGTTCGCCGAGGGCTACGAGCGCGCGCAGCGCCAGACCATGCGCCGGGAGGAGGCGGCCCGCCGCGAGTTCATCGACGACCTGCTCTACGGCCGCAGCGACCTGGGCAAACTCGCCGAGCGCGCGGAGCGGTTCGGGCTGCGCCTGTCCGACGAGCACGCCATAGCCGTGGCCCGCGGCGACAGCGCGTACGAGGAGGGCGACACCGTCCCGCGCGAGATCGAGCGCGCGGTGATCGCCCGCTTCGGCAACCGGAACATCCTGCTGACCACCAAGGACGGCCGGCTCGTCTGCATCGCCCCCGGCGACCAGAGCGAGGTGCTCACCTACTTCGCCAAGCAGGCGTACGCCGCCGCCGACGGGGGCCAGGTCGCCATCGGCCGCCCGCAGTCGGGACCGAGCGGCGTCGTCCAGTCCTACGAGGAGGCGTTGGGCGCGCTGGACCTCGCCAGCCGCCTCGGCCTGGACGCCCCCGTGCTGCGCTCGGCCGACCTGCTCGTCTACCCCGTCCTCACCCGCGACCGGCAGGCCATGACGGACCTGGTCCACAACACGCTGGGGCCGCTGCACCAGGCCCGGGGCGGCGCCCAGCCGCTGATCGACACGCTGATGGCGTACTTCGACTCCGGCTGCGTGTCGGCCGAGGCCGCCCGCCAACTGTCGCTCAGCGTGCGGGCGTTCACGTATCGCCTCGCCCGCATCCACCAGCTCACCGGCATCGACCCCGCGGTGCCGGCCGACCGCTACACGTTGCAGACCGCGGTGATCGGCGCGCGCCTCCTCGACTGGCCGTCGGACGCCTCCTGAGACGGCCGGCCCCGTGGTGGCACCGGCCCGCATCTCCACGGCTGCCACGCGGAGCGAGTCGCAACGGGTGCCCAAGGCGGCCGCTGCGTCGATACTGGCGAGGGACCGGAAGACGCCGCCGAGCGCCGCCTGCCAACGCCACCCGGAGGTACCAGTGAAGATGCTGATCAACGTAGCCGAGACCGTCGTCCCCGACGCCCTGCGCGGGATGGCCGCCGCGCATCCCGAACTGAATGTGGACGTCGAGAACCGGGTGATCGTGCGCCGGGACGCGCCGGTGGCCGGGAAGGTGGCGTTGGTCTCGGGCGGCGGGTCGGGGCACGAGCCGCTGCACGGCGGGTTCGTCGGCCCCGGGATGCTCGCCGCGGCCTGCCCGGGTGAGGTGTTCACCTCGCCGGTGCCCGACCAGATGGTGCGGGCAGCCGCCGCGGTGGACAGCGGCGCCGGCGTGTTGTTCATCGTGAAGAACTACACCGGTGACGTGCTGAACTTCGACATGGCCGCCGAGCTCGCCGAGGACGAGGGCGTCCAGGTCGCCAAGGTGCTCGTCAACGACGACGTCGCGGTCACCGACTCCCTCTACACCGCCGGGCGGCGCGGCACCGGCGCCACCCTCTTCGTCGAGAAGATCGCGGGGGCCGCCGCCGAGGAGGGGCAGCCGCTGGAGCGCGTCGAGGCGATCGCCCGGCAGGTCAATGAGAACGCGCGGAGCTTCGGCGTCGCGCTGAGCGCCTGCAGTACGCCCGCCAAGGGCGCGCCCACGTTCGATCTGCCGTCCGGCGAGCTGGAGTTGGGGATCGGGATCCACGGCGAGCCCGGCCGGGAGCGGCGGCCCATGATGACGTCCGGGGAGATCGCGGACTTCTCCGTGAACGCCGTCCTGGAGGACCTCAACCCCAACAGCCCCGTGCTGGTGCTGGTCAACGGGATGGGTGCCACGCCGCTGCTCGAGCTCTACGGGTTCAACGCCGAGGTGCAGCGGGTGCTGGAGGAGCGCGGCGTACCCGTCGCCCGCACGCTCGTCGGGAACTATGTCACCTCGCTCGACATGGCCGGTGCTTCGGTCACGATCTGCCAGGCCGACGAGGAACTGCTGCGGCTGTGGGACGCGCCCGTCAGCACGGCCGGGCTCCGCTGGGGCATGTGACCCGCCTGCCCGGGCATCCGACCACGTCAACGAACCTGAACAGCAAGGAGATCACGTGCTCGACGCCGACTTCTTCCGGCGCTGGCTGACGGTGGCCGCCGCGGCCGTGGACCGTGAGGCCGACCGGCTCACCGACCTCGACTCGCCGATCGGCGACGCGGACCACGGCAGCAATCTGCAGCGCGGCTTCAACGCCGTGCGGGCCACCCTCGACAAGGACGCTCCGGACACTCCGGGGGCCGTACTGACCACGGCCGGACGGCAGTTGATCTCGACGGTGGGCGGCGCCTCGGGGCCGCTGTACGGGACGCTTCTGCGCCGCACAGGCAAGGCGCTGGGCGACGCGGCCGAGGTCGGCGAGGCGGACTTCGCGCAGGCGCTGAAGGCCGGGGTCGACGCGGTCGCCGCTCTCGGCGGGGCCGCCCCCGGCGACAAGACGATGCTCGACGCCCTCGTGCCGGCGGTGGAGGCGCTCGGCGACGGCGACTTCGCGGCGGCACGGTCGGCGGCCGAGCACGGGGCCGAGGCCACCACCCCGCTGCAGGCCCGCAAGGGGCGGGCGAGCTACCTCGGTGAGCGCAGCATCGGGCACCAGGACCCGGGTGCCACGTCGTCCGCGCTGCTGATCGCGGCGCTGGCCGAGGCGGCGGGAGGCGAATCGTGAGCGCCCCCGGCAAGCCCGTCGGCATCGTGCTGGTGTCGCACAGCAAGGACGTCGCCGAGTCCGTTGCGCGGCTCGCGACCGGGCTGTCGGGTGGCGGCGACACCGCGCCCGTCGCGGCGGCGGGCGGCACGGAGGACGGCGGCCTCGGCACCAGCTCCGAGCTGATCTCGGCGGCCGCCGCCGAGGTCGACCGGGGCGCGGGCGTCGCGGTCCTCGTCGATCTCGGCAGCGCGGTGCTGACCGTGAAGGCGCTGCTGGCCGAGGGCGACGAACTCCCGGACGGCACACGCCTGGTGGACGCCCCCTTCGTGGAGGGCGCGATCGCCGCGGTCGTCACCGCCTCGACCGGAGCGGACCTGGACGCGGTCGCCGCGGCGGCCTCGGAGGCGTACACGTACCGCAAGGACTGAGGGACCACTTCTCGAAGAGCCTTCGACAACGAACCTTCGAGAACGAGCCGTTGAGAACGAGCCGTCGAGAACGAGGCTTTGGTACAGACCTGTTGGCGCGAACCCCTTGAGGAATGCCCGCCTCTCGTGCCATACAGGTCTGTACCAATCCGCTCGAACGGAAGGCCCTCCGTGCGACGCCTCCCCCCACGCGCCCTGCTCGCCCGCGCGCTCTGCGCCGCCGCGCTCGTGCCCGCGCTCGCCTCCTGCGGCCTCCTCTCCGACAGCGCGCAGGCCGAGGGTCCGGCCCTGTCGGCGCCTGCCGGGGTCACCGCGCAGGCCGGGAGCGCCACGTCCGTGCACGTCATGTGGAACCGCCCCGCGAGCACGGCCGAGGTCAAGGGCTACGAGGTGTACCGCGGCGCCAAGCGCGTGAAGCGGCTGCCGGCGGAGCGGCACATGGTGGACGTCACGGGGCTCTCCCCCACGTCCCGCTACGTGTTCACGGTGCGCGCCCGCGGCACCGACGGCTCCCTCGGCCCGGCGAGCACGCGTGTCACCGTCACGACCCCGGCCGCCGTCAAGGAGGACCGCGCCGCGCCGACCCGCCCGACCGGACTGCGCGGAGAGGCGGACGGGAGCCGGGCCGTGTCGCTCACGTGGCGCGCGGCGACGGACGACCGGGGCGTCGCCTCGTACGACATCTACCAGGGCGCCACGAAGATCCACAGCGTCGGCGGCAAGGAGACGCGGGCCCTGGTCACCGGGCTACGGCCCGGCACCGCGTACGCGTTCAGCGTGCGCGCCCGGGACGCCGCCGACAACGCCTCCGCCGCGAGCGGGACCCTCCGCCTGACGACCGCGCGGGGCAACGGCGAGCAGGGGCCCGGCACCGCCCCGTCCGAGTTCGAGGCGTCGACGCGGCGCGCGAAGGGCGCGTACTACCTCGACCTTGCGTGGACGCCGCCGCGGACCGGCGGCGAGGTCCCGGCGTACCAGGTGTTCCTGGACGGCCGGGAGGCGACGACGGTGATGTGGGGCGAGGGCGCGCCGGCCGACTCGGCGACGTACAGCTTCTACATCGGCAAGAAGCCGCACGTGACGCACCGGGTGAAGCTGCGCGCGCAGTTGCCGGACGGGACGTGGGGCGCGTTCTCGGCGGAGCGGAGCGTGGTCACGGGGCGGGACTGAGGTTCACGGCCCTCAGTCCAGTTCGGCGATGGTGCGCTCCAACCAGTCCACCCAGAACCGTTCGAGATCGATGCCCGCGCGCAGCACCGCGTGTTGCAGGCGGTCCGCCTCGCTGTTCTTCTCCGGCGGGAAGTCCCGCTTCTCGATGTCCTCGTACGTCGCCAACTGCTCGCGGTGCAGGGCGAGATGGCGCGTCAGGTCCTCGGCGATGCCCGCCGTGCCGACCACGGCCGCCGAGCGCAGGCGCAGCGGCAGCGGGTCGCGCATCGGCTTGGGGTCGTGCGGGGTGGCGGTCCAGCGGGCGAGTTCGGCCCGGCCCTCGGGCAGGACCTCGTACTCCTTCTTCTGGCCGCGCGCCGGTGTCTCGGTGGGCAGCGCGCGGATCAGACCCTCGCGTTCGAGTTTGCCGAGCTCCCGGTAGATCTGCTGGTGCGTGGCCGACCAGAAGTAGCCGATGGACTTGTCGAACCTGCGGGTCAGTTCGAGGCCCGACGACGGCTTCTCCAGGAGCGCCGTGAGGATCGCGTGCGGGAGTGACATGGTGCCCAGAGTACGAGGAGGTGGAGGGTGGCCACGCGTCCGGCGGGCCCGGACACGTGACCACCCGGTCTCTACAGGGCCGCCGCGACCTCGGTGCCCTGCTTGATGGCGCGCTTGGCGTCGAGCTCGGCCGCGACGTCGGCGCCGCCGATCAGGTGCGGGGTGCGCCCGGCGGCGACCAGGTCGTCGTAGAGCGAGCGGTGCGGCTCCTGGCCCGCGCACAGGACGACGGTGTCGACGGGGATGAGGGACTGCTCGCCCTCGACGGTGATGTGCAGGCCCGCGTCGTCGATCAGGTCGTACGTGGCGCCCGCGACCATGGTGACGCCGCGGTGGCGCAGCTCGGTGCGGTGGATCCAGCCGGTCGTCTTGCCGAGGCCCGCGCCGACCTTCGTGGTCTTGCGCTGGACGAGGTGCACCTGGCGGGGCGGGGTGGGCCGCTCGGGCTTGGCGAGGCCGCCGCGGTCGGCGTAGTCCAGGTCGACGCCCCACTGCCGGAAGTACGTGGCCGCGTCCAGGCTCGCCTTCGAGCCGTCGTCGGTGAGGTACTCGGCGACGTCGAAGCCGATGCCGCCCGCGCCGATGATCGCGACGCGGTCGCCGACGGGGGCGCCGCCGCGCAGGACGTCGAGGTAGCTGACGACGCTCGGGTGGTCGACTCCGTCGATCGCCGGGGTGCGCGGGGTGACACCGGTGGCGACGGCGACCTCGTCGTAGGAGTCGAGGTCGCCGGCCTCGACGCGGGTCTCCAACTTGACGGTCACGCCGTGCAGTTCGAGCTGCGTGCGGAAGTAGCGCAGCGTCTCGTCGAACTCCTCCTTGCCGGGGACCCGGCGGGCGACGTTGAGCTGCCCGCCGATCTCGGCGGCGGCGTCGAAGAGGGTCACGTCGTGGCCGCGCTCGGCGGCGCTGACGGCGCAGGCGAGCCCGGCGGGGCCCGCGCCGACGACCGCGACGCGCTTGCGGATCCGGGTCGGCGACAGGACCAGTTCGGTCTCGTGGCAGGCGCGCGGGTTCACCAGGCAGGAGGTGATCTGGAGGCTGAAGATGTGGTCCAGGCAGGCCTGGTTGCAGCCGATGCAGGTGTTGATGGTGTCGGAGCGGTCGGCCGCCGCCTTGTTCACGAACTCCGGGTCGGCGAGCATCGGGCGCGCCATGGAGACCATGTCGGCGGCGCCGTCGGCGAGCAACTCCTCGGCGAGTTCCGGGGTGTTGATGCGGTTGGTGGTGACGAGCGGGACGTTCACCTCGCCCATGACCTTCTTGGTGACGAAGGTGTACGCGCCGCGCGGCACGGACGTCGCGATGGTGGGGATGCGGGCCTCGTGCCAGCCGATGCCGGTGTTGATGATGGTGGCTCCGGCCGCCTCGATCTCCTTCGCGAGGTGGACGACCTCGTCGAGGGTGGAGCCGCCGGGGACCAGGTCCAGCATGGACAGGCGGTAGATGAGGATGAAGTCGGGGCCGACGCGCTCGCGCACGCGCCGCACGATCTCGACGGCGAACCGGATCCGGTTCTCGTAGGAACCGCCCCAGCGGTCCTCGCGGTGGTTGGTGGCGGAGACGATGAACTCGTTGATGAGGTAGCCCTCGGAGCCCATGACCTCGACGCCGTCGTACCCGGCGGACTTGGCGAGCTCGGCGGCGCGCGCGTAGTCCTCGATGGTCCGCTCGATCTCGTCGTCGGTGAGGGCGCGCGGGACGTGGGCGCTGATCGGCGCCTGGACGGCGCTCGGCGCGACGAGGCCCGCGTGGTGCGCGTACCGGCCGAAGTGCAGGATCTGCATGGCGATCTTTCCGCCCGCCGCGTGCACGGCGTCGGTGACCTCGCGGTGCTGCGCGGCCTCCGCCTCGTCTGTCATCTTGGCGCCGCCCTCGAAGGAGCAGCCCTCGGCGTTGGGCGCGATGCCACCGGTGACCATGAGGCCGACGCCGCCGCGGGCACGGGTGGCGTAGAACTCGGCCATGCGCGCGAACCCGTTCGGGGCCTCCTCCAGGCCCACGTGCATCGAGCCCATCAGGACGCGGTTGGGGAGCGTCGTGAAACCGAGGTCGAGCGGGGCGAGCAGGTGCGGGAAGCGGCTCATGGGGCCCTCCGTGAGCGGTGAACGGTCGAAACAGTTGTAGAGGACACCGCCCCGCTTTTGCAACAAGTTGCATAAGAGATCCGCGCCACGTGCCAGGCCCCCTTGACCGTGGGGTTGTAGAGTGCAACGAGCACCCCGAAAGGAACCGCCGTGGCACAGCCAGATCGCGCGACCGACCGTGAGGCGGCCGTGGAGACCATTCAGCGCGAGCTGACCTCGTTCGCCCGGCGCGCCCGGGCCACCGCCGCGCGCATGCACCCGGAGCTGTCGCTCGTCTCGTACTCGCTGCTCGCCCACCTCGACGAGCGGGGCGGCTGCCGGGCCACGGACCTGGCGGCGCACTACGCCCTCGACAAGTCGACCGTCAGCCGCCAGGTGGCCGCCCTGCAGCGGGCGGGGCTCGTGATCCGGCGCGTGGACCCCGACGACCACCGGGTGCAGGTCCTGCACCCGACCGAGGCCGGCGCGGACGTACTGCGCCAGGTGACCGTCAACCGCCGCCAGATCTTCGGCGAGCGGCTCGCGGACTGGCCGGAGGAGGACCTGGAGAGGTTCGCGGACTACCTGGTGCGCTACAACCACGCGTCCCAGGAGGAGCCGGACGCGTAGGCAGCGTCGGGGCTACCGCGGGGCGCGCACCGTCCGGAAGCGGGTCGTGTCGCGCAGGTGGAAGCCGAGGGACTCGTAGAGCCGGATCGCGTTCGCATTGCCCGCGCCGGTGTGCAGGAACGGGGTCTCGCCGCGCTCCTGGACGACGGCCGCGACGGCCTTCACCAGCCGTCCGGCCAGCCCCTTGCCCCGGTGGTCCGGGTCGGTGCACACGGCGCTGACCTCGGTGTGTCCGGGCAGGTGCAGGCGCTCCCCCGCCATGGCGATGAGCTTTCCGCCCTCGCGGACGCCCAGGTACGTGCCGAGCTCGATGGTGCGGGGCGTGAACGGGCCCGGCTGGGTGCGGGCCACCAGGTCGAGCATCTCCGGTACGTCGTCGGCGGTGAGCAGGACGGCATCCGGGTCCGGGGCCGCGTCCACCGCGTCGCCCACCATGCGCACGCCCGCGTGGTCCACCGTCGTCTCCCAGCCCTCCGGCAGCTCGATGTCGGTGCCGAGCAGCGGCAGGGTTCCGTCGGGCGCGGCGAAGGCGGCGAGGCCCGCCCAGTCCTCGGGTCCCGGGTCGGGCGGCAGCGCGGTCCACGGCGTGACGGCGGCGGGGTAGCGCAGGGCGCGGCCGCTGCGCTCGGCGAAGTGCGCGTGCGGGCCGGTGAGCGCGGCGTACGCGGGGTGGTCGAGGGGGTGGAACCCGCGCTCGGTGTGCGGGGCGGGACCCGTGGCGCCCTCGTGTGCTGCGTACGTCTGCGTCTGCGTCATCCGTCGGAACCTTCGAACCTTCTCCTGTGCCACCGCCGCCCCATCCGTACGGGACGACCACAAGATCAGAACCGCCGGGAACGCCACCGCATTCCCGGACCCCGCGGGACGCGCCCGTGATCACTCTTGGCATCCTGACGCCATGCCGTTCACGTCACTGAGTGATCACGTCGAGTCCCTGCTCACCGCCGAGGGACCGCTGCCGATCGTCGCCGCGGGCGACCCGGTGCTGCGCCGCCCCGCCGAGCCCGTCGACGGACAGCTGTCGGACGAGCTGCTCGCCCGGCTGATCGCCGCGATGCGGGTCACCATGCACGCCGCACCCGGCGTGGGCCTGGCCGCGCCGCAGATCGGCGTGCCGCTGCGGCTCGCCGTCATCGAGGACGCGGCAGCGGTGAGCGAGGAGGTGCGAGCGGCGCGGGGCCGGACGCCGCAGCCGTTCCGGGTGCTGCTCAACCCGTCGTACGAGGACGCGGGCGGGCGCCGCGTCGCCTTCTACGAAGGGTGCCTGAGCGTGCCGGGCTACCAGGCCGTGGTCGCCCGGCACGAGCGTGTGCGGCTGCGCGCCCTCGACGAGCGGGGGCGCGCGGTGGACGAGGAGTTCTCGGGCTGGCCCGCGCGGATCGTGCAGCACGAGACGGACCACCTGAACGGCACGCTCTACCTGGACCGGGCGGAGATCCGGTCCCTGTCGTCCACGCAGACCACCGAAGCAGTGGAGCGGTGGGCGCAGCCGACACCCGAACTCGCCGCGCGGGAGCTGGGGTTCGGCCTGCCGTCGTCCGACTGACCGTCAGGACATGTTCGGCATCTCGCCCTTGGTGGACGTCACGTCGATGACCGAGAACGCGGCACCCTGCGGGTCGCCGACCGCCGCGAACCGGCCGAAGGGCGTGTCGATCGGCCCGAAGTGCAGCTTGCCGCCGAGGCGTTGGACGGTGGAGACAGCCGCGTCGCAGTCCTCGACGACGAAGTACACGTTCACGTACGACGGGACGTGCGGCGGGAAGTCGTCCGTCATCTGCATGCGGCCCATGGTGGGCTCGCCGTTCAGCTCCCACACGTTGAAGTCGACGTGCTCGTCCTCCATCTTCTTCACGTCGTAGCCGAAGACGGCCGGGAAGAAGGAGTCGGTCCGCGCGGCGTTGCGGGTGTTGACCTCGGCCCAGCAGAACGCGCCGGGCTCGTTGACCTTCTCGAAGCCCTCGTGGGTGTCGGGCTGCCAGACGCTGAAGACGACACCGGCGGGATCCTGGGCAGTGACCATCGTGCCGAAGGAGGCGACCTGCATCGGGTCCATCATGAGGCTGCCGCCCGCGCCCTTGATCCGCTCGGCGACCGCCTCGATGTCCGCGGTGGCGAGATACAGGTTCCAGGCGGGGTGCACGCCCTCGGCGCCGGGCATCTGCGGCACGAGCGCCGCCACCCGCTTGCCGTCGGGCGTCCTGGCCTGCGTGTAGTTGCCGAACTCGGCACTGCCCTCGTCGTAGGTCCAGCCGAACAGCTCCGTGTAGAAGCCCTTCGCGGCCTCCAGGTCGGGGAACATGGCGTCGGCCCAGACCGGCGCGCCTTCAGGACGAGCGGACATGACGCGGCACCCTTCCGTCGGCCACCGGGCACGACGCGGCCCGGCAGGTATGGGTACACGCTAGGCGCGGCGGGCGCGGGGCGCGATCCGGCGGACCCGTCAGCGGCGCGTGGCCACCACCAGTCGGCACCGCGGGCTGCCGTCGGGGCGCTCGCCGAGGTCGGGCAGGGCGTACAGCGCGACGTCGAAGCCCGCGTGGTCCAGTGCGCGGCGTACGTCGGCGAGGCGGAACGGCCGGTAGTACATGACGAACGGGGGCCGCCACACCGCGTTGCGCACCCGCATCGCGCCGTCGAAGCCGAGCATCGCCCAGTAGCCCAGCGATCCCGGGCCCGCGGGCGCGGGCAGCGGGAACGCGAACTGCCCGCCGGGGCGCAGCACTTGGCACACCTCGGAGAACAGCCGCGGCCACTCGCGCGGAAGGAAGTGGCCGAACGCGCCGAAGCTCACGACCAGGTCGAAGACCTCGCCGAAGGGCAGCGCGAGGGCGTCCCCTCGGACGTGGCCCGCGGTCGGTTCGGCGCGCCGCGCCACGTCCAGCATGCCGCCGCTGAAGTCCACGCCCACGGCCCGCCCGACACCCGCCTCGCGCAGCACGCGCAGGCCCGCCCCGGTGCCGCAGCACAGGTCGAGCCCGGTGTCGTACGGGCCGAGGCCGGCGAGCGCGCGGCCCACCGCGTCGAGCACGACGTCCGGGGTGCGGAACGGCGTGTGGTCGAACTTCGGCGCCAGCAGGTCGTAGCCGCGCTCGACCGAGGACAGCGCCTGAACGGCCAGCTCGCGGAGGGTGGGACCCTGATCGGTGAACATGGCGGATCAGCATAGGGCGGGCACGCGCCGAAGCGGGGGCTTGCCGCGCGGCGGGTGTCCGGTGGTACGGTCTTAGCGGTACATGTGCTCGCCCGTTTCGAGGCGCCGGTACCGAATCTCTTCTCTCAGCGCACGCGGGTCGACCGTCTCCCGGTCACCGCACAGCGCACGTCATCCCTGGTCAGCGGCTTCTGGCGGGCTCTTCACCCGTTGCCGTTCCTCCAGGTTCTCCCCGGCCGCGGGGCGCGCTCTGCCGCCCCTGCCACTCGCCGGATCCCACCCCTTCCCTGCCCTTGTACGCCCGCCGCCGGACGCCTGCCGCGTCCGCGGCTCGGCCCGCGAAAGGACCTGTGATCGTCATGACCACGGCCACCACCACCATGAGCACCACCCCCGCACCTCAGGACCAAGAACCCGTCCGCGCCGCCGGCGTCCTCGACATCGGCGGGAACGGGCACGGTTTCCTGCGCGCTGCCGACCTGGAACCCACGTCGCACGACGTGCAGGTCCCCGCCCACCTCATCCGTCGACTCGGCCTGCGCAAGGGCGACTTCGTCGAGGGCACGTGCGGGAAGCCGCACACCCTCGCCCACGTCGAGACCGTCGGCGGCGCCCCCGCCGACGCGAGCCGCGCCCGCCCGCGCTTCGCCGACCTCACCCCGCTCCACCCCAGCGAGCGCTTCCGCCTTGAGTACCCGGCCGCCGGGCTCGCCGGACGCGTCGTCGACCTGTTCACGCCCGTCGGCAAGGGGCAGCGCGGCCTGATCGTCGCGCCGCCGAAGACCGGCAAGACGGTACTGCTGCAGCAGCTCGCCGCGGCGTTCGCCGCGAACCACCCCGAGGTCCATCTCATGGTGGTGCTCGTCGACGAGCGCCCCGAGGAGGTCACCGACATGCGGCGATCCGTGCGCGGCGAGGTGTACGCCTCGACGTTCGACCGTCCGGCGAAGGCCCACATCGCGCTCGCCGAACTCGCCGTGGAGCGTGCCAAGCGCCTCACCGAGCAGGGCCGCGACGTGGTGATCCTCCTCGACTCCCTCACCCGGCTGTGCCGGGCGCACAACAACGCGGCCTCGACCAGCGGCCGCACCCTGTCCGGCGGTGTGGACGCCGCGGCCCTGCACGGACCGAAGCGGTTCTTCGGCGCGGCCCGCGACGCCGAGGAGGCCGGCTCGCTGACCATCCTCGCCACCGCCCTCGTCGACACCGGCTCCCGCGCCGACGACTACTACTTCGAGGAACTGAAGAGCACCGGCAACATGGAGCTGCGCCTCGACCGCGTCCTCGCGCAGCGCCGCGTCCACCCCGCCGTCGAGCTCACCCCCTCCGGCACCCGCCGCGAGGAACTCCTGCTGCCCGCCGCCGAGTTGAGCGTCGTGCGCGGACTGCGGCGCGCCCTGCAGAGCCGGGACCCGGCCGCCTCCTACGAGGCCCTGCTCGACAAGCTGCGCCAGACCCCGGACAACGCCGCGTTCCTGCGCCAGGCGCACTCCACGGTGCCCACGGCCTGACCCCGCCCCCGAGTGCGTAATACTCGACACATGAACGCGAGCATTACGCGCCGTGGCGGGCCCCCGGCCGTCACCGTCCGGCGGGCCACCGCCCGGGACGCCCGGCGCCTCACCCGCCTCGTGCGCGGCTCCAGCGCCTACCGGGACCCGTACGCCTCCATGGTCGCGGGCTACCGGGTGGGCCCCGACTACATCGAGGCGCACCACGTGTACGTCGCCGTGGACCAGGCCGACGAGCGGGTGCTCGGCTTCTACGCGCTGCTCGCCGAGCCCCCGGAGCTGGACCTGATGTTCGTCGCCGACGAGGCGCAGGGCCGGGGCATCGGGCGGCTGCTCGTCGACCACATGCGTACGCAGGCGCGGGCCGCGGGCCTCGACCACGTCCGCGTCGTCGCGCACCCGCCCGCCGAGGGCTTCTACCGCGGCATGGGCGCGCGCCGCACCGGCACGGTGCCCGCGCGCCCGCCGGCCGTCGCCTGGGACCGGCCCGAACTCGAATTCCCCATTCCCCCGGCCGCCTGAGGGGTTCCGCCCTCGCCCGGTACGGCGCACACTCGGGGGCGTCGGAATGCGGCAAGGAGGCCACATTGGGCAGCAGTCAGGCACGCGCCGAGGCGTTCGACGTGATCGTGGAGATCCCGCAGGGATCCCGGAACAAATACGAGATGGACCACGATCTCGGCCGGATCCGGCTCGACCGGATGCTGTTCACGTCGACGCAGTACCCCGCGGACTACGGCTACATCGAGGGCACGCTCGGCGGCGACGGCGACCCGCTGGACGCGCTCGTCCTGACCGGCGACGCGACGTTCCCCGGCTGCGCCATCGAGTGCCGGGCGATCGGCATGTTCGTGATGAGCGACGAGAAGGGCCCGGACGAGAAGGTCCTGTGCGTCCCCGCGCACGACCCGCGGCACGACGCGACCCGGGACATCGAGGACATCCCCGAGTTCGACCGCCTGGAGATCACCCACTTCTTCGAGGTCTACAAGGATCTCGAACCGGGCAAGTCGGTCGACGGTTCCCACTGGGAGGGCCGGGAGAAGGCCTACGAGGAGATCCGCCGGGCCCGCGAGCGCGCTTCCGGGTAGGTGTTAGGTTGGTCGGGCCGTGGTGCTCGGGAAGACCGGTGACGGCCCCTCAGGGGCCCATTCCGGAGCGGCCCTCGCCACTGTGATCGGGTTTCGGACAGCGACGTCCGGAGCGCGCCGTTCCACCCTGTGCGCCACTGGCGGCCGTCGGCCGCTGGGAAGGCCGGAGCGGCGGGCACGCCCGTAAGCCAGGAGACCGGCCGCGGCATCTCACGAAGTGATCCACGAGGTGCTGGAGCGTGATCGACGCATGACCCTGCCCGGGAACTCCCCGACCCCTGCCCTGAACACCCCCTCCCCTGCCTTCCGCTGGCGCCGCGAGGACACGCTGCGCACGGCCGGACTGATCGCGGTGATCGCCGCGCTGCACGTCGTCGCGTTCGGCGTGCTCTTCCTGCTCGTCGTCCCCGAGCACTACGAAGTCGGCAACAAGGCCTTCGGCATCGGCCTCGGCATCACGGCGTACACGCTCGGCATGCGGCACGCCTTCGACGCCGACCACATCGCCGCCATCGACAACACCACCCGCAAGCTGATGGCGGACGGCAAGCGGCCCGTCTCGGTCGGCTTCTGGTTCGCGCTCGGCCACTCCAGCGTGGTGGTGGCCATGGCGGCGCTCGTCGCCGGCGGCGCTGCGCTCGCCGGCACCCTCATGAACGACAACTCGCCCACCCACCAGGTGCTCGGCGTCGTCGGCACGACCGTCTCCGGTACGTTCCTGTACCTCATCGCGGCGCTCAACCTCGTTGCCCTGATGGGCATTCTGAAGGTCTTCAAGGCGATGCGCGCGGGCTCGTACGACGAGCGGCGGCTCGAGGAGCACCTGGACTCGCGCGGGTTCATGAACCGGATCCTCGGCCGCTTCACCAGGTCCATCACCCGGCCAGGACAGATGTTCCCGCTGGGCTTCCTCTTCGGCCTCGGCTTCGACACCGCGACCGAGGTGACACTGATGGTGATGGCGGGCAGCGGAGCCGCCGCCGGCCTGCCCTGGTACGCGATCCTGTGCCTGCCGCTGCTGTTCGCCGCGGGCATGAGCCTGTTCGACACGCTCGACGGCACGTTCATGAACTTCGCCTACCAGTGGGCGTTCTCCAACCCGGTGCGCAAGGTGTTCTACAACCTCACCATCACCGGTCTGTCGATCGCGGTCGCGTTCTTCATCGGGACCATCGAACTCGTGGGCGTGCTGCACGACAAGCTCGACCTGAGCGACGCGGTGACCGGGTGGATCGCCGGGCTCGACCTCGACAACGTCGGGTACGTGATCGTGGGCCTGTTCGTGGTCGTGTGGGCGGCGGCGATCGCCTACTGGCGGCTCGCGCGGGTCGAGCAGCGGTGGTCGGCGCGGGTGGCCGACGCCGGATAAATCGGTTGCCGGGGTGCGCGGCACACTGCTGCACTGATCCCTGTGCGGCAACTGCCGCGCATCCCGAGCGTGAGGACCGATCCATGCGCACTGCAGTCCAGCTCCTTCCGAGGGCCACCGCGGATTCCGCCGCCGTGGCATTCCCTTCCCTCAAGGACTCGACTGCCAGTGGCATTGCTGAATCTTGGAATTCTCGCGCACGTCGACGCCGGTAAGACCAGCCTGACCGAGCGGCTCCTGCACACGGCCGGGGTGATCGACGAACTCGGCCGCGTCGACGAAGGGAGCACCCGCACCGACTCCCTCGACCTGGAGCGCCGGCGCGGCATCACCATCAAGTCGGCCGTGGTGTCGTTCCCGGTCGACGGCACGGACATGAACCTCGTGGACACGCCGGGCCACCCCGACTTCATCGCCGAGGTCGAGCGCGTGCTCGGCGTGCTCGACGGGGCGGTGCTCGTCGTCTCGGCCGTGGAGGGCGTACAGGCGCAGACCCGCGTCCTGATGCGCACCCTGCGCCGACTGCGCATCCCCACCGTGGTGTTCGTGAACAAGGTCGACCGCGGCGGCGCCCGCGAGGCCGCGCTCCTCGACGACCTGCGGCACAAGCTCGCGCCCGCGATGATCCCGATGAACACGGTGGCGCACGGCCTCGGCGGCCGGGACGCGCACTGCGTCCCCTACGCCCCCGACGACACGGCCCATCGCGCCCGCCTGGTCGACGTGCTCTCGGCCCGTGACGACGCGCTCCTGGAGGCGTACGTCAAGGACGAGGAGTCGGTCACGTACGGCCGGCTGCGCGACGTGCTCGCCGAACAGACGGCGCGCGCCGAGGCGCATCCGGTGTACTTCGGCTCCGCGATGACGGGCACGGGGATCGACGCGCTCATGGACGGCATCGCACGAATGCTCCCGACGGCCGACGAGCGGCCCCAACTGCCGCTGTCCGCCCGCGTGTTCAAGGTGGATCGTGGCCCGGCCGGCGAGAAGATCGCGTACGCCCGCGTGTTCACGGGGACGCTGCGGGTGCGCGAGCGGCTCGCGCTGCCCGGCGGCGGGGAGGACCGGGTCACGGCGGTGCGCGTCTTCGCGGACGGCGTGGACACACCCCGTACGGAGGCGGGCCCCGGGCAGGTGGCACGCCTGTGGGGACTCGGCGGCGTACGCGTCGGGGACGACCTCGGCGAGCCCCAGGTCCCCGTCAAGGAGCACCACTTCGCGCCGCCGACCCTGGAGACGGTCGTCGACCCCGACCGGCCGGGGCGGCGCGGCGCGCTGCTCGCCGCGCTCACCCAGCTCGCCGAGCAGGACCCGCTGATCGGGCTTCGGCAGGACGACATCCGTCAGGAGATCTTCCTGTCACTCTACGGCGAGGTGCAGAAGGAGGTCGTACAGGCCACGCTCGCCGAGGAGTTCGGGCTCGACGTGACGTTCCGGGAGTCGACGCCGCTGTGCGTCGAGCGGCCGACGGGCTCCGGCGCGGCGGCCGAGGCGATGAAGGACGAGGGCAACCCGTTCCTGGCCACCATCGGCCTGCGGGTCGACCCGGCGCCGGTCGGCTCGGGCGTCGCGTTCCGGCTCGGCATCGAGCTCGGCTCCCTCCCCCTGGCCTTCATCAAGGCCGTCGAGGAGACCGTGCACAGGACGCTGCGCCAGGGACTGCTCGGCTGGCAGGTCACCGACTGCACGGTGACTCTTGCGCGCTCCGGCTACGCCCCGCGGCAGAGCCACGCGCACGCGATCTTCGACAAGTCGATGTCGAGCACCGGGGCGGACTTCCGCGGCCTGACCCCGCTGGTCCTGATGAGCGCCCTCAAGCGCGCGGGCACGGCGGTGTGCGAACCGATGCACCGCTTCCGCCTCGACATCCCGGCCGATCTGTACGGGGCGGTGCTGCCGGTGCTCACCCGGCTGCGGGCGGTGCCGACGGGACAGCACACGGACGGCGGGCCGTGGACCACGGTCGAAGGACTGATCCCCGCCGCCCGGGTGCGCGCCCTGGAGCAGCAACTGCCCTCCCTCACCCGGGGCGAGGGCGTCCTGGAGGCCGCCTTCGACCACTACGCCCCGGTCCACGAGGACGCGCCGCGCCGCTCCCGCACGGACCACGACCCGCTGCACCGCAAGGAGTACCTGCTGCGGGTGGTGCGACGGGCGGGCTGTTGAATCCGGGCCGTTCGGCCCACCACGAGGGCCCCTTGGCCCCGTCCGTCATGGGGCCGCGCACTGAGATGCTGCGGTATCGAGCCTCCCGTGCCCTCGCCCTCCCGCCGCGGCGCACGGTCGAGGCCGAGGCCGGGCCCGCTGTTCGCAGAAGGGGGAGCCGCGAATGGCGGGCCCGGCCATGCCCGGGCCCGTCCGACGGGCCACCCCGACTTCGCACACCTGTCCGGCGCGCCGCTGTGGCAACTCGCGCGCAAAACGGCCCAATCGGAGCGATAAAGTGGCTCGTCAACCCGCACGTGCCAGATCACTCAGGAGTGCCTACGTGTCCGTAGCCATCGACTCGTCCGACGCCGCTGTCCAGTCCGGCGCCGAGGCCACCGCGGAGCCCGTGCCCGCGCCGGCCGTCGCCCCGGACGGCGCCGTCGCCGTGCCCGCGAACGAGGAGACGGCCGAGCCCGGGGACACCGCGAATACGTGGACCCCGCCGACCACCGACGCCGCCTCGGCGGATGCCGACAGCGCGTCCGACAGCTTCTGGACGCCGCCCACAGAGGTCCCCTTCGCGGAGAGCTCCGAGGCCGACGACGACCCCGCCCCCGGCGACGTACCGGAGGCCATCACCCGCGACGCCCACGAGTTCGGCGTCTACGCCCGCACCGGAGGCTGGGCCTTCGCCCTGAAGGTGGCCCGCAGCGTGCGGCCCGGCGGCCAGTCCGCCGGGGAGTCCGCCAAGGTCTCGGCGCGGAAGTTCGCCGAGCTCGCGGGCTGCTCCGCCGACCGCGTCATGCGCTTCTACAAGGCGTGGGACAGCGCGGCGGACGACGGCCTGGTCCCCCAGTTCGAGGCCCTCGCGCCCGGCGCCGACATCGAACTCCCGGACGCCGACGTCTGGCTGTCGTACTACGTGTCCCGCAACAGCGCGACCTCGGTGCGCGGCCAGGCGATCACCGAGGCGGCCGAGGCCGAGGGCATCCGCCCGACGAAGGCCCTGGAGGTCGCCGAGAACCCGACGGCGCTGCGGGCCGCGATCCTCGCCGACCCCGGCACCGCCGAGGCCGCCCGCAAGGCGCTGATGGACCGCCTCGACGAGGACCCGGTGCTGCGCACGGGCATGGCCCGCGACATCGTGCGCACGGACGACCTGAAGAAGGCCGTCGCCGAGGAGACCAAGACCGGCGGCCAGCTCGAATACGTGCGCAGGATCGCGGAAGAGGGCCAGGTCAAGACCCCCGCGGGCCAGAAGATCGAGGCCTCCCCCGCGCTGCGCGAGGAGGCCGAGCGGCACCTGTCCCTCATCGACGAGCTGGACGAGGACGAGGAGGCGGGCGAGTGGGCCCGCGAGGCGTACGACACCGTGCGCACGCTCGTCGCCGAGACCGTCGAGAAGGACCCCGAGCTGCGGGTGCAGGAGCGGCGCGCGAAGTTCTATAGCAGCCTGCAGAAGGCCACGAAGGCCTTCGAGGAGCTGACCTTCGACGACGTCGACGCCGAGGAGATCGACGACATCGTCGAGGACGACATGCTGCAGCGCCTCGAGGAGCTGCAGTCGGCGATCGCGATGTGCATCACGGCGCTGCAGTCGGCCCAGAAGAAGGACTGACCCGGCTCACGGCCGGACCGATGCCACCGCGGGACGTCCCGCGGTGGCATCGTTGCGTCATGTCACAAACCCCCCACACCCCGAAGTCCACCGGCCGCCCGGCCCACCAGAACCTGACGTTCGACAGCCACGGCACCACGGCCCACGGCTACCTGGCGCTGCCGGCCTCGGGGCACGGCCCCGGCGTCCTCGTCATCCAGGAGTGGTGGGGCCTGACCGACCACATCGCCGACATCGCCGACCGCCTCGCCGCCGAGGGCTTCGTGGCGCTCGCCCCCGACCTGTACGGCGGGAACGTTGCGCACGACTCCCAGGAGGCGTTCGCCATGATGCGGGACCTGCCGGTGGAGCGCGGCGTGGAACTCCTGTCCGGCGCGGTCGACTGCCTGCTGGCCCTCCCCCAGGTCACCTCCGACACGGTCGGCGCGGTCGGCTTCTGCATGGGCGGCGGCTTCGTCCTGTACCTGGCCGCGGCGGACCAGCGGGTGAGCGCGGCGGTCCCGTTCTACGGCGTGATCCAGGGCGCGGTCCCGGACTTCTCCCGCCTGAGGGCCCGGATCCTGGGCCACTACGGCGACCGCGACGAGGCGATCCCACCGGCCACGCTCGACGGCCTGCGCACCACGATCAGGTCCCAGTCGGGCATCGCCCCCGACTTCCGCACCTACCCCGCAGACCACGCCTTCTTCAACGACGGCCGCCCGGAGGTCTACGACGAGCAGTCGTCCCGCGAGGCATGGACGTCGACGATCGACTTCCTGAAGTCGTCATTCTCAACGCCCTGAATCCCGCTCAAGTCCCCACAAATCAAGCCCCTGCGGCGATTGAGCAGCGGGGCCCGGGGCAGAGCCCCGAGACGTAGGACCGGACGGCCGCAACCGCCCGGCCCACCCAAGGATCACGTCACCAGATCCGCACCCGCTCCCCCGGCTCCACCCACAACCCGTCCCCGACCACCGTCGAAAACGCCTCATGGAACTCGTCCAGGTTCCGCACAATGTTCGCCCGGAACTCCGGCGGCGAATGCGGGTCGATCGTGAGGTACTGCTGCTCCTGCTCCTTGCGCCGCTTCGTGCGCCAGCAGTACGCCCAGTTCATGAACAGCCGCTGCGTACCCGTGAGTTCGCCCTCGACCGGCACCGGCGCGTCGCCGAGCGCGATCTTGTACGCGGTGTGCCCGATGGTCAGGCCGCCGAGGTCGCCGATGTTCTCGCCGACGGTCAGCGACCCGTTGACGAACTCCCCCGGCAGGTTCCGCGGCGAGAACCCGTCGTACTGCTTGACGAGCGCCTTCGACTTCGCCTCGAAGGCGGCCTTGTCGTCGGCGGTCCACCAGTCGTTGAGGTTCCCCGCGCCGTCGTACTGCGCGCCCTGATCGTCGAAGCCGTGGCCGATCTCGTGGCCGATGACCGCGCCGATGCCGCCGTAGTTCTCCGCGGCGTCGGCGTCCGGCGAGAAGAACGGCTTCTGCAGGATGCCCGCCGGGAAGCAGATCTCGTTCGTGCCCGGGTTGTAGTACGCGTTGACCGTCTGCGGCAGCATGAACCACTCGTCGCGGTCGACCGGCGCGCCGATCTTCGCCATCTGCCGGTCGTGCTCGAAGGCGTCGGCGGCGTACGCGTTGGCGAGCAGGTCGTCGCTGACCACGGTCAGCCCCGAGTAGTCCCGGAACTCGTCCGGGTACCCGATCTTCGGCCGGAACGTGGCGAGCTTCTCGTACGCCCGCTCCTTCGTCTCGTCCGTCATCCAGTCGAGGCGGGAGATGGACTGGCGGTACGCCTCCAGGAGGTTGGCGACCAGCTCGTCCATGAGCGCCTTGGAGCGCGGCGGGAAGTGCCGGGCCACGTACTCCTTGCCGACGGCCTCGCCGATGGCGCCCTCGACGAACGCGACGCCGCGCTTCCAGCGGGCGCGCAGCTCCGGCGTGCCGTTCAGCGTGCGCCCGTAGAACTCGAAGTTGACGCGCACGAACGGCGTCGAGAGGTACGGCGCGGCGGAGCGCAGGACGCGCGCGAGCAGCCAGTCGCGCCACTGCTCGATCGGCACCTCGGTGAGCACCGCGGACAGGTGCGTGAGGTACGAGGGCTGGCGCACGCACGACTCGGCGAGGGTCTCGTCCTTGCCGCCGAGCCCGGTGACGTAGCCCCGCCAGTCGAACGCCGGGGCGAGCGCGGTGAGTTCGTCGAAGGTGGTGAGGTTGTACGTCTTCTGGACGTCGCGCGTCTCGGCGCGCTCCCAGTGGCCCTCGGCGAGGCGGGTCTCAAGCGCGAGGACGGTGCGCGCGGCGGCGGCCGGGTCGGCGTGCTCGCCGAGCGTGAACAGCTCGGTCAGGTACGCCTCGTACTTCTCGCGGATCTCGGCGAACTTCTCTTCGCGGTAGTACGACTCGTCGGGCAGGCCGAGGCCGCCCTGGAGGATGTTGAAGAGGTAGCGGTCGGAGTTCCGGTCGTCGCTGTCGATGTAGGCGCCGAACAGGCCGGAGCCGCCCTTGCGCTCGAAGCGGCCGAGGAAGCCCGCCAGCTGCCGTACGTCGCCGAGCCCCGCCACCTCCTCGATCAGCGGGCGGACCGGGTCGAGCCCGCGGGCCTCGGCGGCCTCCTCGTCCATGAACGACGCGTACAGGTCGGCGATCTTGCGCGCCTCGTCCGCGTCCAGGCTCGTGGGGCCGCCGGCCGCGATCTCCTGAATGATCTCCTTGACCCGCTGCTCGGCCACGTCCACGAGCTCCACGAAGGGGCCCCAGCTGGAGCGGTCGTCGGGGATGGGCTCGGTCGCCAGCCACTGGCCGTTGACATGCCCGAAGAGGTCGTCCTGCGGTCGGATCGCCGGGTCCATGCCCGGGCGTGCGTCATCCAGAGTGCTCATCGAAGCACCCTACCCAGGTCAGGGCGTAGGAAGAGCGTCAAATACGGCGCCTTCCGCGCAGCGTGAACAACACCGCCCCGGCCGGCACGGGGCCGACCGGGGCGGTGTGTGTGCCGCGAGGATCAGGCGAGCGAGGCCAGCGCCTCGTTCAGCGTCTGCGACGGGCGCATGACCTTGTCGGCCTTGGCCGAGTCGGGCTGGAAGTAGCCGCCGATGTCGGCCGGGGAGCCCTGGACGGCGATCAGCTCGTCGACGATCTTCTGCTCGTTCGTGGCGAGCTTCTCGGCGAGCGGAGCGAAGGCCTTGGCCAGCTCGGCGTCCTCGGTCTGCTTGGCCAGCTCCTGGGCCCAGTACAGGGCGACGTAGAAGTGGCTGCCGCGGTTGTCGATGCCGCCGAGGCGACGGGTCGGCGACTTGTCCTCGTTGAGGAAGGTGCCGGTGGCGCGGTCCAGCGTCTCGCCGAGGACCTTCGCACGGGCGTTGTCCGTGGTGGTCGCGAGGTGCTCGAAGGAGACGGCCAGGGCGAGGAACTCACCGAGGGAGTCCCAGCGCAGGTAGTTCTCCTTGACGAGCTGCTGGACGTGCTTCGGGGCGGAGCCGCCGGCACCCGTCTCGAAGAGGCCGCCGCCGTTCATCAGCGGGACGACCGACAGCATCTTGGCGCTGGTGCCCAGCTCCAGGATCGGGAAGAGGTCGGTCAGGTAGTCGCGCAGCACGTTGCCGGTGACCGAGATGGTGTTCAGGCCCTGGCGGATGCGCTCGACGGAGAGCTTGGTGGCGTCCTCCGGGGAGAGGATCCGGATGTCCAGGCCCTCGGTGTCGAACTCCGGCAGGTACTGCTCGACCTTCTTGATCAGCTGGGCGTCGTGGGCGCGGCCCTCGTCCAGCCAGAACACGGCCGGGTCGCCGGTGGCGCGGGCGCGCGTGACGGCGAGCTTGACCCAGTCCTTGATCGGGGCGTCCTTGGTCTGGCAGGCGCGGAAGATGTCGCCCTCGGAGACCTGCTGCTCCAGGACGACGTCGCCGGCCTGGTTGACGACGCGGACGGTGCCACTGGCCTTGATCTCGAAGGTCTTGTCGTGGGAGCCGTACTCCTCGGCCTTCTGCGCCATGAGGCCGACGTTCGGGACGGTGCCCATGGTCGACGGGTCGAAGGCGCCGTTGGCGCGGCAGTCGTCGATGACGGCCTGGTACACGCCGGCGTACGAGGAGTCGGGGATCACCGCGAGGGTGTCCTGCTCCTGGTCGTCCTTGTTCCACATGTGGCCGGACGTGCGGATCATCGCCGGCATGGAGGCGTCGATGATGACGTCGGACGGCACGTGCAGGTTCGTGATGCCGCGGTGCGAGTCGACCATGGCCAGGTCGGGACCTGCGGCCAGCTCGGCGTCGAAGGAGGCCTTGATCTCGGCGCCGTTCGCGAGCGTCTCGAGGCCCTTGTAGATGCCGCCGAGGCCGTCGTTCGGGGTGAGGCCCGCGGCGGCCAGGTCGGCGCCGAAGCGGGCGAAGGTCTCCGGGAAGAAGGCGCGCACGACGTGACCGAAGATGATCGGGTCGGAGACCTTCATCATGGTGGCCTTGAGGTGCGCGGAGAAGAGGACGCCCTCTTCCTTCGCGCGGGCGATCTGCGCGGTGAGGAACTCGCGCAGCGGCGCGACGTGCAGCACGGAGGCGTCGACGACCTCGCCGGCGAGGACCGGTACGGACTCGCGCAGCACGGTGGTGGTGCCGTTGTCGGCGACGAGCTCGATCTTCAGCTTGTCGTCGGCCGGGATGACGGTGGACTTCTCGGTGGAGCGGAAGTCGTTCTCACCCATGGTCGCGACATTGGTCTTGGACTCGGGGGTCCACTTGCCCATGCGGTGCGGGTGGGCCTTGGCGTAGTTCTTCACCGAGGCGGGGGCGCGGCGGTCGGAGTTGCCCTCGCGCAGGACCGGGTTGACGGCGGAGCCCTTGACCTTGTCGTAGCGGGCGCCGATCTCGCGCTCCTCGTCGGTCTTCGGCTCGTCCGGGTAGTCCGGCAGCGCGTAGCCGTGCTCGCGCAGCTCGGCGACGGCGGCCTTGAGCTGCGAGACCGAGGCCGAGATGTTCGGCAGCTTGATGATGTTGGCCTGCGGCGTCTTGGCCAGCTCGCCGAGCTCGGCGAGGGCGTCCGGGACGCGCTGCTCCTCGGTCAGGTACTCCGGGAACTGGGCGAGGATGCGCCCGGCCAGGGAGATGTCACGGGTCTCGACGCCGACACCGGCGGTGGACGCGTAGGCCTCGATGACCGGCAGGAAGGAGTACGTCGCGAGGGCCGGGGCCTCGTCTGTGTGCGTGTAAATGATGGTCGAGTCAGTCACCGGGTGCTCCGCTTCCACGTCTTCCACGTCATCTGAAGTCTTGTATCGGATTGCTCGACATCAAGATATCTCCTCCTCGGCCAGGATTCGAAAGGGGTCTGCCCGCCAAGATCGCGGGTGGCGTGGCCGGTGGCTCACCCCGGGACGCAGACGGTGAGCCACTCCGCGTCGCGGGGGCGGTAGCCGTGGCGCTCCCGCAGGCCCGTCACGATCGCCGGTACGTGTCCGGCTCCGTAGACGACGGCGACCCGCAGTGGTTCGGTGCGGTGTGCGGCGTGGATCTCGCCGAGCGCGTCGAGCAGCCGCCGGTCGCGGCGGTCCGTCATGGCGTGCGCCACCGGATCGTCGGCCAGCAGTTCGGCCCGCAGGGTCGTCGGCAGATCGTCGACCGCCAGGTCCTCGTCGAGGAAGGCGCGCGGCCCGCGCAGCGCGAAGATCAGCCCCATCACGGGGGCCGCGACCAGCATCAGCAGGTAGGTCGACCGCGGCAGGGTCTTCAGGTCCGCGACCGCCTCCGCCGCGCTGACGTCCGGGTGGACGACCGGGACGCCGGCGGGCAGCAGCAGGTCGTCGCTCTGTTCCCGCAGCCCGTTGCGGCTCCTGCGCGGGGCGAAGCGGTAGGCGAGCGTGAGGGCGCTCGCCGCGGCCGATCTGCCGCGGATGCCCTCCATGACGACGAGGTCGCACTTCCGCAGCCGGAGCCTGACCTGGGCGTAGAAGGTCGGCGACGCGATGTGCAGCATGGGGAAGAGCACGAACTCCAGCGGTGTGCCGTTGCTCCGCATGGTGATCACGGCGGACCGCACGGCGTATCCCGTGACCTCGATGATCTGCATGGTGTACCCCAGTGGGTACACGCGGTCGACCGATCGCCCGGTTCCGCCATTCAAGCCCCTGCGGCGATTGAGCAGTGGGGTCCGGGGCAGAGCCCCGATCTTTCACGCCGGTGCGGCGCATACTTACGCGGGACTCGATCGACCCCCGGCCCACCCGAGCAACTCCTCCGCCGACCACGTGGTCACAACCCGCTCCGCAGGAACCCCACACTCTTCGGCCCGGGCGCACCCGAACAACTGCCAGTCGAGCTGCCCGGGAGCGTGCGCGTCGGTGTCGACGGCGAAGAGCGTGCCGGCCGCCACCGCCTTGCGCAGCAGCCGCCGGGGCGGATCGAGCCGCTCTGGCCGACTGTTGATCTCCACGGCGGTGCCCGCCTCCGCACACGCCGCGAACACCTCGTCCGCGTCGAACTGCGACTCCGGCCGCCCCCTGCCGGTGACCAGGCGGCCCGTGCAGTGGCCCAGGATGTCGGCGTGCGGATTGCCGACGGCGGCCACCAGGCGGCGGGTCATCGCGGCGGCGTCCATCCGCAGCTTGGAGTGGACCGAGACCACGACCACGTCCAGGCGCTCCAGCAGCTCGGGCTCCTGGTCGAGCGAACCGTCGTCGAGGATGTCGCACTCGATCCCGGTCAGCAGCCGGAACGGCGCCCAGCCCGCGTTCAGCTCCGCCACCACGTCCAACTGCTCGCGCAGCCGCTCCGGCGAAAGCCCGCGGGCCACCGTCAGGCGCGGCGAGTGGTCGGTGAGCACCGCCCACTCGTGCCCGATGTCCCGGGCGGCGCGGCCCATCTCCTCGATCGGGCTGCCGCCGTCCGACCAGTCGGAGTGCAGATGGCAGTCGCCCCGCAGCAGGGAACGCAGCTCCACGCCCGCGTCCCCCTCCAGCGGCACCGTGCGGGCCAGCTCCTCCTCCAGGTGCGTGAGGTAGTCGGGAACCTGCCCGGCCGCCGCCTCCCGGATCACGGCGGCGGTCTTCGGGCCGATGCCCTTGAGCGACTCCAGCGAACCGACCTCGACACGCCGCGCGACCTCGGCATCGCCCAGCTCGGCGACGACACCGGCGGCCGTGCGGAACGCCCGCACCCGGTAGGTGGGCGCGCCGTCCCGCTCCAGCAGGAACGCGATCCGCTCCAGCGCCCGCACGGGCTCCATCGCCACCTCCGGCCACGCATGTACGCGTACGTCTCCAGCGTGCCGTACGACCTGCCGGCCGGCATCCGTGCACGTCCCGCAGGAGGCGGCCCGAACCTCAGAGGCGCTTGTCGATGGCCTGCTGGGCCTGCGCGGGCAGCGCGCGCGCCTGGTCGGCGGCACCGCGCACGCGCTTGGTCGCCCCACGGGTCGCCCCGCGGGTCGCGCCACGGACGGTGCCGACGGCGCCGCGAGCCCGGTAGGCGGTCGACGGCTTGCCGTGGGTGTCGGCCGCCGTGATGAGCAGGCCGCCCATCAGGGACAGGTTCTTCAGGAACTGGGTGCGCTGCTGGGCGCGTTGTTCGGGATCCTCCTCCTTCCACCAGGCGTGACCGGCCAGTGTCGTCGGCACGAGCGTCCCCGCGAGCGCCAGCGCGGCAAGCCGCGGGACCACCCCGGCGGCGAGCAGCAGCCCGGCCCCGATGTGCACGGCTCCGTTGATCCGTACCAGTTGCTCGGGGTTCTCCGGCAGCCGTGGCACGCGGGAGGCCACGGGAACGGCCACCGGTTCCGCGGCGGGCGCCACGCGCTCAGGGGCACGGACGGTGGACAGTCCCCCGGCCACGAACGCGGAGGCGAGCATCGGACGTGCGCATTTCCTCAGTACAGCCATACCTCGCCGCGTTCCCCGAGTCCGCGCACTCAGTCAGGGACCGCGGAGATGCGCCGCACGCCGCGTCCGACGGGCCGTCCGCTGCCTACGGACGCCGTCCCGCGCGGCGGCCGGCGGCGTACGAAGCGGCGCCGACGGCTGTGACCCCGGCGCCGACACCCATGGCCAGCACCTTCCGGTGCGCCAGGGCGGTCCACGCCGTGCGGGCGGCGCTGGTGACCTGCCCGGTCGCCTGCTGCGCGGCCGAGGCAACCTCACCGGCCTTGGCCTCGGTCTTCTTGGCGGCGTCGCTCACGGGAGCGGTCGTCCGCTTCATGGTCTCGTTCCGCTGATCCATTCCCTTGTTCGGTTCACTCATGGAGTCCCGGTTAGCCACTGACGGTCATCGCAAACCCGAGCCGCTCCCCCAACTCGTCGTTGTCGGGCCGGACTTCCGTGTCGGACGGCCACAGTCGGCCCCGAAAGTATGGTGTCCCACCACATGTGCCGCTGACCTGCGTGTTCCTACCTTGTGCCAGCAGATACACGTCCCCACCAACGCCTGGAAGTGGTGCACATGGCCTCCGCAGCAACCGCTCCGCCAACGCCCGGAAACCTCAAGCGCATTGTCGCGGCGAGTCTCATCGGCACCACGATCGAGTGGTACGACTTCTTCCTCTACGGCAGCGCCGCGGCGCTGGTCTTCAACCAGCTCTTCTTCCCCGACTCCGACCCCCTGGTCGGCACCCTCCTCTCCTTCCTCACGTACGCCGTCGGCTTCGCCGCCCGCCCGCTGGGCGCGCTCGTCTTCGGGCACTACGGCGACCGACTCGGCCGCAAGAAGCTCCTGGTGGTGAGCCTCCTCATGATGGGCGGCGCCACCTTCGCCATCGGCCTGCTCCCGACCCACGCGACGGTCGGCACCGCCGCCCCCGTCCTGCTCACCGTGCTCCGCCTCGTCCAGGGCTTCGCCCTCGGCGGCGAGTGGGGCGGTGCGGTGCTCCTCGTGTCCGAGCACGGAGACGCCCGGCGCCGCGGCTTCTGGGCGTCCTGGCCGCAGACGGGCGCGCCCGCGGGACAGCTCCTGGCGACCGGCGTGCTCTCGGCCCTGACCGCCCTGATCTCGGACTCCGCGTTCACCGACTGGGGCTGGCGGATCCCGTTCCTCCTCTCGGGCGTGCTCGTCGTCGTGGGTCTGTGGATACGTCTGTCCGTCGATGAGTCCCCCGTCTTCAAGGAGGCGTTGGCCCGCGCCGAGGCCCGCAAGGCGGCGGCCGCCGACACCGTGGAGAAGATGCCGCTGGTCGCGGTCCTGCGACACCACTGGCGCGATGTCCTGGTCGCCATCGGCGCCCGCATGGCCGAGAACATCAGCTACTACGTCATCACCGCCTTCATCCTCGTGTACGCCACCACGTCGGCCGGCGTCTCGAAGCAGACCGCGCTGAACGCCGTGCTCATCGCGTCCGCCGTGCACTTCGCCGTGATCCCCGCCTGGGGCGCCCTCTCCGACCGGGTCGGCCGCAGGCCCGTGTATCTGCTGGGCGCGGCGGGCGTCGGCCTGTGGATGTTCCCGTTCTTCTCCCTCATCGACTCCGCGAGCTTCGGTGGCCTGCTCCTCGCCGTGACCGTCGGCCTGGTCCTGCACGGCGCCATGTACGCCCCGCAGGCCGCGTTCTTCTCCGAGATGTTCGCGACGCGGATGCGCTACTCCGGGGCGTCCATCGGCGCGCAGTTCGCCTCGGTGGCGGCGGGCGCGCCCGCACCGCTCATCGCGACGGCGCTGCTGTCCGAGTACGACTCCTCGACGCCGATCTCCCTGTACGTCATCGCGGCCGCGCTGCTCACCCTGATCGCCGTGGGCGTGGCGAAGGAGACCCGGCACCGCGACCTGGCGGACATCGAGCCCGAGGCCACGTCCGGCGTCACGGACAGCGACCGGCCTGCCAAGGTCCACCGCGTCTGACCGGGGTTTCGGCCCGCCTGACCCCGTCCGCCCCCGCGGACGGGGTCAGGCTATGTCCGGGGCCGCCAACCGGTGCAGCCGCAGCGCCAGTTGGATCTCCAGTGCGCGCTCCGGCGCCTGCCAGTCCTCGCCGAGGAGCCGGCCCACCCGCTCCAGACGCTGCGCGACCGTGTTCACGTGCACATGCAGCGCGTCCTTCGTACGGGCCGGGCTCATGCCGGACGCGAAGTAGGCGTCAAGGGTTCGCACCAGGTCGGTGCCCCTGCGCTCGTCGTAGGTGACGACCTCGCCGATCGTGCGGGTGACGAAGCCCCCGACGTCCCGGCTGTCGGCGAGCAGCAGCCCGAGGAAGCCGAAGTCCTCGGCCGCGGCTCCCTGGCCGGACCTGCCGAGCAGCCGCAGCGCGTCGAGGCAGCGCCGCGCCTCCACGTACGCGGCGGCCGCTCCCTCGGTCCGCCCCGCCAAGTCGGCGACGGGGGCCGACGCGCCCACGGTGACACTCTCGTGGATCGCCTCGGCGAGCCGGCCCGCGACATGGGATGCCAACCGCGACGCGTCCGTGGTGTGCGCCGGGAGCAGCAGGACGGTGCCGCCGTCCCGCGCGGCGGCGAGGCCGTGTCGGGTCGCCGCGAGGTGGTTGGCCGCGGACCACAGGCGGCGGCGCGCGGCCGCCTCCTGCTCGGCGTCACCGGTGCTCTCCAGGCGGGCGGCGAGCACCACATGGGTCGCGTCGAGGTCGGCGTGCAGCCGCTCCGCTCTCTCGCGCAGCAGCCGGGGGTCGCGGTCCCGCCCGTCGAGCAGGTCGTCAAGGAGCTCGCCGCGCACCCGCTGTTCGGCCTCGGCAGCGGAGCGCCGGGCGAGCAGCAGCAGCGAGGTGACCATGGCGGCGCGCTCCAAGGTGCGCTGGTCGACCGGGTCGAGACCGGGGTGGCCGCGCAGCACCAGGGCGCCGAGCAGCTCGCCGCCGGCGGCGACGGCCGCGACCCAGTCGTCCCGGTGCCGCACCGCGTGCCCGTCGGCGCGGGAGGCTTCGAGGGCGCGGGCGGGCGCCGCCTCCGCGTCGGTGAACTCCACGGTGCCGTCGAGGACTTGGGAAACCGCCGCCGCCACGTCGTGCACCCCGCCGCCGCGCAGCACCAGCTCGGCGAGCCGGTCGTGCACGTCGGACGCGCGCTCGATGACGCCGCTGCGGTCGCGGATGATCTCGTTGGCGCGCTCCAGCTCGTTCAGCGCCTGCCGGGTCTCGGTGAGCAGGTTCGCGGTGTCGATGGCCGCCGCGGCGAGCGCCGCGAAGGAGCCGAGGAGCGCGATCTCCTCGCGCTCGAAGACCCGCGCGCGCCGGTCGGAGGCGAACAGCACCCCGATCACCTGTGCCCCCAGCATGAGCGGCACCCCGAGGATGGCGACGAGCCCCTCGTCCCCGACGCCCGCGTCGATGCTGCGGGTGTGCTGGAAGCGCACGTCGTGCCCGTAGTCGTCCGTGACGTACGGCCGCGCGGTCTGCGCGACGAGGCCGCCGAGGCCCTCCCCCATACCGAGGCGCAGCTGCTGGAAGCGTGCCGCGACCGAGCCCTCGGTGACCCGCATGTAGGTGTCGCCCCTGGCCGGGTCGTTCAGCGTCAGATAGGCGACGTCAGTGCCCAGCAGCGAGCGGGCCCGCTGGACGATGGCCTGCAGCACCGCGTCCAGATCGCGCAGGCCCGCGAGGTCGTGCGCGGTCTCGAACAGCGCGGACAGCTCCGCCTCGCGGCGCCGCCTGCCCTCCATCTCCGCGCGTACGCGCAACGCGAGCGCCTTTGCCGCCTCGAGTGCCGCTATCCGCTCGGGCGCCGCGCCCTCCGCCCGGGCAAGCAGCACGGGCTGTTCGTAGGCATCGGCGGAGGCGCCCCTGGCGAGCAGCTCCAGGAACGGGGCCTGCGGGTCCTCGGTGGTCACCGGGCCGGAGGCGCTGGCTGAGTGCGGTTGGTGGCGCGACATGCGGACAAGGATTACCCGTCGAGCGGTCGGGCCTGCTAGCCCTGTGGACAACTCGGGTCGTCGCGGAATCGCGGTCACCCGGTCGAGGGACCGCGTTCCGTGCGAAACCACCTGGAACCCGACGAATGGCGGGGCCGGATCAGTGGGCGGACCAGCCGCCGTCGAGCACGAGGGACGTGCCGGTCATGAACGAGGCCTGCGGCGCGCACAGGTACGCGACGGCCTCGGCGACCTCGGACGGTTCGATGAGCCGCTTGATCGCGCTGTCCTGCAGCATCACCTCGCTGAGCACCCGCTCCTCGGGGATGCCGTGCGCGGCGGCCTGGTCGGCGACCTGCTGTTCGACGAGCGGCGTGCGCACATACCCGGGGTTCACGCAGTTCGAGGTGACGCCGTGCGCCGCCCCTTCCAGCGCGGCCGTCTTCGACAGCCCCTCGAGCCCGTGCTTCGCGGCCACGTACGCGGACTTGTACGCGGAGGCCCGCAGCCCGTGCACCGATGACACGTTCACGATGCGGCCCCAGCCCTGCCCGTACATGTGCGGCAGCGCGCCGCGCAGCAGCCTGAACGGGGCTTCCAGCATCACGGTGAGCACGGTGTGGAAGACCTCGGGCGGGAACTCCTCGATGGGCCGGACCAGTTGGATCCCGGCGTTGTTCACGAGGACGTCGGTACCGGCCGCCGCTTCCTCCGCGGCGTCGAGGTCGGTGAGGTCCAGGACGTACGGCTCGACGCCGTCGGCCTCGTCGGCCAGGGCCGCGAGCCCCGCCGCGTCCCGGTCCACCGCTCTCACCTTGGCGCCCGCCGCGGCGAGGCGCAGGGCGCAGGCCCGGCCGATGCCACTGGCGGCGCCGGTGACGAGTGCGGTGCGGCCGCCGAGATCGAGCTCGGGGGCGGCGGGTGCGGTCAGCGGGGTGCGCGGCGTCATGACTCGCACCCTAGGCAGCTGATCGGCGCCGCCCGATGTGGGCAGCACCCATACTTCAGCGCTCGGCCATGGTCTCGAACCATGTGGGTCCTTCCGACTGGGCCTGCTTGATCCGGAACAGTGAGAACTCCTCGAGCGGCGGCAGCGCGTCCAGGGCGAACCAGGCGACCTCGAGCGACTCGTCGTCGTTGACGCGCGCCTCGCCGCCGGTGGCCCGGCAGCGGAAGGACGTGTCCATGAACTGGCACTGGTCGCCGTTGGGATACGTGATCGGCTGCAGGGCCTGCACCAGCACGACCCGCTCGACGACGCACTCGATGCCGGTCTCCTCGAACACCTCGCGCGCGGCGACGTCCGCGGGCTGCTCCCCCGGCTCGGGGATCCCGCCGATGATCGACCACGCCCCGGTGTCCGCGCGCCGCCCGAGCAGCACCCGGCCGTCGTCGTCGAAGACGACGGCACTGACCCCCGGCAGAAGCAGCAGCTGGTGGCCTGCGGTGGCCCGGATCGTACGGATGAATTCAGGAGTCGCCATGCCGGCGAGCCTACCTGTACGGCCCAACGAACCGGCAGGCCACAAGCCCCGTCAGGCGTCGGAGCGACGCCCCGCGCGGGCCCGCACGACGGCCCAGCCGAGACCTCCGACCCCGATGGCCACCAGCAACGCCTCGGGCCACGCGCCCGCGCGCGTGGCGAGCGTCTGCGACGTGCGCTTCGGGACATCGGCGAGCAGCGTGGCGGGCTCGAACATGCCGGTCTGCTGCGCGATCGAGCCGTCGGCCCGGATCACGGCGCTGACCCCGCTGGTGACCGGCACCATCACGGCCCGGCCGTGCTCGACGGCCCGCACCCGGTCCATGGCGAGCTGCTGGTACGTCATCTGACTGCGCTCGAACGTCGCGTTGTTGCTCGGCACGGACAGGATCTGCGCGCCCTCGCGGACCTGGTCGCGCACCGTGTCGTCGAACGCCGCCTCGTAGCAGGTGATGTTGCCGACCTCGGTGCCCGCCATGTCGAAGACGACGGGCTTCTTGCCGGGCACGAAGTTGCCCGCCCGGTCGACGTCCTTGCTGAAGATCCGGAAGAAGCTTCGGTACGGCATGTACTCGCCGAACGGCTGCAGGTGCCGCTTGTCGTACACGGCTCCGGGGCCCGTCTTGGGGTCCCACTGGATGAGCCGGTTGCGGGGCGTGCCGTCCTCGGCCGTCACCACGGCGCCCACCGAGATCGGCACCCCGACGGCCTGTGCGGCCCTGGTGATCTCGTCGTAGGCGTCCTGGTTGACGTACGGGTCGATGTCCGAGGAGTTCTCCGGCCACAGGACGAGATCGGGTCGCTCGACCTGCCCCGACTTGATCTTCGCGGCGAGCTTCATGGTCTCGCGCACGTGGTAGTCGAGTACGGCGCGGCGCTGGGCGTTGAAGTCGAGGCCCATGCGCGGAACGTTGCCCTGGATGAGCGCCACGCGCGCGGTGCCCGCCTCGGCGCCCGTCGCCACGAAGGGCATCGCGACCGCTCCCGCGACGACCGGCGCGACGGTGAACGCGGCGGCGGTGGCGATCCCCTTGTCCTTGAGGAGGCCCTTCAGGGACGACGCCCCTCGCGCCTTCCTGACCCGCAGGGCCAGCGCCCCGATCCCGAAGCCGCACAGGACCACACCGAAGCCGAGCAGCGGGGTGCCGCCCAGCGAGGCGAGCGGCAGGAACACCCCACTGGGCTGCCCGAACGCGACCTTCCCCCAGGGGAAGCCACCGAACGGGGCACGCGCGCGCAGCGCCTCGGACGCGATCCAGACCCCGCTGGCCCACAACGGCCACAGCGGAAGCCGCGACACATAGGCGATGCCCAGGCCGGCGAGCGACACCAGCAGTGCCTCCGCGGCGGCGAGCGCCAGCCACGGCAGCGGTCCGACGTCGACGCCGGTCCAGGAGAGGAGCGGCACCAGGTAGGCGAGACCGAAGGACAGGCCGAGCCCGAAGCCCGCTCTCAGCCGCCGTCCGTACACCGCCACGCCGAACAGCGCGAAGGAGATCGGCGCGAGCCACGGAAGCTCGCGCGGTGGAAAGCTCACGTACAGGAGCAGCCCGGCGATCACCGCGAGCGCGAAGGGCGCGAACCGCCGCAGGCGGGAGCGGACCCTCGACAGCGCCGACTGCTCTGAGGGCTCGTCCGACGGGGCTACGGGAGGTGCGGTGGCGGTCACCCGGGGAGTGTACGGCGCGGTGCTGTCACCCCGACATGCCGGTCGACACGCCCCAGGTGCGCCTTGAGGCGCATCGTTCCTGTGCAACACCGGTCCGCCACGGCACACCAGCGGTTACCGTGTGGCCCGGTTCCCGACAGCGCGGCCGCGTCCGGCCTGGCGTCCGGGGCCCGGCTACGTCGGGGGGCGACGGGTGGGTACGACGGGGTGGTCGACGGGTGCGGGGACGGACGGTGCGCTGCGGGAGCACCGCGGCGCCTCGGACGCCGTGGGGGTCGCGGTTCTCGGATGTTGTGCGGCGTGGTCGTTGATCAGCGCGACCGCGCGCGCGGGCAGACCGGAAGGGGTGCTCCTGGCGGTGCTCGCCGTGATCGCGGGGTACGCGTGCGGGCGCATCGGCGGGGCGCTCGTCCCGGTCGCCGCGTCCTGTGCGGTGGGGCTCGGCGGCCTGTGCCTCGCGCTCACCGCCCCGTACGCGGCGCCCGCACCGGATGTCGTGACGCCGCTCGGCCGGGTCGGTGCGACCGCGGCGCTGCTCGCCCTGTCGGCGGGAGCGCTGTGCTGCGCGGCCTGGGCGGCGCGGCAACAGGCACTGCGGTCCGTGCTGCACCTTCTGGCGGCGGGCAGCGTGGTGGTGGCCGCCGTCGTCGACTCCCCGGCCGGGATCACGGTGTGCGCGGGTGTCGTCCTGTGCTCGCTCGCGGCGGCCCGGCTGCGCAGCCGGGCGCTCGGCCTGGCGGGGCTCGGCCTGGCCACGGCGGTGGTGGCCGGCCTCGGTGTGGCGCTCGCCAAGGGCGTCCTGCCGGCCGGCCCGACGGACTCCCTGGAGACGTGGCTCTCACCCCGGCGGATCCTGCTGTGGCGCGACGCCGTCCATCTGGCCGAGGCGCATCCCGCCCTGGGCACGGGCCCCGGGCGCTTCGAGGACCTCAGTCCGACGCTCGCGCAGTCCCCGCTCTCCGACGGCAAGCCGCACTCCGCCGTCCTCCAGGTGGCGGCCGAACAGGGGCTCGTCGGCGTGCTGCTGCTCGCGGCGGCCTACTGCTGGCTGCTGTACGTCCTGTGGCGCTCAGCGCGCTCCACGCAGGTGGTGCTGGCGGCGGGTGCCGCCCTGACCGCGGTGGCCGCGATGGCGACGGTCGGCAACGCGCTCAGTTTCACGACCGTGACCGCGGGTGTGGGGCTGCTCGCCGGGATCGCCACGGCGGAACCGCTCGCGGACGGGCCGCCGGACGACGACGCGGCCGCCCCGGAACTGGTCCGGGGCGGCCGCGACTGAGTGTGTCGGACGGGGTACGGCTCAGAGGGCCGGGCCCGCGGCGGTGGGCTTCAGGCGGTCGCGGATGTGCCGCACCGCGCTCTCCGCGTCGTCCACGGTCACCGTGAACCTGCGGCCGTCGCCGAGGCGGAGCACCACGCCCTCGCCGCGCCGCACCACGACGGCCGTGCCGATCTCCGGGCGCCACCGGTAGCCCCAGCCGCCCCACTGCCGGGGCGTGACGCGGGGCGCGAAGTCGGCCTCGACCACATGGGCGAGCGGGATGCGGCGGCGCGGCAGACCGACGTGGCCGCAGCGCACTTCGAGGTGGTCCTTGTCGACCTTCACCGCCACGTGGAGGAAGGCGAGGGTGCCGAACAGGATGAGCAGGCCCACGGCGATCAGGCCGACCACGGACATGGCCAGGGCGAGTATGCCGGTGGCCCAGGAGTTGTCCACGGCCAGCTCGATGCCCAGGGCCAGGCAGGCGAGCCCGCCGCAGGCAAGGATCCACTGCACGCGGTTGTGTGCGCGGCCGGTCCAGATGTCGGCCGCGGGGGCGGAAGAGCGTCGCCCTGAGTGCTCGTCGGGGGCGTGTTCCCTCATGGAATCGAGCCTACTCATGTTCCGCGGGTCCGGCACCGGCTTGTGCGCCCCCGTGGGCCGAGCCGGTACGGGTCTGCTCAGCCCGCGTGGCTCAGCGCCCGCAGGTCGCGGCCCTCCGCGTAGGCCAGCGCCTCCTTCGGCAGGGTCTCCTCCCGGCCGCCCAGCAGCACCGTGAGCCGCCCGCGCGCTTCGGACGCAGCCCGCGGGCCCTCGCCGATCCGGCGCAGCGCCTGTGCGGCGACGGCGCCCGCGCTGCTGTGCAGGACGAGCGCCTCGGCGTCCGGCTGCTGCACAGCGGCGCGGATACGCTCCGCGACCAGCTCGTAATGGGTGCAGCCCAGGACGACGGCCCTTACATCACGGGGAGTGAGGGCGGCCGCGGCCTCGATGGCCCGGTCGATGCCCTCCTCGTCGGCCCACTGCACGGCGTCGGCGAGGCCGGGGCAGGGCACCTCTGTGACCTGGGCGCCGCCGCCGAAGTCCCGGATCAGCGTCTGCTGGTAGGGGCTTCCGGTGGTCGCGGGCGTGGCCCAGATGGCGACGGGGCCCCCGCCCGCCGCGGCGGGCTTGATCGCGGGGACCGTGCCGATGACCGGGATCTGCGGCTCGAGCCGGGCGCGCACCGCGGGCAGCGCGTGCACGGAGGCGGTGTTGCAGGCGATGATCAGCGCGTCCGGGCCCTGTGCGGCGGCGGCCTCGGCGACGGCGAGCGCCCGCTCGGTGACGTCCTCGGGGGTGCGCGGTCCCCACGGCATGGTGTCGGGGGCGGAGGAGAGCACGAGGTCCGCGTCGGGGCGCAGGCGCCGTACCGCGGCGGCGGCCGCGAGCAGTCCGATTCCGGAGTCCATCAGCGCGATCTTCACCCGGAAACCATAGACGATCGGTCCGACAATGCCCCTGCCGGTGGGGCAGACTGCGGCGGATGGACGTCGTTGTGTGGATCACCGCGGCTTCGCTCGCCGCATGGCTGTGGCTGCTGCTGTGCCAGGGCTTCTTCTGGCGTACGGACCTGCGCCTGCCGCCGCGCACCGAGCCCGCGAGCTGGCCGGACGTGTGTGTCGTGGTGCCGGCCCGCGACGAGGCGGAGGTGCTGCCGGACAGCCTGCCGTCCCTGCTCGCCCAGGACTATCCGGGCCGGGCGGAGATCTTCCTGGTGGACGACGGCAGTTCGGACGGTACGGGCGAGGTGGCGCGGACGCTGTCGGAGCGGCTGGGCGGGCTGCCCCTCACGGTCGACTCGCCGGGTGAGCCGCCCGCGGGCTGGACCGGGAAGCTGTGGGCGGTGCGGCACGGCATCGGCCTGGCACGCGCGCGTGGTCCCGAGTTCCTGCTGCTGACCGACGCCGACATCGCGCATGAGCCGGACAGCCTGCGGGAGTTGGTGGCGGCGGCGCGCACGGGCGGCTTCGACCTGGTGTCGCAGATGGCGCGGCTGCGGGTGGA
The DNA here is from genome assembly GCF_055657265.1 of Streptomyces sp. NPDC107575. NCBI lineage: Bacteria > Bacillati > Actinomycetota > Actinomycetes > Kitasatosporales > Streptomycetaceae > Streptomyces > Streptomyces sp. NPDC107575. The sequence goes on along the minus strand of NZ_JBVKBG010000001.1, from coordinate 53,734 downwards.
GAGCGGGTGGGAGCGCCTTGTCGTGCCCGCGTTCGTGTACTTCTTCGCGCAGCTGTACCCGTTCCGTTGGATCGCGCGACAGGGTGCGCGCACGGCCGCGGCGGCGGGCGGCTGTGTCCTGCTGAGCGCCGATGCGGCCGAGCGGGCGCGGATCCCGGACGCGATCCGGCAGGCGGTGATCGACGACGTGTCGCTCGCGCGGGCCGTGAAGCGGTCGGGCGGGCGCATCTGGCTGGGCCTGGCCGAGCGCGTCGACAGCGTGCGGCCGTATCCGCGCCTCGCTGACCTGTGGCGGATGGTGTCGCGCAGCGCCTACGCACAGCTGCGGCACAACCCGCTGGTGCTGCTCGCCACCGTGCTGGGGCTCGCGCTGGTCTACCTGGTGCCGCCGGTGGCACTGGTCGTCGGCCTGGCGCTGGGCAGCACGCCGGTCGCGCTGCTCGGCGCGCTCGCCTGGGCCGTGATGGCGGGAACGTACATCCCCATGCTGCGCTACTACCGGCAGACGCTGTGGCTGGCACCGCTGTTGCCGTTCACCGCGCTGCTGTACCTCCTGATGACGGTGGATTCCGCCGTGCAGCACTACAGGGGGCAGGGCGCTGCCTGGAAGGGGCGCACGTACGCCGCGCCCGACCGCGGGTGAACAGCCGACCACGGCACGCTATTTGCGGCCCCGCGTCCAGTTCATGTTCCACCCGTAGGCGCGGTCCACGGTGCGCTGCGGGCTGACGCCCCGGTCCGGGACGAGATAGCGGGCCTCGCGCCGCACGGTCAGGTCGCCGCCGCCGTCGTTCGTGAGCAGGGCGAGCGCGCACACCGTGGAGGGCACCGTGCACTCGTCCAGGGAGAAGTCGATCGGCGCTCCGTGCGCCGGTCGCAGCGTGACCGTGGCGTGCAGGTCCGCGAAGCTGCGCGCGCCTTCGTAGATGGTCACGAACACGAGGATGCGGCGAAACGCGTCCGCGCGGTCGAGGTTGATGGTGAGGTTCTCACCGGCATCGAGGCTTCCGCTGCGGTCGTCCCCGTCGAGGTGGATGTACGGGGCCTGCCCCAGCGCCCCGAAGGCGTTGCCGAGCGCCTGCACCACCCCCTTGCTCCCGTCGGCGAGTTCGTACAGGGCGCACAGGTCGAGATCGAGGTCCCGGGCGCGCCTGCTCCCCCGGCCGCCGAACTGTTTGCGCACCTGCCAGTTGAGGTTCACGCGCAGGGCGCCGGACGTGCCGCCCTGCTTCGCGAGGGAGACGGTGGGCGAGGACTTCGTCAGCGTGACCTTGGTCAGTCGCACCGGTGGCGCCGACGGCGCCGGCCCCGGTTCGTCCACCGTGATGCCGTAGTCCGTCGCGAGGCCCGCCAGGCCGCTGTCGTAGCCCTGGCCAACGGCCCTGAACTTCCAGGCTCCCTGACGGCGGTACAGTTCACCGAGGACGAAGGCCGTCTCCACCGTCGCGTCCGCGCTTTCGTAGCGGGCGATCTCGGATCCGTCCGCCGCGTCGACGATGCGGACGTACAGGCCCGGCACCTGTCCGAACGCCCCGCCGTCCGCGGACGCCGCGAGGACCACCCGCTCGATGGCGGGCTCCACGCGCGCGAGGTCGACGAAGAGGGTGTCCGTGACGGTGTCCCCGCCGGTGGACCTGCCCTCGTGCCGCACCGCTCCGGACGCGTGCGTCGGCTGGTTGTAGAACACGAAGTCCGCGTCGGAGCGGACCTTCCCGGAAGCGAGCAGGAGCGCCGAGGCGTCGACGTCGGGCACACCCGGACCTGAACGTCGGCCCAATTCGACGCGTACGGCCGAAGCCGGTACGCCGACATTCGCTCCTTTAGCCATTGTCATGTCCGCCCCAAACGCCCGCCCTCGGCTTACCGGCCAACATATTCCCTGGAGCCTTCCGGCTCCCAGAGGCCCGTTCGAAGATCACTGGCCAACCGCCGGTAACCCCCCGAAATCTTGGGCCCTACAGGAAAACTGCCCCGGGCGACGACCGTTTTCCCCAAGTTCGCTCGCATTGAGGACGCGCGGTCACACACGACACGCAAAAGAACCCTCTTATCGGTCTACCCCAACGACCACATCGTGGGCTTAACTTATGTGTCATGACCTCCCCCCGCTCCACATATGGCGGCGGTTACTACTCCGCGCCGTCCTTCCCGGACACTCCGATCTACGACTCTCTCGTCGCGGAACGGGGTACTCCGCAGATCGCCCCGATCCGGGTTCCCTCCGCGTACGACAGCAACAGCCACCTGCCGGCGCTGCCGGCCGCGCTGCCCGCGCTGCCGTCGGCGCACTCCGCGCCCGCGCCGCAGTACGGCTATCCGCATCCGCAGACCGCCCCGATGCAGGCGGCCCCGGCCCCGTACATCCCGCAGCAGGCGAGCGCCCCGCGCGGCTATCCGGGCCAGCAGGTCCAGCAGCCGCAGCGTCCCGCGCCCGGCCCCGCGACCGGCTACGAGGCGATGCGCCCGGCCACGCCGCGGCCCGCCCCCGCGCCGTACGAGGATCCGTACAACCGCCAGCAGTACCGCGGTTACTGACCCAGCACGGCCGGAACACCCCGGCCCACCACAGCAGCCACGGGCGATGTCCGTGGCTGCTGGCAGAATTACCGGCATGTCGCAGCCAGCAGTCAGTTCGATCCATGTCCACCCGCTCAAGGCGGTCCAAGGGCACGCTCCGAGTGAGTCCGTCGTGGAGCCGTGGGGCCTGGCCGGAGACCGGCGCTGGGTGCTGGTGGGCGCGGACGACAAGATCGTCACCCAACGGCCGCATCCGCGCCTGGCGTTGGCCGCCGCCGAGCAGCTGCCCGGCGGCGGCGTTCGCGTGTCGGGCCCCGGGATGGACCCGCTGACCGTCGCGGTGCCCGAGCCCGGCGGGACGACCACGATCGAGGTCTGGTCGGACAAGGTCGAGGCGGTACCCGCCGACCGCGCGGCGCACGCGTGGTGGAGCGCGTACCTCGGCACCGAGATACGCCTGATGCACCTGGACGACCCGGCGTCCAGACGCCCCATCGACCCGCAGTACGCGCGCCCGGGCGAGACCGTGAGCTTCGCCGACGGTTACCCGCTGTTGCTGACGACACTCTCGTCCCTCGACGCACTCAACTCCTTGATCGCTCAAGGTGACCACGCCGACGAGGGCCCGCTGCCGATGAACCGGTTCCGGCCGAATGTCGTCGTCTCCGGCACGCCGCCGTGGGCGGAGGACGACTGGACGCGCATCGCGATCGGCGAGGTCACCTTCCGCGTCGCCAAGAAGAGCGGCCGCTGCGTGGTCACGACGACGAACCAGCAGACCGCGGAGCGTGGCAAGGAGCCCCTGCGCACGCTGGCCCGGCACCGCCGCTTCGGTGATCAGCTGTGCTTCGGCACGAACCTGGTACCCGAATCGACGGGCACCATGCGTATCGGAGATCCCTTGACCATCCTCGAATAACCGTCACCCGGTCGGGGAACCCGGCGCCGCGGCATGCTCGTTGAGAGACAATGGCAGTGTCGGAAGCGCCGGTGGGCAGGGGCGAGCAAGCCAGGTGACGTCGCTCTCTCTTCTCTTCTCCGGCATGCGGGCGCTGCCGTTCGGGGTTATGACAGACCCGGAAGGGGGTGCAGACCGTGCGAGCGTTGATCGGGCTCTGGCGCTGGCGCCACAATCCCGTGTGCCGCGGGACGGACCTGGCGGAGGCCTGGGTCGCCCTGGTCGCACTGTTCCTCATCGTCGTCGCCGCGCCGGTGACCGGTGTCGTCGCGGGATCCATGGCGCGTGACGCCCTGTACCGCTCCGTGGAGGAGCAGCGCAGCATGCGTCACGAGGTGACCGCGACCGTGGTGCACAAGGTGGCCCAGCCGCCGCTGGACCCGGACCCCGAGACCTCCACGGCGCGTGACGCGCACACACGCGTGGTGGCGACCTGGAAGGCTCCGGACGGTTCCGTCCGGCAGGACCGCGTCGTCGCCGCCCTCACCACTCCGCACCGCGGCGACAAGTTCCCCGTGTGGACCGACGACCAGGGCCGCGCCGTCGGCCGTCCCCTGGACCGGCCCACCGCCGCCACGCACGCGGCGCTCGCCGGATTCGGCGCGGCCGTCGCCGTCACCGGCCTGGTGGAGGGCAGCAGGCGCCTGATCCTGTGGCGCATGATGCGCCGCCGGTACGCGCGCTGGGACAGCGCCTGGGACATCGCGGGACCCGACTGGGGCAGGACCGGCACGGGCAGCTGACCGCTCTCCACAGGCTCGCGGCTCTGGTCAACTCCCGTGCTCCGCGCACGCTACGGTGGAGCCACCTTTTGGCAGGCAGAGCACAGGAGGAAGCCAGGAACGGCGCCCCGGGAGGCGCGCCCACTTCCTGCGTACGACGAGGTGGGGGCAGATCAGCGCCATGGCACAGGGCTCGGTCCAGGTGACGCACGCCGGTACTTCGCGGTGGCGGCGCCGCACGGGTGAGTACGCGTCGCTGGCAGCCGCCGTGGAGGCGGCGACCGACGGGGACGTGCTGACCGTGGCCCCCGGTACGTACCGGGAGAACCTGGTGCTGCGGCGTGCGATCACGCTGCGTGGCCCCGAGGGCTCCCCCGGTTCCGTGCGGATCGCTCCCGCGGACGGCGTCCCCGTGACCGTACGGGCCTCCGCGACCGTCCGTGACCTGCACGTCGAGGGTCAGGACGCGGCGGCGCCCGCGCTGCTCGTCGAGGAGGGCGCTCCGGAGATCGTCGGCGTCCGTGTGGTGACGCGGTCCGCGACCGGCGTCGAGGTGCGCGGCGGCGCCCGGCCCACGGTGCGCCAGTGCACCGTCGACAACCCCGGCGGCATCGGCATCGCCGTGCTCGACGGTGGGGGCGGCGTGTTCGAGGAGTGCGAGGTGGTCTCCGCCGGGCAGGCGGGCGTCGCGGTGCGCGGGGGCGCGCATCCGCGGCTCGAGCGCTGCCGCGTGCACCACACGTCGGGCGCGGGCCTCTCCGCGACCGGTGAGCACTCCGGCCTGGAGGCCGTGGGCTGCGAGGTGTACGAGGTCAAGGGGTCCGGTGTGCAGATCACCGGGCGGGCTGCCGCGCACCTGACCGACTGCGATGTGCACCGCACCACCGGGGACGGCGTCACGCTCGACACGGACGCGGTGCTCACCCTCGCCGACTGCCGCGTGCACGACGTTCCGGAGAACGCGATCGACCTGCGCTCCCGGTCCGTGCTCACGCTGACGCGCTCGACCGTGCGCCAGTTCGGGCGCAACGGGCTCTCGGTGTGGGACCCCGGCACGCGCGTGGACGCCAACCAGTGCGAGATCCACGACAGCACGGGCGACTACCCGGCCGTCTGGGTCAGCGACGGCGCGACGGCCGTGCTGGAGTCCTGCCGGGTGCACGACGTTCCGGACGCGCTGTTCGTGCTGGATCGCGGCTCGCGCGTGGACGTCGTCGACAGCGACCTCTCCCAAGTCCGCAACACGGCCGTGTCGGTGAGCGACGGGGCCACCGCCCAGCTCGACGACTGCCGCATCCGCGAGGCCGCGACGGGCGCCTGGTTCCGCGACCACGGCAGCGGCGGGACGCTCGCCAACTGCACGGTGGACGCGACGCAGACCGGCGTGATCGTCACGAAGGGCGCGGACCCCACGATCGAGCGCTGCACGGTCACGTCCCCCACAGAGGCCGGCTTCTACGTGTCCGCGGGCGGCCGGGGCTCCTTCCACGGCTGCCGGGTCACGGACAGCGGCGGCTTCGGCTTCCACGTCATCGACGGCTGCCGTACGAGCCTCAAGAAGTGCCGCACGGAGCGGTGTTCGCGCGGCGGCTACGAGTTCGCCGAGGACGGGCCGCTGATCGACGACTGCACGAGCGACGAGAGCGGCGGCGTGCGCGCCGGCGCTGCGGCGGCCCCGCAGCCGGCGGTGCAGACCGCGACACAGACCGTCGGCCTGCTCAGCGCCGTGCCCGACCAGCGGCCCGTGGCGGCCCCTCAGACGCCCGCGAAGGAGTCCCGCACGTCCAAGCTCGTACTCGGCGAACTCGACGCCCTGGTGGGCCTGGAGAGCGTCAAGCGCGAAGTGCGCGCGCTCACCGACATGATCGAGGTGGGCCGCAGGCGCCAGGAGGCGGGCCTCAAGGCGGCCTCCGTGCGGCGGCACCTGGTGTTCACCGGCTCCCCCGGCACCGGCAAGACGACGGTGGCGCGCCTTTACGGCGAGATCCTCGCGACGCTCGGCGTCCTCGGCCAGGGACACCTCGTAGAGGTGTCGCGTGTGGATCTGGTCGGCGAGCACATCGGCTCCACCGCGATCCGCACCCAGGAGGCCTTCCAGCGGGCCCACGGCGGCGTCCTGTTCATCGACGAGGCGTACGCCCTGTCCCCCGAGGACTCCGGGCGCGACTTCGGCCGCGAGGCGATCGACACGCTCGTGAAGCTGATGGAGGACCACCGCGACGAGGTCGTCGTGATCGTCGCGGGCTACACCGCGGAGATGGAGCGCTTCCTGTCCACCAACCCCGGTGTGGCCTCCCGCTTCTCACGGACCATCACGTTCTCCGACTACGTGCCCGAGGAACTGCTGCGCATCGTGGAGCAGCAGGCCGACGAGCACGAGTACCGGCTCGCCGACGGGACGCCGGAAGCACTGCTCAAGTACTTCACGGCGCTCCCGAAGGGGCCCGCGTTCGGCAACGGTCGCACCGCGCGTCAGACGTTCGAGTCGATGGTCGAGCGGCACGCCGGCCGGGTCGCCCAGCTCGACGCCCTGGACACCGACGCGCTCACGCTCCTCTACCCGGAGGACCTGCCGGAACTGCCCTGAGCCTCGGCCCGCCCCTGGTCCCCCTCGGGTCGCTGCTGCGGCACGCCCTGCTTGAGGCGGGCGAGCAGCCGGGCGCGTTCCTCGGCGAAGACCGGGTCGGCCTGGTAGTCGCTGTGGCCCAGGATCGGTGCGGGCAGCGGGTGTTCGGCGGTGCGTCCGTACGCGAGCGGATCCTGGAGCGCCGGGTGGTCGACCTGGGGTCCGCACTCTCCGGACAGCTTGATCGGCCCGCCGATGGGGTCGGTCTCGCGGTGCAGGTTGCGCCAGCAGTCGACCTGCCGGTGCAGCGACGCCAGCGCCTCGGGGCCGAACTGGGCCGGGAACCAGCGCCCGTAGAGCCGCTCGAGCGGTGATCCGTAGGTGAGCAGTCCGACGCGCTTCCTTACGGAGGGGTGCAGTTGCCAGGCGGCCGCGGCCGCGAGGACGCTGCCCTGGGAGTGGCCCGACAGAATGAGCCGTCCTCCGGTGGCCTGCGTCCAGGTGGCCATCCGCCAGGTCAGGTCGGGGACGGCGCGCTCGGCGTAGCACGGGGGCGCGAAGGGGTGCGCGGCGCGCGGCCAGAAGGTGCCCACGTCCCACAGGATGCCGATGGTGCGGCGTGCGGAGGCGTCCTTGTAGGCGCGGCGTCCCCAGGTGACGAAGAGTATGAAGCCCAGGCCGATCAGCCAGGAGCCCAGCGCCTGCGCGGCCTCCGCCGCCCCCTCCACTATCGCGTACGAGCCCTGGAACGCCGTCGCCGGCACCTTCCCGGTCGTCCACGCGCCGACCACGGCCAGGGCGCCGAGCAGCAGCGTCACCGAGGAGACCACGCCGATCATCACCGGCGCCTTGTCGGTGAGGGCGGCACGCGCGCGCGTGCCCGCGATGCGGGCCGTGCGGTGCGCGTCCGGGGGTTCGGCGGTGGCGCCCGGCTTCTCGTCGAGGTGGTAGTCGGCCGCCACCTGCGCCGTCTCGCGCTTCTTGATGCGGGCCGTGCGCAGGGCCAGTGCGCCGCCCAGGACGGCGAGCACGATCAGCAGCGGCGGGATGACGGAGGCCTGCCAGGACAGCAGCACGGGCGGGCCCTTGATCAGTCCGCTGGTGCCGTCCAGCCAGTCGGCCACGCGCTGCGCCACGCCACCGGTCATCACGCCGCCCAGCGCGCACGCGAGCATTGCGGTGGCCGGGCCGCCGAGGCCCCGCAGTGCGGTGCGCGGGTCGCGGGCCGTGCGGTAGATGGCGTGCGCGACGCAGGACAGGACGAGCACGAGCGCGCCCTGCACGAGGGCGATGCCGCCGAAGCTCAGGTCTCCGGGCAGCCGTCCGGAGGAGTGCCATCCGGGCCGCGACCAGGCCGCGTACACCATGGTCACGACGAGCAGGGCGAGCGCCGCGTAGGGCAGGGCGCGCACCACCGTGCGGTCCAGGGTGTCGTCGACGCGGCTCTCGCTGCGGCCGCGGCGCACGATGACGCCGATGACGGCGAGCGTGCCGAGGATCAGCGCGCCGACGATCACCCAGCCCAGCACGGCGAGCAGGGCGGGCCCGCCGGGTGCCCGGTCGAAGCGGGCCGCGGACGTGCCGACGGCCGCGGCGACCGTGAGCAGCGCGGCCGCGGTGTGCGCGGAGCGCAGCCGGGCCACCAGGCGGCGCCCGTACCAAAAGCCGGGCCTGCCAAGCGCGTTGTCGATCTCGCCGTCGGTGGGCTCGGGCATGTGCGGCAGCGGGCGCTGTGTCTCGTACGCGCTCCAGGTGCGGTGCGAGAGGTACCAGAGCAGGCCCGCCAGAGCGCTCGGGACGAGCGAGGCGAGCGCGAGGCGGCGGCCGGGTTGGCTCCACCAGCCGTCGGCGAGGAACTCCAGCCAGGAGTGGCGGGAGACGCAGGCCGACGTGCCCGCGCACTGCCAGGCCGCCAGGTCCAGGGCCACCTCGCACGCGGCGCCGACCAGCAGCACCGTCAGGGTGAGCGAGAGGAGCCGGACGAGCAGGCCGTACAGGCGTACGGTGCGCGTCCAACGGCGGGCGTTGGGGCGCATCCAGTGCGACAGGTTCACCACCATGAAGGGCAGCAGCAACAGCCACAGCGCCCGCGAGCCGTTGCCCGACGTGAGGTTGCACCACACGTACGCCTCGGGGACGGGCTTGCCCCGGTAGTCGTCCGGGCGCGTCTCCGCGTCGGCGTCCTCGCCGCGCCGGAAGACCGCCGCCGTGTCGTCGCCCGACACCCGTACCGGTTTCGGGTCGTCGAGCATCTCTTGTGGAGTGGTGCCGCCGACTCCGTGGACGAGGAGTTCCAGGGCGGTCTGCTGGTCGTGCCCGTGTGTCTGTTCGTGTCCGTGCGTCGTGCTCATGTGTCCCCCGTTTCCGCAACACGACCAGGATCCCGGCCCCGCACCCCCTCGGGCACCCCTCGTCACGGAATCTCCCCGAGGTGCCCCGCCCCATTCACCCCGTCTCGCGCCGTCGCGGCGCAGGTCGGCAGCGCGGGCGGTGGTCCCGGTGTCGGTGGCGCGTGCGAGGATGACGAGAAAGCGCTGGCCGGTACGGCGGTGGTGGCAGGCGGGACGAGCCGAAGGGATTCGACGGACGTGAGCGAGAATCAGAACCTCCTCGCGGAGCAGCGCCGCGCCCTGATCATCGACGAGGTCCGTCGACGCGGCGGCGTCCGGGTCAACGAGCTGACCAGGAAGCTCGGTGTCTCCGACATGACGGTCCGGCGCGATCTGGACGCGCTCGCGCGACAGGGCGTCGTCGAGAAGGTGCACGGCGGCGCGGTCCCGGTCGTCGAGGCGAGCACGCACGAGCCGGGCTTCGAGGCCAAGTCGGGCCTGGAGCTGACCGCCAAGGAGGACATCGCGCGCGCCGCGGCGCCACTGGCCGCGCCCGGCACGGCGATCGCGCTCTCCGGTGGTACGACGACGTTCGCGCTGGCCCAGCAGCTGCTCGACGTACCGGACCTCACGGTGGTGACCAACTCGGTGCGGGTGGCCGATGTCTTCCACGCGTCGCAGCGCGGCGCGGCGTCCCGGCAGGGCGCGGCGACGGTGGTGCTGACCGGCGGGGTGCGCACACCGTCGGACTCGCTGGTGGGTCCCGTCGCCGACCAGGCGATCGCGGCGCTCCATTTCGACGTGCTGTTCCTCGGGGTGCACGGCATAAGCCCGGAGGCAGGCCTGTCCACGCCTAACCTGGCGGAGGCGGAGACCAATCGGCGGCTCGTGCAGTCCGCGCGGCGGGTCGTCGTGGTGGCCGACCACACCAAGTGGGGGACGGTGGGGCTGAGTTCGTTCGCCTCGCTCGACCAGGTGGACACGCTGGTCACGGACGGCGGGCTGCCGGTCGAGGCGCGGGCGGAGGTCGCCGAGCACATGCGGCTCGTGGTGGCCGGGGAGCCCGAGGACGGTGCAGACATCTGACGGTGTGCCAGTTATGGTGGCCGGGACCGGCCGACCGGAACACGGACAACGTCAACTCACCTACGAGCGAAGCCCGTTGACCCGACACGGGCGTCGCGCCCGTCGATTCAACCTTGGGGGCTGAACCTTCATGGCACGCCGACTTCTCCCCGTCGAGCTCGACTTCGTCGACAGCGCGCCCTTGCGGCTCGTGTTCGCCCGTGAGGTGTCGGCCTCCCCGGACGCCGTGTACCGGGCGCTCGCCGAGGACGTCGTCGGGTGGCCCCAGTGGTTCTCCGCGGTGACGCTGGCGCGGCCGCTGGACGGCGGGGCCCGGCGGGAGGTTCGACTCAAGGGCGGGACGCGGTTCCTGGAGACGATCATCGCCGCGGAGCCGGGCGAGGTGTACGCGTATCGGGTCGACGAGACGAATGTGCCGGGACTCCGGGCGATGGTCGAGGAGTGGCGGGTCGAAGGCGTTCCGGGTGGCGGGTCCCGCGTGCGGTGGACGTTCGCCGTGGACGCGCCCGCGGGGGTGCGGGCCGGGATGAAGCTCGGGCGGGCCGGGATGGGGCGGGCGTTTCGGGGGGCCGTGGAGGCGCTGGACCGGAGGCTGGCCGCCGCGCCCGCCTGAGCCGTGGGTGATCGATGCGCCGCGGCGTGGTTGACGCCTCGGGGCTCTGCCCAGGACCCCGCTCCTCAATCGCCGGAGGGGCTTGAATACCCGAGCCACTCGCCGCGGGGCCCCGAGGCGCCTGAGCGCCCACACGACCGGACGATCAGGTCGGCCACTCCCCCGTCTCCAGCAGGCGCGCGATCGTCCGCGCATACGGGGTGATGTCCAGGCCCTGGTCCGCCAGCCACTCGTCCGAGTAGTACTTGTCCAGGTAGCGGTCGCCCGGGTCGCACAGGAGTGTCACCACGCTGCCCGTGCGGCCCTCCGCCACCATCTCCGCGACGATCTTGAGGGCGCTCCACAGGCCCGTACCCGTCGAGCCGCCCGCCCTGCGGCCGATGGCCGACTCCAGGGCGCGGACCGCCGCGACGCTCGCCGCGTCCGGGACCTTCATCATGCGGTCGATGGCGCCCGGCACGAAGCTCGGTTCCATGCGGGGGCGGCCGATGCCCTCGATGCGGGAGCCGCAGTCGCTCGTCGCGTCGGGGTTGTCGGTCGTCCAGCCCTCGAAGAAGCAGGAGTTCTCGGGGTCCGCGACGCAGATGCGGGTGTCGTGCTGCATGTAGTGGACGTAGCGGGCGAGCGTCGCCGAGGTGCCGCCGGTGCCGGCCGTGGCGACGATCCAGGCGGGCTCCGGGTAGCGCTCCAGGGCGAGTTGGCGATAGATCGACTCGGCGATGTTGTTGTTCCCGCGCCAGTCCGTGGCCCGCTCGGCGTACGTGAACTGGTCCATGTAGTGGCCGCCGGTGCGCGCCGCGAGGGCCGCGGACTCCGCGTACATGGTGCGCGGGTCGTCCACGAAGTGGCACTGGCCGCCGTGGAATTCGATCAGGCGGCACTTCTCGGCGCTGGTCGTACGCGGCATCACCGCGATGAAGGGGACGCCGATCAGCTTCGCGAAGTACGCCTCCGAGACCGCCGTCGAGCCGCTCGACGCCTCGATGACGGGACGGTCGGGACGGATCCAGCCATTGCACAGGCCGTAGAGGAAGAGCGAGCGGGCCAGACGGTGCTTGAGACTGCCCGTGGGGTGGGTCGACTCGTCCTTGAGGTAGAGGTCGATGCCCCACCGTTCGGGGAGCGGGAAGAGCAGCAGGTGCGTGTCGGCCGAGCGGTTGTTGTCCGCCTGCACCTTGCGTACTGCCTCTTTGAGCCACTCACGGTAGCCGGGGTCCGTGTGGTCGACGTCGAGCGTCGGCAGGGGCCCTGACTCTACGCCCGCGCCCGGGGGCCGACCTTGCTCCGTGGTGCTCACCGCTTGGCTCCTTCGCGTCGTGCCCGGACCACGTTCCGCGCGCCGGATCCCGGGCGCCGACGACGGCCGGACACCACGATCATAAGCACCTTGCGCACGCTTCTCACCTGCATAAATGCATCTTTGAGCGTCTCAAAGGAACGCCTGGGACGGCGATGGAACACGCGCACGGCAGGCCGGGAGAATCCGGGAACGTGCGTACGAGGGGCGCACTCCGAAGTTGCCCCCAGTGCTTCACAGCGCGTCCACATGTGCACTGGTGCTCCTGGCCAGGTGCGTGCAGACTGCACCGCAGACACGCACTCGAGGGGGCGAAACAGCATGGCGGAGCCGGAGTTCACGGCGACGGGCGTGCGCATCGGCCGGCGCCTGCGGTCCCTGACCCGGGCGGGTCAGGTCCGGATCACGGGCGGCAGGCTGGAACTGCTCACGAGCTACGGGAGCGAGATCGACAGCGCCCCGTTGGGTGAAGTGCGCGCGGGCAGGCCGTGGTTCGGCGCCGAGGACCGGGCGATGGCCGACGTGGACGGACGGCGTTATCTGCTGCGCCTCGGCGGTCGGAGCGGCGACGCGGAACCGCCCATGGCCCGCCGGTTCATCGAGGCCGTGCGCGCCGCCACCTCGCGGACCGGATAGCGCCCCACTCCGCAGCGGAGAGTCGGCGAAGTTGCACGCCCACGCCCCCTGGGTCACGCTGGTCACACATCACTACTCAGGGTTTACCGGCGATAACGCTGCGAACCAGCCCGCCGGACACGGAGCGGGCAGTCCTGTCACAGCGCGGTCGCACCGCTCGATCCGTTTTCGTCTTCTTCCGGACTCAATTTCGGGGAGTCGTAGCCGTGATCAGCCAGCCGAACAGGCATTGCACGGTGGAGCTCCAAGCCCTGCCGTCGCGGATAGGTCAGGTCCGCAGAATCATCTCGGCGCAGTTGCGCTACTGGCATCTCGATCCGTTGATCGAGATGGCCGCGCTCGGTGTCACCGAGCTTCTGACGAACGTCCACCGGCACGCCGAGCCGGACAAGCTCTGCACCGTCGACATCGAGCTGCTCAGCGGCATGCTCACGGTCTCGGTGCACGACCACGACCCGAGGCTCCCCGAGGTACGGGACGCCGACTCCCTCGCCACCTGCGGCCGCGGCCTCGCGATGATCGCCGCGGTCAGCGAGAGCTGGGGCGTGCGGCCGCACGGGGAGGGCGGGAAGGTCGTCTGGTTCGCCCTGCCGGCCCCTGCCCCCGCGATGGCCATCGCCCCGTACCCGGTGTACGCGACGCATCCCGCGCGCCGCACGGACACGCGTGACCGCACGGTGTCCCCGCATGCTCCCGCCCGGTCGGCCGTCGCAGGCTGACCGGGCGGTGATCACCGTAGGCACGTCGCTCACTCGGTGGCGATGGCCCGCAGCACGTCCAGGCGCGCCGCCCTGCGCGCCGGGCGCAGCCCCGCGAGGGCGCCGGCGGCGAGCCCGACGAGGGCGACGATCGCCAGCCGGCCCGGTGGGAGCGCGAACGCGAAGGCGCTGTCGCTCGCCCCGTCGGACGCCTTCACGAGGACCCAGCCGAGGAATCCGCCGAGCACGAGCCCGCCGGCCGTGCCGAACGCGGCGACGAGCACCGACTCCCAGCGGACCATCGCCCGCAGTTGCCCACGGGTCTGGCCGACGGCGCGCAGCAGGCCCAGCTCACGGGTCCGCTCGTGCACGGCCAGGGTGAGCGTGTTGGCGATGCCGAGCAGCGCGATGACGACGGCCAGGGCGAGCAGCGCGTAGACGAGCGTGAGCATCATGTCGATGCCGGACGCCGAGGACTGCGCGTAGGCGTCGCGGGTCTGCACATCCGGATCGCCGTACGCCGCCGCGACCTTCTCGACCGCCTTCGTGCCGGCGGTCGTGGAGACGCCGTCCTTGAAGGTGACGGAGACCAGCCTGTCGGCGTCCTGCGTACGGTGCGGTGCCCAGGCCTCGCGCGAGATCACGTAGTCGCCGGCGAGCTCGGACTGGCCGTAGACGGCGCGGACCGTGAAGGCTTCCTTCTTGCCGTCGGTGAACGTGAGCCGTGCCGTGTCGCCGACCGCGAGGTGCCGCTTGTCCGCCTCGGCGTGGGTGATCGCGATGCCGTTCCTCCCGAGGCCGTCCATCGAGCCCTCGACCGTGCCGAGGTCGAACGACTTCACGAGCGCGGCCGGGTCGGTGACGGTGAGGGCGCGCCCCTTGCCGTCGACGTCGGCGACGCCGCTGCCGAGGCCGACCGCCGCGGCCACCTCGGGCCGCTCGGCGATGGCGGGCGCCAGCTTGGGGCTGAGTCCGCTGCCGCCCGCGCCGAACGAGGGGGTGGAGACGGCGACGTCGCCCGCGAAGGAACGGTTCACGGTCTGGTCCATGGTCGCCTTCAGCGAGGCGCCGAAGACGGTGAACAGGGAGACCACCGCGACGCCGATCATCAGGGCGCTCGCCGTGGCGGCGGTGCGCTTCGGGCTGCGCAGGGCGTTGCGCCGGGCGAGCCCGCCGGTGACGCCGCGCAGCCGGTCGAGCGGCGCGCCCAGGGCCCGTACGGCGGACGTGGACGCGACCGGGCCGAGTACGACGAACGACGCGAGGACCAGTACGGCGCCGATGCCCGCCAGCGTGATCGACGGGGACACCGGGCCGCCGAAGACACCGCCGAGGGTCGCGGCGACGGCGGCCGCGCCCAGCACACCGCCGATGACGGCGCGACGCCGCGAGGCACCGGAGTCGTCGACGGCGCTCTCGCGCAGGGCGGCCAGCGGCGCGGTGCGTCCGGCGCGCAGCGCGGGCAGCAGGGCGGAGCCGACGCACACCACGATGCCGACGGCCAGCGGCAGCAGCATGGACAGCGGACCGATCACCAGGTCCCCTTCGGGGAAGGGGAATCCAATGGCGGGGAACAGCGCCTGGAGCCCGGCCGCGATGCCGATGCCGCCCGCGAGCCCGGCGACCGATGCCACCACCGCGACGGCGGTCGCCTCGACGAGGGTGGCTCCCGCGATCTGCCGGCGGGCCGCACCGAGCGCCCTCAACAGGGCGTTCTCGCGGGAGCGCTGGGCCACCACGATGGCGAAGGTGTTGTGGATGGAGAAGGTCGCGACGAGCAGCGCGACGCCGGAGAACACGAGGAGGAACGTCGTGAACAGGGAGAGGAACTGGCCGGAGATCATGTCGGTGTTCTCCTGCGCCGACTCCTGACCGGTGATCGCCTCGACTCCCTTGGGGAGGCTGCCGCTCAGGGAGTCGACGAGTTCCTGCTGACCGACACCGGGTCCCGCCCGCACCTGGATGGTGGAGGCCTCCCCCGGCTTCGGGGTGAGGTACTTCTCGGCGTCGGCGCGGGTCATGCCGGTGAAGGTGGTCTGCGCCATGCCGTCCTCGCCACCGAAGGTGGCCAGGCCCACGATGGTGACCTTCACGGGGTCGGGTGTGCGCAGCGTCGTCGTGTCACCGACCTTCAGGTCGCCGGTCTTCGCCGCGCCGCGGTTGACGACGACCTCGCCGCTCCTGCTCGGGGTACGTCCCTCGGCGAGCTGGTACGGGTTGAGCTTCGGGTCGTCGATCCAGTTCCCGGCGAGGGTGGGCGGGCCCTGGCCGCCGATGGGCTTGCCGTGGGCGTCGACGAGCTGTCCCGCGCCCTGGATGTTCGGTGCCGCCGCGGCGACACCCGGGACCTTCGCGAGGTCGTCGGCGAGCGAGGCGTCCACCGGGCGGCGGGTGCCCTGGCTCTCGCCGGGGGTGGTGATGACGTTGGCGGAGCGTACGACGGCGTCGGTGCCGCTGCTGGCCCCCGCGAACATCGAGTCGAAGCTCGCGCGCAGGGTGTCGCCCATGACGAGGGTGCCGGCGAGGAACGCGACACCGAGCAGGACGGCGCTGAACGTTCCGGCGAAGCGCCGCTTGTGGGCGCGCAGTGAGGTGAGGCTGAGGCGGACGGCGGCGTTCATGACGGTCCGCCTCCCTCCGCCGCGGCGGGTCCGTCGAAGGCCTTCATCCGGTCGAGGACGCGGTCCGCGGTCGGCCGTTCCATCCGGTCGACGAGGCGGCCGTCGGCGAGGAAGACGACCTCGTCGGCGTGGGCGGCGGCGACCGGGTCGTGGGTGACCATGACGACCGTGCGCCCGGACTGGCGGGCCGCGTCGCCGAGGAGGCGGAGCACCTCGCCGCCGGAGCGGGAGTCGAGGTTGCCGGTGGGTTCGTCGGCGAAGACGACGTCGGGGCGGCCGGCGAACGCCCGCGCCACGGCGACGCGTTGCTGCTGTCCGCCGGAGAGTTCGGCGGGCCGGTGGTGCAGTCGGTCGCGAAGCCCGACGACGTCGACGAGCGCGTCGAGCCACTCGCGGTCGGGGTGTCCTCCCGCCAGGTCGATCGGCAGCGTGATGTTCTCGGCGACGCTCAGCGTCGGGACGAGGTTGAACGCCTGGAACACGAACCCCACGCGGTCGCGCCGCAGCAGGGTCAGCCGACGGTCGTCGAGGGAGCCGAGGTCGGTGTCACCGATGTACGCGGCGCCCTCGGTGAGGGTGTCGAGGCCCGCGGCGCAGTGCATCAGGGTCGACTTCCCGGAGCCGGACGGCCCCATGATCGCGGTGAACCGTCCGGCCCGGAAGCCGACGCTCACGCCGTCGAGGGCACGGACGGCGGTGTCACCGGAGCCGTACACCTTGACGGCGTCGTCCACGCGCGCCGCGAGGGCGGTGGGGGTGAGCGTCGTGGCGGTGCTCATGACGCGCCGCCCTTGGTCCTGCCGTCGGCGCCGTACCGGCCGGAGCCGCCGTAGTGGCCGAACTCCTCGTTCAGGACGGTCAGTCGGCGCCAGTACTCGTCCTCGTCGATCTCGCCCGCGGCGAAGCGGCGGCCGAGCACGGCGATCGGCGAGTTCTCGTCGGGGCGGGGGCCGCCGGGACGCCACGGTCCGCGCCGGCCGCGCCAGACGGTGCGGCGCAGCAGGGTGACGACGCCGACGATGACAGCCGCCCAGATCAGCGGGAAGAACAGGATCCAGGGACCGGGGCCGTTGCCGGGTCCGAACTCCGCGAGGGTCTGCATCCGACTCATCTCCTCATGTTCCGGTGGCGCCCGGGCGGTGTGCCGGGGTGTCCACGTGTGGTGATGACTCGAGCGTCCCGCCGGGAGGGGGTCCAGGTCGTCGTACGGGCAGCGGCACCGGGCGTACCTCGCTGGGAGTACGTGGCAGGGGGCGGAGCTGCTCCCGGGCGCCCGGCTGCCCCTGACACGGGTCAGGGTCGGGTCAGGGGTGCGTCCGGGGCTGACCCGGTGGTGGGTGGGGCCGCCGGGCTGGAGGATCGACCTGTGACAGATCGATCCGTGACCACTCAACGACGAGACACCTTCAGCTGGTCCGCCGCGCGTGGCCGACTGCTCGCACCCGCGGTGTGGACCGCCGTGGTCGTGGCCATGATGGCGGCGCTGCTGGCGCCCCGAGACACCGATCCGGGGCTCAGCCAACTCTCGCTCACCGTCAGCGACTTCGCGGCGCTGGACCGCGGCGGGCCGATCGAGACCGCGATGGCCACGCTCGGCCTCGTCTCGCTGCTGCTTCTCGTGGTGGCGAGGAAGCGGCTCCCGGCGATGCGCGGGCTGCCGTCGGTGCTGCTGGCGACATGGGGCGCGGGCCTGGTCCTGGCGGCCGTGGTCCCGACGGATCCACTCACGACGCAGCTGACCGATTCGGCGTATGTGCACCGCTACGCGTCCGTCGCGGCGTTCGCGGCGCTGCCGGCGGCCGGTCTCGTCCTGGCGGGGCGGCTCGGCCCCGCGGCGGGGCGCACCGTGTGGTGGCTGCGCGCGCTGTCCCTGCTCGCGGTGGCCGGGGCCGGGGTGATGGCGTACTCGGCGGGGCCGGGTGGGCGGGAGCTGATCGGGCTGGTGGAGCGGGTGATGCTCGGGTGCGAGGTGATCATGCTGGGGGTGCTCGGGCGGTACGTTCAGCGCACGGTGTCCGCGACCGGCCCCCGCGGCGAGATACCTCGCCCCCAGCACCTGTGACCCAGCACCTGTAACTACCGGTACGTACGATGGCTCCATGGCCAGCACCCAGGACCGACTGATCGAAACCACTCGCGAGCTCCTGTGGGAGCGCGGTTACGTGGGCACCAGCCCGAAGGCGATCCTGCAGCGTGCGGGGGTCGGCCAGGGCAGCATGTACCACCACTTCACCGGGAAACAGGACCTGGCGCTCGCCGCGATCCGGCGCACCGGAGAAGAGATGCGGACCCTGGTCGACCGGGTGCTCGGCGGTGGCGGTTCGGCGCGCGAGCGGATCGAGGCGTATCTGCTCCGCGAGCGCGACGTGCTGCGCGGCTGCCCCGTGGGCCGGCTGACGATGGACCCGGACGTGATCGCCAGCGACGAGCTGCGGGCCCCGGTCGCCGAGACGCTCGCGTACGTCGAGAGCCGACTCACCGCGGTCGCTCAGGAGGGCGTGGACAACGGCGAGTTGCCCTCCTACCTGGTTCCGCGCGAGATCGCGGCGACCGTCGTGGCGACGGTGCAGGGCGGCTACGTCCTGGCACGCGCGTCGGGCGACACGGGGGCGTTCGAGGCGGGGGTGCGGGGGCTGTTGGCGCTCCTGTCGCCCGCCCCGCCCGCCGGCGCCGACCTCTGAGGAGGAGGCCACCCCTTCACGTATTGCACCGACCGATCCAAAACGGGTACCGTTCCCGCATGGCCCGACCGAGGATGTTCGACGAGGAGCGGGCCCTGGACGCGGCGATGCACGCCTTCTGGGAGAACGGCTACGAGGCCACCTCCACCCAGGACCTGTGTGCGGCCACCGGGCTGGGGCGCAGCAGCATCTACAACACGTTCGCCAGCAAGCACGACCTGTTCACGCGCTCGCTGAACCGGTACATCGAGCGGATGACGGCGGCCCAGATGGAGATTCTGGAGGATGCGGAGCAGGCGCCGCTCGACCGGATCCGGGCCTTTCTCGCGAGGACGGTCGACACCGAGGCCGGGACCCGCAAGGGCGGGCACAGTCGTGGGTGTCTGACAGTGAACACGACCGTGGAGTTCGCGGGGCGCGACCCCGAGGCGGCGCGCCTGGTCGAGCGCGATCTCGCCGTCCGGCTCGCGGCCTTGAGGTCCGTGATCGCGGCCGGGCAGACGGACGGCTCGATCGTCTCGAAGCGGCCCCCGGAGGAACTGGCGCGCTTCCTCAACACCGTGATCGGCGGGATGCGTGTCGCCGGGCAGGGGGGCGCCGACCGCGCCACTCTTGAGGCCACCGCACACATCGCTCTGGACGCACTCGCCGTTTGACCACCCACCCCACGCGCGCACGACAGTCGAGCGCGCCACCTCGATCAGCCATGCCCTGATTTTGTACTGACCCATCCAAAACAAATCTCTCCCCGAAGGGACACACCCATGCCACGCGCCGTATACGTCCTCGCCCTCGGCATCTTCGCCATGGTCACGAGCGAGTTCGTCGTCGCCGGTCTGATGCCGCAGATGGCGGACGGGCTCGACGCGACGATCCCGCAGATCGGGTATCTCATCACCGCCTTCGCCACGGCGATGGCGTTCGGCGGGCCGTTCCTGACCGTCGCGCTTCTGAAAGTGCCTCAGAAGCGGGCCCTGATGGTGCTGTTCGCCGTTTTCCTCGCGGGCAATGTGCTCGCCGCGACCGCGTCGACGTACGCGGTGATGCTGATGGCGCGGATCGTCACCGGCGTCGCCTCGCAGGCCTTCTTCGGCATCGGTCTCGCCATGTGCGCGCAGCTCACCCGGCCCGAAGTGCGCGGCCGCGCCGTCTCCGTGGCGCTCAACGGGCTGATGCTCGGCACGCTGCTCGGGCTTCCGCTGGCCACGTTCATCGGTGACCGGCTCGGCTGGCGCGCCGCGTTCTGGGTGATCTCGGGGATCACGGTGCTCGCCGCGGCGGCAACCCTCGTCGGCGTGCCGGATGTGGCGAAGGGCAAGGGAGGCGGTCAACTTCGGGAGGAATTCGGGGTGTTCCGGTCCGGGCGGCTGTGGTTCACGCTGTCGACCAGCACGCTCGTGATCGGTGCGACGTTCGCCGCGTTCAGCTATCTGGGCCCGATCCTCACCGAGATCTCCGGGTTCGGCGCGGGCACCGTGCCGCTCCTGCTCGTCGCCTACGGGGCGGCGACCGTCATCGGCAACACGGTGACGGGGCGGCTCGCCGACCGGCACACCCTCACCGTGCTGCTGGCCGGGCTCGCCCTCAACTCCCTGTTCCTGCTGGGCTTCGCGCTGTTCTCGCAGGTGAGTACGGCCGCCGTGGTGTGCATGCTGGGCATCGGCCTCGTGGGTGTCACCATGAACCCGGCGATGGTCGTCCGCGTGCAGCGCCGGGGGAACGCGGGGGCGCTGGTGAACACCGTGCACTCCTCGTTCATCACGCTCGGCATCGTCATCGCCACCTCGGTGGGCGGTGTCGTCATCGACGCGTACGGGCTGCGGGCGCCGCTGTGGGTCGGTCTGGCGCTCGCCCTCGCCGGGATCGCCTCGCTCGTACCGGATCTGACGGCCCGTAGGAATCAGGCCGCCCCTGCCCCGGAGGAGCCCGTCGTGGAGCCGGTCGGCGTCAGCCCCCGCTGAGGGCTCCCAGCGGATCGTCAAGGACCGGCTGCCAGGCCAACTCCGCCGCACCCACCAGGCTGTTGTGGTCCAGCGTCGACGCCAGGATCGGGACACTGCCGCTGCGGCCCCACAGGCTGCGGTCCGCGACGACGGCCCGCAGCCGCTCGGGGTCGGCGTCGAGGAGGGTGCGGTGCAGGCCGCCGAGGACGATGCGGTCCGGGTTGAGGATGTTGACCAGCCCGGCGAGGCCGAGACCGAGGCGGTCGATGAGGAGCGCGGTCGCCGCGCGGACGTCCGGGTCGTCCTTCCCCATGGCCATCACACCGCGGGCCTGCGAGAGGAGCGAGCCGCCGGGGTCGGGGGCGCGGCCCGCAGCAGTCAGGAAGGCGAGCGGGTCGGCCTCGACGTCCAGGCAGCCGCGGCTCCCGCAGTGGCAGGGGCGGCCCTCGGGGTTCACCGTGAGGTGGCCGACCTCAAGGGCGAGGCCCGAACTGCCGGTGTGCAGATGCCCGTCGAGGACGAGCGCGCCGCCCACTCCCCGGTGGCCCGTCGCCACGAGCAGCAGGTCCCGCGCGCCGCGTCCCGCGCCGTGCCGGTGCTCGGCGAGCGCGCCCAGGTTGACGTCGTTGGCCGCGAACGCCGGGATGTCCAGGCCCGCTTCCCGTACGCAGTCGGTGAAGATCTGCCGCACCGGCGCGCCCACCGGCCACGCCAGGTGCAGCGGGTTGAGGGCCGTGCCGTCCGGTTCGGCGACCGCGGAGGGGACGGCGAGGCCGGCGCCCACGCAGCGCCGCCCCGTGGTTTCGAGGAGCCGGACGCCCGCCTCCACCACCGAACGCAGGACGTCCGCCGGGTCGGGGTCGATGATCTCGCAGCCGGGCGTCGTGGCGACGATGCCGCCGCCAAGGCCGACCAGTGCGGCCCGGTAGCCGTCGGAGTGCACCTGTGCCGCCAGCGCGACAGGGCCTTCGTCCGCGACGGACAAGCGGTGCGAAGGACGGCCCTGCGAGCCGGACGCCGCGCTGGGCTTCGCGTCGATGCGGATGAGGCCGAGCGCCTCCAGCTCCGCGGCGACGGCTCCCGCGGTCGCGCGGGTCACACCGAGTTCGGCGGTCAGCACGGCACGGGTGGGCGCCCGCCCGGTGTGGACGAGTTCGAGCGCGGGTCCGAGCGCACTGCGCCCCCGCTCCAGACGCGGCGGCCGCCCGGCCGCGTCGCCCGCCGTGTGGCCCCCGGTCCCGGAGGCCGTCTTGCCGCCGCCCATCAGCAACTCCTCGCCCTGATCACGCTCAGGAATGGTAGCCGCTCGACGCCCCGCGGCGGATCCGCACACCCACCTCCCTACAAGCCGCTGACCCGCAACGTGATGTTGAGCCGCCCGCTCAGGCCGAGCCCCTGCGGCGCCGTCCCCGGCTCGGTCCTCGGCACCCCGTGGTACGCGAACCGCGCGTCGCCGCCGAACACGAACAGGTCCCCGCTGCGCAGCTCGACGTCCGTGTACGGCTTCGTACGGGTCTCGGTGTTGCCGAACCGGAAGACACAGGTGTCACCGAGGCTGAGGGACACCACCGGCGCCGCCGACTTCTCGTCGCGGTCCTTGTGCATGCCCATGTGGGCATCGGTGTCGTAGTAGTTGATCAGGGCGATGTCGTACGGGTCGGTGGTGTGTCCGGCGCCGTAGGCCGCCTCGACGGCGCGCCGGCCGAGCGCCTCCAGCTCCTGCGGCATGGGCTTCACCGCCTCCCCGTCGCCGTCGACGGCGGTGCGCGCGTACCCGTACGGGAACCAGTGCCAGCCGAGTCCGAACTGCCGCACGCTCATCCGGCCCCCGCCCGGCAGCCGCACCTCGCGCAGGCCGGCGGGCGGGCGCGCCCACGTCCGGCACAGCTCGACCAGGTGCCGCTGTTCGCCCTCGTCGAGCCAGTCGGGGACGTGGACGGCGCCGGGCGCGATCTCCGTGCGGTCGCGGGCGAACAGTTCGTTCATGGGTTCCAGTGTTGCCGATGACACCTGGCCCGGTGCCCGCGGTCGCCTCAGTACGGCCGGAGCTTCCCCTTCTCCGCCGCCTTCCCCGGCTCGGCCGCCGTGTCCTTCGGGTACGAGACGTGGTCCGGGTCGCCGTCGGACGTGTAGCGCGCGAGCTTCCCGGCAGCGAGCTGGTCGAGCCAGTGCGTCGAGCTGTAGTTCGCGTCCTTGCCCTTGGCGGGGGCCGAGCGGATGCGCGGGATCGCGGCGGGGTCGAACGAGTCCGCGTACGGGGAGGGGGCCGGGTTCGCGCCGACGAGGTAGACGCCCCGGTTCTTGTACGTCGTGCCGGAGGCGCTGCCGGTCAGGGCGAGGTCGGCGGGCTCGGGCTGGATGCCGTACGGGAGGGCGAGGGAACGGACGTCCGTGCCGGGGACGTCGCGCTCGATGGAGCGCTGGCCCTCGGCGATCTGGGCGCGGGCCTTGGCGGTGCCGCTCTGCGCGAGGTTCGCGTGGTCGAGGGTGTGGTTGCCGATCTCGAAGCCGTTCTTGTTCAGCCAGGTCAGGGCCTTCTTCTGGCCGGTGGCGGCGAAGGCGTCGCCGTTCACGAAGAGGGTGGCGCGGGCCTTGAAGCGGGGGTGCTCGCGGGCGACGGAGCGCAGGACACCGATCGCGGAGTTCTTGGTGGGTTCGCCGTCGGCGCCGAGGCGGAGCTGGCTGTCGGTGGAGTCGTCGAAGGTGAGGACGACCGGGTGGGCGCCGGCCGGGATGTCGATCTTCCCCGTTTCGAAGTCGCCCGCCGTCACGGGCACGTACCCCTCGCGCACCAGACGTTCCAGTTCGGCGCGGAGGTCCTTGGGTGTCCGGTCGTACGCGCTCTTCGGCTTCTCGAGGATCTGGTGGTACATGAGCACCGGCACGGCGCCCAGCTCGTTGGCGCGCACCTTGTCCGGCGCCGGAGGTTTGGCCGGTTTCGCTGCCCCGGAAGAGTGTCCGGAGGTCGGGGAACGGGAAGCCTGCCGGTCACCGGCGGACGCAGGGGACTTGGCCCCGTCATGGGGCGCATCGCTCCCGGTGCCGCCGCAGGAGACCGCGGCCATCGCAAGGACCAGAGCGGGTACGGCAGTTGTGCCGAACCGATGAAGACGGAGAACGCGAAGAAGACGGCTAGGACCACGACGCACGAGACCTCCTGGAGGATCTGCTGATGCGGCTCGACTGGAAGAACTGGCTCCGCTCCCCCACCTCCCGCACATCCGGTTCCGTTTCCGACCCTGCGGCCAGTGCTTCCCCGGCGGGCTTCCCGCGCAGACGGCCGGTCATCCTCGCCTGCGTACTGCTCGCACTGGTTCTCGCCATAGGCGGCACACTCTCGCTACGCGCCGCACACGGAACCGCCCTGAACCTCGTCGGCCTGCCGAACGACGGCAGGCTGGGCGCGCAGCTCCTGCGCACGGGCGAGTTCGAGGTCACGGGCGCCGAGGGCGACAAACTCAAGGGCACCAAGGTCACCCTCGACGGCAAGCCCCTGCGGACGCGCCCCGCGCACGGCGGCGCCGGGACCCTCGCCGTCGGCCTGGGTGACATCAAGGACGGCACACACGAGCTGCGTGTCACCCACCCGGGTTCCTGGCCCACCGGTGACACCGAGGTCGTCCGAAAACTGACGGTGGACACCGAGGCACCCCGCCTCGAGGTGTCCGACACCAAGGCGGACGGCTTCCGCGAGCCCGTCACCGTCAAGGGCACGGCGGCCGGCGCACGCGAGATATCCGTCGCGGGGCACACGGCGAAGCCCGCGAAGGACGGCGCCTTCGCGGTCCGGCTCCCGCGCCCACCGGGGCGTACGACGGTCACCGCGACGGACGCCGCGGGCAACACCGCACGCCGCGAGGCCGAACTCACCGTGCACCGGCCGCTGTTGAAGGCCGTGCACGTCAGCGCCCAGGGCTGGGCCTCGGACGCGCTGCGCGGACCGGTCATGAAGATGCTGAAGCAGAAGAAGATCAACGCCGTGCAGCTCGACATCAAGGACGAGCTGGGCGAGATCGGCTACGACTCGAAGGTGCCGCTCGCGAAGAGCGTCGGCGCCACCAAGGGGTACTACGACGCGAAGAAGGCCATCAAGGAGATCCACGCCGCGGGCGGCACGGTCGTCGGCCGCATCGTCGCCTTCCGCGATCCGATCCTCGCCACGAAGTCATGGAAATCCGGCCACCGTGACCGGGTCGTCCGCACCCCGGGCGGGGGCGCCTACAACGGCGGCAGCTACGGCCAGCTCTCCTTCACGAACTTCGCGAACAAGGAGGTCAGGAAGTACAACATCGACCTGGCCGCGGAGGCCGCGAAGCTGGGCTTCGACGACATCCTCTACGACTACATCCGCCGCCCCGACGGCCCGATGAGCAAGATGTCCTTCCCCGGCCTCGGTGACACCACGCCCGAGCGGTCCGTCGCCGACGTCGTCGGCGAGACCCGCGCGGCGGTGCGCAAGTACAACGCGTTCCTCGGTGTCTCGGTGTTCGGCATCGCCGTCGACCGCCCGAAGGAGATCGCCCAGGACGTCGGCCTGCTCGCGCAGGAGGCCGACTACATCTCGCCGATGATCTACCCCTCGCACTGGGCGAAGGGCGAGTACGGCGTCTCCGACCCCAACTCCCACCCGTACCCGATCACCAAGCGCTCCCTCGCGGCCTTCGCGAAGAAGACCAAGCACACCGACGCGCAGATCGTCCCCTGGATCCAGGACTTCTCCCTCGGCGTCTCCTACGGCGACAAGGAGGTCCGCGCCCAACTCGACGCGGCCCGCTCCGACGGCATCAAGGGATTCCTGCTGTGGAATCCGGGGGTTCAGTACCACGAGGGGGCGTTGGACTGAGGCATGCGGGGGCGGTGCGGCCGCCCCCGCGTTCGTGTGACGCCGGGCGCCTCACCCCGCCTGCGCCTCCCTCGCCGCCCGGATCGTCGCACGGTGGGCCGAGTCCAGGTACTCGTCGATGCGGGTGATACGGCCGGACTCGACGCGGACGTACATCGCGGCGTGCAGGGTCACCGGGGCGCCGCCGGGGAGTGTGCCGTGCAGGACGTGCTGTTGGAGCGCGCCGTCGGTGAGGTGGGCGCGGCGGACGATCTCGTAGCGGAGGTCGGTGACCGTGCGGTGCAGGCCGCGCAGCACCTTGAGGTTGTCCTCCACGGACTGTTCCACGAGGTCGTCGTTGTGCCAGATGACCGCGTGCGGCGCGTACAGCGAGCGCACGGTGTCGATGTCGCCGGCCTCGATGGCGGCGAGGAACCGGTCGATGAGGCCGTCGAACCGATCCGCTGCGGGCTGGTCGGTGCGCTGGGTGTCCATGGGCACTCCTCTGGAGGGGTCAGCGGGCGGGGCGGTTGCCGCGCAGCTCGCGCTTGAGCACCTTGCCGGTCGTCGTGCGGGGCAGTTCGGCCGTGAACTCCACGCTGCGGGGGCACTTGAAGTGGGCCAGGTGTGAGCGGGTGAAGGCGATCACCGACTCCGCCGTCGGTGCCTCGCCCTCCGCCGCGACGACGACGGCGTGCACCGCCTCGCCCCAGCGCGCGTCGGGGCGGCCGACGACCGCGGACTCCGCGATCCCGGGGTGGCGCGCGAGGACCGCCTCGACCTCGGCGGGGTAGACGTTCTCCTCACCCGTGATGATCATGTCGGTGGCCCGGTCCAGGATGGTCAGACAGCGGTCGGCGTCGAGCCGGGCGATGTCTCCGGTGCGGTACCAGCCGTCGTCCGTGAAGGCCGCGGCCGTGGTGTCCGGGGCGTTCCAGTAGCCGTGGAACAGGCAGTCGCCGCGGATCAGGAGTTCGCCCGCCTCACCGGTGGGCACCGGCCGTCCCCCGGCGTCGACGATCGCCGTCTCCCAGCCGAAGGAGATCCGGCCCGCCGTGGCCAGGTGCGGGTTGTCCGGCTGATGGTCCTCGGGCGCCAGCAGGCTGATCATGCTCTGGCTCTCGGTGTTGCCGTAGATCTGCCGGAACCGGCAGCCGAAGGTGGCGAGGGCCGCCTCCAGCGAACTCGGGGCGATGGGCGCGGAACCGTAGGCGATCTCCACGAGGCTCGACAGGTCGGGGGCGTGCTCGCGGCCGCGCACCTCGGCCACGAGCATGTCGACGATGGAAGGGCCCGCCGTGAAGAACTGGACGCGCTCGCGCTCGACCGTGTCGATCGCCTCCGCCGGGCGGAACGCCGTGGGCACCACCAACGTGCCTGCCGTGAGGAACACTTGGAGCGCCTGGCCGAGGCCACCCAGGTGGAAGAGCGGCATCAGCTGGAGGTGGCGCGCGCCCGCGATCTGGTCGCCGATCTCCAGGGCGAAGGCGGCGACGCTGGTGATCAGTGCCCCGTGGCGCAGCGGCACCGCCTTGGGCCTGCCGGTGGTGCCGCTGCTGTGCACGAGGGCCATCACGGCGTCGCTCCGCAGCCGCTCGACCGGGCGGGTCGGGGCGGGTGCGTCCAGGGCGTCGCCGTCGCGCCATCCCTCGGGGAGCGGGCCCCCGCCGATACGGACGCGGAGGGGGAGGTCGTGCGGTGCGGTGAAGTCCGCGTCGGCGGCGACGGCCACCGGTTGGAGGAGGTCGAAGAGGTCCTTCAACTCTCCCGGTGACAGGCGCCAGTTGACCAACGCCGGGACGGCGCCGGCCCGCATCAGCGCGAAGCAGTGGACGAAGAAGTCCGCGCTGTTGCGCGCCACCACCGCGACCACGTCTCCGGGCGCGACACCCGCCCGCGACCAGCCACCCGCCCGGCGTTCCACCGCGGCGAGCAGCTCGGCGTAGGTGAGTCGGGTCCCCCGGTCGTCGATCAGCGCGGGGATGTCCGGGCGCGTGGTGGCCCGCCATTCCAGGACATGGATCCAGCTCTGCATCCGTGCGCCTCCTCGTCCGTTCCCGTTCCCGTTGCCATCCCCGTTCCCGTTCCGAACGTCCGTGGTGTCACGGCGTCCGCTGCGCCACCCAGTTCGCGATCAGGTCCGCGGCCACGGCCCTGGTGTCGTCCGGCTCCTGGAGATAGTGGTCGGACTTGACGGTCTCCAGGCGCTTGTCCGTGGCGGCGAGATGGCGGAACAGCGCGTCGGCGTCGCTGTCGTACACGCAGGCGTCGGCGGTGGCGTGCACCACGAGGGACGGCACGGTGATCCTGGCGAGGTGCGGGGCGGCGATGCACTGCGAGGTGCGCAGGCTCCACATCGACAGCCAGGTGCGGAGGGTGGACTGCTTGCCGATGCCGAACATGCCGTAGTTGGCGCGGGCGGGTTCGCCCAGGTAGCACCAGTTCGGGCGGCGGTCCGACGGCTCGATGGCCGGGTCGATCATCCGCAGGTCGGCCCAGGTGCGGTGGAGTTGGAAGAGCTCGTCGCGGGCACGGGTGCCGCGCAGCGCGTCGAGCCGCTCCAGCGCCCAGTCGGTGATCCGCTCGTTGCGGGCCCGCTGCGCCGCCCGGTAGCGCCGCTGGAACTCCTCGTCGTACGGGGCCGGGTTGCGCGGGTCGAAGGGATCGAGGTCCGGGTCCACGGAGAGGGCGTCGGTCTCGTCCGTGACCGAGGGGTCCATCCAGTTGGTGAGCACCTCGGGCCGCCCGGAGTGCGCGGCGAGCGCCACGAACAGGTCGCCCGCGTCGAGGCGTTGGATCGCCTCGACGGGCCGGGCACCCGCGGTGGGCAGCACGTTCGGCTCGACCGCCTGCGACTGGTAGGCCGCCATCAGCGAGCCGCCGCCGGAGTTGCCGAGCAGCACGACGCGTTCGACGCCCGCGACCTCTTTCAGCCAGCGCACCCCGACGCCGATCTCCGCCAGCGCGTGGTCGAGGAGGAAGTACGGCTCGTTGCCACGGAAGCGGGTGTTCCAGCCGAGGAAGCCGTAGCCCCGCTCGGCGAGATACGACGCCAAGTAGTGCTCGGAGAAGTCGACGTTGTAGTGGGTGGCGATGAACGCCGTGGTCGGCCGGTGCCCCTTGGGGTGGTGGTAGATGCCCTGACAGGGATGGCCTCCGGCCCCCGCCCGCCCCACCAGTGGCGATGCCAACCCGACGAATTCCCTGGTGATTTCCTGCACTGCGCTGCCTCCTCTGACGAGAACGGCTGACCGGTCCGGCTGACGGGAGCGGGTGACCAAGGGCCCCCGAACGCCTGATGCGTCGGCACCCTAGCGCAGTTCTGAATCTGAGTTTAGATTCAGAACAGGATTCACCGGTCGACGACAGGAGGTCCGGCACATGACATGGCGGAACCCGAAGTACGAGCTGGGCGGGGTCAACCATCTCGCCCTGGTGTGCGCGGACATGGAGCGCACGGTGGACTTCTACACACGCGTCCTCGGCATGCGTCTGATCAAGACGATCGAGTTCCCGGGCGGCGCCGGGCAGCACTTCTTCTTCGACATGGGCGGCGGCAACGCGCTGGCGTTCTTCTGGTTCGCCGACGCGCCCGACGCGGTGCCGGGGGTGTCCCGGCCGGTGACCGTGCCCGGCATCGGCGAGTGGACCTCGGCGGTCGGCACCATGAACCACGTCGCGATCAACGTGCCGGAGGAGCGGTTCCTGGAGTACCGCGCCAGGCTCAAGGAGGACGGCGTCCGGGTCAGCCCGGTCATCGACCACGACGACAGCGAGGACGGGTACGCCGAGAAGCTGCACGACGGCGTCTTCGTGCGGTCCTTCTACTTCCAGGACCCCGATGGCATCCTGCTCGAATTCGCCTGCTGGCGCCGGGAGATGGGCGCGCCGGGAGATGTCGCCCACACCCCGAAGATCGCGGCCGACCGGGTCTCCCCGGCCACCGCCGGCTGACGCCGTGCCGGCCTGGCAGCACGTTCTGGACTGGCGCGCCGCGCACGACGCCGACCGGCTCGCGCTCAGCGACGACCGGGGAGGCGAGCTCGGCTACGCGGACCTCACGGACGCGGTGGAGCGGGAGGCGGCGCGCCTCGCGGCGTCCGGGGTGACACCGGGCGACGTGGTCCCGCTGCTCGCGCACAACAGGGTGGAGTGGGGGGTCGCGCTCTTCGGCCTGCTGCGGGCCGGTGCGCTGCCCGCACCGGTGAACTGGCGGCTGGCGGCGCCCGAAGTCGCGGTCCTGCTCGGCATGATGAAACCCCGTCATGTCGTGGTGGACGAGGCGTGCGCCCCACTCATCGACTCCGTCGACGGGTTCGACGGCACCGTCCTCCCCCTCGTGCCCGACACCCCGGCCGCCTCGCCCGCCCCCGTCCGCCCGCACGAGCGCATGCGGGCCGACTCCCCCTGCGCGCTGCTGCACACCAGCGGCACGACGGGGCGGCCCAAACTGGTGCCGGTCACCCACGAGATGCTGATCTCGGCGGCCACCTTCATGTCCCTGGAGGTGCCGGAGGCCGTGCCGGGCGCCCGCCACCTGAGCGCGCTGCCGCTGTTCCACGTCGCGGGGCTCGTGAATCTGGGATACGCCCTGTTCACGGGCGGCCATCTGCATCTGCTGGACGGCTTCGCGGCGTCCCGGTTCGTGGACGAGCTGTCGGCCCGGCGCATCCAACTCACCCAGCTCGTACCGACGTTGGTGGACGCGGTGACGTCGGAGGTCGCCTCGCGCGGCACGCCGCCGGACCTGTCAGCGCTGGTCGAGATCGTCTACGGGGCGTCGGCCATCAGACCCGATGTGCTGGAGCGGGCCGTCACCACGCTGGGCTGCCGGTTCCGGCAGGCGTACGCGAGCACCGAAACGGGGCCGCTGCCGATCAGCTCGCTGACGCCCGCCGACCACGACGTGTCCCGCGGACGCCTCGCCACGGCGGGCCGCCCCTCGCTGGGCTGGGAGATACGCCTCGGCGAGCACGACGAGATCCAGGTGCGCGGCGCGGCCCCCTTCCCCGGCTACTGGAACGATCCTGAGGCCACCCGCCAAGTGCTCACCGCCGACGGCTTCTATCGCACGGGGGACATCGGCACGTTCGACGACGAGGGCTACCTCACGCTCGTCGACCGGCTCAAGGACATGATCGTGTCCGGCGGCGAGAACGTGTATCCGGCGGAGGTGGAGGCGGTGCTCGCGGCGCATCCCGCGGTGCGCGAGGTCGCGGTCATCGGCGTTCCGCACCCGCGCTGGGGCGAGACGGTGCACGCCGTCCTCGTCCCCGCCGACACGGAGCGGGAGTTCGCGCCCGAGCCGTTCCTCGGCTGGGCGCGGGAGCGGCTCGCCCACTTCAAGACACCCACCGGCATCACGGTGGCCGCACACCTGCCGCGCAACGCCACGGGAAAGGTGCTCAAGGGGCCCTTGCGCGAACCGTTCTGGGCCGGGCACGCCCGCCGGGTCTCGTAGCGCCCACGAAGACCCGTCGTCCCAGGTGCGGGGCAGGTCCGGATAGCATCGCGGCGTCGAGAGGGGGAGGCCGCAGCATGAGGAGACACACCGTCAGGCCCGCGCGCAAGGCGACGACCGCGGCCCGGCCGGGCGCCGAGCGGACGGCGAAGGCGACCCGGAAGGGCCGCGAGACCGACGAGGCGTTCCGCGCCGCCGCCCGGACCGTGTTCGCCAGGGACGGCTATCTCAACGCGCGGATCAGCGACATCGCGGCCGAGGCCGGCAAGTCGGTGGCGTCGTTCTACAACTACTACGACACCAAGGCCGACCTCCTCGCCGCGCTCGCCGAGGACTTCCACCGCGAGGCCTCCGAGCTCACGAAGCGGCCCTACCGCGCCGGCCTCGCACCCCAGGAGGCGCTGCGCGAGGCGGTGGCCGCGTTCTGGCACACGTACCGCAGGCACCGCGGCGAACTCGTCGGGGTGTTCCAGGCGTCCATGCTGGAGGAGGAGTTCCGCGACCGGTGGCTCGCGATCCGCGCCGGGGGCACGCGGATGATCGCGGCCGAGATCCGGCGGGCGCAGCAGGACGGGTACTGCCCCGGGGCCGACCCCGAGCTGACGGCGTCGGCCCTTTCGGCGATGCTGGAGCACTCCTGCTACATCTGGATGGGGCGCGGCGACGGCAGCGCGGTGGACGAGGAGCGCGCCATCGACGCGCTCGCGACGATCTGGGTCAAGTCCGTCTACTGGCGCCCGTAGAGCGTCCGAAACACCAAGGACCTCCGGAACACCGGCGACACCTCTCAGCCCCGCACCACCCCGATGAGCTCGCTCACGGTGCGCGCCATCGCCTCGCGCGCCACCCCGAGGTACTTGCGCGAGTCGACCGCCTCGGGGTGTGCGGTGAGGAACTCGCGGATCGCGGTGGTCATCGCGATGTTCAGGGCCGTGCCCACGTTGACCTTCGCGATGCCGCCGCGGACGGCCGCCGCCAGTTCGTCGTCGGGCACGCCGGACGAGCCGTGCAGCACCAGCGGCACGTCGAGCCCTTCGGCGAGCGCCTTCAGCAGGTCGTGGTCGAGCGTGGCCGTACGGGTCGTCATCGCGTGCGAGGAGCCGACCGCGACGGCGAGCGCGTCCACGCCCGTGTCGGTGACGTAGGCGCGGGCCTCCCCGGGATCGGTGCGGGCGCCGGGCGCGTGCGCGTCCAGCGGCGCCGCCCCGTCCTTGCCGCCGACCTGGCCCAGCTCGGCCTCCACCCACAGGCCGTTGGCGTGCCCCCAGTCGACGGCGGCGCGGGTCGCGGCGAGGTTCTCGTCGTAGGGCAGGCGCGCGGCGTCGTACATCACCGAGCCGAACCCGGCGTCGGCGGCCTGCCGCAGCAGGTCGTCGCTCTGTACGTGGTCCAGGTGCAGGCCGACGTCGACGCGCGCGGCATCGGCGGCGGCGACCGCGGCGCGCGCCAGCGGCAGGAGGCGGCCGTAGCGGTAGCGCACGGCGTTCTCGCTGATCTGGAGGATGACCGGGGCGTCGGCCGCCTCGGCGCCCGCGATGACCGCCTCGACGTGTTCGAGGGTGATCACGTTGAACGCGGCCACGGCGCCGCGCCGGTCCGCCGCCGCGCCCACGAGGGTTCCTGTTGCTGCGAGGGGCACGGCCCCTCCCTTCTCAAGAGCCTTGTTGGACGGGTCAGTTGGCGTCGAGGATCACCGAGCGGGTGAGGTGGCGGGGACGGTCCGGGTCGAGTTCGCGACGGGCGGCCACCGCGACCGCGAGGCGCTGGGCGCGGACCAGTTCGGCCAGCGGGTCGAGGCGGCCCTCGATCCAGAGCGCGCCCGTCGCGGCGACCTGCTCGGCCAGGCCTTCGGGGGCGTCGCCGAGCATCCACGTGGCGGTGCCGGAGGTGGTGACGCTGATGGGGCCGTGCCGGTACTCCATCGCCGGGTACGCCTCGGTCCAGGACAGGGACGCCTCGCGCATCTTCAGCGCCGCCTCGTTCGCGAGGCCGACCGTCCAGCCGCGGCCGAGGAAGGTGAACTGCTCGCAGTCCACGAGGCCTTCGGGCAGCGGCTCGGCGAGCGCGGTGCGCGCGTCGGCGACCGCCTGCTCGGAGTGCAGGCCGAGGTGTGCGCGCAGCAGCGTGAGGGCGGTGGTGGCGAAGCGGGTCTGGACGACGGACTGCTCGTCGGCGAAGTCGAGGACGACCAGATCGTCCGCGGCGTCCGCGATCGGCGTCGCCGGGTCGCCGGTGATCGCCGTGGTGCGGGACCTGCCGCGGTGGGCGGCGAGGAGGTCGAGGACCTCGGTGGTGGTGCCGGACCGGGTCAGCGCGATCACGTGGTCGTAGGTCCGGCCGGAGGGGAACTCCGACGCGGCGAAGGCGTCGGTCTCGCCCTGACCGGCCTGCTCGCGCAGGGCGGCGGCGGCCTGCGCCATGAACCAGGAGGTGCCGCAGCCGACGATCGCGACCCGCTCCCCCGCCGCGGGCAGCGCCGCCTTGTGCCTGGTGGCGAGCCCGGCGGCCCGCGTCCAGCACTCCGGCTGGCTCTTCAGTTCGTTTTCGACGTGGCTTTCCCTGTGGACGTTGCTCATGCCGTGCCCCCACTCCGCGGTTGGTCACGCCTCTGGGGGCGCGCTCAGTGAATGCGTGTTCCTGCAAGATATAGCCAGCTTTCGCGCACAATCAAGCATTAGTGCGCATGGCAGTTAAGGTCGTGCCACCGAACCGAACGAGGAGTTGGAGCCGCCGATGTCCCGCGACGCCCGCTGGAAGTCCCTCCTGGAACTGCTCGTCGAACGCGGGCGCCTGGACGTGGAGGACGCGGCGAGCGAACTCGGCGTCTCCGCCGCGACCATCCGCCGCGACTTCGACGGGCTCGCCGAGCAGCAGATGCTGGTGCGCACGCGCGGCGGCGCGGTCGTGCACGGGGTCAGCTACGAACTCCCGTTGCGCTACAAGTCCGCGCTCGGCGCCGCCGAGAAGCAGCGCATCGCCAAGGCGGTCGCGGAACTCCTCACGCCGGGCGAGGCGGTCGGCCTCACCGGCGGCACGACCACGACGGAGGTGGCGCGGGCGCTCGCCGTCCGGCCCGATCTCGCGTCCGGCACACCCGCGCTCACGATCGTCACGAACGCGCTCAACATCGCCAACGAGCTGGCGGTGCGGCCCCAGTTCAAGATCGTGCTCACCGGCGGGGTCGCGCGCCCGCAGTCGTACGAGTTGATCGGCCCGCTCGCCGACGGGGTGCTCGGTCAGGTCACGCTCGACACGGCGGTTCTCGGCGTCGTCGGCCTCGACGTCACGCACGGCGCGTCCGCGCACGACGAGGCGGAGGCGGCGATCAACCGGATGCTGTGCGAGCGGGCGGAGCGGGTGGTGGTCGCGGCCGACTCCAGCAAGCTGGGCCACCGGGCGTTCGCCCGGATCTGCGACGTGTCGCAGGTCGACGTCCTGGTCACGGACACGGCGGCGGACAAGGCGACCCTGGAGCGGTTCGAGGAGGCAGGGGTGCGGGTGCTCACCGTGTGACCTACACACACCTGTGGGCCACCCCTTGTTCGGCCGCGGAGTCGCGCTCTAATCTGACTTTGTGCCGCTACTAAACAAACTAGGGTCCGTCAGCGCCGACGACCCCCGCACCGCGTCCCTGGCCCGGCTGCGCCTGGCCATCACCGCGTTCTTCGCGCTCGACGGCTTCGTCTTCGCCGGGTGGGTGGTGCGGATCCCCGCCGTCAAGGAGCAGACCGGGGCGTCCGCGAGCGCGCTCGGTCTCGCGCTGCTCGGCGTCTCGGCCGGCGCCGTCATCACGATGATGCTGACCGGACGCCTGTGCCGGCGCTTCGGCTCGCACGCGGTGACCGTCGCCTGCGGCGTGCTGCTCCCGCTGACCGTGATCCTGCCGCCGCTCACGCACTCGCCGCTCGCGCTGGGCCTCGTCCTGCTCGCGTTCGGGGCGGCGTACGGCGGCATCAACGTGGCGATGAACAGCGCCGCCGTCGACCTGGTCGGCGCCCTCGGCAGGCCGATCATGCCCAGCTTCCACGCCGCGTTCAGCCTCGGCGGCATGGTCGGTTCGGGTCTCGGCGGACTGGTCGCGGCACATCTGTCGCCCACCAAGCACCTGATGGCGATCGCCGCGCTCGGCCTCGTCGTCACCGCGTGCGCCGCCCCGACCCTGCTGCGCCACCCGGCGCCGGGGCCGGTGGACCGTACGCCCGCGACCTCGGACCAGGACACCGGCGAGCGGACACGCCCCCGCATCGACGGCCGCACCCGCCTCCTCGTCCTCGTCTTCGGCCTCATCGCGCTCTGCACGGCGTACGGCGAGGGGGCGCTGGCCGACTGGAGCGCGCTGCACATGGAGCAGGACCTGCACGCCCACCCGGGCATCGCGGCCGCCAGCTACTCGTGCTTCGCGTTCGCCATGACGATCGGCCGGCTCACCGGTACCGCACTGCTCGAACGGCTCGGCAGGACCCGGACGCTGGTGGCCGGCGGACTGACCGGCGCGTTCGGCATGCTGCTCGGATCGCTGGCGCCCACGGTGTGGCTCGCGCTGCTCGGCTTCGCGATCACCGGGATCGGCCTCGCCAACCTCTTCCCCGTCGCGATCGAACGCGCGGGAGCGCTCGCCGGACCCACGGGCGTCGCGGCCGCGTCCACGCTCGGCTACGGCGGCATGCTGCTCGGCCCGCCCGCGATCGGCTTCATGGCGGACTGGTTCTCGCTGTCCGCGGCCCTGACGAGCGTGGCCCTGCTCGCCGCCGTGGCGGCCACGATCGGCTTCGCGACGCGCCGGGTGGCGACGACGTGAGCGCGTGATCACATGCCCCCGTGATCGCGTGATCAATTGACTTGCGTACACGGACACTTGAGGCGGCAGACTCTGCGTATGCAGATTGCCGAACACATTCGAATCGTGGACGCCGAAGGCCGGTTGCTGGCCGCGGCCGCCGAGGAGGCGGGCGTCGACGCCAAGGTGGCCACGTGCCCCGGCTGGCAGGTGCGCGATCTTCTGCGGCACCAGGGCGCGGTGCACCGCTGGGCGACCTCGTACGTGGCGGAGGGGCTCCAGGAGCGCCAACCTCTGGAGGACCGTTCCGACCTGGACGGCGAGGCCCTGCTCGACTGGTACCGCGAGGGCCACCGCCGGCTCGTCGACACCCTCACGGCCGCACGGCCCGACCTGGACTGCTGGTCCTTCCTCCCGGCCCCCTCTCCGTTGGCGTTCTGGGCGCGCCGCCAGGCGCACGAGACGGCCGTGCACCGCGTGGACGCGCAGTCGGCCGTGAACCGGGCCACCCACGAGGAACCCGACCCGATCACCCCGGAGTTCGCCGTCGACGGCATCGACGAGCTGCTCATCGGCTTCCACGCCCGCAAGCGCAGCCGGGTCCGCTCGGACGTGCCCCGGACCCTGCGCGTGCGCGCCACCGACGCCGGCGCGGACGCCGTGTGGACGGTGCGCATCACGCAGGACCCGCCGGCGGCCGAGCGCGGCGCCGTGGGCGAGGCGGAGTGCGAGCTGGCCGGTCCCGCGGCGCGTTTGTACCTGGCGCTGTGGAACCGGCTGCCGTTCCCCGAGGTGAGCGGGGACCCGGCGCTCGCCGCGTTCTGGCGGGAGCACTCGGGAGTCTGAGGTCACCGGACCGGCTGGTGCGGCGCTGCCCCGCCCCCGCGGGAGCGGCGCTGTGCCAGTCGTCCGACGACCGCCGCCGCCACACCGAGCACGAGGGCGATGCCGCCGCCGACGACCCCGTTGCCGGTACCGGGCCCGCCGTCGGCCAGCGTCAGGTTCAGCGCGCCGATCACCACTGCGACCAGTCCGGCCGCCTGCGCCACGACGGCGTACCTGCGGTCGGCGCGGGCGAGCGCCAGGCCCGCGAGGATCACGCCGACGAGTCCGAGCACCGCGGCGGACGTGGCCCACACGCGGTCGGCGGTGAGGGTGGTGGAGTCGACCTCGGCCGCCCGGACCGAGGCGAGCGCGGACCGCGCTGACATCAGGCCTGACATGGGATTCTCCTTCGTCATCGATGTGTTGCGAGTTGACGCTTCGAGCATGTCGCCGGTGCGCGGCGCCGTCGTCCGGCAGCCGCGGACTCTTCGGGCTGCGGCGACCGCCGCAGTCGGCTGCCGCGGGCGCGGTACATCCGCCCCTGCTGCCGCGGCGGCGGTAGCGGGCACATCGTCCGCGCGCAGGGTCCGTGCCCGGCGTCCTGCGGCTAGATTGCGCGCATGGGCACCGAACGGTTCGCTGTACGGGCGGGCGTCAGGGACGCGGTGATCGCCGGCTGCGTCGCGGCCATGCTGCTCGCCGCCGCGCTCTCCGGCGACCGGCCCGACTCCGGTCTCGAACTCCTGGGCTGCGCACTGCTGTTGACCGGCGGCCTCGCACTGTACGCGCGACGCCGGGCCCCCGTCGCCGTGCTCGCGACGACCGGCCTGACCGCGGTCGGCTACCAGGCGACCGGCGTCGACGTACCGGTCGTGGCCTATCTGTTCGCGGTGTACGCAGCGGTGCGCGAGGGCCACCGGACGAGCACGGCGGTGGCGTCCGTGGCCGTCATGGCCGCGCTCCCCCTCGCGTACTTGGTGTCACCGCACGGCACGTCGGTGGGGGACGCCTTCTCGCACTCGCGGGGCGCCCTCGAACTCGGCTGGCTGGTCGCGGCGGCCGCCGCGGGGGAAGCGCTGCGGCAGGCCGAGCGGCGGGCGGACGAGGCGGAGCGCACGCGGGAGGAGACCGCGCGTCGGCGCGCCGACGAGGAACGGCTGCGGATCGCGCGGGAGTTGCACGATTCGCTGACCCACCAGATCTCGATCGTGAAGCTGCAGGCCGAGGTCGCCGTCCACGTGGCGCTCAGGCGCGGCGAGCGGGTGCCGGAGCCGCTCCTGGCGATCCAGGAGGCGGGCCGCGAGGCGAGCCGGGAGCTGCGGGCGACCCTGGAGGCACTGCGGGACGACGACACACGTCCCCCGCACACCCTCGACGACATACCGGAGTTGGTGAAGCGGGCCGGGACCGGCGACCTGGAGACACGGCTTACGGTCCAGGGCCGCCGGCCGGAAGTGCCGGCCGCCGTCCAGCGCACCGCCTACCGCATCGTCCAGGAGGCACTGACGAACGTCGCCCGGCACGCCGCCGCCCGCACCGCCGAGGTCACCGTCGACCACCGCGCGGACACCCTCGTCCTGCGCGTCGACGACGACGGCCGGGCCTCCCCCGGCGCCGCCCCGCTGCCCGGCATCGGCCTGCTCGGCATGCGGGAACGGGTCACCGCACTCGGCGGCACCCTGCGGGCGGAGCCCCGCGCCGAGGGCGGTTTCCGAGTCCTGGCCGAACTGCCCGTGGAGCGCACACCTTGACCGAATCACCGGGCGGTCCGATCCGCGTCCTCCTCGTCGACGACCAGCCGCTCATCCGCAGCGGGTTCCGCGCGCTCCTCGACCTGGAGGACGACATCGAGGTGGTGGCCGAGGCCGCCGACGGCGCGGAGGGCCTGGCGCTCACCCGGCGGCACCTGCCCGACATCGTGCTCATCGACATCCGGATGCCGGTCGTCGACGGCATCGAGGCGACCCGCCGCATCGCCGCGGACCCGGCACTCGACCAGGTGCACGTCGTCGTCCTGACCAACTACGGCCTGGACGAGTACGTCTTCGACGCGCTGCGGGCCGGGGCCGCGGGCTTCCTGGTGAAGGACATCGTGCCGGAGGACCTCCTGCACGCGGTCCGGGTCGCGGCGCGCGGCGACGCGCTGCTCGCGCCCTCGATCACCCGCAAACTGATCGACCGGTACGTCACCCAGCCCCCGCACCCGGGCCTGGCGAAGGGTCTCGACGAGCTGACGAACCGTGAGCGCGAGGCCGTCGTCCTGGTCGCCCACGGGCTCTCCAACGACGAGGTCGCCGAGCGCATGGTGATCACACCGCTGACCGCGAAGACGCACATCAACCGGGCCATGTCCAAGCTCCGGGCCCGCGACCGCGCCCACCTCGTGGTGCTCGCCTACGAATCCGGTCTGGTGGCCCCGCGGAGCCCTTCGTGAGCCGCCGGGCTCAGCCCAGCCACCCCGGCCGCACGAGCCCCGACTCATAGGCGAGGACGACGAGTTGGGCCCGGTCGCGGGCGCCCAGTTTCACCATCGCGCGGCTCACATGGGTCTTCGCGGTGAGCGGGCTGACGACGAGGCGGCGGGCGATCTCCTCGTTGGACAGGCCGATGCCGACGAGCGCCATCACCTCGCGCTCCCGCTCGGTCAGTTCGGCGAGCGGCGCCGCGGCCGCCGGTTCCTTCGAGCGCGCCGCGAACTCGGCGATCAGGCGCCGGGTGACGCCCGGCGAGAGCAGCGCGTCGCCGTGCACCACGGCCCGGACGGCGCGCAGCAGTTCGTCCGGTTCGGTGTCCTTGACGAGGAACCCGGAGGCGCCCGAGCGGATGGCCTCGAAGACGTACTCGTCGAGTTCGAAGGTGGTGAGCATGACCACCTTCACCGCCTCCAGGTCCGCGTCCTCGCCGATCCTGCGGGTCGCCTCGAGGCCGTCGAGCAGCGGCATGCGGATGTCCATGAGCACGACGTCGGGACGCAGCTCGCGCACCAGGCGGACCGCTTCCTCGCCGTCCGCCGCCTCGCCCGCGACCTCGATGTCGCGCTGCGCGTCGAGCAGCGCCCTGAAACCGGCGCGGACGAGCGACTGATCGTCGGCGAGCAGTACGCGGATCACTTCGCGGCCTCCCGGTTCGTGGCGGTGAAGGGCAGCCGTGCGACCACCCGGAAGCCTCCGTCGGCGCGCGGGCCCGCCTCGATCGTGCCACCGAGGGCCGCGGCCCGCTCGCGCATTCCGGCGAGCCCGTTGCCGCTGCCGCCCGCGTCGGCGTGGGTCGCGGGTCCTTCGTCGTCGACGGTGAGTGTCATCGTGCCGTCCCCGTACGACAGTTGTACGCGCGCGTGGCGTGAGCCCGAGTGCCGGACGACGTTGGTGAGCGCCTCCTGCACGATGCGGAACGCGGCGAGGTCCGCGCCCGGCGGCAGCGCCGTCCGCCTCCCTTCGGTGGTGACGTCGACGGTGAGGCCGGCGCCCGCGGCCTGGTCGACGAGTTCCGGGAGGCGGTCGAGGCCGGGTGCGGGTGCGCGGGGCGCCTCGCCCGGTGTCCTGAGGGTGTCGAGGACCTGCCGCACCTCGCCCAGCGCCTCCTTGCTCGCGCTCTTGATGGTGGTGAGCGCGGTGCGCGCCTGTTCCGGGTCGGTGTCGAGCAGGGCGAGTCCGACGCCCGCCTGCACGTTGATCACGGAGATCGAGTGGGCGAGCACGTCGTGCAGTTCGCGGGCGATG
Organism: Streptomyces sp. NPDC107575; assembly: GCF_055657265.1. Classification (NCBI taxonomy): domain Bacteria; kingdom Bacillati; phylum Actinomycetota; class Actinomycetes; order Kitasatosporales; family Streptomycetaceae; genus Streptomyces; species Streptomyces sp. NPDC107575. Next base: position 13,462 of record NZ_JBVKBG010000001.1, on the reverse strand, counting down.
CGCAGGCGTTCCTCGTCGGCCCGCCGCCTGGCCGCCTTCTCCCGCTCCACGCGCGCGTGCTCCCACTGTTCGCGCCGGACCCGCGCCAGTTCGGCGATCGCCATGACGGCGAGCACCCAGGCCGCGACGATGCCCTCCTGCGCCCACGGGGCGGGCCCGTCCCCCGACGGCGGCAGATACGCGTAGAGCCAGTGCCCGATGAGCAGATGCCCCGCCCAGAGCATCCCGGCGGCCGCCCACGCGGCCCATCTGCGCCCCGCCACGATCGCGGAGAAGCACGCGAGGGCGACGAGCAGGAACACCGGTCCGTACGGATATCCGGCGCCCAGGTACACGGTCACGCACGCCGTCGTGCCGAACGCGACGAGGACGGGATGGCGCTGCCGCCACAGGAGCAGGGCGCCCCCGGTGAGCATCAGCAGCCGCGCGAAGAGGTCCAGGTCGGCGCGCTCGCCCGCCTGCCCGTGCGCGGCGAAGTTCGTCCCCGCGAGCACGAACGCGGTGACGAGCAGCGTGGAGCGCCAGGGCCACCGCCGCTCGCCCTCGGCGGGCCCGCGTCCCCAGCGCTCGCGCAGCCCCGGTGGCCCGCCCCACTGCCGGGGCGGGCCACCGTCGCGTACGCGCTGCTCGTCCATGCCGCCACGCTAAGCGCCGGGGGCGTTCCCCGGCGTCCGCCGTGCGAGGTGATCACCCGTACTTCCGCGGGAGTACGACTGCGAGGCGGGGACGGCTACGGAGGGGTACGGCTACGCGGAGAGCCCGACGTCCCGGGCGAGCCGCGACACGGCGTGGTCGAAGAACGCCGAGCGGTCCTCGACGACGCGGTTGAACTGGCCGAACAGCTCGAAGCCGACGAGCCCGAACAGCTGCGCCCACGCGGCGACGAGTGCGGCGACCACCTCCGGCGGCAGATCCGGCGCGAGGTCCGCGGCCATCCGCCCGGCCTCGGCCCGCAGCCCTTCGGAGAGCGGGGGCGGCACCACGCCGCCGCCCTGGTGCGCGTCGCGGACGATCCCGATGAGCAGCTGTCCGACGCGCGCGGCGGCCTGGACCGTGCTGTCCGGCGCCGTGTAGCCGGGCACGGGCGATCCGTAGATGAGCGCGTACTCGTGCGGGTACGCCAGGGCCCAGTCCCGGACCGCCCCGCACACGGCGCTCCAGCGCTCGGTGGCCGACGACGTGCGGACGAAGCCGACGTCGGCGCGCTCGGCGGCCGCGCCCAGGGCGTCGTACGCGTCGATGATCAGCGCGGTCAGCAGATCGTCGCGGCTGGGGAAGTAGCGGTACAGGGCGGAGGAGACCATGCCGAGCTCGCGGGCCACGGCGCGCAGCGAGAGCTTGGCCGCGCCGCTCTCGGCGAGCTGTCTGCGCGCCTCGTCCTTGATCGCGGCGGTGACCTCCTGCCGGGCGCGGGCGCGGGCTCCTTGGGCGGCACTTGTGGCGCGTGGGGGTGTGCTGCGGCTCGTACTCATGGTTCGAGTCTTCCACGGGTGGGGAGCGGTGCACACATTGCGGTGCGCTGCTCAAAAAAGAGAGCACTGCTCTTGATGTGGATCACCAAAGCGGTGCACACTGCTCTCAAGCGAGAGCACCGCTCACACTTTCCAGGAGGACCCCATGTCCACGTCCACGCACGTCAAGAAGCCCGGCTGGTTCACCGTGAACGTCATGAACCGGGCCGTGGCGTGGATGACCCGGCGGGGTCTCAGCGTCTGGGGCTCCCGCGTCCTCGCCGTGCGGGGCCGCAAGAGCGGCGAGTGGCGCACCACGCCGGTCAACCTCATGACCGTGGACGGCCAGGACTACCTCGTGGCCCCGCGCGGCCACGTCCAGTGGACCCACAACATGCGCGCCGCGGGCGGCGGCGAACTGCGCCTGGGCAAGAAGGCCGACGCCTTCACCGCGACCGAGGTCGCGGACGACGACAAGCCGGCCCTCCTGCGCGCCTACCTCAAGCGCTGGAAGGCCGAGGTCGGGGTGTTCTTCAACGGGGTGGGGCCCGACTCCCCCGACGCCGAACTGCGCCGGATCGCGCCGGACCACCCGGTCTTCCGCATCACGTTCAAGTGACCGCCGGCGGTCGAGCGACCGTCAGCGGTCCAGCCGGGACAGCGCCCGCCCCGCCACCGGATGCGTCCGCACCAGCTCGCCCAGGGAGGACGAGCCCCGCGTGATCCTCGCGAACGCGTTCCACGCGGGGCGCAGCGAGGTGAGGGCCGCGTGCAGCAGCCCCGGCTTGCGCTCGAAGACCGACAGCATGCTCTTGCCGACGGACATCTCGACGCCGAGACCGGCCTTGACGGCGAACGCGTAGTTCAGCGCCTGACGCCGCGCGTCCACCGCGTCGCGCGCCTCCGAGACACGTACCGCCCACTCCCCCGCGAGCCGCCCCGAACGCAGCGCGAACGAGATGCCCTCCCGGGTCCACGGCTCCAGGAGCCCCGCCGCGTCGCCGCACACCAGGACCCGGCCGCGCGAGAGCGGCGAGTCGTCGGCGCGGCAGCGCGTCAGATGCCCGGACGAGATCGACGGTTCGAAGCCGGCGAGCCCGAGCCGCGCGATGAAGTCCTCCAAGTACCGCTTGGTGGCGGCCCCTTCGCCCTTCGCCGAGATCACGCCGACGGTGAGCGTGTCGCCCTTCGGGAACACCCAGCCGTAACTGCCGGGAATCGGCCCCCAGTCGATCAGGACCCGCCCCTGCCAGTCCTCGGCGACACTTCGCGGGACCGGGATCTCCGCCTCCAGGCCGAGGTCCACCTGGTCCATCTCCACGCCGACGTGCGCGCCGATCCGGCTCGCGCTGCCGTCGGCCCCGACCACGGCCCGCGCCAGGACCGTCTCGCCGCCCTGGAGTCCGACGGCGACGGTGCGCCGGTCGGGCACGGCACTGCCGTGCTGCTCGACGCTCGTCACCGTGACACCGGTGCGCAGCTCGGCGCCCGCCTTCTGCGCGTGCTCGACGAGCTGGGCGTCGAACTCGGGCCGGTTGATGAGCCCGAACAGCATCTTCTTGGAGCGCCGGGTGCGCGTGTACCGGCCGTTCAGGGAGAACGTCACCGCGTTGATCCGGTCCTTGAACGGCAGCACGAAGCCGGGCGGCAGCGCGTCCCGCGAAGGGCCGATGATGCCGCCGCCGCACGTCTTGTAGCGGGGCAGTTCGGCCTTCTCCAGGAGCAGCACCCGACGCCCCGCGCTCGCGGCCGCGTACGCGGCGGAGGCGCCGGCCGGGCCCGCGCCCACGACGACGACGTCCCACACGCTCCCGGAGGGCCCGCCGTCGCCCGTCTCGTTGCCGTCCGTGCCGTCCGTCGCCGGATTCTCGCTGCTCACGATGGTCTGCTGCTCCCGTTTCGGCCATCTTGGAATGCCTGCCGCACCTGTCCCAGGCATCCTACGGCGGGCGGTGCGCGAGCCCCCTGTGGGAGGATCTTTCGCACACCCTGCACAACGTCGCACCTACGAGGAGCGTGCCCATGTCGCCGCATCCGATTGCCGAGACCGTCGCCTCACTCATGCCGAAGGCGAAGGCGGAGCTGACCGAACTGGTCGCCTTCAAGTCGGTGGCGGACTTCGAGCAGTACCCGAAGAGCGAGAGCGAGGGCGCCGCCAACTGGGTCGCCGACGCGCTGCGCACCGAGGGTTTCCAGGATGTCGCGCTGCTCGACACCCCGGACGGCACGCAGTCGGTGTACGGATTCCTGCCGGGCCCCGCGGGCGCGCCGACGGTGCTGCTGTACGCGCACTACGACGTGCAGCCGACGCTGGACGAGGCGGCGTGGGTGACGCCCCCGTTCGAGCTCACCGAGCGGGAGGACGGCCGCTGGTACGGGCGCGGCTCGGCCGACTGCAAGGGCGGCGTGCTCCTGCACCTCCTCGCGATCCGCGCGCTGAAGGCGAACGGCGGCGTCCCGGTCAACGTCAAGGTGATCGCGGAGGGTTCCGAGGAGCAGGGCACGGGCGGCCTGGAGCGCTACGCCGAGCAGCATCCGGAGCTGCTGACCGCCGACACGATCGTGATCGGCGACGCGGGCAACTTCCGCGTCGGCCTGCCCACCGCGACGGCGACGCTGCGCGGCATGACGCTGGTCCGCGTCGAGATGGCCACCCTCGAAGGCAACCTGCACTCCGGCCAGTTCGGCGGCGCCGCCCCGGACGCGCTGGGCGCCCTGATCCGCGTCCTGGACTCGCTGCGCGCCGAGGACGGTTCGACGACCGTCGACGGTCTCGACTCCGCCGAGTCCTGGGACGGCCTGCAGTACGACGAGGACGCGTTCCGGGGCGACGCGAAGGTGCTCGACGGAGTCGAGCTGATCGGCTCCGGCACGGTCGCCGACCGCATCTGGGCGCGCCCCGCCGTCACCGTCCTCGGGATCGACTGCCCGCCCGTCGTCGGCGCCACGCCGTCCGTGCAGGCGGGCGCCCGCGCACTGATCAGCCTGCGCGTTCCGCCGGGCACCGACGCCTCGGAGGCCACGAAGCTCCTGATGGCGCACATCGAGGCGCACACCCCGTGGGGCGCCCGGGTGAAGGTCGAACAGGTCGGCCAGGGCCAGCCGTTCCGCGCGAACACCGCGAGCCCGGCGTACGCGGCGATGGCCGACGCCATGAAGCAGGCGTACGACGGCCAGGAGATGAGCTACGCGGGCCAGGGCGGCTCCATCCCGCTGTGCAACACGCTCGCCTCGCTCTACCCGGAGGCGGAGATCCTCCTCATCGGCCTGAGCGAGCCGGAGGCCCAGATCCACGCGGTCAACGAGTCGGTGTCCCCCGAGGAGCTGGAGCGCCTCTCGGTGGCGGAGGCCCTCTTCCTGCAGAAGTACGCGACCGCCAGCTGACGCCGCTCCAGGGCGAATCTGCTCTGGGCCAAGACGTACGACGCCGTGCCCGCGCCCCTCGTACGGTCGCGGGCATGACGACCTACGCACCCACCGAGGTCTTCGACCTCACGCCCCGGCTGCGCATGCTGCGCTTCCCGGTGGGCCAGGCCTATCTCTGGCGCGACGGCGACGAACTGACCCTCGTCGACGCGGGCGCGCCCGGCGCGGCGGAGCCGATCGCGGACGCCGTACGGGACTGGGGGCACGACCCCGGCGACGTACGGCGGATCGTGCTCACGCACTTCCACGAGGACCATGCGGGCGGCGCCGGGGAGTTCGCGCGGCTGAGCGGGGCCGAGGTGTCCGCGCACCGGCTTGACGCGCCGTTCATACAGGGCGAGCGAACCGGCCCGGGGCCCGTGTACGAGGACTGGGAACGCCCGCTCCACGCGCAGGCGCTCGCCCTGCTCCCGCCGCCGCCCGCCGAACCCGTGCTCCCTTACTACGTAAGGGAGTTGGACGACGGTGACGCGCTCGACTTCGGGGACGGGGCGCGCGTGATCGGGGCACCGGGGCACACCGACGGCTCGATCGGGATCCATCTCCCGGCGCACGGCGTGCTGTTCACGGGCGACGCGATCGCGGTGTCACCGCTCGACGGGCAGGTGGTCCTCGGCGTGTTCAACCTGGACAAGGCGCGGGCCGTCGACTCGTACCGGCGGCTCGCCGCGCTCGACAGCGACGTGGCGTGCTTCGGGCACGGCGATCCGGTGGTGGGCGGGGCGGGCGCGAAGCTGCAGGCGGCGGTGGCGCACGCTCATCCCACCGGGACACCGGCCTCCAGGTAGTGGGCGGCGCCGCGTTCGCGCGCCCTGAGGGCCCAGCGCAGCCGCTCGAAGCGCACGGGCGGCAGCAGCACGGCCGCCTCGCTCTCCGTCACGAAGCGCCAGGCGCGCAGTTCGGGCCCCGGCAGCAGCACTTCACGGGCCCGCGCGCCCACGAGGCGGCCGCCGTCGAAGAGGAGGCGCAGACCGCCGTAGCCGGGCGGCACGGGTGACTCCCAGTCGACGACCAGGAGCCGCGGCACGTCGTCGAGTTGGATGCCCGTCTCCTCCGCCACCTCGCGCACGCCCGCGCGCGCGGGCGCCTCGCCCGCCTCGACGACGCCGCCGGGGAACTCCCAGCCCGGCTTGTACGTGGGGTCGACGAGCAGCACCCGGTCCTCGTCGTCGAAGAGCAGCACGCCCGCGGCGACCGTCTCGGCGGTCGGCTCGGGCGTCTGCACGATGTCGCAGGACGGCGCGTCCCCGGTGCGCAGGGCGGCGGCGATCCGCAACGCGGTCTCGTACGGGGACAGGGCGCCGTTGTCGACGGGGTAGGCGTCGGCGGTGAGCCAGCCGGCGAGCGCGGCCCGGTAGGGCTCGATGTCGGCGGGGGCCTCACCGGCGGGGTCACGGGCGCGCAGGATCGTTTCCCCTGGAGCAAGGAGCACATGACACACGGGAATCCGTCGGGCCGCGAGCCCACCGAAGACCTCGTCGCGGTACTCCTCGCGCAGCAGCCCCATCGGCACCACGAGCACCCCGCCCAGTTCGGCGAGGAGCGCCGCGGCCGTGTCGACGACGAGGCGCCGCCAGATCGGCAGGTCCTGATGGTCGCTCACCTCGGCGAGCCGCTTCGCGGGCAGCAGCCGCTCCAGTTCGCCGTCGATCACCTCGGGGTCGAAGAGTGTGCTGTCGGGGATCAGGTCGATCAACTCCCGCGCCGCGGTGGTCTTGCCCGCGCGGGACGCCCCGTTGATCCAGACGATCACGGTTCCCCCTCATCCATCGGCCCCCTGTGGCTTGCCCGCAACACCCTGCCACGGAAACCAGCCGCTGATGAGGGGATCGATGTACACGCCAGCGGCCTCGCGGACCGCCGTGGGGTCCCGCGTACGGCGCCCGCCCACCGCCCAGGGAAGTCGCGGCAGGCGGGCTCTCCGTACCAGGCGGTCGCACGCCATGACACCGCCCGTGCGACCCCGGGTATCGGGGGGAGCCCCGGAGCCGCGCGCGGGAGACCTGCGGGCCGGACGACGCCGACCGCTGCCCGACGGTCGACGACCGGCCCTGATCATGGCCTCCCGCACTTTCTTCGGGACAGTCAAGCGCGACGGACCGCAGGATGGCACCGTGTGTGCACACCCGGTGACGGTGCGGAGTTCACACGGGGTGTGCACCGAACACACGGGTAGCACACAGGGCTGAACTCCCCTGGACGTCAAGCGATTTCGGGGATATTCACCCCTTCAAGTGACGTAAGCCGCTTGGGAATCGTTACGCCACCACAACGTGGGAATCCTGCGGCTAGCGTGATCGATCAGGCACCCAGGACCCCGGTGACCTCGTTCCGCCCGCCCGGTACCGCTTGCGGACCCGGCCGGGCACATGACCCGGGGGGCCACATGCTACAGAGCGGGCATCAGGACTGCGCTTTCGGCGTTTTCGGAGCCATCGACATCACGTCCGCACCCGAGGACGACGTTCCCGCACCCATAGTGCGCACCGTCGGCGACTGCGTCGTGGTCGAACTCGTCGGCGAGATCGACATCCTGACGTTCCACCGGATCTCGCCGATCCTCAACTCGGTGGCCGCGGGGCCCTATCGCGTAGTGGTCGTCGACCTGACCGGCACCACGTTCTTCGACTGCTCGGGCCTCAGACTCCTGGAGCGTGCCGCGCACAGGGCCGCCGAGCACGACGGCCGCCTCACCGTGGTCTGCCGCCACCGCCTCACGCTCCGCCTGATCTCGCTGGGCGGTCTGGACGGGCTGCTGGCGCCGGCCTGGACGGTGGGCGAGGCGGTCCGCAGGGACCGCCAACTGCCCGGATAGCGGCCGAAGTCGCGACGCCTCAAACCGCTTGTCGGCGCACCCCGTTGACACCCGGGCCCACGCGCAGCGCAGCTGCCGCCGCGCCCACGAGACCGGCGTCCGTGCCCGTCGAGGCCGGGACCACCGTGAGGCCCTGTACGAAGGAGAGCGTGGCGTAGTCGCGCAGCGCGCGGCGCAGTGGTGTGAACAGGAGTTCGCCGGACTTCGCCACGCCGCCGCCGATCACCGCGATGTCGATCTCGACGAGCGTCGCCGTGGCCGCGATGCCCGCCGCGAGGGCCTGTGCCGCGCGTTCGAAGGAGGCGATCGCCACCGGGTCACCGGCGCGGGCCGCCCGGGCCACCGCGACGGCCGTGGTGTCGCCGTCGGGCCCCGGCTGCCAGCCCTCGGCGAGGGCGCGGCGGGCGATGTTGGGGCCACTGGCGATGCGCTCGACACAGCCGCGCGCGCCGCACGGGCAGGGGTCGCCGTCGAGGTCGACGCTGATGTGGCCGATGTGCCCCGCGTTGCCCGTCGGGCCGGGGTGCAGCTCGCCGCCCAGGATCAGCCCACCGCCGACGCCGGTCGACACGACCATGCACAGCGCGTTGTCGTGCCCCTGGGCCGCGCCCTGCCAGTGCTCGGCGGCCGTGATGGCCACGCCGTCGCCGATCAGCTCGACGGGCAGCTCGCCCGTCTCGGCGCGCACCCGGTCGACCAGCGGGAAGCCGCGCCAGCCCGGCACGTTGACCGGACTGACCGTGCCCCGCGAGCGGTCCACGGGTCCGGCGCTGCCGATGCCCACGGCGCGCACCCGGGGCCACGCGGCGTCGGCCGTCAGCTCGCGGAGCACCTCCGCCACCGCGCCCATCACCGTGTCGCCGTCCTCCTGCGCGGGGGTCGGGCGCTGCGCTCGGACGATGAGGTGGCCCCGGTCGTCCACAAGGGCACCGGCGATCTTGGTGCCGCCGATGTCGAGCGCGGCGACGAGGTCCATGTGCATCAGTGTCAGTTCCCCCGGAACGGCAGGTCGGATGGGCGGTTGCGAGTCGGCAACCGATCAGTGGTGGACAGTCTCTCCCGCATCTGACAACGTTGTCCAGGCCCTATGCTCGACGCCACACGCCGGGACGACAGGACAGGACAGCGCACAGTGGACCGTACCGCCCGCCGCACCGAGAACCGCTACGGCAACCGACCGACGATGAAGGACGTCGCCGCGCGGGCCGGGGTCGGCCTGAAGACGGTCTCCCGCGTCGTCAACGCGGAGCCGGGTGTCACCGAGGACACCGAGCGTCGCGTACAGGAGGCGATCGCCGCGCTCGGCTTCCGGCGCAACGACAGCGCGCGCGTCCTGCGCAAGGGCCGTACGGCCAGCATCGGACTCGTCCTGGAGGATCTGGCCGACCCGTTCTACGGACCGCTCAGCCGCGCCGTCGAGGAGGTCGCCCGGGCGCACGGCGCGCTGCTGATCAACGGGTCGAGCGCCGAGGACCCGGAGCGGGAGCAGGAGCTGGTGCTCGCGCTGTGCGCGCGGCGCGTGGACGGGCTCGTCGTGATCCCCGCGGGCTCCGACCACCAGTACCTGGCGCCGGAGATCGCCGCCGGTGTCGCGACCGTCTTCGTGGACCGGCCCGCCGGGAAGATCGACGCGGACGTGGTGCTGTCGGACAACTTCGGCGGCGCGCGCGACGGCGTCGCCCATCTCATCGCCCGGGGCCACCGTCGGATCGGCTTCATCGGCGATCAGCCCCGCATCCACACGGCGGTCGAGCGTGTGCGCGGGTACCGGGCGGCCATGGAGGAGGCCGGGCTCGCCGTCGACGACCGGTGGGTGTCGCTCGGCGTCACCGAGCCCGAGCGGGTGCGGCGCGCGGCGGAGGAGATGCTCACGGGGCCCGATCCGGTCACGGCGATCTTCTCGGGCAACAACCGCGTGACGGTCACGGCCGTCCGGGTCCTGTCCGAACTCGAGCGCCCCGTGGCCCTGGTCGGCTTCGACGACATCGAGCTGGGCGACCTGCTGAAGCCGGGTGTGACGGTGGTGTCCCAGGACGCGGCTCAGCTGGGCCGCACGGCGGCGGACCGGCTCTTCCTGCAGTTGGACGGCGCGGCGCTGCCGCCGGAGCGCATAGAGCTGCCGACGCGGCTGATCCAGCGGGGGTCCGGGGAGCTTCCTCCGGCGGACTGAACGGGTGGGGTCGGCCGGTGTCCCTGCCTGCGGCACCGGCGTTGACGCCTCGGGGCTCCACCCCGGCCCCCGCTGCTCAATCGCCGCAGGGGCTTGAAATACGTGGCCTTCCGCCGGGACGCCGCGAGGGCGTGGTGTCCGGCCCTGGGGCTCGGACAGCCACCGCTCGGACGCGGCAAAGGATTGATGGCCCGCTCCTGGCGCCCGAAGACCGGAGGAGCTTGGTTGCTCGGGGCCTGACGCCCGAAGACTGCAAGGGCTCGGTGGCCAGGTCCCGTCGACGGAACACCACAAGGGCTCGATGGCCAGGCCCCGTCGACGGAACACCACAAGGGCTCGACGGCCAGGCCCCCGCCAGAACAACACAGAGACTCGGATGGCCGGGCCCACACCAGAACACCACAGAGGCTCGATGGGGCGGGGTTCGCCGGCCGAAGGTCGCAGAGGCTCGATAGGCCAGGCCCCACCGTCCGAAGGGCACAGAAGCCCGATAGGGCGGAGCCCGCCGGCCGAAGGGCACAGAATCTCGATAGGCCAGACCCCACCGGCCGACGGGCACAGAGACTCGATAGGCCAGACCCCACCGGCCGAAGGGCACAGAGACTCGATAGGCCAGACCCCACCGGCCGACGGGCACAGAGACTCGATGGGTTGGGCCCCACCAGCCGAAGGGCGCAGGGGGTCGGGTTACCCGGAGTGTCGGTCGAAGGCCGCAGACGGCTGGAGTACCCCCGGAGGGAAAACGCACCGCTGCCCTCCCCCGGCCGTCCCCGGGGAAAGGCAGCGACGGACTGGGGCCTATTCGGCCGTGGCCGTCAGGTCGCCGCGGCGCGGGGCCGAGTAGCCCTCCAGGTCGGCGCGGGTGAGGCCGGAGAGGCGGGCGACCTCGGCGGTGTCGAGGGCGCCGCAGTCGAGGCCGCGCAGCAGGTAGCCGGCGAGGGCCTTCGCGGTGGCGGGCTCGTCGGCGATGTCGCCCTCGGCCTGCCGGGCGTAGGCGGCCAGGCGCGCGGCGGCGGCCTCGAAGCCCTCGCGGTAGAAGGCGAAGACGGCGGCGTAGCGCGTCGGGATGTGGCCCGGGTGCATGTCCCAGCCCTGGTAGTAGGCGCGGGCCAGCGCACGCCGGGTGAGGCCGAAGTGCAGGCGCCAGGCGTCGTGGACCTTGGCGGTGGAGCCGACGGGCAGGACGTTCGTCGAGCCGTCCGAGACGCGCACGCCCGTGCCCGCGGCGGCGACCTGCATGACCGCCTTCGCGTAGTCGGCGGCCGGGTGGTCGCTGGCCTGGTACGCGGCGGAGACGCCGAGGCAGGCGCTGTAGTCGAAGGTGCCGTAGTGCAGGCCGGTCGCGCGGCCCTCCGCCGCCTCGATCATGCGGGCGACCGTGGCGGTGCCGTCGCCGCCGAGGATCGACTGGCTGGTCTCGATCTGGATCTCGAAGCCGATCCGGCCCGGCTCCAGGCCGTGCTGCTTCTCGAAGGCCTCCAGGATCCGCACCATGGCGGTGACCTGCTCCGGGTACGTCACCTTGGGGAGAGTGAGGACAAGGCCCTCGGGGAGGCCGCCGTGCTCCATGAGGCCCGTGAGGAAGATGTCGAGCGTGCGGATGGCGCGGTCGCGGACCGCCTCCTCCATGCACTTCATGCGGATGCCCATGTACGGAGCGGCCGTGCCGTTCGCGTACGCCTCGGCGATGACGCGGGCGGCGCGCGCGGCCGTCTCGTCCTCGTCGGCGTCGGACTCGGGCCGGTAGCCGTCCTCGAAGTCGACGCGCAGATCCTCGACGGGCTCGCGCTCCAGCTTCGCGCGTACGCGGGTGTAGACGGGCTCGGCGAGCTCCTCGCTCAGGCCGAGGGCGGCGGCGAAGGAGGCGGCGTCCGGGGCGTGCTCGTCGAGCTGCGCGAGCGCCTTGTCGCCCCAGGTGCGGATGGTGTCGGCGTTGAACGCGTCACCGGGGACGTAGACCGTGTGGACGGGCTGACGGGTGCCGGGGTCTCCCGGGTAGCGGCGGGCGAGCTCCGCGTCGACCGGGGCGAGTGAGGCGCTGATGCTCTCGCTGACCGCGCCCGCGAGGCTCGTCGACACCTTCTCCTGCTGACCCATTCCTGCACTCTCCATATGCTCGATGTTTCCACTTCACGGAATCAACAATCCGTATAGCGAAGTTAACCGTCGGCGTGATCGGCGTCAATGGGTGTTTTTCGAGACCCGTACATCGTCCCGGTACGCGGACGGGGCCGCGCGGTGCGAACACCACGCGGCCCCGTCGACCTCGGAACTGTCTCAGCCCTTGCGGGTCTTGACCTCTTCGGTCAGGGCGGGGACGACGTCGAAGAGGTCGCCGACGACGCCGTAGTCGACGAGGTCGAAGATCGGCGCCTCGGCGTCCTTGTTGATCGCGACGATCGTCTTCGAGGTCTGCATGCCCGCCCGGTGCTGGATCGCGCCGGAGATGCCGGAGGCGATGTACAGCTGCGGGGAGACACTCTTGCCGGTCTGGCCGACCTGGTTGGAGTGCGGGTACCAGCCCGCGTCCACCGCGGCACGCGAGGCGCCCACGGCCGCGCCCAGGGAGTCGGCGAGCGCCTCGATGATCGAGAAGTTCTCGGCGCCGTTGACGCCGCGGCCGCCGGAGACCACGATCGCGGCCTCGGTCAGGTCCGGACGGCCCGTCGACTCGCGCGGCGTGCGCGAGGTGACCTTGGTGCCGGTGGCGCCGTCCGAGAACGACACCGCAAGCGCCTCGACGGCACCGGCGGCGGGGGCCGGCTCGACGGGCGCGGAGTTGGGCTTGACGGTGATGACCGGCGTGCCCGTGCTCACGGTCGACTTGGTGGTGTAGGAGGCGGCGAACACCGACTGGGTGGCCACCGGGGCGCCGTCACCGGCCTCCAGGTCGACGGCGTCGGTGATGATGCCGGACTTGATGCGCAGCGCGAGACGGGCGGCGATCTCCTTGCCCTCCGCCGACGACGGCACCAGCACGGCGGCCGGGGACACCTGCTCGTAGGCGGCCTGCAGCGCGTCCACCTTGGGCACGACCAGGTAGTCGGCGTACTCGGCGGCCTCGTGCGTGAGGACCTTCACGGCGCCGTGCTCGGCGAGCGCAGCCTGCGTGTCGGCGGCGCCGTTGCCGAGCGCGACGGCGACCGGGTCACCGATGCGGCGGGCCAGCGTCAGCAGCTCCAGGGTGGGCTTGCGGACGGCACCGTCCACGTGGTCGACAAAGACCAGAACTTCAGCCATGGGACTTCAATCTCCTGCAATCACAAAGAACTTGGGCGACGGAACGGGTGGGCTCGAAGCTCAGATGAACTTCTGGCCCGCGAGGAACTCGGCGAGCTGCTTGCCGCCCTCGCCCTCGTCCTTGACGATCGTGCCCGCGGTGCGCGCCGGACGCTCGTCCGCGGAGGCGACCTTCGTCCAGGCACCCTCCAGGCCCACCTCCTCGGCCTCGATGTCGAGGTCCTCCAGGTCCCACGCCTCGACCGGCTTCTTCTTCGCCGCCATGATCCCCTTGAACGAGGGGTAGCGGGCCTCACCCGACTGGTCCGTCACCGACACCACGGCCGGAAGCTGGGCCTCGAGCTGCTCGGAGGCGGTGTC